>NZ_BCSM01000001.1 GCF_001570865.1 Rothia kristinae NBRC 15354
CACCCGCCGTGCCGCGTGCAGCGGTCACGGCGGGCCAGGGTGAAAAGGCGGTGTAAGAGACCACCGGGCGCCTGGTGACAGGTGCCGCAGGGTAAACCCCATCCGGAGCAAGGCCAGACAGGATGCGTTCGAGGGCTGCCCGCCCGAGCATCCGGGTAGGCCGCTCGAGCCGCGGAGCGATCCGCGGCCTAGATGGATGATCGTCGCCGTGCGGCGGGTGACCGCCGCGCGGAACAGAACCCGGCTCATCGGCCGACCCGTCCACCGCTCCCTTCTCCTGCCGTGTACGCTCACAGGTGAGACACGACACAGCCAGACGAGGAGACCCCATGCACCACCACCGCGACGCCGAGCACCGATTCCCGGAGGACGACGCCGAGCAGCCGATCACCAGCCCCGGACCGGACACGGACCCGGAGGGCACCGAGCACGAGGTGAGCCCGGGGCCCGACAGCGACCCCGAGGGCACCGAGCACGAGCCCGGCATGGGCGCGGACAGCAACCGGGAGGCCACCGACTCCGAGCCCAGCCCCGGGCCGGATCTCGGCCAGCGCTGACCGATCCCCCGCCCCAGACCGCCCCGGAGCAGCCTCAGTACCGGGCAGCCTCGGCGTTCGTGGAGGCCGAGCCCGGGTGCCGCTCGGGGCGCACCGCGAAATCCCACGGATCGGTGTTCAGCTCGCTGAGCAGCATCTGCACCGCGAAGCCCTCCCGCGCCAGCTCCGCCTCCAGGGCCCGGGCGCCCTCGGTGAGCCACAGCTGCTCGGAGGCGAAGTGCGAGCAGTCGATCAGGTAGGGCCGGCCCCCGCTCAGCAGGGCCCGCTCGCGCGCCTCCGAGGCCGGGTGGTGGCGCAGGTCTGCGGTCACGTACACGTCCGCGTCCACGGCGCGCACGGCGTCGAACAGGGAATCCCCGGCCCCTCCGCACACGGCGACCCGCAGCACCAGCCCCTCCCGGGGCCCGGCCACCCGCACCCCGCCGGCCGTCGGGCGCATCGCCGAGGCCAGCCGCTGGGCCAGCGCCTCCAGGGTCACCGGCTCCGCCAGCTCCCCCACGCGCCCGATGCCGGTGCTGCCCCGCTCGGCGTCGGTCGGGTCCAGGGGCCGGGCGGCCTTCACCCCGCAGGCGCGGGTCAGCGCATCCGAGACCCCGCCGTCGTAGGAGTCCGCGTTGGTGTGCGAAGCCAGCAGCCCGATGCCGTGCTCCACCAGCTCGTGCACCACCGCGCCCTTGTCCGTGTCCGCGGGCAGGAAGTGCGCCCCGCGCAGCAGCAGCGGGTGGTGGGTCAGCAGCAGCTGCGCGTCCCGGCGCACGGCCTCGGCGGCCACGGCCTGGACCGGGTCCACCGCCCAGAGGATGCGCCGCACCGGCGCGTCCGGGCGCCCGCACACCAGGCCGCTGGCGTCCCAGGACTCGGCCAGCTCCCGTGGCCACAGCCGGTGGGCGGCGGCGACGACGTCGGACAGGTGCGCGGTGGTGCCGGTGGTGCTCATGCCCGCCAGTCTAGGAGACCCGGTCGAGGAACCCGCGGCCCGGGCGGCGCCGCCTTCCCCCGCCAGCGAACCCCGCTGTCCTCCGACTGCCGGCCGGGTCCAGGATGGAGGACATGCGCGAACTGACTCTCGCGGCGGGGTGCTTCTGGTGCCTGGACGCCGTCTACCAGCGGACCCGCGGCGTGGAATCCTCCATCGCCGGATACACCGGGGGCGCCACCGAGCACCCCACCTACCGCGAGGTGTGCACCGGGCGGACCGGGCACGCCGAGGCCATCCGGGTGCGCTTCGACGAGGACGAGGTGCCCGCCGACGTCATCATGGACATGTTCTTCACGACCCACGACCCCACCAGCCTGAACCGGCAGGGCTACGACGTCGGCACCCAGTACCGCTCCGCGGTGTTCTACCGGGACGAGGAGGAGAAGCGGTTCTTCCAGGAGCAGATCGCCCGCGCCCAGCGGCTCTACGACCGCCCGATCGTCACCACCGTCGAACCACTGGGGACCTTCTGGGAGGCCGAGGCCGTGCACCAGGACTTCCAGCGCACCAACCCCGCCAACGGCTACTGCCAGGCGATCATCGACCCCAAGCTGGCGAAGGCCCGGGAATATTACCGCCCGTGGCTCGTTTCTTAAGCCAGGAAACGCCGCGTGGCTACGGTGGTCACGCATCCCACCCGGCCCGCTGCCCGAATCGTCCCCGCCGGGGACGACCAGCGGCCCCGGGCGCCACGACCCCAGGAAGGCTGACATGGCTAAGATCCTCGACAACGTCACCGAAGCGATCGGCGACACCCCGCTCGTGCGGCTGAACCAGCTGGACAAGGACCTGCCCGGCAACGTCGCCGTCAAGCTCGAGTTCTACAACCCCGCCAACTCCGTGAAGGACCGCATCGGCAAGGCGATCATCGACGCCGCGGAGGCCTCCGGGCAGCTCAAGCCCGGCGGCACCATCGTGGAGGGCACCTCCGGGAACACCGGCATCGCCCTGGCCATGGTCGGCGCGGCCCGCGGGTACCACGTCATCCTCACCATGCCGGAGACCATGTCCACCGAGCGCCGCGTGATGCTGCGGGCCTACGGCGCGAAGATCGTGCTGACCCCCGGTGCGGAGGGCATGCGCGGGGCCGTGGACAAGGCCGCCGAGATCGTGGAGAACACCGAGAACGCCGTGCTGGCCCGCCAGTTCGAGAACGAGGCCAACCCCAAGATCCACTACGAGACCACCGGCCGGGAGATCTGGGAGGCCACCGACGGCGCCGTGGACGTGTTCGTGGCCGGCGTCGGCACCGGCGGCACCGTCTCCGGCGTCGGCAAGTACCTCAAGGAGCGCAAGCCCGAGGTCAAGGTCATCGCGGTGGAGCCCTCCGACTCCCCGCTGCTCACCGAGGGCAAGGCCGGCCCCCACAAGATCCAGGGCCTGGGCGCCAACTTCGTCCCGGACACCCTGGACCGGGAGATCTACGACGCCGTCGCCGACGTCACCCTCGAGGACTCCGTGCGCGTCGCCCGCGAGCTGGGCGCCAAGGAGGGCATCCTCGGCGGGATCTCCTCCGGGTCCATCGTGTGGGCCGCACTGGAGGAGGCCAAGAAGTCCGAGAACGAGGGCAAGCTGATCGTCGCCGTCGTCACCGACTTCGGCGAGCGCTACGTCTCCACCGTCCTGTACGAAGACATCCGCGCCTGATCGTGGGCTTCCTCTCCCGCCTGCGCGAGGACCTGGACACGGCCCGGTCCCACGATCCGGCCGCGCGCGGCAGCCTCGAGATCATGATCAACTACTCGGGGCTGCACGCGATCTGGATGCACCGAGTCGCCCACCGCCTCTGGCAGCGGGACGCGACCAAGGCCACGGCGCGCACCCTCTCGCAGGTCTCCCGCTTCCTCACCGGGATCGAGATCCACCCGGGGGCGCAGATCGGCCGCCGGTTCTTCATCGACCACGGCATGGGCGTGGTCATCGGGGAGACCACGGAGATCGGCGATGACGTGATGCTCTACCACGGGGTGACCCTGGGTGGGCGCTCACTGGAGAAGGTCAAGCGGCACCCGACCATCGGGGACGGCACGACCGTGGGGGCCGGGGCCAAGGTGCTCGGGCCGATCACGATCGGCGCCGGCTCCGCGGTCGGGGCGAACGCCGTGGTGGTCCACGACGCCCCCGCGGATTCGATCGTCACCGGGATCCCGGCGGAGCACCGTCCGCGCACCCCGGAGAAGAAGCAGCCGCTGGTGGATCCGGCCACCTACATCGATCCCGCCATGTGGATCTGAGGTCCCCGCACGGGTGAGCCCGGCCCGAGGCCGTACGGTGCCCGCCCGCAGAAGACGACGCCCCGCCCTTCGCAGTGCGAAGGGCGGGGCGTCGTCGTGTTCCACGCTGGGACTTACTTGGAGGGCTCCTTGTTGACCCGCTCCGGGGTCGAGGGGGCGGTCTGCTCCTCGTCGGTGCGGATCTCGGTGCGGTCCCCGGACCACAGGGTGTGGAACGTGCCGGGGCGATCCACGCGCTGGTAGGTGTGCGCGCCGAAGAAGTCCCGCTGCCCCTGGATCAGGGCGGCGGGCAGGCGCTTGCGCCGCAGCGCGTCGTAATAGGACAGCGAGGAGGCGAACACCGGCACCGGCACGCCCAGCGCGGTGGCCTTGGCCACGACGCGGCGCCAGGAGGGAACCAGCTGCTCCATGACCTTCCGGAAGCCCGGGGCCAGCAGCATGTTCACGGGGGCGTCCTCCCCGCGGTAGGCCTGCATGATCTCCCCGAGCAGCTCGGCGCGGATGATGCACCCGGCCCGCCACAGGGAGGCGATGACGTCCAGCTTCAGGTCCCACCCGAACTCCGCGCCGGCCTTGGACAGCTCGTCCAGGCCCTGGGCATAGGAGACCAGCTTGGAGGCGTACAGCGCCCGGCGCACGTCCTCGATGAACTCCGGGTCCCCCTGGGCGACACCCGTGGTGGAGATCAGCCCGGCGGACAGATGCTCCTGGGCCTGGCGGCGGGCTTCCACATCCGAGGAGGACAGGGCGCGGGCGAACACCGACTCGGCGATACCGGAGACCGGGGCGCCCAGGTCCAGGGCGGACTGCACCGTCCAGCGTCCGGTGCCCTTCTGCCCCGCCTCGTCCTTGATGACGTCGATCAGGGCCTCACCGGTCTCGGCGTCCCGCTGGGAGAGGACCTCCGCGGTGATCTCGATAAGGTAGGAGTTCAGGTCCGTGGTGTTCCACTGCCGGAAGACCTCGGCCTGGGCCGCAGGCTCCAGGCCGACGACGGAGCGCAGCAGGTCGTGGGCCTCCCCGATGACCTGCATGTCGGCGTACTCGATGCCGTTGTGCACCATCTTGACGAAGTGCCCGGCCCCGTCGGTGTCGATCCAGGCGCAGCAGGGGGTGCCGTCGTCGGCCTTGGCGGCGATGGTCTCCAGCAGGGGTCCCACGGACTCGTAGGACTGCCGGGAGCCGCCGGGCATGATGGAGGGCCCGTTCAGGGCGCCCTCCTCACCGCCGGAGACTCCGACGCCGACGAAGTGCAGCCCGTTCGCGGCGCACTCCTGCTCGCGGCGGATGGTGTCCTTGAAGTAGGAGTTGCCGCCGTCGATGATGATGTCGTCCTCATCCAGCAGCGGGGTCAGCTGCTCGATGACGGCGTCCACGGGGGCGCCGGCCTTGACCATGACGAGGATGCGGCGGGGCTTCTCGAGGGAGTCCACCAGCTCCTGCAGGGTCTCGGTGCGCACGAAGTCGCCCTCGTCTCCGTGCTCGGCCAGCAGCTCGTCGGTCTTGGCGGTGGTGCGGTTGTGCAGGGCCACGGTGTACCCGTGCCGGGCGAGGTTCCTGGCCAGGTTGGCGCCCATCACGGCGAGTCCGGTGACGCCGATCTGCGCCCGTGCGGTGTTCTGGGAGTTCTCTTCTGCCATGCACCCCAGCCTACGCGGTGTGCGGCGGGTGCGGACAGTCCGGGCGGGCGCGCCCGCGGCGCGATCGTGGGTGGGTCCTACCGGGATCGAACCGATGACCTACTGGGTGTAAACCAGTCGCTCTGCCAGCTGAGCTAAAGACCCTGGCGAACGGGTGGGAGGCTTGCGCAGCCGCCGGCACCCGATCCGAGGGAACACCGTACCGGATGCACAGCCCGCAGGGGGAATCCGCCGCGGCCGCGAGGGCCTTCAGAACCGGGTGCCCACCAGTCGGGTCGCGGCCCACTCGGGGCAGGCGGCCTCGGTGGTGGTCACCCGCAGCCCGGCGGTGGGGGCGGCCTCCTGCAGGTCGGCCGGGGAGACGTAGCCGTCGCGCCCCGCCTTCGGGGTGAGCACCCAGACGACGCCGCCGTCGTCGAGGGTGGTCAGGGAGTCCACCAGCGCATCCACGAGGTCCCCGTCCCCGGCGCGCCACCAGAACAGCACCGCGTCAGCGACCTCCTGGGCGTCCTCGTCCAGCAGCTCCTCGCCCGTGAGGTCCTCGATGTCCTCGCGCAGGGCGAAGTCCACGTCCTCGTCGTAGCCGAACTCCTGGATGAGGTCGCCCTCCTTGAAACCGAGCAGGACTGCCGAGCGGTCCTCGGCGGTCGTGGTCTCGCTCACTGGTTCTTCCTCCTGAGGGGTCTGGGGATCGCCGCGGGGCCGATGCTCGCCGCGGGCGACGGCCGACGTCGCGGGGATGGCGCGCGCCGGCGTCGTCACACGTACCACCCAACACCGTCGACGCCGTCGGATCAAGTGTCGGCACCCGCCCGACGTGGCGCACGCCATGGGTCGGCGGGCTCGCCACGGAAGGGCCCGCACACCCCGGATATGACACCATGGAAGGTGACGCGGCGCGCCGACGAGGGCGCGCCGGGAGCGGCCTCTGACGGGGCGCATGCTCCCCACTGACACCGAGTGAAAGAGGTTCACCGTGGCTCCCTCAGCGACGAACGACCACATCCTCAGCCAGCTCACCGCCGGCATGGCCGACCAGGACCACGAGGAGACATCCGAGTGGATGGAGGCCTTCGACCAGCTCGTCGAGACCCAGGGCACCGAGCGGGCCCAGTTCATCGTCCGCCGCCTGCTGCAGCGGGCCGGGGCCAAGTCCGTTCAGGTCCCCACCGTGACCACCACCGACTACGTCAACACCATCCCCGTGGACCAGGAGCCGGAGTTCCCGGGCGATGAGGAGATCGAGCGCCGGTACCGCGCGCTGCTGCGCTGGAACGCCGCCGTCATGGTCCACCGCGCCCAGCGCCCCGAGATCGGGGTGGGCGGTCACATCTCCAGCTACGCCGGCGTGGCAACCCTCTACGAGGTGGGCCTGAACCACTTCTTCCGCGGCCAGGACCACCCCGGCGGCGGGGACCAGGTCTACTTCCAGGGCCACTCCTCCCCCGGCAACTACGCCCGCGCCTACCTCGAGGGCCGACTGACCGAGGAGGACCTGGACGCCTTCCGGCAGGAGAAGACCAAGCCCGGCCACGAGATGCCCTCCTACCCGCACCCCCGGTGCAAGCAGGACTTCTGGCAGTTCCCCACCGTGTCCATGGGTCTGGGCCCGCTCAACGCGATCCACCAGGCGCAGTTCAACAAGTACCTGCACAACCGCGGGATCAAGGACACCTCCGAGCAGCACGTCTGGGCCTTCCTCGGCGACGGCGAAATGGACGAGCCCGAGTCGCGCGGCGCCCTGCAGCTGGCGGCCAACGACAAGCTGGACAACCTCACCTTCGTCGTCAACTGCAACCTCCAGCGCCTGGACGGGCCGGTGCGCGGCAACGGCAAGATCATCCAGGAGCTGGAGGCGTTCTTCCGCGGCGCCGGCTGGCACGTCATCAAGGTCATCTGGGGCCGCGAGTGGGACGCGCTGCTGGAGAAGGACGAGGACGGCGAGCTCGTGAAGATCATGAACGAGACGCTGGACGGGGACTACCAGACCTACAAGGCGGAGAACGGCGGCTTCATCCGCGAGCACTTCTTCGGGCGCTCCCCCAAGACCAAGGAGATGGTCGCGGACATGTCCGACGACGAGATCTGGTCCCTCAAGCGCGGCGCCCACGACTACCGCAAGGTCTATGCGGCCTACAAGCAGGCCCTGGAGACCAAGGGCCGGCCCACCGTCATCCTGGCCCAGGGCATCAAGGGCTACGGGCTGGGCACCCACTTCGAGGGCCGCAACGCGACCCACCAGATGAAGAAGCTGACCCTGGAGGACCTCAAGGTCTTCCGGGATCGCCTGCGCATCCCCGTCTCCGACGAGGAGCTGGAGAAGGACCTCTACGGCGCCCCGTACTACCACCCGGGTCCGGACGCCCCGGAGATCAAGTACATGCTGGAGCGGCGCAGGGAGCTCGGCGGGTTCATCCCGATCCGGGACGGACACCAGCGGCCCATCTCCCTGCCCCCGGAGAAGGCCTACGCCGGGGCCAAGAAGGGCTCGGGCAAGCAGATGGCGGCCACCACCATGGCCTTCGTGCGCCTGCTCAAGGACCTGATGCGGGACAAGGAGTTCGGCAAGCGGATCGTCCCGATCATCCCGGATGAGGCCCGCACCTTCGGCATGGACTCCTTCTTCCCCACGCAGAAGATCTACAACCCCAACGGCCAGAACTACCTGTCCGTGGATCGCGAGCTGATGCTGGCCTACAAGGAGGCCACGGACGGTCAGCTGCTGCACGTGGGCATCAACGAGGCCGGGGCCACCGCGGCGTTCACCGCCGTCGGCTCCTCCTACTCCACCCACGGCGTCCCGATGATCCCGGTGTACATCTTCTACTCGATGTTCGGCTTCCAGCGCACCGGCGACGGCTTCTGGGCCGCCGCGGACCAGCTCTCCCGCGGGTTCATCATCGGCGCGACGGCCGGGCGCACGACCCTGGCCGGCGAGGGCCTGCAGCACATGGACGGGCACTCCCCGATCCTGGCCTCGACCAACCCGGCGGTGCGCCACTACGACCCCGCCTACGGCTACGAGATCGCCCACATCGTCCAGCGCGGCCTGGAGCACATGTACGGCGAGGGCGACGAAGACCACGACGTCATGTACTACCTCACGGTGTACAACGAGCCGATCGTGCAGCCGGCCGAGCCGGAGGACGTGGACGTGGAGGGCATCCTCAAGGGCATCTACCTGCTCAAGCCCGCCGAGATCGACGGGCCGCGGGCCCAGCTGCTCGCCTCCGGCGTGGCGGTGCCGTGGGCCCTGGAGGCGCAGCGGATCCTGGCCGAGGACTGGAAGGTCTCCGCCGACGTGTGGTCCGTGACCTCCTGGAACGAGCTGCGCCGGGACGCCCGCAAGGCCGAGGAGCAGGCGATGCTGCACCCGGAGCAGGAGCAGCGGGTGCCGTTCGTGACCAGCCAGCTGGAAGGCGCCACCGGCCCGATCGTGGCCTCCTCGGACTTCACCTCCGACGTGCCCGATCAGATCCGCCAGTACGTGCCCAACGAGTTCGCGACCCTGGGTGCGGACGGCTTCGGCTTCTCCGACACCCGGGCCGGGGCCCGCCGGTTCTTCCACATCGACGCCCACTCGATGGTGGTGCGCGCCCTGGAGATGCTGGCGGCCCGCGGCGAGGTCGACGCCGACGCCCCGCGTCAGGCCATCGACCGGTACCACCTGCTGGATCCGGCCGCCGGGGTCTCCGGCAACTCCGGCGGGGAAGCCGCCTGAGCCCGACCCTGCTACCCGCGGGCCGGGACCGACGGGACCGTCAGTGCGACGGCCCCCGTCCGGACCCGGCCCGCGGGCGTCTGTGCGGGGGGTCTCCGCACGGGTCGCAGGGCGGGGCCGGGAAAACCGGAGCGCCCCACGGCCCGTACGGACATGATCTGCGCGCCGATTCGTGGAAAGCTGAGACCGTGATTGCCATACTCTGCCCTGGACAGGGCTCCCAGAAACCCGGATTCCTCTCGCCGTGGCTCGACGACGAAGCGCTGCGCACCCGCCTGGCGGGGCTGGGCGACGTCGTCGGACTGGACCTGGTGCGCTTGGGCACCGAGGCCGATGAGGAGACCATCAAGGACACCGCGATCGCCCAGCCGCTGATCGTGGCCGCGGGCATCGTGGCCGGCGAGCGGCTGAAGGAGGCCCTGACCGGCGAGGACCTGGTCTGGGCCGGGCACTCGGTCGGGGAGATCACCGCGGCCGCGCTGTCCGGCGTGCTCAGCGCGGAGGACGCGCTGCGCTTCATCAAGGTCCGCGCCGAGGGCATGGCCCGGGCCGCCGCGGCCGAACCCACCGGGATGGCCGCGGTGCTCGGCGGGGACGAGGAGCAGGTGCGCGCGGCCATCGAGGAGGCCGGACTGACGGCGGCCAACGCCAACGGCGGCGGTCAGATCGTCGCCGCGGGCACCGCCGCCCAGCTGGAGGCCTTCGCGGCCGCTCCCCCGGCCCGCACCCGCGTGATCCCGCTGAAGGTCGCCGGGGCCTTCCACACCCACCACATGCGCCCGGCCGTGGGACCTCTGCAGGAGCTGGCCCGCGGCCTGGAGCCCGCCGAGCCGGTCTCGACCCTGCTGTCCAACCGCGACGGCAAGCCCGTGACCTCCGGGGCCGCGGCCCTGCAGTCCCTGGTGGACCAGGTGACCCGCCCGGTGCGCTGGGACCTGTGCCAGCAGAAGCTGCTGGAGCTGGGCGTCGACTCCGCGTGGGAGCTGCCCCCGGCCGGCACCCTGACCGGGCTGGCCCGGCGCGCCATGAAGGGCGTGCCGGTCACGGCCCTGAGCTCCCCGGAGCAGCTGCCGCAGCCCTGATCCCCGACCCCCGCGGGGTGGCCGCTGACCGCGGGGAAGAAGCGGAGCGGCGCCGGGGCCGGTAGACTGGCCCCCGGCAGAGCGAAACCCATTCGGCCCGCGCGGCCCAAGCGCCGCCGGGAGACTGCAAGACAAGGAGAACCGATGGCTGACAAGAACGAGATCCTCGCCGGACTGGCCGAGATCGTCAACGAGGAGACCGGTGTGGAGACCGAGGAGGTCCAGCTGGAGAAGTCCTTCACCGAGGACCTGGACATCGACTCCATCTCCATGATGACCATCGTCGTCAACGCGGAGGAGAAGTTCGGGGTGACCATCCCGGACGAGGAGGTCAAGAACCTCAAGACCGTCGGCGACGCCGTCGACTTCATCGCCAACGCCTCCAACTGACGGCGGGCGGCGAAGCCGCCGCGTGGGGTGCGGCGCCCAGTCGGCGCCGTGCCCCGCGCGCTCTCGCCGCGAACCCCGGCCAGCACCATCCGCCCGCCCCGCGGGCTCCCCGTAACAGAAAGTTCTCGGCAGATGAGTCGCAAAGCAGTCGTGACCGGTCTCGGAGCCATCTCACCGATCGGCGCCAGCGCCCACCAGATGTGGGCCAACGCCCTGAAGGGAGTCTCCGGCGTCGTCTGTCTGGAGGACGAGTGGGTGCAGCAGCACCAGCTGCCCGTCTACATCGCCGGGCGGGTCAGCTCCCCCATCAGCGAGTCCGAGTACGTCTCCCGGGTGGAGACCAAGCGCCTGGACCCCTCGGGGCAGTTCGCCGTGCACTCGGCCCGTCAGGCCTGGGCCGACGCCGGGTTCACCGGTGAGGACGCCGAGGCCAGCGAGGAGCTGGATCCGGAGCGGGTGGCCGTGTCCTTCGGGACCGGGATCGGCGGGGTGTGGACCCTGCTGGACAGCTGGGACACGCTGCGCGAGCGCGGCCCCCGCCGGGTGCTGCCGATGACGGTGCCGATGCTGATGCCCAACGGGGCCGCGGCCGCCGTCTCCCTGAACCACAAGGCCCGCGCTGCGGCGCAGACCGTCGTCTCCGCGTGCGCCTCCGGCACGGAGGCCCTGCACGTGGCCCTGGACCTGATCCGCACCGGCAAGGCCGACGTCGTGGTCGCCGGCGGCACCGAGTCCGCGATCCACCCCCTGCCGCTGGCGGCCTTCGCGAAGATGCAGGCGCTGTCCACGCGCAACGACGAGCCGGAGCGGGCCTCCCGCCCCTACGACGTCGATCGGGACGGCTTCGTGATGGGCGAGGGCGCCGCAGCGCTGATCATCGAGTCGGAGGAGCACGCCAAGGCCCGCGGGGCGCGCATCTACGCGGAGCTGGCCGGCACCGGGGTCTCCTCGGACGCCTTCCACATCACCGCCCCCGACGCCGAGGGCCTCGGTGCCGCGCGCAGCCTGCGCGAGGCGATGGCCTCCGGGGACTTCACCGCCGCCGACGTCAAGCACGTCAACGCGCACGCGACCTCCACCCCCGTGGGGGACATCCCGGAGGCCACGGCCCTGCGGGCGGCCTTCGGCTCCGCGACCGATGACATGGCGGTCTCGGCCACGAAGTCCATGACCGGGCACCTGCTCGGCGCCGCCGGGGCGATCGAGGCCGTGATGACCGTGCTGGCGGTGCACGAGCACAAGGCCCCGGCGACCATCAACCTGGAGCACCAGGACCCGCAGATCGACCTGGATGTGGTCACCCAGGCCCGGGATCTGCCGGCCGGGGAGATCGTCGCGGTCTCCAACTCCTTCGGCTTCGGCGGGCACAACTCGGTAGCCGCCTTCCGCTCGGTGAACTGACCCCCGCATCCCCCACGCGCACGACGGCGCCCCGGCTGGACAGATCCTGCCGGGGCGCCGTCGTCTCCCGTGGGTGCTTCTCTGGCTTTCCTCACGCCGCGGGTGCCATGCCGGGGGCCGCGGCGGGTTCCCGGCAGGCGGGTTTCGTGCTGAGATGCGCTGTTCGTGCTGAGATGCGTCCCGCCGTGCGGTATCTCAGCACGATCCCCGCATCTCAGCACGAACCCAGCATCTCAGCAGGGGGCGTTCCTGGGTGGTGCGGTGCCGCTGAGGCCGAGCAGGCTCGGGGTCAGCTCACCCGGTGCAGCACGCG
Organism: Rothia kristinae NBRC 15354; assembly: GCF_001570865.1. Lineage (GTDB taxonomy): Bacteria > Actinomycetota > Actinomycetes > Actinomycetales > Micrococcaceae > Rothia > Rothia kristinae. The sequence goes on from NZ_BCSM01000001.1 coordinate 12,318, forward strand.
CACGTTCTCCGGGGCGCTGACGCACTCGCGCAGGGGCTCCAGCTCCTCGTCCCACGCCTCCCCCAGCGCGAGGGAGAACTGGCGCAGCAGGGCCTGGGGATCACCCTGGGCGCTCTCGTAGGCGCAGCGCACGCGGTCCTCGGTGATGACGGTGTTCCCGGCGGCATCCGTCATGGCCCAGAAGATGCCGAGGCCGGGGGTGTAGGCCCAGCGACCGGCGTCGGATCCGGGGCGGGCCTCCTCGTGGATCTCGAAGCGCAGATTCCCCAGCTGACGCAGGGCGGAGGCCAGCAGGGCACCGGTGCCGCAGGGGCCCTCCCATTCCAGGGTGGTGCGCACCTGTCCGGGCAGGGCGAACTGCGGGGACCACTGGGGCTCCGGGGTGCGTCCGACCACGGATTCCAGGGCCCACCGGATGTGCGGGCACAGCGAGGCGGGGGCTGCGTGGATGTGCAGCACCCCGTGGGTGCGGGGGGTGTTCACGTCGTCTCCTCGGGACACGGGACAGATGCGTCTTCCCCTACGATCTGTCGCCCCGACGGCGGACGTTGCGGGCCCTCGCCCGGGCACCATTGTGCCCCACCCGCAGCGATGGGCCAACCGCGACCCGGCGCGCTCAGGCCCGCGGGTGGGCCCCGCGGTAGGTGTCGGCCAGGCGCTGCACCGAGACGTGGGTGTAGATCTGGGTGGTCGCCAGGCTGGCGTGTCCCAGCAGCTCCTGGACCGCGCGGATGTCGGCCCCGCCGTCCACCAGGTGCGTGGCCGCGCTGTGGCGGAAGACGTGGGCGCCGGTCACCCCGGTGTCCGTGGCTCGGGTGAGGGCCGCGTTGATATCCTCCCGCAGCTGCCTCGGGTCCGCCCGTCCGCCGCGGGGCCCGAGGAACACCGCCGACGCGGCCGACCCCTCGGGGTGGGCACCGGCCCAGCGGGGGCGGCCCTGCTCCAGCCAGGCACGCAGGGCGGCGACGGCCGGGGCCCCCAGGGGGACGGTGCGCTGCCGGTTGCCCTTGCCGGTCAGGGTCAGGGTGCGCCGCTCCCAGGAGATGTCCCCCAGATCCAGGCCGGCCAGCTCTGCGATGCGCGCGCCGGTCGAATACAGCACCTCCACGACCGCCAGCGTCCGCAGCCGGCGGGTGCGGGCCGCGGGAGGCTCTGATCCTTCGCTGCCGGGGCCCGCGGACGCCCCGGACTCGGCCGCCGCAGCATCGGCCGCGTCGGAACGGGCGCGCTCGGGCTCGCGCAGGTGGGCGATGACGGCCTCGACCTGCGCGGCGGAGAGCACCGGCGGCAGGCTGCGGGGGCGCTTGGGCGACTGCAGGCGCACGGAAGGGTCGACGGGAACCAGCCCCTCCCGCTGCGCCCAGCGGAAGAAGCCGCGCGCCGCGGAGGCCCGACGGGCGGAGCTGGTCCGGGCGGCACCGTCGTGCCCGGCCAGCCAGTCCCGCAGGTCCTCCAGGGTGATCTGCTCCGGGCTCTCGCGTCCGCGGCGCTGGGCGTGGCGCATCAGGTCCGCCAGATCCCCCAGATACGCGGCGATGGTGCGCGGGCTGCGATGCCGCTCCCACCGCAGGTGCTCCTCGTACTCGCCCAGGGCGCGGGCGTGGGCCTCCCCCAGCTCCTGCTCTCCCGACCGGTCCTCCCCGGGCCTGTCGGCCGTCGGGGCGCTCACGGCCGCTCCCGAGGTGATCGACTCTGCGCCCATGTACCGACCTGCCGCAGCATCGCCCCCAGCCGGAAGCGCTCGGGGTGCTGCACGGTGAAGCCGTGCTCCCGCAGGGGTGCGGCGGTGACCGCCCCGACGGCGAACAGGCCGAGGTCCCCCGAGGCGCTGCGCTCGGCCAGGCGGCACCGCTGCTCGGCGTCGGCCGCCTTCAGCCACGCCGCGGCGGCCCCCGCGGAGGTGAACAGCACGGCATCGGCCGATCCGTCGGCGGCTTCGCGCACGCTGCGCAGCACCGGCTCCGGATCCGCGGGCTGGGCATAGCGGTACAGGACCACCCCGTGCACCTGCGCACCCCGTTCGCGCAGGTCCCGGGCGTCGCGGCCGTCGTCCATCCCGTGGTGCTGGATCGCGACGGTGCGTCCGCTCAGCCCCTCGACGGTGAGGTGTTCGATCAGCTCGCTCGTGCTCTCCCCGGGTGCGACCCAGTCGGCCGTGAGCCCGGCGGCCCTGATGGCCCCGTGGGCCTTGGCGCCGCGGGCGAGCAGGCGGGTCTGACCGAGCAGGCGGCGCAGCGGCTCCCCGAGCTCGAGCGCATCGGCGGCCGCCAGCCAGGCGCGCAGCCCCACCCCCGTGGTGATCAGCACCGCCTCGGGACGCGCGGCGAGGATCGCTCGGGTGTCCCGGGCGATCTGCTCGTCCCGCTCGGCCGGGACCACCACCAGGGCTGGGCAGTGGAAGACCTGGGCCCCGAGGCGGGTCAGGGCGTCGTCGATCTCCCGGGAGCGGCGCTGGGCCGTCAGGTGCACGCGCAGCGGGGCTCGGGCATCGGTGTCGCTCACGTCAGAGACCTCCTGGGTCGATGGGTGCGCCGTCGCCCCGGGTCGAGGGAACCGGGGCGACCTCCTGCCCTTCACACTGTATCCACCGGGGTGCCCGATCCCGCACGCTGCGCCGGACGGGAGTCCGGGTGCAGCCGCCAGGTGCCGTCCTCGCGCCGCTGGGCCAGCCCGCGGCCCTCCAGCACGGACAGGCTCGGCAGCACCTGGCGGATCGCCAGCCCGGCGACGGCGCACAGCCTGTCTGCGGGCACGGCGCGGGCCACGGGCAGGGCATCCAGCACCAGCCGCTGCACCTCGTCCAGCCCCTCCCGCGGATCCGGCTCCCCGGGACCGGCACCGGCTCCCGCAGCACCGCCGAGCCCGGGGCCTTCGGACCCAGACGCCCCGGTTCCGGCCGCACCGGCTCCAGGTCCGGGCATCGGCAGGAGTCCCTGCCCCGCGCCGGCCAGGCCCGGCAGCTGCGGGGAGCCGATGAGCTCCCGCAGGTCCCGGGTGCTGGTGACCATGCTCACGGGCTCCTCCTGCAGCAGCCGGTGGCAGCCCGCAGACTGGGCGCTGAACACGCTGCCGGGGACCGCGGCCACCGTGCGCCCCCATTCCAGGCCGTGATGGGCGGTGTTCAGCGCACCGGAGCGCCACCCGGCCTCCACGACCACGATCACCTCGGCCAGCCCCGCGATCAGCCGGTTGCGCTGCAGGAACCGGTGGCGCATCGGGGAGCACCCGGGAGGGACCTCGGTGAGCACCAGCCCGCGGTCGGCGATCTCGCGCAGCAGGTCCTCGTGCCGGCGGGGGTAGAAGCGGTCGATGCCGCAGGCCAGGAAGCACACCGTCGCCGGATCACGCACGGAGGTGGCCAGGGCGGCCCGGTGCGCGGCGGCGTCGATCCCGAAGGCCCCGCCGGACAGGATCCCGTAGCCTTCGGCCGCCAGGTCTCCGGCCAGGTGGGAGGTGACGGCGGTGCCGTAGCCCGTCGCGTCCCGGGAGCCGACGAAGGCGATCTCCCCGACCCCGCACCGGGACAGCCGCTCCCGCTGACCGCGTCCCCACAGCCCCCACGGCTGGGCCGGGCCGAGGTCCAGGAAGGGCTCGGGCCAGTCCGGGTCCTCCGGGCAGGCGAACCAGGCGCCGTGGTGGCGGGCGAGGGTCTCCTCGAGGGCCTCGACCCGGCGCAGCCCGACCCGCGGCTGCCACCGCCGCACGGCCTGCTCCAGGGCCTCCTCGGTGAGGCTGCGGGCGTGTTCGGGCCAGGCTTCGGCCGCTTCGCGCCGCTCGGCCGGGCTCGGGCGGTCGCGGCCCTCGGCGATGGCCAGGGCGCGCTCCGGTCCGAAGGCCGCGACCAGCACGATGGCCACCGAGTCCTGGGGTTCGGCGATCTGCATCAGGCGCTGCCGGGCGGTGCGCACGGCAGCGGGGGCGAGAGAGGACATGACGGTCTCCTGGGATGTGGTTCGGTCGGCGGGTCGTGGCGGCGGGACTGGGCTCAGGCGGGAGCCAGCTGGGAGGTCAGCCGCAGGCTGATCGCGGTGTCGATGTCCTGGCGTGCAGGCGAGGTGCGCCCCTCCAGATCCGCGATGGTCCAGGCCAGGCGCTGCACGCGGTCGCAGCCGCGCAGGGTCAGCTCGCCCCGGTCCAACAGGCCCTGCAGCGGGGTGAGCACGGTGGGTTCCAGGCGCAGCGCACCGCGCAGGTGGGTGCCGCCGAGCTGGCCGTTGGTGGACAGGCCGAGTCCGGCCAGCCGCTCGGCGGCGATCGCGCGGGCCTGGCGGACTCTGGCGGCCACGGCGGCGCTGGTCTCGGCCTCGCCGCGGCTGCGCATCTGGGCGTAGGAGAGCTTGGGCACCGTGATGTGCAGGTCCACCCGGTCCAGCAGCGGCCCGGAGAGCTTGGCGAGGTAGCGACGACGCTCCACCGGGCCGCAGGAGCAGCGTCCCCCGCCCATCTCCTGGGAGCGTCCGCAGGGACACGGGTTGGCGGCCAGCACGAGCTGGAAGCGGGCCGGGTACTGTGCGCTGGCCCGGGCCCGGTCGATGGTGATCAGCCCGGATTCCAGGGGCTGGCGCAGCGCGTCCAGAACTCCGCGGCGGAATTCCGGGGCCTCGTCGAGGAAGAGCACGCCGCGGTGGGCCCGGGAGGCGGCACCGGGTCGCGGCAGCCCGCTGCCCCCGCCGACGATCGCCGCGGCCGAGGCCGTGTGGTGCGGGGCCTCCCACGGGGGATCCTCGATCAGCCGGGTCAGCGGGGCGGTGCGCTGGCCGATCGAGTGCACCGCGGTGACCTCGTGGGCTTCGGCGGCCCCGAGCCGCGGGAGGATGCCCGGCAGCCGTTCGGCGAGCATCGTCTTCCCGGATCCGGGTGGCCCGACCATGGACAGGTGGTGGCCTCCGGCGGCGGCGATCTCCAGGGCCCAGCGGCCCTCCTCCTGCCCGACGACGTCGGCCAGGTCCTTGGGCGCCGCGGGGGCAGGTTCCGCTGCGACGGCGCGCGGGCGCTGCGGCGGGCGGATCAGCGTCTCGGTGCGGGCGCCGGCCCAGGCCAGGACATCGGCCAGGCAGGAGAATCCGTGCACGACGGCCCCCTGGACCAGCTGCGCCTCCGGCAGGTCCTCCTCCGCCACCACGACGTGCTCGTGTCCGGCGGCCACCGCCGCGGCGACGCTGGGGAAGACCCCGGGCACGGGACGCAGGCAGCCGTCCAGACCCAGCTCGGCCAGGTAGACGCACCCGCCGGTGGGCTCGGTGGCGCCGTCGGCCTGCACCGCGGCCATGACGATCGCGAGGTCGTAACCCGAGCCGGTCTTCGGCAGGGTCGCCGGGGTGAGGTTCACGGTGATGCGGCGCGGGGCCAGGGCGCGACCGCTGTTCTTGGCCGCCGAACGGATCCGCTCCCGGGACTCCATGAGCGTGGCGTCCGGCAGCCCCAGGAGCACGAAGGACGGCAGCGAGGCGCCGATGTCGGCCTCCACATCCACCAGGTGGCCCTCCAGGCCCAGCAGGGCGACGGTGTGCGTACGGGCGAAACCCATCTCAGCCCACCCCTTCCAGCTGCTCGTAGGTGAAGCCCGTCGGGGTGCCGGTGATGGCCACCGCGTCGATGCGCACCCGCCCCGGGCGCAGCCCGCAGCCGCGGGTCCACTCCCCCGTGAGCCGGCGCAGGCTGCGGATCTTCTGCTCGTCGATGGCTTCGAAGGGATGCCCGCAGTCTGCCGTGGTGCGGGTCTTGACCTCGCAGATCACGTATCCTTCCGGGGCACGGCAGATCAGGTCCAGCTCCCCGCGCGCGGGCTCGCCGCGCTCGGCCTGCGCGCCGGCGGGCGGCCGCCAGTTGCGCTCCAGCACCTCCCATCCGCGTCCGATCATCACGGCGGCGGCGATCTGCTCGCCCCACCGCCCGGTCTGTGCTCGCTCGTCCATGTCGGCACCTGCCTTTCCGTCGGCACCCATCGTGGGCGCAGCGCGGCAGGCGCAGACCGGAAACCGCGGATTCGAGGCGGCGAAAGTGGATGGGAAGCCCGGATCACGGCCGCGTCCACCGGTTCGGGAGACCGGTCCCCCATCGTCCCCGGGCACGGGCGCACGGACCGGACCGCCGGTCGAGGGGTTCGGCGGCGCAGGCGCGACGCGGGGAGGGGCGAGGAAGGGGCGGCGCAGGTGCGAAGCCGAGAGGCGTGTTGCGAGCGCGCGGACCTGGAAGGGAGGGCCCGACGTCGGCAGTGGGGGTCAGCCGCGGGCGGCCCGGGCCGCCTCGAGAGCCTCGGAGGCGGCACCGAGCTTCCAGCTGAGCCGATGCTGCGGCGTCGGGCCCAGGGCGGCGATGGCCCGCCGGTGGGCCGCGGCGCCGTAGCCCTTGTTCCCGGCCCACCCGTAGCCGGGGTGGGCTGCGTCCAGCTCGAGCATCAGGGCGTCCCGATGCACCTTCGCCCAGACGGAGGCCGCGGCCACGCTCGCGCAGGCCACGTCCGCCTTCACCCGGGTGCTCACCCTCCCGGTCCACGCGGGCAGGTCTTCGCCCTCCAGAGCCTGCGCCACGGGATCCGGCTCCGCGAACAGGTCCGGGGCAGGCGCGGTGAGCCAGTCATGGCTGCCGTCCAGCAGGACGGCGTCGGGCCGGTGCCCTGCCGCGCCCAGCTGGGCCAGCGCACGCTGCCCGGCCAGGCGCAGGGCCCCGGTGATGCCCAGCAGGTCGATCTCCCGGGGCGAGGCGCAGCCCACGGCCGCGGGGATCCAGGCCGCGATCTGCTCGGCCATCGACGTGCGTCGGGCCGGGGAGAGCAGCTTGGAATCCGTCAGGTCCGGGATGGTCAGCCGCGTGTGCGCGTCCACGACGGCGGCTCCGACCGCCACCGGCCCGGCCAGGGCGCCTCGGCCCACCTCGTCCATGCCGGCCACGGATCGGCACCGCGGGCCCAGCAGGCTGCGCTCCAGGTCCAGGGCCGCCACGGGGCGCACCGTGTGGGGCCTTCCGGTCGCGGGCCGGACGTGCTCGGCGTCGGGCATCAGGACTTCGAAGGGGCCGGCACGTCGGCGAAGACCTCGTGGTGGTCGTCCAGCAGGTGGAAGCGGTTCAGCGGCCACGCGGTGACGAAGGCCCGGCCGACGACGTCGTCCGCCTTCACGAACTCCGTCTTCTGCTCGATGTGGTACCGGGAATCCGCCGAGGCGTCCCGGTGGTCGCCCATCACGAAGAACTCGCCGTCGGGCACGGTCACGTCGAAGGGCATCCCGCAGGGGTGGGAGCCGGGGTACAGGTAGGAGGATTCGTCCAGGGTCCTGCCGTTGACGGTGACCTCGGAATCGGCGTCCTTGCACACCACGTGGTCCCCGCCGGTGCCGATGACGCGCTTGATGAGGTAGTTCTCCGAGGCATCCGGCATGACCCCGACGAAGGACAGCGCCTTGCGCGCCGGGGAGACCTGGCCCTGCTGCGAGGCGGGGATCCACCCCTGGGTGTCCTCGAAGACGATGATGTCCCCGCGGGAAGGGTCGTGGAACCAGCTGCCGGCGACGTTGACGAAGATGCGGTCGTTCAGCTCGAGGGTGTTCTCCATCGAGCCGGAGGGGATGTAGAAGCCGCGCAGCAGGAAGGTCTTGACCAGGAAGGCGATGATCACCGCGTAGAGGATGACCAGCAGGGTCTCCCGGATCTTCCCCCAGGCCCCCTGCGGCCGCTCCTCCCGGTCCCGGCGCCGAGCCCTCCGGGAGCGGTGCCCGGCCGCGGGGGTCGGGGCGGCGTCGTCGGGGTGGGAGGCCGCGGGCGTGGCCGGATCTGCCATGGGATTCCTTCATGGGCCGGGTCGGCGGGGTCCCGCCGGGTGGTGGATGGGGCTACCGCAGTCTAACGGTCCAGGCTGTGAATACGATGCAGCGGCCAGACGACGGCCACGGGGGTGCCGATGATCCGGTCCTCGCGGATCATCCCCCCGCCGGGGGCCCCGAGCAGCGCCCGGGAGTCCCGGGAGTCGGAGCGGTGATCCCCCATGACCCACAGCCGGCCGGCGGGAACCCGCACGGAGAACTCCTGCTCGGAGGGCTTCTCCCCGGGCGGCAGGTACGGCTCGGTCAGGGGCTGGCCGTTGACCTCCAGGCGCCCGTCCGCGGAGCAGCAGCGCACGGTGTCCCCGCCGACGCCGATCACGCGCTTGACGAACACGTCCTCGCGGATGCGCAGGCCGGTCCAGGCGCCGGCGACCTCCAGGGTGTGGCCCAGCCACCCGCCCTCGGAGCGGTAGGGGGCCAGGGAGCCGGTGCCGTCGAAGACGATGATCTGCCCACGCTCCGGGTGGTCCTGACCCACCCGCCAGACCGCGATCCGATCCCCCGGCATCAGGGTGTCCTCCATGGACCCGGAGGGCACCGTGAAGATCTCCAGCAGCAGGCAGCGCACGAGGATCATCAGCGTCAGCGCCAGGGCCAGGACCGCAACGACCAAGCGCCGACCCCCGAGCGGGAGTCGGCGCTTGGCCTCAGGGGCGGAAGGCTCCGCCCGAGATGAGGGTGACAACCCTACGCGTTGTCGCGCTTCTCGCGGATGCGCGCGGCCTTGCCGTGGCGCTCGCGCATGTAGTACAGCTTGGCGCGGCGCACGTCACCGCGGGTCAGCACCTCGATCTTGTCGATGATCGGGGAGTGCACCGGGAAGGTGCGCTCCACGCCGACGCCGAAGGAGACCTTGCGGACGGTGAAGGTCTCGCGCACCCCGGCACCCTGGCGCCCGACGACGTAGCCGCGGAACACCTGGACGCGGGAGCGGTTGCCCTCCACGATGTTGACGTGCACGTCCAGGGTGTCGCCGGGACCGAAGTCCGGGATGTCCTGGCGCAGGGACTTGCTGTCGATGAAATCGAGAGTCTGCATGACTGTTCGCTTCTCCTCGGCCGCCGCCGCAGGTCGCCGACCGATGCTCACGCCGCCGTGCGCCCCGGGGATCCGGGGGTGGGCGGTGCTGCTGGGTATCCGAAGCAGGATCGGTGCCTCGGTGCCGTGTCCGTCAGGTCGCTCTTCCCCCTGCGGCAGGGGCGTGCCCGAACACGGCGCAATCGCCTATCCTAGCGGGTCGGCGCCCTCGCCGCCAGTGTCGCGGGCGGCCTCCTCGAGCACCGCCCGGTCGCGCGCGTCCAGGCGCTGCGGGGGCAGCGCCTCGATCAGGTCGGGGCGGCGCTCCAGCGTGCGGCGCAGCTGCCAGTCCCGGCGGGTCCGGGCGATCAGCGCGTGGTTGCCAGAGAGCAGCACCTGCGGCACCTCCCGGCCGCGCCAGTCGGCCGGCTTGGTGTACACGGGGTACTCCAGCAGTCCCTCCGCGTGGGATTCCTCGACCAGCGAGGCGGGGTTGCCGATGACCCCGGGCAGCAGCCGGGCCACGGCCTCGATCATCGCCATCACGGCGACCTCTCCCCCGTTGAGCACGTAGTCCCCGATGCTCACGGGGCGCACGCGGAAGCGCTCGGCGGCCCACTCCAGCACGCGCTCGTCGATGCCCTCGTAGCGCCCGCAGGCGAAGACCAGGTGCTCCTCCTGCGCCCAGGCCTCGGCGGTGCGCTGGGTGAAGACCTCCCCGGCCGGGGAGGGCACGATCAGCAGCGGCCGAGGATCCGGCTGCGCAGGCTCGGCGGGTTGAGCAGGCTCGGCGGGTTCGGCGGTATCGGCGGGTTCATCGAGGATGGCCTCCAGGGCTTCGGCCCACGGCTCGGGCTTCATGACCATCCCGGCCCCGCCGCCGTAGGGGGTGTCGTCCACGGTGCGGTGTCGGTCGTGGGTGTGCTCGCGCAGGTCGTGCACGCGCAGATCCAGCAGACCGGCGCGGCGGGCCTTGCCGATCAGGGACAGCTCCAGGGGCGCCAGGTACTCCGTGAAGATGGAGACGACGTCGTAGCGGTGCCTCACGGCCGCGGCTCCCCGTCCTGCGCGTCGTCGTCGCCCCGGTCCGGCGCGTCGGCGTCGTCCCGGTTCAGGTTCAGCAGGCCCGGCGGGGGCGTGATGATGATCCGCCCGGCCTCCAGGTCCACCTCCGGGACAATCTCAGCCACGAAGGGCACCAGGGACTCGGAGCCGTCCGCGAGGGTCACGGCCAGCAGGTCCTGGGTCGGCAGGGTCTGCAGCCCGGAGACGGTCCCGACCGGCTCCCCCAGCCGAGCACGCGCTGCATCCTCACCGGCGCGGTCCCACTCCTCGGGGTCCACGGCGTACACGGCCAGGCCCGTGAGCTCGTGCTCGTAGTACCCCTCGGTCTCCTCCGCCTCCTCGGTGTCGATGAGCAGGTGGTGGTTGCGCAGGGCCTCGGCCCCGTTGCGGTCGGAGACCTCCTCGAAGCGCAGCACCAGGATGGACTTGTTCCACCGGGCGCCGGCCACCGTGAGGGTGCCTTCGGGGGCCAGCGGGCTGGCCGGGTCCAGAATCAGAACCTCCCCCCGGGCGAAGCGGGTCTCGGGGTCGTCGGTGAGCAACTGGACGGTCACCTCCCCGCGGATGCCGTGGGGCTTGCCGATGCGGGCGGCCTGGACGCGCACTGGTCCTCCTGGGAGTGGGGTCTGAAGGGATGTGGGAACGGCGAAGGCCCGCGGCCGCCGGGATGCGGCGGCCGCGGGCCTTGGCTGCGTCGGCTCCCGCGGCGGTCGATGGCGCGCGGGGTCCGAGTCGGCGACGGCGGGGATCAGCGGCGGTCGGTGTCGACGATGTCGACCTTGACCTGCTCATCCTCCGCCAGCGCGCCGATCACGGTGCGCACGGATTTCGCGGTGCGCCCGTTGCGCCCGATGACGCGGCCGAGGTCCTCGGGGTCCACTCGGACCTCGAGGGTCTGGCCGCGGCGGCCGCTGTGGGAGCGGACCTCGACCTCCTCGGGGTCATCCACGATGCCCTTGATGAGGTGCTCCAGCGCGTCGGCGAGCATGATTACTCCGCGGACTCCTCGGCCGGGGTCTCGGTCTCCTCGGCCTTCTGCTCACCCTTGGGGGTGACGGCCTCGGTGATGATCACGGAGCCCTTCTCCGGGACGGTGAACTCGGGCTTGGGCTCGACCGGCTTGACGGAGGACTCGGTGGAGCCCTCGCCGGTGAACTTGGCCCAGTCGCCGGTCAGCTTGAGAAGCTTCAGCACCTGCTCGGTCGGCTGGGCGCCGACAGACAGCCAGTGCTGGGCGCGCTCCGAGTCGATGCGCACGAGCGAGGGGTTCTCGGTCGGCTGGTAGATGCCGATCTCCTCGATCGCGCGGCCATCGCGCTTGGTGCGGGAATCCATGACCACCACGCGGTAGCGGGGGTCACGGATCTTGCCCATACGCTTCAGACGGATCTTCGTAGCCACTGTTGTGGACTCTCCTGTTTCTGTACATGGTGAGCCGGTCGCAGGCGGTACGCGCCGTGGGGTGGGCGGTGGTGCCTGGCGGCTCGATGCGGACACAATGAACACGCGGTGAGAGGGTCCGCGCGCATCGAGTACCCGTCAAGTATGCCAGATGGGTCAAGTCCTGGCCAGCACCGCGCGCAGCCGCCCTCTCCCCGCCCCGGTGTCAGGACCGGCCGGTGAGCACCTGCCCCCAGCGCAGCCGGGTCCCGGTGCGCAGCACCGCCCGCCGGTACACGCGCCCGGCCCACGCGGTGATCAGCACCAGGGCCAGCAGACCCAGGCCCAGGGAGGCCGCACCCTCGACGGGCCCGGCGGTGCCCTGCACCAGGCGCAGCGGCATCACCACCGAGGAGGCCAGCGGCACCCAGGACAGCGCGGTCTGCACGGTGCCGGAGGCGAACAGCCCGGCGAAGTACAGGACCATGAGGATCGTGGTCAGCGGGGTGGAGGTCGCGGAGAGGTCCTCGGGGCGATCCGCCATCGCCCCGGCCACCGCCCACAGCGCCGCGAGGATCGAGAAGCCCACGAGGAAGAAGGCCAGGAACCACCCCGAGCCGCGCAGCACCCAGCCCATCTCCAGGCCGACGTCGAAGAGGTTCATCGCCAGCAGTCCGGCGGCCAGGTAGAGGACCAGCTGGCCCAGGGCCAGCCCGATGTTGGCCGCGAGCTTGCCGATGAGCACCTGGCGCACGGGTACGGCGGCCGCGATGATCTCCACGACGCGGTGGGACTTCTCCTCGAGGATGGACTGGGCGATGCCCATGCCGAAGACGATCGCGGCCAGGTAGAACAGGATCGCGAAGACGAAGCTGAGCACCCGACCGGCGGCCACCTGCTGGGAGGACTCCGTGCCCTCCAGGGACACCCGGGCCTCGGCGCGCAGGGCCGTGAGGTCCACTCCCTGTTCCGCGGCCGCCCGGGCCTCCAGATCCTCGGTGACGACCTCCGTCAGGATGCGGGAGTGCTGCGTGGCGGACCCGTCCGGGGTGATGATGCTCCAGCGATCCCCGCGCTGGATGAGGGCCAGGTCCGCCTCGTCCCGTTCGACGCGGTCGATGGCCTCCTGATCGCTCCCGACCCGCTCGGGGGTCAGGGAGTCCTGCGCCGAGCTCTCGTGCAGCGTCGTCTCGGCCTGCTCCACGTACTGCTGGGCCTGGGAGGAGGAGACCGCCACGGTGGTCTCGGTGCCGCGGTCGGAGAACCAGGAGTAGGCGGCGATGCCGCCGATAATGAGGACCAGCGTGACGACGAGGCTGGTCAGGAAGGATTTCGCGGTGGCGCGCACGGCGATCTCGCGCAGCGCCACGGTCTGCCAGGCGGTGGTCATCGGGTGGCCTTCCGGTAGATCTCGCTGAGGGTCGGGTAGATGCGGGTGAAGCCGGTGAGCCCGCGGGGCACGAGGTCGGCCAGCAGGCGCGAGCGCGTCCGATCGCTCTCCCCCGGGTCCTCCGGGAGCTCCACGAGCGCCTCTCGCCCGGCGACGTCGAGCACGTCCAGTTCGGGGACGTCCCGCAGCCAGCCCAGGTCCGCCTCGGCGGTGATCCGGTAGCGGGCCGGGCCGGTGCTGCGCAGGGTCTCGGCGCTCCCGGCGACGGCCACCGTCCCCTCGTGGAGGATGACGACGTCTTCGCACAGCCGCTCCACCAGGTCCAGCTGGTGGCTGGAGAACAGCACGGGCACCCCGCGGCGCAGCAGGCGACGCAGCATCTCGACCATGGAGTCCACGGCCGCGGGGTCCAGCCCGGAGAACGGCTCGTCCAGGATCAGGGCCTCCGGCTCGTGGATCAGGGCCGCCGCGATCTGCACGCGCTGCTGGTTGCCCAGGGAGAGGGATTCCAGCAGGTCGCGGCCCCGATCCGCGAGGCCGAACTCCTCCAGGAGCCGCCCGGCCCGGTCGCGGGCCTCGGCTCGGGCCACACCCTGCAGCTGGGCGAGGTAGACCAGCTGGTCGATGATCCGCTGCTTGGGCCACAGCCCGCGCTCCTCCGGCATGTACCCGAAGCGGCCGATCTGCTCCGCGCCCAGGGGCTCACCGCGCCACAGGACCTCCCCCGCCGCGGGTTCCAAGATCCCCATGATCATGCGCAGGGTGGTGGTCTTCCCGGCGCCGTTGGCGCCGAGGAACCCGGTCATCGTGCCGGGGCGCAGGGCGAAGTCCAGCCCGTCCACCACGGTCCGCTCGCCGAAGCGGCGAGTCAGGCCGTGCACGCGCAGCACGGGGTCATCGGGCATCGGGGGCATGGGGGTCTCCTCAGGGCTTCGGATGCGGCGGATGCGGACGCGCACGGCGGTGCGGGCCGCGTCATCCACGCTAGGCCGAGCGATTCCGGCCTCGCCTCCCCCCGGAGGATGAATCCGCCTCCGGCGCCCCTCCCCCGGCGGGGGGATCCACGCGGATCAGTCCCGGGCGCCGAGCCCGGCCCGGTGCGCGAGCACGACCGCCTGCACCCGGTCCCGGGAGCCCGTCTTGGCGAAGACGGCGGAGACGTGGGTCTTCACGGTGGCCTGCCCGAGCCACAGCTTCTCGGCGATCTCGCCGTTGGACAGGCCCTGGGCCATCAGCCCGAGGATCTGCGTCTCGCGCGGGGTCAGCGTGGCCAGGCGACGGCGGGCCTCCTCCCGTTCGGCCTCGCGCGCGGGGTCCGGTTCCGCCCCCGCCCCCGGCTCGACGGCGTCGGGCGAGGAAGCGCACCCACCGGCAGCCTTGCCGGTGCGGCCCTCCCCGGCCAGGCCGTGTTCGGGCGCCCCCTCCCCGGATTCCCCGGGCATCCCGGCCACCCGCCGGATCAGCGGGAGGGTGACCTCGGGGCTGAGCAGGGCCTGCCCGGATCCCACGGCGCGCACGGCCGCGACGAGCTCCTCCGGGGTGGCCGTCTTCAGCAGGAAGCCGCTGGCCCCGGCCCGCAGGGCGGCCATCAGGTGCTGGTCCTCACCGAAGGTGGTCAGCATCAGGACCCGGCCGAGCTGGCGTCGAGTCACCTCCCGGGTCGCCTCGATGCCGTTGACCCCGGGCATCTGGATGTCCATCAGCACGACGTCGGCGGGCCGCTCGGCCAGCAGCCGCAGAGCCTGACCGCCGTCGGCCGCCTCCCCGATGACCTCGATGTCCTCCTCCAGCTCCAGGACCAGGCGGAATCCGGCCCGGACCAGCGCCTGATCGTCCACCAGAAGCACCCGCAGAGTCTGCGCCTCAGCCACGGGAGACCCCCTGCGCCGCTTCGAGCTGCCCGTGCGCCTCCTCGGGCGGCAGGGGCAGGGCGAAGCGCACGAACCATCCGCGCCCGCCGACGCGCGGACCCCAGCAGGCGTGACCGCCGTGGGCCTCGGCCCGCTCCCGCAGACCGCGCAGCCCCCGGCCGCCGGTCCCGCCGATCACACCTCCCACGGGTGCGGGCCCGCCGCCGTCGTCGGTGACCTCGCCCTCCAGCAGACCTGCCTCGGCGCGCAGGCGCACGACGAAGGCCGCGGTCCCGGAACCGGCGTGCTTGGCGGCGTTGGTCAGGGACTCCTGGGCCATCCTCAGGAAGGCCAGCTGGGCGGGCAGGCCCATCGTGCGCAGAAGGGTCTCCCACGTCGCCTCGGGCACGGCCAGCTCCCAGCGCACCGTGAGCCCGGCCCGCTCCATCTCCCGGGGCAGGCGCAGGGTCCGGGCGAGTCCCGGTTCCTCCTCCGCGGACTCCGGGCCCTCGTGGGGGTCGCGCAGGACGGCGAGGATCGTGCGCAGCTCCGCGACGCCCTCCCGGGTGGAGCCCTCCACGCGCAGGAGGGCCTCGCGCAGGGCGGAGGCCGTCGGGCCCGTCAGGTGAGCCTCGTCGGGGGCGCCGGCCTTCTCCAGGCGCCGGCGGGCACCGCCGGCGAGCATCCCGACCCCGGTGAAGTGGTGGCCGATCGCGTCGTGCAGCTCTCGGGCCAGGCGCACCCGCTCCTGCAGGACCGCCTGCTCGCTCAGCCGCTGGGACTGCGCCCGGATGGTCTCGGCCTGCTCGGCCAGCAGGGTCGTGCGCAGGGCGGCGCGCCAGGAGGCCCGCCCGAAGGCCGCGGCGCCGCCGAAGTAGGCCAGGTTCATCGCGGCGAAGACGAGGACGTAGGAGACCACCGGATCGAAGGGTCCGGCGCCGTCACGGGGAACGCGGTCCTTGAGGATGGCCACGGACTGCCGCATGGACAGGTCCAGCAGGACCCACAGGGTCATCACGAGGATCACCGCGAGCATCGCCGTCCACACCGCGGCCCGGTGCCGGGCCCAGGCCACCGCAGAGTAGATGGTCGTGAAGTAGGCGATCTGGAAGGTGACGGTCATGCTGCCGGCCGGACCCAGGTACGCCCCGCCGATGAACAGGGCCGTAGCCGCCAGCATCGTCGCGACCGGGTGGGAGCGACGCAGCGCCAGCAGTGCCGCCATGAGGAGCACGACGGCGTAGTCCCGCGGCCGCACCGCGTGATCGCCGTATTGGCCGACGGACTGCGAGGTCGCGATGTTCAACGCGCTCAGCGCGGCCATCCCCGCGGCGATCAGCGCATCCGCGCGCCGCTGCCGGGCCGTGGGGGCCGGTCTCACCCAGTCCGGGTGCTGGGGGTCATCCAGTCGGGCGCGGATCCGCTCGGTCCAGGGCGATGCCGCCGGGCTCACCGGTTCCGACGCCCCAGCCAGGTGCCCACGCCCCAGCCGAGGGCCGCGGCGGCGCTGACCGCGGCCCCGCGCACCAGGCGGGCGGGCAGGTGGTGCTCGGGCAGGGCGGGCCCGTGCGGGCCGATGCCCCCGGCCCGGGATCCGGCGCCGACGCCCGGGCTCATCGAATCCGGGTTCTGGTCCGTCCGGACACCGCGCACCCCGTCCAGCAGGGTCTGCGCGCCATCGCGCACGCGCTGGGCCACCGCGCCGACCGGGCCCTGCTCGGGGGCGATCACCTCGTGCTCCGGCAGGTCCTCCGGGGTGCGCCGCCCGTCCAGGATCTTCGCTGCGTCCTCCGGCAGGCCCAGCAGCTGGAGCACGGATTCGGGGGCGTAGCGCCCGGTGGCGTCCTCGGCGTATCCGGCCAGGCGCCGGGCGGAGGGAGCGTCCAGGCGGAAGCGCTCGGCCAGGGCGGCGACGGCGCCGCGGCGGGCGGCGTCGCGACGGGGCTGGGAGGCCAGCCCGGAGACCTGGGCCTGCAGCCGCCCCGCGGGGGAATCCTCGGGGTAGGTCGCCACGGAGGTGCGCACCGGGCCCCATTCCAGGGTCACCGGGTCCGCGTCCTGACCGAGCACGGTCAGGGCCCGGTGCTCCCCGTCCGTGTCCAGCAGAACCGCCGGGGCGTCGACCGCGTCCAGCAGCTCCACGAGGTCCTCGTAGTCGGTGCCGGCGGCCAGGGACCAGCCCGCGGCGGGGGCGGCGAGCTGGACGGGTCCGCGGCGTCGGGTGCGCAGCAGGCGTCGGCGCAGGGCGGGCACCGGGAGGCAGACCTCGGCGACGGCGGTGGGGGCGGCCTGCGGGGACGGGCCGGTCTGCCAGGAGGCGTATTCCAGCCCGGGGAAGGCCAGCAGCTCCTCCATGAAGTCCTCCAGGCCCGCACCCAGGGTGAGCCGCCCTTCCGCGTCGGCCCGGGCCACGCGCGGATCAGCACCGGGGCCGGTGACCGGCAGCATCAGGTCGATCGTGCGCTCGGCGGCGCTGTACACGGCCGGCACGGACTGCTCACGCAGCACCCGCAGGATGCTCTCCTGCTCGGCGGGACCGCCGCTGGGGTCCACGGACACGGCGCCGTCGGCCTGCTCGGTGAGGCGCCGGTGCAGGTCCAGGCGCACAGGCACCCACTGCCAGCCCGCCGCCGCGGGGTGCGGGGTCTGGGCCTGGGGCCGGTGCGGCGGCCGGGCGGATGCGGGATCCTGCGGGTCCACGACGACCTCCTCCTTCTCAGCGGTGGGCGGGCAGCCGGAGAGCATCGGCTCCGCTTCCTCGAGCGCCTCGGCGGCGTTCGGATCCTCGATCGGATCCTCCTGCGGGCTCAGCCCCAGCTGGTGGAGCTCAATTCTACGACCTCACCGGTCTTCCGGGCTTCCAGGGCACGACGCAGGCGCCCGGCGAATCCCGGACCCACGTACGCGTCCAGCTCAGCCGCGGGGACGAAGCGGTATTCCAGCAGCTCCTCGGCCTGCAGCCGGATCGGCGCGTCGGCAGGGATGGTGCCGCCGTCGTAGAGGAAATAGGCCGAATCCCCCCACTCGCCCATCGACAGGCCGTGGAAGATCAGCAGCAGCCGGCCGGGCTCCAGGCGCAGCCCGGTCTCCTCCACGACCTCCCGGAAGCAGCCCTCCTGCGGGGCCTCGCCGGCCTCCACCGTCCCACCGGGCAGGGTCCAACCGTCCTTGTAGTTGGGCTTGGCCACCAGCACCGACCCGTTCGGATCGGTGATCAGGGCGCCTGCGGCCAGGCGACGGCGCGGCAGGGAGGCGACGAAGGCCCGGAAGTCCTCCGGGGAGAGGTAGGTATCAGCCATGCTTCCGGTCTACTGGTCCCCGAGGAACTTCTCAAACCCCTTGGGCAGGTTGGACAGGTCCAGGTCCTGCTTCTGCTGCTGACCGAAGGAGGACCCGCGGGCCGCGGCCGGCTGCTGCAGGCCCTTGCGCTGGGCCTCGCGCTTGGCCGGGTTGCCGGAGCCTTTGCGCTTGGCGTTCTTGCCCTTGGCCTTCTTCTTGGACCCGCCGCCGGGCCCGCCCATCCCGGGCATGCCCGGCATCCCCTGCATACCCGGCATTCCAGGCATGCCCTTGCCGCCGGCCATGCGCTTCATCAGCTTCTGCGCCTGGCCGAAGCGCTCCATGAGCTGGTTGACCTCGGAGACGGTGACGCCGGAACCGCGGGCGATGCGCGCGCGGCGGGAGCCGTTGATGATCTTCGGGGCCACCCGCTCGTGCGGGGTCATGGATCGGACGATGGCTTCGACGCGGTCGATCTCCTTCTCGTCGAAGTTCTCCAGCTGCTGGCGCATCTGGGCCGCACCCGGCATCATCATCAGCAGCTTCTTCATGGATCCCATCTTGCGGATCTGCTGCATCTGGGCCAGGAAGTCCTCGAAGGTGAAGTCCTCGCGATCCTGGAACTTCTTGGCCATCCGGTCGGCTTCGGCCTTGTCCCAGGAGGCCTCGGCCTGCTCGATGAGGGTCAGGACGTCGCCCATGTCCAGGATGCGGTCGGCCATCCGGTCCGGGTGGAACTGCTCGAAGTCCTTCACGCCCTCGCCGGTGGAGGCGAACATGATGGGCTTGCCGGTCACGCTGGCCACGGACAGGGCCGCACCACCGCGGGCGTCGCCGTCGAGCTTGGACAGCACCACGCCCGTGAAGTCCACGCCCTCGTCGAAGGCCAGGGCGGTGTTCACGGCGTCCTGGCCGATCATCGCGTCGATGACGAACAGGACCTCGTTGGGCACGATCGCATCGCGGATGTCCCGGGCCTGCTTCATCAGCTCCTGGTCCACACCGAGCCGTCCGGCGGTGTCCACGATGACGACGTCGTGCAGCTTGGCGCGGGCCTCGGCCACTCCGTCCCGGGCCACCTGCACCGGGTCCCCCGTGGGGTCGTCGAACTCGCTGGTGGTGCCCGGGTGCGGGGCGAAGACGGGGACGCCGGCGCGCTGGCCGACCACCTGCAGCTGGGTCACGGCGTTGGGCCGCTGCAGATCCGAGGCGACCAGGATGGGCTTGTGCCCCTGAGTGGACAGCCAATGCGCGAGCTTCCCGGCCAGGGTGGTCTTGCCGGCACCCTGCAGACCGGCGAGCATGATGATGGTCGGACCGGTCTTGGCCATGCGGATGCGCCGGGTCTGCCCGCCGAGGATCTGCTTGAGCTCGTCGTTGACGATCTTCACGACCTGCTGGCCGGGGTTCAGGGCCTCGGAGACCTCAGCGCCCAGGGCGCGCTGCTTGACGGCGCCGGTGAACTCGCGGACCACGGGCACCGCGACGTCGGCGTCGAGCAGGGCGCGACGGATCTCGCGCACGGTGGCGTCGACGTCGGCTTCGCTCAGGCGGCCCTTGCCGCGCAGGTTCTTGAAGGTGGCCGCAAGACGGTCGGACAGGGAGTTGAACACGAGGCGTGGTCTGCTTTCGTCGGGTCCGGGCGGACGCCACCGGGATCGGGGCGGCGGAATCTACCGCAGCCGCCGGCGACGTCGTGGCAGTCAGCTTCCCAGAATAGCACCGGATCCCCCGGGCAGCCCGGGGGATCCGATGGGAGTGCGATCGTGTGTGGGTCCCGCTACTTCGAGTCGTACAGGGCCTTCTCGTCGGCCTCGCCGGTGCGCACGCGCTTGACCTCGTCCACCGGCTGCACCCAGACCTTGCCGTCGCCCTGGCTGCCGGTGTGGGCGGCCTTGACGATCACGTCCACGATCTCCCGGGCCCGCTCGTCGGTGGTGAGGATCTCCACGCGGATCTTCTGCAGCAGATCCACGGTGTACTTGGCGCCGCGGTACACCTCCCGGTGTCCGTGCTGGATGCCGTAACCGGCGGCGTCGGAGATGGTCATGCCGTGGATGCCGTACTCCTCCAGGGCCTCCTTGACGTCCGTGAACATCTCCGGTCGGACCACTGCGGTGATGAGCTTCATCTGTTCTCTCCTGAGGATCGAATGGGTCTGGGGATGGGCGGGCTCAGCCCCGCACCGAGAACTGGCCGGAGGTGCCGGAGGCGAAGGAGTAGGCGGTCTCCGCGTGGGCGGCCAGGTCGATGCCCTGGATCTCCGAGCGCTCGGGGACCCGGAACCCGATGGTCTTGTGGATGGCCAGGCCGATCACGGCGGTGACGATCCCGCAGTACACGATGGTCACCAGAGCCGCGACCACCTGGGTCAGCAGCAGCTCGAAGCCGCCGCCGTAGAACAGCCCGGCGGTGCCGGTCTCCGGGGTGGCGATGAACCCCAGAGCCACGGTGCCGATGATCCCCGAGACCAGGTGCACCCCCACCACATCCAGGGAGTCGTCATAGCCCAGCCGGTACTTCAGGCCCACCGCGAAGGCGGAGCCGACGCCGGAGACCACGCCGAGCACCACGGCCCAGCCGGGATCCACGTTCGCACAGGCCGGGGTGATGGCCACCAGGCCGGCGACGACGCCGGAGGCCGCGCCGAGGCTCGTGGCGTGCTTGTCCCGGATGCGCTCCACCGCGATCCAGCCGAGCATCGCCGCGGCCGGGCACACCAGGGTGTTGATCCAGGTCAGCCCCGCCTGAGCGGGAGTCGCGGCGGCGCCGACGTTGAAGCCGAACCAGCCGAACCACAGCAGCGCGGCACCCAGCATCACGAAGGGCAGGTTGTGCGGACGCTGGTTGGCGTCCCGGCCGAAGCCGCGGCGGGCGCCGATGATCAGGCACAGCACCAGACCGGCCATACCGGCGTTGATGTGCACCACCGTGCCGCCGGCGAAGTCGATGGCCTCCCCCAGGGCCGAGCCGATCGCGCCGTCCTTGAGCAGGCCGCCGTCGGCCCACACCATGTACGCCACGGGGGCGTAGACCAGGGTGACCCACAGGGGCACGAAGATGCACCAGGCGCCGAACTTCGCGCGGTCCGCGATGGCTCCGGAGATCAGGGCCACGGCGATGATCGCGAAGGTCGAGGAGAAGGCGATGCCCAGCAGGGAGCCGTCGTGGGTGGCCTGCTCGGATCCGAAGTCCGTGAAGGGGTTGCCGAGGATCCCGGGGATCAGCTCATCCCCGCCGGCCACCGACGAGCCCCACAGCACCCAGACGACGCCGATGATGCCGATGGACACGAAGCTCATCATCATCATGTTCAGGGCGGCCTTGACGCGGGTCATGCCGCCGTAGAAGAAGGCGAGTCCGGGGGTCATCAGCAGCACGAGAGCGGCGGCAACGATCGTCCAGACGTCCTGGGCAGTCAGTTCTTGCATAGCCGGGGGTCCTTACGAGTGACGGATGCGGGGCAGGTGCCCCCACGATGCCGTCATCGTGTTTCGCTCTCCCGACCGCGCCGGTAACGGCCGTGTTTCGCGGACGTCCGCCGTGTTCCGGGAGCGTAAAACCGCCGTCATCTCGGCGGAGCCCGGATCAGTCCAGCAGCGCGTCCACGAAGCCCTCCGGATCGAAGGGCGCCAGATCATCCGGGCCCTCGCCCAGGCCCACCAGCTTGACCGGCACGCCGAGCTCGTTCTGGATGGCCACCACGATGCCGCCCTTGGCCGTCCCGTCCAGCTTGGTCAGCACGATCCCCGTGATGTCCACGACCTCGGAGAACACCTTCGCCTGGACCATGCCGTTCTGCCCGGTGGTCGCATCGATCACCAGCAGCACCTCGGTCACCGGGGCCACCTTCTCCGTGACCCGCTTGACCTTGCCCAGCTGATCCATCAGCCCGGCCTTGTTCTGCAGGCGCCCCGCGGTGTCGATCATGACGGTGTCCGCCCCGCGCCGCTTGGCCTCGGTGACGGCCTCGAAGGCCACCGAGGCCGGATCCGCGCCCTCCTTCTCCGAGCGCACCGTGTCCACCCCGACCCGGTTGCCCCAGGTCTGCAGCTGGTCCGCCGCCGCGGCCCGGAAGGTGTCCGCGGCCCCCAGCACCAGGGACTTCTCCTCGGCGACCATGACCCGGGCGAGCTTGCCGACCGTCGTCGTCTTCCCGACGCCGTTGACCCCGACCACCAGCACGACGCCGGGATCCTCCCCCGCCCCGTCCAGGGCGAGGCTGCGGTCCATGGTGGGATCCACCAGCTTCAGCAGCTCCTCGCGCAGCATCGCCTTCACGTGCGCCGGATCCTCGGTGCCCTCGACCCGGACCCGGGTCTGCAGGGCCTCCACCAGCCGCTGGGAGGGCTCCGAGCCGAGGTCCGCCAGCAGCAGCGTCTCCTCGATCTCGTCCCAGACGTCCTGGTCGATCCTCTCTCGGGAGAGCAGGGTCAGCAGGCCCTTGCCCAGCATCGAGTTGGAGCGGGCCAGGCGCTCGCGCAGCCGGACCAGGCGCCCGGCCACCGGTGCCGGCGTCTCGTAGCGGGGTCCGGCCGGTGCCTGCTCCTCTGCGGCGATGTCGTCCGGCTCCCGGGTCTCCGGGTAGCCGCCCTTCGGGGCCTTGGGGCCCTTGAGCAGCACGAAGGCCAGGCCGCCCAGGACGATCACGCCGAGGGCGATGAACAGGATGAGGATCAGGGAATCATTCACGTCCCCCAGCTTGCCACAGGGCGCCCCGCCCGGCGCGGGTACAGTGGGCGGCTGTGCCCCGACACCTCCCCTTCCGACGTCGACCTCCCGCCGAGGACCCGCAGACCGACCGCACCCCGGTGCCCCAGGACCTGAAGGTCATGATCGTCGCGGCGTTCGTGATCGCCGTCGGCTACGGACTCGTCGCGCCCGTGCTGCCGCAGTTCGCGGCCTCCTTCGGCGTGGGGGCGGCCGCCTCGGGTGCGGTGATCAGCGCCTTCGCCCTCATGCGGGTGGCCGGCGCTCCGGCGGCCGGGCCCCTGGTGAGCCGCTTCGGCGAGCGCGCCGTGTACCTGTGGGGCCTGGGGATCGTGGCCGGCTCCTCCCTGGCCACGGCCTTCGCCCCGAGCTACCCGCTGCTGCTGGTGCTGCGCGGTATCGGCGGGGTGGGCTCGGTGATGTTCACGGTGTCCGCGATGGGTCTGATCGCCCGATTGTCCCCGCCGGACATCCGCGGGCGGGTCTCCGGGTACTACGCGACGGCCTTCCTGACCGGGAACATCATGGGGCCGGTGATCGGGGCGGCCGCGGCCGCGCTCGGCCTGCGGGCCCCGTTCGCGATCTACGCCGCGGCCCTGGCGGTGGCGATCGCGGTGGCCGCGTGGAAGCTGCGGCCCACGGCCCCGACCACGGACACCGGCTCGATCCCCCTGCCGATGCGCATCCGGGAGGCCTGGGCGCGTCCGACCTACCGGGCCCTGCTGGTGTCCTCCTTCGCCAACGGCTGGACCAACCTCGGCGCACGCGTGGCGATCATCCCGCTGCTGGGCGCGGCGGTGGCCGGGGCCTACGGGGCGTCGGTGGCCGGCATCGCCCTGGCGGTGCTGGCCGCGGGCGCTGCGATCTCCCAGATCTTCCTGGCCGGCACCTCGGATCGGATCGGCCGGCGACCGGTGATGCTCACCGGGCTGCTGGCCGCGGCCGGGCTGACGGCGCTGACCGGCGTCGTGCCCGGGCCGTGGGCGCTGTGGGGCGTGTGCCTGCTGACCGGGATCTGCACGGGCTTCTACGCCCCGGCGCAGCAGGCCGCGCTGGCCGACGTCGTGGGGACCCGACGCTCCGGAGGTGCGGTGATGGCGCTGTTCCAGGCCTCCAGCGACGTCGGGCAGATCCTCGCCCCGGTGCTGCTGGGTGCTGTGGTCGACGCCGCCGGGTTCAGCCCGGCCTTCCTGATCAGCGCGGCCCTGCTGGTGCTCGCCCTGCTGGCGTGGCTGCCGCGCACCGCGGAGCCCGCCCGCCCCTGACCGGGCCGCACCCTCCGCGCCCTCTCCGGCTGTTTGGGAGGGATTTCGGTGTCTGGGAGCGTCCTCGTGGCTCCCAAACACCGAAACCCCTCCCGAACGCGGCGGATCGGGACCGGGGGCCCGCCTCAGCGGAGGTCGGCCAGGCGCTGGGAGATGACCTGGGTGATGCCGTCCCCGCGCATCGAGACCCCGTAGAGAGCGTCGGCGATCTCCATGGTGCGCTTCTGGTGGGTGATGATGATCAGCTGCGAGGACTCCTGCAGCTCCCGCAGGATGGTCAGCAGGCGCCCCAGGTTCCGGTCATCCAGGGCGGCTTCCACCTCGTCCATCACGTAGAACGGGGAGGGCCGGGCCTTGAAGATCGCCACGAGCATCGCGATCGCGGTCAGCGAGCGCTCCCCGCCGGAGAGCAGGGACAGCCGCTTGACCTTCTTGCCCGCGGGCTTGGCGTGCACCTCGATCCCCGTGGTGAGCAGGTCCTGCGGGTCGGTGAGCACCAGCTTCCCCTCCCCGCCGGGGAACAGGGTCCCGAACACGCGCACGAACTGCTCCTGGGTGTCCGCGAAGGCCTGGGCGAACACGGTGCGCACGTGCTCGTCCACATCCCGGATGATCTCCTCCAGGTCCGCCCGGGACCTCTTGAGGTCCTCCAGCTGCTGGGCCAGGTACGTGTGCCGCTCCTCCAGGGCGGCGAACTCCTCCAGGGCCAGCGGGTTGACCTTGCCCAGGGCCTTCAGGTCCCGCCGGGCCCGCTCCAGGCGCTTCTCCTGGGCCGCGCGCTCGAAGGGCTCCTGCCCCGCGGCTTCCCCGTCCTCATCCAGCACGGGGATGGGCAGGTGCGGCCCGTAGTCCTCCACGAGGGTCTCAACGGTCAGGGACAGCTCCTCGTGCACGGCTTCGCGCAGGGATTCCAGGCGGGCCTCGCGGGTGGCCCGTTCCAGCTCCCCGGAATGGGTGGTGCGCCGCAGCTCGTCCAGCTGGTCGCGCTGCTCGCGTTCGTCGGTGCGGGCCTCGTGCAGGCGGGTCTCGACGGCGGCGCGGCGGGTCTGGGTCTGCTCCCGGATCCGGGAAGCCTCGGTGAGGGAGACCTCGATGCGCTCGGCGACCCGCGCGATCATCTCCCGCACGCCGCGTCGGGCGCGCAGCCGGGCGGCCTGCCGGGCCTCCTGACGCTGGACCTCGGCGCGGGCGGTGCGCTCGGCGGCCACGGCCCGGCGGGCGGCCTCCAAGCGCCGTTCGGCCGCGCGCAGCCCGGATTCGGCAGCGCGCACGCCCAGCAGGGCCTCGGTCTCGGCGGTGCGGGCCGCGGCCGCGGCGTCGGCGGTGCGGGTGCGCTCGGCCTCGGCGGCGTCCACGGCCTCGGTGCCCTCCTGGCGCTGCAGCTCCAGGGCGGCGGAAACCGCGCCCACCGCCTTCTTCAGGGTCGCGGCCAGCCCCGGCTCCCGGGCATCCAGCTCCTGCAGGTGCTCCCGGGCCGCGGCGAGCTCCTCCTCGGTGGTGCCCACCAGGGTGCGGGCCCGGGACAGGGCCGCCGCACTGGCAGTGGACTCCCGGCTGATGCGGGCGAACTCGGCGCGGGCGGTCTTGGCCTGCTCGCGGGCGCGGCGGTGCTCCGCGGAAGCCTCGTCGTGTCCGGCCCGGACCCGCTCGTGGGTCTGCTGCAGTTCGACGACGGCGGCGCGGGCGGCGTCCAGGCGGCTGCGGATCTCCAGCCCGGTGACGGCATCGGCGGAGCCGCCGCGGGCGGTGTGCGCCTCCAGCACGGTGCCGTCCGCGGCGGCGATCCGCCAGACCGGCCCGGCACCGGCGGGCAGGTGCCGGCGCAGGGCCTCGGCGGCCGCGGCGTCGGCCACCAGCGCCGTGCGGGCCAGGAGACGACGGATCCGCGGGGCGAGGTCCCCGCCGTCGACGGCCCGCGGGGCCCAGTGCGCCGGTATCCCGGCGGCCGCGGCGGCGCGGGCGAGCGGGGCGGGCATCTCGCCGCCGTCGATGTCCCCGTCCTCGGCGGCATCCCCCAGGGCGTCATCGGTGAGCACGCTGACCACGCCGAGATCCCGCT
Organism: Rothia kristinae NBRC 15354; assembly: GCF_001570865.1. GTDB lineage: Bacteria > Actinomycetota > Actinomycetes > Actinomycetales > Micrococcaceae > Rothia > Rothia kristinae. Next base: position 38,150 of record NZ_BCSM01000001.1, read on the forward strand.
GCCGCGCCGTCTCGAGGATCGGGGCGATCCCCTCCCGATCGGCGGATGAGCTCAGGGCCAGGCCCTCGGCCAGAGGCCCGAGGGCGGCGGCCACGGCCGCGGCGTGCTCGGGGGCGGTCTGCAGGTGCTCGGCCACGGCCACCAGCCGGTCGGGGAACGCGGCGAGCACGGCATCGGTGCCGTCGGCCGCCGGCATCGCGTCGGTCAGTGCCGCGACGCGGGCTCGGGCGGCGTCCAGCTCCCGCCGGGCGGCGGCGGCCTCGGCGGCGGCCTCGTCCAGCCGGCGCTGGGTGGTCTCGGTGTGGGCCTCGGCCTGCTCGGAGGCCTCCGCGGCCGCGCGATGGTCCTCCTCGGAGGGGCCCGCGGCGGCCGTGAGCTGCTCGAGCTGCCCCTGCTGCTCGGCCAGGCGCTCCTCCAGTCGGGCGATCCGCTCCCGCTGGTCCTCGCGGCGGGAGACCAGCGCCTCGTGCTCGGAGCGGGCGGTGGCCATCCGTCCGCGCAGGGCGGCGATGTCCTCGCGGCGGGCGGCGGCCTGAGCCACCAGGGCCGCGTGGTGTTCCTGGGCCTCGTCGGCGGCGGCCTCCGCCTCGGCGCGGGTGCGCCCGGCCCGCTCGTGGTCTGCCCGGGCCTGCTCCTGCCGTTCGGTCAGTCCCGTGAGCTCCTCCTCCAGGCGCCGCACGGCGGCCTCCAGCTGCTCCGGATCCCGCAGGTGCGCCCGGGCCACCGGCGCGGAGGCGGCGCGCACCCGCTCGTCGGCCAGCTGCGCCAGGGAGGCGAAGCGCTCCGTGGTCTGGGTCAGGGCGTAGTAGGCGTCCCGACTGGCCGCGACCTCGGGGCCCAGCCGGGCGGCCTCGGCCTCCAGCTCGGTGATCCGGCCCGTGAGCTCCTCGTGCACGGCCTCGGCCCGGCGCAGCCCCTCCTGGGCTTGGGCCAGGGCCTCGGCGTCGGCCTCCAGGGCGGTGGAGGCCTGCACCCAGTCGTCGGCGAACAGCCGCGCCCGGGCATCGCGCACCTCGTGCTGGATGCGCTGGGCGCGCCGGGCCACCCTGGCCTGGCGTCCCAGCGGGGTCAGCTGCCGGCCGATCTCCCCGGTGAGGTCCTCCAGCCGGGAGACGTTGGCCTCCATCGAGGCCAGCTTGCGCAGGGTCTTCTCCTTGCGCCGCCGGTGCTTGAGCACGCCCGCGGCCTCCTCGATGAACCCGCGTCGCTCCTCCGGGGTCGCGTGCAGGATCCGGTCCAGCTGCCCCTGGCCCACGATCACGTGCATCTCCCTGCCCAGCCCGGAGTCGGAGAGCAGCTCCTGGATGTCCAGCAGGCGGCAAGATGAGCCGTTGATCGCGTACTCGGAGCCCCCGCTGCGGAACAGGGTCCGGGAGATCGTCACCTCGGAGTACTCGATGGGCAGGGCGCCGTCGGCGTTGTCGATGGTCAGGGTCACGTGCGCCCGGCCCAGCGCCTGGCGGGCGGAGGTCCCGGCGAAGATGACGTCCTCCATCTTCCCGCCGCGCAGGGACTTCGCCCCCTGCTCGCCCATGACCCACGCGAGGGCGTCCACCACGTTGGACTTGCCCGAGCCGTTGGGGCCGACGACGGCGGTGACCCCGGGTTCGAACTCGAAGGTCGTCGCGGAGGCGAAGGACTTGAAGCCGCGCACGGTCAGGGTCTTCAGATGCACGGTGCTCCTTCCACGGCTCACGGTTGCCTGCCCGACGCCGGGCGGGGGCCGAGCCTGCACCACTCTATCGACCCGCCCCCACCCCGCCGGCGTCGGGTGGCCGCCCGCGGGAAATGACAGGAGCCCACTCCGGGGGCTGTAGAGTTGATCAGCGGACTGCCGCGCGTCCGTCTCGTCCCACCCCGAGGGGTGCGGCGGCAGGGTCGGGGCCGGTCCCCACGATCTTCGGCTCGCACCTGCATCACACCACTTCGTCGCGAAGGCACGATTCATTGACCTCTAACTCCTCGATCCGCCATCGGAACTCGTCGCTGCTCTCGGTGACCAGAGTGGAAGCCGAGGAGGTCGTGCCGTCCTCCTGGTTCGATGACCAGCTGGCGGACACCTACCGCCGCCTGCGCATGCCCCGGGGCCTGCTGGAGCGCCTGGCCGGGATCCGGGAGCGGCGCGGATGGGCCGAGGGCTCCAGCTTCGACGACGGCGCGGCCCGCGCCGGACGCGCCGCCCTCGAGCAGGCCGGGGTGGCCCCGGAGCAGATCGGGCTGCTGATCAACGGCTCCGTGACCCGCGACAACTTCGAACCGGCCGTGGCCGTGGGCATCCACCACGCGCTCGGGCTGCCGCGCCACGCGCTGAACTTCGACATGACCAACGCCTGCCTGGGCTTCGTCAACGGCATCACCGTGGCCTCCTCCATGATCGACGCCGGGGCCATCGACTACGCGCTGATCGTGTGCGGGGAGGACCCCTCCCCCTGGCACGAGACCGCGCTGCGCATGCTCAACCGAGAGGGCTCCACCCGGGACGAGGTGCTCGCTCAGTTCGCGACCCTGACCCTGGGGTCGGGGGCAGCGGCGGCCGTCATCGGTCGCGCCGACCGCCACCCGGAGGGCCACCGCATCCTCGGCTCCGTCTCCCGCGCCGGCACCGAGCACAAGGACCTGTGCATCGGCGGGGACGCCGGGCAGGGCATGGCCACCGACGCCACCGGCCTGCTGACCCACGGGCTGAAGCTGGTCACCGACGCCTGGGAGGAGGCGCACCGGGAGGGCTGGGACTGGACGGACATGGACGCCTACGTCACCCACCAGATCTCCACCTCCCACACCAACGCCATCGTGGACGCCGTGGGCATCGACCGAGACCGGATCCCGCTGACCTTCCCGTACTGGGGCAACGTCGCCGCGGCGGCCCTGCCGATGACCCTGGCCCTGCAGGCCGAGACCCTGGAGCCCGGGCAGCGGGTGCTGTGCATGGGCGTGGGCTCCGGGCTGAACACGGGGCTGATGGAGATCGCCTGGTAGGGCCCGCAGACCCCACCACCCGAGCAGCGAAAGGCCAGGAGACGATGAGCACGCAGACCCCCGCCCGCCGGACCGCGCCCCAGCCGGGGCCCGTGCCGCTGAAGCCGTGGCCGGGGGTGCGCCGCGCGGACAGCCGCACCCTGCGCGTGGTCTCCTCGGCCGCCGTCGACGCCGGGACCGAGCGGACCTGGCACTACCTGGACAACGCCGCCGAGCTCGCCGAGCGCGGCCTCACCCCCGTGGGAACGCTGCTGTGCGTGCACGGCAACCCCACCTGGTCCTACCTGTGGCGGCGCCTGGTGCGCGCCGGGGCGGACTTCGCCCAGCCGTGGCGCGTGGTGGCCGTGGACCAGCTGGAGATGGGCTTCTCCGAGCGCACCGGGCTCGCCCGCACCCTGGCGGATCGGGTCGCCGACCTCGGGGACTTCACCGCCGCCCTGGGGCTGGACGAGCAGGCCGGGGAGCACGGCGTGGTCACCGTGGCCCACGACTGGGGCGGGCTGATCTCCCAGGGCTGGGGGGCCGCGCACCCGGGCCTGCACGCCGGGCGCATCCTGACCAACACGGCCCTGTCCCAGCCGGCCGACGCCGCCGTGCCCGGGGCCCTGCGCCTGGCCCTGCACCCGGCGGTGCACGGGTGGGGCACCCGCTCCACCACCGCCTTCCTGGACGTGACCCTCGCCCTGCACCGCGGGGACTGGGATCCGGCCGTGAAGGCCGCCTACCGCGCCCCCTACGACGACGCCGAGAAACGCGACGGGATCCGCGGCTTCGTCGCGGACATCCCGGCGGACCCCGGGCACCGCTCCCACGCGGCCATGCGCGGCATCGCCGAGGCCGTGGCGGGCGATGAGCTGCCGGGGCTGATCCTGTGGGGTCCGCACGATCCGGTCTTCCAGCAGCGCTACTTCGACGACCTGCTGCGCCGGATGCCCCAGGCGCAGGTGCACCGCTTCGAGAAGGCCGGGCACCTGGTGGCCGAGGACGAGGACATCGTCCCCCTGGTGCGGACGTGGCTGGCCGAGACGTACGGTGAGGCGGAACCGGTCATCGCCCGGCACCGCCGGGTGCGCGCCGAGCGGGAGGCCCGCTCCCCGCTGGCCGCGGACTTCCGCCCCATGACCGCCGAGCTGGAGGCCCGCCGGGAGGACGACGCACCGGCCGTCGTGGACATGGGCCGGGTCCGACGCCGCGCGGGATCCGGGCGCCACGGGGCCGCCCCGGTCAAGCGGCGGCTGAGCTGGCGGGAGCTGAACGCCGAGGTGGATCGCACCGCCGCGGTGCTGCGCGGACTGGGCGTGCGCCGCGGGGCGCGGGTGAGCCTCATGGTCCCGCCCGGGGCGCGCCTGACCGTGCTGATCTACGCCTGCCTGCGCGTGGGCGCGGTGATCGTCGTCGCGGACACCGGGCTGGGGCTGAAGGGCCTGACCCGGGCGCTGCGCGGGGCCTCCCCCGAGTTCCTCATCGGCATCCCGCAGGCCCTGGCCGCCGCGCGCGCCGCAGGCTGGCCCGGGCGGCGGATCCTCGCCGGCTCCGCGGACCCGGTGAGCACCCGTGCGTTCGGGCTGATCGGAGCCACCGACGACGCCGCCCCGGCCGCCCCGGCCGGCACCCCCTGGGACGCGCCGCGCCCGGAGGATGAGGCCGCGATCCTCTACACCTCCGGGTCCACGGGGCCCGCCAAGGGGGTCTCCTACACCCAGCGGCAGCTCAGCGCGATGCGCGACGCGATCCAGCGGACCTACCGGCTTCAGCCGGGTTCGGGGCTGGTGGCCGGCTTCGCGCCCTTCGCCCTGCTGGGCCCGGCCTTGGGCGCCACCTCGGTGACCCCGGACATGGATGTCACCCGGCCCAAGACCCTCTCCGCCCGGGCCCTGGCCCAGGCTGCGCAGGCGATCGAGGCGACCATCGTCTTCGCCTCCCCCGCGGCCCTGATGAACGTCGTGGCCACGGCCGAGGACCTCGCCCCGGCCGAGGCCGAGGCCCTGGGCCGGGTGCGGCTGCTGCTCTCGGCCGGAGCGCCGCTGACCCTGCCGCTGCTGCGCCGGGTCTCCGCCCTGGTGCCACGCGCCCAGGTGCACACCCCCTACGGGATGACCGAGGCCCTGCCCGTGGCGGACATCTCCCTGACCCAGATCGAGCAGGCCGAGCGCGACGCCGCCTCGGGCATGCGCGGCGCGGGCGGCGGGGTGTGCGTGGGGGTCCCCGTGCACGGGGCCGAGCTGGCCCTGGGGCTGCTGGACGAGGAGGGGAATCCCTCCCGCGAGCCCTCCCACGCGGAGCGGCGCACCGGGGAGATCCTGGTCAGCGCCCGGCACATGAAGGACCACTACGACCGGCTGTGGTGGACGGAGCGGGACTCCGCGGCCATCCCCGGCTGGCACCGCACCGGCGACATCGGGCACTTCGACGCCGCGGGTCGGCTGTGGGTGGAGGGCCGCTTGGCCCACCTGCTGCGCACCCCCGACGCCGTGGTGACGCCGGTGGCCGCGGAGGCCGCGGCCGAGACTCTCCCGGCGGTGCGCCGGGCCGCGCTGGTGGGGGTGGGCCCGGCCGGTACGCAGGCGCCCGTCGTCGTCGTGGAGCCCGAACAACGCCGCGGGGTGCACCCGGGGCCGGCCCCGCTGGAGCTGGCCGACGCCGTGCGCGCTGTGGTGCGCGGACGCACCGGGGTGGTCCCGGTGGCCGTGCTGCAGGTGCCGGAGCAGCCCACGGACATCCGGCACAACTCGAAGATCGACCGCCCGCGCCTGGCCGCGTGGGCCGAGAGCACCCTGTCCGGGGGGAAGGTGGCCAAGCCGTGAACCAGCAGGAGCACCGCCGCAGGGGTCATGCCCAAGGCCCCGGCCGGGAGCCCGACACCGCGTGGCGGGCCCCGGATCCGGACGAGCGCCGGGAGATCCTGCCCGATGCCCGGCTTCCCGAGCCGAACGGGCGCACCGTGCTGGTCACCGGGGCCTCCGGGATGCTCGGGGCGCGCACCGCGCTGGAGCTGATCCGCCGCGGCTGGAGCGTGATCGCCCTGCAGCGCTCGGACGCCACCGCGGTGCGCAAGTCCCTGCAGGCCAAGGGCGCCGAGCGCTTCGAGCAGCGCCGCGGCTCGATCACCGACGCCGAGGCCGTGGCCCGGGCGATGGACGGGGCCGATGCGGTGGTGCACCTGGCCGCCAAGGTCAGCGTCTCCGGGCCGTGGGCCGAGTACGAGGAGGTCAATGTTCGGGGCACCCGGGTGATGGTGGAGATGGCCAAGCGGGCCGGGATCCGCGACTACGTGCAGATCTCCTCCCCGTCCGTCTCCCACGCGGGCTCCGCCTTTATGGGCCAGCCGAATCTGACCGCCGACCCCGACCACGCGCGCGGGAACTACGCCCGCTCCAAGGCCTACGGGGAGCTGCTGGCCCTGGAGGCCGACGGCGAGGACTTCCGGGTCGGGGTGATCCGCCCGCACCTGGTGTGGGGCCCCGGGGACACCCAGCTGGTGGAGCGGATCATGGAGCGGGCCTCCCGCGGCGGGATCCCCCTCCTGGATGCCGGAGCCGCGCTGATCGACACCACCTACGTGGACAACGCCGCCACCGCGATCGTCCGGTGCCTGGAGCGCCTGGAGACGGTGCACGGGCGTCCCCTGGTGGTGACCAACGGGGAGCCGCGCACGGTGGGCGAGCTGATGGCGGCGATGTGCCGGGCCGGCGGGGTGCCCGCCCCCACCCGGCGGGTCCCGGCGTCGCTGGCGAAGCTGGCCGGCCGGGTCATCGAGAAGGTCTGGGAGAAGCGCCCCGGCGAGGATGAGCCGCCGATGACGGAGTTCCTGGCCGAGCAGCTGTCCACCTCCCACTGGTTCGACCAGCGCCGGACGCGCGAGCTGCTGGACTGGGAGCCCGCGGTCTCCATCGACGAGGGGATGCGCCGCCTGCGCGAGTACTACGCCCCGCAGGCCTGACCCCCGCCGCCCCTTCTGCCGGTTTGGGAGGGGTTTCGGCGTTTGGGAGCGTCCTCGTGGCTCCCAAACACCGAAACCCCTCCCAGATTGCCCCTCCGGAGGCCCCGGCGCAGTGGTGGTCAGGCGAAGGCGCCGCTGTCCTTGAGGTCGCCCAGGCTGGTGCCTTCGGCATCCGCCCAGGAGAGGTTGCCGTTGCGGGGATTGCCGGATACGAAACTCGCGGCCGCGCTGGCCGAGGTGAAGGAGATCGCCGCGGTGGTCCTCTCCCCATCGACGGCGGCGGCATGGACCGATCGGATCCGGCCGATGCGCCGGTCGGTGCACTCGCCCTTGATCGTGCTGCCCGCCTTGAGCACCCAGCTTCCAGCCGAGTGCACCAGCACCGCCGGCTCGGTGCTGCCGCGCAGGCGCATGAACAGCTCCGTGCTGCTGGCCGCACGGGCGGGTTCGGTCGCTGCGCTCACGGGGTCTATATCACTGCCGCTTTCGCTGCCAGCCAGCGGTGGTTCGAGGAAGAGCATGCGCATGGAGGCGATCATCAGACGGGCATCGGCGAGAACCGCCCTGAGGTCGTTGTAGACGTCGTCCTCCACGTCGCCCGCCGAGGGAGTATCGATGTTCTCCGGTGAATTGCGGCCCGCCTCGCGTGCCATGCGGATGAGATGAGACTCCAGGAACTTCAGCTCGGTGGCGGTGAAGTTCTTGGGCTCATCCACCAGAAGGACGGCGGTGTGGCACCACCGGTGGCGTCCTTGATCCCGGTGCTCGATCACGCGGCTCAGAGCGCCCTTGCCGTTGGCACGCAGATCCGCTTTGCCGATGTACAGTCGCGGATTGTCCGCGCTCGGATCCTCCAGAAGCATGTACACACCCGGCTGATTCATCTTCTTGTCGCAACGCCAGGCGTCGAAGGAGCTGGCGGGGACCAGATACACGCTGTAGGTGCGACGAGGAAGCCGCACTCGCTGAGGACCATCGAAGCGACCTTCGAGCAGCGTCAGCTCGAGGCGGCGAGCATCGTGTTTTGCCATCGACAAGATCACCTCGGTCATCGGGATATTCAGCTGTGCCTCTCATCTTCGCACGCATCGCGGCCGGCGACAGACCCTGAGCGCGGGGTTTGGGAGCGGTTTCGGTGTTTGGGAGCGTCCTCGTGGCTCCCACACGCTGAAACCCCTCCCAAGCGCGCTGCCGGGGCCGCGTGGGGGGGCGGAGTCAGAGCGCGCGGGGGGCGCGCTGGCAGCGCGGGCAGCGGTAGGAGGAGCGGTTCATGAACGGCTCCCGGCGGATCGGGCGCCCGCACCGGCGGCAGGCCAGACCCTCCCGGCCGTAGACGTTCAGCCCCCGCGCGAAGTAGCCGGACTCCCCGTTGACGTTCACGTACAGGGCGTCGAAGCTCGTCCCGCCCTCGGCCAGGGCCTCGGTCATCACCTCGGTCACCGCGCCCAGCAGGTCCCGGGTCTGCGCGGCCGTGAGGCTGCGGGCCGGTTTGGCGTAGTGCAGCCGGGCCCGCCACAGGGCCTCGTCGGCGTAGATGTTGCCGACCCCGGAGATCGCGGTCTGATCCAGCAGCACCCGCTTGATCCCGGAGTCCGTGCGCAGCAGCCGACGCCGGAAGGCGCGGGCGTCGAAGTGCGGATCCAGCGGGTCCCGGGCGATGTGCGCCACCGACGCCGGGATGCTCGCCTCCCCGAGCTCGGAGGCGCCGGCCCCGGGCACCGGGGAACCGGCGGCGTCGTGCACCGGCAGCAGCCGGTCCAGGAACATGCCGCCGAAGATCCGCTGGTCGACGAAGCGCAGCTGGCCGCGCCCGCCCGGGAAGGACTCCCCCGCCTCCGCAAGATCGCAGCGCAGCCGCAGGTGCCGGGGATCCGGGGCGTCGGGCCGAGCCAGCAGGGCCTGCCCGCTCATGCCCAGGTGCACCACCAGGGCATCGTCCAGACGGTGCCCCTGCGGATCCGCGAGCAGCAGCCACAGGTACTTCCCGCGCCGGGCGACGTCGTCGATCCGCGCGCCACTGAGCCGGGCGCGGAAATCCCCCGGTCCGGCGTCGTGGCGGCGCAGGGATCGGGGATCCAGGACCTCGACGTCGGTGACGCGGGCGCCGAGCACGTGCGCGGCCAGTCCGGCGCGCACCACCTCGACCTCGGGCAGCTCCGGCACCTCAGGCGCCGGTGACCACGCCGTGCAGGGCGCGGAAGGCGACCTCCGCGGCCGCCCGCTCCGCCTGCTTCTTGGCCGGACCGGAGCCCTCCCCGTGGGCGGTCCCGCCCAGCAGGACGGTGGCCCGGTAGATCCGGGCGTGCTCGGGGCCCTCGCCCTGGACCTCGTAGCTGACCTCCCCCAGGCCGCGGGCCGCGGCCAGCTCCTGGATCTCGGTCTTCCAGTCCCGCCCGGCGCCGAGCACGAACTCATCGTCCAGCAGGGGCGAGGTGAAGCGCAGGACCAGGTCCCGGGCGATCTCCGGGCCGCAGGTGATGAAGGTCGCCCCGAACAGGGCTTCCATGGTGTCGGCGAGGATCGAGTCCTTGTCCCCGCCGTGGGAGATGGCCTCTCCCCGCCCCAGGCGGATGTGCTGCCCCAGGCCGATGCCGCGGGCCAGCACCGCCAGGGACCGCTCGGAGACGACGGCGGCCCGACGCTTGGCCAGCTGCCCCTCGGGCAGGTGCGGGAAGCGGTGGTACAGCTCGGTGGTCACGGCCAGGCCGAGCACGGAGTCCCCGAGGAACTCGAGGCGCTCGTTGTCCGGGGTGCCGGGGTGCTCGTGGGCGTAGGAGCGGTGGGTCAGCGCAAGCAGCAGCGTCTCGGCGTCGATGTCGACGCCGAGACGCTGCAGAAGCTCTCCGTGGGACGCGGTGTCCATGGTGGGAACCTGGATCAGGCGTCGGCCACCTTGCGGCCCTTGTACTCGAAGTACAGCGGGGTGCCGGCGGAGTCGGTGACGACCTTGGCCTGGTGCGGGAGGCTGTAGGTCACCTTCCCGTTCTCCACGGTCTTGACCAGCTGAGGCGCGGTCGCCTTCCACTGGGAACGGCGTGCGCGGGTGTTGGCACGGGACATCTTCCTCTTGGGAACAGCCACTGCTATCTCTCTTCTCTCGTCGTTGTCGTCTCGTTCGCGGCATCCTCGGTGCCGAGCAGCCCCGACAGGGCGGACCAGCGCGGATCCACCACGTCGTGGTGATGCTCCGGATCCTCCTCCAGGCGCGCCCCGCAGACGGAGCACAGGCCCGGGCAGTCCTCCCGGCACACGGGCTGGAACGGAAGCTGCGTGATCACCGCGTCCCGCAGCACGGGCTCGAGGTCGATCGCATCGTCCTCGACGGCGTGCTGCTCGTCCTCCTCGTCCGCTGCGGGCTCGGGGTCCAGGACGTACAGCTCCTGGATGTCGGCCGTGACCGGAACCTCGAGAGGATCCAGGCAGCGGCTACATTCACCGTGGGCCGTCACGGACGCGGTGCCGGAGACCAAGATACCATCATGCACGGATTCCAGGCGCAGATCCACGGTGATGTCGGAGCCGGCCGGCGCCCCGATCAGGGCGTTGTCGAAGTCCTCGGGGGCCGGCAGGGCCCGCCGAAGCGTCTCCATCGTCCCCGGCCGGGCGGCCAGGGCCTTCACGTCGACCACGAGGGCCGATGCCTTCTCACGCGTGATGATGCACTCCTGTTCGAGGTTGGACCGACGTCCCAGCATACTCGAGACGCCGAACCGGGACAACCCCCGCCGCGGCAGCCGTCGATCCCACCGGCCGGCGGAGCCTCAGCCGTGCCCCAGCAGCCCCTGCTCCAGCAGGTGCCGGTGCACGCTGCGCGGCAGGTAGTCGGAGACGTCCCCGCCCAGGGAGGCGACCTCCATGATCAGGGAGGAGGAGAGGTGCCCGTGCTTGGGGTCCCCGGCCAGGAAGACCGTCTCGACGCCGGCGAGGTTGCGGTTCATGGTCGCCATCGGGGCCTCGTACAGGTAGTCCCGGTCATCGCGCAGCCCCTTGACGACGGCCCCGGCCCCGCGGGAGCGGGCGAACTCGGCCACCAGGCCGGCGCCCATCGGCTCCACCGTGATCCCGTCCAGCCAGGAGAAGACCTCCTGGACCATGGCCACCCGCTCCTCCAGGGGCAGGCGGAAGGTCTTCTGGGGGTTGTGCGCGACGGCGACGATGACCCCCTCGGAGAAGATCTTGGCGGCGCGGGCGATGATCTCGATATGGCCGTTGTGGATGGGGTCGAAGGATCCGGGGCACACAGCGAGGGTCATGTCTGCCAAGGTACCAGGGCCGGGCCCGTAGCATGGCAGGCATGTCTGCGAACACCGGCGCCTCGCGCCTGCCCGAGCCCGTGGATCCCGCCAGCCCATCCCCCGCGCCCTGGCGGCGCCTGGCCGATGCGGCGGGTCTGACCGATGAGCGGGGACGACTGTCCTCCACGATCTTCGAGGAGATGAGCTTCCTGGCGGCCCGGCACGGGGCGATCAACCTCGGCCAGGGCTTCCCGGACACGGACGGCCCCGAGATCCTGCGCGAGGCCCTGGCCGAGGCGGTGGCCGGCGGCGGCAACCAGTACGCGACCATCGCGGGCGACCCGGACCTGCGCCGGGGCGTGGCCGAGGCCGAGGAGCGGGCCGGGCGGCGCCGTCCGGACCCGGAGACCGAGGTCGCCGTGACCGCCGGGGCCACCGAGGCCCTGGCCGCGGCGATGCTGGCGCACCTGCGCCCGGGCGATGAGGTCGTGTTCTTCGAGCCCTTCTACGACCTGTACCCGGCCGTGGCCGCGCTGGCCGGGGCCGCCGTGCGCACCGTGCCCCTGCGCCCGCCGCACTTCCGCCCGGACCCCGAGGACCTGGCGGCGGCCTTCACCGAGCGGACCCGCATGGTCGTGGTCAACGACCCGCACAACCCCACGGGCACGGTGCTGGGCGAGGAGACGGCGCGGCGCGTCGTGCAGCTCGCGGCGGCCCACGACGCGCTGATCCTCACGGACTCGGTGTACGAGCACCTGCACTACGACGCCGACCCCGTGGATCTGGCCGGGCTGCCCGGTGCCGCCGAGCGCACCATCCGGGTCTCGGCCGCCTCGAAGACCTTCTCCGTGACCGGCTGGCGGGTGGGCTGGGCCATCGCCCCGCAGCCCCTGACCCGCGCCCTGCGGGTGACCAAGGGCTACCTGTCGCATTCGGCGGCGGCCCCGCTGCAGGCGGCGGTGGCCCGGGCGCTAGCCTGGGCCGAGCAGGGCTCCTTCTACCCCGAGCTGCACGAGCGCTACCGTCGCCAGCGCGACGTGCTGCTGGAGGGCCTGTCCGCGACCCGCCTGGAGGTCTGCGCGCCGGAGGGCACGTTCTTCGCCGTGGCCCGGGTCGGCCGGGACGCCCCGGAATGGGCCGGCACCGGGGCGCAGCTGGCCCAGGCCCTGCCCGAGCGGGCCGGGGTCGCGGTGGTGCCGCTGAGCGCCTTCGCCACGCAGGCCAATGCCCACCTCTACGCGGACTGGGTGCGCTTCGCCTTCTGCAAGCGCCCCGAGGTGCTGCGCGAAGCCACGCGACGGATCGCCGCCGCCGGGCTGTGAGCCGGTCCCCGGGGAGTCTGGTGCGCGGGGATCCGGGCCCGAGGCACCCCGAGGCTGGGCCCGCTCAGGCCTCGGCCGGCTCCGCGAACCACAGGGCCGTCTCCCCGTAGGTCCGGTGGGAGAAGCGCTCCAGACCCGCCGGCCACACGGGCTCCTCGTCCCGGGCGGAGCGCTCCACGACGACGACGCCGCCGGCGTCCAGGCGGGGGGCCACCCGCATCAGCAGGTCCGCCAGCTCCTCCCGGCCCATCGCGTACGGCGGGTCCAGGAAGACCAGATCCCATCGGGGCTGCTCGGGGAGCCGCTCCAGCCAGGGGCGGGCCGCGGCGTCGTGCACCGTCACCCGCGCGGGGGCGCCGGCCCGGGTCAGGACCGCCAGGTTGGCCCGGCAGGCGCTCAGGGCCGCGCGGTCCCGGTCCACCAGGTCCACGCTGGAGGCGCCCCGGCTGGCCGCCTCCAGGCCCAGGGCCCCGGAGCCGGCGAACAGGTCCAGCACCCGGGCGCCGGCCAGCACGTCGTAGCCCTCCAGCCGGGAGAACAGGGATTCCTTGACCCGGTCCGTGGTGGGGCGGGTGTTCTGGCCTCGCACCGGCTGCAGCCGGGCGCCCCCGGCGATCCCGGCGATGATCCTGCTCATTCTGCGCTCCCTCCGCCGCCTCGCATCTTCTCCTTCCAGGCCCGCTGCGCCGTCACCGCTGCCCGACCCGCCGCGCGGCTCATCCGCGCTCCAGGTAGCGGCTGGCCTCATCCGAGTCCGCCCGCTCCACGGCGGCGGCCAGATCCGGCCACCGGGACAGCTCGGGGTCCTCGGCCACCAGCTCCCGGGCATCGGCGCGGGCCTGGGCGATGATCTGGGGGTGGCGCAGCACGGAGAGGGTCTTCAGGGTCGAGTGCGTGCCGGACTGGCTGGCGCCCAGGATGTCGCCTTCGCGGCGCTGCTCCAGATCGGCCAGGGACAGCGCGAAGCCGTCCCGCGTCGAGGCCACCGCGTGCAGGCGCTGCATCGAGGGCCCGTCCTCCTCCTGCTCCGTGACCAGCAGGCACGTGCCGGGCAGGCTCCCGCGCCCGATGCGCCCGCGCAGCTGGTGCAGGGTCGAGATGCCCAGCCGGTCCGCGTCCATGATGACCATCAGCGTGGCGTTGGGGACGTCCACCCCCACCTCGATCACCGTCGTCGCGACCAGCAGGTCGATCCGCCCGGCCGCCATCTCCTGCATGATGCGGGTCTTCTCCTCCCCCGGGACCCGGCCGTGCAGGATGCCGATGCGCACCCCGGCCAGCTCCGGCATCCCGGCCAGGCGGGCGGAGAGACCCTCCACGGACTGCAGGGGCGCGCCAGTGCCGGGGCGGGCGGGGCCGCCGTCCTCGATGGTCGGCACGACCACGAACACCTGGTGCCCGGCCTGGGCCTCCTCCCGAGCGCGCTGCCAGATCCGCTGCTCCCAGCCGGGGTGCGCGGCGAGGGAGACCACGTGGGTGGCGACCTCCCGGCGCCCGGCCGGCAGCTCGTCCAGCACGGAGGTCTCCAGGTCCCCGAACACCGTCATCGCGACCGAGCGCGGGATGGGGGTGGCCGTCATGACCAGCCGGTGGGCCGGGGCCTGGTCGGAGCCGCTCAGGGCGTGGCGCTGGGCCACCCCGAAGCGGTGCTGCTCATCGACGACCACGAGCCCGAGGTTCTCGAAGATCACCTGCTCGCCGAGCAGCGCGTGGGTGCCGACGACGATCTGCGCGGCGCCGGTGGCGATGTCCAGCAGGGTCTGGCGCTTGGCGGCGGCCGGCTGGGAGGCGCTGAGCAGCGCCACGTGAACGGGCCCGGTCGGGGCGGCCAGGTCCCCGAGGGCGGCGGTGAGCGAGCGCAGGTGCTGCCCGGCCAGCACCTCGGTGGGCGCCAGCAGCGCCGCCTGCGCCCCGGCGTCGGCGACCTGCAGCATCGCCCGCAGGGCCACGAGGGTCTTCCCGGAGCCGACGTCGCCCTGCAGCAGCCGGTTCATGGGCCGGGTGCCGGCCAGGTCCGCGGCGATCTCCTCCCCGACCCGCACCTGCCCGTCGGTGCGGCGAAAGGGCAGGGCGGCGTCGAAGGCGGCGAGCAGCCCGTCCTCCCGGGCCGGGTGGGCGCTGGTGCGCCGGGACTCCCACCGGTGGGCGCGCCGGGCCAGCACGGTCTGCAGCACCAACGCCTCCCGGTAGCGGAAGGTGCGCAGACCCCGGTGCGGCTGCTCCTCATCGTCGGGGCGGTGCACCGCCTCGTAGGCCGCGGCGATCGGCATCAGCCGGTGGCGGCGGCGCAGGGCCTCCGGGACGGGGTCCTCCAGCTGGGTCAGATCCGTGCCGTCCAGCACCGCGGCGACGGCGGCGGCGATCCGGTCCGTGGTGTATTTCGCGGTCGCGGGGTACACGGGGATCGGCGCCTGGGCGGCCTGCGGGTCCGCGGCGGCCGCGAGGTCCGTGAGCACCGCGTAGTGCGGGTTGGTCAGGGTGAGTCGGCCCCGGTACTCGGAGACCTTCCCGGAGAACATCACGTGATCCCCGGGGTGCAGGTCCTTGGCCGCGGTCCAGGCGTTGAAGAAGGACAGGGTCATGGTCTGTCCCGGGTCCGCCGGGGCCACGCCGATGTCGGTGCCCGCCAGGCCGTCCAGGCGCGCCGCCGCCGTGTCCGGGGCGGGTGCGGGGCCGGTGCCAGCGGGGTCCAGCTGGTCCGTGACGGTGACCTCGGCGATCGAGCCGCGGCGGGTGTGCAGGGAGCGGGTGTGCACGGAGAGCACCCGGGAGATCAGGGAGACCTCCTGGCCCTCCCGCAGCTCGGCGAAGCTGGTCAGCTCCCCGCGGGGCAGGTAGCGCCGCGGCAGGTGCTCCAGCAGGTCCCCGACGGTCTCCAGGCCCAGGTGCCGGCTCAGGGCCTTCGCGGTCTGCGGGTGCAGGACCTCGGTGAGGGGCCGGTCCTCCAGCCGGGTCACGAGCGCCCTCCCGGGGCGAGGGTCTCGGTGGTGATGCCGGTGGGTCGGCCGTGCCGGGTGAGCACGGCCATCGCCTCGGCGGCCGTGCCCACGTGCACGTGGACCTTCCAGCGCATCCTCGGCCCCGTCGGGTCGATGGCGGTCATGATCACGGAGTCGCCGATGCCGGTCAGCTCGTGGCGCACGGTCGCCGCTGCCAGCGGGTCCAGCGTGATCGTGCACATGAACTCGACGGCGTCGGGATCCGCCCCGGCCCCGCGCCCGGGCTGGGCCGACGGGTTCCGGTCGGCGGCCTCGGGGGTGGTCAGCCACCTCCCGTAGGGGCGCTTGCGCGCCCCGGGGTAGGCCTTCCCGGCCACGGTGTGGCTCAGGCAGTCCAGGACGATGAGCACGCCGAGGGCCCCGGCGTCCACCCGCCCGGTGCCGCGCAGCACCTCCAGCTGCTCCCCGGAGGCGGCCACGGCCCGGCAGCCCTCCTCCACGAGGTGCTCGAGCAGGGCGACCAACCCCCGGTGGGAATCCGGTTCCTCGGTGGATCGGGCCACCCACTCCTCGGAGGCCTCGGCCACGGTGCGCACGAGGGTCCAGATGGTGCCCTCCACGGGGTCGTTCAGGGCGGAGGTGACGCGCACCCGCGCGTGGTCCAGGGCCGCGACCAGCTCCGGTGCGCTCAGGCGCTTGGCGGCGGCCAGGGGCTCGGCCATCCCGGCGAGCATGACCGCCAGGAGTGTCCCGGAGTTGCCGCGGGCCTCCTCCAGGCAGTGCTGGGCGCAGATGCCCAGCAGCTCCCCGAGCAGGCTCGTGCCGACCAGCCGGGCGGCGTCGGCCCCGGCGCGCACGGTGGCGGCGAGGTTTCCGCCGGTGTCGGCGTCGGCCACGGGGAAGACGTTGAGGGCGTCCAGGGGTTCGCGGACCTCCTCCAGGGCCGCGGCGGCGGTGCTCAGCCAGTCGCGCAGCGCCTCCGCGCCGGTCGCCGTCCTACCCGCCAAAGTGATCCCATCCCAGGTGCTCGGGGACGCCTCCGTCCAGGGTCACGGGCGGGTCGTCCCTGTGCTCGTCGTCGCTGTGGTTCTTGCGGCACGAGCCTATCGCACGCACCCCGGGGGGCAGGGGCGCCTGTGGAGGCAGGCAGGCCAGCAGCCCGTGGTCCTCTCCCCCGGTCAGCACCCAGTCCATCGGGTCCCGTCCGAGGAGGCGCCCGGCCGGCTCCAGGTCCGCGCGCAGCCCGCTCAGGGCCGGGGAGTCCAGCCGCACCTGCACCCCGGAGGCCCGGGCCAGCCGCCCGGTGTCGCGCACCAGGCCGTCGGAGACGTCGATCATGGCCCGGGCCCCGGCACCCGCCAGGGCCGGGCCCGCGCCCAGGGGCGGGCAGGGGCGCAGCTGGGTGGCGGCCAGGTCCGCCAGGGCCCGCCGATCCGCATCCCGCGCACCCGGCCGGGCGTGCGCGGTGTCCTCCTCGGTGGGGATGTCCCCGGGGTCGAAGTCCTCGTGCAGCAGCAGGTCCAGCCCCGCCGCGGCGCGTCCGAGCGTCCCGGCCAGCACGACGACGTCCCCGGGCCGGGCCCCGTCCCGGCGCACCGGCATCCCGCGGCAGGCGCCCAGGGCGGCGACGGTCGCGGACAGCTCCCCGGCCCCGCCCAGGTCCCCTCCGTCCACCGAGCAGGCGTCGGCCCCCAGCGCGCGGATCGCGGCCACGTAGCCGCGGGCCATGTCCTCGAGGAAGTCCACCGCGGTGGTCCCGGGGAAGCTCAGGGAGATCACCAGGCTCAGCGGGTCCGCGCCCATCGCGGCGAGGTCGGCGAGGTTCTGCGCGGCGGACTTCCAGCCCAGCTCCGCACCGCGGGTGCGGTGCCCGCACGGCCACCGGAGCAGGTGGTCCTCCCCCTGGGTCTGGGTGTCGGTGCTGAGCACCGCGAGGCGTCCGGCCAGGTCGTAGACGGCCGCATCGTCCCCGGGGCCCTCCACGACGCGCGGGCCCTCCGGGGAGCGGCCCGCCGGCTGCGCGGCGAAGATCGGCAGGATCCGCCGCAGGATCCCCTCCTCCCCGGTCGCCGCGGCCGTGCCGGGGGCGGGCTCCCGCCCCTGCTGGGCCGCGTGGTGGGCCGGGGTCATCGGCGTCCGGCCCGACGGGGCCCGCCCAGCGTCCGGGAGGAGCGGTGGATGACCAGCACGATCCCCCCGAGGGCCAGGGCGGAGAACACGATGATCGGGACCGGTCCGCGCAGCGCGGAGAGGTCCGGGGTCCCCGCGCCGGCCTCGGTGCTCAGGCCCGCGTCCCCGGATTCCCCGCGCACGGCCTGCACGCCGGCGTTGTCATTGGAATCCACGGGGGCCCCGCCCGAGGTCCGGTCCGAGCGGGCGGAGCCGTCGTCGCGATCCAGGTAGTAGCTGACCCAGCCGGAGACTCCGGCCAAGGTCGGCTCTCCGCCGTGCTCGCGCAGCGGGGAGAACCCGCCGTGCTCATCGGCGCGTCCCCGCGCCTGGGGCCGAGTCGAGGAGCCGCCCGTACCCTCGACCCGCGCCTGCGGCTCCCGGGTGCCGGGAGCGTAGGGGACGGCCGCCTCCTGACGTCCGGGCGCGACGTCGGAGGCCGCCGAGCCGCCGTCCGACCCGCCGGAGGACGGCGCGCCGCCCGCACCACCGGAACCGCCGGTGGCGCTGGGCTGGGGCGCCGGGGCGCGGGTGGGCTCCTGCGTGGGCTCGCGGGTCGGCTCACGGGTGGGCGTGGGCTGCGCGGAGCGGGTGGGCGAGGCCGACGGGGATCGGCTCGGCGCGGGGCTGGACGTGGGGGATGCGCTGGGCGCGGGGGTCGCGCTCGGAGCGGTGGGGGCCGGCGTCGGCTGCCCCGCCGGGGTGGCGCTGGGCGCGGTGGTGGGGACCGCAGGGGCCGTGGGCTCGACGCTCGAGCTGGGCGCGGGAGCGGTAGTGGGCTGCGCGGTGGGGGCAGGGGCGCCCGTGGGATCGGGGGCCGCGGAGGCGGATGCGCTCGCGGTGGCCTGCGGGGCGGGGGTGGGCTGTCCGGGCGCTTCCTGGGCCAGGGCGGCGCCTCCCACGCAGGTGCCCACGAGGCAGGTCAGCGCGCCGACGCCGAGGGCCCGCGCGCGGGCTGCCCGCCGGGGGTGGGCTCTGCGGTCCATGGAAGCTCCTTCCTGCGCACGGCACGGCGGTTCTCTCGGCGGCGACGGGCTCGGGCGCCGTCTCCCGGGGCCTGGTGCCGCCCCGGCGTCGGCCGCTGCGGTGGACTACCCTGGGGACCGTGTCATCCCCAGCCGCCGCCCTGCCCTCGCCGTCTGACAGTGTACGGACCGCCCCTCGGAAAAGACAGACCCGCCGGGTCCTGATCCTCACGGGCACCCTGGCGGGGGCGCTACTGCTCAGCGGCTGCGCGGGGGCGGCCGTGACGCTGGATCCGGCCCCCGATGCCGCGGATCCCGCATGCGCGCCCGCGATGGTGGCCATGCCCACCCAGCTGACCGGTCTGGACCAGCGCGAGACCACCGCCCAGGCCACCACGGCCTGGGGGGATCCGGCGGCGATCGTGCTCAAGTGCGGGGTGCATGTGCAGGAGCCGGTCGCGGATCCGTGCGTGAGCGTCAACGGGGTGGATTGGATCCTGGCCCGGGAGGACGATCAGGCGGACCCGGCGTCGGCGGCCTCGGATTCCCCCACCCGCGCCACCTCCGGCAGTCCGAGCCCCGCGGCCTCCTCCGCGTCGGCAGGCGAACGATCCGAGGACCCGACGGGCACGTGGACCGCGACCACCTTCGGGCGCACCCCGGCGATCCGGGTGACCTTCGACGCCTCGAAGGTGCCCTCCTCCTCCCTGCTCACCGAGCTGGACTCCGCGGTCTCCCAGATCCCGCAGACCAAGAGGTGCCAGTCCGTGCAGGATCTGCAGTACCACCGCTGAGCCCGCAGCGCGCCGGGCTCAGCGCAGTCCGACGGGGCGCTCCAGGGCCAGGCGCAGCAGCTCGTCGACCAGCTGGGCGTAGCCGATGCCGGTCTCCTCCCACATCAGCCGGTACATCGAGATCGGGGTGAACCCGGGCAGGGTGTTGATCTCGTTGATCACGACGCGCTCATCCGTCGTCCAGAAGAAGTCCGCCCGCGCCAGGCCCTCGGCGTCCACGGCGAGGAACGCCCGCACGGCCTGGGCGCGGATGTCATCGCGCACGGGCTGCGGCAGGTCCGCGGGGCAGCGCAGCACGGAGTCCTCGGTCTGGACGTACTTGGTCTCGAAGTCGTACCAGGCGTCCTCCTGCCCGACGACGACCACCTCCCCCGGGTGCGAGGCCCGCGGGGTGTCGTGGTGGTGCCCGTCGAGCACGGCGCACTCGATCTCCCGGCCCTCGATCCCGGCCTCGACCACGACCTTGGGGTCGAACTCCTGGGCCTCGGCGACCGCTGCCTCCAGGTGGGCCCAGTCCTCGACCCGGGTGATCCCGCAGGAGGATCCGGCCCGGGCGGGCTTGACGAACACCGGCAGCCCCAGCTCCCGGACCCGCTCGATGCTCTCCAGCCGGGACCGCTCCCACTGCCGGGCGGTGATGACCCGGTAGGGGCCCACCTGCAGCCCGGCGGCCTCGAAGGCCATCTTCATGAAGTGCTTGTCCATCCCGACGGCCGAGGCCGTGACCCCGGAGCCGACGTAGGGCAGCCCGGCCATCTCCAGCAGGCCCTGGAGGGTGCCGTCCTCCCCGAAGGGACCGTGCAGCAGGGGGAAGACCACGTCCAGGCGGGGGCCCTCGTGGAAGGAGCCGTCGGCCTCGCGCAGCACCAGGTGCTGCCGGTGGGCGGCGGGCCCGCCCAGCGGCAGGTGCACCTCGGGGCCCTGCCCGGTGAACTCCGGGAGAGTGTCGGCCTCGCGGGTCGCGGTCAGCTCCCGCTCATCGGACAGGTGCCAAACCCCATCGCGAGTGATCCCGATCAGCACGGGCTCGTAGGTGCCGCGGTCCAGGGCCTGCAGCACCCCCGCGGCGGTGATCACCGAGATGGCGTGCTCGGAGGAGCGTCCGCCGAACAGGATCCCCACGGTCGTGCGGTCGGTGGCCTGGCTGGTCGCGATGGTCATGGATGCCCTTCGGGTTCACGGGTGCGGCGGACGTCCCCGATCCTACCGCGGGTGGCCCGCTCCGGACCCAGTCCCGGCCGCGACCGGGCCGCCCCTCAGCCGCGGGAACGGCGACGCAGCACGGCCCGGGCCCGCTCCCGGTTGACCGCGCTGATCGCGGACAGCGGGATCCCTGCGGGGCAGACCACCGCGCACTCCCCGTACACGGAGCACGGCCCGAACTCCTCCTCGATCTGCCCGACGACGCCGCGAGCGCGCTCGGTGCGCTCCGGGGCGCCCTGGGGCAGGGTGGCCAGGTGCTCGAGGATGGACCCGGCGTAGAGGTTCGCCGCCCCGTTGGGGCAGGCGGCGATGCAGGCCCCGCAGCCGATGCATGCGGCGAAGTCCAGGGCCCGCTCGGCCTGGTCGTGGCCGATCCGGTCGTCGTCGGCGTCGTGGGCGGTGCCGGCGTCCACGGCGACGAAGCCCCCGGCCTGCACGACCCGGTCCAGGGCCGAGCGGTCCACCACGAGGTCGCGCACGACGGGGAAGGCCCCGGAGCGGAAGGGCTCCAGGCGCACCGTGTCCCCGTCGGAGAAGGAGCGCAGGTGCTGGCGGCAGGAGGGGGTGTTGGCCTCGGGGCCGTGCGGCTGGTCGTTGACCGTGATCCCGCAGGTCCCGCACACCCCCTCGCGGCAGTCGGAGTCGAAGGCCACCGGCTCCCGACCCTCGGCCACCAGCTGGGCGTTGAGGTGGTCCAGCAGCTCCAGGAGGGACATCTCCTCGGCGGCGTCCTCGATGCGGTGGGTCTCGAAGCGCCCGGGTTCCTCGGGTCCGTCCTGGCGCCAGACGTCGATGGTCAGTCTCATGAGTAGTTCCTCGTCTGCAGGGGTACGGCGGTGAAGGTCAGCGGCTCGGCGCGGCGGATGTGCTGCCCGTCGGCTCCGCGCTGCCAGGCGGAGACGAAGCACCAGTGCTCGTCGTCGCGCAGGGCCTCGCCCTGCTCGGTGCGGTGCTCCTCGCGGAAGTGGGCCCCGGCGGATTCGTCCCGGTCCAGGGCGTCCACGCACATCAGCTCGGCCAGCTCCAGGTAGTCCTGCACGCGTCCGGCGTGTTCGAGCTCCTGGTTCAGCCGGTCCCCGGTGCCGACCACGCGCAGGTCCCGGTGGAAGCGCTCGGACAGCTCCCGGATCTCGGCGATGCCGCGGCGCAGCCCCTCGGCGGTGCGCGAGACCCCGCAGCGCCGGTAGAGGATCTCCCCCAGCTGCGCGTGGAAGCTCTCCGGGCTGGTGCTCCCGCCGATGCCCAGCAGGTGCTCGATGCGCTGGCGCACGTCGTCGACGGCGGCGCGCACCGCGGGGTGGTCCCCGTCCAGCGGCTGCTCGCCGAGGTGCCCGGCGAGGTAGTTCGGCACGGAGTACGGGAGGGTGAACCAGCCGTCCACGCAGGCCGAGAGCAGGGAGTTGGCCCCGAGCCGGTTGGCCCCGTGGTAGGCCCAGCCGGCTTCCCCGGCCACGAACAGCCCCGGGATGCTGGACATCTGGTCGTAGTCGGTCCACAGCCCGCCCATCGAGAAGTGCGCGCCGGGGGCGATGCGCATGGGCACCTCGTGGGGGTCCTCCCCGGTGGCGTCGCGGTACATCGCGAAGAGGTTGCCGTAGCGCTCGTCGATGACCCTGGTGCCCAGGCGCTGCAGGGCGTCGCGGAAGTCCAGGTACACGGAGTTGCGCAGGGGCCCGACGCCGTGGCCGGCCTCGATCTGCTCCCGGGCGGCCCGGGAGGCGATGTCCCGCGGGGTGAGGTTGCCGTAGGCGGGGTACTTGCGCTCCAGGTAGTAGTCCCGCTCCTGCTCGGGGATGTCCCCCGGGGCGCGCTCGTCCCCGGCCTCCTTCGGCACCCAGATCCGGCCGTCGTTGCGCAGGGATTCGGACATCAGCGTGGTCTTGGACTGCCACGAGGCGCTGACCGGCAGGGCGGTGGGGTGGAACTGGATGTAGCAGGGCGAGGCGAACAGGGCCCCGCGCCGGTGGGCCCGCCAGGCGGCGGTGGCGTTGGAGTTGCGGGCCAGGGTGGACTTGTGGAACACGTTGCCGTACCCGCCGGTGGCCAGGACCACGGCGTGGGCGGTGTGGGAGAAGACCTCCCCGGTGATCAGGTCCCGCAGCACGACGCCGCGGGCGACGCCGTCGTGGACGATCACGTCCAGCATCTCGCAGTGGGTGTGCAGGTCCACGGAGCCGGCGGCCACCTGGCGCTGCAGGGCGCGGGCCGCGGAGACCTGCAGCTGCTGCCCGGTCTGCCCGCGGGTGTAGTACGTGCGCGAGACCTGCACGCCGCCGAAGGATCGGGTGGCCAGCTGCCCGCCGTACTCCCGGGCGAAGGGCGCGCCGATGGCGTTCATGTGGTCGATCACGCGCACGGACTCCTCGGCCAGGCGGAAGGCGTCGGCCTCCCGGCCGCGGTAGTCCCCGCCCTTGACGGTGTCCTTGACGAAGCGGCGCAGGGAGTCGTTATCCACCTTGCGGGCCCGGGCGGCGTTGATCCCGCCCTGGGCGGCCACCGAGTGGGCGCGGCGGGCGGCGTCGTGGAAGGTGTAGGCCGTGACCCGGTAGCCCAGCTCCCCCAGGGCCGCGGCGCACCCGGCCCCGGCCAGGCCGGTGCCGATCACCACGACCTCGAACTTCCGGCGGTTCAGCGGGGAGACGAGCCGGTACTCGTCGCGCCGGCGGGCCCAGGCGGTGGCCGGGTCTCCCTCCGGGACCTTCCCGTCCACGGGCTCACCGTGCACGATCCGGGGGTCCACGGCGTCCACGTCGATCCTCTGGCTCATCGCACGACTCCTGTCAGTACGGCTAGGGGGATGGAGATGTTGCCGATCATCACGGCCAGCCCGTACGCCCCGCACAACAGCATCACGGTGCCGCGCACGCGCTCGGCGACGGTGATCCCGACGTCGCACAGCGCGGACCACAGCCCGTGGGCCAGGTGCAGGAAGAGCATCACCATGGCCGCGATGTACACCGCGGCGGCCCAGGGCCGGGAGAAGCTGGCGACGAGGTTGGCGTAGGCGTGGCTGGCCTCGGGGGTGGTGTGCTGGAAGCCCTCCGGGGCCACCCCGACCCCGGCGGTCAGATCCAGCAGGTGGAAGACGATGAACAGCAGCAGCACGATGCCGGTGACCGGCATGGTGCGCGCGGCGAAGGAGTCCATCCCGTGCAGGCCGCGCCGGCGGTGGGGGCCGCGGGCGATCCTGGCCCGCCGGGAGATCACCACCGCGCACCACACGTGCAGCACCAGGCAGATCAGCAGCACGGTGCGGAAGATCCACAGGAAGCCCTCATAGGGCAGCAGCGGCTCCAGGAGCGTGCGCAGCCACAGGGCATAGGCGTCGAAGTGCTCGGGCCCGGTGTAGACCTTCAGATTCCCGATCATATGGACCAGGACGAACAGCGCGAAGATCACCCCGGTGACGGCCATGATCCATTTCGCCAGGACCGTGGAGGGCCAGCCCGCGCGCAGCCGGCGGGAGCGCTCGGCGGCGGGCGTCGGTCTCGTGGCGCGGTCGGGCGGTGCGACGGTGCGGGTGCTGGGGCTCATCGCGGGCTCCTGGGCGAGGGCGGTCAGGGTGGGCGGCAGCGCGGGTCTCCGCGATCGCGGAAGCCCGGTCTCACCTGCTGTCGCAACCATTATCTGCATCATCGGCGCAATATTCGGGGATATCGGCGAAGATGACGGCGATGTGACGTCGCGGATATGCTCGGGAGAATTAGCGAAGAATGTTCTGACGCAATTCCCGCGCGGTGCGGATATCCGCCGTCGCCGGGCTCAGCGGCCCGGAGTGCGGGGATCAGTCCCGGTGCGGGGTCTCGGCCTTCAGGCGCCGGCCCAGCAGCATCGGCTGCAGCTGCTCCACCGCGACCCGCCCCTCCAGCACCGCCACGACCGCCTCGACGATCGGCATCTCCACCCCGTGGCGCCGGGCCAGCTCCAGGACCACCCGGGCGGACTTCATGCCCTCCGCGGTCTGGGTCATGCGCGCGGCGACCTCCGCTTCGCTCAGCCCCGCCCCGAGCAGGCGGCCCGCGGTGTGGTTGCGGGACAGCGGGGAGGAGCAGGTGGCTACCAGGTCCCCCATCCCGGCCAGTCCCGCCATGGTCTCCGGGCGCCCGCCCAGGGCCAGGGCCAGGCGCGTGGTCTCGGCCAGGCCGCGGGTCATCACGGAGGCCTTCGAGTTGTCTCCGTAGTCCCGGCCCTCGCAGATCCCCACGCACAGGGCGATGACGTTCTTGACCAGTCCGCCGATCTCCGCCCCCACCACATCCGCGGAGGTGTACGGGCGGAAGTACGGGGCGTTGCACGCGGCCGCGGCCCGCGCGGCTACGTCGGCGTGTCGGGCGGCCACCACGGAGGCGGTGGGCTGCTCCTGGATGATCTCCCGGGCGAGGTTCGGCCCGGAGAGCACGGCGACCCGCTCGATCGCCCCGGGCAGCACCTGGTCGACCACCTCGGACATCCGCAGGCCGGTGCCCCGCTCCAGGCCCTTGGCCAGGGAGATCAGCACGGCCTCGGGGGCCACCGCCTCGCGCACGGCCTCCAGCTGCGCGCGCAGGGCCTGGGCGGGCAGCCCCAGCACGACGACGTCGGCCCCGTCCAGCACGGCCGCGGCGTCGGAGGAGAACTCCAGCGCCTCGGGCAGGCGGGTGTGCGGGAAGTAGCGGTCGTTGGTGCGCAGGCGCTGGGCCTGTTCCATGGCCTGGGCGTCCCGGCCCCACACGGCCACCGGCCAGGGGCTTCGGGTCTGGGCTCCGGCGTCGGCGGTGATCTTGGCGAAGGCCGTGCCCCAGCTGCCCGCCCCCAGCACCGCCACCTTCCCCGGGAGCCCGCCCTGCGGGGCCGGGTCCGGGGCGAGGTCGGGGTGCGGTGCTGCGTCGACGTGGCGTGCGGCGTCGGGGTGCGGTGCGGGCTGTGCGGTCATCGTCGTCCTCCTCCATCCCGGACCGTGGGCCCGAGGATCAGCCGGGGCCCGGTCTGGCACCGGACTCCCGGGATTCAGCGCTCGGGGTGGCTCACGCGCCGGCCCTGTCGGGGATCCCAGCGCCCGGGCGGGGCGCTCTCCCCGCGCAGCTGCTCCAGCAGCTGCGTGATCGCGGACATCATCCGCTCGGTGGTCTCGGTCAGCACCGCGCGGTCCACGTGCTGGGTGCGATCCTCGCCCACCAGATCGGACAGCTCCAGCGGCGCCCCGATGAGGGTGCGCACGCTCTTGCGCGGCAACAGGCGGGGCCGACTCGCGTGCGGGGGCAGCAGCTCCTGGTCGCCCCAGTGGGCCACCGGGATCACCGGCGCCCCGGTGGCCAGGGCGAGCCGGGCCGCCCCGGTGCGCCCGGCCATGGGCCACAGGTCCGGGTCCCGGGTGAGGGTGCCCTCCGGGTAGATGATCACCGCTCCCCCGGCGTCCACCACGGCGCGGGCCGCCTTCAGGGACCTGCTGGCGTCCATGGACCCGCGGAAGACGGGGATCTGGGCGGTGGCCCGTAGCAGCGCGCCCAGCACCGGGACCCGGAACAGGGACTCCTTAGCCAGGAAGCGCGGGATCGTGCCGGAGCGGTAGACGGGGTAGGCCACGGTCAGCGGATCCACCTCGGTCACGTGGTTGGCCACGACGATGTAGCCGCCGTCGCGGCGCAGGTGCTCTTCACCCGACCAGGATTTGCGCAGCGCCAGGGAGTACACCGCGCGCACCACCGTGGCCGCCACGTGGAACAGGGCATCCCCGGCCCTAGTGGGGCCGTTGCCGGTGGCGCGGGCCGCCGCCGCGGTGCCGTGACCGCTCGGGCCGGGCTGCTGGGAGGCCATCCGGATCAGCGTCCCGCGGCGTCGTCGACGTCGAAGCGCGCGCCCAGGGCCTGCAGCTTGTCCACGAAGCGCTCGTAGCCGCGGTTGATCAGCTCCACCCCGGTGACCTTCGAGTCGCCCTCGGCCGCCAGGGCCGCGATGAGGTGGCTGAAGCCGCCGCGCAGGTCCGGGATGTTGATGTCCGCCCCGTGCAGCGGGGTCGGTCCGGAGATGACGGCCGAGTGCAGGAAGTTGCGCTGCCCGAAGCGGCAGGGCACCGAGCCCAGGCACTCGCGGTGCAGCTGGATGGAGGCGCCCATCCGGTTCAGGGCGGTGGTGAAGCCGAAGCGGTTCTCGTACACGGTCTCGTGCACGATGGACACGCCGTCGGCCTGGGTCAGGGCCACCACGAGCGGCTGCTGCCAGTCCGTCATGAACCCGGGGTGCACGTTGGTCTCCACGATCAGCGGGTTCAGCTTGCCCCCGGGGTGGAAGAACCGGATGCCCTCGTCGGTGATGTCCAGGCCGCCGCCGAGCTTCCGGAAGGTGTTCAGGTAGGCCATCATGTCCCCCTGGCGGGCCCCGCGCACGAAGATGTCCCCGCCGGTGGCCAGGGCCGCGGAGCCCCAGGAGGCCGCCTCGATGCGGTCCGGCAGCGCCTTGTGGTTGTACCCGGACAGCTCGGGCACGCCCTCGATGTGGATGACCCGGTCCGTCTGCACGGTGATGATCGCGCCCATCTTCTGCAGGATCGCGATCAGGTCCATGATCTCCGGCTCGGTCGCGGCGTTGCGCAGCTCGGTGTTGCCCTCCGCGCGGGTCGCGGTCAGCAGCACCTGCTCGGTCGCCCCCACGGAGGGGTAGGGCAGCTCGATCTTGGCGCCCTTCAGACCCTTGGGGGCGATCATGCGGATGCCGGAGGGCAGCTTGTCCACCTCGGCGCCGAAGTTGCGCAGCACCTGCAGGTGGTAGTCGATGGGCCGGTCCCCGATCTTGCATCCGCCCAGATCCGGGATGAAGGCCTCGCCGATGGCGTGCAGCAGCGGGCCGCACAGCAGGATCGGGATGCGGGAGTCCCCGGCGTGGGCGTCGATGTCCGCGTGCTGGGCCACGGAGACGTTGGTCGGGTCCAGGGTCAGGTCCCCGTTGTCCGGGTCCTTGGTGACGGTGACCCCGTGCAGGGACAGCAGGTCGGTGACGACCGTGACGTCCTTGATCTCCGGGACGCTGCGCAGGAGCGAGGGGCTGGCGCCCAGCAGCGCCGCGACCATGGCCTTGGGGACGAGGTTCTTGGCCCCGCGCACGGCCACCTCACCGCGGAGGGGCTCACCGCCCTTGATGTTCAAAGCGCCGATCATAGCTGTCCAATCGTGAGGGGAACGCCGCGCGGTCTGGCCGCGGCCCGAGCAGCCCTCACCAGCGCCGATGGTCGCGGAAAGGACGTCCCCAGATTATTTCAGTTTCACGTCCAGGCCAATTCCCCGGACCGGCGACCGGGGTGGATTCGCCCCGCGCGCACCGGCTGCGGGGCCGGCGCGACCCCTCAGGTGCGCACCGGCAGGGTGCGGGGCTTGAAGCTGGCCCGCCGGGCTTCGAAGTCCTCGATCTCCTGCTCGTGGGAGAGGGTCAGGGAGACGTCGTCCAGCCCCTCCATCAGCCGCCAGCGCGTGTACTCGTCGATCCGGAAGGGCACCTGCAGCCCGCCGCAGACCACGGTGCGCTCGGTGAGGTCCACCGTGATCTGCCGGCCCGGCTCCTCCTCGATGGCCTTCCACAGCAGCTCGACGTCGGGCTGCTCGACCTGGGCGGCCACCAGTCCCTGCTTGCCGGCGTTGCCGCGGAAGATGTCGGCGAACCGGGCGGAGATGACCACGCGGAAGCCGTAGTCCTTCAGCGCCCAGACGGCGTGCTCCCGGGAGGAGCCGGTGCCGAAGTCCGGTCCGGCCACCAGCACGGAGGCGGCCCGGAAGGCCGGCTGGTTGAGCACGAAGTCGGGGTCCTTGCGCCAGCCGGCGAACAGGGCGTCGTCGAATCCGGTCTTGGTGATCCGCTTCAGGTAGACGGCGGGGATGATCTGATCGGTGTCCACGTTGCCCGCGCGCAGCGGGGCGGCGATGCCGGTGTGGCGGGTGATGGGTTCCATGACGGGGCCTTCTTCGACGAAAGGGGCGGGAATCGAGGATCCGCTCGGGAGCGCGGCGGGGCTCAGGCGGGCACCGGCTGTGCGGCGGGCAGGTCGGCCGGGGAGCTCAGGGTCCCGCGCACCGCGGTCGCCGCGGCGACCAGCGGGGAGACCAGGTGGGTGCGTCCGCCCTTGCCCTGGCGTCCCTCGAAGTTGCGGTTGGAGGTCGAGGCGCAGCGCTCCCCCGGGGCCAGCTGGTCCGGGTTCATGCCCAGGCACATCGAGCAGCCGGCGAAGCGCCATTCCGCGCCGAACTCGGTGAAGATCCGATCCAGGCCCTCCTCCTCGGCCTGCAGGCGCACCCGGGCGGAGCCGGGCACGACCATCATCCGCACCCCCTCGGCCTTGGTGCGCCCGCGCAGGATCTCGGCGGCCGCGCGCAGGTCCTCGATCCGGGAGTTGGTGCACGAGCCGAGGAACACGGTGTCCACCGGGATCTCCTTCATGGGGGTCCCGGGCCGCAGGTCCATGTACTGCAGGGCCTTGGCCGCGGAGGCCTGGGCGCTCTCCTCCGCGAAGCTGCCCGGATCCGGCACGGCCTCGGACAGCGGCACCCCCTGGCCGGGGTTGGTGCCCCAGGTGACGAAGGGCTCCAGGGCGTCGCCGTCGATGACGACCTCGGCGTCGAAGCCCGCGCCCTCGTCCGTGCGCAGGGAGCGCCAGTACTGCACCGCCCGCTCCCATTCCTGCCCCTGCGGGGCGTGCGGGCGGTCCTTGAGGTAGGCGAAGGTGGTCTCATCCGGGGCGACCATCCCGGCCCGGGCTCCGGCCTCGATCGACATGTTGCAGATGGTCATCCTGCCCTCCATGGACAGCTCCTCGATCGCGGATCCCCGGTACTCCAGGACGTATCCCTGCCCGCCGCCGGTGCCGATCTTCGCGATGACCGCCAGGATGATGTCCTTGGCGGTGACCCCGGGCTTCAGGTGCCCGTCCACGGTGATCGCCATGGTCTTGAACGGGGCCAGGGACAGCGTCTGGGTGGCCATCACGTGCTCGACCTCGCTGGTGCCGATGCCGAAGGCCAGGGCCCCGAAGGCCCCGTGGGTGGAGGTGTGCGAGTCCCCGCACACCACGGTCATGCCGGGCTGGGTCAGCCCCAGCTGGGGGCCGACGACGTGCACGATGCCCTGCTCGGCATCGCCCAGGGAGTGGATGCGCACCCCGAACTCGGCGGCGTTGGCCCGCAGCGTCTCGATCTGCTGGCGGGAGGTCTGGTCCGCGATGCGCCGGAAGATGTCCTGGGTGGGGGTGTTGTGGTCCTCGGTGGCGATGGTCAGGTCCGGGCGGCGCAGGCGCCGCCCGGCCAGGCGCAGCCCCTCGAAGGCCTGCGGGGAGGTGACCTCGTGGAGCAGGTGCAGGTCGATGTAGATGAGGTCCGGCGCGCCGTCCTGCCCGGTGACGACGCGGTGGTCCTCCCAGACCTTCTCGGCCAGGGTGCGGGGGCGGGATGCCTCGGCCATGTCCTTGCTCCTTCTCGATGCCGCGCCGCGAGGGGCGGCGCGAAGTGTGCTCGGTGACTCATTGTGCCGAGGGATCGGGTAGGCTTCCAGGAAATGGACCAGCCTTCCACCATTTGAGATCGGAGACGTCGACCATGAGCACCAGCACCACGCCGAGCGACCCCGAGGGGCCCACCGGGATCCACCCGGAGGAATCCGGGGAGCGCATCCTCGGAGGCCTGGGCACCGCGGATCCCATGAGCGTGGCCGTGCGGCCCAGCGGCGTCGGGGTTCTGGACAAGGCCACCCACATCCTGGACTGCCTGGAGGCCGGCCCGGCCTCCCTGGCGCAGCTGGTGGAGGCCACCGGGCTGGCCCGGCCCACCGCGCACCGCCTGGCCGTGGCCCTGACCCATCACCGCCTGGTGGCCCGGGACGTGCAGGGCCGCTTCGTGCTGGGCCCGCGCCTGGGAGAGCTGGCCGCCGCCTCCGGGGAGGATCGGCTCTTCGCCGCGGCCGGGCCGGTGCTGAACCAGCTGCGCAACGCCACGGGGGAATCCGCGCAGGTCTACCGCCGTCAGGGCGAATGGCGGATCTGCGTGGCCAGCGCAGAGCGCCCCATCGGGCTGCGGGACACGATCCCGGTGGGCACGCAGCTGTCCATGAAGGCCGGATCGGCCGCGCAGGTGCTCATCGCCTGGGAGGATCATCACCGGCTGCTGGAGGGGCTGCGCCAGGCGCGCTTCTCGGCCACGGTGCTGGCGGCGGTGCGCCGTCGGGGCTGGGCGCAGTCGGTGGGCGAGCGGGAGCGGGGCATCGCCTCGGTCTCGGCCCCGGTGCGCAACCCGGCCGGCAAGGTGATCGCCGCGGTGTCGATCTCCGGTCCCATCGAGCGGCTGTCCCGTCAGCCGGGGCGCCTGCACGCCGACGTCGTCTGCCAGGCCGCCCGCCAGCTCAGCGACGCCCTGCGCGCCCAAGCCTGAGCGGGGCGGGTGGGCGGCGGGCAGGCCCGGGCCGTCCGTTCGCAACCGGCGGCCCGGGCGCCCGCCCCCGAGACCGGCGATCCATGCCCGCGGCATCACCGAGGAAGGGCGGAAGAATCGGGGCGGAGACGAGAGAAGCCCGGCAGAACATCTGTTCTGCCGGGCTTCTCATCTTAGGCCGTGACCCCAACCGGATTCGAACCGGTGTTGCCGCCGTGAGAGGGCGGAGTACTAGGCCGCTATACGATGGGGCCGGAAGCATTTCCCCGGGGAATCCCCCGGCGTCCTGCGCCTCGAAAAACTCTACCGAATCCGTGAGATCCTGCAAAATCCATTCTCGGTGAAGCTTCTCACATCCGAGCTTTCAGATGCCTGAGCGCTTCGCTGGGATACCAGGACTCGAACCTAGAATGACGGTACCAGAAACCGTTGTGTTGCCAATTACACCATATCCCATCGCTGCCGGATGGCCGACCTTTCGGCCCGCTTCCATCGCTGCAACGGACATTCACTCTACCGACACCCCGCGGGGCGCGCAACTCGAGGCCGCGTGTCCTCCCCCACAGAGCAGCGCCGCCGCGCCCTCCCCGCTGCGGGACGGGCGCGGCGGCGTCGGCCGGGTCAGTCCGCGGTCCCGCCGAGCTCGGCGCGCAGCGCGTCGATGCGCGCCAGGGAGGAGTCCCGGCCCAGGATCTCCAGAGACTCGAACAGCGGCGGGGAGATCCGGGCCCCGGAGACCGCGATGCGCACGGGCCCGAAGGCCAGGCGCGGCTTGATCCCCAGGCCCTCCACGATGGCGTCTCGCAGGGCCTGCTCGATCGGGGCGGCCTCCCAGGTCTGCAGGTCCCCCAGCGCGGCCCGTGCGGCGTCGAGCACCTGGGGGGCGGACTCCTTCAGCTGCTTGCGGGCGTCCTCGGCGATCTCGATCTGGTCGTCTGCGCGGAACAGGAACCCCAGCAGCCCCGGGGCCTCCCCCAGCAGCTGCATCCGCTCCTGCACCAGCGGCGCCGCCGCGTGCAGGATCTCCCGCTCCCGGTCGCTGAGGCTCTCGTGCACGATGCCGGCCTCGCGCAGATACGGGATCAGCCGCTCCTCGAACTCATCCCGGCCCAGCAGGCGGATGTGGGAGCCGTTGATCGCCTCGGCCTTCTTCACGTCGAAGCGCGCCGGGTTGGCCAGCACGTCGCGGACGTCGAAGTGCTCGACCATCTCCTGCAGGGAGAACACGTCCTGATCCGAGGACAGGGACCAGCCCAGCAGCGCCAGGTAGTTGACCAGGCCCTCCTTGATGAACCCTGCCTCGCGCAGCAGGAAGAGGTTGGACTCCGGGTCCCGCTTCGACAGCTTCTTGTTGCCCTGGCCCATCACGTAGGGCAGGTGGCCGAACTCCGGGATGAACTCGGCGACGCCGATCTGCACCAGCGCCCGGTACAGCGCGATCTGCCGCGGCGTCGAGGAGAGCAGGTCCTCTCCGCGCAGCACGTGGGTGATGCCCATCAGCGCGTCGTCCACGGGGTTGACCAGAGGGTACAGGGGCTTGCCGTTGGCCCGGACCACCACGTAGTCGGGCACGGAGCCGGCCTTGAAGGTGATCTCCCCGCGGACCAGGTCGTGGAAGGTGATGTCCTCATCCGGCATCCGCAGGCGCAGCACCGGCTGGCGGCCCTCGGCGCGGAACGCGGCCTTCTCCTCCTCGGTGAGGTTCCGGTCGTGGTTGTCGTAGCCGAGCTTGGGGTCCTCGCCGCGCTCGCGGTGGCGCTGCTCGACCTCCTCGAGGGTGGAGAAGTCCTCGTAGACCAGGCCCGCGGCCACGAGCTTGTCGATGACCTCGGCGTAGATCTCCCCGCGCTGGGACTGGCGGTACGGCTCGTGCGGCCCGCCGACGCCGACGCCCTCGTCCCAGTCGATGCCGAGCCAGTGCAGGGCCTCGATGACCTGCTGGAAGGACTCCTCGGAGTCCCGGGCGGCGTCGGTGTCCTCGATGCGGAACACCAGCGTGCCGCCGGTGTGCCGGGCGTAGGCCCAGTTGAACAGGGCCGTGCGGACCATGCCCACGTGCGGGGTGCCGGTGGGCGAAGGGCAGAAGCGCACGCGCACGGGGCGGTTTCCGCTCACGGTGGGGGTGATGGCGTCGGACATATCGGTGTTCAGCTCAGCTCTCTCGTGCGATGTTTCGGTGCGATGGTTCGTGTGATGGCGGGAGGGGGGGCGCCCGGGAGGGGGTGCTCGGCGGCTCAGGCGTCCCGGAAGGTGTTCACCAGCGGCCCGCCGATCCCCTCGATCTCGATCTCGACCTCCTGCCCGTCCCGGACCAGGCCCACCCCGTCCGGGGTGCCGGTGAGGATCACGTCCCCGGGCAGCAGGGTGAAGGCCTCGGAGACGGCGGCCACCAGCTCAGGCACGGAGAAGACCATGTCCGCGGTGGTCCCGTCCTGCACGAGGTCCCCGTCCAGCCAGGTGCGGATGGACAGCTCCTCGGTGTTCAGCTCGGTCTGGATCCACGGGCCCAGCGGGCAGGCACCGTCGAAGCCCTTGGCGCGCGCCCACTGCAGGTCCGTGCGCTGCAGGTCCCGGGCGGTGAGGTCGTTGGCCGCGGTGTAGCCGAAGACCACCTCCGGCACCCGCTCGACCGGCACGGACTTGGCCATGCGCCCGATCACCACGGCAAGCTCGGCCTCGTAGGAGACCTCCTCGCTGGCTTCGGGCAGGGTAATGGGGTCCCCGGGCCCGGCCACCGCGGTATTGGGCTTAAGGAACAGCTGCGGGGTGCTCGGGGTCGCGTTTCCCAGCTCCTCGGCGTGCCCGCTCCAGTTGCGCGCGACCCCGACGATCTTGGAGCGCGGGATGATCGGGGAGACGAGGCGGACGTCGTCGATCGCGTAGGTCTGCCGGGTGGGCTGGATGCCGGTGTAGAAGGGATCGCCGGCCAGGACGGTCAGGATCTCCTCCCCCGGCCCACCGTCCACGCGGCCGAAGTGCAGTTCGTTCTCGGCGGTGAATCTCGCGATGCGCATGGCTCCCAGCCTAGCGCGTGGCCGCCCGGCCGACGCCGCGAGGGTGCGGCGCCGGCCGGGCGGGAGGCGGCCGTCAGGTCACAGGACCCGGTGCATCCACCCGTAGGG
Organism: Rothia kristinae NBRC 15354; assembly: GCF_001570865.1. Taxonomy (GTDB): domain Bacteria; phylum Actinomycetota; class Actinomycetes; order Actinomycetales; family Micrococcaceae; genus Rothia; species Rothia kristinae. Next base: position 72,197 of record NZ_BCSM01000001.1, read on the forward strand.
GTCCTCGACGGTGCCGTGCTGGATGCCCACCAGCTGATCGCGCAGCCAGGTGGTGATCTCCCCGTTGGTCTGCGCCGGGGCGGGGATCTCCCCGCGCTCGGAGAGCAGCCGGCCCATGGGGGCGATCACCGCGGCGGTGCCGCAGGCGAAGATCTCGGCGATCTGCCCGGAGGCGACGCCCTCACGCCACTCCCCCAGGGTCACGGTGCGCTCCTCGACCTCGATCCCGTGGTCCTGGGCCAGGTGGATCACGGAGTCGCGGGTGATGCCGGGCAGGATGGTGCCGGTCAGCTCCGGGGTCACCAGCTTCCCATCGCGGGTGACGAAGAACACGTTCATTCCGCCGAGCTCCTCAACGGCGTCCTCGCGGTTCCGGTCGGTGAAGATCACCTGCTTGCAGCCCTGCGCCTCGCCCTCCAGCTGGGGCAGCAGGCTGGCGGCGTAGTTGCCGCCGCACTTGGCGAATCCGGTGCCGCCGGCGTGGGTCCGCGCCCAGGTGGTGGACAGCCAGATGTCCACCGGCTCGGGGGTGCCGAAGTAGTTGCCCGCCGGGGAGGCGATGACCTCGTAGAGCACCTCCCGGGAGGGACGCACCCCGAGGAAGGGCTCGGTGGCGATCATGAAGGGCCGCAGGTACAGGGAGGTGCCCTCCCCGTCGGGGATCCAGCGGTGATCGCGGCGCACGAGCTCGTCCAGGGAGGCCAGGAACAGCTCCGGGGGCAGGGCGGGCAGGGTCAGGCGCTCGGCCGAGCGGTTCAGCCGAGCCGCGTTGGCCTCGGGGCGGAACAGCCACACGGAGCCGTCGGCGTGCCGGTAGGCCTTCAGGCCCTCGAAGACCTCCTGGCCGTAGTGGAACACGGCGCTGGCAGGGTCCAGCTGCAGCGGCGCGCGGGGTTCGATCCGCGGGTCCGTCCAGGTGCCCTCCTCCGGGCTGCGCCCGCTCCACCGGATCGCGGCGACGTAGTCCGTGGCGTGGTCCCCGAAGCCCGGATCGGCGAGGATCTCCCGACGCCGGGCATCGCTGACCGGATCGGTGTTCTCGACGAAGCGGAAGGAGGGCTGGGGCTGCTCGGGGGTCATGGGAGGGGTTCCTCGTTTCGGTGCTGGGATGGCGGGTTTCTCGGGGGCGGCGGGCGGTCGGGCGGTCACAGGCGGGTCAGGATGGCCTCCCCGATCTCGGCGGTGGAGCGTTCGGCTCCGGAGCGCTCCCGCAGGTCGGCTTCCACGGCCCGCTCGATGCCGGCGGCCGCCGCCTCCATCCCGCGGTGGCGCAGCAGGAGCGCGCCGGCCAGGATCGCCGCGGTGGGATCGGCGATCCCCCGTCCCGCGATGTCCGGGGCCGAGCCGTGCACGGGCTCGAACATCGAGGGGTGGGCCCCGGAGGCGTCGATGTTCCCGCACGCGGCGTATCCGATGCCTCCGGTGATCGCCCCGGCCTGGTCGGTGAGGATGTCCCCGAAGAGGTTGTCCGTGACGATCACGTCGAAGCGGGAGGGGTCCGTGGTCAGGAAGATCGTCGCCGCATCCACGTGCAGGTAGTCCACGGCGACGTCGGGATGCTCGGCGGCCAGCTCGTCGAGGATCCGGGAGTACAGCCGCCCCGCGTGCACGAGGACGTTGGTCTTGTGCACCAGGGTCAGGCGCCGGCGCCGGGTCTCGGCCAGCTCGAAGGCGTAGCGCACGAGGCGGCGGATCCCGTGGGCCGTGTTCACGGAGACCTCGGTGGCGATCTCGTGATCGGTGCCGGTGCGCAGGGAGCCGCCGCTGCCGGTGTAGGGCCCCTCGGTGCCCTCGCGCACGACGACGAAGTCGATCTCCCCCGGATCGCGCAGCGGCGAGACGGCCCCGGGCAGCAGCCGGGAGGGGCGCAGGTTGACGTAGTGGTCGAAGGCGAAGCGCAGGCGCAGGAGGATCTCCCGCTCCACGAGCCCGGAGGGCACCTCGGCCGACCGCGGATCCGCCCCGACGGCGCCGAACAGGATCGCGTCGTGTTCGGCCAGCCGAGCGAGGGTGCCCTCGGTGAGGGTCTCCCCGGTGCGCAGCCAGTGCTCGGCGCCCAGGGCGTACTCGGTGGAGCGCACGGCGACGCCCTCGGTCTCGGCCGCGCGCACCAGCACGCGGTGGGCCTGCTCGGTCACCTCGGGGCCGATCCCGTCCCCGGGGATGACGGCCAGGTCCAGCGCGGCGGAGGAGGGGGCGGGGGGCTCAGACGTGGTGGGCATGACACCACGGTAGTCCTCGGGTCCTCGCGGAAACCGCATCCTGGACACCCCGTCTCACGATGTGAACCCCAGTCCCCGGTGGGCGGCCCCGCGCACGGCGAGCCAGGCCAGCCCGGCCCAGGCGGCCGCCCACAGCACCGAGGCGAAGGTGCCGACGATGAAGCGCTCGGCTCCCGCCCCGCCGCGCAGCTGCCCGAGGCGTCCCAGCCCCTTGATCGCCGCGATCACGCCGAGCCCGGCCGGCCAGCCCAGCAGCAGCGCGGCGAAGACCGCGGCCCGCTCCAGCAGCCCGATCCACAGTCCGCCGCGCAGCACGGGATCCCGCTCCGGATCCTGCGGCTCAGACGGGCCGGCCGAGCCGTCGGGAATCGTCGTGCGGTGGGCCAGCCCGAGCACGGCGGCGCTGACGACCGATCCGCCCGGGGCCGCCGCTCCCGCGCACCCGAGCACGAGCAGCAGGACCTCGACGGCGCCGAGGCTGGGCGCCTGGCCTGCGAGCGTGCCGGGATCGGCGAGCAGCAGCACCGCGCACACCACCAGCAGGGCCAGCAGCACGGCCGCCCAGGCCACCCGCCGCCGCGTGGAGGCCAGCGGCACGCGCAGGCAGGTGACGGCCCCGATGAAGGCGGCGGTCAGGGACAGGACGAGGGCGATGAAGGTCATGGTCTGCTCCCATCGGTCGGTGTGCCGGAGGTCCGAGGATTCGAGGCCCGGGCCTCGGAGCCCTCGCGCGCCTCGAGGGCCGCGGCCAGCGCGACGGCGTGGCCCATGACCTCCTCGAGTGGGCGGTACAGGGCGGTGTCCAGCCGCTCGGAGACGGCCTGCTGGGTGATGCCAAGCCGGGCCGCGGCCTCGGCCTGGGTCAGGCCGGTCAGCGCCAGGTCGTAGGCCTGCCGCGTGGTCTCGCGCTGCCGAGCGCGCACCCGCAGGATCAGGCGCAGCTGGGCCTGCACGGCGGCGGCCAGATCCGGTGCACCCGGCCGGGGTGCATCCGGGTCCGGTTCCGCGGAAGATGGCCCGGCAGGGTCGGCGTCGGCGGGGCCGCCCTGGAAGCCCAGGTGCGAGGGGTCGGCCTTGGCCTGCTCGACGGCGGTGCGCGCCCGGAGGAAGGCGGGGCCGCGCCCGGCCCGGGAATCCGGCTGCCCCGCCGGGAGGCGGGCCGGGCCCTGCCCGATCCCGCAGTGCCACCGGCCGGTCAGGGCCAGCTCCACCGCGCAGCGCAGCGCGTCCCGGGCCTCATCGAACACCGCCTGGGCCTCATCCCCGGCGGTCCGGGCGAAGGGCAGGCGGGCGCGATCCGCCCAGGGGGCGCCGTCCAGCTCCGGGATGCGATCCGGGTGGTGGCGGGAGTCGATCTGATCGACCGTGAGCACGAACACCATGGAACGATCCTACAAGGCCATAGCCTTGTGTGCACCCCTCACAAGGCAGGAGCCTTGTCTGCTCAGGACTCGGGCAGCTCCACGCGGGGGAAGATCCCCTGCGGACTGGGCAGCTCGGTGCCGGGGCGGATGCGCTGCTCGACGGCGGAGAACATCCGCGCCGAGCCCTCCTCTTGGCCCAGCTGATCCAGGAGCCGGGCCATCGACGTCGGCATCACCGGCTGCACCAGCAGCGCCACGATCCGCAGGACCTCCAGCGTCGTGGCCAGCACGGCCGCCATCCGCTCCGGGTCCGCCTTGCGCAGCTTCCACGGCTCCTGGGCGGTGAAGTAGCGGTTGGCCTCGGCGATCACCCGCCAGATCCGATCCAGCGCGCGGTGGAAGTCCAGGACCTCCAGGTCCCGGCGCACCGCCGGCAGCAGCGCGTCGGCGGCCTGAAGCAGGGCGGCGTCCTCCGGGGTCGGCTCCCCGGCCTCCGGGACCTTTCCCCCGCAGTTCTTCGCGACCATGGACAGCGAGCGCTGGGCGAGGTTGCCCAGGTCGTTGGCCAGGTCCGAGTTGATCCGCGAGACGATCGCCGGGGCGCTGTAGGAGCCGTCCTGGCCGAAGGTGACCTCGCGCAGCAGGAAGAACCGCAGCGGGTCCACCCCGAAGGAGTCCACCAGCTGCGCCGGATCCAGCACGTTGCCCACGGACTTGGACATCTTGGCCCCGTCCACGAGCAGGAAGCCGTGGGCGAAGACGTTGCGGGGCAGCTCGATGCCGGCCGACCAGAGGAAGGCCGGCCAGTAGACCGTGTGGAAGCGGATGATGTCCTTGCCGATCACGTGGAAGTCCGCCGGCCAGTAGCGGCGGAACATCTCGCCGTCGACGTCCGGGAAGCCCAGGCCGGTGAGGTAGTTGGTGAGGGCGTCCACCCACACATACATGATGTGCTTCGGATCCCCCGGCACGGGGATGCCCCAGTCGAAGGTGGTCCGGGAGATGGACAGATCCCGCAGCCCCGAGGCCACGAAGGAGGCGACCTCGTTGCGCCGGTGCTCCGGCATGGCCAGGCCCTCGGTGCGGTACAGCTCCAGCAGGCGGTCCTGGTACTTGGAGAGGCGGAAGAAGTAGGACTCCTCCTCCGTCCACTCCACCTCGGTGTCGGTGGGGATCGCGTAGCGCACCCCGTCCGAGCGTAGCTCCGTCTCCTCCTCGGCGTAGAAGGCCTCATCGCGCACCGAATACCACCCGGCGTAGGTGTCCAGGTAGATGTCCCCGTTGGCCTCCATGCGCCGCCACATCTCCTGGCAAGCGGCCGCGTGGTCGGGATCCGTGGTGCGGATGAACCGGTCGTAGCTGATCCCCAGCAGATCGTCCATGGCCCGGATCTTCGCGGAGTTGGCGTCGGCCAGCTCCTTGGCGGTGATGCCCTGCTTAGCCGCGGAGGTCTGCATCTTCTGTCCGTGCTCATCCGTGCCGGTCTGGAATCGCACGTCGTAGCCGTCCAGGCGCTTGAACCGGGCCAACACGTCGCAGGCGATGTGCTCGTAGGCGTGGCCGATGTGCGGATCCCCGTTGGGGTAGACGATCGCGGTGGTGAGGTAGTACGGATCGGCGGGTGAAGTCATGGCTCCCACTGTATCGAGGTGGCGGATCCTGCGGGCTCAGTCCGTCAGGGACACGGCCGCGGCCAGGCCGGCGCGGATGGTGTCCCGGATGGAGGCGACCATCGCGGGGGCGGCCGGGGAGTCCAGGGCGAGCACGGAGAAGGCCCGCTCCTCGTTCTCGGCCCGCGAGACCTGCATGCCGGCGATGTTGACCCCGGCGGTGCCCAGCAGGGTCCCCATCGCGGCGATGATCCCCGGGCGATCCCGATAGTCCAGCAGGAGCATGTGGTCGGTGAGGTTGACCTCGAAGTCGAAGCCGTTGATCCCGGTGAGCTTCTCCACCAGCTTGGGGCCGGTGACCGTGCCGGAGACGGACAGCCGGGTGCCGTCGGCCAGGATCGCGCTGATCGTGGTCTCGTTGCGGAAGCCCTCGACCTCGGGGGTGGTCACCAGGGAGGTCTCCACCTGCCGCTGCTCGGCGATCATGGGGGCGTTGACGTAGGAGACCTTCTCCGAGACCACGTCGGTGAACACGCCTTTGAGGGCCGCCAGGCGCAGGGAGGAGACGTCCTTCTGCGCGATCTCCCCCGCGATGCGCACCTCGATGCTGGTCAGCGGCGAGTCCGTGCTCAGGGCGGTGAGCACCCGCCCGAGCTTCTCGGCCAGCGCGATGCCGGGGCGCACGTCGGCGTCGATGGGTCCGCCGGCGATGTTGACCGCGTCCGGGACGAGCTCGCCCTCCAGGGCCAGCTTCACGGAGCGGGCCACGGACACCCCGGCCTTCTCCTGGGCCTCGCGGGTGGAGGCGCCCAGGTGCGGGGTGGTCACCACCTGCGGCAGGTCCACCAGGTCCAGCCCGGTGTCCGGCTCCGTCTCGAAGACATCCAGCGCGGCCCCGGCGATCTGCCCCTCCTTCAGGGCCTGGGCCAGGGCACGCTCATCCACCAGTCCGCCGCGGGCGACGTTGACGACGACGGCCGTGTCCTTCATCGCGGCGAAGGCCTCGGCCCCGAGCATCCCGATGGTCTCGGGGGTCTTGGGCATGTGGATGGTGATCACGTCGGCCTCGGCCAGCAGGGTCTCCAGGTCCGTCAGGCGCACGCCCAGGGAGGCCGCGCGCGGGGCGGTGACGAAGGGGTCGTAGGCCAGCAGCTCGGTGCCGAAGGGCGCCAGGCGCTCGGCCACCAGCCCGCCGATGCGCCCGAGGCCGATGATGCCGACCTTCTTCTCGTACAGCTCGGTGCCGGTGTAGGCCGAGCGCTTCCACTCCCCGGCCCGCAGCGAGGCGTTGGCCTGGGAGATGTTGCGCAGCAGACCCAGGATGTGCCCGACGGTCAGCTCGGCGGCGGAGATGATGTTGGAGGTGGGGGCGTTGACCACCATGATCCCCGCGGCCGTGGCGGCGGGGATGTCCACGTTGTCCAGGCCGACCCCGGCGCGGGCGATGACCTTCAGGCGGTGGGCGGCGGCGATGGCCTCGGCGTCCAGGGTCGTGGCCGAGCGGATCAGGATCGCGTCGACCTCGGCGATGTCGGCCAGCAGCCGGGTGCGGTCCGCGCCGTCGGTGCGGCGGATCTCGAAGGCCGGGCCCAGGGCCTCGACGGTCGCGGGAGAGAGCTCTTCGGCGAGCAGGACGACGGGCTTGTCGCTCACGGGGGTTCCTTCGCTTGGGGTGCGGCGGGGGGTGGGTATCCGCGGATGCGGGGTGGAGTGGTGCGGCGCTGGGGGTGCCCCGCGAGGGCGGGGCGGCCGGGGCGGAGGAAGCTTCCTCCGCCCCGGCGCACCGGAGGGGATCAGCGGGCGGCGGAGCCGTCCGTGTAGTCCTCATCGGCGGACTTCCAGGAGAACAGCTTGCGCAGCTCCTGGCCGGTCTTCTCGATGGGGTGGGCGGCACCGCGCTCGCGCAGCCGGGTGAACTCGGGGGCGCCGGCCGCCTGGTCGTCCATGAACCGCTGGGCGAAGGAGCCGTTCTGGATGTCCGCCAGGACCTCCTTCATGTGCTCCTTGACGTCCGGGGTGATGACCCGCGGCCCGGAGACGTAGTCACCGAACTCGGCGGTGTCCGAGCAGGACCAGCGCTGCTTGGTGATCCCGCCCTCGTTCATCAGGTCCACGATGAGCTTCAGCTCGTGCAGCACCTCGAAGTAGGCGATCTGCGGCTGGTAGCCGGCCTCGGTCAGGGTCTCGAAGCCGTACTGGACCAGCTGGGACACGCCGCCGCACAGCACGGCCTGCTCGCCGAACAGGTCCGACTCGGTCTCCTCGGTGAAGGTGGTCTTGATGACCCCGGCGCGGGTGGCCCCCAGGGCCTTGGCGTAGGACAGGGCCAGGTCCATGGCCTTCCCGGAGGCGTCGACCTCCACGGCCACCAGCGCCGGCACGGCCCGGCCGGCCTCGAACTCGCGGCGCACCGTGTGCCCGGGGCCCTTGGGGGCGACCATCGCGACGTCGATGCCCTCGGGCACCTCGATGTAGCCGAAGCGGATGTTGAACCCGTGGGCGAAGAACAGGGCGTCCCCGGGCTGCAGGTGCGGCTGGATGGACTCGCGGTAGATCTGGGCCTGGACCTGATCCGGGGTGAGGATCATGATGACGTCGGCCTCGGCGGCCGCCTCGGCCACGCTGAGCACGCGCAGCCCCTCGGCCTCGGCCTTGGCCTTGGAGCGGGAGCCCTCGGCCAGTCCGATGCGCACGTCCACGCCGGAGTCGCGCAGGTTCAGGGCGTGGGCGTGGCCCTGGGAGCCGTAGCCGATGATGGCGACCTGGCGGTCCTGGATGATCGACAGGTCGGCGTCGTCGTCGTAGAAGATCTCGGTCATGGGGTCAGCTTCTCCTTGCTGGTCGGTGGGTGGGTCTGCGGACCCGGTATGCGCCCTGGCGGGCGGGCCGGGTGGTTCGGTGGGTCAGCGGCGCAGGGCCTTCTCGGACAGGGAGCGGGGACCGCGGGAGACGCCGAGGGTCCCGGCGCGCACGATCTCGCGGATGCCGAAGGGCTCCAGGACCTCCAGCAGGGCCTCGAGCTTGCCGGCCGGTCCGGTGGCCTCGATGACCACGGATTCGGTGGAGACGTCCACCACGCGGGCGCGGAACAGCTCGGCGGCCTGGGTGACCTGGGTGCGGGTCGCGGCGTCGGCGCGGACCTTGACCATCACGTGGTCCCGCTGCACCGAGGTCTCCGGGGGCAGCCGCACGACCTTCAGGACGTGGATGAGCTTGTTCAGCTGCTTGGTGACCTGCTCCAGGAGGACCTCGTCGGCCTCGACGACCACGGTGATCCGGGAGATCCCGGGCACCTCGGTGCCCCCGACGGCCAGCGAGTCGATGTTGAACTGTCGGCGGGCGAACAGCCCGGAGACCCGGGTCAGGACGCCGGGGGTGTCCTCCACGAGCACGGACAGGGTGTGGGCGGCCATGGGCGCTCAGTCCTCTCGGTTCCAGTCGGGTGAGGTGTCCTTGGCGATCTGGATCGCGTCGTTGGACACCCCGGCGGGCACCATCGGCCAGACCATCGCGTCCGGGCTGACGGTGAAGTCCACGACGACGGGGCGGTCGTTGATCTCCAGGGCCCGGGCGATCGCCTCGTCCACCTGGTCGTCGCCTTCGCATCGGAAGCTGGCGCAGCCGTAGGCCTCGGCGAGCTTGACGAAGTCCGGGATGCGCCGGGAGGCGTGGCCGGTGTTCAGGTGGGTGTTGGAGTAGCGGCCGTCGTAGAACAGCGTCTGCCACTGCCGGACCATCCCCAGCGAGGAGTTGTTGATCACCGCGACCTTGATGGGGATGTCGTTCAGGGCGCAGGTGGCCAGCTCCTGGTTGGTCATCTGGAAGCAGCCGTCGCCGTCGATGGCCCACACCACCCGGTCCGGGCAGCCGACCTTGGCGCCCATCGCCGAGGGCACGGCGTAGCCCATCGTGCCCAGGCCCGCGGAGTTGATCCACTGGTGCGGGCGCTGGTAGCCGATGAACTGCGCGGCCCACATCTGGTGCTGGCCCACCCCGGAGCAGTAGATGGCCTCGGGTCCGGTGAGCTCGCCGATGCGGCGGATGACGTGCTGGGGCGAGCCCAGCCCGTCCTCGGTGGGCACCCACCCCAGGGGGTACTCCTCCTTGAGCCGGTTCAGCACGGCCCACCAGTCCCCCAGGTCCGGGGTGCGCCCGGAGGTCTGCGCGCGGTAGGCCTCGATGAGGTCCGGCAGCACGGCCTTGAGGTCCCCCACGATGGGCACGTCCGCCCAGCGGATCTTGGAGATCTCCGCCGGGTCGATGTCCACGTGGATGACCTTGGCGTGCGGAGCGAAGGAGTCCAGCACGCCGGTGACCCGATCGTCGAAGCGCGCGCCGAGGGCCACCAGCAGATCGGCCTGCTGCATCGCGGTGACGGCGGGCACCGAGCCGTGCATCCCGGGCATGCCCAGATGGTGCGGGTCCGCGTCCGGGAAGGCCCCGCGGGCGGTGAGGGTGGTGACGACGGCGGCATCGGTGGCCGCAACGAGCTCGGCCAGCTCGGCCCCCGCATGCGAGCGCAGCATGCCTCCCCCGACGTACAGGACGGGGCGGCGGGCCTCGGCCAGCAGCTGCGCGGCCTCGCGGATCTGCTTGGCGTGGCCCTTGAGCACGGGGTGGTAGCCGCGCAGCTGCAGGGGCACGGGCCATTCGAAGTCCATCTGGCCCTGCTGGGCGTCCTTGGTGATGTCCACCAGCACCGGGCCCGGGCGCCCGGAGGCGGCAAGGTGGAACGCCTCGGCCAGCACCCGCGGGATGTCCTGGGCGCGGGTGGCCATGAAGGAGTGCTTGGTGATGGGCATGGTCATCCCGACGATGTCCGCCTCCTGGAAGGCGTCCGTGCCGAGCACCGCGGAGGAGACCTGCCCCGTGATCGCGACCATCGGCACGGAGTCCATGTGGGCGTCGGCCAGCGGGGTGATGAGGTTGGTGGCCCCCGGCCCGCTGGTGGCGATGCACACCCCGACCCGGCCGGTGGCCAGGGCGTAGCCCTGCGCGGCGTGTCCGGCCGCCTGCTCGTGGCGGACCAGGATGTGATTGATGGACTCGGAGTCCAGCAGCGGGTCGTAGGTCGGCAGGATGGCCCCGCCGGGCAGGCCGAAGACGTCGGTGACCCCGAGCTCCTCGAGGGTGCGGATCACGGCCTGGGAGCCGGTCATGCGCTCGGGCGGGCGGGTCCCGGTCGGAGCGGTCGGGGTGGGTGAGGAGGCGGTGCTCATTGCGTTCGTCCTCATTCTGTGGGTGGTCTTACCGGATGGTGCGTTCGGCCTTCGACCGCTGCTGTTCCTCGGCGGATGGGCCGGTGCGACGGGCGGATCGCGAAAGACCCCTCGGCCCGGGTGCGGGGCGAGGGGTCCGTGTCAGCTGTTCGGCCGCCGCCCGACTCGGTGCGGCGGTGGCGGCCGGCAGGCTGCCGTCCTCTAGCGGACGCCACGGACCCCGCGCTCCGCCGGAATGAGCGGAATGCGTGCGTCCGTGAGGGCTGAGGATGCGCGGCGTGCCATGTGCTCCATACAACGCCGGGGCATCCAGGAGATCAAAAACGTTTCATAATGTGAAACAGCCCTCCCGAGGCCCGCGCCGGGGGGGGTGACTCCGGGCGTCACCGGGGCACGGACCCCTCCCCTGCAGGGGCCGGCCCGTCTAGACTCGCAGACATGTCTCTCAGCGGACCCTCGGTCGCCCTGCAGGATCGCCTGCGCAGCATCTTCGATGCCCAGGTGATGAACTACGGCGCTTACAACCTGGTATGCACCCCGGGAGACGCCGCCTCCGCGACGGGGGGATCCCCCGCCGAGGAGCACGCCGCCGCCGGGCACTTCCTGGTGGGCTATCGGCGCGGACCCGCGGAGCTGATCATCGCCCCCTTCGACCCGAAGACCCTCGAACCGCTCGCCCCACCGATCGCCGTGGACAACACCAACATGCTGCGCGGCGAAGCGCTCACCGACCGCTCCATCCTGCTGGAGACCACCTCCGGGGCTCGATTCCGACTGGAGATCTCGCCGCTGATCGAGGTTCCCACCGCCGCCGGGAACGAGGTGCTGGAGCAGGAGGCCGACGTCGCGGACCTGCTGGAGTTCCTCGCCCAGCTGTTCGGCCCGGCCCAGCGACCCTGAGGTCGGGCCCTCCAGAGCCCTTGATACGCCCGCGTCGGGACGGATTTGCCCGATGGCCGATCCCGGCGTAGAGTATCCATTCGTTGCCGCGCGGTGCGGATGCCGACCGACCGGGTCGGAGCCGTCGCGCAGCGGTGAGCGCCTCTAGCTCAATTGGCAGAGCAATTGACTCTTAATCAATGGGTTCCGGGTTCGAGTCCCGGGGGGCGCACCAGGCGGTGTCCGCGCGGACGCCGTCGACGATCGCCCTCAGGGCGAGCGCCTCTAGCTCAATTGGCAGAGCAATTGACTCTTAATCAATGGGTTCCGGGTTCGAGTCCCGGGGGGCGCACCGAGAAACGCGAGCAGGGGCCCGATCCGCCGAGGATCGGGCCCCTGCTCGTCGGGTGTCACCCCTGACGGCCGTGCCATCCGGCCGTCGGCTAGCCCCGCGGCTCCGACGATGCCGGGGAGATCCCGGACACCAGCCCGGAGCCCTCGGCGCGCACGACGTCCAGCGGCATGGTGTCGGTCTCGGACAGGTCGCGGATCACCTGCTCCAGCGCCTGGCGCAGCTCCTCGTGATCCAGCACGCCGGTGCCGGCCAGGTCGTGCTCGATCTCGGCGGCCTCCGCCAGCGCACGGCGACCTTTGTCCGTGAGAACCATCACGTAGCTGCGACGGTCCACCGCATTGCGCTCCCGAGCGATGTGCCCGTGCGCCTCCAGGCGCGTGAGGGTCTTGCCCATGGTCTGGGCCTGAACGCCGACCTTGTGCGCCACCTGCGCCTGGGTCAGCCCGCCCTCGCGGCTGATCACGTCCAGGGCCATGACCCCCGCGTGGGTCAGTCCCAGCGCCTGCAGCTTGCGGTTCCAGTTGTACTCGAACATGCGCGCGGCCGTGGACATCAGGCGCGAGATCGACCATTCCCGGATTTGTGGCATGCCCAGCAGTATAGACTGTCGCTTTCACGCCATCCGAGCCCCCAGGAGGACCCCGCCGTCATGACCGAGAGCCGTCGCCTGAGTCCCGGAGACCGGGCCCCCGAGTTCACCCTCCCCGACGCCGACGGGCACCCCGTGAGCCTGAGCGCACTGCGCGGGCAGCCCGTCGTCGTCTACTTCTACCCCCGCGCGGAGACCCCGGGGTGCACGACCCAGGCCTGCGATTTCCGCGACAGCCTCGCGGCACTGGGCGCGGCCGGCTACCGCGTCGTGGGCATCTCCCCCGATTCCCCGGCCAAGCTGCGCTCCTTCGCCGAGCACCACGACCTGGGATTCACCCTGCTCAGCGATGCCGACCACGCCGTGGCCGAGGCCTACGGCGCCTGGGGGGAGAAGACCAACTACGGACGCACCAGCGTGGGCCTGATCCGCTCCACCGTCGTCGTCGATGCCGAGGGCGCCGTGCGCCTGGCCCAGTACAACGTGCGGGCGAAAGGACACGTGGCCAGGCTGCGCCGCGAGCTCGGCCTGTCCGACTGAATACCCCGGGCGGGGGCCCTGCCGGACCGCGGCGAGGCCGAGCCGGTAGACTGCGAGGGCCGACCCCGGCCCCGCACCTCCCTCAACCGGGAGGACGCGCCGGGGCCAGCGAGCGCGAGTGGTGGAACTGGCAGACACGCAGGATTTAGGTTCCTGTGCCCTGCGGCGTGCGGGTTCGAGTCCCGTCTCGCGCACCGGCACCCCGGTACCCCTGAGGAAGGAGCCCCCGTGAGCACGAGCCGTCGAGGATTCCTGGGCGGCTGCCTCGCCGCCGGGCTGGCGCTGAGCGGGTGCTCCGGGGAGGAGCCCTCCCCGGCGGCCAGCGCCTCGGCGGATCCGACGCGGCTGACCTTCGCCGACGCCGCCCCGGCCCCCAGCCTGGACCCCTCCACCGACGGCCGGCTGGAGACGGCGCGGATCAGCGCGCAGGTGCTGGAGCCGCTGGTGCGGGCCAACCCGGACACCGGGGAGGCCATGGCCCATCTGGCCGAGTCGTGGAAGATCTCCGGGGACGGGCTGACCTACACCTTCCGCCTGCGCTCCTCCCCCCGATTCCACGACGGGCGGACCTTCGATGCCCAGGCCGTGCGGGCCAACGTCCTGCGCTGGGCGGAGGCGGCCCGCACCCAGCACCACCCGCCCACGGCCTTCCAGACCGTGTTCCGGATGCCCGGCACCGCCGAGGCACCGGCCCTGTTCGCCGAGTGCACCGCCCCCGACGCCCGCACCGTCGTCCTGCGGCTGAACCGCCGGCACCCGGCGCTGATCCGCGCCCTGACCCAGCCGGCCTTCGGCATCGCCTCCCCCGCCTCCTTCGCGGACGGGAAGGACCCCGGTGGGCACCCGGTGGGCACCGGGCCCTTCGTCTTCCAGCAGCGCGAGGACCAGACCGTGCGGCTGCGCCGCAACGAGGACTACTGGGGGGACGCCCCACAGGTGCAGGAGCTGGTGTTCCCCACGGTCATCGGGGCCCAGACCCGCTACTACCGGCTGCTCACCGGCGAAGCCGATGCGATCGACCTGGTGGGCACGTCGGATTTCGTCAGTCTCGCCCGACGCGGCTACCAGATCCAGCAGCGGGACCCGTACAACCTGGCGTTCCTGGCGATCAACCAGCGACACCCGGTCTTCGCCAGCGTCCAGCTGCGCCGGGCCGCCGCCCACGCGATCAACCGGTCGGACATCGTGCGCTCCTACTACCCCGAGGGCACCGAGACCGCCAACGACTTCACCCCCAAGCTCTTCGACGTCAGCGGCAGCGGCACCGGATCCGCCTACCGCTACGACCTCGGGCTGGCCCAGCGCCTCGTGCAGGCCTCGGACTATGACGGCCGATCCCTGCGCTTCTGCTATCCCACCGACGTGTCCCTGCCGTACCTGCAGAAGCCGGAGGCGATCTACGCGCGGATCGCCGAGGGGCTGACCAAGGCGGGCTTCACGATCGAACCGGTGCCGATCCCCTGGTCCGAGGACTATCCGGCGCGCATCCACGCCGAGGACCCGGATCGGGCCCTGGCCCTGACCGGGATCATGGGCACCTACCGGGATCCGGACGCCTTTCTGGCCCCGCTGTTCTCCCGTCGCACCGATCTGCTCGGCGCGCAGGAGTCCGAGCTGTTCGAGGCCGTCGAGGACGCGGCCGGCCAGCAGGACGGGGACACCCGCAAGGACGCCTACCGGCGGATCAACGAGATGGTCTCCGAGACCGTGCCGGCGGTGCCGCTGGCCTATCCGATCTCCGCGGTCGCGCTGAGCTCGCGGGTCACCGGGTACCCGCTGGCCGCCACCGGCGTCGCCGAATTCGACCGGGTCACCCTCAGCGATTGAGCCCGCGCACCCGGCCCAGGGCCGGGCGCGTTCGATTTCCGCCCGCGCGGAGGGCTACGCTGAGGGGAGCCGAGGCCGTCCCGGAGGCTTGAGCGGTGCGCCCCGCGCATCGCGCGTCCGCCCCGCGGACGGCCCGCAGGCGCGGTCGCCGTCGGCCCCGCCTGCCGCACCGTCGAGCACAGGAGAACAGGACTGCCGTGACCAAGACCCTGAAGACCGACGTCGCCCTGGTGGGCGGCGGAATCATGAGCGCGACCCTCGGGGTCCTGCTCCAGGAGCTCGAGCCGGACTGGGACATCACCCTGTTCGAGCGGCTGGACAAGGTCGGTGCGGAGAGCTCCAACCCGTGGAACAACGCCGGCACCGGGCACTCGGCCCTGTGCGAGCTGAACTACGCCCCGCTCGGGGCCGACGGCACGGTGGACCCGGCCAAGGCCCTGAACATCAACGAGCAGTTCCAGCTCAGCCGCCAGTTCTGGGCCACCCTGGTGGAGGAGGGCAAGCTCGCCGACGCCGGCTTCATCAACCCGGTGCCGCACATGTCCCTGGTCTTCGGGGACGCCCACAGCGACTACCTGAAGAAGCGCTGGGAGGCCCTGCACCCGCAGACCCTGTTCTCCTCGATGCGCTTCACCGAGGACCGCGACCAGATCCAGCAGTGGGCGCCGCTGACGGTGCGCGGACGCGACGCCTCCCAGCGCATCGCCGCCAACTGGTCCCCCGAGGGCACGGACGTGGACTTCGGCAACCTGACCCGCCAGCTCACCGAGCGCCTGACCGGGCAGGGCGCCTCCGTGCGCTACGGCCACCAGGTGCAGGACCTGCGCCAGGAGTCCGACGGCTCCTGGTCCCTGCGGGTGCGCAACCTGCTGGACTCCGATGACGACCTGCTGGTGCGGGCGAAGTTCGTCTTCCTCGGCGCCGGCGGCTACGCGCTGCCGCTGCTGCAGAAGTCCGGGATCCCCGAGGGCCGCGGCTTCGGCGGCTTCCCGGTCTCCGGGCTGTTCCTGCGCAACACCAACGAGGACACCGCCTCCCAGCACGACGCGAAGGTCTACGGCCAGGCCTCCGTCGGGGCCCCGCCCATGTCCGTGCCGCACCTGGACACCCGGTGGGTCGACGGCAAGCGGTCGCTGCTGTTCGGGCCCTATGCCGGATTCAAGACCAACTTCCTCAAGCACGGCTCCCTGCTGGACCTGTTCCGCTCGGTGCGCGCGGACAACGTCTACCCGATGGCCCGCGCCGGGCTGGACAACCTGGATCTCGTCAAGTACCTGCTCAGCGAGCTGGTCAAGACCCGCTCCTCCAAGATCGCCTCCCTGCGGGAGTACTACCCGGAGGCAGACGCGGATGAGTGGGAGCTGATCGAGGCCGGCCAGCGCGTGCAGGTCATGCGCAAGGACGCGAAGAAGGGCGGGGTGCTGCAGTTCGGCACCGAGCTGATTACCCATGGGGACGGCTCGATCGCGGCCCTGCTGGGCGCTTCCCCCGGCGCCTCCACGGCCGTGCCGATCATGCTCAACCTCATCAAGAAGTGCTTCCCGCAGCGCATCGACGCCTGGTCCTCGCGGCTGAGCGAGCTGGTGCCCACCTACGGTCACCGTCTCAACGACGACGCCCGACTGGCCGAGGAGACGATGTCGCGCACCGCGAAGGTCCTCGGCATCCACCACGAGACCCGCTGACAGAGCCCCGCTGCCCCGCGAGCCGATGCCGCCCGAGTCGTTCGGGCGGCATCGGCCCCGGCGACCACCCTGCGCGGTCCCCGCGCCGACCCCCGACTGGAGCCACCGGTGAACCTGCCCGAACAGACCATCGCCAAAGCCGAGATCGACGAGGAGCAGTCCTCCTCGCCGCATCGGCACAAGACCCGCAAGGTCACCAGCATCTCCAAGCCCGGCTGGGGCTACATCCTCAAGCGGACGCTGAACTCCTTCACCTCCAAGGGCTGCACGGACCTCGCGGCGACCCTGACCTACTTCACGGTGCTCTCGGTGTTCCCGGGGCTGCTGGCCGTCGTGTCCCTGCTGGGCGTGTTCGGCCAGGGTGAGCAGACCACCGAGACGATCCTGGACCTGATCCAGCCGTACGCCCCCAGTCAGCTGATGGACCTCATCGAGCAGCCCATCCGCCAGCTCACGGAGGGCAACGGCGCCGGCCTGGCCCTGATCACCGGTATCGTCGGCGCCCTGTGGACCGCCTCAGGGTACACCGGCGCTTTCGGTCGTGCCCTGAACCGGATCTACGGCGTCGTGGAGGGCCGGCCGATCTGGAAGCTGCGCCCCTGGAACCTGCTGGTGACCTTCACGATGGTCATCCTCGTGGTGCTGACCATGCTCACCGTGCTGCTCTCCGGCGGGGTCATCGAGTTCTTCTCCGACCACCTGGGCATCGGCGACCAGATCACCCAGATCTGGAACTGGGTGCGCTGGCTGATCACCCTCGTGCTGGTCGTGGCCCTGATCGCGCTGCTGTACTACGCGACCCCCAACATCAAGCAGCCCAAGCTGCGCTGGATCAGTCCCGGCGCCGCCATCGCGCTGGTCATGATGGGGGTGGCCGGGGCGGCCTTCGGGTTCTACGTCTCCAACTTCTCCAACTACAACGCCACCTACGGCACCCTCGGTGGCGTGATCGTCATGCTGCTGCTGATCTGGATCATGAACAACGTCCTGCTGCTCGGGGCGGTGCTGGACTCCGAGCTGGAGCGGGCCCGCCAGCTGGAATCCGGCATCCGGGCCGAGGAGGACATCCAGCTGCCCCCGCGCGGCATCCGCCAGGCGGAGAAGATGCGCGACGCCCACGCCGATCTGGTCAAGCAGGGCCGGCAGCTGCGCCTGGACAACGACCACCTGGACTACTCCGAACAGGACTGAGGTGACCGGCCTGCGCTGGAGCCTGCACCGGGCCCGCCCCGCAGCCCCTTCCGGGGCGGCGGGGCGGGCCCTCTCGCCTGCCCAGCCGCCGGTGCTGCTGGTGCACGGGCTGGCGGTGACTGCCGCGCAGTGCTGGGTGCGCACGGGGTGGACCCGTATCCTGGCCCACCGGGACCTGGTGCTCATCCAGCTGCCCGGACACGGGGATCCCGCCCCCGCGGCCGGGGCCAGCGCTTCCGGTGAGATCCCCCTGGAGGAGGCCGACGGGGTGCCGGGGCTGCTGGCGGCCCTCCTGGAGGCCGGAGCCGAGGCCTGCGAGAGCCTCGGGGCGCCGGTGCTGCTGGACGGGCTGGGCTACTCCCTCGGTGCCCGGCTGCTGTGGCAGCTGGCCCGGGAGGAGCCGGAAGCCCTCCGCCGCCTGGTCCTGGGCGGGCTGCCCGCCCGCGATCTGCTGGCCGAGCTTCCCCCGGCGCGGACAGGCGGCCCCTCCCCCGCACCCGACCCCGGCACCGGTCCACGAGAGTCTGCGGGCCTCCTCGGGCCCACCGAATCGGGAGTCCTTCCGGGCCCGCGGGACCCGGATCCCGCACTGGCCGAGCTGGGCGGGGTCCTGGCCCGCTCCACGATCCCCCGCGATCGCATCGCCGCGCTGCTGCCGCTGGTCACCCACCCGCGGTTCGTCCCCGCCCCGGGACCAGGCCAGCCGCTCCTGCTGGCGGCCGGCGCGAGTGACGCCATCGCCGGGCCCGACCTGGCGCGGCTGGCGGCGCTGGCACCGCGCTGCACCGCCCTGCCCCTGCCGCAGCGCACCCACGCCGACGCCCTGACCAGCGGAATCTTCCGCCGGGTCGGCGCGGCCCATCTGGGCGCGGCAGCGGCTTCTCGTGATTGACTGGTCATGGACCGCCGCCGTGCGCGCCCGCCGAGAGGCCGGGTCGATCGGGTGCGCGCACGAGGCCACCCCAACCGTTGAGGAGGAACCATGCAGCAGGTCAAGGCCGTCATCGTGCGGGAGAAGGACGCTCCCGCCGAGCTGACCACCATCACCGTCCCGGATCCGGGCCCGGGTGAGGCCCTCGTCAAGGTCCTCACCTGCGGGGTCTGCCAGACCGACATGCACTACCAGAAGGGCGGGGTCGGGGACGACTTCCCCTACCTGCTGGGCCACGAGGCCTCCGGGATCGTCGAGGCCGTGGGCGAGGACGTCACCGGCGTCGCCGTCGGCGACCACGTGATCCTCAACTGGCGGGCCGTGTGCGGCCAGTGCCGCGCCTGCCGCCGCGGGGAGCCCTGGTACTGCTTCGACACGCACAACGCGCACCAGAAGATGACCCTGCAGGACGGCACCGAGCTGGAGCCGGCCCTGGGGATCGGCGCCTTCGCGGAGAAGACCCTCGTGGCCGCCGGCCAGTGCACCAAGATCGAAGGGGACATGGACCGGGACCAGTACGCCGCCGTCGGGCTGCTGGGCTGCGGCATCACCGCCGGGATCGGGGCGGCGCTGAACACCGGGGCCGTGCGCCGCGGCGAATCCGTGGCCGTGATCGGCTGCGGCGGGGTCGGGGTGGCGGCCGTGGCGGGTGCCGCCCTGGCCGGGGCCACCACGATCATCGCGGTCGACGTGGACGGACAGAAGCTGGCCGCCGCCGAGCGCCTGGGCGCCACCCACACCGTGGACTCCTCCGAGCGCGACGCCGTGGAGGCGATCCGCGAGCTGACCGGCGGGCACGGCGCCGACGTCGTCATCGACGCCGTCGGGGTGGCCGAGACCTTCCGCCAGGCCTTCGAGGCCCGGGACCTGGCCGGTCGCCTGGTCCTGGTCGGCGTGCCGAACCCGGGCACCGAGCTCACCCTGGACCTGGCCGACGTCTTCTCCCACGGCGGTTCCGTGCGCCCCGCCTGGTACGGGGACTGCCTGCCCACCCGGGACTTCCCGATGCTCGTGGACCAGTACCGCCTGGGCCGGCTGGACCTGGATGCGTTCGTCACCGAGCGCACGGACCTGGAGCACATCAACGAGGCCTTCCAGAAGATGGCCGACGGGGCCGTGCTGCGCTCCGTGGTGGACCTGCCGGGAGGTGGCGCGTGAGCACCCGCATCGAGAACACCGTCACCGCGGGCACCTTCTCCCTGGACGGGGGGACCTGGGAGGTGGAGAACAACGTCTGGGTGATCGGCGATGACGAGCGCTGCGTGGTCATCGACCCGGCGCACGACCTGGAGGCCGTCGCCGGGCTGGTCGGGGATCGGGAGGTCACCGCGATCCTGCTGACCCACGCCCACGACGACCACGCCGGACTGGCTCCGGAGGCCTCCCTGCGCTTCGGCGCGCCGGTGCTGCTGCACCCGGAGGACCGCCCGCTGTGGCTGCTGGCCAACCCGGACACGGACGTGCAGCCGCAGCCGCTGTCCGAGGGGCAGCGGATCCCCGCCGGCGGGGCCACCCTGACCGTGCTGCACACCCCGGGCCACTCCCCCGGCTCCGTGTGCTTCCTGAGTGAGGACCTGTCCTGGGAGGGCTCCTCCCCGGTGGTGTTCTCCGGGGACACCCTGTTCCAGGGCGGACCCGGGGCCACGGGCCGCTCCTTCAGCGACTTCCCGACGATCATCGACTCGATCACGGAGAAGCTGCTGAGCCTGGACCCGGGCACCGCGGTGCTCACCGGTCACGGGGAGACGACGACGATCGGGGCGGAGGCCCCGCACCGACAGGAGTGGATCGACCGCGGCCACTGAGCCGGTCCTGCACCGCACGGGGCCGCCCCGCGGCGAGATCGGGCCGGAGCATCCCTCCCAGCTGAGGGGGGGGCGCTCCGGCCCGCTCCGCGTCCTGGGCCAGCGTGCTCGGCCTGTCTCGACCCGCTGGGGTCACCGTCCGTCGCGGCGGGCGAGGTGCCGGGCCAGGCGCGCGTCGGTCTCCCGGCGCTCGAAGCGCTGGCGCCACAGGTACCCGTACAGGTGGGCCAGCAGCAGGTAGGCCCCGGCGGAGAGCACCGGGAGCATCAGCGCGGAGTTGTAGCCCAGGGAGTCCCCCAGCACCGCGCCCCAGGCCAGCCCCAGGGCGTTGCCGGCCAGCAGCGAGGCCAGCGCCGAAGTGAGCACGAGGTCCAGGCAGCGCACCGGGGCGATGGACATCACCACGGAGTCGGTGACGATCAGGGCGACCCCGACCACCGCCCCCTCCACGACCAGGCTCAGCGCCAGCGTGGCGTCCCCGGTGGGCATGGACACCGGCATCCCCACGAGGGTCAGCAGACACGCCCACAGCAGCCACGCCCCCCAGGTGTTGGTCCGGGCCCGCAGCCCGACGACGATGACCGCCGAGACCAGGCTGGATCCGCCGAGCACGGCGTAGAGCAGCCCCACGTACTGCACGGCGTCGAAGTTCATGGTGTAGCTGACCAGCGAGGACTGCATGGATCCGAGCAGCAGCCCCAGGGCGCCCATGCCCACCACCGGCAGCCACATCAGCGAGCGCCTGGCGGCGTCCTCGGCGGCCGCCTCCGGCTCCGGCGGCGGGCTGGTGGGGCCGAGGGCGTGGCGCAGCCGGAAGAACGCGAAGGCCAGCACTCCGACGACGTTGACCGGCACGACCATGAGCAGCCCCGTGTGCGGGCCGCCGATGACGCAGCTGAGCCCGGTCACCGCGGCCCCGAGCAGCAGGGACAGCACGTCCGCGACGGATTCGAAGGCGAGGGAGGAGTTCAGCAGGCTGCGATCGGCCAGGCGCTGGGATTCCCCCGCCCAGCGGATCCGGGCCAGGGCCGCCACGGGAGCGCAGGTGGCCCCGGTGACCGCGCACGCGGCCAGCAGCAGCCCGATGCCGATCTCCGGGTGACGCTGGACCCGGTCGGCCTCGTGGATCAGCCACAGCAGCGCGGCCGTGTTGGCCACCGAGCAGAACAGCAGCACCACCCGCTGACCCACGCGCCGGGCGAGCATCCCGTACAGCGGGACCGAGACGGCCAGCGCCAGGGCCACCGCCCCGGCGGCGTATCCGGCCAGCAGCACCTGCCGGGTCCAGGAGGCGATCATCACCAGCGTGCCCAGCGGCAGCATCGCCACCGGCAGGCGAGCGAAGACGGTCACCCCCAGGTAGCCCAGCCCGACCAGGCGCGCCAGGACGCGCAGCCGGGCCCAGGCCGTACCGGCCCGGGCGGCCGGGGGGATGCGGAAGGACCCGGTGGACCCGGGTGCCGTGGCGGGTGGGGTTCTCATCCTGCGTCGCTTTCGATCAGGGATCCGGCCGGGGTGCGCCGGACGCGCAGGTGCTGCGGGATCCGGGCGCGCAGGTCCGCGACGTGGCTGATCAGCCCGATGACCCGCCCGTTCTCGCGCAGTCCGTCGATCGCGTCCATGACGTCCTCCAGCGTATCCTCGTCCAGGCTGCCGAAGCCCTCGTCGACGA
The DNA here is from genome assembly GCF_001570865.1 of Rothia kristinae NBRC 15354. Taxonomy (GTDB): domain Bacteria; phylum Actinomycetota; class Actinomycetes; order Actinomycetales; family Micrococcaceae; genus Rothia; species Rothia kristinae. The sequence goes on from NZ_BCSM01000001.1 coordinate 94,086, forward strand.
ACAGGGTGTCGATCTGCACCCCGCCGGCCCGGGCCTGCACGACGTCGGCCAGGCCCAGGGCCAGGCACAGCGAGGCCATGAAGGACTCCCCTCCGGACAGGGAGCTGGTCGGGCGGGCCACGGAGGACCAGGCGTCGAAGACCTCCAGGCCCAGCCCGGAGCGGCGCCCGTGCCCGGCCGCGGCGTCGGAGTGGCGCAGGGTGTAGCGCCCCGAGCTCATCTGCTGCAGCCGCAGGCTCGCGGCCTCGGCGATCTCCTCGAGCTGGGCGGCCAGCACGTAGGTGGTCAGGGACATCCGCTGCAGGTTCTCGGCCCCGTTGCCGGCGGCCACCTCCGCGAGGTCCCCGATGCGCCGGGCCCGCTCGGCCCGCCGCCCGGAGCGTCGGGCCCAGTCCCCCCAGCGGACGGCCAGCTCCCGCAGATCGGCCAGCAGCTGCTGGGCCCGCTCCCGGGTGAGCAGGACCCGCTCGTGCTCCTCCTGGGCGGCGGCCTCGCGCCGGGCGGCCTGCTCGACCAGCTCGCCGCGCCGCTGCGGATCGGTGATCGACGCCGCATCCAGCCCCTCGGCCTCGGCCCGCTGCGCCTCCTCCAGCAGCCTGCGATGGGCCGGGGCCTGCCAGGCCTCCTCCAGCCGGGCCCGCTCCTGCTCCTCGGCGGCCACGGTCCGGCGCAGCTGTCCGCGCCGCTGCGGATCCAGGGACCGCGCCAGCGCCTCGGGGACATCGGCGAAGCCGGCCTCCCGCGCGGCCTGCGCGCCCGCGCGGGCAGACCGGGTTCGACGCCGTGCGGTGCGGGAGCGGGCTTCCAGACCGCCGAGAACCCGCTCGAGCAGCCGCTCCAAGTCCTCCGCGGCGGCCAGTCGGGTGCGCAGCGTCGAGGAGTCGAGCAGGTCCCGGGGGTCGCCGCCGCGCCGGGCCCGAGCGGAGCGGGCCCGCTCCCGGGCCTGGGCGCCGCGGGTCTGCAGGTCGCGGTGCTCCAGCTCCTGTCCCCGCAGGCGCTCGCGCAGCCGGTCCAGCTCCTGCGCCAGGCGCTGGGCCCGGCCCCGGTGCTGCTCGGCCCGCCGCTCGGCCTGCTCGGCCGCGCGCACCCGCGCTGCCGCCGCGTCGAGGCCCTCCTGCGCCTGCTCGGGGGTGGGCGGGGTGCCCTCGGCGTCCAGGGCCTCGAGGGCGGCGTCGACCCGGGCCAGCGCCTCGAGGATCCGCTGGGCCTCGGCCAGGGCGGCGTCGCGGCGCCGCCGGGCCTCCTGCAGAGCCCTGGGACTCAGATCCGGGGGCGCGGCCTGCCCGCTGCCGTCCCACGCTCCCCGGTCGAGGCCCGCCTCGGTCTGCCCCGGCGCGGAATCGGCGCCGCCGGGGACAGACCCGGGCATGGCTCCGGCATGCGGGTCGGGATGCTCCCGGCTGCCGCAGACGGGGCACGGACGCCCCGGGACGAGGTCCTCGGCCAAGGTCGCCGCGGCATCGCGCAGGCGCGCGCTCTGCAGGCGCTCGTAGCGCTCCAGGGTCTCGGTGCGCTCGTGTTCGGCCCGTTCGTGGCGTTCGGCCAGCTCCCGCCGCTGCTCCAGGTGACGGATCCGCTCGGTGCTGCGCCGTCGAGCCCGGGTGGCCTCCTGCTCCTCCTGCCGGGCCGGCGCAGCATCTGCGGCGAGGTGCTCCTGGGCGGCGACGGCCTCGGCCTCCCGCTGCGCGGCGGCCTGGGTCCGGTCGATCTCCTCCCGGGTGGCCCCGACAGCCTCCTGCGCACGGCGGATCCGCTCCACCAGCCCGCGGGCCTGCTCCTCGGCCGCGGCCTGCTCCTCGGCGGCGCGCAGCTCGGCCTCCAGGGCTCGACGCCGCTCCCGCAGCCGCACCCGGTAGGGATGCTCCCCCTGAGCGGAGGCCTCCTGCCCCTCGGCTGTAACCGCATCCGAACCGGCCTGCGCGCCCTCGGGCGCGTTCTCGACCTCGGCCGCGTGCTCGCCGTCGGAGGCGAGACCGGAGGCGGCATCGTCCTCAGCATCCGGGTCGGCGTCGGGCTCGGCCCCGACCTGCTCCCAGAACCGCTCGTCCAGGGCCTGCTCCCGCGCATCCGGCGCGACGGCGTGCGGTCCGGACTGGCGCAGCCTGCGGGCCCGGCGGGTCAGGTCGGTGAGCTCCTGCTGGATCTGGTGCAGTTCCTCCTCTGCGGCGCGGCGCTGATCCTCGGCCGCGCGCACGGGCTCGGCCCGCTCGGCCGCGGCCAGGCGCTCGGTGCGCTGGCGGTGCTCGGCCTCCCGGGCGCGCAGGTCCTCGGCCCGCCGCTGCAGGACGGCGTGCTCCCGGGCGGCCTCCAGCGCGTCGCGCTGCCGGGCCGTCTCCTCCCGATGCCGGGTCCAGGCCGCGCGCGCGGAGCCGAGGGCCTCCTCCAGACCGGCTGCGGCCTCGGCCAGACGCCGCTGGGCCCGGTGGATCCGGCGGGCCGGCTCCTGCTCCCCCGAGTCCTCCTGTTCCCCCGGTTCTTCTCGTTCCTCCGGCGCCTCAGGCTCGGTTGTCTGCCGTCCGGGCGCGCCGAGCGCACCGGGGTGATCGCCGTGCTCCGGGGTCAGGAGGCCGCGCTCCCGCTCCTGCAGCCGAGCGAACTCGGCCAGCAGGTGCTCACGCTGCCGGGCGGCATCGGCCAGCTCCTCCCGGGCGGCCCGCGCCTGCTCCTGCAGCACCCGCTGCGTTTCCGCGTACAGGTCCGTTGGGAACAGCCGCCGCAGCAGCTCCTCGCGGTCCGAGGAGGAGGCCTGCAGGAACTGGGCGAAGCGACCCTGCGGGAGCATGACCACCTGGGCGAACTGCTGACGGGTCAGGCCGATGGCCTGGGCCAGGTGCTCACCGGCCTCATCCATCCGGGTGGAGACCACCTCCCACTCGGCCTCCGGATCCGCCTCGGGACGCCGGCGCACCAGCACCGTGGCGTGCTGCTCGACGTAGCCGGCCTTCGCCCGGGTCGAGGGCCGGTTCCAGGCGGGGCTGCGCTGCACGAGGTAGCGGTGCTCTCCGATGCTCACCTCCACCTCCACCGAGGGCTTGGCCGCGGCCTCGGCGAAATGCGATTTCAGGCCCTTGGCGTTCTCCGGGACGGTGGTCGTGCCGTACAGGGCGAAGGTGAGCGCCTCGAACACCGTGGATTTGCCGGCGCCCGTGGGCCCGGTGAGCAGGAAGAGCCCGGCCTCGTTCAGCGGCTCGAAGTCGATCTCCTGGGCCTGCCGGTACGGGCCGAAGGCCTCCAGTCGCAGCCGGTGGATCCTCATGCCCGCTTCCCTTCCGTCGCGTCCGTCGCCTCCGCCTCGTGCGCCTGCTCGTCCCGGGCCCGGTCCAGGGCCCCCTCCACCAGCCGCCGCTCCGGCTCATCCAGGGGGCGGCGGCGGACCTGCTCGTAGAACTCCGCGCACACCTGCTCCGGGGTGCGGGCCCGGGCCAGGCGCTGGGCGTAGAAGCCGGCCGGGCGGGTGCGCAGACCGTCGAAGAGCAGCTCCACGGTGTGCGGGAAGCGGGTGCGCAGCCGCTCCATCGGATGCGCCGGCCGCTCGGCGTCGGTCAGGGTGATCTGGCACATCCGCTCCCGGGCCCAGTCCAGCTCCGGGTCCTCCAGCAGCTCCTCCAGGCGCCCCCGCAGCCGGGCCAGCGGCACCTGGTGCTCCCAGGCCCCCGGGGTCGCCTCGATCCCGCCCTCCGTGCGCTCCAGCATCCAGTAGCCCTTGACCTGGTCCGTCTCGGAGAAGGAGAAGCGCAGGGGCGAGCCGCTGTAGCGCACCGTCGGCGTGATCTGCTGGCGCCCGTGCAGATGCCCCAGGGCGGCGTAGTCCAGGCCCCGGAACACCGACGCCGGCACGGCCCCGAGGCTGCCCGATTCGATGGCCCGCTCCGAATCCGTCGGCTCGGCCCCCACCGCGAAGCAGTGCGCCATGACGATGCCGCGCACCCCCGGGCGCCGGGCCAGATCCGCCCGGATGCGCTCGGCCACCGCCTCCAGCACCGCCGCGTGCGTGGGCTGCACCCCCAGGCTGGGGCCCGCGGCCCGCGGGTCCAGGTAGGGGATGCCGTACACCGCGGTGGACTCGTCCAGCAGCACCGGCCGCACGGCGTCGGCCAGGCGGGTGCGCAGGTGCACCCCCGCCCCTTCCAGGATGGTGTCCCCGAAGCCCAGGCGGGCCGCGGAGTCGTGGTTGCCGGAGGTCAGCACCACCGTGGTGCCCTGGGCGTTGAGCTCGCCCAGCAGCCGGGAGAGCAGCTGGATGACCTCGGTGCGCGGGGAGGCCTGATCGTAGACGTCCCCCGCGATCAGCACCGCATCCACCTGCTGCCGGGCGCAGACCCGCACCAGCTCGGCGCAGATGGCCTCCTGATCCGCCTGGAGGGAGCGGCCGTGGAAGCTGCGCCCCAGGTGCAGGTCCGAGGTGTGCAGGATCTTCATGGCTCCAACGTAACCCGGGCGACTGACAGAATGAGCACCATGGATTCCCTGCCCATCCCCTTCCCCGACGCCGCCGAGTACCCCGCACTGGTGCGCGCGGCGCTGCGCGCGCAGGCCCGGGCCCGCCCCGAGCTGCTGGGCGCGCTGGCCGCCGGCATCGAGGGGCTGCGCGAAGCCCTGGACTGGTCCGCGCAGGGGGTCGGCGCGGACGAGACGGCGTGCGTGTGGCTGGGCGATCTGCGGTGGGCCCGGGCGCTGGGTCTGAACCCCGAGGAGGCCGCCCCGATGCCGCCGAGGGCGTGGTGGGAGCCCGAGGCCGCCCGCCTGGCCCCCGCGGACTTCGCCGAGCGGCACCCGCTGCTGGCCCGGGCCCTGTGCGCCGGTAACATGCCGTATCCGGCGCGCACCCCCTTCACCGAGCTGGCCGATGACGCCTTCCTCCCCCGCCTGGCAGTGCTCCCCCTGCACCCGCGCGAGGGCCTGGAGCAGCTGGGCCAGCTGGCCGTGAACCTCACCGCCCTGACCCACGGTCACCCGGAGGCCCTGGCCGCAGGCCTGGTGATCGTGCTGCATCGGCGGGCCCTGCTCGGGCTGGACGCCGAGGCCGTCGGGGATGCCGGGAACGGCGCGGACCCGCGGCGTCGTGCTCCGGCGCAGCTGCGGGAGCGGGCCCGGCGCCGCGTGCTCGAGCTGCTCAGCCCTCGGGATCCGGGCGGATCCGCGCCGTCCGCCGGGCTGCTCGCCTCCTACGGGGCCACCGGCGCCACCCGCTCCGGTCTGGCCCGCGTCCTGGCGGCGGCACCGCTGAGCGCGGCCGTCCTGGCCGATCCCGACGCCGCGGGGACCGCGCAGGGGCGGGGCGGGGATCAGGTGCCCGGGTGCGTGCGGGCCCTGGCCCGCGAGCTCACCGGAGCGGGCATCGCGCGACCGGAAGCGGACGCGGCGGACGGCGGGGCCGCGGCCGACTCCGAGGCCCGGTCCGAGGCGGATTCCGACGAGGCCTCCGAGACGTCACAGTCGCCGATGGCGCGGGCCGGGCTGGCGCCGACATATCCCTCGGCCGAGCAGCTGGCCGATCGGCTGGCCGAACGCTGGGTCGAGACCGCGCGGCGGTGGTGGGGGGTCTGGGGCGCCTCGGGAGGGTGACCGGCCGCCCTGCCCCTCAGGCCTCCGCTTCGATCCAGCGGTCGGCCCGCTCCACGGCCTGACGCAGGGTCGCGCCACCGTAGCCGTGGATCATCGCATACCCCACGGCCTGCAGGGGCATCAGCCGCTGCAGCACGCGGCCGCGCTCGGCCCAGTCGCGTCCCACCACACGGGTCACCGCCTCCCAGCCGAACCAGTTCCCGGCCGCGGCGATGTCCCAGCCGGGATCCCCGACGCTGGCATGATCCCAGTCGATGACCCCCGAGATGCGCTCCCGGTTCCACAGGATGTTGTGCCCGGCGAAGTCGGAGTGGATGAACCGGGGGGTCACCGGGTCCAGGGCCAGGGCATCGTCCAGCAGGCGCTCGGCGCGCTCCCGGTTGCCGTGCAGCAGCTGGGGGATGATCCGCTCTCGGACGGTGCGCGGCCAGTGCGAGCCGCCCCAGTGGGACTGGGAGGGTTCGAGCATCGCGGACAGGGGCGCGGGGTCGATCGCGTCGATCGCGCGCAGCGCCCGGCCCAGGGCCCGCGCCGGGGCGGGGCCCACCTCGCGGGGCCGCCCGGGCACCCAGGTCAGCCCGACGGCGACGTGCCCGCCGCGTTCCAGCACCCGGGTCAGGGGGCGGGGCACCTCGAAGGGCAGGTCCGCAGGCAGGGCGCGCAGCAGGTCGGTGCGGCGCTGGACCTGCCGGCCCACCAGGTGGTTCTTCGCCACCCGCACGCTGACCCGCTGACCCGCGTTGACCACCAGGTGCGCGGACCCGTTGGAGTGCACGTCCCATTCGGTGGGCGCGCACCGGACCCCGGCCTGGTCGAGGACCGCCTGGATGAGGGGTCGGAAGCGCATCAGCGCGAACGGGGACATGCGGGCCACGGCGGGCTAGACCTTCTCTCCGCCGGCCCCGTCCAGCAGGGCGGCGATGTGCGGGATCAGCGCGGTGAAGGCCCGGGCGCGGTGGCTGATCGCGTTCTTCAGCTCCGGCGGGATCTCGGCGCAGCTGGCCCCCTCCCACGCGGCGGGAAGCTCCTCGGGCACGAGGATCGGGTCGTAGCCGAAGCCGTGCTCCCCGCGTGGCTCGGTGAGCAGCCGCCCGGTAAGGCGCCCGGTCTGCACGACCTCGGTGTCCGAGCCGACCAGGCTCGCGGCGCACTCGAAGGCGGCACCCCGATGCGGATCGGGGATGTCGGACAGCTGAGCCAGCAGCAGGCGCAGGTTGGCCGCATCGTCGCCGTGGCGCCCGGACCAGCGGGCGGAGAAGATCCCCGGCGCCCCGTGCAGCACGGCCACGGACAGCCCCGAGTCATCCGCGATGGCCGGCAGGCCGGTGGCCTCATAGACGGCGCGGGCCTTGAGCAGGGAGTTCTCGGCGAAGGTCGTGCCGGTCTCGGGCACGTCCGGGACGCCGAGGGAGCCGGCGTCGACCACCTCCGCGTCCACCTCCAGGCCCGGCACGGCATCGCGCAGGATCTCGCGCAGCTCCCGCAGCTTGCCGGAGTTGTGGGTGGCCAGGATCAGCCGCGGCTCACTCATGGGCACCGGCCAGCGTCTGCGACTGGATCCTGGACAGCTCGGCCGTGCCGATCAGGGCCAGGTCCAGCAGGCTGTCCAGCTCAGCCCGGTCGAAGGGCGCGCCCTCGGCGGTGCCCTGAACCTCCACGAAGCTGCCGGAGCCGGTGACCACCACGTTCATGTCCGTCTCGGCCCGCACGTCCTCGGTGTAGGGCAGATCCAGCATGGGCACCCCGTCGATGATGCCCACAGACACCGCGGCCACGGAGTCGGTCAGGGGCTGGGCGCCCCGGGGCAGGATCTTCTCCTGGCGCGCCCAGTCCAGGGCGTCGGCCAGGGCGACGTAGGCCCCGGTGATCGCGGCGGTGCGGGTGCCGCCGTCGGCCTGCAGGACGTCGCAGTCCAGGACCACGGTGTTCTCCCCGAGGGCCTTCAGGTCGATGATCGCGCGCAGGGAGCGCCCGATCAGCCGGGAGATCTCGTGCGTGCGTCCGCCGATCTTGCCTTTCACGGATTCGCGGGCGGAGCGGGTCGAGGTGGCCCGCGGCAGCATCGCGTACTCGGCGGTGACCCAGCCGCGGCCCTCGCCCTTGAGCCACCGGGGCACGCCCTCGGTCAGGGAGGCGGTGCACAGCACTCGGGTGTCCCCGCACTCGATGAGGGCCGAGCCCTCGGCGTTACGGGACCACCCGCGGGTGATGGAGATCGGACGCAGCTGGTCGACGGCGCGCCCGTCCGCGCGCGTGAGGGTCTGGGGGGACTCGGTGCTCGTCATGTCCCTCACTGTACCCGGGCCGCCCCCGGCCGCGCCCCGCAGGAGCCCGGGGCGCGGCTCAGCGGGGCGGGATCGCGTAGGTGCGGGAATCCTCGGCCACGCAGATCGGCCCGGCGTAGGTGCGGGAGGCCTCGGCGCGGGCCACCTCCGGGTCGTTCCACACCGGCAGGTGGGTGAGCATCAGGTGTCCGACATCGGCCTCGGCCGCCACCCGCCCGGCCCGCACCCCGGTCAGGTGCACCCCGCGGATCGCGTCGTCGCGCCCCTCCTGGAAGGCGGCCTCGCACAGGAAGAAATCCGCCTCTCGGGCGGCCTCGACCAGCCCGGGGCACGCGTCCGAGTCCCCCGAGTAGGCCAGGACGCTGCGGCGCCCGGCCAGCTCGTGGGTCACCCGGATCGCGTAGGGCTCGGGGGCCGGATGCAGCACGGGGAAGGCCTGCACCGTGAACGGCCCCAGGCGCACCGGCTCCCCGGGGGCCCAGGGGTGGAAGCCGAAGGAGCCGGTGAGCCCGGGCTCCAGGCCGATCCCGTGGGTGCGGGCCAGGTACGGGTGGGTGTCCGCCGGTCCCCACAGCGGAATCGGCGGCCCGGGCCAGCCGCGCGGATCCCAGCGCACCGCGATGTGCAGGCCGGCCAGGTCGATGCAGTGATCGGGGTGCAGGTGGGAGATGAAGATCCCGTCGATCTGCGGCAGGCTCAGGTGCCGCTGGATCGCCCCGAGCCCCCCGCTGCCCAGGTCCAGCAGGATGCGCCAGGTGCGCCCGGCCTCATCCTCGCCGCTGACCAGATAGCACGAGGCCGCGGAGTCGGGTCCGGCGAAGGAGCCGCTGCACCCGATGATGGTCAGCTCCATGCCCGTCCCTCCTGCGCCCCAGACTCGGCGTCCGGTTCCGGGGCCGCCGCGGAGCGGGGCCCGGGATCCGTCCCCGCGGCTCCGGCGACCTCGGCCGCTGCACCCGATGTCGCAGCCACGGCGCTCAGGTCCACGCTGGCGGTGCGGATCATCTCCGGGGTGACCACCGCCAGGGAGCCGGTGGGGTAGGACTCGGCGATGCTCGCTGAGTGGCGCACCCCGAGGACCTCGGGGCCCAGGAAGCGCCGGGCCAGGGCCTGGAAGCGCTCGGGGTCCCCGGTGGCCACGAATTCGTGGCGCGGGGCGGGGGCGTCGGCCGGGCGCTGCAGGTCCTGGGCCATCAGCGCCCGGAACAGGTCCTTGGCGGTCTCCTCGGAGGAGGTCACCAGCGTGACCTCCTCCCCCAGGACGTAGGAGATGACGCCCGTGAGCAGGGGGTAGTGGGTGCAACCCAGCACGACGGTGTCCACCCCAGCCTCCTGCAGCGGGGCCAGGTGGGTGCGCACGGCCTCCAGGAGCTCGGGCCCTGAGGTGATGCCGCGCTCCACGAACTCCACGAACTCCGGGCAGGCCTCGGAGACGATCCGCAGCTGCGGGGCCGCGGCGAAGGTGTCCTCGTAGGCGCGGGAGGAGACCGTGGCCACCGTGCCCAGCACGCCGACGACGTCGTTGCGGGTCGCGGCCACGGCCCGGCGCACGGCCGGCTGGATCACCTCGACCACGGGTATCCCGTAGTGGCGGGTGTAGCGCTCGCGGGCGTCGCGCAGCACCGCGGAGGAGGCGGTGTTGCAGGCGATGACCAGGGCCTTGACCCCGGAGTCCACGAGGTCGTCCATGATGCGCAGGGCGTTGGCGCGCACCTGGGCGATGCTCAGCGGTCCGTAGGGGCCGTGGGCCGTGTCCCCGACGTAGAGGATCTGCTCGTGGGGCAGCTGGTCCATGATGGCCCGGGCCACGGTCAGTCCGCCGACGCCGGAGTCGAAGACCCCGATCGGGGCCCCGGGGGTGGGACGGGCGGGGGCGGCGCTGCCCCAGGCGGTCACGGCATCGGTCTGGTCGGGAAGCGAGTTCATGATGCCTTCGAGGATAGCCGCTGCGCGAGCGGGCCCCGGCACGAGCTCGACCACGTGGCCGGGGCGACGAGAGACCGACCACAGGGGGAAGGTCCGGGGATCACAGTCGCTGGAGCATGGCCTCCATCAGGGAGTCCTGCAGCCAGGAGACGAACTGGTACACCAGGGACATGTAGGACTCCACGTCCGTGGCCTGGTTCCAGTCGGTGTAGCCGGCCACGCGCTCGGCGTCCTGCTCGTCGCGGATCCCCAGGCGCGCAGCCAGGACCAGGCGCACGTCGTTCAGGGCCGCGGCGAAGGCCCGGGCGTGCTCGTCGTCCAGCTGCAGCTTCGGGGCCTCGCAGTCCATCGCGGCCATCCGCAGGCGCCCGATCTTCTCCTCGCGGATGCCGAGCTCGGTGAAGCGGCGGAATTCCGCGGCCTCGCCCTCATCGGCCGCGGCCTGCGGCAGCAGGCGGGCCAGGGCCGGATCCTCCGGCGCCTCGGCGTCCTCGGTGATCCCGAGCATCGCGGCCAGCGGGTCCTGATCCGGATCCTGCCGCGGCTCCAGGGTGGTCACGACGTCGCCGAACAGCTTGATCAGCAGCTCCCGCTCGGGCTGCTCCAGGTGCCCGGTGATGCCGCGCCGCCCGGCGCGGAAGGGACGAGCCATCTCACTCACCGTCCTTCTCGAAGGTGGCCCACAGCCCGTAGCCGTGCATCGCGGCGGTGTGCCGCTCGGCCTCCTCGCGGCTGCCGGTGAACACGACGGCGCGCCCGTCCTCGTGCACCTGGAGCATCAGCCGGTGGGCCTGCGCCTGGGAATGCCCGAAGTGGGTGCGGAACACCCAGGTCACGTAGCTCATGAGGTTCACGGGGTCGTTCCATACGAGCACCCGCCACGGGGTCTGCTCCTGGGGGCGCTGGAGCAGCCCGAGCCCGCCCTCCGGGGTGGTCTCGGGGGCCGTGGGGCCGGTGACGGCGGTGCGGGTCGGTTGGGTGCGCTGCTGGGCCATGACCCGCCCGAGTCTACCCGGCACGCGGGTCCCGGGGCGGGGCGGGTTCGCCGTCGGCGTCGCACCGGGTGGCGGCGCAGCGCTGGCCAGCCCGGGTGCGGGGAGCCCAGCGGAGGGCGCCGCAGTCCTTGGCCGGGCCAGGCGCGGTGGCTACAGTGGGAGGCGTGATCGAGACTACTCCCGCCCTGCTCACGGATCACTATGAGCTGACGATGATCGAAGCGGCCCTGCGGGCCGGAACCCACGAGCGCCGCAGCGTGTTCGAGACCTTCACCCGCCGCCTGCCGGCCGGACGCCGCTACGGGGTGCTGGCCGGGACCGGTCGGTTCCTGGAGGAGCTGGCGGACTTCCGCTTCACCCCGGAGCAGCTGGATTTCCTGGGCCGCACCCGGGTGGTCGGGGATGCGACCCTCGAGTACCTGGCGGACTTCCGCTTCACCGGCTCGGTGCGCGGCTACGCCGAGGGCGAGGCGTTCTTCCCCCACTCCCCCGTGCTGCAGGTGGAGGGCACCTTCGCGGAGGCCTGCGTCCTGGAGACCCTGATCCTCTCGATCCTCAACTACGACTCGGCCGTCGCCTCCGCGGCCTCGCGCATGGTCGGGGCGGCCGCGGGTCGGCCCTGCCTGGAGATGGGCTCGCGCCGGGCCCACGAGGCCGCCGCCGTCTCGGCGGCCCGCGCCGCGGTGGTGGCGGGATTCGCCGGGACCTCCAACCTGGAGGCGGGGATGCGCTACGGGATCCACACCATCGGCACCTCCGCGCACGCCTTCACCCTGCTGCACGACGACGAGCGCGCGGCCTTCGCGGCCCAGCTGGCGGCCCAGGGCGCGGGCACCACGCTGCTGGTGGACACCTACGACGTCGAGGCCGCGGTGCGCACCGCGGTGGAGCTGGCCGGTCCGCAGCTGGGCGCGGTGCGCCTGGACTCCGGGGACCTGGGCGCCCAGGCGGTGTGGGTGCGCGCCCTGCTGGATGAGCTCGGCGCGAAGGACACGAAGATCACCGTGACCTCGGATCTGGACGAGTACGCGATCGCCGGGCTGCGCTCCGCGCCCGTGGATTCCTACGGGGTGGGCACCCGGCTGGTCACCGGCTCCGGGGCGCCGACCACCTCCATGGTCTACAAGCTCGTGGCCCGGGAGGGCGCTTCCGGGCAGCTGGAGCCAGTGGCCAAGCGCTCGGCCGGCAAGGGCTCCACCGGCGGTCGCAAGCACGCCGTGCGCCAGCTGGGCGCGGACGGCCGGGCCGTCGCGGAGGTGGTGGCCTCCAGCGAGCAGGCCCTGGATCGGGCCAGGGGAGACCTCCCCGAGGGTGTGCGGACGCGGGAGCTGATGACGGACCTGGTGCGCGAGGGTGAGATCCTGCCCGGGGCGACCGGGGCCGAGGGGCTGAAGGCCGCCGCCGCGCGCCACGCCGCATCCTGGGCCGAGCTGCCCGCGGCCTCCCGGCGGCTGTCCGAGGGGGAGCCGGCCATCCCCACGCAGCTGCTGTCCTGACCTCCCGGGGACGCACCGCCTATCCTGGTGCCGAACCGGATACCGCAGGTGCGCGGCGCCGCGCCGCGCACCTGGACCATCGCTCCTGGAGGATTCCATGACCCGTGCCCTGATCATCGTGGACGTGCAGAACGACTTCTGCCCCGGCGGCAGTCTCGCCACCGAGCGGGGCGCGGAGGTTGCCGGCGGCATCTCCGAGTACCTGCTGACCCACGGTCCCCTCTACGACGCCGTCGTCGGCACCCAAGACTGGCACGTGGATCCGGGCGAGCACTTCTCCGAGACCCCGGATTTCCGCACCTCCTGGCCGGTGCACTGCGTGGCCCACTCCCGCGGCGCGGCGGTGCATGAGGACCTGGACGCCGACGCCGTGGATGCCTGGTTCCGCAAGGGCGCCTACGAGGCCGCATACTCGGGCTTCGAGGGCCTGCTGGTCCCGGAGGAGGCGGTGGCCACCGGCGAGCGGGAGCCCGGCGCGCAGACCGAGGATACGGTCAACGTGTCCCTGGACGACTGGCTGCAGGAGCAGGAGATCGACGCGGTGGACGTGGTCGGCATCGCCACGGACCACTGCGTGAGGGCCACCGCCCTGGACGCGGTGGACGCCGGATACGAGACCCGAGTGCTGCTGGACCTGACGGCCCCGGTGGCCCAGGAGACCGCCGAGGTGGCGGTCGCGGCCCTCCAGGAGGCCGGGGCCGAGGTCATCGACTCCTCGGAGATCCGCCGGTAACGGACCCTTCTCTGCCCCTCTCGGATCCGGGGTCGCCCCGATTATAGACGGATCGTTCTAGAACGTTTAGTATGGAACCATGGCGAGGCCCCGGGGATTCGACGAGCAGGAGGTGCTGCGGCAGGCGACGGCGCTGTTCGGGCACGAGGGATTCGACGCCGTCTCCGTGGACCGGCTGACCTCGGTCCTCGGACTCAGCCGCGCGAGCTTCTACAAGATCCACGGCTCGAAGCACGGACTGATGCGCGCCGCGCTCGAGCAGGTCTGCGACCGAGCCCGGGCGGGTGAGGTCACCCACGACGCCCAGGATCTCGTCCTGGTGGCCCTGTTGGAGCTGGCTCCGCACCACGACGGCCTGCGCGCCCTGACCGAACGCGCCGTCGGACTGTGCTTCGACGACGATCCCCGCCGCCTCGGCGAGCGCCTGCTGATCCGCGCCCGCCGCACCCCGAGGAAGGCGACCGAGCATGAGCAACGCCATCGAGCTGACCGAACGCGAGCTGATCATCACCCCGCGGGGCCTGGACAAACTCTGGTCCTTCACCCGGCGGGTGGCCGTGCCCTGGGCCCACGTGCGCGGGGCCACCCACGACCCCGGGATGCGCGATGAGCCGAAGGGGTGGCGCGGGCCCGGGCTGCGCGTAGGCGGCAAGCTCAGCGGCACCTTCCACCGCGACGGCCAGCGGCACTTCCTGAACGTGCGCGGCTACGAAGACGCCGTGGTCATCGAGCTGACCGACGAGCCGATCCAGCGGATCATCGTCTCCCTCGCCGATCCCGCCGCGCAGGTCGCCCGGATCAACGCCCGCGCCGCGGCCGCTTGATCCGCCGCCGACGGGCGCCGGATCCATCGGCTCCCACCCGTCTCGAGCGCCGCCGGGGCTGCGGGCCGGGGCCTACCGGCGCCCCACGAACCAGTTCTGCAGCTTGTCGATCCGGGCCTGGATCTGCTCGGCGGTGGCCTGGGCCACCGGCGGGCCGCCGCACTCCCGGCGCAGCGCGTTGTGCACCGAGCCGTGCGGCTGCCCGGTGCGCGCGGCCCAGGCGGAGACGTTCTTCGCCAGCTTGTTCCGCAGCTCCTTGAGCCGCCGGTGATCCGGCACCGCCGGGGACTGCCGCGGCGGCTGAGCCGGTGCCCCCGCCCGGGAGCCGCGCTGGCGCTCCTGCAGCAGCGTGCCCACCTGCTCGGCGTCCAGCAGCCCCGGGATCCCCAGGAAGTCCTGGTCCTCCGCGCCGATCTCGAAGCCCTGGTAGTCCTGCCCGTCGTAGAGCACCCCGTGGAAGGCCGCCTGGGAGCCGATCGCCTCGAACCTGCCCGCGGCCAGAGCCGAGCTGGCCTTCTCCTCGCGGTTGGCCTCCTCCAGGGCCTCATCGTCCAGACCCTCGTCGGCGGCGATGATCGCCTCCTCGTCGGGCCGGGTGCCCAGGTCCAGGGCGTGGTCCCGCTCGGCCTCCATCTCCTGGGCCAGGGCCATCAGCAGCGGCACCGAGGGCAGGAACACCGAGGCCGTCTCCCCGCGACGCCGGGCCCGCACGAAGCGCCCGATGGCCTGGGCGAAGAACAGCGGGGTCGAGGTGGAGGTCGCGTACACGCCCACGGCCAGGCGCGGGACGTCCACCCCCTCGGAGACCATGCGCACCGCGACCATCCAGCGCTCCTGCTCGGAGGCGGAGAAGCGGTCGATCCGCCCGGAGGCGGTCTTGTCATCGGAGAGGATCAGGGCCGGCTTCTGCCCGGTGATCCTCTCCAGCCGCGCGGCGTAGGCGCGGGCGTCCTCGTGGTTGGAGGCGATCACCAGCCCGCCGGCATCGGGCACGGTGCGGCGCACCTCCGAGAGCCGCTGGTCCGCGGCCTGCAGGACCGCCGGGATCCACTGGCCCCGCGGGTCCAGGGCGGTGCGCCAGGCCTGGGCGGTGATGTCCTTGGTGAACCCCTCCCCCAGCTCGGCGGCCATCTCCTCGCCCTCGGCGGTGCGCCAGCGCATCTGCCCGGAGTAGGCCATGAAGATCACGGGGCGCACCACGTGGTCCTTCAGGGCGGGCCCGTACCCGTAGGAGTAGTCCGCCTGCGAGCGCAGCAGCCCCTCCTGGTCCTGCTCGTAGCGCACGAAGGGGATCTGGGAGGAGTCCGAGCGGAAGGGGGTGCCGGTCAGGGCCAGGCGCCGCTGCGCGGGCTCGAAGGCCTCGCGCAGCCCGTCCCCCCAGGACAGGGCGTCCCCGGCGTGGTGGATCTCGTCGAGGATCACCAGGGTGCGGGCGTTCTCGGTGCGGGCCCGGTGCAGCAGGGGCTTGTTGGCCACCTGCGCGTAGGTCAGGGCCACCCCGGAGAAGCCGCGGGCGTGGTGCCCGTCGGCGTTCTTGAAGTTCGGGTCGATCGCGATGCCCACGCGCGCGGCGGCGTCGGCCCACTGGGACTTCAGGTGATCCGTGGGGGCGACGACGGTCAGCCGGGACACGGTGCCCCGGTCCATCAGCTCCTTGGCCACCCGCAGGGCGAAGGTGGTCTTGCCGGCCCCCGGGGTGGCCACGGCCATGAAGTCCCGGGGCTGCTCGGCGAAGTACTTCTCCAGGGCCTCCTGCTGCCAGGCGCGCAGCTTGGGGGCGGTGCCCCACGCGGCCCGGTCCGGGTAGGCCGGCGGCAGGTCCGCTCCGGCGGCGAACAGGGACGGCTGCTCCGGATCGTCGGTCACTGCGGGGTCATCACTCCTGGTCGGGCCTCGGTCGGTCGGTGCGCGGAAGGAAGGTCAAAGAGTGCGGGTCAGTCCTGGCCGCCGTCATCATCCTTGCCGCCGCGCATGGACTCGTAGATCTCCTTGCACAGCGGGCACACGGGGAAGCGCTGCGGGTCCCGGCCCGGCGTCCACACCTTACCGCACAGGGCGATCACGGGTTCGCCGGTCATCGCCGACTCCATGATCTTCTCCTTGCGCACGTAGTGGGCGAAGCGCTCGTGGTCCCCGGGCTCGATGAGCTGGCGCTGCTCCTCCCGCTCGATGGTCGCGGCCCCGCCGGTGCGGGTGCCCTCCAGGGGCTCGGCGGTGTCCAGGATCTCCGGGGCGGTGCGCAGGGTGCTGGTGCTGATCATGCCCAGCATTCTACGCGCCCCGCCTCGCTCGACGGCAGCCGCCCGGTCAGCGGAACACGGAGACCTGCGCCAGCAGCTCCGGGGCCCGGGCGTCGTAGCGGCGCGCCCCCAGGCGCACCCCCAGGCCGAGCACCGCCAGGCCCAGTCCGATCCCGACCGCCAGGGCCACCCAGCCCAGCCATCCCAGCCCCGGGACCAGGCTGACCAGGTACAGGATGATCGCGGGCAGGTTCAGCGCGAGGCAGACCAGGGCCGCCAGGAGCATCCCCATCTTGGCCCCGGAGCCGGCCCCGCCGCCGGCCCGCTTGAACGGGGAAGCCCCCGGCGGCGGCACCGGAGCGGCCCACAGCGCCGAGGCCACCGCCCCGACGCCGGTGCCGATCAGGCAGAACCCGAGGCTGACCCCGAGGTTGGCCGGCACCTGCTCGGGGAAGCCCGCCAGCACGGTGCACGCCGCGGAGACCACCAGCGTCGCCGGCAGGTACACCCCGAGAACCCCCAGGGCCCGGCCCCAGCGATCCTGGCGCCCGGTCAGCGGGGCGAGCAGGTGCAGACTGAACGCGGAGTTGTCGTAGGCGGTCAGATAGCAGGCGATCGTGCAGGCCGTGAGCCCAGCGAAGGGTCCGGCCATCAGGGCCTGGGCGCCGTCCTGCAGAGCGGACAGCCCGGTGAACAGCACCGCGATGCCCAGCACCCCCAGGAGGCTGAAGGACATGCGGGGATCGCGCAGCAGATCCAGGCCCGTGCGCACGGCCACCGCGCTCACCGGGCCGCGGGCAAGGGCCAGGCCCGTGCCCGGCGCGGCGTCGTCCGCCCGGCGGGTGCGCCCCCGCTGCGCACGACCCGACGAGCCCGCACTCACGGTGAGCAGCTCCCCGCGCAGCAGCGCGCTCAGCAGCCACAGGCCGATCCCGATGCCCAGCACCGGCAGGCCCAGGCGCACCGGGAGCAGCGTCGGGGTGCCCGCGGCGTCGGCGACGGCGAGGTACCCCGCGGACCAGGGGATCCAGCCGGCGATGCCGGTCGCGGCCTGCCGGGCACTCGGCCGCAGCAGGATCAGGCTCAGCAGACCGAACAGCAGACCGGAGAACATCAGCAGCACGTAGCCCAGGGCGGACAGCACCGTGGTCAGCCCCCGACGCCGGCGCAGTCGGCGCCCGCAGGCCGCCGCGATGCGCGCCCACACCACGAAGCAGACGAAGCCGAGGACCCCGGCCACCAGGGACAGCAGCGCCTGCCCGGGCCCGTGGGCGGACAGCACCGGGGTGAGCATGCCCAGCAGGCTCAGCGGACCCAGCACCCCCACGAGGCTCGAGGCCACCTGCGCCAGCACGATGTCACGCAGCCGCAGCGGATAGGGGCTGAGCAGCTCGGGGTCCAGGGTCTGGTCCTCGCTGGCCACCACCACCGGCACCAGCACCCAGACCAGGCCCAGCAGGGCACCCAGGCACGCGGCGATCTGCGCGGCGACCAGCGGACCCGCCTCCCGCAGGGCCAGGAACCCCGCGGCCGCGGCGAGCACCGCGCACCCGGCGATCACGAGGGAGACCACGGTTCCGGCCACGACCCAGCCGCTGCGGCGGAAGGAGGCGCGGAACAGGGCCCCTTCAGGCTCAGGAGCCGCCCAACCATGAGATCCCCTCCGTCTGCGCGCGCCCGCCGACCAGCTCCACGAAGGTCTCCTCCAGGGAGCGCTCCCCGCGCACCTGATCCACGGTTCCGGCCGCCAGGATCCGCCCCTCGCCCATGATCGCGACGTGGTCGCATAGTCGCTGCACCAGGTCCATCACGTGGCTGGAGATCACCACGGTGCCGCCGCGCCGGACGAAGCCGGTGAGGATGTCCCGGATGTTGGCCGCCGAGACCGGGTCCACGGCCTCGAAGGGCTCATCCAGGACCAGCACCGAGGGGGCGTGCACCAGCGCCGAGGCCAGCGCGACCTTCTTGCGCATCCCCGCGGAGTAGTCCGCGACGGTGCGATCGGCGGCGTCGTGCAGGTCCAGGGCCACCAGCAGCTCCTGGGCCCGCTCGGCCACCAGGTCCCGGTCCAGGCCGTGCAGCAGCCCCGCGTAGGAGATCAGCTGGCGACCGCTGAGCCGGTCGAACAGGTGCACCCCGTCGGGCAGCACCCCCAGGGTGGCCTTGGCCCGCAGGGGCTCGGCCCACACGTCGGTGCCGCGCACCAGGGCGGTGCCGCCGTCCGGGCGCAGCAGGCCGGTGGCCATGGACAGGGTCGTGGTCTTCCCGGCGCCGTTGCGTCCGACGAGGCCGTACATGGATCCGGCCGGGATCTGCAGATCCACGCCGTGCACCACCTCGACGCCGTCGTAGACCTTGCGCAGGCCCCGCAGGGACAGGGCCGGGGCCGACGCCGCAGCGGCGGGGTCGGGGATGCCGGCGGCGGGCCCTGGAACCTCGGGTCCGGGGATGGGGGGCTCGGGGTTCATCGGTCGGGACCTCCTCTAGAACAGCGCCCGCATCAGGGCGGCCCGGGCGGAGACCACGCGCGGGTCCTCCGCTCCGACGACGTCGAACAGCTCCAGCATCCGCTCGCGCACGCGGGACTTCTCCTCGGGGGACGCGGCGGTGAACAGCTTCAGCAGCCGGGCGAAGGCATCCTCGACGTGCCCGCCGGCCACGTCCAGGTCCGCCACGGCCAGCTGCGCGTCCACCTCCTGCGGAGCTTCGGCGGCCCGCTGACGCACGGCCTGGGCATCGGCGTCGGCCACACGGGCCAGCAGCCCCACCCGGGCCAGGCCGAGCTTGGCCTCCCGGTCCCCCGGCTGCTCGCTCAGCGCCTGCTCGTAGGCGGCCCGGGCGCCGTCGTAGTCCTGCTCGGCCAGGGCATCCTGGGCCTTCTGGTGCAGCGGCGGCAGCGGCTTCTCGGCCGGGGCGCCCTTGGTGCCCACCGGTTCGAAGGAGCCGGTCAGCTGCGCCTGCTGGGCCAGCTGCAGGACCTGGCCCAGCACGGACTGCATCTGCTCCGGGGAGACGGGCTGGTCGAACAGCGGCGCCGGGCGTCCGCCGAGCATCGCGATCGCGGTCAGGGAGGTGGCCGCCTGCAGCGCCTGGGCGATCTCCGGGGACTGCTCGATGTCCGCGGCGGCCAGCAGCAGCCGTCCCTGCGCGGAGTCGATGAGCTGCTCCAGCTGCTCCACGTTGCGCACCGCCGCGGCGTCCGAGCCGCGGTACAGGGCGAAGATCACGGGGCCCTGCCCGGACAGCTGGGCGTACTGCTGGAACTGCTCGCCCGTGGTGATCTCCGCGCGGTAGCTCGGCTGGCCCTGCCCCTGCTCGGGGGCGGCGGCGCCGTCCTGGGTCCGCTGGGCCAGGTCCGGGGCGCGGCGGGCCGAGGCCGGGATCTGCGGTTCCTCGGCAGCGGCCGGTGTCCCGGGGCCGGAGGCCGCGGGGTGCGGCTCGGGGATGGTGGTCATCGAGGTGTCCTCTCTGCAGCGGGGGTGTCCCGCGGGGCACCGCGCTCGAACGGCCACGGCGCGCCCCGATCGGGATCCGGTGATCGGCGTTGCCGCCTCCAGTATGCCCACACCGGCGTCGGGCCGCCCGTCTCCCGGCCCCGTCCGTTCTCGGATCGCGCAATCGGCCGGGTTCGGCGCGGGTAGTCTCGAAGGATCACCGCCGTGCCGTCCGAAGAGGAGACGATCCGTGCCCGGTACCCCGCGTCCCGAGTCCCCGCGCCTGCGCCGCATCCTGGACCGGCTCCGCCTGGCCCACCGCTTCCAGGACCCCGGGCACGCCGAGTTCCCCGCCATCCCCGGGGCCAAGCCCCGCCCGCGCTTCGACATCCCGGAGGATCCCCGACCGGAAGCCCAGGCCCGCACCGACTCCGCGGCCCACCTGGACGAGGGGGTCCTGGGTGCCGCCGCGGCCCGCGACCGGCCCGCGGCCGACCCCGGCGCCGCTCCCTGGGCCACCGCGGGATCGACCCCGGAGCCTTCCGAGCCCGGCTTGTTCGCCCGCCCCGTGCACGCCGGATTCATGGCCACCGTGGGCGTCGGGATCGCCCTGCTGTGCTGGTACGTCGCGGTCAACGTCGGGGCGTTAGGCGGCTGGATCACCGGGGCCATGTTCATCGCCCTGGGCCTGGATCCGGCCGTGCGGGCCCTGGAGAAGCGGGGCCTGCCCCGCGGCGTCGGGGTCGCCGGGGTCCTCGTCGTGCTGGCGGGGCTGGTGGCCCTGCTGGCCACCGTCATCATCCCCGCGATCGCCGGGCAGGCGGTCTCCTTCGTCCAGTCCTTCCCGCAGAGCTTCCAGCGCTTCCTGGACTCGGACTTCGTGACCACCGTGGACCGGCAGTGGGGGGTGCGCGGGCGCGTGGAGGCCGAGGCGGAGCACATCGTGGACTCCGTGCTCAACGACCGCAACATCATCGGCGGGTTCCTCAACAGCCTGGTCAACGCCGGCTCCACGATCGCCCAGGTGATCACCGGGACGCTGGTCGTGCTCTTCCTGGCCCTGTACTTCCTCGCCTCCCTGCCGGTGATCAAGGCGTGGTTCGTGCGCCTGGCCCCGGCCTCCAAACGCGAGCGGGTGGGCGACCTGACCGAGCGGATCACCACCTCGGTGGGCAACTACGTGCTGGGGCAGGCCTGCGTGGCGATCCTCAACGCGAGCTTCGCCCTGGTGCTCATGCTGATCCTGGGCCTGCCCTTCCCGATGCTCAACGCCTTCGTGGTCCTGCTGCTGGCCTTCGTGCCCCTGGTCGGCGGGGTGAGCGCCGGGATCCTGATGAGCGTCATCGCGCTGATGCAGGGCTGGCAGACGGCCCTGGTCTACGCCATCTGCTACTTCGCCTACCTGCAGGTGGAGGCGTACTTCATCTCCCCGCGCATCATGAAGCGGGCCGTGGCCGTGCCCGCGGCGGTCGCGGTGATCGCCGTCGCCGGGGGCGGGGCCCTGTGGGGAGTGCTCGGGGCGATCATCGCGATCCCCGTGGCCGCCTCGGGCCTGCTGCTGGTCCGGGAGGTCTTCGTCCCGCGCCAGGACGCCCGGTAGCCGCCGACGACCGCCTCAGCGGGTCTCCCAGCAGCGCAGGTGCCAGTGCCGGCGCTCCTCGATGCCCCGCTCGTCGCCGAAAAGGTGGTCCGTGCGCCACACCACGCAGTGCGCCGTGCCCGGCGCGATGGGCCGGGTGCAGCCCGGGCAGGTGTAGGTCTTGCGCGCATTGACCGCCGGGATGAAGCGCACCGCCCAGGAGCCGAACCGATCCCGCTCCACCCGCGGGGCCGGCTCCAGGACCCGGGAGATGTCCCCGCCGCCCGGGGCGCTGCGCTGCCACTTGCTGGGTCCGGCCTTGCCGTGGCCCAGCTGGCGACGGGGGCGGGAGGAACGCGAGCGGGACATGGCCTCCATGGTGGCACATCCCCGAAGCCCCGCGCGCTTGTACAGTGGGAGACCGTGCGACTCGTCATTGCTGAATGCTCCGTGGACTACATCGGCCGGCTCAGGGCCCACCTGCCGCTGGCCCGGCGCCTGATCATGGTCAAGGCCGACGGCTCGGTGCTCATCCACTCCGACGGCGGCTCCTACAAACCCCTGAACTGGATGTCCCCGCCGGCCGCGGTGCACGTGCAGCACGCGGACGAGCACGAGTTCGACGACGATGCCGCGGAGGTCTGGACGGTCCAGGCCGCCAAGTCCGATGATCGCCTCATCATCCGGATCTACGCCAAGGAGCACGAGTCCTCCCACGAGCTCGGGGTGGACCCGGGACTGGTCAAAGACGGCGTGGAGGCGGACCTGCAGCGGCTGCTGGCCGAGCAGATCGACGTCTTGGGCCCCGGCTACGCGCTGATCCGCCGGGAGTACCCCACGGCGATCGGGCCCGTGGACATCCTCGCCCGGGACGGCGCCGGGCACACCGTGGCCGTGGAGCTCAAGCGGCGCGGGGACATCGACGGCGTCGAGCAGCTGAGCCGCTACCTCGAGCTGCTCAACCGCGATCCCCTGCTGGCCCCGGTGCGCGGGATCTACGCCGCCCAGCTGATCAAACCGCAAGCACGCACCCTGGCCGAGGACCGCGGCATCGGCTGCGTGACCCTGGACTACGACGCCCTGCGCGGGGTGGACGACGCCGAATCCCGGCTGTTCTGACCCGGCCCGTCCGCGCACCACACCGGCCGCCCGACCTCGTCCGCGCTGTCCCGGCCGGCCCATCCTCGAAGCGCTTCACCCCTCCCCGCGGCACGCATGAGGGCCCGGCGCCACTCCCCTTCCGGGGGTGGCGCCTGGCCCTCTGAACAGGGTCGGAACCGGGGCGGTGGCCCGGGCTCAGGCCGCGGAGCGCTCCTTCTCGGCGTCGGAGGAGGACTTCGCGGCGATGACCACGCGGTTCTGCGCGACCGTCAGGAAGCCCTCCTGCAGCCGGGAGGTGTGCCGCTGCCCGTCGACCGGGTCGATGACCAGCTCGCCGTCCTCGGCCAGCAGCGCCATCGTGGCCACGTGCCCGGGCAGGATGCCCAGCTGGCCATCGGCGGTGCGGGCCCGCACGTACTTCGCCTCCCCGCGCCACACGACGGTCTCGCGGGTGACGACCTCGACGTTGAGCACTGCCATGGCTACTTGCTCCCGCCCTCGGCCTTGAGCTCGGCCCACTTCTTCTCGACGTCGTCCAGGCCGCCGACGTTGTAGAAGGCCTGCTCCGGCACGTGGTCCAGGTCGCCGTCGCAGATCGCGGTGAAACCCTCGATGGTGTCCTTGATGGACACGGTCGAGCCCTCCACGCCGGTGAACTGCTTGGCGGTGTAGGTGTTCTGGGACAGGAACTGCTCGATGCGCCGGGCCCGGGAGACCGTGACCTTCTGCTCCTCGGACAGCTCGTCCACGCCGAGGATCGCGATGATGTCCTGCAGGTCCTTGTTCTCCTGCAGGATCGACTTCACGCGCACCGCGGTGTCGTAGTGCTCCTGGCCGATGTACTGCGGGTCCAGGATGCGCGAGGTCGAGGACAGCGGATCCACGGCCGGGTACAGACCGCGCGAGGCGATGTCACGGGACAGCTCGGTGGTGGCGTCCAGGTGCGCGAAGGTCGTGGCCGGGGCCGGGTCGGTGTAGTCATCCGCCGGCACGTAGATCGCCTGCATCGAGGTGATGGAGTGCCCGCGGGTGGAGGTGATGCGCTCCTGCAGCAGACCCATCTCATCGGCCAGGTTCGGCTGGTAGCCCACCGCGGAGGGCATCCGGCCCAGCAGGGTGGAGACCTCGGAGCCGGCCTGGGTGAACCGGAAGATGTTGTCGATGAACAGCAGCACGTCCTGGTTCTGCACATCGCGGAAGTACTCCGCCATGGTCAGACCGGTCAGGGCCACGCGCAGACGGGTTCCCGGGGGCTCGTCCATCTGGCCGAACACCAGGGCGGTGTCCTTGAGCACCCCCGCCTCGGCCATCTCGACCCAGAGGTCGTTGCCCTCGCGGGTGCGCTCCCCGACGCCGGCGAACACCGAGGTGCCGCCGAAGTTGCGGGCCACGCGGGTGATCATCTCCTGGATGAGCACGGTCTTGCCCACGCCCGCGCCGCCGAACAGGCCGATCTTGCCGCCGGAGATGTACGGGGTCAGCAGGTCCAGGACCTTGATGCCGGTCTCCAGCATCTGGGTGGAGCCCTCGAGCTGGGCGAAGTTGGGGGCCTTGCGGTGGATCGGCCAGTGGTCCTCGGCCTTGATCTCGTCGTTGTCCACATCCAGGGCGTCGCCCAGGACGTTGAAGATGTGGCCCTTGACCGCATCGCCCACGGGCACGGAGATCGCGGCCCCGGTGTCCTGGACCGGGGTGCCGCGGACCAGGCCGTCGGTCTGCTGCAGGGAGATGGCCCGGACGAGGTTGTCGCCCAGGTGCAGCGCGACCTCGAAGGTCACCGTGCGGGTCTTCCCGCCGATGGTCAGCTCGGCGGTCAGGGCGTTGTAGATGTCCGGGATCTGGTTGGCGGGGAACTCGACGTCGACGACGGGCCCGATGACTCGGGCGACGCGACCGACGCCGCCCTGGGTCGATCCGCTGACCGACTCGGTGATGGTGGCAGTCATGTGATCACTTACCTCTTGGAACGTGCTGGGACGAAAAAACGGTGGTTAGGACGCGAGGGAATCCGCGCCGGCGACGATCTCGGACAGCTCCTGGGTGATCTCCGCCTGGCGGGCGTTGTTCATCAGGCGCGTGTACTTCTTGACCAGCTCGTCGGCGTTGTCCCCGGCGGACTTCATGGCCCGCTGGCGCGAGGCCAGCTCGGAGGCGGCGGCCTCCAGGAGGCAGGAGAAGATCCGGGTGGCGATGTAGCGGGGCAGCAGGGCGTCCAGGACCTCCTGGGCGCTGGGCTCGAAGTCGAAGCTGGGGGTCTGGGAGAAGTCCGCGTCGGCGGCGTCGGCGCCGGGCAGGATCTCCTCGCCCAGCTCCTGGGCGTCGACGACCTTCAGCGGAAGCAGCCGCAGGATGCGGGCCTGCTGGGAGACCATGGACTCGAACTCGGTGTAGACGATGTGCAGGTCGTCCACCCCGCCCTCGGCCGAGTCGGCGTCGAAGCGCTCCAGGAGCGCGTCGCGGATCTGCACGGCGGTCTCCACGTCCGGGTTGTCGGTGTTGCCCGACCACACCTTCTCGTAGGGCCGCTCGCGGAAATCGAAGTACTGCTTGGCCTTGCGACCCACGAGGTACAGCTCCACCTCGCGCCCATCCCGACGCAGCCGCTCGATCAGGCCCTCCGCCTTCTTCAGCACGTTGACGGAGTAGGACCCGGCCAGGCCGCGGTCGCTGGTCATGATGACCACGGCCGAGCGGCGCGAGGGCTTGTCGTCGTTGATCAGCGGGTGGCTGATCGAGGTCTGCGAGGCCACCGCGGCGACCGCGCGGGTCAGGGCGTCGGCGTAGGGGCCGGCCTTGTCCGAGCGGGTGCGGGCGCGGTTGATCCGCGAAGTCGCGATCATCTCCATCGCCTTGAAGATCTTCTTCATCGACGACGTCGAGGAGATCTTCTGGCGGTAGACCCTGATCTGGGCTCCCATAGAGCTTCCTTTCAGCCCCGAGGCGGGGCGGGCCGTCCAGCGGCCCGCTCCGCGTCAGGTCTCATCGCTTGACGATCTCTTCCTGGTCCACCTCGGAGCGCTCCACCGGGGCGTGCTCCTCGTGGCCGGGCTGGATCCCGCCCCCGTGGGGGCCCTCGGCTGCGAAGTCGCGCTTGACCTCGGCCACCGCGGACTTCAGCGCCTCCACCGTGGCGTCCTCGAGCTTGCCGCTGGAGGCGATGTCGGTGAGCACGGAGGTGTTCCGACGCAGGTGCTCCAGGAACCGCTGCTCGAACTCCAGGACGTCGGAGACCTCCAGGTCATCCAGGTGGCCGTTGGTGCCAGCCCAGATGGCGGCGACCTGGTCCTCGACGTTGTACGGGGTGTACTGCGGCTGGCGCAGCAGCTCCGTCAGGCGGGCGCCGCGGGTCAGCTGGCGGCGGGAGGCCTCATCCAGGTCCGAGGCGAACATCGCGAAGGCCTGCATGGACCGGTACTGGGCCAGGTCCAGCTTCAGCGTTCCGGAGACCTTCTTCATCGCCTTGATCTGCGCCGCACCGCCCACGCGGGACACGGACACGCCCACGTCCACGGCGGGACGCTGGTTGGCGTTGAACAGGTCCGACTGCAGGAAGATCTGCCCGTCGGTGATGGAGATGACGTTGGTCGGGATGAACGCGGAGACGTCGTTGGCCTTGGTCTCGATGATCGGCAGGCCGGTCATCGAGCCCGCGCCGAGCTCGTCGGAGAGCTTGGCGCAGCGCTCCAGCAGGCGGGAGTGCAGGTAGAACACATCGCCCGGGTACGCCTCGCGTCCCGGCGGACGGCGCAGCAGCAGGGACACGGCGCGGTAGGCCTCGGCCTGCTTGGACAGGTCGTCGAAGATGATCAGGACGTGCTTGCCGCCGTACATCCAGTGCTGCCCGATCGCGGACCCGGCGTAGGGGGCCAGGTACTTGAAGCCCGCGGCGTCGGAGGCCGGGGAGGCCACGATCGTGGTGTACTCCAGGGCGCCGTTGTCCTCCAGGGTCTGGCGCACCGAGGCGATCGTGGAGGCCTTCTGACCCACGGCCACGTAGATGCAGCGCACCTGCTTCTCCGGGTCCCCGGTCTCCCAGTTCTCCTTCTGGTTCAGGATCGTGTCGATCCCGATGGCGGTCTTGCCGGTCTGGCGGTCGCCGATGATCAGCTGGCGCTGGCCGCGCCCGATCGGGATCATCGCGTCGATGGCCTTCAGCCCGGTCTGCAGCGGCTCATGCACCGACTTGCGCTGGGTCACGCCCGGGGCCTGCAGCTCCAGGGCGCGGCGGCCCTCGGACTCGATGGGCCCGAGGTCGTCGATCGGGTGGCCCAGGGGGTCCACCACGCGGCCGAGGAAGGCGTCGCCGACCGGCACGGAGAGGACTTCCCCGGTGCGGTGCACCTCCTGGCCCTCCTCGACGCCGGTGAAGTCGCCCAGCACGATCGCGCCGATGTCGCGGGTGTCCAGGTTCTGCGCCAGGCCGAGGGTGCCGTCCTCGAAGCGCAGCAGCTCGTTGGCCATGACGGAGGGAAGCCCCTCCACTCGGGCGATGCCGTCGCCCGCGCTGGTCACGCGCCCGACCTCGACCCGGTCGGTCTCACCGGGCTCGTAGGACGCCGCGAATTCGTTCAGCGCGCTGCGGACATCATCGGCATTGATGGTCAGATCCGCCATCTCGTGTCCCTGCTCTCCTGTAGTCGTGGATCGATCCGCCGCGGCGGAGGATCCGTGTGGTCTGTCGGGTGGGGGCCGGTGCGGCCTGCCTCAGCGGCGGGTCCGCGGGCCTCCCGTGTCGGAAGGTGGTCGATGCGTCAGGACGCGGTCACGGTGCGATCCAGGTCCGCCAGCCGAGCCGTCATCGACCCGTCGATGACCTCGTCCCCGACCTGGACCTTGAGTCCGCCCAGGATCTGCGGGTCCACGACGACGTCGAGGGTCAGCTCCCGGCCGTAGACCCGAGACAGGGCCCGGGCCAGGCGCTGGCGCCGCGACTCATCCAGGGGGTGGCTGACGGTGACCTTGGCGATGGAGCGGCGCATCAGATGCACGAGGGCATCGGCGAAGCGCTGGGCCACCGCGTCCGGGGCCTGCCCGCGCGGGTGAGCCGCGGCCTGGTCGATCAGCAGCCGCGCCTCCTCCGAGCGCACCGGGCAGATCCGCTCGGCCAGGCGGCGTCGAGCCTCCTCGCCCGCGCGGGCATCCGTCAGCGCGGACTGGATCCGCGGATCCTCCTGCACGACGGCGACGAAGCGCAGCAGATCCTCGACGACCTCGGTGACGGCCTCCTGACCACCGCGGCGCGCGGCCACGGCGGCCGCGGCGACGGCCCCTAGGTGCTCGAGCGCATCGGCGAGATCGCGTTCGGCGCTCCAGCGCAGCCGGGCGGCGTAGGCCACCAGCTCGCGCACCACCGGGTAGACCCTGCCCTCCAGGACGGTCGCGGCGATGCCGCGGCGCTGCTCGGGCTGACGCGAGGGATCCGTCAGACCCCGGCGCAGGGCTCCGTCGGCGTCCAGGACGCCGACCACGGAGAACAGCTCCTCCGCCGTCGTGGTGCTGGCATCCGCGGCCCAGCGCTGATCGAAGGCCTCGACCAGATCCCGCAGGGACTGCCCCGATGCGCCGGCCATCAGCGGCTCACTCCCGCGTTGCGCTGCTGAGAGGCCTCCAGATCAGCCAGGAAGCGGTCGACCACCCGGTTGGAGCGGGCGTCGTCCTCGAGGGACTCCCCGACGATCTTGCCCGCAAGATCCGTGGCCAGGCTGCCGACCTCGGTGCGCAGGGAGACCATGGCGGCCGAGCGCTCGGCCTCGATGGTCCGCTGCGCGCTCTCGGTGATGCGCGCGGCCTCGGCGTTGGCGCGCTCCTTGAACTCGGCGAGGATCTTCTCGCCCTCCTCGCGGGCGTCCTCGCGGATCTTCTGGGCCTCCAGGCGCGCGGACTCCAGCTGCTGGCTGTACTCCTCGCGGGCGGCGGCCGCCTCGGCCTGGGCCTTCTCGGCCTTCTTCAGACCGCCCTCGATGGCCTCGGTGCGGTCCTGGTAGATCTTCTCGAAGGCCGGGACGATGTACTTCCAGACGATGTACAGCAGGATGAAGAACCCGAGCAGCGCGACGACGATCTCCCAGACGTCCGGGAGGAGGATGTTGTTGCCCTCCTCCGCGGCCATGAGATCAGACATGTGGGTGTCTCCTGTTCTTAGACGGTTCGGCTCTGAAGCGCAGCCGGAGGGCTACTTGATCAGGGCCAGAACGAAGCCCAGGATGGCCAGGGCCTCGACCACGGCGAAGCCGAGGAACAGCATGGGCTGCAGCACGCGCTGGGACTCCGGCTGGCGAGCCACGGAGGTCATGTACGCGGCGAAGATCAGGCCGACGCCGATGCCGCCGCCGATCGCTGCCAGACCGAAGCCGATGACGCTGAGCGAACCTACCATGGGATGTTTCCTTTCATCGTGCCCGGGAACGGGTGCCGGGCGCTGGTGCCGCAAGCGGCGGGTACGTAGGGGCGGGAAGACCGGATCCGCTCCGGCGGATTCCCGCAGACCGGCGCGCGAAGCGCCGGAAGTCTTAGTGGGCCTCGGCCACGGAGCCCTGGATGTACACGGCGAACAGCAGGGTGAAGACGTAGGCCTGGATCACCTGGATCATCAGCTCCAGGAAGTACAGGAACAGCCCGAACACCGCCGCGAAGGGGGCCGTCAGCCAGCCGCCGACCCCGCCCTCGGTGAGCAGGAAGCCCAGCATGTACGCGGCGATCATCAGCGCCAGGTGCCCGGCGAACATCGTCGCGAACAGACGCAGGGAGTGGGTCATCGGCCGGATGATCAGGTTGGAGAGGAACTCCAGCGGGATCAGGATGATGTAGAAGGGCCACGGCACGCCGGAGGGCATGGTCATGGACTTGAAGAACCCGCCCAGGCCCTTGTTCCTGATGCCCACGGCCACCCAGAAGATGTAGGCGAAGCCGGCCATCGCGTAGGCCGCGCCGATGTGGGAGAAGGCCGGCAGCTGGATGAAGGGGATCGAGCCCCAGAGGTTGTTCACCAGGATGAAGAAGAAGGAGGTGAACAGCACCGGCACGAAGGGCTTGAACTGGTGGGCCCCGATCAGGTCCCGGCCGAGGGAGTTGCGCACGAAGCCGTAGCCGGCCTCCCCCACGAACTGCATCCGCCCCGGGACCATCGCGTG
This sequence comes from Rothia kristinae NBRC 15354, assembly GCF_001570865.1. Lineage (GTDB taxonomy): Bacteria > Actinomycetota > Actinomycetes > Actinomycetales > Micrococcaceae > Rothia > Rothia kristinae. The sequence continues at coordinate 123,394 of NZ_BCSM01000001.1, forward strand.
CTTGCGGGCCGCGGCCAGGAAGAACGCGGCGACGACGACGACCGAGAGGAGCACCAGCAGGGTCTGCTTGCCGAAGTCGAAGCTGCCGACGTGGAAGAACGGGGCGAGATGCATGTCCTCGACCGTGGGCGGTTCGAAGGCCGCGAGAACGAGCCCGGTATCCAGCACTGCGGATCCTTTCAGCAGGTACGGCGTGGTGTCAGGGCACGCGACGGCGAGGACCTCGACACTTGATTGATGTTCATCACTGCGGTCACGGCTGGCGCCCGGGGGCGTCGTCGTCCGTGGGCCGCATGTGCAGGTAGACCAGGTAGATGCCGGCGCAGGCTCCCACGCCGGCGCCGAGCCACACGATCCAACGCGTGCCCAACAGGTGGTCCGCTCCCCAGCCTACCAAACTCCAGAACCCGGTGCCGATCACCAGGTAGATCAGCGTCATGAAGGCCCCGGCGATCCCGCCCTGGCGCACCAGGTCCCCGGCGCTGCGCAGATCCTCCGAGCTGCGCGGCACCAGCGGCGGCTCCTGCGGCTCCGACTGCGATGCGTTCCTCATGCTCGACCCTCCCGTTCCGGATCACCACGATATCCCCGAGGGGTGCCCGCCGGTGCGAAGTACGGGATCCGCAGCCGCCGCACAGCAATCACCTCGGCCGCCAGCATCAGCACCACCCCGAGCACCGCACCGGCCAGGAACCAGCCGCGGGATCCCTCCTGCGGCCACGGGACGACCAGCAGCAGCGCCCCGGCCAGCAGGACCTTGACGGGGTAGGCGATCAGCAGGGCGGCCGCGGCCCGACTGCCCTGCTCGCCCACCAGCCGCACCAGCGCCCAGCTCGCGGCGACGGCCAGCAGCACGATTCCCCCGCCCGCGAGGGCGGAGACCGCGGCCTCGCTGCCGCCGAGCAGCAGCCCCGCCGCGGCCAGGACCAGGCTGCCCGCGGCGACGTCGCCCAGGGCCGCCAGGGCGGCGTCGGCCAGCGGGGTGCGGCTCTGGCGGGGTGTGCGGTGCCAGATCGGCGCCCTCACGCGGATTCCCCGCGGGCGCGCGCCGGGCGCAGCCTGGTCAGCAACGTCGGCAGGCTCAGGTACAGCCCCAGGATGGCCACGGCCCCCGCTCCGGTTGCGGCGGCCGCGGGCCGGCTCAGATCCAGGGACCAGATGCTCAGCGCGGACACGGCCGCGGTCGCGGCGGTCACAACCGCCGCCGAGCCCAGGTGGGACAGCCCCAGATCCGTCAGCCGCTGGTAGACGTGCTGCCGGTGGGGGCGATACCACGGCTCCCCGCGGCGGATCCGCCGCAGCAGCGTGGTGCCGGTGTCGGCGAGATAGACCAGCAGCGGGCCCAGCAGGTACTCCACGTAGACCCCAGACAGGAAGGCCCCGACGGCGCAGCAGGCCAGGGAGCCGCCGAGGAAGTAGGAGCCGGTGTCCCCCAGGAAGACCCGCGAGCCCCAGAGGTTCCAGGGCAGGAAGGCCAGGTAGGCCCCGGCGATCGCGCTGGCCGCGACCACCAGCCAGGGGTGGTCCGTGACCCACCCGGCGTAGGCGTAGAAGACCCCCGCGGTCAGCCCGTGCAGACCGGAGATCCCGTTGATCCCATCCATGAAGTTCGCGACGTTGATGTAGCCGGCCACCGCGAGCACCCCCACCGGGATCCACCAGTAGCCGGTGCCCAGCACGAGGGTCAGGCCCAGCGTGACCGCCAGGCCGATCAGCAGCTGGGCGGCCGCCCGGACCCGCACCGAGACCCCGGCGGAGTCCTCCCGCCAGCCCAGCACTCCGCACGCGACCATCCCGGTCAGCACCACGAGCATCACCGAGCGGTCCACCGGCACCAGGCCCAGGACCAGGCCGGCCAGCGCCCCCAGCAGGGCGGCCGCGGCGGTGGCAAGACCCATCCCGCGCAGGGTCGGCACCGCGTGGGAGGAGCGCTCCCCCGGCATGTCCAGCACGCCCAGGCGGCGCAGCAGCGGCAGGACGGCCAGGGGCAGCACGGCCCCCAGCACCAGCCCGAGGCCGCCGGGCAGCAGGATCAGCGATGGCTGCATCGGGATCACCGCCGCGGCGCGTCCGCGGCCGGAGCCCCCGGGTCCGGAGGCTCCGTGTCCGGCCCGGAGGCGGCGTCGTCGACCTCGATGCGCGGGGCGGGCGGATCCAGCACGGGCAGCTCCTGGGTCACGGGCATGTTGCCGCGCAGCTTCCACTCGTGGCGATCCAGGCGCCGCGGGTCCAGCTGCGGGGAGTCCGTGTGGGAGATCTGCGGGTGGCCGCGGTGCACGCCGCGCTCCCCGTCCCCGATCAGCTCCTCGTGCAGCTTCTCCCCCGGACGCAGGCCGGTGATCTCGATGCTCACATCGTGGCGCCCGCTCATCTCGATCAGGTGCCGGGCGATGTCGTAGATGCGCACCGGCTGGCCCATGTCCAGGATCAGCACCTCCCCGGGCTGACCGATCGCCCCGGCCTGGATGACCAGCTGGCAGGCCTCCGGGATGGTCATGAAGTAGCGGGTGGCCTCCCGGTCCGTGACGGTCACCGGGCCCCCGCGGCGGATCTGCTCGGTGAACAGCGGGAGCATGGACCCGCGGGAGCCGAAGACGTTGCCGAAGCGCACCGAGGTGTAGCGTCCGTCGGCGTGCCGGGACATCCAGGCGGTCATCTTCTCGGCCATCCGCTTGGAGTGGCCCAGCACCGTGGTGGGGTTGGCCGCCTTGTCCGTGGAGACGTTCACGAAGACCTCCACGCCCACCTCCGCGGCGGCCTGCAGGACGTTGCGCGAGCCCAGGACGTTGGTCTTCCACGCCTCGTCCGGGTACTGCTCCAGCAGCGAGACGTGCTTCAGGGCCGCGGCGTGGAAGACCACCTGGGGGCGGCGCTGGCGGAAGATCCGGCGCAGCGCCTCCTCGTCGCGGATGTCGGCCAGCACCGTGTCCGGCCCGTCCAGCAGGCCCCGGCCGGTGATGGAGATCTGGGTGGCCTGCACGTTGGACTCGTCGCGGTCGAGCATGATCAGCTCCCGCGGGGCGAAGTGGGTGATCTGCCGACACAGCTCCGAGCCGATCGACCCGCCCGCGCCGGTGACCAGCACGCGCTTGTCCGTGAGGTAGCGGGCGATGCCCTCCACGTTGATGTCCACGGGTCGGTGCCCGACGATGTCCTCCAGGCGGATGTCGCGCAGATCCAGCGCCCGCCGCGCGGAGGCGCCGAACATGTCCTTCAGCGGCGGGGCGGTGAGGATGCGCACCTGGGCATCACCGAGCTCCTCGCGGATCCGGTGCATCAGCTCGGGGTCCGGGTCGGCCATCGCGATGATGAGCACCTGGGCCCGCTCCCGGCGCAGCACCGCCGGCAGATCGGTGAGGTTCCCGGCCACCGGCACGGAGCTGATGCGCAGGTGCTTCTTGGCCGGGTCGTCGTCGATGATCGCGACCGGCAGGTACGGGGAGTCCTTGTCCTGCAGCATCTGGGTGACCAGGGTGTTGCCGAGGAAGCCGGCCCCGTACACGACGGCGTGCGGAGCGTGCTCGCTGGGCTTGGACTTGGATTCGACGTACATGCGCTTGAGGTAGCGCACCGCCGCCATGAACAGCCAGGCGAAGGGGAAGGCGATCAGGCCGATGGAGCGGGGCATGTGCAGCCACACCCCGAGGATCAGCAGGAAGGCCTGCACCACGATCGTGACCACGAGGGTGACCAGGATGAGGGCCTTGGCCTCGTCGAAGCTGCCGAAGCTGTAGCGCCCCCGATACAGGCCGAACAGGGCGCCGGCGATCATCTGCGCGACCACCGCGAGCACCACCACGGCGATCAGACCGGGCACGTGCACGAGACCGTAATCCATCTCGTAGCGCAGGAACAGCCCCAGCAGCACCGCCACGATCCACGCGGCGGAGTCCAGGAGCATCTGCGTCCACAGCCACGCCCGGGGCCGCTCGTAGGCGACCGCCGCCTCCGATGACGTTCCCGTCCCGGTCATGCCGGCTGCTCCCTTCCCTCGGTGGCCGGCCCCTGACCGCCGCGCAGTCCGCGCCGCGTGCGACCGGAGCCGATGAGGGCGCGGAAGGCGCGGATGCGCCATGCCCTCGGAATGACACGGTACCCGCCGCGCACGACGACGTTGCGCAGCGCGGTCGCCGGGCCGATGTGCCCGGCCTCGCGCAGATGCCGCTGCAGCAGCAGCTCCCGGCGCAGCGCCCCCATTCCCCCGCGGCGATCCCAGGCCGCGGCCCCGGCGCGGTAGACCACGAGCGGCTCGGGCAGGTTGCCCACCCGGTCTCCGCGGGCCAGCAGACGCATCCACAGGGCGTAGTCCTCGGCCCCCGGGACCTCCTCGTAGCCGCCGACCTCGCGCACCGCCTCGGCGTCGAAGACCACGGTCGGGTGCGCGAGGGGGTTGCGCAGCCGCGCCGCGCGCCGGATCCGCCGGGGATCGGTCTCCATGCGCCGCTCGGCCTCGATCCGGGTCAGGCTCGCATCGGCCTCGCGCAGGCCGGCCCCGAGCACCGTGTACCGCCCCTCGACCACCGGCGGCACCTGACGGGCGAAGCGCTCGGGCAGCGAGACGTCATCGGCATCGGCCCGGGCGACCACCCGATGGGTGCACGCTGACAGCCCCTCGTTGAGCGTGCTCGGCAGACCGCGGTGCTCGGTCCGCTGCAGGACGACGACGTCGATCCCCGCCTCCCGCGCCCGGGCCGTGACCTCGCGGATGACCGCATGCAGGTCCTCGGGTAGCGCGCCGTCCTCGGCCAGGACCAGCTGGGAGGGGCGCAGGCGCTGCTCGAAGAGGTTGGACTCCAGGGCCCGGCGCAGACCCTCCGCGGTGTCTCCGCGGTAGACCGGCATCAGCACCGAGAAAACCTCATCCTCCACCTGAGCTTGTGGGTCAACCTCGGGTTCACGTTCGCCGGGCACCGCGTGTCGGCGCAGGTCGTAGCAGCCGCGCAGGACCTCGTCGGTCGGGCGCGGGGCCCGCAGCGCGTCGCGCACGCCCCGCAGCAGGCGCCCCGCCACGACGCGCCGATCCGAGGCCCCGCGGAAGGTGCGCAGCCACAGCCGCAGCGTCGCCCCGAAGTACAGGACCTTCTCCCACGGCGCCAGCGAGGCGCTGCGGGTGAACACCCACAGCTTGTTGCGCACGTCGAAGTAGAACCGCGGGCCCGGATCCGCATCCGTGGTCCCGAAGGTCTTGGTCCGGTGCACGGCCACGGAGGCGGGGGCCTGCACCGCGTCGCGGAAGCGGGCCAGGCGCGTGGAGTACTCGAAGTCGTCGTTCCAGATGAAGTACTCGGCCAGGGGCAGCCCGGTGCGGCGCATCGGCGTCGCGTCCATGAGCAGGGAGACGAAGGAGCCCGAGCGGATCGTGCGCGCCCCCACCCGCGCGGCCCGGCGGCGCCGGGCCGCGCCGGGCAGGATCCGCTCCCGCATGGAGTTCATCGGGTGCTCGCGCCCATCCGTCCAGACCACGCGGCTGGCCACGAAGGCCGGGCGGCGGGTCGGGTCCTCGGCGTAGTCCCGCCAGGTGCGCACCAGCTCGGCCAGCGTGTCCGGCTGGGGCTCGGTGTCATCGTCCATGACCCACACCAGCTCGGCGTCGTGCCGGTGCAGGGCCCGATCGATGCCCGCGGCGAAGCCTCCCGCTCCGCCGAGGTTCCGCTCCAGGCGCACCACGTCCAGGGGGACGCTCCCCCGGTGCTCGGCCAGCACGCGGGCGGTCTGCGGACCGGAGGCGTTGTCCACCACCACGACGGCCGCCGGCCTCATCCGCGCCCCGTCGATGCCCGCCAGCGTCAGGCGCAGCAGATCGGGGCGGTCGTAGGTGACCACCACCGCCACCACCCGGGGCTCCTGGCCCTCGGGGCGGGGTCGCGCGGGATGCTCTTGCGCGGCAGCTGGCACGTCGGATTCCTCTCCCCTCGGCCCGCCCGTGCGCGGGCTCGGACTGCCCCTGCTGGGCCGGCGCGCGAACCCCGGACCAAGGGCGCCCGAAGAGGCGTGTACGTCAGTAAGGTGGTCACAGGGCGTTCCGGCCGCGCCGGCTGAGCCGCCGGCACAGCGCGGACCCCCGCTGCAGATCACCAGTTTAGCGTGACCTCACCCGGCAGCCCCCCGGGTCGAGGCCCGCATATGAGGAGAGCGAGACCACATGAACCAGAGCACCTGGCGCGTCCTGGGGGCCACGGGCTTCGTCGGATCGGCCACCATGACCCGACTGCAGCAGCTGGGCATCGGGGCCGCCCCGGTCGCAGCACCCCGCCTGGCGACCTCGGCCACCGGGGCCGGGCAGGTCATCGCCGAAGCCCGTCGCCTGGAGTCGGTGATCGACTACCTCGCGGATTCCTTCGCCGGCGCCGAGGTCGTGGTCAACGCCGCCGGCTTGGCGGCGCCGGGACAGCAGGAGCTGCCGCCCTTGGTCGGGGCGAACGCCTTGCTGCCTGCCGTCGTCGCCGTGGCCGCTCAGCGCACCGGGGTCACTCGGGTGCTGCACCTGAGCTCGGCCGCGGTGCAGGGCGCCCGGCCGCGCCTGGACGCCTCCCCCGACACCTCACCCTTCTCCGCCTACTCCTTCTCCAAGGCCCTGGGAGAGGACTGCCTGCTGCGGCTGCGCGAGTTCATCACGGCCACCGCCAAGGTGGGGGCCGCTCCGGGCTCGGCCGGCTCGGACTACCCGGCCGCCCCGAGCTCGCGTCCGGCCCAGGTGGCCGGGGACCACGCCGCGCAGCTGTGCATCATCCGCGCCACCTCCGTACAGGGATCCGGGCGGGACACCACGACGGCGCTGGCCCGCTTCGCCGGGTCCTTCCTGGCCTCGGTGGCGGGCTCCGGCACCCAGCACACCCCGGTCACCTCGGTGCAGGCGCTGGCCGAGTTCATCGTGGCCGCGGGACTGCGGGAGGAGCCGCTGCCGGAGATCCTGCTGCAGCCGTGGGAGGGTGCCACCACCGCCTCGGTGATCCGGGACGCCGGACGGCGCGAACCGCATCGCATCCCCGCTCCCCTGGCCCGGCTGCTGGTGCGCGCCGGTTACGCAGCCTCGGGGCTGTCCGGGGACCGCCTGCGCGCGGCGGTGCGCCGCGTCGAGCTGGCCTGGTTCGGCCAGGACCAGGACGACACCTGGGCCGAACGGCACGGTCTGCTGCCCGAGCGGCACGTGGGGTCCGTGCTGCGCCAGGCCCACCAGGCCGCGGGCGTCAGCCGACGCGGCCGGTGAGGCCGCGTCAGTCCCGGGCGGGCGGATCGAAGAACAGCGCGCGGGCCCGCTGCACCGAGACGGGGTCCACGCGCTGCCCGGCCGGGGCGGACCCGGCTCCCGGCCCCGCCGCGGCGGCCTCCCGGGTGCGCAGCTGATCCACCGCGGCACCCGAGCTCGGGCCTCCCGTGCCGAGCAGGCTCTGGGTGAGGCTGCCCGGCTCCGGGGCTTCCGCCCGCGGACCGTCGCCGGGCCCGCGGGTGCTCGTCGCGGCGTCGGCCCCGCCGCTCTCGGGGTCCTCCGGGCCCTGCTCGTCGCTCGCGGCCCCGGAAGGGGTACCCTCGGCCGGATCCGGTGAGCCGCTCGCACCCTGCGCCGGGTCCTCCGCCCGCAGGATCCTCTCGTGCTCCTCGCGGGTCAGCAGATCCGGGGCGGTCTCGCGCAGCAGGGCGAGGTCCAGGGCGCCGGTGCGCACCACCACGGGCTGATCGCCCGTGACGTCGATGATGGTGGAGGGAGCGACCTGCGCGCTGGGCATCTGCTCGTCGCGGCCCAGCGGGCGTCGGCCGCCGTCCAGGATGGCCTCGACCCGCTCGCCCAGCTGCGCCATGGCCTCGACGGCGTCGGTCGCGGCCTGCTGCCCGGTGCGGTTCGCGCTGGAGACGGCCAGGGGACCGGTCGCGCGCAGCAGCTCGCGGGTCAGCTCGTCCCCCGGCACCCGTAGGGCCACGGTGCCCCGGGTCTCCCCCAGGTCCCAGTTCAGGGAGGGCTGGGAGCGCACGATCAGGGTCAGCGCCCCCGGCCAGAAGCGCTCGGCCAGGGCCCGGCCGGTCTCCGGGACGGTCTCGGCCAGGGCGTCGAGCACCCCGGGATCCGCGATGAGCACCGGAGGGGGCATGGTGCGCGAGCGGCCCTTGGCGGCCAGCAGCTGGGAGACGGCCCCCGGGGAGAACGCGTCGGCGGCGATCCCGTAGACGGTGTCGGTGGGGATCACCACGGTGCGGCCCCCGGCCAGCAGGTCCCTGATCCTCTCCAGGGCGCGGGTGCGGTCCTCGGCGGTATCGGTGGTGTACACGGTGGCGCTCACGGTGCAGATGCTCTTTCGTCTCGGGGGTGCGCGGACTCCGCGCGCTCTCCAGGGTATCCCGGGGCCAGCCCTGCGGTGGCCCGGTCCCGGCCGGTCAGGTCCCGCACGGTGCGCACCCGATGGAATCCGCGGTCGCGGAACAGGGCGGCCACAGCTCCGGCCTGGACCTCCGCGTGCTCCATGACCAGCAGCCCGCCGGGGCGCAGCAGCCGCGCGGCCCGCTCCAGGAACGCCGTCGGGATCGCCAGGCCGTCCGGGGAGCCGCCGTAGAGGGCTTCGGGGGGATCGTAGCGGGCGACCTCGGGGTCCCGCGGCACGGCGTCCTCGGGGATGTAGGGCGGGTTGGTCACGATCGCCTCCACCGTGCCCTCCGCCCCCGGCAGGGCATCACGCGCGTCCTCCCGACGCAGGTCGATGCGCACCCCGTGCTCCCGTGCGACGCGCCGGGCGTTGCGCTCAGCCCAGGCCAGGGCGGTCTCGGAGCGCTCGACGCCGATCACGCGGGTCCCGGGGTTCTCCTGGGCCACGGCCAGGGCCAGCGCCCCGGAGCCGGTGGCCAGGTCGACGACCAGCGGGGCCGGGTCGGGCGCGCTCTCAGAACCCGGGGGCTCGGAGCCGGAGGCCTCAGAGCCCTGGGCCTCGGCGCGGCGGGCGGCCAGGTGCGCGCTGACCTCATCGACCAGCACCTCCGTCTCCGGGCGCGGCACGAACACCCCGGGCCCGACGAGCAGCTCGAGCCGGCGGAACGGGGCGCGCCCGGTCAGGTGCTGCAGGGGCTCCCGGGCGGCGCGGCGTCGGATGAGCTCGGCGTAGCCCGCGGGCACCGTGAACCGCCCGGTGATCGCCCCGGCGGCCACCTCCCCTCGCCCCGGCGCGCGGCCCTCGGCATCGGCGAGCAGGTGCGCGGCCAGCAGCTCGGCGTCGACCCGGGCGGAGGCGATCCCGGCCTCGGCCAGCAGCCGGTGCGCACACCGCAGCCCCGCGGACAGCGGCGCCCCGGGGGCCAGGGCCGGCTCCGGGTCCGCCGGCGCGACGTCGGTCCCGGGTGCGGCCTCGGGACGCGGGTGCTCGGGGCCCACGGGGTCAGTCCTCGTGGCCCAGGGCCGCCAGCCGGTGCTCCTCGTCCATCTGGATCGCGGACTGGATGACCGGCTCCAGCTCCCCGTTCATCACCGTGTCCAGGTTGTAGGCCTTGTACCCGGTGCGGTGGTCAGCGATCCGGTTCTCCGGGAAGTTGTAGGTGCGGATCCGCTCGGAGCGGTCCATGGTCTTGACCTGGGAGCGGCGGTGCTCGGAGGCCTCGGCGTCCAGCTGCTCCTGCTGCCAGGCCAGCAGCCGGGCGCGCAGCACGCGCATGGCCGCCTCCCGGTTCTGCAGCTGGGACTTCTCGTTCTGCATGGCCACGACGATCCCGGTGGGCAGGTGGGTGATGCGCACGGCGGAGTCCGTGGTGTTCACGGACTGCCCGCCGGGTCCGGAGGAGCGGTAGACGTCGATCTTCAGGTCGTTCTGGTTGATCTCGATCTCCTCGGGCTCATCCGCCTCGGGGAACACCAGGACCCCGGCGGCCGAGGTGTGGATGCGGCCCTGGGACTCGGTGACGGGCACCCGCTGCACGCGGTGCACCCCGCCCTCGTACTTCAGGTGGGCCCACACGCCCTCGGCCGGGTCGCTGGAGCGGCCCTTGACGGCCATCTGCACGTCCTTGTACCCGCCCAGGTCGGACTCGTTGGCGGAGATGATCTCCGTCTTCCACCCCTTCGACTCGGCGTAGCGGGCGTACATGCGCAGCAGGTCGGCGGCGAACAGCGCGGCCTCGGCCCCGCCCTCCCCGCCCTTGACCTCGAGGATGACGTCGCGCCCGTCGTCGGGGTCCCGGGGGATCAGCAGGCGGCGCAGGCGCTCCTGGGCCTCGGGCAGCCGCGCCTCCAGCTCCTTGAGCTCCGCGGCCATCTCCGCGTCCTCCTGGGCCATCTCCCGGGCGGCCTCGATGTCCTCCTCCAGGCCCTGCACCCGGCGGTGGGCCTCGACGATCCCGTTCAGCTCGGCGTAGCGCCGTCCCAGCTTGCGCGCCTTGGCCTGATCCGCGTGCACGGCCGGATCGGCCAGCTGGCGCTGCAGCTGCTGGTGCTCATCGAGCAGGGTCTGGATGGATTCGAACATGGCTTCCTCGGACGGATCGGGGGGTGGGTCGTCGGGCGGGTCCAGTATCGCACCGGATGAACCCGGCAGGGGCTCGGTCGGCTCCGCGCCCGAAGGCTGCGCTCTGCGGACGCGAGGACGCCGACGCCGCGATCTCGTCCGCGCGGAAGGGGACGGGATGCGGCGCCGGCGTCATCGGGTGGTGCTAGTCGTCGGACTTGGAGCCCAGCGTGGTCTTCTGCACCTGCATGAGGAACTGCACGTTGGTGGGCGTGTCGCGCAGCTTGGAGGTGAGCACCTCCAGGGCCTGCTGCTGATCCAGCCCGGCCAGCACGCGGCGCAGGCGCCACATGATCTTGACCTCGTCCGGGGAGAGCAGGTTCTCCTCCCGGCGGGTACCGGACTCGTTGACGTCCACGGCCGGGAAGATCCGCTTGTCCGCCAGGTGGCGGGACAGGCGCAGCTCCATGTTGCCGGTGCCCTTGAACTCCTCGAAGATCACCTCGTCCATGCGCGATCCGGTCTCCACCAGGGCGGTGGCCAGGATGGTCAGCGAGCCGCCGTTCTCGATGTTGCGGGCCGCGCCGAAGAACCGCTTGGGCGGGTACAGCGCCGCGGAGTCCACACCACCGGAGAGGATCCGGCCGGAAGCAGGGGCGGCGAGGTTGTAGGCCCGGCCCAGGCGGGTCATCGAGTCCAGCAGCACGACGACGTCGTGGCCCAGCTCCACCAGGCGCTTGGCGCGCTCGATGGCCAGCTCCGCGACGGTCGTGTGGTCATCGGCGGGGCGGTCGAAGGTCGAGGCGATGACCTCGCCGTTGACCGTGCGCTGCATGTCCGTGACCTCTTCGGGACGCTCGTCCACGAGGACCATCATCAGGTGCACCTCGGGGTTGTTCTCCTTGATCGCGTTGGCGATCGACTGGAGCATCAGCGTCTTGCCGGCCTTCGGCGGGGAGACGATCAGGCCGCGCTGGCCCTTCCCGATCGGGGAGACCAGGTCCACCACGCGGGGGCCGATCTTCTTCGGGTCGGTCTCCAGGCGCAGCCGCTCGTTCGGGTACAGCGGCGTGAGCTTGGTGAACTCGACGCGCTCGGTGAGCTCCTCGGGCTTCTTGCCGTTGACGCTGGTCAGCTGCACCAGCGCGTTGAACTTCTGCCGGGAGCTGTTCTGCTGCTCGCCGTCGCGGGGGGCGCGGATCGCGCCGACGACGGCGTCGCCCTTGCGCAGGTGGTGCTTCTTGACCTGGGCGAGGGAGACGTAGACGTCGTTGGGTCCGGGCAGGTACCCGGAGGTGCGCACGAAGGCGTAGTTGTCCAGGACGTCGAGGATGCCGGCCACGGGCAGCAGCACGTCGTCCTCGGTCAGCTCGGTGTCATCCACCTCGGGCCCGCTGTTGCGGCCCCGACGCCGGTCCCGACGGTCGTTGCGGTTGCGGTTGCGGCGGTTGCGCCCGCCCCGGCGGTTGTCATCATCCTCGGGGCCGTTGTTGCCGTTGTTGCCGCGGCGGTTGCCGCGCGAGCCCTTGGACTCGCCGTTCCGGCCGCCGCCGTGCTGGCCCTCGCCCTTGTCCCCGTGGTTCTTCTCGGAGCCGGACTTCTCGGAGTGCTTCTCCCCGCCCTTGTCCCCGGAGCCGCGCTCGGCGCTGCGCTCCTGGCGGGAGCGGCGGTTCTGCCCGCGCTCGCCCTTGGACTCGCGCTGGTCCTGCCCGCCGTCGTGGTCCTCGCCGCGGGAGCCGCGGCCGTTCTGGCCCTTGGCCTTCTCCTGCTTGTCCTGGGAGCCGTCCTGCTCCCCGGAGCGCTCATCTCCCCCGCGTCCGCGGCGGGAGGAGCCCTTCTGCTCGGCGCTCTTCTGCTCGCCGCCCTGCTCGGCGCCGGATCCGGACTGCTCGGTCTCCGGGGCGGAGTCGGCCCGGCGGGAGCGGGTGCGCCGCGCCGGCTTCTGCTCGGCCGGGGCGTCCTGGCCGGTGACCTCGGCGGCCGCGGCGGCGGCCTGCTCGGCCTTCTTCTCCCGGTCGGCGACCGCGGAGCCGCGCTGGTGCGCGGAGATGGCGTCCACCAGCGCGGACTTGCGCATGCGGCGCGCGCCGGTGATCCCCAGCTGGGAGGCCAGGGACTGCAGCTGAGCCAGCTTCAGGGCGGACAGTCCGCCCTGGCCCTTCTGGCTCTGCTCGGCTCCCGCGGCGGCGCGGGAGTCCTGGGCCGGGGTCTCGCCCGGCTGGTCCGTACCCGTGGACAGGTCGGTCGTTTCGGTCACGAAGGATCCTTCCCCCTCGACATGGCCTGGGGCTGTTTCGATGATGGCGCCCCAAGCCGAAGTTCATGGTGGCGTGCCCGCGGCGCAGGCGGCGTCGGGGCATCGGTCCCGCACGGCTCCCGCGGGCTGCGGGACGGTCGGTGCGGGTGGGTGGGCCTGGCGTCGGGCCGGGATGGACCTCAGCAGCGGCGACGATGGGAGCGCGTGCTCGTGGGGAGGACGCGGTGTCCGCGGAGATGACGCGAGGGGTCTCGCGACACGGTCGACGACCGGATGGGTGAGGGTCCGACAGCTCGACGTGCGACTCTCCCAGACGGGGAGAGGAGCCAGCCTCGGCAGGCCACGGGGTCAGGGGCTGACCGGGCCGTGCCGTCGAGGAGCGGGGCTGATCTCGGGCCTCTACCGGCGCCGGATCGGGCGCTCCTCGTCCACCAGTGTAACACCGGAGGCGTCGATGGCCAGCCCCTCGATCCGCCAGTGCGGCGCGGCCGGGTCCTGCCCGGCGGCCTCGGCACCCAGGTGCCGCATCTCGCGGGCGGCCTGCTCGGCCCGATCGGCGGACTCGGCCAGCACCAGCACGCTCGGCCCGCCCCCGGAGACCACGGCCGCGAAGCCCCGATCGCGCAGGGCCCGAACCATCCGCGCCGTCGGGACCATGGCCTCGCAGCGGTGCTCCTGGTGCAGGTAGTCCCGGGTCGCGGCCGGCAGCAGCTCGGGGGCCCCGCTCAGGGCCCGCACCAGCAGCGCGGCCCGGCCGGCGTCGGCCGCGGCCAGCGCGTGGGGCACCTGCGCGGGGATCAGCTCCCGGGCCAGCCGGGTGGAGACCTCGTAGTCCGGCACCGCGACCACGGGATGCACGCGCGGATCCACGGGCACCCGGGCGCTGCGCCAGCGCGGCCCCTCGGGGTGCTCCTCGCCCCAGGAGATCGCCAGTCCCCCGAACAGGGACGGGGCCACGTTGTCCGGGTGGCCCTCCAGGTCGGAGCAGACCTGCAGCAGAGCCTGCTCGCTCAGCCGCAGATCCTCCGGCAGCAGGGCGCTGCCGGCCACGACCCCGGCGACGATCGCGGAGGCGGAGGAGCCCAGTCCCCGCGAGTGCGGGATGCGCCCGCGAGCGCGGATGCCGAGCCCCGGCAGCTCACCCGTCAGCCCCGCCGCGGCCCAGGCGGCCCGGATCGCGCGCACGATGAGGTGCTCGGGGGTGCGGGGCACGGTCTGAGCGCCCTCGCCCTCCAGCTCGAAGGCGAGGCCCTCGGCGGTGCGGGTCACCGTGAGCTCGTCGTACAGGCCCAGGGCCAGGCCCATCGTGTCGTAGCCGGGGCCCAGATTCGCCGAGGAGGCCGGGACCCGGAGACTGACCCGCGCGCCGACGGGCACCGCCTCACCGGGGCTGGTCCCGGTGACGGGCCGGCCCGCGAAGGCAGCCGGAGAGGGAGACGGGGTCTGGTCCGAGCGGTGCATGGCCGGCCTCAGTCCTCCACCCGGATCACCGAGGTGATCGCATCCACGGCGTCCAGCCCGCGCAGCTTCTCGATGGTGGCCCGCACCCGCCGGTCCGCGGCCCGGTGGGTGACCACCCGGATCGTGGTCTCCGGCTGCCCGGCCCCGCGGTGGGGGCCGTGCTTGGTCTGATGCATGGTCCGGATGGAGACCCCCTCCTCGGCGAAGACCTGGGCCATCCCGGCCAGCACCCCGAGGCGGTCCTTCACCTGCAGCCCCATCGTGTAGCTGGAGACCACATCCTCCGGCCCGACGGCCGGCAGCTGGGCGTAGGAGAAATCCGGGACGGCCGGGCCGCCCAGCACCACCCGTCGGGCCAGGGAGACCAGGTCCCCCATGACCGCCGAGGCCGTGGGTGCCCCGCCCGCGCCGGGCCCGTAGAACATCAGCTGGCCGGCGTCGCGGGAGTGGACGAACACGGCGTTGAAGGCCCCGCGCACGCTGGCCAGGGGGTGCTCGTTCGGCACCAGGGTGGGGTGCACGCGGATGCTCACGCCCTCCTCCAGCCGCTCGCACACCGCCAGCAGCTTGATCACGCAGCCTTCGGCCTGCGCGGCGGCGACGTCGGCGGCGGTGATCCCGGTGATGCCCTCGCAGTGCACGTCCTCGAGGGTGAACTCGGCGTGGAAGGCCAGGGAGGCGACGATCGCGGCCTTCGCGGCGGCGTCGTGACCCTCGACGTCGGCGGTCGGATCCGCCTCCGCGTAGCCCAGGCGCTGGGCCTCGGCCAGGGCGTCGTCGAAGTCCGCCCCGGTGGTGTGCATCGCGTCGAGGATGAAGTTGGTGGTGCCGTTCATGATCCCGAGCACCCGCTCGACCTGATCCCCGGCCAGGGAGTCGCGCAGGGGCCGCAGGATCGGGATGGCCCCGGCCACCGCGGCGTCGTAGGACAGCTGCGCCCCGGAGGCGTCCGCCGCGCGCTGCAGCGCGGCACCCTCGCGGGCGAGCAGGGCCTTGTTCCCGGAGACCACGTGCTTGCCGGCGCGCAGGGCCCGCAGGATGCGGGTGCGGGCCGGTTCGATGCCGCCGGTCAGCTCCACGACGACGTCCGCGGCGTCGATCAGCGCGTCCGCGTCGGTCGTGTACAGCCCGGCCGGGGCGGCGTAGTCCCGGGGCGCCTGCGGATCCCGCACCGCGATGCCGATCAGGCGCAGGGGCGCACCGACGCGCTGGGTCAGCTCCTCGGCGTCCTCCAGGAGGATCCGGGCGACCTGGGAGCCGACGGTGCCGGATCCCAGCAGGGCGACGGACAGGGGCGTGTCGTTCATGGGCTCTCCTCGGGAGGGGGGCGGGGCGGGGGCTCGGTCGGGATTGGGGACGTCGGGCGGGGCGGCTTACAGCTCGGCGTCGCGGTCCAGCAGGTCCTGGATGCTCTGTCCGTGCACGATGACCCGGGGTTCGCGCCCGGCAGCGACGGCCACCACCGGGGGGCGAGTCAGGAAGTTGTAGTTGGAGGACAGGGACCAGCAGTAGGCGCCGGTGGCGGGCACGGCCAGCAGGTCCCCGGGGGCGAGGTCCGCCGGGAGCAGGCAGTCGCGCACCAGGATGTCCCCGGATTCGCAGTGCTTGCCGACCACCCGGGAGAGCACCTGCTCCCCCGCCGGGGAGCGATCCGCGCGGGTCACGGTGTACTCGGAGCCGTAGAGGATCGGGCGGGCGTTGTCCGACATGCCGCCGTCCACCGCGACGTAGCGGCGCACCGCCGGCTGACCGGCGTCGGCGGCGACGTCGGAGTCGGCCGCGGCCTCCAGAGCGACGTCCTTGATCGTGCCCACGGTGTAGAGGGTGACCCCGGCGGGCCCGGTGATCGCCCGGCCGGGTTCGAAGGACAGGTGCGGCAGGGGCAGCTCCAGCCGCGCGCAGGCCTCGGCCACCGAGGTCGCGATGGCCCGAGCCAGGTCCTCGATGGGCCTCGGGGAGTCCCCGGCGACGTAGCCGATGCCGTATCCCCCGCCCAGATCAGCTTCAGGCAGGACCCGGCCCAAGCGATCCCGCAGCCGCGCCATCGTCGCGAGCACGCGGCGGGCGGCCAGATCGAAGCCCTCCGGGGCGAAGACCTGGGAGCCGATGTGGCAGTGCAGCCCCCGCAGGTCCAGGTGCGGCAGGTGCTCGGCCAGCTCCGCGGCCAGCTCGGCCACGGAATCCTGGGGAGCCTCCTGCCGGCCCGGCCAGGCCTCGGCGCGCACCGCGGCCGGGATCTGCGCCCAGGCCAGGCGGGCCGTGTCCGGGGCGAGGGAGAGGCCGAACTTCTGGTCCTCGTGGGCGGTGGCGATGAACTCGTGGGTCTCGGCGTGCACCCCGGGAGTCACCCGGATCATCACCGGCGCGGTGACTCCCAGCTGCCCGGCGATCCGCTCGATCAGCAGCAGCTCCGGCACGGAGTCGGCGACGATGCGGCCCACCCCGGCCTCCAGGGCCTGCCGGATCTCCCGGGTGGACTTGTTGTTCCCGTGCAGGGCGATGCGGGCGGGCTCCATCCCGGCGGCCAGCCCCAGGGCCAGCTCGCCCCCGGAGGCGGTGTCCAGGTTCAGCCCCTCCTCGCGGGCCCAGCGCACGATGGCGGCGCACAGGAAGGCCTTGCCGGCGTAGTAGACGCTCACCTGCGCCCCGTGCTCGGCGAAGGCTCGCTCGAAGGCCGTGCGGAAGGCCGCGGCGCGGGCGCGGAAGACCTCCTCGGACTCCACGTACAGCGGGGTGCCGAAGCGCTCGGCGAGCGCACGGGCGCCGTGCCCGTCCAGAGTCAGCTCACCGTCGGCGGCGCGCCGGAAGGAGTCCGGCCAGATCACGGGGTCCAGGGCCGCCGGGTCCGGGGTCACTGCATCCGGGGTCAGTGCATCCGGGCTCGGCGGGTCCGTCCGCGCGGCGGGCGCGGAGGGGACGCTCGGGTCGGGCTGCCCGGGCATCACATGCGCTCCGGGGCGGACACGCCGAGCAGACCCAGCCCGTTGGCCAGGACCTGGGCGGTGGCGTCGTTCAGGGCCAGGCGGGTGCGGTGCACCTCGGAGACCTCGTCATCGCCCTGGGGCACGACGCGGCAGGAGTCGTACCAGCGGTGGTAGGCCCCGGCCAGGGCCTCCAGGTAGCGGGCCACCCGGTGGGGTTCGCGGAAGTGCTGGGCCTCGGCCACCGCGCCGGGGAACTGCCCGAGGGCGGCCAGCAGCTCCTCGTCCGCCGGACCGGAGAGCAGGGCGGCGTCGAAGGTGCCGGCATCGCGCATCACCCCGGCGTCGGCGGCGTTGCGGGCCACGGCCCGGGTGCGGGCGTTGGCGTACTGGACGTAGAAGACCGGGTTCTCGTTGGAGCGCTTGGTCAGCACGTCCAGGTCCACGTCGATGTTGGAGTCCACGGAGTAGCGGGTCAGCTCGTAGCGGGCGGCGTCCACCCCCACGGCTTCCACGAGGTCCTCCAGGGTCACCACGGTCCCGGCCCGCTTGGACATGCGCACGGCCTGACCATCCTTCACGAGGTTGACCATCTGCCCGATCATGACCTCCACGGCGTCCGGGTCGTCCCCGATGGCCGCGGCGGCGGCCTTCAGCCGGGCGATGTACCCGTGGTGATCCGCGCCGAGCATGTACACGGCCAGGTCCGCCCCGCGGGCGCGCTTATCCGCGATGTAGGCGATGTCCCCGGCGATGTAGGCGGCGTTGCCGTCGGACTTGATGACCACCCGGTCCTTGTCGTCGCCGTAGTCGGTGGAGCGCAGCCACCAGGCGCCGTCGGCGAAGTAGAGCTTGTCGCTGGTCTTCAGCTGTTCCAGGGTGCGTTCCACGGCCCCGGAGTCGAACAGGGAGTTCTCGTGGAAGAAGACGTCGAAGTCCACGCCGAACTCGTGCAGGGAGGCCTTGATCTGGGCGAACATCAGCTCGACGCCGTGGGAGCGGAAGACCTCCTGCGGGTCGGCGGCCTCCAGGGCGTCGGGGGCCTCGCGCAGCACGTCGGCGGCGATGTCGTGGATGTACTGCCCGCCGTATCCGTCCTCGGGGGTGGCCTCCCCGCGGGCGTCGGCCAGCAGGGACTTGGCGAAGCGGTCGATCTGGGTGCCGTGGTCGTTGAAGTAGTACTCACGGGTCACGGTGGCCCCGGAGGCCTCGAGGATCCGGGCCAGGGAGTCCCCGACGGCGGCCCAGCGGGTCCCGCCCAGGTGGATGGGTCCGGTGGGGTTGGCGGAGACGAACTCCAGGTTGATGTGGGTGCCGGACAGGTCCCGGCTGCGCCCGTAGGCCTCCCCCTGCTCGAGGATCGTCGCGGCCAGCGCGCCGGCGGCGGCGGCGTCGAGCCGGATGTTGAGGAAGCCGGGACCGGCGATGTCCACGGCGGCCACGCCGTCGATCGCCTCGAGGCGGGTAGCGAGGATCTGGGCGACCTCCCGGGGGTTGCGGCCCACCCGCTTGCCCAGCTGCAGGGCGATGTTGGTGGCCCAGTCCCCGTGCTCGCGGCTCTTGGGCCGCTCGATGCGCACCTCGGGGCGGGCGGCGCCCTCGGAAAGCGTCAGCTCCTGGGCCTGCAGGGCCTCGTCGAGGGCGGCGGATACGGCGCGGGTCAGTTCTTCGGGAGTCACGGTGTGCCAGTCTACCGAAGGCCGCGCCCGCCCCGTGGTGCGCGGCGCCCGGTTTTCCTGGTACGCTGTTCTGCGTTGCCCTCGTAGCTCAGTGGATAGAGCGCCTGCCTCCGGAGCAGGAAGTCGTAGGTTCGAATCCTATCGAGGGCACTTTCCATGCCCGGATGCGGCCGCGGCGACGCCGTCTCGCGGACCGGATCGTGCTTCGCGCGCCGGATCATCCGGTCCACGTCGCACGATCCGGCTCGCGAGTCGCTCGATGCCGCATCGGCGTCCGCGCCTCACTCCACCGTCCAGAGGCCGACGCTGGCCAGCACCGCGAACAGCGTGCCCCACAGGATGATGGACACGCACTGCCAGGCGATGATCTTCGTGCGGTTCGCACCCATGCCGGCCATCATCGCGGAGGTGATCTGGCTGGGCAGCACCGTCTGCCCCAGCAGGGACACCCCGGCCACGCCGTACTTGTCGAAGAGCCGGTCGAAGCGCTGCCGCCGTCGGCTCGGCGTGCGAGGCTCGCGCCGGGCGGTCACCGCGCCGCGCACCCGCCCGGCGCCCAGCACCAGCACGATCATGCAGATCATGTTGCCCAGCGAGGCCGCGGCGACCGCCAGCACCGGGTTGACCCCGGCGAGCACACCGACCGCGGAGCCGAAATAGGACTCCACGAAGGGGATGGCCCCGAGGCCCGCGAGCGCGAGGATCCTGAGGATCGCAGGGATGGTCTCGACGACGTGCTGGAGGTTCTCGATCATGGTCTCGAGGCTAGGAAGAACCCCGCGCCGCCCACATCCGCCCGAGGGATGAACTCTCCCTCCGCCTCCGGGAGGAGGCCGCCCCGCGGGCGGGATCAGTAGGATGGCAGGAAGTATGTCGAACAGCTCCCCCTCCCCCGCCGCGGGCGCGCCCGCGCCCTCCGATTCCGCGCCCTCCCGCCCCGAGATCGCCTATCCGGAGGCCCTGCCGGTCTCCGCGCGCCGCGAGGAGATCATGAACGCGGTCCGGGAGCACCAGGTCGTGATCATCGCCGGGGAGACCGGCTCCGGGAAGACCACCCAGATCCCCAAGATGCTGCTGGAGCTGGGCCTGGGCGAACGCGGGAGCATCGGGCACACCCAGCCGCGGCGCCTGGCCGCCCGCTCCGTGGCCGAGCGGATCGCCGAGGAGCTGGGCGAGCCGATCGGGCAGACCGTGGGCTACCAGGTGCGCTTCACCGCGCAGACCTCCCAGGCCACCCGGATCAAGCTGATGACCGACGGCATCCTGCTCGCGGAGATCCCGCACGATCCGCTGCTCAAGCGCTACTCGGCGATCATCATCGACGAGGCGCACGAGCGCTCCCTGAACATCGACTTCATCCTGGGCTACCTCAAGCGCATCCTCCCTCAGCGCCCGGATCTGAAGGTCGTCATCACCTCGGCGACCATCGACCCGCAGCGCTTCGCCCGGCACTTCGCGCCCAGCTTCGACCCGGTGGCCGAGCACCCCGAGGACGAGCCGATGCCGGCCGACGCCGCCCCGATCATCGAGGTCTCCGGGCGCACCTACCCCGTGGAGATCCGGTACCGTCCGCTGACCGAGGACCCCGCGCTGCCGGATGAGGAGGACGACGTCGCCGGGGAGGACCGAGACCCGCTGGAGGCGGTGTGCGACGCCGTGCTGGAGCTGGCCGACGAGGCCCCCGGGGACCTCCTGATCTTCTTCGCCGGGGAGCGGGAGATCCGCGACGCCGAGGACGCCCTGACGGATCTGGTAGCCAAGGACCGCAGGCTCACCGGCACGGAGATCCTGCCGCTGTTCGCCCGGCTGTCCATGGCCGAGCAGCACCGGGTCTTCCGCCCCACCGGGGCTCGGCGGCGGATCGTGCTGGCCACCAACGTCGCCGAGACCTCGCTGACCGTTCCCGGGATCAAGTACGTGATCGACCCGGGGACCGCCCGGATCTCCCGGTACTCCACGCGCACCAAGGTCCAGCGCCTGCCCATCGAGCGGATCTCCCAGGCCAGCGCGGCCCAGCGCTCCGGGCGCTGCGGGCGCGTCTCGGACGGCATCGCGATCCGGCTGTACTCGCAGGAGGACTTCGACTCCCGGCCGGCCTTCACGGACCCGGAGATCCTGCGCACCAACCTGGCCGCGGTGATCCTGCACACCATGAGCATCGGGGTGGTGCGCTCCCCGCGGGATATGGAGCGCTTCCCCTTCGTCCAGCCCCCGGCCCGCCGGGCCATCGGCGACGGCGTCGCGGTGCTGCGCGAGCTCGGGGCGCTGAAGGAGAGGATCGAGGACACCCCCGGGGACGACGCCGCCCAGGCCCCCCGGCGCGGCGCCGGGAAGGGCAGGCGAGGCGGCCGGGGCCGGACCCGCGGCGGGCGCGGCGCGGGGGCCTCGCCCCTGACCGCGATCGGCCGGCGCCTGGCGGCCTTCCCCGTGGACCCGCGCCTGGGCCGGATGATCGTGGCCGCCCAGGAGCTGGGCGTGGCCAAGGAGGTCATGGTGCTGGCCGCGGCCCTCACCATCCAGGATCCCCGCGAGCGCCCCGCGGACAAGCGCCAGCAGGCCGATGAGCTGCATGCCCGGTTCCGGGATGACCGCTCGGACTTCTCCAGCTTCCTGCTGCTGTGGCAGCACCTGCAGGAGAAGCAGCGGGAGCTGTCCTCCAGCCAATTCCGGAAGCTGTGCCGCCGCGAGTTCATCAACTACGTGCGGGTCCGAGAGTGGCAGGACCTCTATGAGCAGCTGCGCCAGCTGGGCCAGCAGGCCGAGGTGCGCGTCGGGAAGGGCCGGGACATCGACCCCGGCGTCAACGAGGAGGCCGTGCACCGGGCCCTGCTGACCGGGCTGCTCAGCCACGTCGGGCTGCGCGATGAGCGCAAGCGCGACTACCAGGGGGCCCGCGGCACCCGCTTCGCGATCTTCCCCGGCTCGGGTCTGTTCAAGAGGAACCCGGACTGGGTGGTGGCCGCGGAGCTGGTGGAGACCTCCCGGCTGTGGGCCCGCACGGTCGCGGCCGTGCGCCCGGAGTGGATCGAGCAGGCGGCCGGGAACCTGCTCAAGCGCACCCACTCGGAGCCGCACTGGTCCGCCCAGCGCGGCTCGGTCATGGCCTACGAGAAGGCGACCCTGTACGGCGTGCCGGTCTACGCCGAACGTCCCGTGGACTACTGGCGGATCGACCCGGAGCTGTCCCGGGAGCTGTTCATCCGCAAGGCCCTGGTGGAGGGCGATTGGCGCACCCGGCACCGCTTCTTCCGGCGCAACCAGCAGCGCCTGGCCGAGGTCGAGGCGCTGGAGGCCCGGCTGCGGCGTCGGGACCTGCGGGTCGACGACGACGCCCTGTACGCGTTCTACGACGCCCGGATCCCGGCCGAGGTGGTCTCCGAGCGGCACTTCGACCGCTGGTGGAAGCGGGCCCGGCAGGAGGATGAGCACCTGCTGGATCTGGATCCGGAGCGGCTGGTGGACGCCGAGGCCGCCGAGTACGACGAGTCCGCCTTCCCCCGGGTGTGGGAGGTGGACACGGAAGACTCCACGCTGCGCCTGGACCTGCGCTACGAGTTCGCCCCCTCCGCCCCCGGCTCGGCGCAGACCAGCGCGGACGGGGTGTTCGTGCAGGTGCCCGTGGTGTTCCTGAACCAGCTGCGCCAGCGGCCCTTCGAGTGGATGATCCCGGGGCTGCGCACCGAGCTGGTCACGGCCCTGATCCGCTCCCTGCCCAAGGCCGTGCGCAAGTCCTTCGTGCCCGCCCCGGACGTCGCGGCCGCCGCCGTGCAGCGCCTGACGGAGGAGTTCGACCCCCAGACCGATGATCTGCTGAGCTCCCTGGAGCTGGCCCTGCGCCGGATCCGGGGCGTGGTGATCCCGCCGGGGTCCTGGGACTGGTCCAAGGTCCCCGAGCACCTGCGAGTCACCTTCCAGGTCCGGGATCCGCGCAACCGGGTGCTCGGCGAGGGCCGGGACCTGGAGGCCCTGCAGGAGCGGCTGGCCCCGCAGGTGCGCGAGGCCCTGGCGGCCTCGCTGGGCGCCTCGGCGGACGCGCTGCAGCGCATCGCCGCCGCGTCGGGCCCCGGTGGTCGAAACGGTGCCGGGCAGAAAGGCGCGGGTCGGTCCGCGGGCGCCGGTCACGACGGCGCGCCCGGCACGCGCGCTGACCGGAGGCCGCAGCCGGGTTCGGGGGCGGACCGGGCGTCGTCGGCCGGGGGGCCTGCGGTGCGGGAGGTCGGCGGTCTGCGCGACTGGCCCGAGCAGGAGGTGCCCACCCGCATCACCCGGGAGGTGGCCGGCCAGGTCATCGAGGGCTTCCCCGCCCTGGTGGATGAGGGGCAGACGGTGGCCGTGCGCGTGCTGGCCACCGAGGCTCAGCGGGCCCGGGCCCAGCGGGCCGGGGTGATCCGGCTGCTGGCCCTGAAGGTGCCGAGCCCGCAGAAGTACGTCTCGGATCATCTGCGCAACGACGAGAAGATCGTGTTCACCCAGAATCCGCACGGCTCGGTGGAGGCGCTGATCGCGGACTGCACGGTCGCGGCCCTGGACAAGCTGACCCCGGATCCAGCGCCGGTGCGCCGCGAGCAGTTCCAGCGGCTGTTCGAGCACGTCCGGGCGGAGCTGATCGACACGGTCTTCGAGCTGACCTCCCTGGTGGCCTCGATCCTGAAGGAGGCCACCGCGGTGCGCCGAATGCTCAAGTCCGGGGCCTCGCTGGCGGTGGTGACCGCGTACAACGACGTCAAGGCGCAGCTGGAGCACCTGATCTACCCCGGGTTCGTGGCGGCCACCGGGTATGCGCACCTGGTGCACCTGCCGCGGTATCTGCGGGCCATGCGGGTGCGCCTGGAGAAGATCGGCGAGCGGGTGAACCGCGACAACCAGCTGATGCTGCAGGTGCAGGAGCTGGAGGACGCCTACGACGCCGCGGCCCAGCGGCACGCCGTCGACGGCGCGGTGCCCCCGGAGCTGGCGGAGGTGGGCTGGATGCTGGAGGAGCTGCGGGTCAGCTTCTTCGCCCAGGAGCTGGGCACGGCACGGCCCGTCTCGGTCCAGCGGATCCAGAAGGCGCAGAAGGCGGCCCTGGCCGGGCTGTGAGCGCCTTCGGGCCCGGCAGCGGCCCGGCGGTGAGCGCTCCTCAGGCCGATGCCCGCCCGACCGTGCGGCGGGGCGGGCATCGTCAGAGGGGGTGGGTCGAGCCCGGGGCGCTCAGTCCTGCTCGGCCAGCGCCCGGCGGATGCGGACCTGGGCGCGGTCCATGGACTCCTCGGCGGGGTCCTGGTCCACGTTGGCGAAGTCGAACTCCTCGATGGAGTCCGTGGGCCACACGTGCAGGTGGGTGTGCGGGACCTCGAAGCCCTGGATCATCAGGCCCACCCGGCGCGGGGAGTACGCGGTGCGGATCGCCCGGCCGATGCGCCGGGCCACGTCCATCAGGTGCTCGGCCAGCTCCTCGGGCAGGTCGATCCAGTGGTCCACCTCCTCGCGCGGGACCACCAGCACGTGCCCCTCGGACAGGGGCTGGATGGACAGGAAGGCCACGCAGCGCTCGTCCTCGTAGACGAAGCGCCCGGGCAGCTCGCCCTGGATGATCTTGGTGAACACGGTGCTCATGGACGGCTCCTCGAAGGGGTCGGAACAGCGGGTGGGGGTCAGGCCTCGACGCTTTCGCGCGGGTCCAGGTGCCGGTAGGCGGTGCCGTAGCGGCCGCCGAAGTTCTGCACGTGCCCCTCGATCATGCTCCGGCCGTTCTCGGCCAGCAGGGCGTCGTGGATCGGGTAGGCGTGCTCGGCGCCGACGGCGATGACGAAGTCGATGACCTCCTGGATCTTGTTCCAGGGCGCGTGGATCGGCACCAGCAGGGTGCGCACCTCGGCGTCGTCGGGCACCACGAAGCTGTCGCCGGGGTGGTAGAGGGTCCCGTCGATGAGGTAGCCGACGTTGGCCACCACGGGGACCAGCGGGTGGATCAGCGCGTGCTGTCCGCCCACCCCGCGGATCTGGAAGGGCCCGGCCTCGAAGCTCTCCCCCGCCACGGCCTCATGGATGCGCGCCGGATCCGCCACGGCCTCGCGCAGCTCCTCGACCACGGCGCCCGGGGCCCAGACCTGCACCTCGGGGTGCTCGGCCAGGAAGGCGTGCACGGGCTCGCGGTCGTAGTGATCCGGGTGCTCGTGGGTGATCAGCAGGAACGAGGCGCCGTTCAGGGCCTCGGGCAGCTCGGAGAAGGTGCCGGGATCCAGCACGAGCACGGTCCCGTCCTTCTCCAGCCGGATGCACGCGTGGGAGTACTTGGTCAGCTTCATGCCTCCCACCCTAGCCCCGATCAGCACAGCCCCGAACAGCTCAGCACCGACCGAACCGACCCCGACGCCGATCCCCGCCCAGGCTGCTCGCGGATCCGGGACCGCGGGCACGCCGAGGACGAACGCCGATGGCGTCGCGGTGCTCTCACGCGGCACAATGGCGGGAAGCGCCCGGAACCGGCCGAGAGCGGTCGGGCCGACGGACGCGCAGCTCAAGGCACGAAGGTACAGGGGGAGCACGTGAGCACGGCGCAGCGAGGCGGGACGGCGACGGACCGGGAGCACCGGGGCCAGGGGCAGCCGGTGCGGGCCACACCCCAGCGCCGGGCCGTCACGAGCAGTCTCGCCGAGCTGGACGGCTTCCACTCCGCCCAGGACCTGCACCGGCTGATCACCGAATCCGGGAAGAAGGTCTCCCTGGCCACGGTCTACCGGATCCTGCAGTCCCTCGAGGAGGCCGGCGAGGTGGACGTGCTGCCCGGGGAGGGTGGGCAGGCCCTGTACCGCCAGTGCGCGGCCGAGGAGCACCACCACCACCTGCGCTGCCGCTCCTGCGGCCGGGCCGAGGACATCGGCGCCGACGTCGTGGAGGCCTGGGCCGAGCAGATCGCCGGGCGCTACGGCTACACCGACATCCGCCACGTCGTGGAGGTCTCCGGGATCTGCGCCCAGTGCGCCGCCGCCCAGCGGCACTGAGACGAACCCGATCCGAGCGAGGCCGGTGGGGCTCAGGAGGCCCGGTGCCCGCGGTCGGCCACCGCCTTCTCCGCGGTCGTCTCCTCCGCCGGGGTGCGGCGTCCCGAGGCGCTGTGCCGACGCCGGATCGCCTGGATCCCCGTGCAGACCAGGAAGATCGCGAAGGAGATCGTCGTGACGTAGGGGCTGATCGGCAGGGAGCCTGCCAGGGCCAGCAGGATCCCGCCCACCATGGCCACCTCAGCGAACAGCACCGAGAGCAGCACCGAGCGCACCGGGGAGGCCGTGAGCCGGTTGGCCGCCGCCGCCGGGGTGATCAGCAGGGCCAGCACCAGCAGCGCCCCCACCACCTGCACGGACAGTGCCACCGCGACCCCCAGCAGCAGCATGTACACCAGGGACAGCGCCCGCAGCGGCACGCCCTTGGCCGCGGCCACCTGCGGGTCCACGCTGGCGAAGGTCAGCGGCCGCCACAGCAGCAGCAGTCCCCCCACCACGACGACGGCGCCCAGAGCCATCTCCCCGATCTGGGCGGCGTCCACGGAGACGATCTGGCCGGTCAGCAGCGAGAAGCGGTTGGCCGAGCGCCCCTGGTACAGGGACAGGAACAGGATGCCCAGGCCCAGCCCGAAGGGCATCAGCGTGCCGATCACCGACTGCTGGCGGCTGGTGCGCGAGCCCAGCAGCCCGATCAGCAGGG
Source organism: Rothia kristinae NBRC 15354 (assembly GCF_001570865.1). GTDB lineage: Bacteria > Actinomycetota > Actinomycetes > Actinomycetales > Micrococcaceae > Rothia > Rothia kristinae. The sequence continues at coordinate 149,810 of NZ_BCSM01000001.1, forward strand.
CCGCGGCCACCGAGCCGACCAGGGATCCGGTGACCACATCCGCGCCGATCAGCAGGGCCAGGGCCGCCCCGGCGAAGGAGAGCTCGGCGATCCCGTGCACCGCGAAGGCGGAGTCCCGCAGGGTCACGAACACCCCGGTGACCCCGCCGATCACCGCGAGGATGGCCCCGGCGATGATCGAGGGGTACAGCAGCTGCAGCAGCTCGCCGTAGTCCTCGAAGACGAAGACCCGCTGCCAGAAGCCGGTCTCCTGGCCCAGCAGGACGGACCCCGGGTGCGCCAGCGCGGCGAGGATGGCCGGTGACATCAGCGCATCCCCTCCGCATCGAGCTCCCGGGGTGCTGAGCCTGCGCAGTGCGGGGTGGCGGCGTCGTGCTCGGGCCCGCCGACCACGATGTAGCGCCCGCCGGAGCGCAGCACCTGCACGGGCGTGTCGTACAGGGCGGAGAGCACCTGCCCGCGCATCACCTCCGGCACGGTCCCCACGGTGAACCGGCCGTTGGCCAGGTACAGCACCCGGTCGACGTCGTCGATGATCGGGTTGATCTCGTGCGTCACGAAGACCACGGTGGCACCCTCGCTCCTGCGGTAGTCCTCGATCAGTCCGCTGACGGCCTCCTGGTGGCGCAGGTCCAGGGAGAGCAGGGCCTCATCGCACAGCAGCAGCCGCGGCCGGGCGGCCAGCGCCTGGGCGACGCGCAGCCGCTGCTGCTCCCCGCCGGAGAGCAGCCCCACGGGCACGTCCGCGTAGTCGGCGGCCCCCACCTGCTCCAGCAGCTCCTGCACCCGGGCGCGGCGGGCCCGCGAGGGCCACCCGGTGCCCCAGCGGTGCCCGTCCAGGCCGAGGCGGACCATGTCCCGGGCGCGCAGCGGGGTGTCCTGCGGCAGGATCCGCTGCTGCGGGATGTAGCCGATGCCGGGATCCCCGCGGTGCGGGGCGTGCCCGAGGACCCGGACCCGCCCCTCGGACAGGCGCAGCAGGCCCAGGATGGTCTGCAGCAGGGTGGACTTGCCGGAGCCGTTGGGCCCGAGCACTGCGAAGTACTCCCCCGGCGCGATCTCCAGGTTCAGGCCGCTCCACAGGGTGCGCTGGCCGAAGGAGAGCCGGGCGTCCCGGAAGGAGACGGCGGCCGGCTGGGTTCCGGGGGCTGGGGCGGGACGGGCGACGGCGTTCACGACGGGGGTCGGTGCTCCTCACGGGGGTCGGGGCTGGGGTGTCGGGCAGGGATGGACGCCTGGACTGCGGGGCGCGCTCCGCTCAGGCGAGGGCCTTGCGCAGGTTCTCGATGTTGCCGCGCATCCAGCTCAGGTAGTCCCTGCCCTCGGGAAGGGTCTCCGTGAAGTCTACGACCGGCACGCGCGCGGACTCGGCGGCGGAGCGCAGCTGCCGGGTCTGGGCCGTCTCGGTCTGCGGGTTGAAGGCCAGCAGGTCCAGCGATCCGCCGTCGATGATCCGGTGGACCTCGTTCAGCGTCGCCGCCGGCACATCCGACTCGGCCTCGACCGCCGAGGAGAAGGCCTCCGGGGTCTCGTTCTTCATCCCCGCGGCATCCAGCAGCCGGTCCGGGACGGGTTCGGTGGCCAGGTAGGTGCGTCCGGAGGCGCCGATGCCCTTGAGGTCGGAGCTCAGCTCATCGAGCTTCTGCTCGTAGGCCTGGGCGCGGTCGTGGTAGTCCTGCCGGTGCTGCTCGTCGATGCTCCCGAGGTCCTCGGAGATGGCGTGGGTGAGGTTCTTCATCGCGGAGACGTCGTACCAGACGTGCTCGTTGAAGTCCCCGTGATCGTGGTCGTCGTGCTCGTGGTCGTGATCGTGCTCCTGGGTCTCGGCGGCCTCCTCGGCCCCGGGCAGCCCGGAGACGGCCACGGCGTCGATGACCTTACCGTCGGCGCCCTCGGCGGCCTCGGACATGAAGGGGTCGTAGCCGCCGCCGTTGAGCACCACGAGGTCCGCCCGGCTGATCTTCAGCTTGTCCTGGGCGGTGGCCTCATAGGAGTGGGGGTCCTGGCTGGTGGAGTCCACGATCGCGGTGACCTGCGCGTCGTCGCCGGCCACCTGGCGGGCGATGTCGGCGTAGACGGAGGTGGTGGCCACGATGGTGGGCTTGCCCGTGTCCTGCCCCGCGTCCTCCTGCTGCGACGAGCAGCCGGACAGCGCGAGCACCGCGCAGCCCAGCCCCGCGACGATCCCCGCGGCGATCTTCCTCATGGCCTCCCCCTCGACGACGGACCGGACGGTCGGCGCCCGGCTTTGTTGTGAACGATTCGCAGCAAGCATCGCACTTGCTGCGAACCGTTCGCAAATCAGGAGGGGCTCACGAGCCCTCGGGGGCCCGCACGCTGCGGCGGCGGCCCATCGTCTGCGTCGAGTCCCGCACCTCTCCGATCAGCTCCTCCAGGACGTCCTCCAGGAACAGCACCCCGATGGTCTCCCCGCCCCGGGCCACCACGCGCGCCACGTGCCCGTGCGTGCGCTGCATCGTGGCCAGGGCGTCCTCCACGGTGGTCTCCGGGCGCAGGTTGATCAGCGAGCGCACCCGGGTCAGCGGGGTGGGGTCACGGTAGCGCTCATCCGGGATGGGCAGCACGTCCTTGACGTGCAGGTAGCCCAGATAGGTTCCGTCCTCGGATTCCAGCACGAAGCGGGAGAAGCCGGTGCGGCCCACGGCCCGCTCCAGATCGTGCGGGGAGCTGTCCGAGGGCAGGCACAGCACCTGGTCCACCGGAACCATGACGTCGCTGACGGTCTTCTCGGAGAACTCCAGGGCGCCCGAGAGCATCCCGTCCGCGTCCGTGACCAGGCCCTCCGCGGTGGACTCCTCGAGGATCGTCTGCAGCTCGTCGGCGGTGAAGGTCGAGGAGACCTCGTCCTTCGGCTCGATGCGCATCAGGCGCAGCGCCGCGTTCGCGATCCAGTTCATGAACCAGATGATCGGGCGCACCAGCCGGGAGATGACCACCAGCACCGGGGCCAGCCACAGGGCGGCGCGGTCCGCGGTGGACACGGAGATGTTCTTGGGCACCATCTCCCCGAAGATCACGTGGGCGAAGGTGACCACCAGCAGCGCGATGAGGAAGCCCGTGAGGTCCGCGGCGGATTCGGCCAGCCCGAGGTGCATCAGCGGCTCGGCCACGAGGTGGTGCACGGCGGGTTCGGCGACGTTGAGGATCACCAGCGAGCACACGGTGATGCCCAGCTGGGAGCAGGCGAGCATGAGGGAGACGTGCTCCATGGCGCGCAGCGCGGTCTGGGCGCGCTTGTTCCCGGCTTCGGCCAGGGGCTCGATCTGCGAGCGCCGGGCGGACATGATCGCGAACTCGCTGGCCACGAAGAAGGCGTTGCCGATCAGCAGCACCACGAACCAGATCAGGGCGGTCCACTCGCTCATGCCGCACCTCCTTCGCGTCGGGGCTCGGGGGCGGCCGGCAGGCCCCCGGGGGTCGTGATGGCCCGCTCGGGCCCGAGGTCATCGCCCACGGTCTCCTCCGGCTCCTGCCGGGCCGGGGTGAACAGGATGCGGTCCACCCGGCGGTGGTCCATCCGCTCGACCTCCAGGATCCCGGTGTCGATGGCGACTTGGTCCCCGACCTGCGGGATCCGGCCCAGCCGGTCCATCATGAACCCGCCCATCGTCTCGTAAGCGGGGTCCTCGTCGATGTCCAGCGGGGTGACCCGCTCGGTCACCTCGTCCGGGCGCAGCAGGCCCGGGAAGTGCCAGCGCCCGTCGGCGGTCTCCAGCACCCCGGGCACGACGCGGTCGTGCTCGTCGGCGACCTCCCCGACGATCTCCTCCACGAGGTCCTCCAGGGTCGCGATGCCCGCGGTGCCGCCGTACTCGTCCAGCACGACGGCGACCTGCAGGTTCCCGGCGCGCAGCTCGCGCAGCAGGGCGTCCAGGTGCATGGTCTCGGGAACCCGCAGCACCTCGTCCATCAGGGCCCCGGCCTCGACCTCCTCGCGCTTGGCCGGGGGCACGCCGACGGCGCGCTTGATGTGCACGACCCCGCGCACGTCGTCCTGGTTCTCCTCGAACAGGGGAAAGCGGGAGTGCCCGGTGGCGCGGGCCTCGTCGATGATCTCCTGCACGCTGGCGGTGGTGGGCAGCATGTCCACCTGGCGCCGGGCGGTCATCACGTCCGAGGCCGTGCGCTCGGAGAACAGCAGGGTGCGGGCCACGAAGTTGGCGGTCCCGGCGTCCAGGGTCCCGAGGTCCGCGGAGCGGCGGACCATCGAGGACAGCTCCTCCGGCGAGCGGGCCCCGGACAGCTCCTCCTTCGGCTCGATGCCCAGCCCGTGCAGCACCGCGTTGGCGGTGCCGTTCATCAGCACCACCAGCGGCTTCATCACGGCGGTGAACATCAGCTGGGGGCGGGCGATGGCCCGGCCGACGGGGTAGCCCACGGAGATCGCGAGGTTCTTGGGGATCAGCTCGCCCATGGCCATGGAGAGCATGGTCGCCACGGTCATGGACAGCACGAAGGTCAGCGGGCGGGTCAGGGAGGGCTCCAGGCCGAGCGCCGCGATCGGCTCGGCCAGCAGCCCCTGGATGCCGGCGTCGAGGGTGTAGCCGGTGAGCAGGGTCGTGATGGTGATGCCCAGCTGGCAGCTGGACAGCTGGGTGGACAGGGACTTCAGGCACCGCAGCAGCGGCTCCGCCTTGGCGTCCCCCTCCTCGATCTTCCGGACCACCGTGGACTGGTCCAGGGCCACCAGGGAGAACTCGACGCAGACGAAGAAGCCGTTGCCGAGGATGAGGATCAGTCCGGCGAGGACGAGCAGCCATTCCACGGGCTCAGCGTCCTCCCTCGGCGGGGCCCCGTCCCGAGGGACTCGGGTGCAGGAGGGGCGCAGGCGGGTGGGAGACGGGACTCAGCGGGTCATCCATAGTGCGCCCAGTCTAACCGCACGCGGCCGGCTTCGGGCTCGGTCTCGGGCGCTCAGACCGTCCAGGAGCGCTCCCGGGGCCGACCCTCGTCGTAGCCGGCGGCGGACTGGATGCCGAACACGGCCCGCTCCCGGAACTGCGCGAGGTCCGCGGCCCCGGCGTAGGTCATCGACGAGCGCACCCCGGCGGTGATCGCATCCAGCACGTCCTCCGCGCCGGGCCGCTCGGGGTCCAGGTACATCACGGAGGAGGAGATGCCCTCCTCGAACATCGCCTTGCGCGCCCGCTGGAAGGCCTCCTCCGCGCGGGTGCGGTGGGAGACGGCGCGGGTCGAGGCCATCCCGAAGCTCTCCTTGTACCGACGTCCTTGCTCATCCGTGAGCAGGTCCCCGGGGGACTCGTAGGTCCCGGCCAGCCACGATCCGACCATGACCTGGCTGGCCCCGGCGGCCAGGGCCAGGGCCGCATCGCGCGGGTGCTTGATCCCGCCGTCGGCCCACACGCGGGCCCCCAGCCGCCGGGCCTCGGCGGCGCATTCCAGCACGGCCGACAGCTGCGGGCGGCCCACGCCGGTCATCATGCGGGTCGTGCACATCGCCCCGGGGCCCACCCCGACCTTGACGATGTCCGCCCCGGCCTCCACGAGGTCGCGGGTGCCGGCCGCGGAGACCACGTTCCCGGCGGCGATCGGCACCTGCGGATCCAGGGCCCGCACGGCGCGCAGGGCACGCAACATCTTCTCCTGGTGCCCGTGGGCGGTGTCCACGACGAGCACGTCGGCCCCGGCCGCCAGCAGCCCCTGCGCCCGCTCGGCGACGTCGCCGTTGATGCCCACCGCGGCCCCGACCAGCAGTCGGCCGCGGGCATCCAGGGCGGGTTCGTAGATGCTCGCGCGCACTGCCCCGGCCCCGGAGAGCACGCCCCGGTAGACGCCGTCGGCGACCACGACCAGCGGCTGGTCCCCGGTCTCCTGGCTCAGCGCGTGCAGGCGCTGCAGCAGCCCGGTGCGTCGGGCCGGATCCTGTTCGCGCAGCGCGTCCAGCTCGCGGTGCTCGATCGTGTGGGCGACCGGGCGCATCACGGTCTGGACGTAGCCGAACCGGTCCTGGGCGCGGCAGTCCGCGGGCGCCAGCAGCCCCATCGGGCGCCGCTGGGCATCCAGCACGACGGCGGCGGCCTGGTTGCGCTTGCCGAACAGGTGCTGGGCCTCGTTGATGGTCGTCTCGGGGCTCAGGGTCACGGCCGACTCCACGAAGGGGTCCCGCCCCTTGACCCAGCGCAGCACGTCCGCGGCGACGTCGGCGGGGACGTCTTGGGGCAGGATGCCGATCGCACCGCGTCGGGCCAGGGTCTCCAGCATCCGCCGGCCGGTCACGGCGGTCATGTTCGCCGCGATGACCGGCACCGTGGTGCCCACGGCATCATCCGGTCGCAGGTCCACGGCGAAGCGGGAGGGCACCTCCGAGCGGGAGGGCACCAGGAAGACGTCGTTGTAGGTCAGATCGGAGGTGGGCTGGTTCAGGAATCGCACCCCCGCAGTCTACGGGACCCCGCTATGCCTGCCGTCACACCGGGCCCGGGGCTCGCATCCTGAGGCCCCGGGGCCCGGGAGTGGCCGGGAACGCGTCGGGCTCATAGACTGGAACGGTGATTCCGGCCGCACCGGGGCAGTGTCGCCCGATGCCGGCCGCTGCAGGAACCGCGTCCGATGTCGCCCCCGCGCGCGGCACACGCGGGCATCCCTGCTGCGGGATCCGCCCCGCGGTGCGCGACACCGGCTGCCCGAGAGCCGGCGCGCCGCAGAAGCATCCAGCCAACGGAAGAGGCGTGACCAAGTGCCAGATCAGCCACAGCACCAGATCCCCGAGGAGTTCGCCGGCAACGAATGGCTCGTGGACGAGCTGTTCGAGAAGTACCAGCAGGACCGGAACGCCGTGGACGAGAAGTGGTGGCCCATCTTCGAGCAGATGCAGGCCGCGGAGTCCGGCAAGCGCGGTGTCGACGCCGCAGCCCCCGCCGCGAAGACCTCCTCCGCGAAGGCCCCCGCTGAGAAGGCCTCCCCCGATCGCGCCCCGCAGCGCTCGTCGGGTGCGGCGGCGAAGGCGTCGGCCCCCGCCGAGCAGCCGGAGGCCCGCACCGGGGCGGGCAAGAAGGAGACCGAGGCGCCGAAGCAGGCCGGGACCCGGGAGAAGCGCTCCGGGCAGAAGCCGATCCCGGCCCAGCTGCCGCACAGCGAGCGCGAGGAGCAGGAGGAGTCCCAGGACCGGGTCACCGCCCTGCGCGGACCGGCCAAGGCGATCGCGTCGAACATGGAGGAGTCCCTCCAGGTGCCCACCGCGACCACGGTGCGCGCCGTGCCGGCGAAGGTGCTCATCGACAACCGCACCATGATCAACGACTACCTGCGCCGCTCCCGGGGCGGGAAGATCTCCTTCACCCACCTCATCGGCTACGCCGTGATCAAGGCGCTGAAGGAGTTCCCCTCCCAGAACGTCACCTACGGCCAGGACGAGAAGGGCCGCCCCGCCGTCGTGCAGCACGCGCACGTGAACTTCGGGCTGGCCATCGACATGCCCCGCCCGGACGGCTCCCGCAACCTCGTGGTGCCGAACATCAAGGCCGCCGAGACCCTGAACTTCGCCGAGTTCTGGGCCGCCTACGACGAGATGGTCGCCAAGGCCCGGGAGAACAAGCTCTCCGTGGAGGACTTCAAGGGCACCACCGCCTCCCTGACCAACCCGGGCGGCATCGGCACGGTGCACTCGGTGCCGAGGCTGTCGGCCGGGCAGGCCTGCATCATCGGTGTCGGGGCCCTGGACTACCCGGCCGAGCGCCGCGGCTCCTCCCCCAAGGTGCTGGCCCGAGAGGGCGTGTCCAAGATCCTGACGCTGACCTCCACCTACGACCACCGCGTGATCCAGGGGGCCGGCTCCGGGGAGTTCCTGAAGCTGGTGGACCAGTACCTGCAGGGCGAGCACGGGTTCTACGACGAGATCTTCGAGGTCCTGCGCATCCCCTACGAGCCGGTGCGCTGGGCCGTGGACAACCAGGTCAACCCGGAGACGGAGATCAACAAGGTCGCCCGGATCCAGCAGCTGATCCACGCCTACCGGGTGCGCGGCCACCTCATCGCGGAGACCAACCCGCTCGAGTACGTGATGCGCAAGCACCCGGACCTGAACATCGCCACCTACGGGCTGACCCTGTGGGATCTGGACCGGGAGTGGCCCACCGGCGGGTTCGGGGACGCCTCCCGGCTGCCGCTGCGCACCATCCTGCAGCTGCTGCGCGACGCCTACTGCGGCACGCTGGCCGTGGAGTACATGCACATCGAGTCCCCGCAGGAGCGGGAGTGGTTCCAGCAGCAGCTGGAGCACGGCTACACCAAGCCCAGCCGCGAGGAGCAGCTGCGGGTGCTGGGCAAGCTCAACGCCGCGGAGGCCTTCGAGACCTTCCTGCAGACCAAGTTCATCGGGCAGAAGCGCTTCTCCCTGGAGGGCGGGGAGTCCCTGATCCCGCTGCTGGACTCCATCATCTCGGGGGCCGCGGACAGCGCCCTGGCCGGGGTCGGCATCGGGATGGCCCACCGCGGGCGCCTGAACGTGCTGAGCAACATCGCCGGGAAGTCCTACGCGCAGATCTTCCGCGAGTTCGAGGGCGAGCAGGACCCGCGCCTGGTCGGCGGCTCCGGGGACGTGAAGTACCACCTGGGCACCGAGGGCGTGTTCACCTCGGATTCCGGGAACGAGACCCAGGTGTACCTGGCCGCGAACCCCTCCCACCTGGAGGCCGTGGATCCGGTGCTGGAGGGGATCGTGCGGGCCAAGCAGGACCTGCTGGACCAGGGTGCGGAGGGCGAGGCCGCCTACGGCGTGCTGCCCATCCTGGTGCACGGGGACGCGGCGATGGCCGGGCAGGGCATCGTCGCCGAGACCATGCAGATGTCCCAGCTGCGCGGGTTCACGGTGGGCGGCACGGTGCACATCGTGGTCAACAACCAGGTCGGCTTCACCACGACCCCCGGTGAGGGCCGCTCCTCGACCTACGCCACCGACGTCGCCCGGATGGTCCAGGCCCCCGTCTTCCACGTCAACGCGGATGACCCGGAGGCCGTGGTGCGCGTGGGCCGGCTGGCCTTCGAGTACCGCCAGCGCTTCCACCGCGACGTCGTCATCGACCTGCTGTGCTACCGGCGCCGCGGACACAACGAGGCCGACGACCCCTCGATGACCCAGCCGCAGATGTACCAGCTGATCGAGGCCAAGCGCTCGACCCGCAAGCTGTACACCGAGTCCCTGGTGGGCCGCGGGGACATCACCCAGGAGGAGGCGGACCGGGCGCTGAAGGACTACCAGGAGCGCCTGGAGCGGGTCTTCAAGGAGACCCACGAGGCCCAGCAGTCCAAGGCGCCCCTGGTCACCGGGGACGCGGCCGCGGTGTCGAACATCGAGCGTCCGGCGGCCCAGCAGATCGAGGACTCCGTGTACACCCCGGAGACCACGGCGATCCCGGCCGAGGCCGTGGCCCGCGTCGGGCAGGCCCACGGGCAGGCCCCTGAGGGCTTCCAGGTGCACAAGAAGCTGGGTCAGCTGCTGAAGAAGCGCCAGCAGATGGCCGAGCAGGGCGGGATCGACTGGGGCATGGGCGAGCTGATCGCCTTCGGCTCGCTGCTGATGGACGGCTTCCAGATCCGCATGTCCGGGCAGGACGTGCAGCGCGGGACGTTCACCCAGCGCCACTCGGTCCTGCACGACACCCGCTCCAACGCCGAGTGGGTGCCGCTGACGCACCTGTCCGAGGACCAGGGCAAGTTCATGATCTACAACTCCCTGCTCTCCGAGTACGGGGTGCTGGGCTTCGAGTACGGCTACTCCGTGGAGCGCCCGGACTCGCTGGTGGTGTGGGAGGCGCAGTTCGGCGACTTCTTCAACGGCGCCCAGACAATCATCGACGAGTTCATCTCCTCGGCCGAGCAGAAGTGGGCCCAGCGCTCCTCGCTGGTGCTGATGCTGCCGCACGGCTACGAGGGGATGGGTCCGGATCACTCCTCGGCGCGCATGGAGCGGTTCCTGCAGCTGTGCGCGGAGTCGAACATGACCGTCGCGGTGCCCTCGACCCCGGCCAACCACGCGCACCTGCTGCGCCGGCAGGCCTACTCCCGCCCGCACCGTCCGCTGGTGATCATGACGCCGAAGCAGCTGCTGCGCCTGAAGGCCGCGACCTCCTCGGTCGAGGACTTCACCCAGGGTGAGTTCCAGGAGGTCATCCCGGATCAGGGCGGGCTGACCGACGCCGCGGTGAAGAAGGTCGTGCTGGTCTCCGGGCGGCTGTACTACGACCTGGCCGCCCGCCGGGAGAAGCTGGGCCGCCAGGATGTGGCGATCGTGCGGGTCGAGCAGCTGTACCCGCTGCCGGCGGATCAGATCAAGGAGCAGCTGGCCCGCTACGCCGGGGCCGAGGTGATCTGGGCCCAGGATGAGCCCGCCAACCAGGGTCAGTGGCCCTTCATGGTGGTCAACCTGCTGCCGCTGCTGGATCGGCAGGTGCGGCTCATCTCCCGTCCGGCCTCGGCCTCCCCCGCCACCGGGGTGGGCAAGCGCCACCAGGCCGAGCTGGAGCACCTGGTCGCCCAGATCTTCGAGAGCTGACCCGAGGCACCTCCCGGCGCGCCCGTCCCCGCGGGGGCGGCGTGCCGGGAGGTGAGCCTGTGCCGCAAACCGTCTATCGTGGGGTCCTGAAGACCCGGCCCGCACGCTGTCCGTCGGGGCCGCCTCCTTCGGGGGCGGCCCCCGTCCGGGTCAGCGGGACGTCCAAGACGACAGAAAGAGACTCGTGGAGCAACGAAACATCCGCATCGTGGCAGTCGGCGATGACCTCCTGGCCGGGATCGGCGATCCCCGCGCGCTGGGCTGGTTCGGCCGGGTCATGGCCCGCACCCCGCGGAACGTCGCGCCCCTGGTGTCCTACACCCTGGCCGCTCCCGGCGAGGGTAGCGAGGCGCTGAACGAGCGCTGGTTCGAGGAGGCGAGCCGCCGCTTCGCCGCGGGGGCGGATAACCGCTTGGTCATCGCACCCTCGGCCTTCGACATCGACACCGGGATCACCTCGGCCCGCAGCCGCCTGAACCTGGCCAACATGGTGGATCTGGCCTCCCAGAACAGCATCAAGGTGCTCGTCGTCGGCCCCCCGCCCACGCTGGATGCTGAGCGCAACCGGCGCATCGCGGACCTGAACGCCGCCTACGCGGACGTGACCACCCGGCGCCGCCACGTGTACGTGGACACCTTCAACCCGCTGCAGCACCACGAGCAGTGGCGCCAGGACCTGGCGGCCAACGACGGTCGGCCCGGTCAGGCCGGCTACGGGCTGATGGCCTGGCTGGTGCTGCACCGCGGCTGGTACTCCTGGCTGCAGCTGCCCGAGCAGCACTAGCCCGACGACGCCGCCGCGGTGCCGACCGAGCACTCCCGGGTGCACCGGGTGCCGCGGGTGTGCCAGAATGGTGGGAGGTGCCCGCGGTGCGCGGGCGAACACAGACCCCGCTTCCGCCCACCCCCGGGCCGGGCGGAGCATGCTATGAAGGAGGCCCGCTGATGAGCAAGCGCGGACGCAAGCGCAAGGATCGCCGCAAGAACGCCGCCAACCACGGCAAGCGGCCCAACGCCTGAGGACGCCGCGGCGGTCGATGACCGCAGCGGCACGCGAAGGGGCCGGGAGGATCAGTTGATCCTCCCGGCCCCTTCGCGTCTCTGCCCTTCCGTGTCTCTGCGGCTTCGGGCCCCCGCCCCGCCGCTCCCCCGCCTCCCGGGACACCGGGTCTCGACGGGGCGCGGCGCGGGATCAGTCAGTGGCCGTGGTCGGCGGTCTGGGGGCTGGCCCGCACGGCGTCGATCTTGGCCAGGATGGACTCCTTCAGCGCCTCCGGGGCGGGTTCGGCGCACGAGCGGCGCACGGCCGAGCGGATCAGCCGCTCGAGGTCGTACTCCCGGGAACAGGTCTCGCATTCCTCCAGGTGCGCACGGATCTCCGCGATGTCCTCGGCGGACAGGGCCCCGTCGAGGTACTCGTAGATGCGGTGCATCTGCTCCTCACGGCACTGCGCGTCCTTGCACTCGGACATGGTCCTCACTTCCTTCGGGTTCTCACTGCCGGGCCCCGTCCGGGGCGCCGTCGGCAGCCGGTGTGCTCTCGGTGCCGCGCGATCGGCCGGAACGGCCGCCACGGCGAGTCGAGGTCTTGGGTGTGGTGTCGAAGCCGCGCTCGGCGGCGTAGTCGGAGAGCTTCTCGCGCAGCAGCCGACGCCCCCGGTGCAGCCGCGACATCACGGTGCCGATCGGGATGTCCAGGATCTCGGCGATCTCCTTGTACGCGAAGCCCTCGACGTCCGAGTAGTACACGGCCATGCGGAAGTCCTCCGGGATCGCCTGCAGGGCCTCCTTCACGTCCGTGTCCGGCAGGTGATCCAGGGCTTCGCTCTCCGCGGACTTCAGCCCCGTGGAGGTGTGGGCCGAGGCCTGCGCGAGCTGCCAGTCCTCCACGGTGTCCGTGTTGGCCTGGTGCGGCTCCCGCTGGCGCTTGCGGTAGAGGTTGATGTACGTGTTCGTCAGGATCCGGTACAGCCAGGCCTTCAGATTCGTGCCGGGCTTGTACTGGTGGAAGGCGGAGAAGGCCTTGGTGTAGGCCTCCTGGACGAGATCCTGCGCGTCGGCCGGGTTGCGGGTCATCCGCAGGGCGGCAGCGTAGAGCTGGTCCAGGTATTGCATCGCGTCCCGCTCGAACCGGAGCTTGCGCTCCTGGGCCGATTCCTGGGACAGGTCGATCGTGTCCACGGATTCCCTTCGCCTCGCCGTCGGTGTGCTCGTCGCTCCAGTCTACGAGACCGGGAGGGTTCGCTCCCCTGCTCGCCCGCATCGCCGGGCACCTCCTTTCCGTGGGCGCTGGCCGCGCGCCGACGCCATCGGCTTCGGCGCGTCTCGTGCAGTCCAACAACCGGGATCCCGGGGCGTATTCCGCCGGGAGCCCGAGGCGATCCCGACACCGAGACCCGGCGTCGGCCCCGCTGCGGCACCCGTGGATCCGATCACATAGACTGGGCAGGGAAACCACGCGGGTGCGCCGCGACCCGGCCCGAAGACGCCGGTGTCCGCGAGCGCCCCACCGAGGAGGAACCATGTCCCTGATCCGCAAGTTCGCCCGGCCCCTCCTGGCCTCGACCTTCGTCTACGACGGCCTGCAGCGGCTGCGCGCCCCCGAGGGGCAGGAGTACCTGAAGCCCCTGGTGGACACCGCCGCCACCGCCGTGCCCCAGCTGCGTCCGCTGAAGGGCCAGGAGCAGCTGATCGGCCAGGCCGCGGCCGGCGCGCAGATCGGGGCCGCCGCCCTGTTCGGGCTGGGTCGCTTCCCCCGCCTGTCCTCCGCCGTGCTGCTGGCCGCCGGCGCCCTGAACGCCTACACGGACTTCCGCCGCGACCAGGCCCGCCACGAGGACGCCCTCGTCGCCGGCACCCTGAAGAACGTCTCCCTGGTGGGTGCGGTGGCCCTGACCGCCGTGGACACCGAGGGCAGCCCATCCCTGAAGTGGCGGGCCGAGAAGCTCGGTCACGACGTCGCCAAGAAGACCGACAAGATCACCAAGGACGTGAAGAAGAAGTCCGAGGACCTGCTGAGCTGAGCCCGGCAAGACGCCGCCCGCAGCAGGAAGAGCGCAGGGCCCCGCCGGGCACGGCGGGGCCCTGCCGCGCACCATCCCCACCGCAGCCGGGTCGAGCCCGGCGCCGACCCAGGAGGATCCCGCCCGATCGTGAGCCCCCGTCACCCCGCCTCCGACCCGCAGCCGCATCACCCCGACCCCGCCGGGGCGACCGAGCACACGACTTCCGCCTCCGCCGATCCGATCCCCGATCCCTGGCCGGCCCCGCACCGCGGGACCGAGGGCCCGGTGCGCGCCGTCGTGGCGGTTCCCGGCTCCAAGTCCCTGACCAACCGCCACCTGCTGCTGGCCGCCATAGCCGACGCCCCGATGCGCATCCGCGGCGCTCTGGACTCGCGGGACTCCCGGCTGATGATCGACGCTCTGCGGGCCCTGGGCGCGCGCATCGAGCAGGAGGGGCGGGACCTGCTGATCACCCCGGTGCCCGAGGAGCCCTCGGGTCAGCCCGCCGTGATCGACGCCGGGCTGGCCGGCACGGTCATGCGCTTCATCCCCCCGCTGGCCGCGGCGCTGGGCCGCGGCCTCGTGCTGGACGGGGACGCGGCGGCCCGCAAGCGCCCGATGGGCCCGGTCCTGGAGGCCGTGCGCCAGCTGGGCGCCCGGGTGCACGAGGACGGCGAGGCGGGGGCCCTGCCGGTGCGGATCGTGCCCGGGACCGGCCCGGCCGCGTCCGAGCTGCGCATCGATGCCAGCGGATCCAGCCAGTTCCTCTCCGGGGTGCTGCTGGCGGCCGCCCTGCTGCCGGGGGGTCTCACGGTCCGCCACGTGGGTGAGCAGCTGCCCTCGGTGCCGCACGTGCGGATGACGGTGCAGGTGCTCGCCGAGTACGGCATCGACGTCGCCCACCCGGACCCGACCACGTGGGTGGTGCCCGCCGGGCGTCCGCGGGCCCACGACGCGGTGATCGAACCCGACCTGTCCAACGCCGGCCCGTTCCTGGCCGCCGCGGTGGTCACCGGCGGCGACGTCGAGATCCCCGACTGGCCGCAGCGCACCACGCAGGGCGGAGACGCCTGGCGGGAGCTGCTGCCCCGCTTCGGGGCGAGCGTGCGGCGCACGCCCGACGGCGGCCTGCGGGTCACCGGGCCCGCGGGCGGGGCGCGCGCGCTCACCGCACCGGGTGAGATCGACCTGCGCGCCGCCGGGGAGATCGCTCCGACCGTCGCGGCGATCGCGGCCCTGTGCCCGGGGACCACGCGCCTGAGCGGCATCGCGCACCTGCGCGGACACGAGACCGATCGGCTCGCCGCCCTGGCCGCGGAGCTGACCCGCCTCGGGGCCGGCACCGAGGAGACGGCCGACGGGCTGGTCATCACCGGGCCCGCGCACCGGGCGGCCCGGATGCGCACCTACGAGGACCACCGGATGGCCACCGCCGCGGCCGTGCTCGGCCTCATCGTGCCCGGGGTGCTCGTGGAGAACGTCGCCACCACCGGCAAGACCCTGCCGGACTTCCCGGGCCTGTGGCGCCGGATGCTCGGGGAGGAGCGGGCATGAGCCGGGGCATCCGCGGCTGGGACGAGTCCGATGTGCGCGTCCGCGCCAACAAGCGCGGCTCGCGCCCGCGCACCAAGGAGCGTCCGGCCCACGAGGACGCCGTCATCGGCCGGGTCGTGACCGTGGACCGCGGCCGCTACACCGCACGGATCGGCGAGGGCTCGACCGCTCGCGAGGTCACCGCCGTGCGGGCGAAGGACCTGCGGCGCACCCCCGTGGTCACCGGGGATCTGGTCGGGCTGGTCGGGGACGTCACGGGGGATCCGGGGAGTCTGGCGCGGCTGGTGCGCGTCCAGCCGCGGGAGACCGTGCTGCGGCGCAGCGCGGATGACACGGACCCGGTGGAGCGAGTGGTCGTCGCCAACGCGCAGATCCTGGTGATCGTCACCGCGGCCGCGGATCCGCAGCCGCGCACGGGCTTCGTCGATCGCTCCATCGTCGCGGCCGTGCACGCCGGGCTGCGCCCGGTGCTGTGCGTGACCAAGACCGATCTGGCCGACCCCGCGCCGCTGCTGTCCTACTACGCCGGCACCGACCTGCCCATCCTGCTCAGCCGCCGGGACGAGGCGCCCGAGGCGGCGCCGGAGACACCGGCGGCTCCGGCGAAAGCGACCGACGACGCGGCTGCCGACGACGCAGCTGCCATCGACGAGGCACAGAGCCGGAGCCTGCCCCTGGACGGGCGGCTGCTGGCGGATCTGCGGGCGCTGCTGGATGGCCGGGTCTCCGTGCTGCTGGGTCACTCCGGCGTCGGCAAGTCCACGCTGGTCAACGCCCTGACCGGGGCGCGCCGCTCGACCGGCGGGGTCAACGCCGTGACCGGCCGGGGACGCCACACCTCCTCCTCCGCCCTGGCGCTGCAGCCGGCCTGGGGCGAGCCTGGCACGTGGATCATCGACACCCCGGGCATCCGCTCCTTCGGCCTGGCCCACGTGCCCGCCGAGGGCATCGTCGCTGCCTTCGAGGACCTGGCCCCCGGAGCGGCGGCCTGTCCCAAGGGCTGCACCCATGCCGCGGACGCGATCGGCTGCGGCATCGCCGAGCGGGTGGCCTCGAGGGCGGCGGGCCCTGCCGGTGCGGCCCGGCTGGACTCCCTGCGCCGGCTGCTCGGGGTGGAGGCGCCCGACGGCGTGGCGGGGACCAAGCGCTTGGGGGCCGGGGCCGACGAGGATCCCGTGCGATAGCCTGGTGGCCATGACTGCGACCAGCCCCTACAACGACGATCTGCGCCTGGCGCACGTCATCGCCGATGCCGTGGACCGCTACACCCTCGCGCGGTTCCAGGCCCAGGACTTCACCGTGGAGACCAAACCGGATCTGACCCCGGTGACGGAGGCGGACCGCGAGGCCGAGCAGCTGATCCGCTCGCATCTGGCCCGGGCCCGCACCCGGGATGCGGTGCTGGGCGAGGAGTTCGGCGCCAGCGGCTCCTCCCCCCGCCAGTGGGTCATCGACCCGATCGACGGGACGAAGAACTACGTCCGCGGGGTCCCGGTGTGGGCGACGCTGATCGCGCTGCTGGATCAGGGCGAGCCCGTGGTCGGTCTGGTCTCCGCCCCGGCCCTGCAGCGGCGCTGGTGGGCCGCATCGGGCTCGGGCGCGTACACCGGCCGGTCTCTGACGAAGGCCCAGCGCATCCGGGTCTCGGAGGTCACCGACCTCGCCGACGCCTCGCTGTCCTTCTCCTCGCTGAGCGGCTGGCGCCAGCTGGGGCTGCGGGAGCGGTTCCTGGAGCTGACGGATGCGGTGTGGCGGGTGCGCGGCTTCGGGGATTTCTGGTCGCACTGCCTGGTGGCCGAAGGCAGTGCGGACCTCTCCGCCGAGCCCGAGCTGAACCTGCACGATATGGCCGCCCTGGTGCCGATCGTCACCGAGGCCGGCGGGCGCTTCACCGCCCTGGACGGCACCCCCGGCCCGCACGGGGGCAGCGCGCTGGTCAGCAACGGCGCCCTGCACGAGGCGGCCCTGGATCTGCTGGGCACCCGGGCCGAGTCCCGGGACTGACCCCCTGAGATACCGGATGCGTGAGAAGCCGGGGATCGTGCTGAGATACCGCACGGCGGGACGCATCTGAAGCACCAACAGCGCATCTCAACAGGAACCCGCCCGCTCCCGAGTGTGCAGCGACCCCCGTGCCCCTCACGGGGCGCGGGGGTCGCTGCGGTTCCCGGGCCGAACCGGGTCAGATGCCGATGCCGTCCTGGACGCACTGCTCGTAGCCGTACGAATCCGGGGAGCCGCACTCCTCGGAGACCTCGGCGTACAGGGCCGCGACGAGGACGATCATGAGGATCCCGAGGATCAGCCCCAGGCCGCCGGTGCACAGACCGATGATGCCCATGACCTTCCCTGAGCCGCCGCGGGTCCCGGAGCGACCCACCGCGCGCAGGGCGAGGATGCCCAGGACGATCGCGGCGATCGCGGCCAGCATCGGCAGGTAGAGCCAGAAGAAGACGAGGCTGACCCCGCCGCAGATCAGCGAAGCCAGTCCGAGCCCCCAGCCGGCCGGGCGTCCACCGACGGAGCCCGGCACCCCATAGGAGGCCCCGTACGGGGCGTAGGCGGTGGGGTATCCGGAGGATGAGGATTCGCCGTAGCCCTGCGGGGCGGAGGTCGCGCCGACGCCGGGACCGGTCTGGGAGGGCTGCCCGTAGCCGTACGGGGCGTAGGAGGACTGGCCGTCGTTCTGTCCGTAGCCGTTCGAGGCGTAGCCGTTCTGCCCATAGCTGTTCTGCCCGTAGCCGCTCTGGCCGTAGGAAGGCTGACCAGAGGAGGGCTGCTGCCCGTAGCCGTACGGGGCGTAGGGCGGCTGGCCGCCGCCGGCTTGTCCGGAGGGGCCCTGTCCGTAGGGAGTCTGGCCGGAGCTCGCCTGCTCCTCGCCGGTGCGCTCGGAGGCGGCCTGGCCGTATCGGGGTGGGGTCGAGGCGCTCTCGCCGGGGGTCCCGGCGGCGTCGTTCTGGGAATCGCGGGGGTTCTCGGTCATGGCTCCTCCTGGAAGGTGGTCGCGGGATGGTGTGGGTACGGGGCGAAAGGGTGCCTTAACGACCGTGAGGCGCGGCATCGATCCCTCACGGGAACGACGCCGCGCCTCACGGCGACGGGGTGGAGATGCGGGGAATCGAACCCCGGTCCGATGCAGGATTGGCAGGGTTTCTCCGGGCGCAGTGTGCGTCACGGTGTTCTCGGCTCCGGCACTCCCGCACACGGGTTGCCGCCGAACCTATCCGCATGAGTGTTCCCCAGCCCCCTGCGGAGAGGGACTGGAGCAGTGGCTTCCTCAGCTGATGCTAGGAACCGGGGCGGAAGCGACCCCGGGCTAGCAGACTGCTCAGGCTACTTACGCAGCGAGAGCGAAGTCAGTGCGCTTTTCAGATTTGGCACTTATTGGTGTGCAGAGGACATTAACGAGATGACTCTGCGTTCTCGGCCCGCTTCACCTGCCGCAGCTGGCATCGTCGAAACCGATCATCCCCGTATGCGATTCTCAATCAGCATCCGCACCGCGACGGGACCGGAGGGCCCGTCGGTGATGCGGTTCCTCCTACTCTACCGCCTCGACGCGCGGAGGGGAAGGGGCTCAGCCGAGGTTCCGGTAGCGCATCGCCCGCTGGGCCTCACGCTTGTCCTGCGCCTCGCGCAGGGCGTGGCGCTTGTCGTACTCCCGCCTGCCCTGGGCCAGGGCGATCTCCACCTTGGCCCGCCCGTCCCGGAAGTACAGCTGCAGCGGGATGATCGTGTAGCCGGTCTCCTTGCCCTTCTGCTCCAGGCGCCGCAGCTCGGTGCGGTGCAGCAGCAGCTTGCGGCGGCGTCGGGCGGCGTGATTGGTCCAGGAGCCGTGCCCGTACTCGGCGATGTGGATGTTCTCCAGCCACAGCTCGCCACCGGTGAACTGGCAGAAGCCGTCCACGATGGAGGCCCCGCCGTCGCGCAGGGACTTCACCTCGGTGCCCAGCAGGACGACGCCGGCCTCGTAGGTGTCGATGAGGTTGTAGTCGTGCCGGGCCCGGCGGTTCGTCGCGATGACCTGGCGCCCGTCGGCCGTCTCGCGCAGGCCCTTCTTCTTCTTGGTCGCTGCCATTCCTCGGTCTCAGTCGTTCTGTTCGTGGCGGGTCCCGGCCCGCCAGCGGATCCCGGCGTCGATGAAGTCCTCGATGTTCCCGTCGAACACGGCCGCCGGGTTGCCCTGCTCGTGATTGGTCCGCAGGTCCTTGACCATCTGGTACGGATTGAGCACGTAGGAGCGCATCTGATCCCCCCAGGAGGCCTTGACGTCCCCGGCCAGCTCCTTCTTCTTGGCGTTCTCCTCCTCCCGCCGCTGCAGCAGCAGGCGGGACTGGAGCACGCGCAGGGCGGCGGCGCGGTTCTGGATCTGGGACTTCTCGTTCTGCATGGACACCACGATGCCGGTGGGGATGTGGGTCATGCGCACCGCGGAGTCCGTGGTGTTCACGGACTGCCCGCCGGGCCCGGAGGAGCGGAACACATCCACCTTGATCTCGTTCTCCGGGATCTCGATGGAGTCGGTCTGCTCGATCAGCGGGATGACCTCCACCGCGGCGAAGGAGGTCTGGCGCCGGCCCTGGTTGTCGAAGGGGCTGATGCGCACCAGCCGGTGCGTGCCGGCCTCCACGGACAGCCGCCCGAAGGAGTAGGGGGCCTTGACCTCGAAGGTCGCGGACTTCAGCCCGGCCTCCTCGGCGTAGGAGGTGTCCAGGACCTTGGTGGGGTACCCGTTCTTCTCCGCCCAGCGCAGGTACATGCGCATGAGCATCTCCGCGAAGTCCGCGGCGTCCACTCCCCCGGCCCCGGCGCGGATGGTCACCACGGCCTCACGGGGGTCGTACTCCCCGGAGAGCAGGGTGACGACCTCCAGGTCCGTCAGCGCCTTGGAGATCGAGGCCAGCTCGGTCTCGGCCTCGGCGAGCATCTCCGGGGCGTCCTCCTCCGCGGCCAGCTCCACCATGGTCTCCAGGTCCTCGATGCGCCCGCCCAGTCGGGTCAGCCGCTCCAGTTCGGACTGCTTGTGCGAGAGCTGGGAGGTGACCGCCTGGGCGGCGTCGGGATCATCCCAGAGATCCGGGGCCGCGGCGGCTTCCGAGAGCCGGGCGATGTCCTCGCGCAGGGCCGGGACGTCGCTGACCTGCTCGATCTGGGAGTACGTGTCCCGCAGCTGCTGGATCTCGGCGGTGAAGTCGGTGGAAGCCATAGGGCCCCATTCTAGCCGATGCCGACTGGGCGGGCCCCGAAGACTCCGGGGTCTCGTGGGCGGCCGAGGCGATCAGCACGCTCGTCGAGTCCCCGGCGGGGATCTTTCCGAAGGCGTCATTCACCACCGCCCGTCACCGTCACTGCGAACCGGGATCTGGCGTCGGCGCGCCGGGACGAGCTCACCCGATCCGCTCAGCTGGCCCCTTGCTCCGGAACGACGACTCAGCGGGTGAGCACCACTCGGGCGCTGCTCTCGGCCCGGATCCGCACCCCGTCGGGCACGACCCACCCGACCAGCGGCGGGTGGGCTCGCGCCGTGAGCTCGACCCTCGCGGTGCTCGCGTCCACGGCCCCGGTGCCCGGGGCGATGGCCACGGCATCCACCCCGTGGCCGACTCCTCCGATCACCTCCTGCGTGGCCGTGGTCACCTGTCCCGGATCCAGCATGACCCCGGATTGAGCTCCGTCCGCATCGAAGCCGGCGACCCGAGTGGTGGCGGCGTCCGCGCACTGGTCCGCCAGCAGCTGCAGCTTGCGCTGCTCGATGTACACGGAGCTGACGGCCATGACGGTGACGCTGAGCAGCAGCAGAATCACGCACAGCCCGAGGGCCAGGACCCCGACGGCTCCGCGCTCCGCCTCCTCGCCCCGGGTGCCGGCCCGCCGCCGACTCACCGTGCCTGGCGCCCGCGGTGCTCCGGCACGGCGGCCTCCGGCGGGCGTCATGCGGTCGGTGATGCTCATTCGTACTTCCCTCCCCAGGAGGCCAGCTCCGAGGTCATGGTCATGACACCGCGATCCGAGACCCAGCCGAGCAGCGGGGCATCCACCCCGACGCTGACCCGGACCCGGATGCTGCGCTGGCCCGAGCAGTCTCCGACGCAGGACAGCTCGGCGCTCACCTGCTGCGGGTCCACGCCGTAGTCGCGGGCCGCGAAGCGGGCGGCCTCCTGCGCCGCGGCACCGGAGACCTCCGAGCGATCCCCGGCCTCGATGACCTGCAGGGACTGCTGGGCCGCGGCGACCGCCGCGTAGGCCCCCGACTGGGCGTGGGAGATGGCCAGCAGGGCGTAGACCGTCGGGATCATCAGCATGACGGCGAGGAAGACGAACTCGATGATCGCGTTGCCCCGCTCGGCCGCGTGCCGGCCCCGCGGCTCAGGGGAGGATCGCATGGCCGCTGACCTCGATCCCCTCCGCCGGTCCCCACGGTCCCAGGACGGGCAGGGGCGTGGCGACCGTGATCTGCAGGACGCGCTGCGCGCCGTCGGAGGTCACCGAGGCCCGCACATCCTGGGCGTATCGCTGCGGCAGGGAGGCGCTCAGGATCTCCCGGGTCCGCTCCGCGCCGTCCTGGGGAGTCCGGTCGCGCAGGGCCCCATAGCGCGCGCCCGTCGAGCTGGCGTCCTGCACTGTGTTGCGCACGTGCAGGGCGAAGCCGATCTGCAGGCAGGCCATGAACAGCAGCATCAGCACGGCGCTGACCATGACGAACTCGGCCACGGCCGAGCCGCGCTGCGGGTCACCCGCCGCATCCGCCCCCGGCCCTCCCACACCGCGGCCTGCACGGGGCCGCTGCCCGACGCCGCGGATCCCGCGGGAGGCGGCGCCGGGGCCGCCGCGGACCATGCTCAGCCCACCTTGCTCATGGCGTTGTTGAACATGCCGGTCAGCGCGGGGATGGCGATGGCCAGCAGGGCGGCGACGAGCAGGGCGCTCATCATCGTGATCATCACCCAGCCCGGCACGTCCCCGCGGTCCCGGGATTCCCCGGGCTGGGGACGCAGCCGCAGGCTCAGCGCGTGCACGGCGGCCAGCAGGGTCAGGGTGAGGGTGCGGAGGGTTCTCATGATGTCGTCCTTTCCGGGACAGTCGGGTGATGGATGGGGAAGCTCTGAAGGGGTCTCACAGGCCGATGTCGATCGCTGCGAGACCGGGGAAGACGGCGAAGACCACGGTCAGCGGGAGGATGAGGAAGACGACGGGGGCCATCATCGCGATCTCCTTCTTGCCGGCGACCTCCATGAGGTCGCGCTTGGCCTGATCGCGGACGTCCTGGGCCTGGGAGCGCAGCACATCGGCCAGGGGCGTGCCGCGTTCGATCGCGACGGTGATCCCGTCGACGAAGCGGGACAGGGAGGGCAGGTCGATGCGCTGGGCGAAGGCCTGCATCGCCTCGACCACACCGACCCCCGCCCGGGCGTCGGCCAGCACGCTGCGGAACTCCTCGCTGAGCTCGCCGTCCGAGCTGCGGCAGATCCGCTCCAGGGCCGCCAGCGCGGACTCCCCCGCCGTGACGGACAGGGCCATCAGCTCCGCGATGACCGGGAACTCCCCGAGCATCCGCTTCTCGCGGGCGGTGATCCGGCGGGAGAGCAGGTAATCGCGGATCATGAACCCGCACACCGCGCACACCCCGACCAGGACGAGACCGGGCAGCGCGCCGATCACGTGGTTCGCCCACCCCAGGGCCACCAGGAGCAGCCCGACCCCCGCTGCGGCCGCGGCGCACATCAGCTGCTCTCCGCGGAACTCGACCGGGGAGATCCGCGCCCCGGCCTTGATCAGCCGCCGCTGCAGCGCTCGGGTCTCGGCCGGTCCTCCGCGCAGCAGCCGGCCCGCCGCCAGCCGCTGCACCAGGGGTCGCAGCACCCGGACGAAGGCGTTTCCCAGATCGGAGGCGTCGGGAGCCTCGCTGAGCAGGGAGGAGCGCAGGCCCGCGGAGCGCAGCTGCGGAGCGACGCGCTCCGCGAAGGTGATCCGGCGCCGCTGCGGCAGCCCGGCCCAGATCAGCCCCAGCCCCAGGGCCAGCATCAGCCCCAGCAGGATCAGCGCGGACAGCGGTGTGCTCGTCATCGCAGCACCCTCCGATCCGGGGGCAGCGCTCCGATGCGGAGCATGAGGCGGTAGGCCAGCACGGAGATCCCAGCCCCGCCGAGCATCACCACGTACCCGGTCAGGGAGTTGTAGGCCTGCAGGGCGGCCGGCTGCGTGGTCATGAGCAGCAGCACGATCCAGGGGGCGGCGATGGCCAGTCGGGCGGCGTTGACCGTCCACGATTGGCGGGCCTCCAGCTCGGCCCGGGTGCGGCTGTTCTCCCGCAGGAAACCCGCCAGCGTGCCCAGGAGTCTGCCCAGATCGGTGCCGCCGACCTCGCGGGTGACGCGCAGGGCCTCGACGATGTTATCCGCGATGGGATCCGACATCCGCTCCTTGAAGCGGTTGATGCACCCGTTGAAGTCCCCCGTCGCCCGGTAATCCGTGGCGAAGGCCGCGAACGCCGGCTTCAGCTGCTCCGGACCGCGGTACTGCAGCTGGATCATCGCCTCCGGCAGCGACAGCCCGGCCCGGATCGCGGAGCGCAGATGATCCACCACATCCGGCCAGAGCCGGCGCACCCGGGCATCGCGCTGCCGCGCCTGCCAGGCCACCAGCCCCCACGGGGCCCATGCCCCCAGCACCGCCGCGCAGGCACCCAGGGCATAGATCTGGGTCAGCGCCAGCGCGCCCAGCCCACACACCAGACAGCTTGCGGCGCACAGCCCCAGGAAGCCGCGCACCGAGACCCGATCCACCCCCGCGTGGCGCAGGGCCACGAGGATCCGGGAGGTGCGCACCGGGCGGATCCGCGTCGTCGTCGGGCGCGTCCAGCAGGCGCTCCACACCAGCAGCAGCCCGATGCCCAGCAGCAGGCCGACGGCGGCGCTCATCGGGCCGCCTCCTCGGACAGATCCGCCGCGGGCAGCAGTCCCTCCGTGCCGATCCCGCGGGTCTCGAACTTCAGGGAGCTGGGCACCTCGGCGGCGGTGCACACCAGCTCCGCGGCCATCCCGCCGATCCTGCGGAACATCGGCGAGGTCTCGATGACGCCGTT
This sequence comes from Rothia kristinae NBRC 15354, assembly GCF_001570865.1. Classification (GTDB taxonomy): domain Bacteria; phylum Actinomycetota; class Actinomycetes; order Actinomycetales; family Micrococcaceae; genus Rothia; species Rothia kristinae. Next base: position 173,982 of record NZ_BCSM01000001.1, read on the forward strand.
CTCCACCCGCTGCCCGATCGCCAGGATCTCCTGGACCCGTCGGGTCCCACCCGGTTCCCGCCCGCAGTGCACGACGAGATCGAAGCAGGAGGCGACGGTGGGCACCACGAACTGGCTGCTGATGTTCTCCCCGGCCAGCAGGGGCAGGGTGCAGATCTTGGTCACCGCGTCCCGGGCGGAGTTCGCGTGGATCGTGCACAGCCCCGGCAGCCCCGAGTTCAAGGCGATGAGCATGTCCAGGGCCTCCGCCTCGCGCACCTCCCCCACGATCAGCCGGTCCGGGCGCATCCGCAGCGCCTCCTTGACCAGACGCCGCAGGGGGATCTCCCCGTGGCCCTCCAGATTGGGCTGGCGACACTGCATGTTCACGACGTCGCGCAGCGGGACCTTCAGCTCGAAGATCTCCTCCACCGTGACCACCCGCTCCCGGGCGCCGATGCTGGCCGTGAGGCAGTTGAGCATGGTCGTCTTCCCGGCCTGAGTCGCCCCGGAGACCAGGATGTTCAGCCCCGCCCGCACCGCCGCGTCCAGGAAGCGGGCGGCCTCCGGAGACAGGGAGCCCAGGCCCACCAGATCCTGCAGCCGGCGGGCGCGGGCCACGAACTTGCGGATGTTCACGGACCAGTGCGTGCGGGTGATGTCCGGGATGGCCACGTGCAGCCGGGAGCCGTCCGGCAGGGAGGCGTCCACGAAGGGGCTGGACAGGTCCAGGCGCCGTCCCGAGCTGTTGAGCATCCGCTCCACCAGGTGCCGGATGCCCTCCGGGCTCAGCTGCATCCCGGTCAGCTGCGAATCCCCACCCCGGGAGACGAAGACCGAATCCGGCGCGTTGATCCAGATCTCCTCGACCGTCGGGTCATCCAGGTAGGGCTGCAGCGGCCCGAACCCCGTGATCGCGTCGTTGAGCCGGCGCTGGGCCTCCTCCGCCTCGCCCAGCGGCGGCAAGGTGCTCATCGCCGCCTTCTCCTCGTACTCGCGCACGGCCGTGCGGATCAGCTCCCGCACCCGCTCGGCGTCGCCGAGGGGATCCAGCCCCTGACGGCGCACCATCTCCCGGACATCGGCCTCGACGAGGCCCAGGGCCTCACCCGAGCCCCGGCTCTGAGCTCTGACGGCGGCAGCGACCATGACCTCCCCCTTGTGTCGCCTGGATCACTTGTAGAGAGAAGATACAGGAGATCCGCCGACATTCAAGGGGCCGGTCTCATACCTGTGGACAGTGATCCGGGCTCGACCTCCCCCGTGAGACGGCATCGGGCCCGGCCCCTCCAGCGGGAAGGGGCCGGGCCCGAGAGGCCGTGGCGGCAGCGAAAGGCGCGGGAGGATCAGCCGCGCAGGTGCTTCACCGCCTCCTCGATGGCGCCGTCCTTGACCACGTGGCCTTTCTCCAGGACCACGCCGCGCTCGCACAGCCGGGAGACCATGTCCAGGTCGTGGGAGACCACCACCAGCGTCTTCCCCCGCTCGGAGAGCTCCTTGATCTTGCGGATGCACTTCTTCTGGAAGGGCTCATCGCCCACCGCGAGGATCTCATCCACCAGGAAGATCTCCGGATCCGTGTGCACCGCGACCGCGAAGGCCAGGCGCAGGTACATGCCGGAGGAGTAGAACTTCACCTCGGTGTCGATGAAGTCCGCGATCTCGGAGAACTCCACGATCGAGTCGAAGTTCGCGTCGATCTCCTCCTTGGTCATCCCGAGGATCGCCCCGTTCAGGTACACGTTGTCCCGCCCGGTCAGGTCCGGATGGAATCCGGCGCCTACCTCGATCAGCCCCGCGATGCGCCCGCGGGTGCGGATGTCCCCCTCATCGGGATGCATGACCCCGGAGATCAGCTTCAGCAGGGTGGATTTCCCGGAGCCGTTCAGGCCCAGCAGCGCGACCCGCTCCCCCTGGTGGATCTCCAGGGAGACCCCGTCCAGGGCGCGGAACTTCTCCGAGAGGTCCCCCTTGCGGCCCTTGATCAGCCACACGAAGGCCTCCTTCATCGACCGGGTGTGGCGCAGCACGAACTTCTTGACCACGTGCTCGATGCGGATGACCACCGGCTCGGTGGAGGGGGAATAGGGCTCCCGGGGCGCGGACAGCTCCGGGTCGTCGTCGATCCAAGACACAGCGAATCAGAGCTCCTGGGCGAAGTTGCCCTCGAAGGCCCGGAAGAGCAGGTCCCCCAGGAACACGAAGGCGAAGGCGATCACGAAGGCCACCGGCGTCCAGACGCTGAGCAGGTGCGGATACACGTACCACGACGCCGGATCCGGCCCGTGCAGGGTCGCGCTCCAGAAGGCGTAGTGGAACAGCTCCACCGAGATCGTGATCGGGTTGACCATGTACAGGTGCAGCAGCCAGGCGCTGGCCTTCTCCTGGACCATCGTCCAGGAGTACATGATCGGGGACAGCCAGGTCAGCATCATCACCAGCAGATCCACGATGTTCTCCGAATCCCGGAAGAACACGTTGGCCACCCCGAAGATCAGCCCCAGCCCGTAGGAGAACACGGAGATCAGCACGATGCCGGCCAGCGCCGCGCCGATCTGCTTGGGGCCCGGGTGCCAGCCCACCGCGAAGCAGGCGATGAGCAGGACCAGCAGCTGCGGGACGAAGTGGATCAGCCCCACCCAGATGGTGGAGACCGAGAACAGCTCCCGCGGCAGGTAGATCTTCTTGATCAGCGCCCCGTTGCCCACGAAGCAGCGCGCCCCGTTGCCGAAGGCCTCACCGAAGAAGTTGATGAGGATGATCCCGGAGAACAGGTAGACGGCGTAGTTCTCCAGTCCCTTGTTCAGGCCCAGGAACACCCCCAGCGCCAGGTAGAACACCAGGAACTGGACCCCGGGCTTGATGTAGGACCACACGATCCCCAGCACCGAGCCGCGATAGCGGACCTGGATCTCCTTGTCCACCAGGAGCTTGAGCAGGAATCTGTTCTTGAACACGTCCATCAGCCCCCGGCCGCGGCCGGGGGTCTGGAACTCGCGCGCGCTGATCTCGGTCATCGGGTGATCTCGGAGTCCGTATGCTCGTCGAAGGTCTTCTTCCACGCCTCGAAGGAAGTGATCCGGGGCGCGGCCTCGCGGTACTGCTCGCGCAGCCGGGGCCACTGGCACAGGATCTGGGCGTGCAGGCGGGTGGCCTCGGTCAGCTTGGTGCGCAGCTGCTCCGGCCGACGCCGATACCAGGACACGGCGGTGCCCTCCGCGTTGGAGACCAGCGCGGAGTCGTACTGGGACATCCGCCACCAGCGGTTGTCCTGGTGGGCCACGTGCGCCTGCGGGTGCTCCCGGGTCTCCGGGTCCACCGGCTTGATCAGCTGCTTGGCCACGGTCTTGAGTGCCCACGGCACCAGCGTCTTGTAGGACGGCGCGGAGAAGCCGCGGCCGTTGCGCGGGGGCTTGGCCATGCGCGGCTCGGGGAAGGAATCGATGTCCTCGCTGAACTGCGCGTCCGAATACTCCTTCATCACCGCGCGGATCTGCGGCAGCCGCTGCGGCTGGATCTCGTGCAGCCGATCCGGTCCGGCCAGCACGTCGCGCAGGGCCATGATGCGGCCCTCCTCCGTGAAGTACTGCATGGAGATCAGGTGCTTGACGTCCTGATAGGAAGACTCGCGCAGCAGGCGTCCGCCCCGCTCGTAGGGCGAGTGCAGCAGCGCCGCGATGATGCGGTTGCGGATGTGGAAGTACGCCTGCCAGCCGACGAGGTCGTCCTTGTCGATCCAGGACACGTGCCACACCGCGGCACCCGGCAGGGAGACCGTGTGGTAGCCGGCCTCCTTGGCGCGCACGCCGTATTCGGCGTCGTCCCACTTGATGAACACCGGCAGGGACAACCCGATCTCCCGGATCACCTGGGTGGGGATCAGGTCCATCCACCAGCCGTTGTAGTCCACGTCCACCCGCCGGTGCAGCCACGGCGTCGAGCGCAGGTTCGCGTGCAGGAAGTCATGGCCCAGGACCTGCTCGGCCACCGGCTGATCCGGCTGGAACCGGTACTTGTTCACGATCTCGCCGAAGGTGTGCAGCACCGTGCGGTTGTACAGGTCGAACATGTGCCCACCCACGATGGTGGGCTTGCGGCACAGGTCGGCGAAGGTCAGCATCCGGATGATCGACTCGGGCTCCACCACGACGTCGTCATCCAGCAGCAGCGCGTAGTCCGAGCCGTTCTCCACGGCTTCGTACATGCCGCGGGCGAACCCGCCGGAGCCGCCCAGGTTGGCCTGGTTGATGATGCGCAGCTTCCCCTGCAGGGCGGCCGCGACCTCTTCGAACTCCGCCTGGTCCTGCACCTTGCGGGTGCCCTGATCCACGATGAGGATCTCCTGCAGGTGCTCCAGGATCTGGGGGTTGCTCCCCAGCGAGCGCAGGTTGTTCAGGCAGTAGTCGGGTTTGTTCAGGGTCGTGATCTCCAGGGTGATCCGCCCCGGTGCGCGCCCGATGCTCTGCGCCGTCTGCCATTCCGCCCCGCGCAGGGTCAGCGGCTGCGCCCCGGCCGCGAGGTCGAACCAGTACCAGCCGCCGTCGCCGAAGGGCTTCAGCGGCAGGTCGAAGGTGGACGACGCCGTGCCGGAGACCCGCCGTGAGGCGACCCGCTGCAGCGAGCCGCGGGCGTTGGACTTGTACACGATGATGGTGCCCTGGCCCTCCGTCTCCACGGCCAGGCGCACGTCGGTGACCGTGGTCCACCGCTTCCAGTAGGAGGCGGGGAAGGCGTTGAAGTACGTGGCGAAGGACAGCCGGGTACCCGGTCGCACCAGGGTGGAGCGGCGGTCGATGAAGTCCTCGGCGTGGGCATCCGAGCCCGACCCGGCGGCGGGTGCCGACCCGGAGGACGCCGGAGCCTGCTTGCCGGCGGACTCCGTGCTGCCGAGAGAACCGTTCATCGTGGACAGCTGCACGCCGGCGGTCTGCCCGGAATCCACATACAGGGCGACGGTGTCCATCTGCTCCGGAGCGGGGAAGATGACCCGCTGCAGAGTCGTCATCGGCTGTGCTGCGCGGCGCTTGTGAGCCGCGCCGGACGTGGTTGACTCGCTCATGCCTCGATCCCTCCGCTGACCAGCTTCTGCCCGCCCGAGAAGTGCGGGCGGATCTTGTTGTCGAACATGGACAGGGCCGAGCCGATGGCCATGTGCATGTCCAGGTACTTGTAGGTGCCCAGCCGCCCACCGAACAGCACGTCGGACTCGCCGGCGGCCAGATCCCGGTACTTCAGGAGCTTCTGCCGGTCCACCGAGGTGTTGATCGGGTAGTACGGCTCATCGCCCTTCTCGGCGAAGCGGGAGAACTCCCGCATGATCACCGTGGCGTCCTTGGTGTAATCCCGCTCCGGGTGGAAGTGGCGGAACTCGTGGATGCGGGTGAAGGGCACGTCCGGGTCCGGGTAGTTCATGACGGCGCAGCCCTGGAAGTCCTGCATCTCCAGGACCTCCTCCTCCAGGTCGATGGTCCGCCAGGACAGGTCGCCTTCGGCGTAGTCGAAGTACCGGTCCACCGGGCCGGTGTAGACCACGGGCACCTGGCCGAGCACCTTGGTCCGGGAGAACTCGTGGTCCTCATCGAAGAAGTCGGTGTCCAGGCGCACCTCGATGTTCGGGTGGCTGGCCATGCGCTCCAGCCACGCGGTGTACCCGTCCACGGGCAGGCCCTCGTGGGTGTCGTTGAAGTAGCGGTTGTCGTAGGTGTAGCGCACCGGCAGCCGCGAGATGATCGAGGCCGGCAGATCCTTGGGGTCGGTCTGCCACTGCTTGCCGGTGTAGTGCTTGATGAAGGCCTCGTACAGGGGGCGCCCGATCAGCTGGATGCCCTTGTCGTTGAGGTTCTGCGGGTCCGTGCCCGCCAGCTCCCCGGCCTGCTCCTGGATCAGGGCGCGTGCCTCGGCGGGCCCGTAGGCCGCGCGGAAGAACTGGTTGATGGTGCCCAGGTTGATGGGCATCGGGAAGACCTCATCGTTGTGGCGGGTGTAGACCCGGTGCACGTAGTCGGTGAACTTGGTGAAGCGGTTGACGTACTCCCAGACCCGCTCGTTGGAGGTGTGGAACAGGTGCGCGCCGTAGCGGTGCACCTCGATGCCGGTGCGCTCCTCCTTCTCGCTGTAGGCGTTGCCCCCGATGTGGGAGCGGCGGTCGAGGATGACCACCTTCAGCCCCAGTTCGGAGGCGGCCTGCTCGGCGATGGTCAGGCCGAACAGGCCGGACCCCACGACCACTAGATCTGCGTTCACGCGAAACTCCTGTCGCTCTGGCTGCTCCGGGCACGTCCCCCGCCCGCGAAGAGGTGGGAACCCGCCGGAGGCCGGTGTCTTCCGTCCCTGTCCCGTCCGACCGCGCACCGGGGCGCGGAGCAGGACAGCACTCCTACACGACTCTAATGGACCGGGCCGCGTGGGTCTTCCCGGGCGCCTGCGCCCCGCAGTTATCTCCCATCCCGGATGCCGGGCGTCATCGCAGCCGGTGGAGGAGGACACCTGTCAGCACGGGTCATCCACACCGGGCCCGGGCGCCCACCGACAGCCTGCCTCTCGGGGCCGCGCGGTGTGCTCCCCTGGTCCCATGCAGCTGCATCTGACGACCTTCGATCCCGTCTCCGCCCGCTCGGTGCGCCTGCGGGTGCAGGCCCCGCCCGCCTGCTCGGGCGCCGCGCTGGCCGAGGCCCTCGACGCCCATTTCGGCACGACCGGGGACTGGTCGGCCGACGGACGGATGCTGCGGCACCTGCAGGTGGGGACGGAGCCGCTGGTGGACGGGGCCGTGGTGACCCGCGGCCCGGCCGAGACCCTCCCGGGGGACGGACTGCTGGCGGTGGTCACGGAGGGCCCGGCCACGGGGGCCCACGCGACGCTGAGACGCGGCGTCCTGGAGATCGGCAAGGACGCCGCCCGGCTGTGCCTCGAGGACCCCTCGCTGCGTCCCGTGGAGGGCAGGCTGCGGGTGGATCCGGACGGTGTGGCCTGGGAGGACGCCGACGGCCGACGCCGCGTCCTGACCCCGAAGGACTCCTGCCCGATCGGCCGCTCCCGCCTCACGCTGACGGATCCCCGCGCGCCCGCTCCCCAGCGCACCCGCCGGGGCCCGATGCCGGTGCGCCCGGTCGAGCTACACCCGCCCGGCTCCGGATGGCGCACCCTCGCCGTGACGATGGCCCTCCCCCTGCTGATCGGGGGTCTCATGGCGTGGCTGCTGGACCTGTGGATAATCCTGATCTTCTGCGTGATGAGCTCCGCCATGGCCGCGGCGCACTGGCTGAGCCGGGGCAGCTCGACGGCGAAGAACCGACGTCTGTTGGAGCGGGCGTGCGCACGGGACCTCGGCGACTGCGCCGCGGCCGCCCCGCCGTGGGGCGCCCGCCTGTTGCCGGGCGTCCCGGCACAGCCGCCCGAGGAGGGTCCTCCCTGGGTGCGCTGGGGTCGCGGGCGCCGCGCCGCGCACCTGCGCCCCGAGGGACAGCGCCACCAGCAGGTGCCCCTGATGGAGGCCGTGCCCATCCTCTCCCGCCTGGACCGACCTCACGTGCTGCTGGGCCCGCCGGCGGTGCAGGACGCCCTGATCGCGCAGATCCTGCTGGCCGGCTGGGAGATCCAGATCCGCACGCGCCACCCGATGCCCTCCTCCCACCCGCTGCTGCGGTGGAGCGCGCACCCCGGCGTCGCGGTGGTCCACGCCGAGGCCCCCGAGCCGTCGAGCCCCCGGACGGTCCTGGTCCTCCTGGAGGCGGCCCCGGCCCCGAGCACGGCGCTGCCGCGCGTGCGCATCGCCGACCCGGCCCGCGGGGTCAGGCTGCCTCCGGAGCCCGAGGCCATCACCGTGCGCCAGGAGGAGGCCGGGCTGCGACTGAGCGGACCCGAGGCCGCGGCGGAGAGCCTGCCCGGGCTGCTCGGGGAGCACCCCGTCCTGTGTACCCGCCCCGATGGCCTGGCCCGCAGCGCCCGAGCCGAGCTGATCCGGCGAGCCCGCGGGCGAGGACTGGCGGGATCCGAAGGCTCGGCGCTGCTGTCCGCGCGGGAGGACCTGTGCCTGGAGGCCACCGCCGACCGGTGGCAGAGGAACCTGGACAGCTGGGCACTGGTGGCCGAGCTGGGCCGACGCACCGATGCGGCGCCCGGGGATGATCCTGCCCTGCGGGTGGATCTGAACGAGCACGGCCCGCACTGCGTGATCGCCGGCACCACCGGCTCCGGGAAATCCGAGTTCTTCCGGGCCCTGCTGGCCGGTCTCGCCCTGCGCTACAGCCCCGAGCGGCTGAGCATGGTCCTCATCGACTTCAAGGGCGGGGCCAGCTTCGGGGAGCTGGCCCGCCTGCCCCACGTGCACGGCCTGCTGACCGATCTGGAGGAGGCCACCGTGACCCGGGACCTGACCTACCTGCGCGCGGAGCTGCGCCGCCGCGAGCAGCTGTTCCGGGAACTCGGGGTCGGGTCCTGGATGGAGTTCGTGCGCGGTCCCGCGCACCGGGATCTGAGCGAGCCGCTGCCGGAGCTGCTGATCTGCGTGGACGAGTTCCGCATGCTCGTGGAATCCCTGCCGGAGGCGATGCAGCAGCTGCTGCGCATCGCGACCGTGGGTCGCTCCCTGGGGGTGCATCTGGTCATGTCCACCCAGCGCCCGCAGGGGGCGATCTCCGCGGACATCCGGGCCAACGTCGGCATCGACGTGTGCCTGCGCGTGGCCTCGGAGGCGGATTCGATGAACGTCATCGGCTCCGGGGAGGCCGCGCGCATCCCGAGCACCCGGCCGGGTGCCGGATTCCTGCGCGCCGACGGCGCGCTCTCCGCCTTCACCAGCCTGTTCGTCGATGCCTTCCCGCGGCGCCGTCTGGACACCGGCCTGCGGATCCTGCCCGAGCAGATCCTCGAGCCGGCGCAGCCGGAGTCCCCGGGCCGCGGAGAGCCGGGGACGGGTCTGCGCGAGGACATCCGGCGGCTGCGCCGGCTGCATCCCGGCACACCCCCGGTGGTGCCTCCCGCGCTGGGCGAGATCCAGCTACCCCCGGATCCCGACGGCGGGCTGGCCCTGGGCCCGGCCGAGGTGCCCTCCCTCGGGTGGCAGGGCCATCTGTCCTGGCGGCCCGAGCGCCACGGACCGATCGACGTGCGCGCCGGCCTGCCGGAGCAGCGTCGGTGGATCCAGCACCTCGTGGATGAGGCGCGGGCCAGCGGCCTCCCGGTCTACGCGCTGGTCGCGGATCGCTCGGCGCTCGAGGATCTCGTGCGGGCTCAAGCGCAGGGCCTGGATCTGCGCGGGCTGGCCGGTGCCCCGCATCGGGAGTTCAGCGCCGAGCTGATCACCGGGCTGCTGGCCGTGCTGCGTCGGAACCAGCAGGAGGCCGGGCCCCTGCCCCCGGCCCTGCTGATCGTGCAGGGCACGGAGAAGATCGTCGAGGACCTGGCCCGCTCGGGGGCGGCCCCGGAGGCGGCGGTGGAGGAGCTGCTGGCCCTGGCGGGTCGGTCCTGGCACCTCTGCCTGCTCGGCGCCAAGGCTCCTCCGCGCACCCTGCAGGGGCTGTGCCCCAATCGGGTACACCTGGGCGACGGTCCCCGCGCCGAGTTCCTGCTGTCCCATCCCCGTCAGGCCAGAGACCTGGTCGGCGGACTGGCGATCGTGGAGGGCCCGCTGGCCCCGGGCAGCGAACCCGCCGGACTGCTGCCCCCGGGAGTCGGCCCCGATCGATCGACGTCGGACCTTCCGCGACCGGGCTCGGCTCTGCCCTCCCCAGGAGCCGCACGGCGCCGGCGCCCGGTCGACGGCCTGCCGCGATTCGTCGATCTGCCGTCACGGCTGCAGTGGCCGGTCGGCGAGGCCGCGGATGGGCATCAGCGCCAGATCCGGCCCTCGCGCCACGTGCTGACCCGGCGCGACCGCTGGTTCGCGGTGCTGGGCGTGCAGGCCCCCTCGGGGGCCGAGGCTGGACTCGAGATGCGCCCGGGCGACGTCGTGGGGATCTCCTCGCGCTCCGCGGCCGAGTCCGAGGCGGCGCTGGCCGCCCTGCTCTCCTTCAACCCCCACCTGGGCTTCCGTGTGCACCGGCCCCCGGGCCCGGGTGATCCGACGGCAGCGCCCCGCGGCCCACGCTCCCGCCCATCGGCCTCCCCCGACCCGCACAGGCCGGAGATCGCCGTCGTGTGCGATGCCCACCTGTGGCCGAGCTCGCTGTGGCCGGCGCTGGAGGAGACGGTGGACGCGGCCGACGCCGCGGTGCTGCTGTTCGATCCGGGGCGCTTCTCGGCCTCGCGCACCCCGTGGGCTGCCCGGCTGCGGGCGGCGCCCTGCGGCGTCGTGCTCGGCCCGCGCAGCGGCTTGGAGGCGGACTTCCGCGCCGAGGTCTGTCCGCCGCACCCTGGCACACCCCCGGCGCTGACGGGGCTGCTGCTGCGACCCGACGGGGTCGTGCGCCTGCGCCTGGCCCAGCCGGTGCCCGCGGAGCGGGAGCCCGCGGGGGCAGGATCAGTCGCGCTCGGCCTCGGCGTCGCCGCCGATGCCGGCCAGCAGGTGGCGCTGGACCGGTGAGGAGAACAGCAGCATGAGGATCACCGCCCCCAGCACCCCGAGGAGCACCGCCAGGAGGCGGGAGGACGGGAAGATCAGCTGGATGGACACGAGGATCAGGAAGACCTGGGTGAGCAGGATCAGCGCGCGGGACCACAGCCTGCCGGCCCGCAGGCCGCGCGCGGCCGCCATCAGCCACACCCCGTAGCCCAGGTAGAGCAGCCCCATCAGCACGATGGCCCCGGCGGGCATCACGTGCGGGGAGAGGAAGGCCTGCACCGCCTGGATCAGGCCGACGACGATCAGCGCCGCCGCCTCCAGGGCCACCAGCGCGCACAGCAGCAGCACGGTCCGCGGCGGTCGGACTCGGGGGGCGTCGGCGGCTGAGGGGGTCGGGGGCGAGGTGTTCATGGATCCAGCCTAATCAGCCCGCCCCGACCGCCGACGACCCCCCGCTCCGACGAGCCTCGGCGCCGCTTTGCTTGTGCTGTCAAGGAAAAACCGATGTGAGATAAAACATCCGAGCGCATCGCCCGACCCTGGGCACACCCCTTGTTCACGCACTGTTTACGTGCGAACCTGTAACGAGTCACCGCACGAGGCCCCCGACCTGGCTTGGGGGCACTTCTGTCTGCCCTCCCGCCGCGCATCGCCTCCGTCGGGACGGCGTCTTCACACAAGGAGCGTTCATATGGATTGGCGCAGTCGCGCAGCCTGCCTCGACAAGGATCCCGAGCTGTTCTTCCCGGTGGGCAACACCGGACCCGCCCTCCTGCAGATCGAAGAGGCCAAGACCGTCTGCCGCAGCTGCACCGTCATGGACACCTGCCTGCAGTGGGCTCTGGAGACCGGCCAGGACTCCGGGGTGTGGGGTGGGATGAGCGAAGACGAGCGCCGCGCCCTCAAGCGCCGCGCAGCCCGCGCCCGCCGCGCCTCCTGAGATCCGCCCACCTGCATCGGGCAGTCTGAGGGCCGCCGACGGTCACCGCAACCGTCGGCGGCCCTTCGCGTCCGTCCGGGCCCTGCCCGGGCGGCTCAGGTCCCAGCCTCCCCCGGCACCTGCGCCGTGATGGTCACCGTCGTGCCGCCCCCGGGACGCGGCTGCCAGCGGATCGACCCGCGCAGCTCGCTGGCCACCAGGGTGCGCACGATCTGCATCCCCAGCCCCTCCCCGCGCTGCGGCGGGCGGTAGGCCGAGACCCCGGATTCCTCGATGGGCGCCTCGCCCATTCCCACGCCGTCGTCGCTGACGGTCACCACCAGCTCGGCCTCCTCCCCGGGGAGCTCCCGACGTCGGCCGTTCAGGGTGACGGTGCCGGACTCCCCGTCCAGACCGTGCTCCACCGCATTGGCCACGATCTCGTTGATGATCAGCGCCAACGGCGTCGCCAGCTCGCTGGGCAGCTGGCCGAAGCGGCCCTCCTTGCGCGTCGTCACGCTCTGCCCCGGGGAGGCCACCTCCGCGGCCAGGCGGAACTGTCGGGCGATCAGTTCGTCGAAGTCCACATCCTGGCTCAGCCCCTGGGAGAGCACCTCGTGCACCATGGCGATCGTGGCGACCCGCCGCATGGCCTGCTCGAGGCCCTCCCGGGCTTCCGTGGAGGTCATCCGCCGCGCCTGCAGGCGCAGCAGCGCGGAGACCGTCTGCAGATTGTTCTTGACCCGGTGGTGGATCTCGCGGATCGTCGCGTCCTTGGTCATCAGCTCCAGCTCGCGACGCCGGATCTCCGTGACGTCCCGGCACAGCAGCAGCGCTCCGAAGCGCTCCTCCCCGCGGCGGGTCTGCCTTTTCAGCGGGATCGAGCGGAAGGTGATGCTGACCTTGGCCGTGGCCAGCTCGCTGCGCCACGGCATCCGCCCGGTCAGCACCAGAGGCATGACCTCATCGGCTTTGTCGGTCTCCGGCAGCAGCCCCCGGGTCATCTCCGCCAGCGCGGCCCCGATCAGCGGGCCGGAGTATCCCAAGCGGCGGTACACGGACACGGCGTTGGGGCTGGCGAAGGTCACCCGCCCCTCGGCGTCCAGGCGGATGACGCCGTCGGAGACCCGCGGGTTGCCGTGCGTGGCGCCCACGGGCGCTGCGAATTCTGGCCAGGCTCCGCGCGAGACCATGCTCAGCAGCTCCCGCGCGGTCTCCCGGAACACCGAATCCAGCCGTCCGTACATGCGGGAGGCGAAATCTCCGCTGTGCAGGGTCAGCACGGCGATCGTGCGCCCGTGGCGCACCAGCGGATACACCACGACCTTCTGCAGGAACTCCCCGCCCCATTGGATCTCCTCCAGGGACTGCACGGTCTGGTCGAACCAGCACCGCAGCGCCGCCTCGCCGATCTGCGGGTCCATGGGTCGGCCCACCATGTCCCGGTCGAAGACGGTCTGGGCGCTGGAGGGCCGCACGTGGGCCAAGCCCTGGAATCCGCTCAACGGAGCCGGCCCGCCCTGGGCATGACCCGACAGGTCCACCGAGACGAAGTCCTCCGGGAACCACAGCACCAGGTCCCCGCGTGCCAGATCGGCCACCAGCTGCCAGTCCCCGACCAGCAGATGCAGCCACTCGGAGTCCCCGGGGCCGAATTCGCCGGTCTTCAGAAGCGGTTCTGCAAGCGTCATGGGAGCCTCGCTGACGGTGGTCTCGTGGCGATGGGGTGGGCCCTCCCATCGTAGGCACGGCCGGTGCGCTCAGCGCCGATGCCGCCGCGGCCTGCGTTGCCCGGCGCCGCGACGACCCCCGGAAGCCCTCGACTGCTCGGCGGCCTCGGATGGGGTCTGGCCACCGGTACCCTCCGGCAGCGGGCGGACCAGGGCCGCCAGATCGCGCAGGTCCGCCGTCAGCGGCGAGCGCGGGGCCTCCTCCGTGAGGGTCCTGCCGCGCATCAGGGCCCGGTCACAGGCCGGAGGGTCCCACCGCAGGAACGCAGCGATCGGCTCCCCCGGTCCGAAGCGCGCCCAGGCCCGGCCGATCTCCTCCGCGGCGCGCTCCTCCGCGGCACCGGCGGCCTCGGCGCGCAGCTTGTTGACCACGACGGTCGGGGACGGCATGCTCGGCTCGAGCTCACGCAGCCGCTGCAGGTCCTCGACGCCGCGCACCAGCCGGGGCAGGCCGATCGGATCCGCCTGCCCGACGGCCAGGATGCGATCCGCATCGGCCAAAGCAGTCAGCGTCGCGGTGCTGCGCTGCGGCGCCCCGGGGTCCAGGACCCAGGACTCCTCCTGCTCCAGGCTGTAGCCGACGTCGACGATCACCGCGTCGTACTCCTGCCGGGCCAGGCGCAGCACCTTCAGCAGGGGTGCCCGGCGCACCTCGATCCAGCGTTCGGGCCGGGTGATCCCGGTGAGCACCTCCAGCCGACGTCGGCCGATCCGCACGACGTCGACGCATTCGGTCAGGCTCCCCGCGTCCAGCACGTCGCGTTCGGCGGCCCGGCAGGCCCGGGAGAGTCCGGAGCTCTCCTCGAGCAGGCCGAGGAAGGCCGCGATGCCGGCGCCGAAGGTGTCCGCGTCCACGAGCAGGGTGCGGTGCCCGGCCGCGGCCAGCTCGGCCGCGATCCCGACGGCCGCCGTCGTCGTGCCCGGGGCCCCGAGCGGCCCCCACACCACGGTGCTCTCGCCCCGGGCAGGGCTCTCCCGCTCCGCCGCGGGCATCTCGGTCGAGGAGCTCGCCGCGGCCGGCTCGGACGGGAGCAGATCCTCGGAGCCGAGGTCCTCGGGCACCGCGGGCTCGGCCGTGGCCGAGGCGATCTCCGGCACCGGGGTCTCCAGGGCTTGGCGGATCACTTCGGCGGAGGCGGAGGCGGGGATCGTGACCAGCCCCCAGTCCCCTTCCCCGGCGTCGGCTCCCATGAGCACGACGGCGGCCCCGGCAGAGCGCAGGGTCTGGACCAGGGAGAGGGTCAGATCCGGGGTGGGGCCCACGATCAGCACGGCATCGGCCAGGCCGCCGGAGACCGTGGCCAGGACCTCCGAGAGCTCGAAGCAGCTGCGCACCACGGTCAGCCCGGAGCGGCTGTCCTCGATGCGCGCGAGCACCTCGCCCTCGTCGTCACCGAGCAGGACCACCGACCATCGGGCGCTCACGGCAGGCTCCGGTACGTGGGCACGAGGGTCACCCGGGCATCCGAGGCGGAGGCCCGGATCAGCGAGGGCAGGTCCTCCTCCTCGACCAGGACCTGCACGGTGACCTGGTCGGATCCGCCGATCGCGGTGTCATCTCGGGTGATGCGCGCGATCTCCGATCCGGTGACCGCCCGGGCGGGATCGGGGGTGTCCTGGCCGGCCTGCGCCTGATCGGTCACCCACACATCCACGCTCTGCCCGACCTCCAGACCGCCGGTCTGGTCCCGGGGCAGCGTCAGGGACATGGGTTTGCGGTGCAGGGCGTCGGCGGCACCGATGCTGCTGCGCGGGATGAGCTGGCCGGTGAAGATCGGCTGCGTGGCCACCGCCCCCTCGGCCAGCTGGGCATCCCGGGGCAGATAGCCCTCGCCGGCGTCGGCGAGGCTGACGTCCACGGTGCGCAGATCCTCCGGTTTGACGGTCTCACCGACCCGGATGTCGTGCGCGGCGGCCAGATAGGCTTCGGTCCGATCCCCGGCCCGCACGATGCCGACGACCGCGATGACGGAGACGAGCACCAGCAGGATGCCCACGAGGAGGCGGGGATCCCGCCAGGTGGGTCGCTGCAGGCGCGGGGAGAGGGCGGCGGTGGGAGTCGGGTGATCGGGCACGGGATGGTCCTTCGCTCGGTCGGTGCCGGACAGGGGCGCCCGGACTCACCCGGGCGGCGCGGGGTGTGTCCCCTTGCCCGGCATCCTAGCGGGTATGTGAGACCGGACACCGTTTTCGTCCACAGGCTGGGTCGGTCCGCTCCTGGCG
The DNA here is from genome assembly GCF_001570865.1 of Rothia kristinae NBRC 15354. GTDB lineage: Bacteria > Actinomycetota > Actinomycetes > Actinomycetales > Micrococcaceae > Rothia > Rothia kristinae. Next base: position 189,334 of record NZ_BCSM01000001.1, read on the forward strand.
CCTCCGGTCCTTCCGGTCCGGCCCAGTCCAGCGCCCGGGCTGTGGATGGACGGCGACTAGACTGGGGAGCCGTGCGATGATGGGGCCCAACCCGGGCCCGACCGGAGACCGGTGAGAAAGGACTGCCAGCCGTGAGCGCTCCTCGCTTCCTGACGCTGACCGACGTCGCGGAGACCCTGAACATCTCGATGTCCCAGGCCCGCGCGATGGTGCGCTCCGGAGAGCTGCCCGCGATCCAGGTGGGCGGGCGCGGTCAGTGGCGGGTGGAGAAGTCCGTGCTGGAGGATTACATCGAGCAGGCCTACCGTCGCACCGCGGCGAGCATCCGCGAACACCAGGACACGCAGGGCTGACGCGGCAGACGACGCCGCCGGCTCGGCATCTCCTCTGCCGGGCTCAGCGCCCATCGGCCTCGGTGCCGCGAGCGGGCACCGCGAGCGCAGCGATCGCGCGGAAGGGATAGACCCGCCGACCCCGACCTGACCGGGTCGCGCCAGCGTGCTCGGCGCTGAGCCTGAGGATCAGGTGGTCGGCGCCGACCCGCTCGATCACCCCCTCGCACTCGACCTCCTCGGCCCCGCGCAGGCTCAGCAGCCGCACCGGCTCCCGGTGCGCGGCCAGCGCCCGCAGCGCCGTCGTGAAGCGCAGCGCACCACCTGAGGCGCCGCGTCGGGGCGGTGAGGCGGGCTCCCACCAGGTGATCGCGCGGATCGGGATCAGGTGCTCCTCTCCGCGCTGCAGGACCAGCACCCAGTCCGCCCCGACGCTCTCCAGCACCCCCGCGACCGTGCGGCCGGTGGCGGTCATGAGTCGCAGCGCCGCACCCTGATGGGCGCCCAGCAGCTCGGTCATGGTGGTGCGCGCGACGATGAGCCGGGATTCCTCCGCCGCATCCTCCTCGATGCCGCGCTGGCGCTGCGCGGCCCATCGGCTCTCGAAATCCTCGAACAGGCGCTGCCATCTCATGGACCGATCCTAGGGCCCTCCGCCCCGTCCGCGCCCGCCTCGAGACCCGACGACGGAATCGGGACAGCCGACCCCTTGACAGCCTCTCGACCCTGGGAGAGACTTCCAAACATCACCAAACGTCATCAAATGGAAGCATCGGTGATCATCATGGAACGTCTTCAGGGTTCCGGACCCCGTGGGTTCTGGCGCGTCGGGACGCTGCTGTGCCTGTTCGGGGCCATAGCAGCCGCGTCCTCAGCCGCACTGGTGAGCCTGCTGGGAAGCCTCTCCTGGGCCGAGCTGGCCTCCCCCGCCGCGGATCCGGAGCGTGTTCTGGTGCGATTCCTGCTCCTGGCGGCGCTGAGCCTGGTGCTGTGGTGGTCCTGCGGCGCTGTACTCCTGGCGGTGCGCGGCCTGCGCGCCCGGGACCCGGGCAGCCCGGATCTGCGTCCGGCCCACCACCGCCTCCCGCGCCCCGTCGCCTTTCCGGGGCCGGTGTACCGGGTGGTGCTGCTGGCCCTGGGGATCAACGCCGCGCTGCTGCCGGCGGCCCACGCCCAGCAGGGCGAGGCGAGTCCCTCGATGCTCCCGCAGCCTTCCGGGGCCGCGGAGCCCTCCGGGCCCACGGACCCGGTCGAGACCCCGGAGGCCGGGACCTCCGCTCCGAGCACCTCCGCCGATGCCGCCGCGCAGACCGCCGCGGATGCGCCCGCCTCGACCCCGTCCGAGGGCCCGGAGACGCAGCTGAGCCCGCTGTTCCCGGCCACCGCCGCGATCCTGCCGGCGGCTCAGGCCGAACGGCTCGCGGCCCCGAGCACGGCCTCCCCCGTCGCCGTACGCGAGGCCGCCGAGCTCACGCCCCTATTCGGCGCCGCCCGCGCCGATACACAGTCCAGCAGCACCGACGTCGAATCCCCTGCGGACCAGGCGCCCCCGAGCTCACCGGACCGGACGGCGGCCGAAGCCGCCGACGAGGCTCTTCCAGCCTCCGACTCCTCGGTCTCCGGTGACGCGTCCACGTGGGTGGTGCTGCGCGGACACACGCTCTGGCAGATCGCCGCGACCTGCACCGGAGACCAGGACGATGCCCGCACGGCCCGCGCCGTGCAGCGGATCTACGCCGCCAACGAGCACATCCTCCGGGACGGACCCGACTTCCTGCTGCCCGGCCTGGTCCTCACGATTCCACCGGAGGTCGCCGGCTGAACCGCCGAACGCCCCCGCCTCCCCGCTCCCGACCGAATGCTCAGCGGAGCCGACCGCCGCCGTGACGGATCCGGTCGGGCTCCCCACCCCGACGACGACCACCCATCGAAAGGACTCCCGCCATGTCCGCCACCCAGCTGCCCGCCCCGACCATCAGCCCGCGCACCACCGCCCCGATGCCGAGGGTGCCGCACACCGGCACGGTCCTGTCCATCCGCTCCGTGCCCGGGACTCCCGGGGCACATCCTGCCGGGCCGCCCCCGTACTACCAGTGGCGGCGTCGGACCGTGGATCCCGAGGAGGAGCTGCGTCGCGTGCACGCGATCGCCGGCGCGGTCGGGGCCGCCATCGCGGAGGTCGTCGCCGGGCGGCGCCAGCTGCACCAGCTCTCCCGCTGGGTGCATCCCATGATCATGCATCGGATCAGGGAACGGCGCGACCTGGAGGCTGGGACCCCGGTGGCCCCCAGCCCCACGATCGTGGCGCTGGAGCAGGTCCCGCGCGGGTCCCGCTTCGCCTCCCCCGCCCGTCCCCAGCGGGTCCGGGCGGTGTGCGCGGCCCCCGACGAGTACGAGGCCGCCGTGGTCGTGCGGGTGGAGGATCGCTGCCGGGCCCTGGCCCTGCGCATCCACCGAGTCCGCGGTCAGTGGCAGATCGTGGCCGCGGAGATCGGCTGAGGCGCGGGGCCTCCGGCACTCACCGGCGTCGTGTGGAGCGTGCCGAACCGCGGCGGGCCCGGCGGGCCGCGCGGTTGCCGGTCGGCTGGCCCTCGCTGGCCTCCCCGTCGGCGGATCCGGCAGACCCGGAGGCATCCGCCCCGGCACCGGCGCCCTCCGACGCGGCGCGGTCGGCACCCGCAGCCTTGCCCGCCTGCTCCTCGGCAGAGCTCTCGCCGGTCGCCTCGACGCGGCTGAGCTGCTCCCCGGACTCCCCCGGGGCGGTGAAGCGCAGGAACTTCGGCTGCTGCGGCACCTCCAAGGCCTGTGAGGACATGCGCGTGCGCTGCTTGGACAGGTCCAGCTTGAACAGGTAGGCGACGGTCTCCTCGCGGATCGCGCCCATCATCTCCTGGAACATCGCGTAGCCCTCGCGCTGGTACTCCACCAGGGGGTCGCGCTGGGCCATCGCCCGCAGCCCGATGCCCTCCTTGAGGTAGTCCATCTCGTACAGGTGCTCGGGCCAGTGCCGCCCGATCACCGAGAGCACGACGCGCCGCTCGATGGTGCGCATCGCCTCCGAGCCGACCTGCTCCTCGCGCTGCTCGTAGATCACGCGGGCATCGGAGAGCACCTCGTCGATGATCATCTGCTGGGTGATCTTCCCGCGCCCACCGGCGGCCTCCTCGAGGTCCGCGACGGTGATGCTGATCGGGTAGATCCCGGCCAGCAGCTCCCACAGCTGCTCCAGATCCCAGTCCTCGGCGTGGCCATGGGAGGTCTTGTCCTCGATCGCGGAGGTCAGCACCTCGGTGACGAACTTCTGGATGTTCTCCGCGATGTCGTCGTCCTCGAGGATCCGGGCCCGATCGGCGTACATGGCCTCGCGCTGGCGGTTCAGGACGTCGTCGTACTTGAGGATGTTCTTGCGCTGTTCGGCGTTGCGCGCCTCCACCTGGTTCTGCGCCGATGCGATCACCCGGGAGACGATCCGGTGCTCCAGGGCGGTGTCGTCCGGGGCACCCGCCATCAGTCGGGCCGCCGCCGCGCCGTTGAACAGGCGCATCAGGTCATCCGAGAGGGACAGGTAGAACCGGGATTCCCCCGGGTCCCCCTGGCGCCCGGAGCGTCCGCGCAGCTGGTTGTCGATGCGCCGGGACTCGTGCCGCTCCGTGCCCAGCACGTACAGCCCCCCGAGCTCCTTGACCTCCTCGTGCTCCTTCTTCGTGGCCTCCTCGCAGGCGGCCAGGACCTCGGGCCACTTCGCCTCGTACTCCTCGGGCTTCTCGGCCGGATCCAGACCGAGCTCGGCCATCTTCTCCACGGCGTCGAACTCGGCGTTGCCGCCGAGCATGATGTCGGTGCCGCGCCCGGCCATGTTGGTCGCCACGGTCACCGCGCCCTTGCGCCCGGCCTGGGCGACGATGGCGGCCTCCCGGGCGTGGTTCTTGGCGTTGAGCACCTCGTGGCGCACGCCCTGCTTGGCCAGCAGCTTGGAGAGGTACTCGGACTTCTCCACGGAGGTGGTGCCCACCAGCACGGGCTGGCCCTTCTCGTGGCGCTTCGCGATGTCCTTGACCACTGCGGCGAACTTGGCGACCTCGTTCTTGTAGACCAGGTCCGGCTGGTCGATCCGCTGCAGCGGCTTGTTCGGGTCGATCACGGCGATGCCGAGGTCGTAGGTGTTCACGAACTCGGCCGCCTCGGTCTCGGCGGTGCCGGTCATCCCGGAGAGCTTGTCGTAGAGGCGGAAGTAGTTCTGCAGGGTCACGGTGGCCATGGTCTGGTTCTCCGCCTTGACCTCCACCTTCTCCTTGGCCTCGATGGACTGATGCACGCCCTCGTTGTAGCGACGTCCGGGCAGGATGCGCCCGGTGTGCTCGTCGACGATGAGCACCTCGCCCTTGAGCACCACGTAGTCCTTGTTGTTCGCGAACAGCTCCTTGGCCTTGATCGCGTTGTTGAGGAACCCGATCAGGGGGGTGTTCTCCGACTCGTAGAGGTTGTCGATGCCGAGGTGGTCCTCGACCTTCTCGATGCCGGGCTCCAGCACGCCCACGGTCTTCTTCTTCTCATCGACCTCGTAGTCGCGGTCGCGCACCAGGTCGCGGGCGACCCGGGCGAACTCCCCGTACCAGCGGTTGGCCTCCCCCGCGGCAGGACCGGAGATGATCAGCGGGGTCCGGGCCTCATCGATGAGGATCGAGTCGACCTCGTCGACGATGGCGAAGTGGTGTCCGCGCTGCACCCGCTCGTCCACGGACCAGGCCATGTTGTCGCGCAGGTAGTCGAAGCCGAACTCGTTGTTGGTGCCGTAGGTGATGTCCGCGGCGTACTGCTTGCGTCGCTGCTCGGGGGTCTGCTGGGAGAGGATGACCCCCGGCTCCATGCCCAGGAAGCGGTACACCCGCCCCATCAGGTTGGCCTGGTATTCGGCGAGGTAGTCGTTGACGGTGACCACGTGCACGCCCTTGCCGGTCAGGGCGTTGAGATAGGCCGGCAACGTGGCCACCAGGGTCTTGCCCTCGCCGGTCTTCATCTCGGCGATGTTGCCCAGGTGCAGGGCGGCCCCGCCCATCAGCTGCACGTCGTAGTGGCGCTGGCCGAGGGTGCGGGCGGAGGCCTCGCGCACCGCGGCGAAGGCCTCGGGCAGCAGTCGATCCAGCTGCTCGCCGTCCTCCAGACGGGCCTTGAACGCGTCGCTCTCGGCACGCAGCTCGGCGTCCGTGTAGGCCTTGAAATCCTCTTCGAGGGAGTTGATCGCCTCGGCGTAGACCCGCAGCTTCTTGAGCAGCCGCTTGTCTCCGGTGCGAAGGATCTTTTCCAGGAAGGATGCCACGAGCGATGAACTCCTAGTCACGACGGCGGATGAGGGCGCCGGGAGGCACCCGTGCGGCGGGCGCTCGCCCGCGGTCCCGGGTCCGTGCGCGGCGTCGGCCGCCGCGGGGCGGGTGTGCCGGGCGGACCCATCAGCGCAGTCTACGCGATGCGCCGCACCGCGTCCGGTTCTCGCGCATGGGAATCCGCTGGGAGCGCGCGAACGGGGCCCGGGGAGGCGCCAGCCGCACCCCGGGCCCCGCGAACACGGTGACGGGTCCTCAGGAGGCCTGGTAGACCCGAGTCTCGGTGGTGCCCTCCTCGGGCGCGTCCTCCCCGAGGGTGATGACCCCGTAGGTCCAGCCCTTGCGACGGTAGACGGCGGCCGGACGGCCCAGCTCCTCGTCGATGAACAGGTAGAAGTCGTGGCCGACCAGCTCCATCCGGTCCACGGCCTGGTCCACGCTCAGCTGCTCCGCCGGGAAGGTCTTGCGCCGGATCTGCACCGGGGAGATCTCCGCGGTCAGCGGGTAGTCCTGGTCGAAGGCCGCCTCCTCCACGGGGACCTCCTCGGCGGAAGCCTCCTCCGCGGGCAGCTCGATGCGGGCCTGCTGCTGCCCCGCCTCGATCACGGGCAGGGCGCCGGTGGCCTCGGAGACCGACTGGGGGCGGGCATGCCCGCGGCGGATCTTGCGCCGGTCACGGGCGCGGCGCAGGCGCTCCAGCAGCTTGCCGTAGGCATCGTCGAACACGGCGAACTTGTCCGCGCCGGTGGCCTCGGCCCGCAGCACCGGGCCGGGCCCGTGCACGGTGATCTCGACGGTGATGGACTGGGGCCCGCTGCCGACCTTCGCGACCTTCACGTCGATGGATTCCACCCGGTCGTTGAGCTTCTCGAACTTCTCGACCTTCTCCTCGACGTATTCGCGCATGCGCTCGGGGACCTTGACGTTGCGGCCGTAGACGGTGAGTTCCACGATGACCTCCCTGAGGGAAGAGGCGGGGTGCGGTCGGCCTGCCAGGGGCCGTCACGCCGGACCCGACAAGGGCCGCCGCACGAGGAGCGGATCTGACCGACTCCCTGTCCCCACCCTACCCGGGCGACGTCGGGCAGGTCACACCATGACGCCGCGAGATCCACCGCCCCGAGCCGCAGGAGGCGCCTCAATCGGGCAGACGGACCGCCGCGACCACGGCCGCCCCGAGCACCACGCCCCCGGCCTCGAGGATCGCCCGGCGGGCTTCCTCCAGGCTGGCCCCGGTGGTCAGCACGTCGTCGACCAGCACGCAGCGGGCACCGTCCAGCCGCACCGAGAAGCCGCACCAGGACCACGGCGGGCTGACGGCGGCGACCATGGAGTGATGGACCCGGGCCCGACGCTGCCCGGCCCCCAGACCCTTCTGCCCGCCGCGGGCGGCACCCCATGCGAGCTTCCCCGGGGGCCGCCCCCGACGGCGCAGGCACGGGACCAGTCGCAGGCGCACCCCGTCGGGACCGCCGCCGCGCCGCAGCTCGGCCAGCGCACCCCGCGCGAGGGCCTGTGCCGGGACGAAGCCGCGGCGGCGGAACGCCGCGGCGGAGGAGGGCACGGGCACGATCAGGACCTCGCGCGTTCCCGGCGCATCCGCCAGGGCCTCGGCCAGGGTCGCGGCCAGCGCGCGGGCCAGGGCCCGGGCGAGCACCGGCTGGGCGTCCGTGCGCCCGCCGTTCTTCCACGCCAGCAGCAGCCGTGCGGCCTCGTGGCGGTAGGCCCCGGCGGCCGCACAGGGCAGCGCATCCGGCCACCGCGGGGCCCAGGCCGCGGCATCGCACGGACGGGCCGTGAACCGGTGGAACAGCGCCGAGCACACCGGACACAGTCCCCGGATCCCCACGCCGCAGCAGGCGCAGGAGCGGGGCAGCAGCGCCTCCAGCGTCTGCCCGACCCAGTCCCCCGCCCGCAGGGCCCAGGCATCCAGGCGGCGCGAGACCGCAGCGTCATCGTCCATGCACCGAGACTGTGCCGCATCGACGCACCCCGGACAAGCCCTGCCGGCTCGCCTGTGGATGACCCCGCGGATCCCACCGGGGGCGGGCTCAGCCGGGGTAGGCCAGGTCTCGCACCGCCGTCTCGACGCGGGACCACGAGGCGCCGGAGAGACGATAGACGTCGGAGGAGGTCTGGGCGTAGACGCTCTGCACCCCGTCCCCGCCGCTGATCGCCTCGATCCCGGACAGCCCGTCCAGCTGATCCGAGCGGCCGGTCAGGTGCATGACCTCCACCCCGTCTCCGGCCGTGTCGGCGATGACCGCGGCCGAATCCGAGATCCACCGGGCTTGGGCGGGGTGCACCGTCGTGGAGACCCGCAGCGGATCGAGCAGGCGGGTGGGCGCCCCATTCTCCTCTCGCACGACGCCGGCCACCCACAGCCGGGCGGCAGAACCCTCCCCTGTGACCACCAGGGCCCGGGTGCCGTCCCGGGAGATCCGCAGGGAGGAGACGCTCTGACCCCGCAGCCAGTCGGCGGTGACGGTGCGCGGCTGCTGCCCATCCCGATCCCCCAGCACCGCGTGCACGGTGCCGTCGGCGGAGGCGGTCCAGACCCACCGTCGGAAGTCGATGCTGGGGCGGGTCAGCCGCCCCGGCAGGTCCAGGTCCAGGGCAGTGCCGTTCTTGGCGCGCACCCCGAGGTGGCCGCGGTCCTCATCCAGGTAGGCGTAGACCGAGCGGCTCGGATCCGTCCCCGGCTGGCGCGGTGCGCTCAGCGGCGCCTGCAGGTCGGAGATGGCGCGGACCTGGTCCGGCGCGTAGGAGACCAGCTCGTCCTCGCGCACCCCCACCTGCTGCTCGCCGACCTGGGGATCCTTCTGGGGCTCGCGGTAGTCGGAGACCTGGCCGACGTCGATCTTCTTGTCGTCGATGCTGATCGCCGCGTCCGAGATCGCCGTGATCCCGGAGAGGGTCTGGCGCAGCTGGGAGTGCATCCGCTCCAGGGTCAGCTGCCCGGCCTTCGAGATCTCACCTCCGGTCAGTCCCACCTGGGCCACACCCCCATCGACCGGCACCGAGGCTCGCTGCAGGGAGGTCCCCGCCGGGATCGGGGAGACCACGGCCCCGGTCAGGTAGGGGGCGGGACCCTGCAGCAGAACCCGCACCAGGGAGGTCGCCACGGTGGGCCGGCTGACGAACCAGCGGATGTCGGGCACCGCGTAGGTGTAGGTGGGGTCGTAGAAGTAGAGGGAGAAGGAGCGGAACAGCCGCTCGAACTGCGTGCGCGTCAGGGCCGTGCCGTTCGGGATGCTGCTGATCCGCCACTGCCCGTCCACCCGGGTGAAGCCCACGTGCAGGGTGCGGGTGTCCGGCTCGTCATAGGAGGTCGCGATGCCGCGGTCATCCACATGGGTGGCCACCGGGATCTCGGCTCGGAGCCGGTCCTGACCGCCGTCGCCCTCCACGGTGATCCCGTCCCGATACACCCAGGTCTCGTCCTCCGGGGACCAGCTGGCCGCCAGGTCCCGGGTCAGGAAGGAGCGTGCTACGGCGTAGTCGTCCTCCACGCCGGTGCCTGCTTCGAAGAAGCCGCGCAGGATCTGCTCCGGATCGTCTCCCTCTCGGGGCCCGGCGGGACTGTAGGCCGGGGTCGGGGTGGCGCTGGAGGTCTCGCCTTCCGCGTAGTGGTAGACCTGCCCGTCCGTGGGGATGCGGCCGCAGGCGGTCAGTCCCAGGATCAGGGCCAGCAGGGCCAGCAGGATCCTCCGGACACGCGGACGGCGTCCTGTCGGGATCGGGCGGGCGGTGATCATGCTCGGTCCTCCGTTCCGGGGTCGACGGGGCTGGAGTCGACGGGGCTGGGATCGTGAGCGGCCCCGCTCGCGGCGTCGGCCTGCGCATCTGCTGGGTCCGCCGTAGCCGACGGCGCAGGGTCCGGGATCCCATCCGGGGGCAGGCCCAGCGGGGAGTCGCCGGCCGTCTCGCCCTGGTGCAGCGGCAGGGTGAGGCGGAAGCAGGCGCCCTGACCCGGCTCTCCCCAGGCTTCCAGCCGGCCGCCGTGCAGGCGCACGTCCTCGGCCGCGATGGACAGCCCGAGTCCGGTGCCGCCCAGCGTGCGCTTGCGCGAGGGGTCGGCCCGCCAGAAGCGGTCGAAGACCCGCTGGGACTGCTCCGCGGTCATTCCGATGCCGTGGTCGCGCACCGCCACGGCGGCGTCGTGGGTCCCGGCGGCCAGCCAGATGTCCAGGGGCCGGCCCTCGGAGTGCTCGATCGCGTTGACCAGGAGGTTGCGCAGCACCCGCTCGATCCGCCGGGGATCCATCTGCACCGCGCAGCGCAGCTGCTCCCCGTGCAGGCGCACCGTCAGACCGGCGCGGTCCAGGTGCGGGCGCACGGATTCGATGGTGTCCTCCACGAGATCGGCCAGGTCCACCGTGGACACGTCCAGGGTCGCGGAGCCTGCGTCGAAGCGGGAGATCTCCAGCAGATCAGCCAGGAGGGATTCGAAGCGGTCCACCTGGTGGTACATCAGCTCGGTGGAGCGCTGGAAGGACGGCTCCATCCGCTCGCGCCCGTCGTAGAGTAGCTCCGCGGCCATCTTCACGGTCGTCAGCGGGGTGCGCAGCTCGTGGGAGACGTCGGAGACGAAGCGCTGCTGCATCTTGGACAGGGTCTCCAGCTGCTCGATCTGGTGCTGGATGGAGTCGGCCATCTCGTTGAACGACGCGCCGAGCACGGCCGCCTCGTTCTCCCCGCGGATGACGACGCGATCGTCCAGGTCCCCGTCGGCCAGACGCTCGGCGGCCGCCGCGGTCTGGGAGATGGGGCGGATCACGGAGCGGGTCACCCACCAGACGATCGTGGCGACGAAGACCAGCAGGATCGCGAAGCCCACGGTGATGACGAACTGGATGTAGTCCAGGGTCTGCTGGGAGGAGGAGAGGTCGTAGACCAGGTACAGCGCATACCGATCCCCCTGGTTCAGGTGCACCGTGGACCCGACGATCAGCACCGGCACCGGGGTGCCGTGCTCATCCACCGGCAGCGAGGCGGACTTCCAGAACACCCCGTCGCCTCCGGTGACCTCCTCCTGCAGGTCCTGCGGCACGCTGGAGGGGCTCATCCACCGGTTCTGCGCCTGGGCGCCCACACCGGCCTGATCCGAGCCTGCGCCGACGGGGATGAGGATCCATTGGCGCTTGGCGTCGGCCCCGTGGGTCTCGAGGATGGTCAGGGAGCTCTGGATGAGCTTCTGGATCTCCGCCTGGCTGGAAGCGTCCGAGCTGTTGAGGATGCCCTGCACATCGGAGAAGCCCTTGGAGGACTCCTCCAGCGCCTGGCTCTGCGACTCCCGGAACAGGCTGCTGGCGATCTGCGTGGACAGGAAGGAGCCGGCGAACAGGAAGGCGAGCAGGGACAGGGAGGTGGCCACCACGACCGCGGAGAACTGCAGGGAGGTGCGCCAGCGCTGGCGCAGGGCGCGCCAGAGTGCGGGCACGACGCCGAGGACGCGGCGCAGCGGGCGGCTGAGGTGACGGGCCATGGGGCGGGCGGCGGTTAGCGGCGGACCTGGTGGGCGTTGGCTTTGTAGCCCACCCCGCGCACGGTCTGGATCAGCTCCGGATTCTCCGGGTCCTTCTCGATCTTGGCGCGCAGACGCTGGATGTGGACATTGACCAGGCGGCGGTCGGCATCGGAGTCTATGCCCCAGATCCGATCCAGGAGCGTGTCCCGGGAGAGCACCTGCCCGGGCTCCTGGGCGAGGTTGACCAGCAGGTCGAACTCCAGGGGGGTCAGGCGCACGGTCTGCCCCTCGCGGGTCACGGCGCGTCCGGCCAGGTCCACGTGCAGGTCCCCGATCTCCAGGCGGTCCGCGGACCGGGTTTCCCCGATGCGCAGCCGGGTGCGGATGCGGGCCAGCAGCTCGGCCGGTTTGAAGGGCTTGGCGATGTAGTCATCGGCGCCTGCCTCCAGCCCCCGCACCACGTCCTCGGTGTCGGACTTGGCGGTGAGCATGATGATCGGCACATCCGAGGTCTCCCGGATCTTCTCGCACACCTGGATCCCGGTCATCCCGGGCAGCATGAGATCCAGCAGGATCAGGTCCGGGTCGTAGCTTTCGAAGGCGGAGACGGCGCGGTCCCCGGTCTCGCAGAAGGTCGGCTCGAAGCCCTCGTTGGACAGCACGATCCCGACCATCTCGGCCAGAGCCTCGTCGTCGTCGACCACCAGAATCCGCGCTTTCACTCGCGCCCCTTTCCCGCTCGATGCCGCTGTCGCCTCCCGGCCGCGGCCTGGCCCGGTTCCGCGGCGCACGGGAGCACTCCAACCCTACGTGATCCGCAGGGCTGACTCGGTACGATGCCGTGCCGAGACCGCTGCGGCGACGGCGCTCAGATGACGGCATGCGATAGCGACGCGAGAACCGCTGGCTGCGGATGGCCTACGCGGCGTCCTCGGCGGCCAGCTCCGCCAGGATCTGCGCGGTGCGCGCCCCCACGTCCAGCAGCGACGCGACCCGTTCCGGGGCCACGGGATCCAGATCCGCCCGCTCCTCCAGCGCGATCCCCCGCAGGTGCTCCTGCCCCAGGCCCAGGCTGCGCCAGGTGCGCCACAGGGCTGCGGCCTCGCGCCCCGGGTCCGGCAGCCGTCCCCGGGTGTCCGGACCGGTGAGCACCCCCAGGCGCAGACCGAGACCGGTATCGTGCGCGGCGGCCGCGGCTTCCCAGTCCCGCGGGTCGGTGCTCGCCGGACGCACGGCCACCGCATCGAATTCCGCCCGCAGGTCCGGATCGGGTACGGGCCCGCCCTGATCGAGGATCGTGCCCAGGCCCAGCGACCGGGCCGCCAGGGCCAGCTCGCTCAGGGCCGCGCGGGCCTCCCCGCGGGGCACGGCGCGCAGGGTGCGCAGACCGGAGGCGGTGGGCACCCGGCCCGCCAGCACCTGCTCGGCGCGGAGCTCGCGCACCCGCAGGACCAGGTCCTCCCCCTCCACCGCGGTGCGCAGGGCCCGGACGTACTCGGCCAGACCGGCCCGCTGGGCCTCCCGCAGATCCCGGCGCGCCCCGTGATCGGCCAGGACGGCCCGCCCCTCCCCGAGGTGCAGCTCCGCGGCCAGGCTCAGCGGCCCGATGAGGTCCACCACGGTGGTGCCGCGGTGCCCGGCGGATTCCGCGCCGATCGCGTCGGCCAGTGCCTGCACATCCGAGCTCAGCCGCGCAGCGGCGGTGCGGGCCTCCCGGCCCGGGCTCTCCCGCAGCCGCCACCCGGCAGCCTGCAGGTCAGCGGACAGGCCGCCCAGGGTGGCCACCGTGCGCGCCAGGCGGGTTCCGGCCCAGCCGGTCTCCGGCAGCACGGGCAGCGCCCCCTGGTGCGGGTCACCCAGCTCCCCGCGCAGCATCCGCAGGGACTCGGGCATGTCGGTGCCCGGCAGGGATCCCCGGGTGCCCGCGCTCAGCCGCGCCGCGTCCAGCCGAGGCAGCGGGTCGGTCTCGGTCGGACCGGGTTCAGTCATTCCGGGCGCGCTCCTTCTCGTGCTGCTCCGCGATGCGCTCGTGGTGGCGGATCACCTCGCTGACGATGAAGCTCAGGAACTTCTCGGCGAAGGCCGGGTCCAGGTGGGAGTCCTCGGCCAGGGCCCGCAGGCGCCGGATCTGGGCGGCCTCCCGGTCCGGGTCCCCCGGAGGCAGGCGATGCTCGGCCTTCAGATGCCCCACCCGCTGGGTCGCGCGGAAGCGCTCGGCGAGCAGGTGGATCAGGGCGGCGTCGATGTTGTCGATCGTGCCGCGCATGGCCAGCAGCTCCTCGAAGACCTCGGGATCGATGTCGCTCAGGGAGCTGGCCCGCTCGTCGAAGGCGGGGGCGGCGGGGGTCTCGTCCTCGGTGTGGTGCGCGTTCATGCAGGGCAGTCTACGGGGCCGGAACCACGTCGGGCCGGTCCAGGGAGTAGGCGCGGTGGATCGTCGCCTGACCCAGCACCCGGGTGCCCTGGTAGATCACCAGGGTCTGCCCGGGGGCCACCCCGCGCAGCGGGCCGCGCAGGCGCACCACCAGCTGCACGGCCGTGCGCCCGTCCACCTCGGCCTCGCGCAGCCGGGCCGTGGCCGGCACCGGATCCGCGTGGGCGCGCACCTGCGCCATGACCTCGAAGGCCTCGGAGGCCTCCGGGGCCTCCCCGCGCGCACGGGCCTGCAGGAAGGCCTGCGCCTCGGGCACGGGGCGTCCGGCCCAGCTCTGCCGGATCCCGAGGATCTCCTCCACGGCCAGCATCTCCTTCGGCCCGACGACGACCTCGTTGGTCTTCGGGTGGATCTCCAGGACGAAGCGGGGCTTCCCGTCCGGGGCGGGCCGCCCGATCGCCAGGCCCTTGCGCTGGCCCACGGTGAAGGCCCGCGCCCCACGGTGGGTGCCCAGCACCTGCCCGGAGGTGTCCTTGATCGGCCCTTCCTGCAGGTCGATGCGCTCCTTGAGCCAGCTGCGGGTGTCCCCGTCGGGGATGAAGCAGATGTCGTGGGAATCGGCCTTCTTCGCGATCGCGAAGCCGCGCTCGGCGGCCTCGGCGCGCACCTCGGCCTTGGTGGGGGTCTCGGCCAGGGGGAACATCGCGTGCTCCAGCTGGGCCTCGGTGAGCACGCCGAGCACGTAGGACTGGTCCTTGGCCCAGTCCGCGGCCCGGTGCAGCTCGGGGCGTCCGTCGGGATCGCGCACGATCCTGGCGTAGTGCCCGGTGCACACGGCGTCGAATCCCAGCGCGAGAGCCTTCTCCAGCAGGGCCGCGAACTTGATCTTCTCGTTGCAGCGCATGCAGGGGTTGGGGGTGCGTCCGGCGGCGTACTCGCCGATGAAGTCATCCACCACGTCCTGCTTGAACCGCTCGGAGAAGTCCCAGACATAGAAGGGGATGCCGAGCTTGTCGCAGATGCGCCGGGCGTCCATCGAGTCCTCGATGGTGCAGCACCCGCGCGAGCCGGTGCGCAAGGTCCCGGGCATCCGGGACAGGGCCAGGTGCACCCCGACGACGTCGTGCCCGGCATCCACCGCGCGCGCGGCCGCCACCGCGGAGTCCACTCCCCCGCTCATCGCCGCCAGGACCTTCATGCTCCGCTCCTCCTCATGCTCGTCCGTCAGTTCCGCTGCCTATCTCTCAGACCCGGCCTCACCAGGCGCCACCCGGGACATGATCGGCCATCCCGGCGGCACTGGCCTGCCGATACGCCTGGGGCAGGGCCTCCAGGAGGGCCCGCACGTCCTGCTCGGTGCTGGTGCGGCCCAGGGTGAACCGCTGGGCCCCGCGCGCCTCGGCCTCCGTCAGGCCCATGGCCAGCAGGACCTCGGAGGGGCGGGGGACCCCGGCGTTGCACGCGGAGCCCGTGGAGGTGCGCACCCCGGCCATGTCCAGCAGGAACAGCAGGGAGTCCCCCTCGCAGCCGGGGAAGGTGAACAGGGCGTTGCCGGGCAGGCGGGAGTCCGCCCCGAGGTCCGCGGGTCCGCGCAGCACGGCCTGCGGGACGCGCTCGCGCACCCCGGCCACCAGGCGATCGCGCAGGCCGCGGATCCTCGCGGCCTCGGCCTCCAGATCCGCCAGCCCGGCCGCGGCGGCCCCGAAGCCCGCGGCACCGGGGGCATCCACCGTCCCCGAGCGCACCCCGCGCTCCTGCCCGCCGCCGTGGATCAGTGCCTGCAGGGGGGCGGTGCGCACGGCCACCAGGGCGCCGACGCCGGAGGGCGCGCCGATCTTGTGCCCGGACACCGCCATGGTGGTCGCGCCCACGGCGCGGAAGTCCACGGGCAGGCTGCCGTAGGCCTGCACGGCGTCGGTGTGGAAGGGCACCTGCGCCGCGGCGGCGATCTGCGCGAGCTCGGCGACCGGCTGGATGGTGCCGACCTCGCTGTTGGCCCACATCACCGCGACCAGCGCGTGCTGTCCCGGGTGGGCGGCCAGGGCCTCGCGCAGGGTCTGCGGGTGGACCCGACCCTCGGCGTCGACCTCCAGCCAGTCCAGTGCGGCACCCTGGTGCTCGGCCAGCCATTCCACGGTCTCGCGCACCGCCTGGTGCTCCACCGCGGAGACCGCGATGCGGGTGCGGCGGGGGTCCTGCTCGCGCCGGGCCCAGTACATGCCCTTGACGGCGAGGTTGTCGGCCTCCGTGCCGCCGCCGGTGAGGATGACCTCGGCCGGATCCGCCCCGAGGCTGGCGGCGATCTGCTCCCGCGCGGTCTCCACGGCGGAGCGGGCCGATCGCCCGGCCCCGTGCAGGGCGGAGGCGTTGCCGCCGGCGCGCAGCTGGGCGAGCATGGCCTCCAGGGCGCGCGGATCCACGGGCGTGGTGGCGGCGTGGTCGAGGTAGGCCTCCCGGACCATGGCGGGCTCCTTCCCGGCGGATGCGGCGTGTGCGGCGGGTGCCGTGGATGCGGCTGGTGCGGTGGATGCGACGGATGCTTCGGCGACGCCGGGGGCGCCGCGGCGGACACCCCATGCTACGCGCGCCGTGCGCGTCCCGGGCAAGAGCCCTGCGTCACCGGGCGGGGGCCTAGACTGTGGGACCGTGTTCGACATCCTCTTCCACACCCCGGAGATCCCCGGCAACACCGGCAACGCGATCCGCCTGGCCGCGGTGACCGGGGCGCACCTGCACCTGGTGGAGCCGCTGGGCTTCGACCTCTCGGATGCGCACCTGCGCCGCGCCGGCCTGGACTACCACGACCTCGCGGTGATGACGGTGCACCCGGACCTGGATTCCGCGTGGGCGGTGCTGGCCGGGCGCCGGATCTTCGCCTTCTCCACCACGGCCCGGGTCAGCTACGCGGACATCGCCTATGAGGAGGGGGATGTGCTGATGTTCGGTCGGGAGTCCGTGGGCCTGCCGCGGCAGGTGCAGGAGGATCCGCACGTCACCGAGCGGGTGCGCATCCCCATGCTGCCCGGGCGCCGCTCCCTGAACCTGGCCAACTCCGCCTCCATCGCGATCTACGAGGCCTGGCGCCAGCACGACTTCGGCGGGGTGCTCTAGCGCACAGTCCCGCGGGCCCGCATCCCTCGGGGTGGCCCCGCAGGGTTCGGCCGCGCACGCGAGACGACGCCGCGCCGGCCCCGGAAGGATCGGGGCCGGCGCGGCGTCGTCGGGTGAGGTCAGCCGCCGGCTCAGCGGCTGGAGGAGGAGCTGTCCGAAGCGCTGCCCAGGGTGACCTCCGCGGTCTTCTCGCTGCCGTTGCGCTGGTACTTCACGGTGACCTTCTGCCCGGCCGCGGCCTCGCGCACGCTGGCGGTCAGGGATTCGGCGTCGGTGATCTGGCGCCCGTCCAGCTCGGTGATGACGTCGCCGGTGGACAGCCCCGCCTGCTGGGCCGGGCCGTCGGAGCTCAGCCGCTTGATGACGGCGCCGTCGCTGAAGGTCTGGGACTTGTCCCCATCCGCGGGGCTGGAGGCCACCGAGGCCCCCAGCAGCCCGTGGGTCGCGTGCCCGTCGTCGATGATCTCCTGGGCCACCCGCTTGGCGTAGTCCACGGGGATGGAGAAGCCGACGCCGATGTTGCCGGTGGAGCCGCTGGATTCGGAGCCGCTGCTGGACCCGGCCGAGGCGATCGCGACGTTGATGCCGATGACCTCGCCGTCCTTGTTGACCAGGGCCCCGCCGGAGTTGCCGGGGTTGATCGCGGCGTCGGTCTGCAGCACCGCCAGAGAGATCGTGGAGTTGGACTGGGTCGTCTGGGTGCGCCCGTTCTTATCCGGGAACTGGAACTGGAAGGGCGAGCCCTGGGATGAGTCCTCGGTGTCGCCGCCCTCAGGGGCCGCGGAGGAGGCCACGGAGATCGTGCGGTTGAGGTTGGAGACGATGCCGTCCGTGACGGTGCCGCTCAGGCCCAGCGGGGAGCCGATGGCCACGGCCGTGTCCCCGACGTTGAGCTTGCTGGAGTCGCCCAGGGTGGCCGGGGTGAGGTCCAGGCCGTTCGCGTCGATCTTCAGCACGGCCAGATCCGAGGTGGGATCCGTGCCCACCACCTGCGCGGAGCGCACGGAGCCGTCGGACAGCTGCACCTCGGCGGTCGCGTTCGCGGTGGCCCCGTCCAGGGTGGCCACGTGGGTGTTGGTGAGGATGTGGCCCTGTTTGTCCAGGATCACCCCGGAGCCGGTGCCGGACTCCCCGCTGCCGGTGACGGCGATGGTCACCACGGAGGGCGAGGCCTTCTGCGCCGCGGCGGTGACCTCGTTGACCGAGCTGTGGTCGTTGACGATGGTCGTGCCGCCGCTGCCGGAGGAGGAGCTCGTGGAGGCGGAGTTCGCCTCGATCAGCCCCGTGGTCCCTGCAGCAGCACCCCCGCCGATCAGCGCGGCCACCGCCATCCCGGCGATCAGGGTGCCGGCGCCGAACCGGCGGCGATCCCGCCGCGGTGAGGCGGGCTGGTAGATGGGCTGGCCCGCGGTGCCCCAGCCGCCGTCGCCGCCGCCGTATCCGCCCTCGCCGTAGCCGTATCCGTAGGCCGCGGGCTGGGCCGCGGTCTGGGTGGCCTGGGTGGGCTGCTCGGCGGTGGCGGCCGCCTGCTCCTGGGTCCTCGCCCCGGAGGCCTGCCCGGCCCAGGTGGGGTAGGCCGCGGTGCTCTCCTGCGCAGTGCCCTCCTGCCCGGAGCCTGCCGGGCGGGTGCCTTCCTGTGTGGTGCCTGCGGGGCGGGTGCCCTCGATGCGCTGCGCGCCGGCGTCGGCGCCGATCGGGCGGGTGGACGGCTCCTGTTCGGCCCACGGGTGGGGCCGGGTCCGGTCCTCGTGACCGTCGGGCTGGTGGGGGTCCTGGGGCGGGGTGGTCATCCTCGAGCCTTTCATGCCGGGTCCTGCTGATGGGGGGGGCGGTGCGACCGCGCCGGTGCGCACGGCGCCCCGATGCTCGCTTCCACTGTGCTCCGCTCGGCTGTGCCCCCTGTGTGCGGATTCTGGACGTTTCCTGATCGTCACCTTGCCGCGTCGGCCTCGTCTGCGCCGACGGTGGATAACCCGTGATCCCCGCGCCGCCGTGGCCTAGTCTGGTGCCATGGAGCATCCAACCCGCCCCACCGCCGAGAGCCGAGGACGCCACCGGTCCGCCCTGCTGGTGCTGGCCGCCGTCGGCGCGAGCACCGCGCTCGGCGCCGCGCCCGCTCTGGCGCAGGCCCCGATGGATGTCTCCCCCGGACAGCGCGTGGTCGACGAAGCCGGGGTCCTGGGCTCGACCCAGACGCTGGATTCATCGATCGACCGGCTGGCCGAGGACCAGCACCTGACCCTCTACGTCATCACGGTGGATGAGTTCACCGACCCCTCCGGTGCCGATGCCTGGGTGAGCCGCTTCTCCGAGCTGAACGACCTCGGCGCCACCGACGCCGTGCTGGTCATCGCCACCCAGGCCCGCCAGGCCAAGTTCGAGGCCAGCTCCTCGGGCCCGATCACCCAGGAGCAGCAGCAGCGGATCTACCAGGATCGGATCTTCCCGAAGCTGCGCGACACCGACTGGACGGGTGCCGCCGAAGCCGCGGTGGACGGGATGCGCGAAGCCGCGCAGTCCTCGCGCGCCTCCAGCGGCGGGGGCGGCGGCAGCCAGGGACTGATCAGCGGCGGCTGGCTGCTGGCCGCCGGCGGCGCGGGGGCCGTGGGTGTGTGGGCGTGGCGGCGGCGTCGTCGGCGCGCCAACGGAACGAGCGCCGGCACCCCCGGCACGCCGTCTCAGGCCGCGGGTGCCCCCGGTGCCGCCCGGGTCCCGGGCGCTGCCCCCGCGGATCCGCTGGACGCGATGGACCTCGCGCAGCTGCGCGCCGAGGCCGGACCCCTGCTGGTGGCCGCGGACGACGCCGTCGCCCGCAGCGCCGAGGAGCTGGAGTTCGCCCGCGCCCAGTACGGCGACGAGGCTGTGCGACCCTTCGAGACCGCCCTCGCCCAGGCCCGGGAGAGCCTGACCCGCAGCTTCCAGCTGCAGCAGCAGCTGGACGACGACATCCCCGACACAGAGCAGCAGCAGCGCTCCTGGCTCACCGAGATCATCCGCGGGTGCCGCGCCGCCCAGGCGAGCCTGACGGCCAAGCAGGAGGAGTTCGCCCGGCTGCGCCGACTGGAGGACTCCCCCGCCGAGGCGATCTCCGCGGCCGGGAGCGGCGTCGAGCAGGAGCGCGCCCGGCTGGAGCGCACCCGCCCGAGGATCCGCGAGCTGACCGGACGGTTCGCCGTCGGCGCGGTGGAGCCGATCCTGGACTCCCTGGACGAGGCCGAGCGGCGGCTGGAGCTGGCCGCGGAGTCCGTGGGTCAGGCCCGCACCCACCTGGAGGCCGGGGAGGTCTCCGCCGCCGCGCTCGCGGTGCGCGGCGCGGAGGAGGCCACCGGGCAGGTCCGCTCCGTGATCGCCGCGGCCGAGCGCTCGGCCGGCGAGCTGGAGCAGGCCCGGGCCTCCCTGGAGGAGGCGCTGGAGCAGGCCGAGGCCGACGTCGCCGAGGCGCAGGCCCTGCTGGGCCGGGGCGGCTACGCGGATCTGAGCGGGGCGGCGGCCCGCGTGCGCCAGGCGGTCTCCGCGATCCGCGCTGAGCTGGCCGCAGGCCCCGTGGATCCGCAGGCCCAGGCCCGGCGCCTGCGCGAGGCCCGCGTGCAGCTGGATGAGGGCCTGGCCAGCGTGCGCGATGCCCACGCCCGGGATCGCTCGGCCCGCCAGACCCTCGCCCACACCCTGATCTCCGCGCAGACGGCCGTCGCTGCGGCCACCGACTACGTGGCGGCCCGCCGCGGCGGCGTCGGCCAGCAGGCCCGCACCGCCCTGCACGAGGCGCAGCGGCACCTGGCCGAAGCGCAGCGGCTGCGCGACGCCGAACCCACCGCGGCCCTCACCGAGGCCAACCAGGCGCTGCTGCGGGCCCAGCAGGCCCAGTCCGGGGCTGATGCGGACGTGCGCAGCTTCCGCACCGGCCCCGGGGCCGGCGGATCGAACCGGAACTCCGCCCTGCTGGGCGGGCTGCTGCTGGGCACCCTGCTCGGCGGCGGGAACCACGGCGGCTTCGGCGGCGGTGGCTCGGGGGGCTTCGGCGGCGGCAGCTTCGGCGGCGGCGGGGGCGGCTTCGGCTCCGGCGGGGCCGGAGGAAACTTCTGACACCAGCTCCTGAGCCGAGCTCCGGACCCGAAGGGACTCTCGACCGAGGACCCGCCGCGGAAAGCACCGAGGTTCCGCCCCACAGACCAGCACACAGAACACAGCCACCCACCACGACCAGGAGGAACATCCCATGGTGAAGCAGTCCATCTTCGGCCGGATCGCGCAGCTGGCGAAGGCCAACGTGAACGCGATGATCGACGCGGCCGAGGACCCGCAGAAGATGCTGGACCAGATGGTCCGGGACTACCGGAACAACATCGCCGAGGCGGAGCAGGCGGTGGCCCAGACCATCGGCAACCTGCGCCTGCTGGAGGAGGACCACGCCGAGGACCTGAAGGAGGCCCAGGAGTGGGGCCGCAAGGCCCTGGCCGCCTCCCAGACGGCGGACCGGCACCGGGAGCAGGGCGATGCCGCGAGCGCGGACAAGTTCGACGGCCTGGCGAAGATCGCGCTGCAGCGCCAGCTGGCCGCGGAGCAGGAGGCTCAGGCCGCCGAGCCGCAGATCGCCGCGCAGACGGAGGCGGTGGACAAGCTCAAGGACGGGCTGAACCGGATGCGCTCCAAGCTGGATGAGCTGACCCGCAAGAGGGATGAGCTCTCGGCCCGGCAGAAGTCCGCGGCCGCGCAGAACCAGGTCAACGACGCCCTCAAGGCCTTCGACGTCATGGACCCGACCAGCGAGGTCAGCCGCTTCGAGGAGAAGGTGCGCCGGGAGGAGGCCCGGGTGCGCGGGGCGCAGGAGCTGTCCGCTTCCTCCCTGGACGCGCAGTTCGAGTCCCTGGAGGATCTGTCCCGGGAGTCCGAGGTGGAGGCGCGCCTGGCCGCGCTGAAGAAGTCCCAGGGCTGAGTGGCGGGGCCGGCGTCGCGGCCGACGGCCTCCGGCGCGTGCCTCCGGGCGGGTGACGCCGGGATCATGGTCGGCTATGATGTGGATCATGCCTGCCCCCGCCCCTGCCGCCGTCGCCTCCGGTCTGACCAAGGCCTTCGGGCGGTTCACGGCGGTGGACGGCATCGACTTCCGGATCGAGGCCGGGGAGGCCTTCGGGCTGCTGGGCCCCAACGGGGCGGGCAAGTCCACGACCATGAAGATGCTCGGGGCCACCTCCCGGCGCACGGGCGGGCACCTGGAGGTGCTCGGCGCGGACCCGGACGTTCAGGGGCCCAGCATCCGGACGCGCATCGGCGTCGTCCCGCAGGAGGACCGGCTGGACCTGGACCTGACGGTGGCCAAGAACATGGCCGTGTACGGCCGGTACTTCGGTCTGCCCCGGTGGTACCTGCGGGAGAAGATCCCCGAGCTGCTGGACTTCGCGCAGCTGACCGACAAGCGCGACGTGCGCGCGGATGACCTCTCCGGCGGGATGAAGCGGCGCCTGACCATCGCCCGGGCGCTGGTCAACGAGCCCCGGCTGCTGATGCTGGATGAGCCGACCACGGGCCTGGATCCGCAGGCCCGGCACCTGCTGTGGGAGAAGCTGTTCCGACTGCGCGAGAGCGGGACCACCCTGCTGCTGACCACGCACTACATGGACGAGGCCGAGCAGCTGTGCGATCGGATCGTGGTGATCGACCACGGCCGGATCATGGCCGAAGGCTCCCCCGCCGCCCTGATCCGGGAGCACGTGAGCCGGGAGGTGCTGGAGCTGCGCCTGGATCGAGCGGTCCTGGACGAGCAGGCCGCGCTGCTGCGCGAGCGCGGCGGGTTCCGGCGGGTCGAGCGGCTGCCGGACCGGCTGCTGATCCACGCCGAGGACGCCGATGCGGCCCTGACCCGCAGCCACGACCTCGGGGTCCCCGTGCGCTCCAGCCTGGTCCGGCGCGCCTCCCTGGAGGATGTGTTCCTGACCCTGACCGGACGGAGCCTGATCGAATGAAGGACGCCGTCGCGGATCCGCAGCCCACCGCGCAGTCGTACTCCCCGGCGGCCCGACGAGCCGGCCTGGACGATCCGCAGGTCGCGGCCCGACGCCGCCGCACCGCCTTCTGGGGGGTGACCGAGCACATGCTGTGGGTGTACTGGCGCTACCGGCTGACCCTGCTGACCTCCGCGCTGGGTGAGCCGGTCCTGTACCTGCTGGGTATGGGGCTGGGACTGGGCGCCCTGATCAGCCACGGCACGGGGGCGGACACCTACGGGGTGTCCTACGTGGTGTTCGTCGCCCCGGCCTTGCTGGTCTCGGCGGCCGTGATGGTGGGCGTGGAGGAATCCACCTACCAGGTGCTCGGCGGCACGCAGTGGGACGCCAAGACCTACTACACGATCTACCAGGCCGCCGTCTCCCCCGGGCAGCTGACCCTCGGGGTGCTGCTGGCGATCCAGGTGAGGGTCGCCGCGGTGGCGGGGCTGTACTGGATCGCGATGCTCGTCTTCGGGGTGCTCCCGCAGCCGGGCACGGGGCTGGCGATCCCGCTGGTCGCGATGCTCGGGGCCCTGGCCTTCGGGGCGCCGGTGGCCGGGTACTTCGCCGGTCTGGACCGGGAGGGCGGCAGATCCACCATGGTGCGCCGCTTCGTGCTGATGCCGCTGGTGCTGTTCTCCGGGGTGTACTACCCGCTGAACGTGCTGCCGTGGGGCATCCAGTGGATCGGATGGATCTCCCCCGTGTGGCACGCCGCCGAGCTCTCCCGCGGACTGGCCTTCGGCCATGCCGAGCCGGCGTGGCTGGTGGCCGCGCACCTGCTGGTGCTCCTCGGACTGTCGGTCCTGGGGATCCTGTGGCTGCGCCGGTCCTTGACCCGGAAGCTGGAGGACCGATGAGCCGCCCGCCCGCCCACATCCCCGGCATACGCTCCCGCGCCGGTTCCCGCTCCCACGGTGTGACGTCGGCCCCCGCCCGGCCCGCAGCGGGGGCCCAGACGCTGCTGGCCCACCGGCGTCCGGCGCCCTTCGCCCAGACCGTCTACTCCGGCAACGCCCGCTCGGTCTTCGAGCACGGGCTGGCCACCTCCTACGGGTCCAACTGGCTGATCATGGTCTCCGGGGTGCTCGAGCCGATGCTGTACCTGCTGTCCATGGGCATCGGCGTCGGCGCCCTGGTGGGGGCGGTGCAGTACCAGGGGCAGGACCTGCCGTACCCGGCGTACATCGCCCCGGCCCTGCTGGCCACCTCCGCGATGAACGGGGCGATCTACGACTCCACGTGGAACGTGTTCTTCAAGCTGCGCTTCTCCAAGGTGTACCAGTCCATGCTGGCCACGCCGCTGGGGCCGCTGGACGTGGCCCTGGGCGAGATCTCCTCGGCGCTGTTCCGCGGGATGCTCTACTCCTGCGCGTTCATGGCGCTGATGAGCGTGCTGGGCTACAGCCTGGCTTGGACTGCCGTGCTGGCGATCCCGGCGTGCCTGCTGATCGCCTTCGGCTTCGCGGCCCTGGGCATGGCCGTGACCTCCTACTGCCGCACCTTCGTGCACATGGACTGGATCATGGTGGTGCTGCTGCCGATGTTCCTGCTCTCCGCGACCTTCTTCCCGATCACGGTGTACCCGCCGGCCCTGCAGTGGGTCATCATGGCCTTCCCGCTGTGGCACGCGGTGGAGATGGTGCGGATGCTCAGCACCGGGCTGCTCACCCCGGTCTTCGCGGTGCACGTCGGCTACTTCGCGGTGCTGGCCGGCGTCGGCATCGTGCTGGTGACCCGGCGGCTGAGTGCCCTGTTCCTGCGCTGACCCGCCCCGTCCCTCGGCCGCGGCCAGCCGCGGCCCGGCCGGTTTGGGAGGGGTTTCGGTGTGTGGGTGTGTCCTCGGGGCTCCCAAACGCCGAAACCCCTCCCAAACCGGCCGGGGGGGGCGGGGCGAGGCCGCACATGCGACGAGGCCCGGTTCCTGGTGATCCAGGAACCGGGCCTCGTGCTTCTCGTTGCGGGGGCAAGATTTGAACTTGCGACCTCCGGGTTATGAGCCCGGCGAGCTACCGAACTGCTCCACCCCGCGGCGACCTGTTCAACTATACGGACCCGCCCCACCCTGCGCAACTCCGATCGGGCATCTGTGGCGCAGAACATAGAATGACGCCGCGGCCGCCCCTCCGCGAGGGAGGGTGCGTCCGCGGCGTCGGCCAATCACGCGGCCCGGACGATCAGCGCCCTGGCCGGCTCACCGGTCCGCCGAGGCGCTGGCGGACGGCGACGGGCTGGCCGAGGCCGTCGCGCCCTCGGCTTCCATGGCCTCGTCCAGGGCCTTCTGCAGGCGGTCCTGGGCCTCGCCGTACTTGGCCCAGTCGCCGTCCTTGCGGGCCTGGTCGGCGTCCTTCATGGCCTGGCTGGCCTTCTCCAGCGCGGAGCCCAGATCCCCGGAGGCGCTGCTCCCGGAGCCCTGCTGGCCGCTCTCGCCGTCCTGGGCGTCGGCCTCCTGGGCGTCCACCCCGGCGTCCTGGGTGGTCTGCGCTCCGGAATCGCCGCCGAACACCTGGTTCAGCGCCTCGTCGAGGGTCGGGGCGTAGCCGACCTTCTCGCCGAAGCCCACGAGCACGCGGCGCAGGGTCGGGTAGGCCGAATCCCCGCTGGACTGCACGTAGACGGGCTGGACGTAGAGGATGCCGTCACCGACGGGCAGGGTCAGCAGGTTGCCCTTGACCACCCGGGAGCCGCCCTGGCTGAGCAGGTTCAGCTCGGAGGAGACCTCGGTGTCCGAGTTGAAGTTGTTCTGCGCCTGACCGGGCCCGGGCACCACGGAGGAGCGCGGCAGCTCCAGCAGCCGCAGCTTCCCGTAGTCCGGGGAGCGCTCCCCGTTCTTGCCGGTGCCGGCATCCCCGTTGGCCGCCAGGTACCCGTACATCACGTTGCGGGTGGAGCTGTCCGACTGCTGCGGGATGAAGGAGCTGGTCAGGGAGAAGGAGGCCTTGTCCTCCCCCGGCATCTGCAGGGAGAGGTAGTACGGCGGCAGCTCGGTGTCCGAATCGGTCGTGGGATCGTTCGGGACCTTCCAGACGTCGTCCCCGGCGTAGAAGGAGTTGGCATCCGTCACGTGGTAACGGTTCAGCAGCTCCCGCTGCACCTTGAACAGGTCCTCCGGGTAGCGCACGTGCGCCATCAGGGCCGCGGACATGTCCTTGTAGGACTTCACGGTGTTCGGGAAGACCTTCTGCCAGGACTTCAGCACCGGGTCGTCCTCGTCCCACGCGTACAGCTGCACCGAGCCGTCGTAGGCGTTCACGGTGGCCTTGACCGAGTTGCGGATGTAGTTGACCTTCTCATCCGGCAGGGCCTGGGCCTGCCCGTTCTGGGTGCGCGAGTCCTGCGTGGCGCTGCCCAGGGAGGTGGGCGCGGAGTACGGGTAGGAGGACGACGTCGTGTACGCGTCCACGATCCACTGCACCTTGCCGTCGATGATCGCCGGGTACGGGTTGCCGTCCACCGTCAGGTACGGGGCGACCTTGCGCACCCGCTCGGCCGGGTCCCGGTCGTAGAGGATCTGGGACTCCGGGCGCACCCCGTCGGAGAGCAGCAGGTCGGAGGACTGGTACTTGATGGAGTAGGCCAGGCGGTTGAACCAGTTGCCGACGTTGGGCCCGCCGTTCCCGCTGAAGGTGGTCTTGGCGTCGTTGGAGTCGGAGTCGTCCGTGGTCTGCGGGCGGTCCAGCTCCAGGTGCTCGTCGCCTTCCGAGCCGCCGACGATCGAGTACTCGGGGGAGGACTGGCCGAAGTAGATCCGCGGCTCGTAGTTCTCCGAGATCTCGCCGGTGGCGTTGATGCCGGACTGCATGAACTTGGGCTTGCCGTCGGCCTCCACCTGGTTGCCGTAGGCGGCGACGACGCCGTAGCCGTGGGTGTAGACCACGTGCTGGTTGTACCAGCCCTGGTCCTGGTTCTGCCCCGGGTTCAGCTCGCGCGCGGAGATCACGGTGTCCTGGGTGGTGCCGTCGATGTCGTAGCGGTCCACGGACAGGGTCTTGCCGAACTGGTAGTAGGGACGGAACTGCTGCAGCTGGGCGAAGGCGGAGGAGACCACGTTCGGGTCCAGCAGGCGGATGTTGGAGATGGACTGCGAGTCGTTGCGCAGCGCGCCCTTCGCGGAGTCCACCGTGGCGTCGTAGTTGGTGGATTCCAGGTCCGAGAGCCCGTAGGCGTCCCGGGTCATGTCGATGTTGCGCTGGATGTACGGGTTCTCCATGGACTGCTCGGTGGGCTGGACCTGGAACCGCTGCACGATCCACGGGTACAGCCCGCCGGCCACGAGGGAGACCACCAGCAGCATCGCGGTGCCGATCATCGGCAGGCGCCACCGGCCCACCACCGCGCCTACGATGCACATCACCGCGACCAGCACGGCCGCGATGGCCAGGATCGCCTTGGTGGGGATCACGGCGTTGACGTCGGTGTACATCGCTCCGGTCCAGTCCCCGGAGTCGTTCTGCAGCGTCGCGTAGCGGCCCAGCCAGAAGTTCGCGCCCACGACCAGGAGGATCGCGGCGGCTGTGATGCCCATCTGCACGGTGAAGGCGCGCGAGACCCGCAGGCCCCGCTCCCCCACCGAGATCCCGCCGTACAGGTAGTGCACGACCAGCGCGGCCAGGCCCGCGAAGATCAGGGTGGTCAGCACGAAGCCGGTAACCAGGCGCAGGAACGGCAGGGTGAACATGAAGAAGGACAGGTCCAGGCCGAACTGCGGATCGGTGCGCCCGGAGGGCTCCTGGGCGAAGAACAGCACGACGGTGTCCCAGCGGGTGAGGAACGTGGCCGCGCCGAACAGCCCGATGACCAGGGGCACCGCGATCAGCAGCACCCGGCGCATCGGCTCCAGGGCCTGCTGGTAGCGGGCCATGTTCTGTTCGAAGGCCGCGCGCAGATCCGCCATCGGATCCTGTCCGGCCCCCTCCCGGCGGGCCTGCTCCCGGGCGGCGTCGCGCCCGGCCCGCGAGCGTCCGGCGGCCGGACGCGCGGGACGGTGGCGCCAGGCCAGGCGCATGCTCAGCCACACGACGAAGGCCATGAGCACCGCGGCGGCGAGGAAGACCCCGACCTTGATGCCGTTCTCCCGCAGGAACACGGTGAGGTAGCCGACCTGGTCGTACCAGAGCACCTCGGTGTACACCTGGGTCGCGGCCACGAAGGCGATGATCAGGGCGATGACGATGATCGCGGTGATGATCAGGGGACGACGCCGCGAGGAGGCGGGGCCGCGCGCGGCACGGTCGGGGCGGGAGGATCCTCCCGCATCGGGCTGGTGGGGTCCTTGGCTCACGGATGTCCTCGAGGTCGCAGGCGGTGGATGCGGGCCCCGCGCCGCCCCGGGGTCGCTCGCCCGCGCTGCCGAGGCGGCTGCGCGGGTGCTCCCGGTGCGGGTCAGGGGCCGTGGACGCCGCGCGAGCAAGCCCGGCCCGGCGTCGTGCCTCCCATTGTGCCCGGAAAGGGGTGCCGCGGACCATTCCGGTCAGGGATGCGAAGCGCCTGAGGCCCCCGGACCCGGAGACCTCAGGAGCCGCACTGCGGGTAGGAGGCGGGGTCCTTGCCCTCGCCGACGCCGCGCACGGCCTCCACGGCCTCGTCCAGCGTGGAGACCTTGACCACCGACAGCCCGTCGGGGATGTGCCCGGTGACCTCGTCGCAGTTGTCCGCCGGGGCCAGGAAGAGGGTGGCCCCGGCCTGCCGGGCCCCGATCATCTTCTGCCGGATCCCGCCGATGGCCCCGACCTTCCCCTGGGCGTCGATCGTGCCGGTGCCGGCCACGTGCTTGCCGCCGGTCAGGGAGCCGGGGGTCAGCTCGTCGATGATCCCCAGGGCGAACATGGTGCCCGCGCTCGGCCCGCCGACGTCCTGCAGCCCGTAGTCCACGGTGAACGGGAAGTGGTAGTCCGGCTTCAGGTACAGCCCCAGCACCCACCGACCCGAGGCGTCGTCGCGCCGCGGGGTCAGCCGCACGGTGCGCTGCTCGTCCTTGCCCCCGGGGCGATAGACGACGTCGACGGCCTTGCCCTCGGTGCGCTGCAGGGCGTCGGTGAGGTCCTGGTAGGTCTTCAGCCGGGTGCCGCCCACGGCCACCAGCACGTCGCCCTCCGCCAGGGGCCCGGCCGCGCTCTGCGGGGCCCGCCCGGCGACCCGCAGGGTCACGGAGTAGTCGATGCCCAGGTGCTCGGCGGCTGCGGCCTGGGCGGCGGACTGGGAGTCGGTCATGTCCGCGCTGTTGCGCGCGGCGACCTGCGCCGAGCTGGTGCCGGGGGCGTAGAGGGCGTCCGCGGGCAGCGCCGTGCGCCCGGGGTCCAGGAACGCGCCGAGCACGGCCAGCGGGTTGGTCTGGGAGTTGGGCCCGCCTGCGACGGAGACGGTGGTCATGTCCAAGCTGCCGCTGACGGGATAGGTCTTCGCGCCGTCGATGCGGATCAGCTGGTGCCCGTTCCACTCGCCGATCGTGTTGAAGGTGGGGCCGGGCGCCTCGGTGACGAACGGCGGGGCCAGCAGCGCCCCCGCGGCCAGGATCCCGACGGTGGCCGCACCGCACAGGCCGGTCAGGCGGGCCCGACGCCGCTGGGCGCGGCGAGGCCGCAGCGTGGGGGTGCGCGGGGCGGACCCGGTCTGCCCCGCGGAGTCGGGGTCGTGCTGCTGCGGGGTCTCGGGCATCCTGGGGCTTCCTGCTCGGGCGTGGCCCGCGCGGGGCTGCCGGCGACGCGCGGGGGCGGGGGCAGCCGGGCCGGGACGGCTCACGGGCGTGGCCCATCCTAGCCCACAGCGGCCTGGGCGGATCCGGCGCTG
Organism: Rothia kristinae NBRC 15354; assembly: GCF_001570865.1. Taxonomy (GTDB): domain Bacteria; phylum Actinomycetota; class Actinomycetes; order Actinomycetales; family Micrococcaceae; genus Rothia; species Rothia kristinae. Next base: position 218,712 of record NZ_BCSM01000001.1, read on the forward strand.
ATCCGGCGTCGGTCCGGCGTCGGCCCGGCGGGTGGGACTGTGCCAGGAGCGGACACGGGCTGACGGGCGGGCCTGGGCTGGCCTTTAATGGGGGCTGAGCCCGCGCGGCGGATCGCACCGTCGCCTCCGACCGACCCTTCGAGGTGCCATGAACTCCCAGAACCCCGACGACCGCGAGTCCCACGGCGAGGGGGGCGGCAACCCCTTCGAGGAGCTGTTCCGCCGCCTGTCCTCCGGGCAGGGGCTGAACCCCGAGGACCTGCGGGGGATGTCCGTGCCCATGGACCCGGCGATGATGTCCGGGCTGTTCTCCCAGATCCAGGCCATGATGTCCGGGATGAGCCGGGACGGCTCCGTGAACTGGGAGGCGGCCCGGGATCACGCCCGCCAGCTGGCCGCCGCCGAATCCGACCCCTCCCTGACCGGCAGCCGCAAGGCCGCCGTGCGCGATGCGATGCAGCTGGCCGGGCTGTGGCTGGACGCGCAGACCCAGTTCTCCCGTCCGGCCGTGCCGGAGGATGCCTGGGTGCGCGTGGAGTGGGTGGACCACTGCTTCGACACGTTCCGCCAGATCGCCGAGCCCGTGGCGGCGTCGGTCTCGGAGGCCATGGGCCAGGCGATGACCCAGCAGATCCCGCAGGAGCTGCAGGCCATCCTGGGGCAGGGCGCGTCCATGCTCAGCGGGATCAGCGGGATGATGTTCGCGATGCAGCTGGGTCAGGCCGTCGGGCAGCTGTCCCGCGAGGCCGTCTCCTCCACGGACATCGGCATCCCCCTGGCCCCGGAGCGCTGCGCCCTGGTACCCACCAACATCGCCGCCTTCGGTGAGGGCCTGGACCTGCCGGAGCAGGAGATCATGCTGTTCCTGGCCCTGCGCGAGGCCGCCCACCAGCGGCTGTTCCACGCCACCCCGTGGCTGCGTCAGGACATCCTGGAGCTGATCCGCCGCTACTCCCGCGGCATCCACGTGGACATGGACCGGATCGAGGAGGCCACCCGCAGCCTGGATCCCACCGACCCCGAGTCGATGCGCACCATTCTGTCCGGGGATCTGTTCACCCCGCAGCTGACGGAGGACCAGGAGGTCACCCTGCGGCGCCTGGAGACCCTGCTGGCCCTGGTGGAGGGCTGGGTGGACGACGTCTGCGCACGGACCGCCGGCAACCTGCCTTCCGCACCCGCGCTGACCGAGACCCTGCGGCGTCGTCGCGCCGCGGGCGGACCTGCGGAGAAGACCTTCGGGTCGCTGATCGGCCTGGAGCTGCGGCCGCGGCGCCTGCGCGAGGCCTCCGAGTTCTGGCGCGCCTACGGCGAGCAGCACGGGGCCGAGGCCAGGGACGCCCTGTGGGAGGCCCCGGAGAACCTGCCCACGGACGAGGACCTGGATCACCCGGAGCAGTTCGAGCCCACCCACGACCTGCTCCACGCCACGGATGAGGAGATGGACGCCGCCCTGGAGAAGCTGCTCTCCGGCGGCTACGAGGACGGGGCGGACTCGGAGGATCCGTCCTCCGGGGAGGACGGGGAGGATTCCTCCGGGGAGTCCTCGAACGGCTCCTCCGGGTCCTGACCCCTGCCGTGGGCGTACCCGGCCAGGTACGCCCGGGCCGTTTCGGCGTGGGGGTAGCGGGCCTCCAGGCGCCGGAAGCGGGGGCCGTGGGAGGCCTCGATGAGGTGGCACAGCTCGTGATGGATCACGTAGTCCAGCACGTAGTCCGGCACCTCCCACAGCTGGTGTGAGATCCGCACGCTACCGCGGGCGGGGGTGGTGGATCCCCAGCGGGTGCGCTGGTTGGTGACCCAGCGGATCGAGACGGGCCGCACCCGGTCCCCCAGCAGCTCCCGGGCCAGGCGTCGGGCCCGCTCGGCGAGGAACGCATCCGAGCGGCGCCGGGAGGTCGGGTCCCCCTCCCCCGCCCCCTGGCGGGCCCGGGCCCGCAGCAGGCGCGGCAGGAGCTCCTCGGCGTGGCGCAGCGCCCGATCCGTGCCCATGCTCGCCGGGATCTGCAGCAGCACCCGGTCCCCGTCCCAGCGGGCGGAGACGGTCTTGCGGCGACGCGCCGAGCGGCGGATCACCAGCGCGGGCCGATCCCCCTCGGCGCGCAGATGCTCATCGGGGAAGGACGGGGCGGGGCCGGGACGGGGCATGAGAGGATCCTAGCCCGACGACGCCGCGCCGGGGCGCCTGCCCGCCGCACGAACCAGCGCGCCGCACGATCCTCCCCGCCGTCGCTCGCGTCGAGGACCTGCCTGCACCGTCCGGGACGAGGGGCCTGTGGATGAGCGGGGATCCGCGCCCACGCATCTGCCAGGGTGGGTGGCATGGACCACTCCTCCGCCGTCGCCCCGCCCATCGTCTCCGTCGAGCACGTGCTCGCCGGCATCCCCCGCGGCGCCCGGGTGCTGTGCCTGGGGCTGGCCGGTCCCGCCGCCCTGATCTGCCGCGGGCTGACCGAGCGGACCGGGGACGAGCTGCCGTGGCTGCTGGACCGGCACCCGGTGACCTCCCGGGATGTCGAGCAGCGGGGGTACCGGAACCAGGACGTGGGCCTGGCCCGGGATCGGGCCCTGTGCGCGGACATCGCCCGACGCACCGGGCGCGCGCTGCCGCTGGGGCAGGGCAGCCACCCGGAGTCGGAGCTGGTGCACCGGGTGTGCCGTGAGCGGCGGCGCCGGGAGCAGGTGATCACCGAGCTGCTCGGCCGGGACGGGCAGCCGTTCTGGCCCGGTCAGGTTCCGGCGGAGCTGGACCCGACGACGACGCCGGGCGCCCCGCGGCGCACCGCCCGGGACCCCGGGTGGCTTTCCGGCCTCGTGGCCCGCTTCGACCGGGTGGTGCAGACCGTGGACGCACACGAGGAGGAGCACTGGGAGCCTCCGCTGGCCCCCGGGACCCCGGTGCTGCAGCTGGTCCTGGATGTCGCCGGGGACCTGCGCGCGGTGGAGGGGGCGGAGAGGACCGTGCCGTGGTGGGCGCGGCGGTGCCGGGACTGCCAGCTGGCGGCGATCCGCGTCGAGGCTGACCCGGACTGCCTGTGCCGCCTCGCCCTGCACCCGGAGATCCGCGAGATCCGCGCCGGCTGAGACCGGACGCGGCGGGCGCAAGCCCGAGCTGCGGGACCCTCAGGACGCTCCACGCCCGCGGGGACGGCGAGTTCCGCGGGGCCGGGCGGTGGCGACGTCGGGGGCTCGGCTCAGGGCTCAGCCCAGGTGCGCCGAGCGCGGGGCGAGCCCCTCGAGGAAGCGGGAGCGGCGCCGGTGGGCCCGCCCGCCCGGGGTGCGGGCCAGGGACCAGGACAGGAACAGCCGCTGCCGGGCCCGGGTGATCCCCACGTACAACAGGCGCCGCTCCTCGTCCAGCTCATCCCCGGTCTCGGCGAAGCCGATGGGCATCAGCCCCTCGGACAATCCGCACAGGAACACCGCGTCCCATTCCAGGCCCTTCGCCGAGTGCAGCGAGGCCAGGGTGACCCCGGACATGACCGGCGCGTCCTGATGGGCGACCCGGCGGGCCAGCTCCTCCACCAGATCCGGCAGGGTCAGCTCCCCCTGCTCCTCGGTCCGCGCCGCGGCCAGCCGATCCGTGAGCGAGACCAGGGCCGCCAGGGACTCCCACGTCGCGCGCACCGCCCCGGTGGAGGCCGGGGGCCGGTCACGGTAGCCGAGGGAGGAGAGCAGGTCCCGCACCAGGCGCGGGGCCGGGGTCTCGGCGTCGGCGCGGGCGGCCGCGCGGATCTGGGCGATGGCGTTCTTGACCTCGGGGCGGTTGAAGAACTGCTCCGTCCCGCGCAACCGGTACCCGATCCCGGCATCGGCCAGCGCCTGCTCGATGACCTGGGACTGTCCGTTGGTGCGGAACAGCACGGCGATCTGCGCGGGGTCCATCCCGTCCTTGTCGATCAGGTCCCGGATGTCCTCGGCGATGCCGGCGGCCTCCTGCTCGTCATCGGCGTACTCGAACCACTCCGGCTCGGGTCCCTTGGGTCGCTGGGCGCGCAGCTCCAGGGGTGTGGCCCAGGCCCCGGGGGTGGAGTCCTTGGCGGGGCGGCGGGCGGCCAGCAGGCGGTTGGCCAGGGTCACCACCTGCGGGGTGGAGCGGTAGTCGCGCACCAGCCGCACGACCTTGCCCTGCGGATGGCGGGAGGGGAACTCCAGCAGGTGCCGGGCGGTCGCCCCGGTGAAGGAGTAGATGGTCTGGGAGGCGTCGCCCACCACGCACAGCTCCTCGCGTCCACCCAGCCAGTTGTCCAGGAGGCGCTGCTGCAACGGGGAGACGTCCTGGTACTCGTCCACCACGAAGTGCCGGTACTGCTGGCGCACGGCCGCGGCGACGGCGTCGTCCTCCTCCAGGATGGCGACGGTGGCCAGCAGCACGTCCTCGAAGTCGATGGCGTTGCGCTCGGTCTTCAGGTCCTCGTAGGCCCGGGCCACCCGCGCTAAGCCCTGGGGAGTGAATCCGGTAGGCAGCTCCTTGTTCCCCAGGTTCTCCTCGAGGGTGTCCGGGGTGAGCATGGAGACCTTGGACCACTCGATGATCGCGGCCAGGTCCCGCAGGATCGCCCGGTCCGTGGTGAAGCGCAGCCGGGAGGCGGCCTCGGCGAGGTACTGGGCCTTCCCCGACAGCAGCTGCGGCGGGGTCCCGCCGACGGCCTGGGGCCAGAAGTACTGCAGCTGGCGCAGGGCCGCGGCGTGGAAGGTGCGGGTCTGCACCCCGGCCGCGTCGAGCCCGTGCAGGCGGGCGCGCATCTCGTTGGCCGCGCGCGCGGTGAAGGTCAGGGCCAGCACCTGCTGGGGCACGTAGCCCCCCGCGGCGATGCCGTAGGCGATGCGGTGGGTGATCGCGCGGGTCTTGCCCGTCCCCGCCCCGGCCAGCACGCACACGGGCCCTGTCAGGCTCGTGGCGACCTCCCGCTGCTCGGGGTCCAGGCCCTCCAGGATCCGGTCCGGGCTCGGGGCGGGCTCCTGCGGGCGCGCTGCTTCGGCGGCGGATCCGCTCCGGGCGGGGGTCATCGTGTGCTCTCGTCCTCCGGGTTCTGGGGCAGGGTCTCGGGTGCCTTCTCGGGCGGGTTCTGGGGCGCCTTCTCGGGCAGGGTGCCACCGTACCAGTCGGCGATCAGGTGGTGGGCGATCGAGACTGGTCCGGGCAGGCGCACCCGTCCGGCGCGGACCTCCCCCGCCAGCTCCCTGCGGGTGAACCAGCGGACCCGGGCGATCTCCGTGCCGTCCGGGCGGGCCGCGCCCGGTTCGGCAACGACGGCGCGGAAGCCGAGCATCAGCGAGCGCGGGAAGGGCCAGGGCTGGGAGCCGCGGTATTCGGCGCGCACCACCCTGACTCCCGCCTCCTCGCCGACCTCCCGGGCGACGGCGGCTTCCAGGCTCTCCCCGGCCTCCACGAAGCCGGCGAAGGTCGAGTAGCGGTCCGCGGGCCACCGGGCGGAGCGGCCCAACAGGATCCGCTCCTCCCCGTGTTCGTCGGTGTGCACGACGGCGGCGATGATCGCCGGATCGGTGCGGGGGAACAGCTCGGTGCCCTCGGCGGCGCAGGTGCGGGCCCAGCCGGCCCGGGTGGGCTCGGTGGGGGCACCGCACCGGGGGCAGTGCCGGGCCTGCTCGTGCCAGCGGTACAGGGCCAGCCCGGCGGTGAACCACCCGGTCTGCTCCGGGTCCAGCATCTCCGCGGCCTCGCGCAACCCGAGCCGCCGCGATGGTGCCCCGGCCGCGGTTCCGGACGTGGTGGCGGTGGAGGCCTCGCCGGGGGTCTGTGCGGTGGGCAGGGCCAGCAGGACGGGGGCGCCGTCGGCGGCGAGCCCCAGGTGGGCCAGGGGGCCTGCGACCGGCGCGGTCCCGGCCCAGGCGATCTCGGCGCGGGCGCCACCCCGGGTGGTCGCTGGGGCGGCGTCGCGAGCGGGGGCGGCGTCGGCCGTCGCAGCGTCGGCGGGATCCGGCAGGCACCGGATGGGCGCCCGACCCTCGGCGTCCAGAGTAAGCACGCGGGTGCGCGGGTCCCGGAGCGCGGCGGGCAGCAGCGCGGAGGTGTCGGCTTCCAGGTCGTTGCGGCGCAGCGGGTGGGTCCCCAGCAGCAGCGCCCCCAGGGGCGGGAGGATCCCGGGGTTCTCGGCGGTGCTCATGCGCTCAGCGTGCTCCCGGGGGTCTCTTGTAGTCTGTGGGGGTGACTTCCACACCGCTAACGTTAGCCGCTATGGCCTCGGCCGGGGTGCCCGGGCTCTTCCCCGTGGCCGTCGACGCGTATGAAGTCGAGAACCCCGAGTACGTCGGCGCGGTGGTCCTCGACTCCGCGCGCCAGCGGTGGATCGTGCGCTGCCCGCGCACCCAGGAGGCCAGCGTCCGGCTGGAATCCGAGCACGTCATCCTGCATTCCTTCACCCCGGGGCTGCGGGCTCGCCTGCCCTTCCAGCTGCCCACCGTCGTCGGCTCGGCGGACCGGGACGGGCTGCGGACGTTCGTGTACCCGGAGATCCCGGGTGAGGTGGTGGACATCGAGGAGCTGGTGCGCCGCTCCCACGTGGTCTCCCCGGAGCGGGAGCCGCTGAGCACCCAGCTGGGCAAGGCCCTGGCCACGATCCACACCCTGCCGATCGAGATCGTGCGGGAAGGGGATCTGCCGACCTACACGGCCCAGCGCTGCCGGGACCGGATGCTGGCGGAGCTGGACCGGGCGGCAGGCACCGGCAAGGTCCCGGCGCCGCTGCTGCGCCGGTGGGAATCCCGCCTGGAGGACCCCCGGCTGTGGCGCTTCCGCCCGACCGTGATCCACGGGGACCTCTCCGAGGAGAACCTGGTGCTGGACGGCACCCGCCTGGCCGCGGTGCGCGGCTGGCACGACATGCAGGTCGCGGATCCCGCGGCGGATTTCGCGTGGCTGATGAGCTGCCCGGACCAGGACTTCGCGGACGCGATCGTGGAGGTCTACACGGTGCAGCTGCCGCACACCCCGGATCCCCACCTGCTGCGCCGGGCCTACCTGCACGCCGAGTTCGCGCTGGCCCAGTGGCTGGTGCGCGGCACCGAGCAGGGGGACGAGGCCACGGTCAGCGAGGCCCAGGCGATGCTGCGCACCCTGGAGCGGGACCTGCGCGAATCCGGCGCCCTCGACGAGCCCCGGGATGCCGACGCACCCGCCGACTGACGCCCGCTCCCTCGACTGAACCGCGCTCCCGACGACGGGCGAGCTCCACTCAGTCTGTCCGCCTCGGGCGCGCCGAACCGACCGATCCGCCGTCAACCCCCGGGCGCCCTGTGCTCACCGCGGGGCGTGTCCCAGCCGGGCCAGCAGCGCGCTCAGCTCCTCCTCCCCCGGCAGGTGCTCCGGGGTGATCTCCCGGTTCTGGGCGATGTAGTGGAAGCTGGCGCGCACCGTCGCCGGGTCCAGATCCCGCAGGCGGGCGAAGGCCAGCCGGTACACGGCCAGCTGCACGGACCGGTCCGCCAGCTCCCTCCCGGTGGGCACCCGGCCGGTCTTCCAGTCCACCAGCTCCCATTCCGGTTCCCCCGGGGCCGGGTCCGGGGTGCGGAACACGGCGTCGATCCGCCCGCGCACCGTGATCCCGCCGAGGCTGGTCTCCAGGGGCAGCTCCACGGCCCACGGCTGACGATCCGCCCACCGGGAGGCCAGGAACTTCTCCTGCAGGGTGCTCAGCTCCTGCGGGGTCTCCTCCTCCGGGTCCGCCAGCCGCTCGCCCAGATCCAGCATGGCCGGGGCCCCGTAGCGGTGCTCGAGCCACTCGTGGAAGCGGGTCCCGGCCCGCGCCTGGGCCGAGGGCCGCCGCGGCATGGGGCGACGGACGGCGCGCAGCACCGCCTCCGGGTCCTCGGCCAGGCCCACCACCAGGGAGGCGCTGACGTGGCGGGGGATCTCGGTGCGCTGGGCGGCGCGGGCCCGGGTCCGACGCAGGGCCAGCAGCAGCTCGGTCTCCTCCTCCCAGGCCAGGGTCTCGGGAGTGCTCTCCCCCGGCGCCTCACCCGCTCGGGCTGCGGCGTCGGCGGCAGGCCCGCCGGTGCGCTGAGCGATCCGCTGGCGCACCAGGGCGGCCGCCCGCTCCACCTCGGCCCGGCGGCTGCGCACCGGACCGGGGTCCAGCGCGGCGTCGGCCTGCGCGGTCCCGGTGAGCCCGTCCAGGGTCTCGAGATCCTCCCATCGGGTCTCCGCCGGCTGGGTCAGGGGATCAAAGGGCCACAGGGCCACCAGGACGCTGCTGCGCTGGGGGTTCTGTTCCCCGGCCTCCAGCGGCGCGGCCTCGTGCACGATCCGCACCGACTCCTCGGGCAGGTCCGCCAGGAACCGGGAGGGCACCCGGGGCTTGGCGCGGGTGCCGGTCCAACGGCTGGATCCGATGCCCACCAGCTCCCGGGCGCGGGTGATGGCCACGTAAGCCAGGCGCCGCTCCTCGGCGACCACCCGCTCGTCGTTGTCCTCCAGGAAGGCCGTCCAGCTCTCCTGCAGCCCCGTGGTGCCGGTCTGGTCCGTGTCCCACTGGGGCAGGTGCCCGCGGTCCCCGCGCAACGGCCAGGGCAGGGCGCCGAGGCTGTTGAGCCAGTGCTCGCGCTGATCCGTGGGGAAGACCCCCTCGGCCATGCCGAACAGGTGCACCTCATCCCATTCCAGCCCCTTGGACCCGTGCACGGTCAGCAGCTGCACGGCCCCCGGGACGGCGGGTCCGGCGGGCAGCGGCAGGCCGCTCTCCTCCCGGGCGGCGGTCTCCAGCCAGGCGAGGAAGGCGGTGACCCCGGCGGCGGAGGACGTCACGGTGTAGCGGTGCTCCTGCGGGGTGGCCTGTTCCGCCGCGTCCGAGTCGGCGCCCGCCGGGGCGAACAGCTCCGAGTGGGTCCCGGCCTCCAGGGTCGCCGCCATGCGCGGGGCGGTGGCGCAGTACTGGGCGGCGGCCTGGTGGAAGGCGTCCAGGTGCATCCGCGCCTCGTGCGCGGAGCGCCCCGGGTGGGAGGCCAGCTCGATGTCCAGCAGGCTCAGCCGCTCGATGTGGTGCAGCAGCGTGGTGAGGTCCTCGCCGAGGTAGCCGCGCAGCTCCTCCAGCTCCCGCGCGCACCGTTCCAGCCGCTGCCGGGCCTCCGGACTCAGGGCGCGCCCGGTCGCGGAGGTCCAGGCCGGTCCGGGCAGGGTCTCGATGCCCTCGATGAGGCTGGCCCCGTCCGTCTCGTCCCCGCCGCCGGTGCGCAGCAGCTCCTGCACGGCTTCCCGGGCCTGGGCCTCGGCCTGCTCCGGATCCGGGGCCTCGCCCCGCCCGGCGCGCAGCCCCTCCTCTCCGGGAACGTGACCTTCGGGGGTGGTGAGGTCCTCGGCGATCCCGCGCTCCACCGCCCGGCGGCGGCGTCGGGCGAGGAAGCGAGCCCAGTCGTTCAGGGCCATCAGGTCTCGGGCGCCGAGCCGCCAGCGGGCCCCGGCCAGCAGCCGCATCAGGGCATCGGCGCGGGACGGGTCGGAGAGCACGCGCAGGGTCGCGACCATGTCCACGACCTCCGGGGTCTGCAGCAGCCCGCCCAGACCCAGGACCTCGGCGGGCACCCCCTGCCGCTCGCATTCGGCCCGCACGGTCTCCAGCTGGGCCCGGGCCCGGCACAGCACCGCGGCAGTGGCCGGCTCCCGGCCCTCGGCCCGCGCCTGCTCGGCCCGCTCCCGGATGCCGCGCACCAGGTCTGCGGCTTCCTCCTCCTCACTGATCCAGGTGCCGGTGAGCACCTGGCCCGGGGTGGGCTCGGGACGGGGCACGAGGTCCGGGACGGGGAAGCGCCGCTCCCCCGGCGCCCAGGGTGCCGGCCGTCCCAGGGGGGCGGCGACGGCGTTGGCGGCGTCGAGGATGCGGGTGCCGTTGCGCCAGGCCGCGGTCAGGTAGGACGGTGCGGCGTCCTCGGCCGGGAAGTAGGCGGGGAAGTCGAACAGCTGACCCTCGGAGGCGCCGCGGAAGCCGTAGATGGACTGCTTGGGATCCCCCACCGCCATGACGCTGTGGCCGTCCCCGAACAGCGTGGAGAACAGCACCATCTGGGCGTGGGAGGTGTCTTGGAACTCGTCCAGCAGCACCACCTTGTACAGCTCCCGCTGCTCCCGGGCGACGGCGGGCACCTCGCGGGCCAGGCGGGCGGCGTCGAGCAGGAGGTCCCCGAAGTCCATGACCTGCATGGTCTGCTTCAGCCGCTGGTAGCGCACCGCCAGGCGGGCGACCAGCAGCTTCTGCTCCAGCTTGGTCACGGCGGCGTTGCGGGCGGCTTCGGCCTTCTTCAGCTGTTTGGGGTGGTCGTTGGGCAGGACCCGCAGGCGCGCCAGCTCGGTCTCGCAGGTCGCCGCGACATCGGCGGGGTCCACGAGGTGCTCGGCGCACTCCCCGCTGAGCTGCAGCACGGCGGTGACCAGGGTGGAGGCGGCCGGCACCTGCTCGGGCAGGGGCCCCTCCCAGTGGGCGACGAGCTGGGCGGCCAGCTGGTGGCTCTGGGCGGCACCCAGCTGGGCGGCGTCGCGCTCGACGCCGATGCGCAGCCCGTACTCGCTGACCAGGGCCTTGGCGTAGGAGTGGTAGGTGGACACGGTCGGGTCCAGCTCCGGGGCCTGCGGATCCTCTCCCGGGGGGCGCAGGCCGTGTTCGGCCAGGGTCGCCAGCCGGGAGACCATGCGCTGGCGCAGCTCCGCGGCGGCCTTGGTGGTGAAGGTGACGCCGAGGATCTCCTCGGGCCGGGCGAAGCCGTTGACGACGAGCCACACGACCCGGTCCACCATGGTCGCGGTCTTCCCGGATCCGGCCCCGGCCACGACCAGGCGCGGGGCGAGGTCGGCGCTGATGATGCGCGACTGCTCCGCGGTGGGGGCGGGGTGCCCGAGGATGCGGGCGATCTCCTCGGGGGTGTGGCGGGCCTGGGCGGCGAGGGGGGTGCTCATGGCTGGGTGACCTGCCTTCCGGTGGCGCACAGGGGACAGATCTCGGGCAGGGCGCAGCCGAGTCCGTGGGCGCCGGTGTTCTGCTCGGTGTGCCGGGCTTGGAAGCGCTCGTGGGCGATCAGCTCGGCGCAGCGCTGCACGAGGTCCACCGCCCACTGATCCTCCGGGCCCAGGGCCTCCTGGTGCTGGTTCCCGTAGGAGGCGGTGCCGGTGCCCAGCTGCACGAGGGCCGCACCGCCGGAGAGCTCGGTCAGGCGGGCTCCGCGCAGCTCGAGGACCTCGGGCTCGCCGTCTCGCCGCCCGGAGGCCTGCTGCGAGGCGGCGGCATCGGGCGAGTCCCCCGGGTCGGCGGCGTCCGGCGGTCCGGCATCCGCCCCGTCTCGGGCTTCCGCCCCGTCCCGCGCAGCCTGGGCGGCCATCGCCTGGCCGGCCCCGGCGGCCAAGGCCACCTGGTACCCGGCCAGCTGGGGGTGGTGGGCCATCTGCGCTTTGGTGGGCGCGTGGCGCCCGGTCTTCAGGTCGATCACCACGTACCGGCCGAGCTGGTCCACCTCGAGGCGATCCACGCGCCCGGTGAGCAGGGCGTCGCGGGCGGGCCCGGGCACGAGCACCTGGAAGGAGCCTTCGATGCCGGCCAGCCGGCGGCCCTCCTTCAAACGGGAGTCCACGGCGTACTGGGCGAATTTGCGGATCATGGTCTCGGCGCGCTGCCAGGTCTGCTCGGTCTCCCAGGTTTCAGGCAGGCGCAGGGCCTCGAAGCGGCGGCGCAGCTCGGCGACGAGCTCGTGCCCGGGGGCTTCGGGCAGGTCCTGGGCCACCTCGTGGATGAGGGTGCCGAGGGAGCGGGACAGGTCCGTGCCGGCCTGCCCGCCGGAGACGGCGACGAACCAGTCCAGCGGGGAGCGCACGATCCCCTCCATCCGCGAGGGGGTCACCGGCACGGGCTTCTCGGCCGGCAGGGCGGGCTCGGTGCTGGACAGCGGGGCCAGACCCCACCAGTCCTGCGGGTGCGCCCCGGGCACCGGCGGCAGCGGGGCCCGCGGCGCACCATCCTCCGCGGCGGCCCGCGCGGCGTCGTCGGCCGGACCGCCCTCACCCGGGGCGTCAGCATCCGGGGCGCCGTCATCCAGGGCGAGGCGGGCCAGGCAGTCCGCGGCGCGCAGGGCCCGATCCGGGTCCTGAGGGTCCTGGGCGGCCCTGCGCAGCTCGGCGACCAGCCCGCGTAGGGTCATCGGCCGGCGCACCGGGGTCAGGGCGGGCTGCTGCATCTGGTCCGGGGCGAGCATGGCCAGCAGCTCGCTGGGCTCGGTCTCGGCGTCGGCGACGGCGGTGACCACCAGGCGCCGCGAGGCCCGGGAGATGGCCGCGGCGAACATGCGCAGCTCATCCACCCGGGTCTCGCGCACCCGCATCCCGTGGGTGACGCGGGCGGCCTGCTCGGGACCGAGGAACACGGCGTCGGCCAGCTGCGGGGCGGCCAGCAGTCCGCCGCGCACGGTGAGGTTGGGCCAGACCCCGTCCTGCACGCCGGAAACGATCACCACGGGCCATTCGCGCCCGGCCGCGGAGGCCGGGGTCAGCAGGCTCACGGCCGCACTGGGGCCGCCGACCGGCGCGAGGGTGTCCATGGGCAGGTCCTGGCTGTCCAGGTAGTCCAGGAACTGCTCGACGCCGGCGCCGGTCTGCTGCTCGGCGAAGCGCTCGGCGGATTTGAACAGCTCGACCATCGCGTCCAGGTCCCGGTGGGCCCGCTGGGCGGCCGGGCCGCTGCCCCGGGAGGTCTCCTCCCAGGTCTTCGCCAGGCCGCTGGCCTCCCACAGGGCCCACAGCAGGTTCTCCGCCGAAACGTCCGGCTCGGCCATCGCGGCCCGGCCCGCGGCCAGCACCGCGCCGACCCGACGCAGCCCGGCGGTGCCGGGGCCGCTGCCGGCCAGATCGGGGCCCTGCTCCCCCTCGACGGAGGCCTCGGTCCCGTCGATCTGGCGCAGGGCGGCCAGCAGCAGCTCGTCCCCGGAGCGCCGTCCCCCGGCCCGCAGCTCGCGGGCGCGCAGGGTCTGGCGCAGCCGACGCAGCCCGGAGGGGCTGGTGCCGCCCAGCCGGGAGGTGAGCAGGTCCAGGGCGCGCGCCCCGGCCTCCTCCTCCCGGTCGGTGAGGATCCACAGGGCGTCCAGAAAGGGCCGCACGGCCGGCTCCTCGCGCAGCGGGGTCTCCGCCACCGGCACGGTCGCGGCGATGCCGTCGGCGTCCAGGTGCCGCTGGATCCGCGCCAGGGAGGAGCCGTTGCGCACGATCACGGCCATCTCCTCCAGCCCCCGGCCGCCCAGCACGTGCTCCTCCAGGATCAGCTGGGACAGCAGCCGCAGCTCCTCCTGCTCGGAGCCCACGAGCAGCACCTCGGGGGCGCCGTCGCCCTGTCCCTCCACTCGCCTCCGCTGGTGCACGGCTCTTTCCGGAGCCACGTCATCGGGCTGCCCCTCGGTGGATTCGGCAGGCTGGGCGGGGGTGCGCTGGGTCAGGGCCCCGGCGACTACGGGGATCCGGTGGGCGATCCGCTCGAAGGCCGGGACCAGGCCCGCGGGCATCCGGTGGCTGGTGGAAAGGCTGACGCTGCGCAGGCCGTCCAGGGCGGGCAGGCGGCGCTCCAGGCCGGTGAGCAGCTCGGGTCGGGCGCCGCGGAAGCCCTGGACCACGGTGTCCGGGCAGGCGGTGAGCACCAGCTCGGCCGGGTCCGCCAGCCCCGCGGGATACAGGGCGCCGAGCAGCCGCACGACGGCGGGGCTGGCCTCCTGCAGGTCATCGGCGAGGATCAGGCGCAGGCGGGTGTGCTCCTGCTTCACGAACTCCGGGTGGGTCTCCAGGAAGGCGGCGGCTTCGTGGATCAGGGCGGAGGGGTCGTAGGCGTGGGGCATGCTCAGCCGGCGCAGCTGCTCGTACTCCACCCGGAAGTCCGCGGCGGCCACCCACTCGGGGTGCGCCATGGACCGTCCGAGCTCGCGCACCTGATCGGGGCTGAGGTCGAACTCCGCGCAGCGGTCCAGGAACTCGCGGATCTCCCGGCGGAAGCCGCGGGTGCGCAGGGCCTCCCCCAGATCCGTCGGCCAGGCGGGCGGCCGGCCGATGCCGCGCCGGTGGGTCTCGATCATCTGGCCGATGAGCACGTCCTGCTCCGGGCCGGAGAGCAGCCGCGGCTCGAAGGCCACCCCCGGCAGCTGCCCGGCGGCGTGGGCCCGACGCAGCACGTCGAAGGCGTAGGAGTGCCAGGCGCGGGCCGGCGGGGAGGAGACGGTGGCCCCGATGCGCTCGGAGAACTCCTGGCGCAGCCGGTCCGCGGCCAGGCGGCCGGGAGCCAGCAGGAGCACCGAGGCGGCGTCGTTCCCGGCGCGCACGAAGTCCAGGGCGCGGCGGATCAGGGCGGTGGAGCGCCCCGTCCCGGGGGCTCCCAGCAGCAGGGTTCCGGTGCCCGCCATGTGCTCCTCCTCGTCTCGCCTCTCACACCCGGCGCCGCAGCCGGGGTGTCTGTCCGCTCTCCATGAGACCACGGGCGACTGACAGATCGAAGCACCCCCGCGACGTCGGGCCCGGCGGGCCGGACCGGGTACGGTGATTCCCATGAGCACCGACGGCGCGACCGAGCAGCGGCCCTGGACCGAGCTTCCCCGGGCCACCTTCGACCTGGAGACCACCGGCCCCAACCCCATGACCGCGCGGATCGTGACCGCCTCGCTGATCCTGGTGGCCCCGGACGGCGAGGTGCTGCGCCACGGGGAGTGGCTGGCGGATCCGGGAGTGCCGATCCCGGAGGAGGCCGCGGCGGTGCACGGCATCACCACGGAGCACGCCCGGGAGCACGGCGCCCCGGTGCGGCAGGTGACCTACGAGCTGGCCTCGGCCCTGGGCGGGCTGTTCGCCGACGGGGTGCCGGTGTTCGCCTTCAACGCCTCCTATGACTTCACGGTGCTGGACCGGGAGCTGCAGCGCCACGAGCTGCCGCCGCTGGAGCCGTTCCCGGTGGTGGATCCGCTGGTGCTGAACAAGCAGGCGGATAAGTACCACAAGGGCAAGCGGACCCTGGGCGTGCTCACCGAGGAGTACGGCGTGGAGCTGAAGAACGCGCACACCTCGGCCGCGGACTGCCTGGCCACCGAGCGGCTGGGAGCGGCGATGGCCCGGAAGTTCCCCCAGCTGGCGATGCCGGCCGGGCGGCTGCACGAGCAGCAGGTGCAGTGGGCGAAGGAGCAGGCCGCGGATCTGCAGGCCTACTTCCAGCGGATCGGCAAGCAGGCCACCGTGAACGGGGACTGGCCGGTGCGCCCGGGTCGCTCGGAGCGGTAGCCGACGACGCCGCCGGGCCCCTTGACGTTTCCCATGACAGAAACATGTGTTTCTGTTGATGACGACGTCGGCGTCACCGCTCGGGGCGGACGTTCGGCTCTGTGCCCCCCCTATTCCCCCGGCCGTTGCGCCTCGGCCGCCGCGCGGACGGCGTCGGGCAGGGCGGAGAGGATGCGGTCCATCGCGGCGTCGTCGTGCGCGGCGGAGAGGAACCACGCCTCGAAGGGCGAGGGCGCCAGGTACACCCCGGCGTCGAGCATCGCGTGGAAGAAGGCCGGGTAGCGCCAGGACTCCGAGGCCTTGATGTCCGCGTAGTTGCGCACCCCGTGCTCCCCGGTGCCGAAGGCCAGGGAGAAGATGTTCCCCGCGGTCTGGATGGAGTGGTCCACTCCGGCGGCCGTCAGCGCCTCGGTCAGGGCCTGGCGCAGCTGCTGCGAGCGGGCGTCCACCGTCCGGTACACCTGCGCGTCCGCGTGGTCCAGGGTCGCGATCCCGGCGGCCACGGACAGCGGGTTCCCGGACAGGGTGCCGGCCTGGTAGACCGGGCCGGTCGGGGCCAGCTGCTCCATGACCTCGCGACGTCCGGCCAGAGCGGCGATGGGCATCCCCCCGCCGATCACCTTGCCGAAGGTGAAGATGTCCGGGGCCCAGCCGCCCTGCTCGGGGCTGGTCAGCCCCCAGAACCCGGCCGAGGAGGCGCGGAACCCGGTGAGCACCTCGTCGAAGATCATCAGGGCGCCGTTCTCCCGGGTGATCTCCCGCAGCCCCTCGTTGAACCCGGGCCCCGGAGTCACCACGCCCATGTTGCAGGGGGCGGCCTCGGTGATCACCGCGGCGATCTGCCCCGCGTGCTCAGCGAAGGCCTTCCGCACCGCGTCCAGGTCGTTGTACGGCAGCACGATGGTCTCCGCGGCGGTGGCCGCCGTGACCCCGGCCGAGCCCGGCATCGCCAGGGTCGCCACCCCGGAGCCGGCCTCGGACAGCAGCGCGTCCACGTGCCCGTGGTAGCAGCCGGCGAACTTGATGATCAGGTCCCGCCCGGTGATCCCGCGGGCCAAGCGGATCGCCGTCATCGTGGCCTCGGTGCCGGTGGAGACCAGCCGGACCTGCTCGATCGCGGGCTCACCGGCGGCCGCGGCGTTGATCCGCTCCACCACGGTCTCCGCCAGCTCCGTCTCCCCGGCCGTGGAGGCGCCGAAGGACAGCCCGTTCTCCGCCGCCGCGTGCACCGCGTCGATCACGGCCGGGTGGCGGTGGCCCAGCAGCGCCGGACCCCAGGAGCCCACCAGGTCCACGTACTCGAAGCCGTCCGCGTCCGTGACGTACGGGCCCTGCGCCTCCACGATGAACGGCGGCACCCCGCCCACGGAGTTGAAGGCCCGCACGGGCGAGTTGACCCCGCCGGGGATGACGCGGCGGGACCGGGTGAACAGATCCTCGGAGATGCTCATGACGACTCCTTCGAGACGATGACGATGGTGCGGACGCGCCGGGACCTCCCCGGCGCGCGGAAACGACGGGAGATCAGCGGCGGCCGGCGCGCAGCCAGCCGGCGACCTCCGTGGCGTAGTATGTGAAGATCAGGTCCGCCCCGGCCCGGCGGATCCCGGTCAGGGCCTCCAGGACGATCCGCTCGCGGTCCACCCACCCGTTGGCGGCCGCGGCCTCGATCATCGCGTACTCCCCGGAGACCTGGTAGGCCGCCACCGGCACGGACGAGAAGTCCGCGACCTCCCGCAGCACGTCCAGGTAGGCCATGGCCGGCTTGACCATCACCATATCGGCTCCCTCCTCCAGATCCAGCTGGGTCTCCAGGAGGGACTCGCGGCGGTTGGCCGGATCCTGCTGGTAGGTCTTGCGGTCCCCCTGCAGGGAGGAGCCGACGGCGTCGCGGAACGGGCCGAAGAAGGCCGAGGCGTACTTCGCGGAGTACGCCATGATCGAGACCTCCTCGAAGCCCTCCTCGTCCAGGGCCTGCCGGATCGCGGCGATCTGCCCGTCCATCATGCCCGACGGGCTGACCACGTGCGCCCCGGCCCGGGCCTGGGAGACGGCCATCCGGCAGTAGGCGGCCACGCTGGCGTCGTTGTCCACGACGGTGGTGCCGAAGCGGTTCTGCGTCAGCGGCCCGCAGTGCCCGTGGGAGGTGAACTCGTCCAGGCAGGTGTCGGCCATGATCACGACGTCGTCGCCGAACTCGTCGTGCACGGCGCGGATGCCGCGGTTCAGGATGCCGTCCTCGGCCCAGGCGGCCGAGCCCTCGGCGTCCTTGTCCGCGTCGAGGGGCACCCCGAACAGGTCGATGCAGCGCACGCCCGCGGTCACGGCCTCGCCGACGGCGCGCACCAGGGATTCCACGGTGTGCTGGTGCTGACCGGGCATCGAGGGGATCTCCTGCGGGGCGTCGATGCCGTCGCGCACGAACAGCACCTGGATCATGTCCTCCGGGTGCAGGCGGGTCTCGGCGACGATGTCGCGCATCGCGGGGTTGGTGCGCAGGCGCCGGGGCCTGCGGATCAGGTCCAGGCGGGTGCGGGCGGGGGTCTGGGGGTTCTGCTCGGTCATGGGGTGGGTCTCCTCCCGGGTAGTTCGGATGGGTTCGGATGCATTCGGAAGCGTTCGGGGTGGCGGCGACTCAGCCGGAGCGGGCGCGCAGCGCGGCTTCGGCCAGGTTCTCCGGGGCGGGGCTCACGGCGGTCACGGCGGCCAGGCCGAGCTCCCGGGCCCGGGCGGCGGTGGTGGACCCGAGGCAGACCACGGGCTCGGGCAGCGGGCCCAGAAAGTGCAGGGCCTCCAGCTGCCGGGGGGAGGTGACCAGCACGACGTCGGCGGCACGCTCGTGCAGGACCTCGGCGGTGGCCTGCCGATCCAGCGCCGGGGCGGCGGACTCGGCGGGACGCTCCTCCCCCGCGCCGCCCGGGGCCTGCCCGCCCAGGGGTTCCGGGGCCGGCCAGTCGGCCATGGCGTAGGCGACGGCCTCGGTGACCTCCGCCCCGAGCTCGCGCAGACCGTCGGCCAGCTCCGGCCGGTGCGGCCGACCGTGCACGCACAGCACGCTGCCCGGCGCCCCGGCGCGGCCCAGCCGGGTCAGCAGCCCGCGAGCGCTCTGCTCCTCCTCGCCGGCCGCGGTCTCGGCGGCAGGCGTCAGCCCCTGGGCGCGGGCCTCCTCGGCGGTGGCCCGGCCCACGCAGTGCACTTGCGTGCCGGCCAGCAGCGCGGCGGGCTCGGCGTGGACTGACCGGCCCGCTGCGTGCAGCCGGGCGAGCCCGGCGCGCAGCCCGCGCAGCCCGTTGACGCTGGTGAAGGTCGCGGCCTCCCAGGGACCGCCGCCCAGGGCCGAGTCCAGCGCGTCCAGCTCGGGCTCGGTCAGAGCACGCGGGGCCCGCAGCGGGCTGAGGATCAGGCGCAGCCGGCGCTTGCGCAGGGCCTCGGCCAGGGCGCGCGCCCGGTCCGGGGTGCGGGTGGCCAGCACGACGCCGTCCCGACCCGCGCTCGTGCGCCCCGCGTCGGTGCGGTTCACGCCCGGCCCGCCTCCGCCCCCGTGTACCGGTCGGCGCCGCGGCCCAGCAGGGTCTCGGCCAGCTCCGTGCCCAGCCGGGCGGCGGCCCGCTCGGCCTGCTCCAGCGGCTCCGGCCCGGGAACCCGACCGGAGACCTCCCCGGACCTCGCGCCGGGGGTCTCGGTCGCGGCGTCGACCCCGGGGAAGCCCGCCGGCAGCGGGGTGCGGGCGGTCTCCCTCAGGATCTCGGGACCCTGCTTCCCGGAGCTGTGCCCCTCGGAGCTCTGCAACCCAGATTCCCGCGGATCCGCCACGACGGCCTCCAGGACGAGCACGGGCGCCCCGGCCTCGTCGGTCTCCAGCTGGGCGTAGGCTCCGACCGGTGCCGCGCAGCCGGCTTCCAGGCGCAGCAGCAGGGCCCGCTCGGCCCGCACGGCCACGCGGGTGGCCGAGTCCTCCAGGGCGCGCAGGGCGGTGAGCACCTCGGGGGCGGTGTCCTCGGTGCGGTACTCCACGGCCAGGCACCCCTGGCCCGCGGCCGGCAGCACCCGGTGCGGGTCCAGGAAGTCCGTGACCACGGCGGATAAGCCCAGGCGGGCCAGCCCGGAGGCGGCCAGCACGACGGCGTCCAGGTCTCCGCGGGTCTCCCGCCCGACGCCGATGTCCGTGACCCCGTGGTGCTCCAGCCCCCGGACCCGGGACAGCCGGGTGCCCACGTTGCCGCGCACGTCCGCGATCGCGCACTCCGGGCGCAGCGCCCGGATCTGGGCGGCCCGGCGCGGGGATCCGGTGCCGATCACCGCCCCGGCCGGCAGCTGCTCCAGGGTGAGCCCGTCCCGGGCCACCAGCGCGTCCCGCGGATCCTCCCGCGGGGGGTGGGCCAGGGCCAGGGCGCCGTCGAAGGCGTCCTGGGTGGGCAGGTCCTTCAGGGAGTGCACCGCCAGATCCACCCCGCCGGTCAGCAGCTCCTGGCGCAGGGCCGCGGCGAACACCCCGGTGCCGCCCATCTGGGCCAGCGGCCCGGAGGTCACGTCCCCGGTGGTGGTGACGATGGACAGCTGCGCCGGGACCCCGTGGGCCGCCAGGAGGTCGGCGACCTGCTGGGACTGGGTGGTGGCCAGCTTCGAGCCGCGAGTGCCCACCCGCAGCGGCGTTCCCGCACCCTCGGGGCTCATACGTCCTCCGCGGGGGCGATCCGCTCGGCGTCGTCCCCGGTGTACTCGGCGATCACGGGCTTGACCCGCGCGGCCCGGGCCGGCTTGCAGCACTCCGGGTTGCAGGCGTCGAACCAGCCCTTGCCGCCGCAGGCGCTGACCCGGGCGGCCTGCACCCCGTCGGCGTCCTCGGCGGGGGCGGTCTGGGCCACCCGCTCGGCGATCAGGTCCCGCAGGCTGGCCACGTAGGCCGGGTGGGTGCCGGGGGTGGGGGTGCGCACCGCCTGGATGCCCAGCTTCTGGCAGGTCTCCATCGCCTCGGTGTCCAGGTCCCATTTGACCTCCATGTGGTCTGAGACGAAGCCCAGCGGCACCATCACGACGCCGTCCACGCGCCCTTCGAGCTTCTCCAGGGCGTCGTTGACGTCCGGCTCCAGCCACGGGGTGGACGGGGAGCCGGAGCGGGACTGGTAGACCAGCTCCCAGTCGCACTCGGCCAGCTCCGCCGGGTCCAGGGAGCCCAGCACGGCCCGGGCGGCCTGCAGGTGCTTCTCCACGTAGGCGGAGCCGCCCTCGTAGTCCGCGGCCCGCGGCCCGGCCTCGTCGGCCGCGGTGGTGGGCACCGAGTGGGTGCAGAACACGATGCGGATGCGCCCGTTGCCGGCGGCGGGATGCTCGGCGGCGGCGATCTTCTCGCGCACCTCGCGCAGGCCCGCGGACAGGCCCTCCGCGAAGGAGGCGATGAATCCGGGGGCGTCGTAGTGCTGGCGCAGCTTGTCGATGCGCAGCTTCCCCTCCAGGCCCAGCTCCTCCAGGGCCATCCCGTAGTCCTCGCGGTACTGGCGGCAGGAGGAGTACCCGGGGTAGGCGCTGGTGGCCAGCACCAGCAGCCGCCGGTGCCCGGCGTCGTAGGCCTGCTGCACGACGTCGTTGACGTACGGCTCCCAGTTGCGGTTGGCCCAGTACACGGGCAGGTCGGGTCCGCGCTCGGCCAGCTCCCGACGCAGGGCGGCCAGCAGCTCCCGGTTCTGCTGGTTGATGGGGCTGATCCCGCCGTTGGCGCGGTAGTGGGTGGCGACCTCCTCCAGGCGCTCATCCGGGATGCCGCGCCCGCGGGTCACGTTGCGCAGGAACGGGATGACGTCCTCCTGGCCCTCGGGTCCGCCGAAGGAGGAGAGGATCACGGCGTCGTAGGCCGCCGGCGCCTCGGCGCGGGGCCGGATCAGGCGCTGCTCGGAGACGAACTGCTCGCCCGCGCGCAGCTCGGCGGGGCCGTGGCTGGCGGTGTTGTCCGGATCGGTGCGGTTGGGGATCGGGTCGGCGGGGATGTCGGCGGCGGTCAGGGTCATCGCAGCACCTCCACGGCTTCGACGGCATCGATCCGCCGGCCGGCGTAGAACGGGGTCTCCTTGCGCACGTACAGGCGGGCCTCGGTGTTGCGGAAGTGGCGCATCATGTCCACCAGGTCCACCAGCTCCGGGGCCTCCAGGGCCAGCACCCACTCGTAGTCGTTCAGCCCGAAGGTCGCGATGGTGTTGGGCAGCACCTGCGGGAAGTCCCGGCCCTTCAGCCCGTGGTTCTTCATCATGTCCGCCCGGTGCCCGGGGTTGCGGTAGTACCAGTCCCAGCTGCGCACGAACGGGTAGACGGTCACCCACTGCTCCGGGGGGATCCCCTTGGCGAAGCTGGGGGCGTGGCGGCGGGTGAACTCGGCGTCGCGGTGCACGCCCATCGTGGACCACACGATCTTCGTCCCGGCGAAGGCGGCGGTGCGCCGGTAGCGGCGGATCGCGGCCTGCAGGGCCTCGGGGGCCTCGCCGTGGATCCAGACCATCACGTCCGCGTCATCGCGCATCGCGGAGACGTCGTAGAGTCCGCGCACGGTGACCCCGTCCGCGGCCAGCTCGGCCTCCAACGCTTCCAGCTCCTCGGCGGCCTCGTCCCCGGGGGCCGGGGCACCCAGGTGCGGGTCGCGGGCGAAGACGGTGTACAGGGCGTAGTACAGGCGGTCATCGCCCTCCGCGGCGCCGTGGGCAGTGTGGGCCTGCGGGGCGTGCCCGGAGGCGTGCTGTTCGGAGCCGTTCTGCTCGGTGCTGTGGTGTTCGGTGTGCTCGGTCATGGCGGGTGCTCGACCTTCCTTTCCTTACGTTCCGTGCGGGCGCGCCGGTGATGCGGGCGGCGCGCCGGCGATCTTCGCGGCGGGGTGCGCTGGGCCTCATCCCCCGCGGGGTGCGGGCAGATCCAGGGCGGCGACGGCGCGGCGGGCGTCCGGGACCACCGAGGCCAGGCCGGTGCCGGCCAGCCACGCGCCGACGGCGCCGGCCCCGTCGACCTCGGCCAGGGCGCTGCGGAACCGCTCGGCCCGCGCCCGGTGTCCCGCCGGGACGCTGGGCATGGCCCCGTCCCAGCGGACGACGTCCGCGCCGAGGACGTCCTCCCGGCTCAGGGGCACCCCCAGGATCCGGGCGGCGTCGTGCAGGGCGAGGGCGGCCAGCTTCCCGTCGGGCAGCCGCACCTCCTCCCCCGCGGCTCCTCCGGCCCGCCCGTAGGACAGGCGCAGCACGTGCTGGTACTCCCCGAGGCGCTCGTCGATCCAGGCCCATTTGGCGTTGGCGTGGGTCAGCGCCTTGGCGCGCACGTCCCGGGCGGCCTCGGAGACCAGGACGCCGGTGCCGCGGGGCGCGTCGTCCAGAGCGGGGGCGCGCACCACGAGGGTGGCCAGCGCCAGCCGCGGCCCCGGCGCCATCCCCGGCACGGCCTCCGGCGGCAGGTGGGGCCCCAGCAGCCGCACCGCGGTGGGGCCGTCGGCGGCCACCACGACGACGTCGGCGCGCAGGGCCGAGCGGTCCCCGGCCCCGCGCTGGCGGCGGATGGCCATCCAGGGCCCGTGTCCGGCGTCCCGGTCCAGGGCCAGCACCTCGCAGGCATCCACCAGGCGCACCCCGCGCCGGGTCAGATCGGCCACCAGGGCCTCGGAAAGCTGGTTCATCCCGCCCTCGATCCCGGCGACCTGGCTGCCGGCCGGGGAGGCTGCGCGCAGGGCGGCGGCGGAGGCGGCGAGGCTGCCGTGCTCGCGGATCCCGGCGCGCAGACCGGGGGCCACGGTGTCCGCGTCCAGCTCATCCGGATCGGTGGAGTGGATGCCGGTGGTCACCGGGGCGACGAGGTTCTCGGCCACGGCCCGGCCCATCCGGGCGCGCACCAGTCCGCCGAGGGTGCGCTCCTGGGCGCCGACGCGGGCGGGCAGGAGGCGATCCAGACCCGCCCGGTACTGCCCGGACCGGCCGAGGGCGGGGGTCAGGGCGGGGTCCAGCGGGTTGCCGGGGATCCCGAGGATCCCGGAGGCGGGCATCGGCACGGAGCCTGCGGGCAGGTGCAGCCAGGATCCGGTGGGGCGGGGGCGCACGATGCGCTCGGCCAGGCCCAGCTCGCCCAGCAGGGCGGGCACGGCGTCGTTGCGGGTGGCGAAGGACTCCGCGCCGGAGTCCAGCACCAGTCCGGCCAGCTCGTGGGCGGCCACCACGCCGCCGAAGTGCTCGCGCCGCTCCAGCACGGTGGTGCGCAACCCGCGCGCGGCCAGCTCCCGGGCCGCCACCAGCCCGGCGATGCCGCCGCCGATGACGAGGGCGGTGCGGGGACGGCGGGCGCGGGACTCAGCGGCGGGCATCCGCGTCTCCCTCGGGCCGGTCCTGCTCGGGGCCGTGGGCCGGCTGGGCGTGGATGAGCCGGACCAGGCGGGTGAGCACCTCCGGCTCGGTCTCCGGGGGCACGCCGTGGCCGAGGTTGACCACGTGGGTGCGGGCGGCGCGTCCGCGGCGCAGCACGTCCAGGGTGTGCTCGCGCAGCGGCTCCCACCCGGCGCCCAGCAGCGCGGGGTCGATGTTGCCCTGCAGCACCGGGTCCCCGCCCAGCCGGGCCGCGGCCTCGTCCAGGTCCAGGCGGTGGTCCACCCCGACGACGTCGGCCCTGGCCTCGCGCATGGCCCCCAGCAGCTCGGAGGTCCCGGTGCCGAAGTGCACGCGCGGCACCCCGTAGGCCTCGACCGCCGCCAGCGCCGCGGCCGAGTGCTCCTGGACGTGCTCGCGGTACTCGCGCAGCGGCAGGGAGCCGGCCCAGGAGTCGAACAGCTGCACCGCGGAGGCCCCGGCTTCCACCTGGGCGCGCAGGAACCGCCCGGACAGCTCGGCGGTCCAGGCGGCCAGCTCCCGCCAGGCGGCGGGGTCCGCGTGCATCATGGTGCGCGGGGCCAGGTGGTCTCGGGAGGCCGCCCCCTCGACCATGTAGGCGGCCACGGTGAAGGGGGCGCCGGCGAAGCCGATCAGCGGGGTGTCCCCCAGCTGCTCGACGGTGCGGGTCACGGCCTCGCGCACGGGGTCGAAGGCGGAGTCGGGCACCTCGGGCAGGGTCCGGATCGCGGCGGCGTCCCGGTACGGGGTGCCCATCACGGGCCCGCGACCGGGCACGATGTCCACGTCCAGCCCGGCCACCTTCAGCGGCACGACGATGTCGGAGAAGAAGATCGCGGCGTCCACCCCGTGTCGGCGCACCGGCTGCAGGGTGATCTCCGCGGCCAGCTCGGGGGTCAGGCAGGCCTCGAGCATCGAGGTGCCCTCGCGGGCCCGGCGGTACTCGGGCAGGGAGCGTCCGGCCTGGCGCATGAACCACACGGGCGGGTGCCCGGGGCGCCGTCCGGTCATGGCCCGGATCATGGGGGATTCCGCGGCGCCGCGGCTGCGCAGGGGGTGCTCGGCGGGCAGCAGCGCCAGCTGCTCCTCGCCGAGCAGGGTCCGGCCCGCCGTCGGGCGCGGTGAAGAGGTCTCAGGCATGGTGCGTCCCATTGTGCCAACCAGCGCCCCCGCTTTTGTCGACAGGGTGTCATCCCCGGGCGGGTTCGCGGGTGGGATCCGACACCCCGGCGTGTCGTCGGTCTCCGCGCACCCTCCGACCGCGGAGCGGCGTGGTTATTATGAGCGAGTCGTGGTTACCTTCTCTCTCGTCGCATCGCACAGGACCGTGGACCTGAACACCGTCGCCCGCCTCTCGGCCGGCGTCGGCGCGCTGCCCCCTGCCCTGGTGCAGGGCGGCGGCCTGCAGGGCATGGTCGCCCTGTCCACCTGCAACCGCCTCGAGCTGTACGCCGAGGCCTCCGGCTCCGAGCAGGAGCTGGAGGAGTCCCTGGCCCACATCACCCGCAGCATC
The DNA here is from genome assembly GCF_001570865.1 of Rothia kristinae NBRC 15354. Taxonomy (GTDB): domain Bacteria; phylum Actinomycetota; class Actinomycetes; order Actinomycetales; family Micrococcaceae; genus Rothia; species Rothia kristinae. Next base: position 243,799 of record NZ_BCSM01000001.1, read on the forward strand.
GCCGCCACCTCGGGGCTGGACCCGGAGTTCGTGGCCGATTCCTTCCACCTGCACACCGGCCAGGAGGTCCCCGAGCACCTGTTCACCGTGGTCTCCGGGCTGGAGTCCGCCGTGGTCGGGGAGCGGGAGATCGCCGGGCAGGTCCGCCGCGCCCTGGGTACGGCCCGGGAGCAGCACACCGCCTCCGGCGAGCTGATCCGGCTCTTCGAGGCCGCCGCGCGCACCGCCCGCGCGGTGGGCACACAGACCTCCCTCGGCGAGCGGGGCCGCTCGATCGTCTCGGTGGCCCTGGACCTGGCCGAGGACGTGGCCACCGAGGACTGGGCGGACACCCGCGCGCTGGTCTTCGGCACCGGCGCCTACGCCGGGGCCGCGATGGCGGCCCTGACGGCTCGCGGATGCCGGGAGATCCGGGTCTACTCCGCCTCCGGGCGCGCCGCGGAGTTCACCGCCAAGCGCGGGGGCACGCCCATCACCCGCGAGCAGCTGCCCGAGGCGATGGCCGCGGCGGATCTGGTCGTCGGCTGCAGCGGCGGCTCCGCCCCGCTGTCCGCGGCCGTCATGCCGGAGGGCCCGCGCGTGGTCGTGGACTTGGCGCTGACCCGGGACTTCGACCCATCCGTCGCGGATGTGCCGGGGGTCGAGCTGATCACCCTGGAGTCGGTGCGCCTGGCCGCCCCGGAGGAGACCGTGGAATCCGTGCAGGCGGCCCGCCGGATCGTCGAGGATTCCGTGCGGGAGTTCGCCGAGCAGCGCAGCGAGCGCTCCGTGGACGGCGCGATCGTCGCGCTGCGCCAGCACACCATGGCCGTGCTGGAGCAGGAGATGGCCAAGGTCCGCCACCAGTACGGCTGCGGGGCGCAGGCCGACCAGCTGGAGTTCGCGATGCGCCGGATGATGCGCTCCCTGCTGCACCAGCCCATGGTCAACGCCCGCCGCCTGGCCGCGCAGGGCCGGGCCGGGGAGTTCGTGGCCGCCGTCGAGGCGATGTACGACCTCGAGGTCCCGGCCGCCCCGGCGTCGCAGGACGACGCCGAGGCGTCCTGCCCGGTCACCGGCCGGCTGCCGGAGTCCAAGGCCTCCTGAGGCGGCCCGCCGCTGAACGCACTGGGACAGCGCGCCCCTGACGCGCACAGCGAAATCCCGCGGGACCCCGGCCGGGCGACGGTGCGGGCCTCGGTATCCTGGGCCGGGAGAGCAGTCACGGGCGGTTGCCCTGCGGTGCCAGCCGCCCGCCATCGAGCTACTGGAGGAGACATGGAGATCAAGATCGGCATCAAGGATGTGGCCCGCGAGGTCGTCCTGGAGAGCTCCGAGAACGCCGGGGAGATCTCCCGGCAGGTGGCCGAGGCCATCGAGAACAAGACCCTGCTGAAGCTGACCGACGCCAAGGGCAACGTGACCCTGGTGCCCGGGGAGGCCCTGGGCTACGTGGAGATCGGCGCGGACACCAAGCGCCACATCGGCTTCGGCCCGTTCTCCGAGGCCTGAGCAACCCGCAGCCGAAACCACCCGCACGGGGACCCGCGCACTGACGGTGCGGGTCCCCGTGCGCGCATCCACGCCCCCGCCACCGACGCCGCCCGCCCCTTCCCGAAGGCAAAGGCCCGCGCGCGGCGCGCGGTACAGTGGAGGCGATCACGAGACCCTGGGAGACCCCTTTCATCCATGAGCCAGAACACCGCTGAGCACCCTAGCCCCGAGGGCTCCGCCGCCGAGGCCGCGCCGAGCACGGACGCGAGCATCGAGCAGGCCCTGACCGACACCACCCCCGCCCCGGAGCCGGAGAAGACCTTCGCGGACTTCGGCGTGCGCCAGGACATCTCCGAGGCCCTCGCCGCCGAGGGCATCACCCACCCCTTCCCCATCCAGTCCCTGACCCTGCCGGTGGCCCTGTCCGGGCAGGACATCATCGGGCAGGCCAAGACCGGCACCGGCAAGACCCTCGGCTTCGGCCTGCCCGTGCTGCAGCGGGTCGTCGGCCGGGACGACGCCGGCTGGGACAAGCTCACCTCCCCCGGCGCCCCGCAGGCCCTGATCGTGGTGCCCACCCGGGAGCTGGCCGTGCAGGTCGGGTCGGACCTGACCGCCGCGGCCCGCACCCGCAACGCCCGCGTGGCCACGATCTACGGCGGGCGGGCCTACGAGCCGCAGATCGAGGAGCTCGAGCGCGGCGTCGAGGTGGTCGTGGGCACCCCCGGGCGCCTGATCGACCTGCACCGGCAGAAGATCCTCAACCTCTCCCAGGTGCACGCCGTCGTGCTGGATGAGGCCGACGAGATGCTGGATCTGGGATTCCTGCCGGATGTGGAGCGGATCCTCTCCGCCGTGCCGGACAAGCGTCAGACCATGCTGTTCTCCGCGACGATGCCGGGCCCGGTGATCGGCATGGCCCGGCGGTACATGTCCCATCCGATGCACATCCGCGCCTCCTCCCCGGATGATGAGGGGGCGACGAAGAAGGACATCACCCAGGTGATCTACCGGGCGCACCCGATGGACAAGGACGAGCTGATCGCCCGGGCCCTGCAGGCCGAGGGCCGGGGCCGCACCATCATCTTCACCCGCACCAAGCGGGCCGCGGACCGGCTGGCCCGGGAGCTGGTGGACCGCGGATTCGCGGCCGGGGCCATCCACGGGGACCTGTCCCAGGGTGCCCGGGAGCAGGCCCTGCGCGCCTTCCGCAACGACAAGGTGGACATCCTGGTGGCCACCGACGTGGCCGCCCGCGGCATCGACGTCACGGACGTGACCCACGTGGTCAACTTCCAGGCCCCGGAGGATGAGAAGACCTACCTGCACCGGATCGGGCGCACCGGCCGGGCCGGCAAGCGGGGCACCGCGATCACCCTGGTGGACTGGGAGGATGTGCCGCGCTGGTCCCTGATCGACAAGGCCCTGGACCTGGGGGTCCCGGAGCCGGTGGAGACCTACTCCTCCTCCCCGCACCTGTACGCGGATCTGGGCATCCCGAAGGGCACCAAGGGGCGCCTGCCGAAGGACAAGCGCACCCACGCCGGGCTCGAGGCGGAGCGCCTGGAGGACCTGGGCGGACCCGAGTCCCGCTCCGGGAAGGGCGGGTCCTTCCGGGGACGCCGCTCCAGCGGTTCCCGGTCCGACGGCGGGCGCTCCCACGGCCCCCGCTCGGGTGGTTCCGGCCGGTCCCGGCGCTCCGAGGATCGCCCCGGCCGTCAGTCGCGCGAGCAGCGCGGCGGCGACAACACGGCGGGCTCGGGCGAGTCCGGTGAGGGCCGCCCGCGGCGGCGCACCGGGGGCTCCGGGTCCGCGCAGGGCGCCTGATCCGATCGCGCGTGCTCCTCGAGGCTGACGGCCCGGACCTGGTGGTCCGGGCCGAGAACATGGATGTGCTGCCGCAGCTGCCGCGCGGCGCCTTCTCGATGATCTACGTGGATCCGCCGTTCAACACGGGGCGGGCGCAGGTGCGGCGCACCCTGACGACGGCCCCGGCCCGAGACGGGCAGGCCGCGGACCGCACGGGGTTCAAGGGACGCGGCTACGCCTCGGTGCTGCAGCGGCTAACCCGCTACGACGACGCCTTCGAGGACTATTGGGGGTTCCTGCTGCCCCGGCTGGAGCAGGCCTGGGAGCTGCTGGCCCCGGACGGCACCCTGTACCTGCACCTGGATTACCGGGAGGTGCACTACGCGAAGGTCATGTGCGACATGGTCTTCGGCCGGGAGTGCTTCCTGAACGAGATCATCTGGGCCTACGACTACGGGGCGAAGGCCCGACGCCGCTGGCCCACCAAGCACGACAACATCCTGGTGTACGTCAAGGACCCGAAGGCGTACCACTTCGACGCCGCGGAGGTGGATCGGGAGCCGTACATGGCCCCGGGGCTGGTGACCCCGGAGAAGGCGCGGCGCGGCAAGATGCCCACCGACGTGTGGTGGCACACCATCGTCTCCCCCACGGGGAAGGAGAAGACGGGGTATCCCACACAGAAGCCGGTAGGGCTGGTGCGCCGCATGGTCGCGGCCTCCTCCCGTCCCGGGGACTGGGTGCTGGACTTCTTCGCCGGCTCCGGCACGCTCGGGGCGGCGGCCGCGTCGCTGGGGCGCCGCTACGTGTGCATCGACAGCAGCGAGGAGGCCGTGCGCGTCATGACCGAGCGCCTGCCCGCCGCGCGGGTCCTCGACCAGCCCGATTCCGCCCGACTCGGCCCGTGACCACGGCTCAGCCTCCTGACGGGTTCAGCGGTTTCCGTCCCGCCATCTCCCGGATGGCCGCCAGCACCTCCGGATCCGTGGTGTTCTCCCCCAGCCGGTTGGGTTTGCCCTCCCCGTGGTAATCGGAGGAGCCGGTGACCAGCAGGTCGTGACGGGCCGCTAAGTCCAGCAGCCAGCGCCGTCCCGCCTCCGGGTTGTCCCGGTGGTGCACCTCCACCCCGGCCAGCCCCTCCTCGACCATCGTCTCGAAGGTCTCCTCCCCCACCACGCGGCCGCGGGCGCTGGCCACCGGGTGGGCGAAGACCGGCACCCCGCCGGCCGCGCGCACCAGCCGCACCGCGCGCACCGCGTCGATGGCCCGGTGCGGCACGTAGTACGGGGAACCGCCGCCTAAGATCGTGGCGAACACGGCCGAGCGGTTCGGGGCGACACCTGCGGCCACCAGGGCGTCGGCGATGTGCGGGCGGCCCACCGTGGCGTCCCGGCCCGCCTGGGCCAGCACGTCATCCCAGGTGATCGGGTAGTCCTCGGCCAGCAGCTCCACCATGCGCCGGGCCCGGACCCGGCGGGCCCGGCGGGTCCGCTCGATCTCCCCCAGCAGCGCCTCATCCCGGGGGTCCTGGAGGTAGCTGAGCAGGTGCACGGAGATCCCGCGCGGATCCTGGCAGGTCACCTCCATGCCCGGAACCAGCTCGATGCCGCAGCACTCGGCCTGCTCTGTGGCCTCGGCCCAGCCGGCGGTGGAGTCGTGGTCGGTCAGGGCGACGGCGTCCAGGCCGGCGGCCGCCGCGGCGCGCACCAGCTCGGCCGGGCTCTCGGTGCCGTCCGAGACGGTGGAGTGGGTATGCAGATCGATGCGCACAGCCACAGGCTACCGCCGACCCGCCGCTGACCGGCGCGTGCGCCCCGCGTTATCGTGGGCACATGACTTCCCAGAACCAGACCCCCGCAGAGACCCCCCTGCCCGAGGGGGAGAACCAGCCGCTGGGCGAGCGGGTCACCAACCGCTCCCAGCCCCCGCGCTCGGCCGCCTTCAAGGAGTTCATCGGCTCCCAGTGGGCCCCCCGCTCCGAGCAGCTGCCGGCCCGCGCCGAGGTGGCCGAGGCCGCCGCGCGCCGTCGAGCCGCGATCTCGGCGAAATTCCCCGGCGAGCGCCTGGTCATCCCGGCCGGCCCGCTGAAGGTTCGCTCCAACGACGTCGACTACCGCTTCCGCCCGCACTCCGCCTTCGCGCATCTGACCGGGTTGGGCGTGGACCACGAGCCGGACGCGGTGCTGGTCATGGAGCCGCTGGCCGAACCCGCCGCGGACGGCTCCGGGCACGAGGCCACCCTGTACTTCCGGCCCCTGGCCGGGCGGGACACGGACCAGTTCTACTCCGACCCCCGCTACGGGGAGTTCTGGGTCGGCCCTCAGCCCACGCTGGAGGAGATCCACGCGGAGTACGGCATCGCCACAGCGGACCTGTCCGAGCTGGAGGTCGCGGTGACCAAGAACGCCGGGAACCGGGCCCTGGGCGGGGTGCAGGTGCGCCTGGTGCGCGAGGTGGATCTGAACGTGGACGCCCTGGTGGACACCTCCCGGTACAACACGGGGGTGGACCTGGAGCAGGCGGACACCCAGGACGCGGCCCTGACCGAGGCCCTGTCCGAGCTGCGCCTGATGAAGGACGAGGTGGAGGTCGCGAACCTGCGCCGGGCGATCGCCGCGACCGTCACCGGCTTCGAGAACATCATCCGCGCCCTGCCCGCCGCGAAGGCCCACCGGCGCGGGGAGCGGGTCGTGGAGACGGCGTTCTTCTCCGCCGCGCGCACCGAGGGCAACGACGTCGGCTACGAGACCATCGCCGCGTGCGGGAACAACGCGACCGTGCTGCACTGGATCCGCAACGACGGCACGGTGCGCGACGGCGAGCTGATGCTCGTGGACGCCGGCGTCGAGGATGACACCCTGTACACCGCGGACATCACCCGCACCTTCCCCGTGGACGGCACCTACACCCCGGTGCAGAAGCGCATCTACGACGCCGTGCTCACGGCCTCGGAGGCGGCCTTCGCCGCCGCGAAGCCCGGCAACCGCTTCCGGGACGTGCACGCCGCGGCCATGCGCTCCCTGGCCGAGTCTCTGGATTCCTGGGGGCTGCTGCCGGTCTCCGTGGAGGAGGCCGTCTCCGATGAGGGCGGGCAGCACCGCCGCTGGATGCCGCACGGCACCAGCCACCACCTGGGTCTGGATGTGCACGACTGCGCGCAGGCGAAGCGGGAGCTGTACATCGACGGGATCATCGAGGAGGGCATGGTCTTCACCATCGAGCCCGGCCTGTACTTCAAGGAGGATGACCTCGCGGTGCCCGAGGAGTACCGGGGCATCGGGGTGCGCCTGGAGGATGACGTGCTGATCACCGCGGACGGGGCGCAGAACCTCACCGCGGCCCTGCCGCGCACCACCGAGGAGATCGAGGCCTGGATGGCCGAGCTGGCCGGCTAGTCGCCCTCTGCGCTCCCGAGGGAGGTGAGATGAGGGTTCCGTGTTGAGATGCGAGGATCCGGCATCTCAGCGGGGCCTAGCGGTGGTCCTCGTCGCGGATGCCGTAGCGGGGACGCCCGTCGGGCAGGTCCTGGTAGTCCGCGGCCTGGGTGCGCCGGGGGTTCTGCCCGCCGGTCTGCCCCGCCTGCTCCTGGCCGGTCTGGTGCTCCTGGCCGGGCTGGGAGCTCGACTCCGCGGCGTCGGCTTCAGGGGTCCCCGGCTGGGCGGCCGGTCCGGCCTGTCCGGGTCCGGCCTGCGGCGCCTGCCCCCACCCAGGCTGCCCCCCGGACGGCTGTCCCCCACCGGAGCGGGGATCGCCCTGCGGGCCGGGGGCCCCGTATCCGCCCTGGCCGTAGCCCGGTCCCTGCTGGGGAGCACCCGGGCCGTACCCGCCGGGGGCACCCGGCTGCTGGCCCGGGGCCGGGCGGAAGGGGCTGGGCGCGGCGCCGCCGCCGAGCAGACGCCGGGCCTCCTGCGCCTCCTGCGGGGAGCAGACCAGCTCGTAGCTGCCGGCCACGATCTGCCCGACCGCCGTGTAGTTGCGGGCCCCGCCGTTGCGGGAGTAGCTGATCACCGCCAGGATCATCCAGAAGAAGATGCCCAGCGGCACCGCGGTGGTGAACGCGACGGCGGGGCTGTCCTGGGCGAAGGCGATCATCAGGAAGGCCATGACCACCCCGAAGAACGCCCCCTGCAGGGCCCCGGAGAGGGCGACCTTGGCGTAGGAGAGGGTGCCCACCACGTGCTCCACCTGGCGCAGGTCGGTGCCCACGATGCTCAGATGCTGCACTGGGAACTCCCGTTCGGCCAGCAGATCCACCGCCGCCTGGGCGTCCTCGTGCCGCGAGTACCGCCCCACCGGCACGGTGGAGGACAGCTGCAGCGAGCGCTGGTCGGCGAGCCTGTTCTTCCCGGAAGTAGCCATGTCCACCATTGTCCACAACCCCGCCCCCGCGCGCGGGAGGGCCCGCGGATGATCGCCACCGGTGAACCGCGCGCGGACCTGCGAGGGCCCGGGATCCCGCCCCGGGCGCCGGGTAGGCTGGATGGGTGAGCAACCAACCGAGCAGAATCTTCATCGCCAGACTCCTGGGCCTGGACGTCTTCGACCCGCTCGGCGACCGGCTGGGACGCCTGCGCGACGTCGTCGTCCTGAACCGGGACAATCTGCCCAAGCACCCCCGCCCCCTGGTCGTGGGCATCGTCGTGGAGGTGCTGGGCAAGAAGCGCGTCTTCGTGCCGATGACGCGGGTGACCAGCATCGACTCCACCCAGCTGATCGTCACCGGCCTGGTGAACCTGCGCCGCTTCGAGCAGCGCGGCGCCGAGGAGCTGGTGATCGGGCAGATCTTCGACCGTCGGGTGGAGTTCGTGGACGGCTCCGGGACCGCGACCATCGAGGACTGCGCGATGGAGCAGTCCAAGAACGGGGACTGGTCCATCTCGGAGCTGTTCGTGCGCCGGGTGGGCGCCGGAGGCGGGCTGATGCGCCGCAACCGCAACCAGGCCCTGGTGGTGGACTGGGACGAGGTCACCTCCGGGCGCAGCGCGGACCCGCAGGGGGCCGAGCACTTCCTGGCCACCCACGAGGACTCCCAGCCGGCGGACCTGGCCGACGCCCTGCAGGATCTCAACGAGAAGCGGATGCTGGAGGTCGCCGAGGAGCTGCAGGATGAGCTGCTGGCGGACGTGCTGCAGGAGCTGCCGGAGGATGACCAGGTGCAGATCCTGTCCAACCTGGACCTGCAGCGCGCCGCGGAGATCCTCGAGGAGATGGAGCCGGACGATGCCGCGGACCTGCTCGGGCTGTTCACCGACGCCCAACGGGAGACCCTGCTGGAGCGGATGGAGCCGGATGAGGCCGACGACGTCCGGCGTCTGCTGGAGTACGAGGAGGGCACCGCGGGCTCGCTGATGACCCCCGTGCCGATCATCCTGCCGCCGGAGGCCACCGTGGCCGAGGCGCTGGCGCAGATCCGGCAGGAGGAGATCAGCCCGGCGGTGGCCGCAGCGGTGCTGGTGTGCCGCCCGCCGCTGGAGACCCCCACGGGCCGGTACATCGGGATGGTGCACATGCAGCAGCTGCTGCGCTTCCCGCCGCCGGAGCCGGTGGGCAACATCATCGACCGCAGCATCGAGCCGGTCCGGGACATGGCCTCCCTGGAGGAGGTCTCCCGGGTGCTGGCCACCTACGATCTGACGATCATCCCGGTGGTCAACGGCCACGACCGGCTGGTCGGGGCCATCACCATCGACGACGTCCTGGACGCGCTGCTGCCGGATGACTGGCGGACCAACGACGACGGCACCCCGGTGCGGAAGGCAGGTCGGAAGTTTGAGTGAGGCATCGAAGTCCCGGCGCGCCCGCGAGGTGCGCCCGGCCGGTCTGGATACGCCCCTGGAGTCCAAGCCGCGCTGGTACCGCCGCTACCGGCCCAACCCGGAGGCCTTCGGCGTGGTCTCCGAGGGGATCGCCCGGTGGATGGGCACCCCGCAGTTCCTGGTGTGGATGACGGTGTTCGTGGCCGTGTGGCTGGGCTGGAACACGTTCATGCCGGAGAACCTGCAGTTCGATCCCCGGGCCCTGAACTACACCCTGCTGACCCTGATGCTGTCCCTGCAGGCCTCCTACGCCGCTCCCCTGCTGCTGCTGGCCGACAACCGCCAGGCGGACCGGGACCGGGTCCAGGCCGAGCAGGACCGGCAGCGGGCCGAGCAGAACCTGGCCGACACCGAGTACCTCACCCGGGAGATCGCCTCGCTGCGGATCGTGCTACGGGAGGTCGCGACCCGAGACTTCGTGCGCTCGGAGCTGCGGGATCTGCTGGAGGAGCTGACCGAGGACGAGGACGACGCCGAGGAGTCCGGCGGCGAGCGGCCCGGGCGGCGCAAGCGGGTCAAGTCCAATCCGGAGACCAAGACCTCGATCCTGGATCTGGCCCAGGCCGATGAGACGGGGCCCGGCACCTCGCTCGGGGCCGCGGGCGAGCCCGGGAGGTCCCGCGGGGCCGGCTCGTGAGCCCCGCGGTCGAGGATCTCGACGCCGCCCTGGGCCATGCCCTGGCCCGGGTGATCGACCCCGAGCTGCGTCGGCCCATCACGGAGCTGGGCATGGTGGACTCCGCCGTCGTGCGGGAGGGCCGCGCGGAGGTCTCCGTGCTGCTGACCGTGCAGGGCTGCCCCCTGCGCGGCACCATCGAGCAGGACGTGCGGGAGGCGGCCCTGACGGTCGCGGGGATCGACGACGTCGCGGTGAGCGTGGGCTACATGAGCCCCGAGCAGCGGCAGCGGCTGCGCGAGCGCCTGGGCCACACCCGGACCAATCCCTTCGCCCAGCCGGATTCCCTGACCCAGGTCTACGCGGTGGCCTCCGGCAAGGGCGGGGTCGGCAAGTCCACGGTCACGGTCAATCTGGCCGCGGCCCTGGCCTCCCAGGGCCGCTCCGTGGGCATCGTGGACGCGGATGTGCACGGCTTCTCCGTGCCGGGGCTGCTGGGGATCACCCAGGCCCCGACCAAGCTGGAGGACATGATCCTGCCGCCCGTGGTGGAGGTGCCCCACCGGACCCGGGAGGATCCCAGCGCGGGATCCGTGCGGGTGATCTCCATCGGGATGTTCGTGGACGGCAACCGGCCCATCGCCTGGCGCGGCCCGATGCTGCACCGGGCGCTGGAGCAGTTCCTCACGGACGTGCACTTCGGGGACCTGGACGTGCTGCTGCTGGATCTGCCCCCGGGCACCGGGGACATCGCGATCTCGATGGCGCAGCTGCTGCCCACCGCGCGCCTGCTGCTGGTCTCCACCCCGCAGCAGGCGGCCGTGGAGGTGGCCGAGCGGGCCGGGACGCTGTCCCTGCAGACCGGCCAGGAGGTGATCGGCGTCGTGGAGAACATGGCGGCCATGCTCCTGCCGGACGGGTCCACGATGGAGCTGTTCGGGGCCGGCGGCGGGCAGCGGCTGGCGGGGCGGCTCACCGAGGATCTCGGCTACGACGTCCCGCTGCTGGGCTCGGTGCCCCTGGATCTGGCCCTGCGCGAGGGCGGGGACGCAGGCACCCCGGTGGTGTGGTCGGCTCCCGAGTCCCCGGCCGGCTGCGCGCTGCGGCGGATCGGACAGGCCCTGGGCTCCCGGGGCCGGGATCTGCCCGGGCGGTCCCTGCCGCTGAATCTCTGAAGCGGTGGGTCGGGGGTCACCGCCGCGCTGATCGGGTGAGCCGGGCTCAGGTGGCCTCGGTGTCGAAGGGGGCCAGCTCCCCCGGCGCCAGGCGCACCAGGTTCTCCTGCGGCGGCCGGTTGGCCCAGGCCCGCTCGCGGCGCTGCTCTTCCTCGTCCTCGCGCAGCGCGTCGCGCACGATGCGGCGCGGATCATACTGGCGGGGGTCGTAGGCTCGCCAGTTGAAGCCCTCCAGGTCCGGCCCCAAGGTCTCCTTGACCCCGTCCTTCGCCTCCATCGCGGTGCGCCGCAGGGACTTCACGAGATCCCGCAGCTGCGCCGCGTACTCGGGCATGCGCTCGGGCCCGATGACGAAGAAGACGATGACCGCGAGCACGAGGAACTCGCCGCCGTTGATACCAAACACAGTTGGCAGAGTATCAGTCGAGACCCGCGCGATCCCCGCCCGCGGCGGGTGATGCTCCCGACGTCGGGGCCGGGGCGGCGGGGAGCGCGCGACGGATCAGTCGGTGATGGGCTCCAGGCACTCCTTGAGCGTCTGGGCCTCCTCCTTGGTGATCTCCAGGACCATGCGCCCGCCGCCTTCCAGCGGGATGCGCATGATGAGGGATCGCCCCTCCTTGACCACCTGCATGGGGCCTTCGCCGGTCCGGGGCTTCATCGCGGCCATCGTCGCTCCTTCACAGATCTCTGGACGGTTCCTGATGGACGGTCCCCCGAATGGTCCGGGCCGCACACCTTCTCCCATGATAGCCCGGTCACGTCCGGATGCGTCAGCCCGGGAGACGATCACGGCGGGAAGTCCCCGCCGCTGGGCAGCTTCTTCCAGTGCCACAGCCACCCGACCCACAGCAGCTGGCCCAGCCCCGCCCCCACCAGCAGCAGCACGCGGTAGGCGCGGGACCGGGAGACCTCCACCAGAGGTGCGGCCAACGGGAAGGCCGGCAGCAGCAGCCGGAAGGTCGAGGACTGCGGGAAGAGGAACACCAGCAGATAGACCGCGTAGCAGCCCAGCCACATCCGCACCGCGCCGGGCAGGCTCCCCCGCACGGCCCGGGAGCCCAGCAGGGCCCAAGCGCCCAGCAGCAGCAGGGCCAGCGCGAGCCACCCGGCGTCACCGAAGAAGACCCGGGCCTGCTGGAACCACGGCTGCACGGGCAGCAGGTGCTCCCCGCGCCAGGCGGTCTCCGTGGCGGTGTAGGCGTCGGGCCGCCCGGTCACGGCCCAGGCGATGCCGGGCCAGATCAGGGCGCAGGCGCAGGCGAACAGGGCCAGGGCCAGCTCGGCGCGGGTGCGTCGAAGCGCCAGCAGCGTCGCCCGCCCCGCCGAGGCGGAGGCGGCCCCGGACTCGGACCGCACCTGACGCACGGTGCGCAGCCAGCCCACCAGCCACCACAGGCCCAGGGCGGCACCCAGGGGCACCCCGACGGGCCGGGACAGGCAGGTGGGCACCAGGAGCACCGCGCAGATCCCCCACCGCCGGGCCGTCAGAGCCCAGAGCACCGCGACCAGGAACATCAGGTTCATGGACTCCGCGTACGGCACCTGCAGGATCGGGGCGATGGGGTTGAGCAGGACCAGGGCCGTGGCCAGGGCCGGGCCGGCGTCGATCGTGCGGGCCGGCGAGGTGAGCCCGGCGGAGCGTCCGTCGCGGCGGCAGGCCCGGAAGAAGCCGTAGAGCAACACCGCGGTGACCGCCCCGCAGGCCAGGGAGATCGCCGCGCCCGCCGGCACGAAACCCAGGCCGGTGATCCGCATCAGGGCGCGGGTGGCCAGCGGGAACAGCGGGTAGAAGGCCCACGGGTTCTGCCGCACGTGCCCGTCGAGATCGGTGGGCAGCTGCTGCGGGTAGCCGGTCGCGGCGATCTGCCGGTACCAGTCCGCATCCCAGATTCCGATGAACCTGCCGTAGTCCATCGGCCCGTCCACCCAGGGGTTGGTCCCCTGCTGGCGGGCGACGAGGCTGAAGACGATCCAGCCCCAGACCCGGGTCAGCAGGTAGATGCCCAGGAGCACGACCCACACGGGCAGGCGCCCGAGCGTCGGGGCGACGGTGCGCGCGAGGCGGCGGCTGAGCCGGCCGGCGGGCCCGGCGCCCGGTGCGGGCCCGGGGCCCGGCGCGGCGGTCGCGGCGTCGGACTGGGTCACCGCTCGAGGGGGCCGCGGGCCGGGCCGGGGGTGTCCAGGCCGTCCTCGGACAGGCGCTCGGCGGCGCTGATGCGATCGGTGCCCAGCACAGCACAGGAGATGATGACCACGGCCATGACGATCAGCGTCAGGCCCACGAGCACGTAGTTCATGCTCCTCATCCTCCCATCCCGTCGGGGACCGCGACGCCGTCGCGTAACGTGCGTGACATCACCTGTTCCTATAATCTGATTCACATCATGTCCGCACCACCGAACGGGGTCCCATGCCCAGCACCGCTCCGCTGACCGAGACCGCCCTGATCTCCCAGGCCGGCGCCGAAGTGCGCCTGTCCGGGGTGCAGAAGCACTTCGGGGACCTGCACGTGCTCAAGGACATCGAGCTGACCGTCGCCCCCGGCGAGGTCGTCGTGCTCATCGGCCCCTCCGGCTCGGGCAAGTCCACGCTGTGCCGCACGATCAACCGCCTGGAGACCATCGACGGCGGGGAGATCACCGTGGACGGCCAACCGCTGCCGGCCGAGGGCCATCAGCTGGCCCGGCTGCGCTCCGACGTCGGCATGGTCTTCCAGACTTTCAACCTCTTCGCCCACAAATCTGTGCTGGACAACGTGACCCTGGGACCCATCAAGGTCCGCGGCAAGTCCCGCAAGGAGGCCGAAGCCACGGCCCGAGCGCTGCTGGAGAAGGTCGGAGTGGCCGATCAGGCCCACAAGCTGCCCGCGCAGCTGTCCGGCGGTCAGCAGCAGCGCGTGGCCATCGCCCGCGCGCTGGCGATGAAGCCGCGGGTCATGCTCTTCGACGAGCCCACCTCCGCCCTGGACCCGGAGATGATCACCGAGGTCCTGGAGACCATGGAGTCCCTGGCCCGGGAGGGCATGACGATGATCGTGGTCACCCACGAGATGGGCTTCGCCCGCAAGGCCGCGGACCGGGTGGTCTTCCTGGCCGACGGGCGCATCCTCGAGCAGAACACCCCCGAGGAGTTCTTCACCCACCCGCAGACCGAGCGGGCCCGGGACTTCCTCGGCAAGATCCTCAACCACTGACGCCCTCGCAGCACCGCACCCGAAGGAGCACACCATGACCCGCCGCACCCTCCTCCGCCGCCTGAGCACCGCCGCCGCCCTCGGCGCCGTCGCGTCCCTCGCCCTGACCGGGTGCGGGGACTCCGGCTCCGACGGCGACACCGTGCGCATCGGCATCAAGTTCGACCAGCCCGGCCTGGGCTACCAGGACGGCGACACCTACACGGGCTTCGACGTCGACGTCGCGAAGTACGTCGCCAAGGAGCTCGGCTACGACGAGGACCAGATCGAATGGGTCGAGGCGCCCTCGGCCAACCGGGAGAACATGCTGGCCAACGACCAGGTGGACATGATCTTCGCGACCTACTCCATCACCGACACCCGCAAGAAGACCGTGGACTTCGCGGGCCCCTACTTCGTGGCCGGCCAGGACCTGCTCGTGAAGGCGGACAACACCTCCATCACGGGCCCGGATGACCTCAACGGCAAGAACCTCTGCTCCGTCAAGGGCTCCACCTCCGCCCAGAAGATCAAGGACTCCTACGCCCAGGGCACCAACCTGGTGGAGCAGTCCGGCTACGCCGACTGCCTCGGGGCCCTGGAGGCCGGGACGGTAGATGCCGTGACCACGGACGACATCATCCTGGCGGGTCTGGCCTCCACGGACGCCAACAAGGGCAAGTTCAAGGTGGTCGGCAACACCTTCACGGAGGAGAAGTACGGCGTCGGGCTGCCCAAGGGCTCGGACAAGTGCCAGAAGATCAACGAGGCCATCACCAAGATGGAGGACGACGGCACCTGGAAGAAGGACCTGGACGAGGCCACCAAGGGCGCGAACTTCCACTACAACGAGAAGCTCAACCCGCCCAAGCCGGATTCCTCCTGCGCCTAGGGGCCCGCCCGCCGTGGATCAGTTCCTCTCCCTCTTCCGCCAGTACGACGTCCTCGGGGCGTTCTGGGCGAACCTGCAGCTGACCTTCTGGGGCGCGATCGGCGCCTTCATCCTGGGGACGCTGCTGGCCCTGATGCGCATCTCTCCGGTGCCCTCCCTGCGCTGGCTCGGCACCGGCTACGTGCACCTGCTGCGCAACACGCCGCTGACCATCCTCATGGCCGTGGCCGTGCTGGGCTTCTGGACCCAGCTGAAGATCACCCTCTCGGATGACTTCAATCGGAACTTCTTCGCCTGGGCCGTGGTCATGCTGGTGGTCTACCACGCGGCGTTCGTGTGCGAGGCGATCCGCTCCGGGGTCAACACGGTGCCCCTGGGGCAGGCGGAAGCGGCCCGCGCCATCGGCCTGGGGTTCCTGCCGGCTGCGCGGATCGTGATCCTGCCGCAGGCGCTGCGCGGGGCCATCACCCCGCTGGGCAACACGCTGATCGCGCTGACCAAGAACACCACGGTGGCCTCGGTGGCCTCGGTCGCGGAGGCCTCCGGGCTGATGAAGACCATGATCGAATTCGACTCCGACGTGATCCTGGCGATCTTCTTCACCTTCGCCATGGGCTTCGTGATGATCGTGATCCCGATGGGCCTGATCACCACGTGGGCGTCCCGGAAGTGGGCGGTGAGACGATGAGCGCGCAGCGCAGCGTCCTGTTCGACGCGCAGGGGCCCCGGGCCCAGCGGATCACCCTGGGGTTCAACGTGCTGGGTCTGGTCCTGGTCGCCGGCATCTGCTGGTGGATCCTGGCCGGGCTCGCCGCCAAGGGTCAGCTCGACGCCGAGCACTGGGACTTCCTGTTCACCTCCCGGGCCTGGCGCAACTTCTTCCTGCCCGGCCTGGAATCCACGCTGAAGGCCGCGGGCCTGGCGATCGTCACCTCGGTGGTCTTCGGCCTGGTCTTCGGCATGGGCCGGCTCTCCGGGCTGGCCCCGGTGCGGTGGGTGTGCACCGTGATCGTCGAGTTCTTCCGCGCCGTGCCGGTGCTGCTGATGATGATCTTCTTCTATCTGTGGCTGGGCGGGCTGGGGGTGGTCAGCCCCCGGCAGCTGCCGCTGTACGCGGTGGTGCTGGGCCTGACCCTGTACAACGGCTCGGTGATCGCGGAGCTGGTGCGCTCCGGGGTGCAGCAGCTGCCGCGCGGGCAGGGCGAGGCCGGTCTGGCCCTGGGTCTTTCCCGGGCGCAGGTGATGCGGATCGTGCAGCTGCCGCAGGCGCTGGTGGCGATGCTGCCGTCCCTGCTCAGCCAGTTCGTGGTGATCCTCAAGGACACCGCGCTGGGCTACATCATCACCTACCCCGAGCTGCTGGCCGCGGCCCGGCGGCTGGGCTCGGCGCACTCGATGCTGCAGGCCCTGCTGATGGCGGCGGCGCTGTTCATCGTCATCAACGTCCTGCTCACGGCCCTGGCCGGGTGGGTCTCCCGGTGGCTGAGCAGCCGCACCTCCGGGCGCACCCGCCCGGATGCGACCGCCGCGGTGGACCCGGTCTGACCCGCCCGCCCAGGTTCGAGCCCGGTCCGATCCGCGCCGCGGTGTTCCCCGCGGCGCCGTCCGGGTCAGTCAGTCAGTGAGCCAGCCATGCAGGGCCGAGAAGCAGTCCCGCACCGCCTGGGCGCTGACGTGCTCGTCGTCGGTGTGGGCCAGCAGGGCGTCCCCGGGACCGAAGTTCACGGCGGGGATCCCCGCGGCGGAGAAGCGGGCGACGTCGGTCCACCCGTACTTGGGCTTCGGCTCCCGGCCCACCGCGGCGACCAGCTCCCGGGCCAGCGGGGCATCCAGCCCGGGCCGGGCCGCGGCGGAGAGGTCCGCGAACTCCAGGGCGTACCCGGCGAACAGCTCCCGCACGTGCTCCTGAGCCTGCTCCAGGGTCTTGTCCGGGGCGAAGCGGTAGTTGACGTGCATCCGGGCGGCATCCGGGATGACGTTGCCGGCCACCCCGCCCTCGATCTGCACGGCGTTGAGACCCTCGCGGTAGTCCAGGTCCTCCACGGTCACGGTGGCCGGGCGGTACTCCTCCAGGATCCGCAGGGCCGGGCCCAGCCGGTGGATCGCGTTCACGCCCTTCCAGGCGCGCCCGGAGTGGGCGGCCACGCCCTCGGTGCTCAGCCAGAACCGCAGGGTCCCGTTGCACCCGCCCTCGATGGTCCCGTCGGTGGGCTCCAGCAGCACCGCGAAGTCCGCGTCATCCACCAGCCCGGGCTCCTCCCGCAGCAGCCGGCCCAGGCCGGAGGCCTCCGCGGCCACCTCCTCGTGGTCGTAGAACACGTAGGTGACGTCCCGGCGCGGCGCGGTCAGGGCGGCAGCCAGGGCCAGCTGCACCGCGACCCCGCCCTTCATGTCCGTGGCCCCGCGCCCGTACAGGATCCGCTGCCCGTCGGCCTGCTCCCACCGGGAGGGCACGGTGCCGCGGGCCCCGGGGGTCGTGGGCAGCGGGACGGTGTCCAGGTGCCCGGCCAGCACCACCCGCTCGGCCCGGCCCAGCTCGGTGCGGGCCACGATCGCATCATCGTTGCGATGCACCCGCAGGTGGCCCAGCGGCGTGAGGGCCGCGTGGACCGCGTCGGCGATCGACGTCTCCTGCCCGGAGACGGAGGGGATGTCCAGCAGGGCGCGGGTCAGTTCGGCGACGTCGCCGGTCAGGTCCAGGGCGGGGGGTGCGCAGGGGGAATCGTGCATGGTTCCACCCTAGGCGGCACAGCCGGCGGACAGGGGCGGCTGACGGGACTGACATGCCCGCATCCGTAGACTGGTGCCCATGACTGAGACCACCCCTGAGAACACCTCCGCCGAGCGCCGGGTCGCCGCCCTGGGTCTGGCCACGACGGTCGCCGCGGGCGAGCGCGCCGGCACCGTCCTGGACGTCTGGTACCCTTCCCCCCGCCTGGGCGGGAACCCCGAGGAGTCCGTGCGCGCGGGCCTGGAGGAGGCCGCGGCCGATGACCCGGCCCGCAACGTGATCCAGCGGGTCGTGGAGACGGTCGCGGATCTGGACGCCGCCCCGGCCGACGCCGCCGACGCCTGGCTGCGCCTGCACGCCCTGTCCCACCGACTGGTCCGCCCCAACGGGCTGAACCTGGACGGGATCTTCGGGCACCTGGCCAACGTGGCCTGGACCAGCGCCGGACCGGTGCTGGCCGCCGAGCTGGAGGGTCTGCGCCTGGGCCTGCGCGCCCGCGGGCCCCTGACCGTGTACGCCGTGGACAAGTTCCCCCGTATGGTGGACTACGTCGTGCCCTCCGGGGTGCGCATCGGGGACGCGGATCGGGTGCGCCTAGGCGCGCACCTGGCCGAGGGCTCCACCGTGATGCACGAGGGCTTCGTGAACTTCAACGCCGGGACCCTGGGGGCCGCGATGGTCGAGGGCCGGATCAGCCAGGGCGTGGTCATCGGGGACCACACCGACGTCGGCGGCGGCGCCTCGATCATGGGCACCCTCTCCGGCGGCGGGACCCAGCGGATCACCCTGGGCGAGCGGGTGCTGCTGGGCGCCAACGCGGGGGTCGGGATCTCCCTGGGCGATGACTGCGTGGTGGAGGCCGGACTGTACGTGACCGCCGGGACCCGGGTCACGGTGCGCACCGAGGCCGGGGCCGACGTCGTCAAGGCGGTGGACCTCTCCGGCACCCCGGGGCTGCTGTTCCGCCGCAACTCCCAGACCGGCACCGTGGAGGCCATCGCCCGCTCCGGCGGTCAGGTGGAGCTGAACACCGCGCTGCACCAGAACTGAGCGGCGCCGCCCGCGCCGCACCACCATCAGAAAGGGACCCCTCAGATGAAGATCATGGTCACCGGCGGAGCCGGGTACATCGGCTCCCACACCGTCCTGGCCCTCCTGGAGGCCGGGCACGACGTCGCCGTGCTGGACAACCTGGCCAACTCCTCCCGCGTCTCCCTGGACCGGGTCTCGGAGCTGGCCGGGGGACGGCGGATCGCCTTCCACGAGACCGACATCCTGGATGCCCGCGCGACCACCGAGGTCTTCCAGCGCGAGCGCCCGGACGCCGTCATCCACTTCGCCGGTCTCAAGGCCGTCGGCGAGTCGGCCGAGAAGCCGCTGTGGTACTACCGCACCAACGTCACCGGCACCCTGAACCTGCTGGCCGCGATGGAGGCCAGCGGCTGCCGGTCCCTGGTCTTCTCCTCCTCCGCGACCGTCTACGGGGCGCCTGAGGAGATGCCGCTGACGGAGAAGCTGCCGCTGGACGCCCAGTCCTGCTACGGGCGGACCAAGGAGCACGTGGAGGACATGCTCGTGGATCTGGCGGCCGCAGACTCGTCCTGGAACATCGCCCTGCTGCGCTACTTCAACCCGGTGGGCGCGCACCCGTCGGGTCGCATCGGCGAGGACCCCACCGGGGTGCCGAACAACCTGCTGCCCTTCATCGCGCAGGTCGCGGTGGGCCGGCGGGAGAAGCTCAAGGTCTTCGGCGATGACTACCCCACCCCGGACGGCACCGGCGTGCGGGACTACATCCACGTGATGGACCTGGCCGACGGCCACGTCAAGGCGCTGGCCGCGATCGCCGAGCGGGGCGGGCTGCACACCTGGAACCTGGGCACCGGCAACGGCTACTCGGTGCTGGAGGTGCGCCGGGCCTTCGAGGAGGCCTCCGGACGGGAGATCCCCTACGAGATCGTGGACCGGCGTCCGGGCGACGTCGCCGTGTCCTACGCGGATCCTTCGGCGGCCCTGGCCGATCTGGGCTGGTCCGCCGAGCGGGACCTGGCGCAGATGTGCGCGGACCACTGGAACTGGCAGAGGACCAACCCGGAGGGCTACCCCGCCGCCTGAGCAGGGGGCGGGGCCGCGATCCGGCGGCCCCGCCCCCCCCATCTCCGCCTCCCGTCTCCGGGCAGACGACGACGCCGCGGCCCGCTCCCCTCTCGTTGAGAGAGGGGAGTGGGCCGCGGCGTCGTCGTGCGGGCGGGGCGGAGGAACCGGGCTACTTGGCCGGGTACTCGCGGTGGGTGGGCCCGGTGTAGACCTGGCGCGGGCGGCCGATCTTGGTGGCCGGATCCTCGACCATCTCCCGCCACTGCGCGATCCAGCCGGGCAGGCGCCCGATCGCGAACAGCACGGTGAACATCTGCTCCGGGAAGCCCATCGCCTTGTAGATCAGGCCGGTGTAGAAATCCACGTTGGGGTAGAGCTTGCGCTCGACGAAGTAGTCATCGGCCAGCGCCTTCTCCTCCAGGCGCATCGCGATGTCCAGCAGCTCGTCGTCCCCGCCGATCTTGTGCAGGATCTTGTCCGCGGTGGACTTCACGATCCGGGCCCGGGGGTCGTAGTTCTTGTAGACGCGGTGCCCGAAGCCCATCAGGCGCACCCCGTCCTCCTTGTTCTTGACCTTCTCCATGTAGTCCTCGGGCTTGATGCCCTCGGACTGGATGCGGCGCAGCATGTTCAGCACGGCCTCGTTGGCCCCGCCGTGCTTGGGCCCGTACAGGGCGTTGATGCCGGCGGAGACGGAGGCGAACATGTTGGCGTCCGCGGAGCCGACCAGACGCACCGTGGAGGTGGAGCAGTTCTGCTCGTGGTCGGCGTGCAGGATGAACAGCTGGTCCAGGGCCTTGGCGATCTCCGGGTCGATCTCGTAGTCCTCGGCCGGCACCCCGAAGCACATCCGCAGGAAGTTCTCCGCGTAGTTCAGGTCGTTCTGCGGGTAGAGCATCGGCTCCCCGCGCTGCTTCTTGAACGCGTAGGCGGCCAGGGTCGGGACCTTGGAGAGCAGGCGGATGGTGGAGACCTCCACCTCGTGCTCGTCGTGGATGTCCAGGGAGTCCGGGTAGAAGGTGGACAGCGCGGAGACCGCGGAGGCCAGCACCGGCATGGGGTGGGCGGTGCGGGGGAAGCCGGAGAAGAAGATCTTCAGGTCCTCGTGGACCATGGTGTGGCGGCGGACGAGGGTGTCGAAGTCCTCGAGCTGCTCGGCGGTGGGCAGCTCCCCGTAGATCAGCAGGTAGGCGACCTCCACGAAGCTGGACTTCTCGGCGAGGTCCTCGATGGAGTAGCCGCGGTAGCGCAGGATGCCCTCATCGCCGTCGATGTAGGTGATCGCGGACTGGGTGTTGGCGGTGTTCATGAACCCGGGGTCGTAGGTCACGTGTCCCCCGGTGGCGCTGCGCAGCTTCGCGATGTCGAAGGCGGAGTTGCCTTCGGAGGGCTCCACCGCGGGGAACTCGACGCTGGAGTCCCCGATGGTGAGCGTGGCGTTGTCGGACATGATTCCTCCCGTGTGGTGGCGTGGCGTCCTCGCGGGCGTCATCGGCCCGGAATCCACCGGGGACGACGTCGATGCGGCGGCGGGCCCGCGCCGTCCTCGGCGTCGTACCCATCCCGGCACCCGCCCGCAGGCGTGCGCGAGGACACACTTCAACTCTCCCCCAGCCTACTCGGTCCGAGGTTCGGCTCACGAATCGGGGAGGGGCCCGCCACAGGCGCGGCCGACGTCGCGTCGGCGCCATCGGCGGCGCCTGCGGAGCGTCGGCGGGTCGAGGTCGGGTCTGGGCGCCTCAGCCGCGCAGGCGACGGGCCGCGGCGGCCACCCGCTCATCCGTGGCCGTCAGGGCGATGCGCACGTAGCCGCTCCCGGCCTCGCCGTAGAAGGTCCCGGAGCCGGGCACGATGCCCAGATCCGCCAGGCGCCCGATGGTCTCCCAGGTGTCCTCCCCCGCGGTGCACCACAGGTACAGCCCGGCCGCGGAGTCCTCCACGCGCAGCCCGAAGGCCTCCACCGCGGGCTTGAGCAGCTCGCGGCGGGCCCGGTAGCGGTCCTTCTGCTCGGCCACGTGCGCGTCATCGGTCAGCGCGGCGATCATGGCCGCCTGGATCGGGGCGGGCACGATCATCCCGGCGTGCTTGCGGGTGTTGATCAGGTTGGCCACCAGCTCCCGGTCCCCGGCGACGAAGGCCGCCCGGTATCCGGCGAGATTCGACTGCTTGGACAGGGAGTAGACGGACAGCAGCCCGGTATGATCCCCGTCGGTGACCTGCGGGTCAAGCACCGAGGGCACGCGGGCCCCGCCCCGGGCCTCGTCCCAGGCCCCCCAGCCCAGCTCCGCGTAGCACTCGTCCGAGGCGACGACGGCGCCGATCCGCCGGGCCTGCTCGACGATGCGGCGCAGGGAGGCGGCGTCGCGCACCGCACCGGTGGGGTTGCCCGGGGAGTTGACCCACACCAGGCGCACACGGTCCCGCACCTGCGGATCCAGCTCCTCGAGGTCCTCCGCGGCCACGGCGCGCGCCCCGGCCAGGCGGGCCCCGATGTCGTAGGTCGGGTAGGCGACGCGGGGCCGCACGACGACGTCCTCGGGACCCAGGCCCAGCAGGGTTGGCAGCCAGGCCACCAGCTCCTTGGACCCCACGGTGGGCATCACCGCGGCCGGGTCCAGGCAGGTCACCCCGCGGCGTCGGGCGTACCAGGCGGCCACGGCCTCGCGCAGGGCCTGCGTACCCTGGGTCGTGGGGTAGCCGGGGGCGTCCGCGGCGGCGGCCAGGGCCTCACGCACCAGCTGCGGTGTGGGATCCACCGGGGTGCCGATGGAGAGGTCCACCGTGCCGTCCGGGTGTTGCGCGGCGCGCTCCCGGTACGGGGCCATCTGGTTCCAGGGGTAGTCCGGCAGCTGCAGTCCGAGGCTCATGGGTGCGGCTACTCCTCGCCCTGCGGGGGCAGGGACTGGATGAACGGGTGGTCCGCCTCGATCTTGCCCATGCGCGCGGCCCCGCCCGGGGAGCCGATCTCATCGAAGAACTCGGCGTTGGCGGTGAGGTACTCCTCCCACTCCTCGGGCAGGTCATCCTCGTAGTAGATGGCCTCCACGGGGCACACGGGCTCGCAGGCGCCGCAGTCCACGCACTCGTCGGGGTGGATGTAGAGGGTGCGCTCCCCCTCGTAGATGCAGTCGACCGGGCACTCCTCCACGCAGGCCCGGTCCTTGACGTCGACACACGGCTGGGCGATCACATACGTCATGGGGACCCTTTCACTGTGCCCGCCGGGGTGATGCCTCCGACGGCGCGGCGGCGGCGCGCGATTTCCGCCTCAGGGGCGGAAAAGGCCCCGCCTTCTTCCTGGCTGATCAGTCTAGCCCGGCCAGTCTGGCACACCCAGGGCCGGGCCGGGGACTGTCGGCGGGATCACTGCGGCCGATGACGCCCGGTGACGGCAGGCGTCAGCGTCGTCAGCGCCGTCGGCGGCGCCCTCGCCCGGAGCGCCCGATGCCGCGCAGCACGGTGCGGTCCGCGACCACCACGCCCACGGCGGTGGCCAGCACCGTGCCCAGGGTCCAGATGATCCCGGCCACCCCGATCGGGGCCTCCAGGGTCGGGATGACCAGCCGAGAGTCGGAGCGGGCGAGGGTGAAGAAGCCGACGACGGCGAAGGCCGCGAGCCCGGGCACCAGGGTCATCCCCCGGCGTCGGGTGTATCCGGCGGTCCACACGGTCCCGGTGAACACGCCGAGCACGGCGAGGATCGCGCCCCACGGCAGATACCAGCCGTCGAAGTAGGCCACCGAGGCGTGCAGCATCGTGCCGAGGAAGCCCAGCAGCAGCCCCACCACGACCGCGGTGATCGCGGAGGAGATCGGACCCGCGGGCTCCTGCTCGGGATCCACGGCGTCGGGACTGAGGGCATCCTCGCCACGGTCGCTGGTGCTGAGCGCGCCGGCGGGTCGGGCATCCGCCCGGGCGGCCAGCAGCCGGTAGGTCTCCACCGGGCTGATCGGCTGCACGACGTCGTTGGAGTAGCGGAAGGTGTGCCCGGGGTCCACCCGGATCTGGGTGGCGTGGGCGGCCATGGCCCGCTCCTTGGCGGGCAGGTCCCCGTGGATCACGGCCTGGCGGCGGGTGTCTCCCGCGTCGGCCTCGCCCTCCTCGCCCCAGACCAGGCGCGGCAGGGCGCCGTCGGGCAGCAGGGGCAGGGCCGCCATCACGGCCTCGTGGGTGCGCCGGTGGTCCGGGTGCCCGTAGCCGCCGTCGGCGTCGTAGGTCACCACGACCTCCGGGCGCAGCCGACGGATCTCGGCGGCCACCGCCTCGGCGGCCTGGGACAGCTCCGCGCGCATCAGGCAGTCGGGGGCCGCGTTCGGATCCGGGGCGGCGGTGCCGTCGGCGGCCCAGGACATCCCGGAGTCGCGGAAGGCCCCGCCCTTCGGGCGCTCAGCGAAGCGGTGCCCGGTGACCCCCAGGGCGTTCAGGGCGGCACTCAGCTCGGTCTCGCGCAGGGCCCCGAGGGCGTCCCCGGGATCCTGCGGGTCCCGGGTGCGCACATCCAGCTCGGCGTGCTCGGGGCCGATGACCTCGCCCATCTCCCCGCGGGACATGGTCAGCAGGTGCACGGCCGCGCCCTCCCGGGCCAGCCGGGCCATGGTGGCCCCGGTCGAGGAGGATTCGTCATCCGGGTGGGCGTGGACGAACAGCACCGTGGCCGCCGACGCCGCGAGGCCCTCCGGCAGGAGGGTCGTCACGGCGTCGGCGTCCCGGTGGGCGCCCTGCTGCGGATAGCGCGGGCGGGCGGCGTCGGCCTCGGTCATCGGCGTGGCGAGCCCGGGGCGCTAGTTCGCGCGGGTGCGGGCGCGGAACGCGCGCACGCGGTCGTGGGAGTCGAGGATGACCTTGCGGATGCGGATGGCCTCCGGGGTGATCTCCACGCACTCGTCCTCGCGGGCGAACTCCAGGGACTCCTCCAGGGTCAGCTTCTTGGGCGGGGTGAGGTTCTCGAAGGTGTCCGCCGTGGAGGAGCGCATGTTGGTCAGCTTCTTCTCCTTGGTGATGTTCACCTCCATGTCATCGGCCCGGGAGTTCTCCCCGACGATCATGCCCTCGTAGACCTCGGAGGTCGGCTCCACGAAGAACGTGCCGCGCTCCTGCAGGTTGATCATCGCGTAGGGGGTGACCACCCCGGCGCGGTCGGCGATCAGGGAGCCGTTGGTGCGGTACTCGATGTCCCCGGCCCACGGCTCGTAGCCGTCGGCGTAGGAGGAGGAGATCCCGGCCCCGCGGGTCTCGGTGAGGAACTGGGTGCGGAAGCCGATCAGGCCGCGGGCCGGCACCCGGAACTCCATGCGCACCCAGCCGGTGCCGTTGTTGGTCATGGTCTCCATGCGGCCCTTGCGGGCGGCCATCAGCTGGGTCACCGCGCCCATGAACTCGTCCGGGACGTCGATGATCATGTACTCGATCGGCTCGTGGACCTTGCCGTCGATGGTCTTGGTGACCACCTGCGGCTTCCCCGCGGTCAGCTCGAAGCCCTCGCGGCGCATCTGCTCCACGAGGATCGCCAGGGCCAGCTCGCCGCGGCCCTGGACCTCCCAGGCGTCGGGGCGCTGGGTCGGCAGGACCTTGATCGAGACGTTGCCGATCAGCTCCTTGTCCAGCCGGTCCTTGACCTGCCGGGCGGTGACCTTGGCGCCCTTGACGCGCCCGGCCAGCGGGGAGGTGTTGATGCCGATGGTCATGGAGATCGCCGGATCGTCCACGGTGATCAGCGGCAGGGGCTTCGGGTTCTCCGGGTCGGTGAGGGTCTCGCCGATGGTGATGTCCTCGATCCCGGCCACCGCGACGATGTCGCCCGGCCCGGCCTCGTCGGCCGGCACCCGGTCCAGGGCCTGGGTCTTCAGCAGCTCGGAGATCCGCACATTCTTGATCTGCCCGTCCTGCCGGGCCCAGGCGACGGTCTGGCCCTTCCTCAGGGTGCCGTGGAAGATGCGCAGCAATGCGAGGCGGCCGAGAAACGGCGAGGAGTCCAGGTTGGTCACGTGGGCCTGCAGCACGCCGTCGGGGTCGTAGGTCGGGGCCGGGACGTGCTCCAGGATGGCCTGGAACAGCGGCTCGAGGTCCTCGTTCTCGGGCAGGGCGCCGTCGGCCGGCTGCTCCATCGAGGCGCGTCCGGCCTTGCCGGAGGCGTAGACGACGGGCACATCCAGCACCGCGTCCAGATCCAGGTCCGGGACCTCGTCGGCCAGGTCCGAGGCCAGGCCCAGCAGCAGGTCCATGGACTCGGAGACGACCTCGTCGATGCGGGCGTCGGGCCGGTCCACCTTGTTGACCACCAGGATCACGGGCAGCTTGGCCGCCAGGGCCTTGCGCAGCACGAAGCGGGTCTGCGGCAGCGGACCCTCGGAGGCGTCCACCAGCAGCACGACGCCGTCGACCATGGACAGGCCGCGCTCGACCTCGCCGCCGAAGTCGGCGTGGCCGGGAGTGTCGATGACGTTGATGGTCACCTTCTCGCCGTGGGAGGCCGGACCCGCGTAGGTCACGGTGGTGTTCTTGGCGAGGATGGTGATGCCCTTCTCCCGCTCCAGGTCACCGGAGTCCATGACGCGGTCCTCGACGTCGGCGTGGTCGGAGAAGGCGTGGGTCTGCTTGAGCATGGCGTCGACGATGGTCGTCTTGCCGTGGTCCACGTGGGCGACGATGGCGACGTTGCGCAGATCGGAGCGCGTGGCGGTGCTGGAGGTTTCTGACATACGGGGAGTGAGCCTTCGATCGAGGATGCGTGCGGGGCGGGCCCGCGCACGCGGACTGCCGTCCCATCATACGCCCGCGCGCAACCCCTCCCCTCCCGCCGCCGCATCCCCTCAACCTCACCTCCCCCTCCCACTCATTCCCCTTCCCCAGCGCCGAGTCATCGATCTCGACCGAAAATCGCCGAATTTCCGGTCGGAAGTGATGACTCGGCGCGCGGGGTGCGGGGGCTGTCCACAGGTGGAGGCTCGGGGGTGGCGGCCCGGCAGGGGGTCGGGGACAGTGTGGGCATGGCAGCGATCCCCTCCCCCGAGCCACCCCGGGCCGACGTCGACGCCCTGACTCGCGCCGAAGCCCGCCTGCGCGGCGTCCCGGAGGCGCTGCTGCGTCGGCGCTCGACGGTGCGCCGGGATCCGGGGATCTACGCCCCGCCCGGCCACGAGATCACCGCGTGGGACGTGGTCGCCGCTTTGGCCCGGGCCATCCCGGGATCCGCGATCAACGGGCTCAGCGCGGCCCGGCATCACGGCTTCCGATTGCCGCGGCACCTGCAGGAGGATGAGACCCCGCACCTGAACACCCCGCCGCTGCGCTCCCCCGTCCGACGCCGCGGCCTGCGCAGCACCCAGTACGCCTACGCCGCCTCGGATCTCACCCGCACCCCGGAGGGCCTGGCCGTCACGACGCCGGAGCGCACCCTCAACGAGATGAGCCTGCGCCTGGGCCATGAGGATCTGGTGGCCGCCGGGGACGGGATCCTGAACACCCACGCGGACGGGTACGACGCCGGCCGCCCGCCGCTGTGCACCCCGGAGGATCTGCGTCGGTACCTGCGGGCCCACCGGGGCGCGCGGGGCATCCGCGCCTTCGACCGGGCCGTGGCGAGGATGCGCCCGGGACCGGATTCCCGCCCGGAGACCTTCCTGCGCCTGGCCTGCGAGGATCACGGCATCGACGGACTGGTCCCGGGATTCGCCGTGCGCAACACCCGGGGGATGCTGCTCTTCCAGGCCGATCTCGCCCTGCCGAGGCTGCGGCTGAGCATCCAGTACGAAGGCGCCCACCACGACCGGCCCGAGCAGGTGCGCCGCGACGTCGAGCGGGCCCGGCGCACGGCCGAGGCCGGATGGGTCGAGGTGCGCATCACCGCCGCCGACCTGCGCGAGGCGGTGTGGTGCGCGGGATCGCGGATGCCGCGCGCCGTCGCCATCATCCTCCGCGCGATCCGCGACCACGACGCCGCAGCCACCCCCAACGACGCCGAGTCATCGATCTCGACCGAAAATCGACGAATTTCCGGTCGGAAGTGACGACTCGGCGCGGGGAGCGGGGTGATGCGGGGGTCAGCTGACCTCGGCCAGCAGCTTGGCGCGCAGCTCGCGGCGCTCGCGCTGCTGATCCGGGTCCGGCAGGGGCACCGCGGCCAGCAGGCGCTGGGTGTACGCCTCGCGGGGGTGGCGCAGGATCTGATCCCGCGGCCCCTGCTCCACGATCTTCCCGTGCTGCATCACGCAGATGTGGTCCGCCAGGGCGTCGATCACTGCGAGGTCGTGGGTCACGAACAGGCAGGCGAAGCCCATCTGCTCCTGCAGCTCCTTGAACAGCTCCAGCACGCGCGCCTGCACGGAGACGTCCAGGGCCGAGGTCGGCTCGTCGGCCACCAGCAGCTTGGGCTTAAGGGACAGCGCGCGCGCGATGCCCACGCGCTGCTTCTGCCCGCCGGAGAGCTCGTGCGGGTACCGGTTGCGGTAGGAGCGGGGCAGCTCCACCTGATCCAGCAGGGTCTCGATGCGGTGCTGCAGCTCAGCACCCTTGGCGACCCCGGCCAGGTACATCGGCTCGCCGATGGACTCGCCGATCGGCAGGCGCGGGTTCAGGGAGGAGGAGGGATCCTGGAAGACCATGCCGACGTCCTTGCGGACCTGGTTGATGACCCGGCGCCCGGCGCCCTTCAGCTCCTGGCCGGCCACCACCAGCGACCCCTCGGCCACATCCAGCAGCCCCACGGAGGCCCGCCCGATCGTGGACTTTCCGGAGCCGGACTCCCCCACCAGACCCACGACCTCCCCGGCGTGGATGCGCAGATTCGCGCCCTCCACCGCCCGGAAGGCCGGGACCCGGCCCTGCTTGGGGTACTCCAGGGCCACGTCCTTCAGCTCCAGGACGGTCTCGCCCTCGCGGGGCGGGGCCACCTGCTGCAGCTCCACGGTGGCCGGGCGGGTGCCCTCCGCCGCGTCGTCCAGGGCTGCGTTGACGTCGACCTCCTCGCCCTCGCCTTCGCCCAGGTGCAGCACGGCCGCCAGCAGGGCCTTGGTGTACTCGTGCTGGGGGTTGCCGAAGACCTCGTGGATCTCCCCGGTCTCCACGATCCGCCCGCGGCGCATCACCGCGACGCGATCGGCCAGGTCCGCGACGACGCCCATATCGTGGGTGATCAGGATGATCGCGGAACCCAGCTTCTTCTGCAGGTTGCGCATCAGGTCCAGGATCTCCGCCTGCACGGTCACATCCAGCGCGGTGGTCGGCTCATCGGCGATCAGCAGCTTGGGGTCGGTGGACAGGGACTGCGCGATCATCGCGCGCTGGCGCTGACCGCCGGAGAGCTGGTGCGGGAAGGAGTCGAAGGCCTTGACCGGATCCGGCAGCTCGACGAGCTGGAGCATCTCCAGGGCGCGCTTCTTGGCCTGGGCCGGGGAGATCTCCCGGTGCAGGCGCAGGGTCTCCACGATCTGGTCCCCCACCGTGTACACGGGGTTCAGCGCGGTCATCGGCTCCTGGAAGATCACGGCGACGTCGTCACCGCGCACCTTCAGCAGCTCGCTGTTGGACTGCCCGATCAGCTCCTCGCCGTTGAGCTTGACGGAGCCGGTGACCTTCGCGTTGGAGGGCAGCAGCCCGATCATGCCCATCGAGGAGACGGATTTGCCGGAGCCGGATTCCCCGACGATGGCGAGCACCTCGCCGGCGTCGACGTGGTAGCTGATGTCCGTGGCGGCCGGCACCCACTGGCGGTCCACGCCGAAGGCCACGGACAGGTCCTTCACCTCCAGGACGCGCCCGGTGGGGTTGCCGACGACGGGCTGGGACCCGGTCTTGGTGCGGCGCCACGGGATGGCTCCGGTGCGGGGCCCGGAGCGGCGGGCGGCCCGTTCGGCGGCGCGCCGCTCGGTGCGGGTGGCGGGCCGCTGGGCGGCGGCGTCCTGGGCGGAGTCCTCGGCGGGGGTTCCGCTGGGGGTGTTCTCGGTGGTCATGGGAGCTCTCTCCTACGGGTGGAGCCGACCGGCGCGGCGGTGGCCGGGGCGGGTCGGGTCTGGGACGATGTGGGCATGGCGACGAGATATCTGCGGGAGGAGGGGGCGACCCTGCGCTCCCGTCCCATGCTGGTCCTGGTGGTGCTGGTGGAGCTGGTGCTGGCGGGGCTGCTGATCAGCGTGACGGTGCACGACGGCGCCGCGGCCGGGCTGCGGGCCTTCGGGCCGTGCGCGTTCCTGGGCTACCTGATCTGGTGGTTCCTGGCCTGGCCGTGCGTGCGGCTGAGCCAGGAGGAGATCACCGTGGTCAACCCGGTGCGCACGCACCGACTGGGCTACTCGGACCTGATCGACGTGCAGACCCGGTACGGGCTGCACCTGGTGACCCGGCACCGGCGCATCCAGGCAGTAGGCGCACCCGCCGGCGGGGCGGCCACCGCGGTGTGGGGGCAGCGCACCGCCCACATGCCGGATGATCCGCACCTGGGCTTCCGCGGCGAGGGCGCGAGCCTCATGCCCAGCGACCTGCGCTCCACCGCCTCCGGCCGGGCCGCGGAGGTCATCCGCGGCCACTGGCAGGAGCAGGTGGAGGCGGGGACCCTGCGGGAGGAGGCGGAGCCGGTCAGCACCGCCAACACCACCCAGCTGGTGATCCTGGCGGTGCTCGCCGCGGCGGCCGCGGCGGGCCTGCTGCTGTGAACGCATCGACGCTCTCCGGTTCCTAGGCGTTCTTGCCCGGTCCGACGTCGCGCACCGGCTGCTCGCTCTGCAGATCCACGTCCACGCGCCCGTCCGGGTCCAGCCCGTTCTCCGCGGAGTGGGCGGTCACGGTCTTGGCGCGGCGCGGGTTGAACTTCTTCTGCCGCGGATCGAAGGCGTCGCGCAGGCCGTCGCCGATGAAGTTGATGCACAGGCAGATCACGACGATGAACAGGCCCGGGTACCAGAACAGCCAGGAGCGGGTCGAGAACGCGGACTCGTTGGCGCTGATCAGGGAGCCCAGGGACACGTCCGGGGACTGCACGCCGTAGCCGATGTAGGACAGCGAGGTCTCGATGAGGATCGCCGAGGCCATCAGCAGGGTCACGTTCACGATGATCACCCCAACCGCGTTGGGCAGGATGTGCTTGAAGATGATCCGCGGGGCGGAGGCCCCGGCCAGGCGGGCGGCGTCGACGAACTCCCGCTCGCGCAGGGTCAGGAACTCTCCGCGCACCAGGCGGGCCAGGCCCGTCCAGGCCGCCAGGCCGATCAGCAGCGCCAGCGCGGTGATGCGCTGCGGGCCCTGCGGCAGGTGGCTGATGACCATCTGCCCGAGGACCGCGGTGAGCACCAGCAGCGGGATGATGATGACGATGTCGGTCAGACGCATCAGCACGGCCTCGACCCAGCCGCGGAAGTACCCGGAGACGCCGCCGATGACGACGCCGATCACCCCGGCGACCAGGCCGACGATGACCATCACGAACAGCGAGGTCTGCGTTCCGCGCATGACCATGGCGAACAGGTCG
Organism: Rothia kristinae NBRC 15354; assembly: GCF_001570865.1. GTDB lineage: Bacteria > Actinomycetota > Actinomycetes > Actinomycetales > Micrococcaceae > Rothia > Rothia kristinae. The sequence goes on from NZ_BCSM01000001.1 coordinate 275,041, forward strand.
CGCCCGGTGGTGTCCTGCCCGAAGGGGTGCTCACCGAGATGGAAGAGCCCGATGGTGGGCTTGCCGCCGTTGGTGACGGGCATCATCTCGGAGTAGTCGTACTTCCACCAGCCGGGGATCGGGCCGAAGCCGATCGAGGAGTACGCCAGGACGATGATCAGGAACAGGATCACCAGGGAGGCGATGGCCCCGCTGTTGCCCATGAAGCGCTTGCGGACGATCTGGCCCTGGCTGAGCCCCTTGGTCTCCGCGTCGGGCTGGACCTTCTCCAGGCGCATCTCGCGGGTCTCGGTGGTCGGCTCCTTCGGCTCCGGAGCCTGCGATGCATTCGTGGCGCTCATGCTTTCACCCTCACGCGCGGGTCGAGGACCGAGTAGAGCAGGTCCGCGACGAGATTGAAGACCATGGCGGTGATGCCGGTGATCAGGAAGAAGCCCATGATCGGGTAGATGTCCAGCTGGCCCAGGGAGTCGTTGAACAGGTTCCCCATGCCCGAGAAGCCGAACACCTTCTCCGTGATGACCGCGCCGCCGATGATGCCGCCGATGTCGAAGGCCACGAGGGTGGCCAGCGGGATCAGCGCGTTGCGGAAGGCGTGCTTGACCACCACGGAGCGCTCCGAGACGCCCTTAGCCCGGGCGGTGCGGATGTAGTCCTGGGACATGATCTCCAGCATCGAGGCTCGGGAGTACCGGGAGTAGGAGGCCAGGGCCAGCAGGGTCAGGGCGATGGTCGGCAAGATGAGGTGGGTGTAGCTGTCGATCCCGGTGATCCAGAAGTCCCCGGACATGCCGGGAGTCGCGGAGTTGGCGGTGGCGATGGGCCGTCCGGAGATCCGGCCGTCGCGCATGTACGCGGGCCAGGACTGCATGAACCGGTCCAGCACGACCAGGCCCGCGACGATGAAGGCGGTCCACATGGCCACCTTGACGGACTGGCCGAGGTCGTAGGTCTTGCGCAGGCGTCCGACGACCCAGCCGATGCCCGCCCCGATGAGCAGGGTGAGGATGCCCAGCAGGAGCATCATCAGCCAGGGCGCGCGGTTCAGCAGCGGCTGGATCGGGAAGTAGAGGGCCAGACCGACGATCACCGAGGCCAGCCCGGCGTAAAGAGCTGTGCGGTTGCGCAGCCCGGCTAGGAGGAAGGTGAAGGCGACCGCGGTGAGCACCCCGAGGATCGCGATTAGCGGCAGCCCCAGGGAGGGCCGGGCGAACCAGCGGGTCACGCTGAGGAAGATCAGGATTCCGAAGGTCAGCGCGAAGCCGAAGATCCCCAGCAGGATCCTGGTGCGCATCCTGCCGTAGGAGGCGAGGAACCAGATGATCCCGGCGACGAGCCCCACGGCCGCCGCGCTGGCCACTCCGATGGTGGGATTGCGCAGGAAGTTGTTGAAGCCGATGGCCCCGTACTGCTTGAGCAGCACCGCGATCCAGAAGGAGGGCAGGGAGTAGCAGACGAAGGCGAGGAAGGTGATGCCGTAGTCCAGGGTGGAGTACTGCCGCAGCGCGGCGACCACACCGAGGGCCACGCCGATGATGATCGCCAGGATCGTGGCGGCGGTGATCAGGGTCAGGGTCTGCGCGATCGCGCCCTTGAGGGCATCGGTCACGGCCTGACCCTGGAAGGTGGTGCCCAGGTCGCAGGTGGTGCCCAGCGGGTTGAGGCAACCCAGGGCCCCGCCGAGCCACATGAAGTAGCGCGGGATCAGGGGAACGTCCAGATGCAGGGCCTTCTCACGGGCGAGCATCTGGGACTGAGCGGTGGGCGAGGGGTTCTCGCGGAACTCCTGGAGGGGGTCACCGGCGTAGGTGACCAGAACGTAGACGAGGAACGTGGCGGCGAACAGGATCAGTACCGCGGCCACGAGCCTTCGGACGGTGTACATCAGCATGGCGGCATCCGTGGGGTGGGAGGGAAGCGGGCATCGCAAGCGCGATGGCGGGCGTCAGCGGCGGCTTCTCGCCGGTGACGCCCGCCCGGTGCGGCCGGGCTCCCTGGGGTGCCGGCCGGTTCGTCACGTGCTCGCGACGGTGCGAGGTGGGTTCAGGACGGGATCAGTTCTTGATGTCCCACTTCTCGACGTTCCACCACACCTGGGTGCTTCCGGGGTTGAAGGTCACGTTCTCCACGTTGTCCTTCACTCCCACGACGCCGGCCTGCTGGAACAGGGGGAGGCCGTAGGAATCATCGAACAGATCCTTGTCGATGCCGATGGCGAGGTCCTTGACCTTGGCATCGTCCCCGACGGTGGTGCGGATCTCGTCGGCCTTCTTGTTGACGTCCTCGTTGTCGTAGCCGTTGTAGTTGCCGCCACCGCCGGCCGCGAAGATCTGCCCGTAGGAGGAGTGGCCCACACCCGGGGAGGTCCAGCCGAACAGGGAGGCGTCGTAGTCACCGCCCGGCAGCTTCTTCGACCAGTCCGCAGCACCCAGGTCCTCCACGTTGAACCCGGCCTTCTTGGCGGACTCCTGGATCATCTGGAAGATGTCCGCGCGAGCCTTGTTGCCGGAGTTGTACAGCAGGCGCACGGTCGGGGTCTTGCCGCCGAGCAGCTCCTTGGCCTGGCTGATGTTGGCGTCCATGTCCGAGGAGGGGAACTCGCTGGAGTCGTTCTTCTCCACCGCGTCCTTATACTCGTCCTGGGAGCTCACGTAGACCTGGGAGTCCAGGACCTCGGCGTCGGAGTTCATCGGCTTCATCAGCTTGTCCACGATGGACTGGCGCGGGATGGTCAGCAGGAAGGCCTTGCGGGTGTTCTCATCCTTGAACACGTCGGAGTTGAAGTTCAGGTCCACGTGGTCGTAGAGCAGCTGATCCCCGGTGAGGGTCTTGACGCCGTCGGCGTCCTTGAGCTGCTGGATCGTGTCCACGTTCGCCTGCGGGGAGATGACCTGCACCTCGCCGTTATTCAGGGCCTGGAGCTGGCCGTTGGCGTCGCCGATCGAGCGCATGGTGATCTCGTCGATCTTGGGCGCATCCCCGGTGTACTTGTCGTTCTTCTCCAGGGTCACGGACTGGTTCTCGACGATGTCCTTGATCTTGTAGGGGCCGCTGGCGACCAGCAGGTCCTTGTCATCGGGCATCTTGGTGGTGTCGAAGCCGGTGTTCCAGGCATCCGCGATCTTGGACAGCTGCTCGTTCTTCTCGCCCGGCTTGGCGGAGGTCAGGGTGTTCACGAGGTCGTCCTCGCTCATCCCGGCCTTCTTGGCCACCACGTGGGCGGGCAGGCGGACGTCGAAGGCGGTCTCCCAGTCGATGTACGGCTTGGAGTAGGTCAGGGTCATGGTGCGCCCGTCATCGCTGAACTCCGGCATGCCGGTCAGGCCCAGGCCCTCGCTGTCCCCGGCGTAGTCGAAGAACTGCTCGCCGTCCTCGCCCTCGCCGTTGAAGTGCCCGGACTGGGAGGCCCAGGCCAGCAGCAGGTCGCCCTTGTCGATCTTGTTGCCGTCGGACCACTGCTGGTCCTCGTTGACCGTGTACTTGACCTTCAGGGGGTTGTCGGAGATCTTCTCGAAGCTGCCGAAGTCGTCGTTGTGCTTGACCTCGAGCTGGTCCGTGATCGAGTAGAAGCCGTTGTGGGTGGCCGTGGCGATCTTGCTGTTGATGTCCGTGTTGCCGGACGAGGAGTCGGTGTTCAGGGACGAGAAGGTGTTCAGCTCGGCCACCGAGATGGACTTGGTGGAGCCGCTGTCCCCGTCGCCGCCGTTGTCGGTCGATGCGCAGGCGGAGAGGGCGAGGGCGGAGACCGCCGCGACGCCGAGGGCCTTGGAAATGCGGGAGAAGCGCATTTCGCCTCCTAGAGGGGTCGTACGAAGTGACTCGTGGTGGGTGTGCCGCATCCGCCGTCGGCGGTCCATCCCGTGGCTCGGCGGTGGCCGATGCCATATGAAGGGCAACACATGTGTGAGTATCGTAAACCAACTTCGTTGCCGGCGTGTAACCGGCGACGTTCGCATGTCGCCTCGGCGTCATCCGACGTCCCCGGCGACGCCGAAGGGCCCGCCGGCGCCCTCCCCCGCTGGGGTGGGCGACGGCGGACCCTTCGGACTCACCGGCGGATCAGGCGCGTCGGGGTCGGATCAGGAGTCCGATCCCTGCTCACACTGCTGACGGCGACGCCGGGTCCGCTCCCCCGGGCACGCCACCTGGGTGCGCCGGGCGAAGGTGGAGGTCCAGTCGTGATCCACGGAGGGATCGTCGGGGCTGGCCGCCACCGTCGCGTTGCGCTCGCCCAGCTGCTCCTCCAGCTGCGCGAGGTTCTCCACCATGCGCCCGTTCACGGTCTCCGAGATCTCCTCGGTGAGCTCCTGGCGCACCTGACGCCGCTGGGCGCGCACGTACAGGTTGTGCTCCTCGCTCAGCGACTTGAACAGGGAGATGCACATCAGGCAGATCACCACGGAGAACGGCAGGGCCGTGAGGATGGAGACCGTCTGGATGGCGTTCAGCGAATCCGTGCCGCCCGCCCACAGCAGGGCGGTGGCGGTGCCGCCGGCCACGAACACCCAGAACACCCGCACCCAGGTCTTGGGGTTGGGTGAACCGGAGGAGGAGATCATGCCCAGCACCAGCGCACCGGAGTCCGCCGAGGTCACGAAGAACACGATGATCAGGATCACGCAGCCGATGATCAGGGCGGTGGAGGCCGGCAGGTCCTGGAGCATGGTGAACAGCACCGAGTCGCTGGACAGGTCGGCCAGGCCGCCCTCGCCGAACAGCTCCTGGTGCAGGGCGGTCCCGCCCATCACGGCGAACCAGAAGAAGGACATCGCGGCCGGCACCAGCAGCACCGCGAAGACGAACTCGCGCACGGTGCGCCCGCGGGAGACGCGGGCGATGAACATGCCCACGAAGGCGGACCAGGAGATCCACCAGCCCCAGTAGAACGTGGTCCAGGCGCCGACGAAGTCCTCGCCCGCCTGCCCGTCCAGGGCGAAGGTGGAGAAGGTCATCTGGATGACGTTCTGCAGGTACGCGCCGATGGACTGGACGAACTCGCGCAGCAGGAAGATGGTGGGGCCCATGATCAGCACGAACAGCACGATCACGGCGGCCAGGATGAGGTTGCCGTTGGACAGCCACTTCATGCCCTTCTCCAGGCCGGTGACCACGGAGAACAGGGTCACGGCGGAGAGCACCACGATGATGAGGGTGTAGCCCCAGTTGCTGGTCAGGTCCACGTGCAGGAAGCCCATGCCGGAGGCGATCTGCATGACGCCCAGGCCCATGGAGGTGGCCACGCCGAACAGCACGCCCACCAGGGCCACGACGTCGATGACGTCACCCCACACGCCGTTGATGCGCTTGCCCAGCAGCGGCTTCAGGGCGAAGCGGATGGACAGGGGCATCTTCTTCCGGTGCGCGGCGTAGGCGATGGCCATGCCGACGATCACGTAGATGGCCCACGGGTGCAGGCCCCAGTGCAGGAAGGAGTAGGACATGCCCGCCTGGGCCACCTGCTCCCGGGTGCCGGTGACCTCGGGGGCCGGGTCCAGGTAGTGCGCCAACGGCTCGGAGGCGCCGTAGAACACCAGGCCGATGCCCATGCCGGCGGCGAACAGGAAGGCCAGCCAGGTCATGAAGGAGTAGTCCGGGGTGGAATCATCCGGGCCGAGCTTGATGTCGCCCAGCCGGGAGAAGCCCAGGTACAGCGCGAAGATCACGAACACGGCGACGATGGCGGTGTAGTACCAGCCGAAGTAGCCGATGACGTCGGTCTGCAGGGCGGAGAAGACCTCGTTGGCCTGCTCGGGGAACGCCAGGGTGATGCCGATGAACAGGGCCATGAGCACGGCCGCCGGGATGAACACGCGCTTGTCGATGTTGCCGCGCTTCATCTTCTCGGCCAGCCGGTCGGGCACGTCGCCCACGCTCAGGTCGGGTTTGCGGGTGAGGAAATTAGCCATGGAGCACCTGTATTCGCACCTCGAGGTTCAGGATCGATGGAGGATGGACTGCCGCACCCGCCCCGCGGGGCGCGCGAGCGCCCCTCGCGGACGCAGACGGCGCGCCGATGCCCTGCGGGCACGGGCGACGACCGCCCGATACGCGGGTGGGTACCGAACTACGGTAGCCAACCATCAGCAGGCTTCCAAACGTCCGCCGGAAAGGGTGAGCAAACTCGCCCCGCTCCCGCGCCTCGCCCGAGACACGTCATATCCGGCACCGGATCCGTGCGTCGGGGCCTCCGCGGGAGGACAATGGCCCCATGAGCGATAACCTTCCCGACATCACCCAGTCCTCCGCCTGGCAGGCCCTGGCCGAGCACCACCGCGAGCTGACCCCGGACCTGCGGGGCTGGTTCGCCGAGGATCCCGAGCGCGCCGAGAAGCTCACCGTCACCGCCGGGGACCTCTACGCGGACCTGTCCAAGAACCTCATCACCGAGCGGACCCGGGACCTGCTGCTCCAGCTGGCCCGCACCGCCGACGTCGAGGGCCGGCGCGATGCCATGTTCTCCGGTGAGCACATCAACGTCACCGAGGACCGCGCGGTGCTGCACACCGCGCTGCGGCGCCCCGAGGGCGCCTCCCCCGCCCTGGAGGTGGACGGGCAGAACGTGGACGAGGACGTGCACGCGGTGCTCGCCCGCATCTATGACTTCGCGGACCGGGTGCGCTCCGGGGAGTGGACCGGGATCAGCGGCAAGCGCATCGAGACCGTGGTGAACATCGGCATCGGCGGCTCGGACCTGGGCCCGGTCATGGTCTACGAGGCCCTGAAGCCCCTGGCCCAGGATGGCCTGTCCGCCCGCTTCATCTCCAACATCGACCCGACCGACGCCGCGGAGACCGTGGCGGACCTGGACCCGGAGACCACGCTGTTCATCGTGGCCTCCAAGACCTTCGGCACCCTGGAGACCCTGACCAACGCCCGGGTGTGCCGCACCTGGCTGCTGGAGCGCCTGCGCGAGTCCGGCGCCCTTGACGGCCAGGACGACGCCGCGGCGGTCGCCAAGCACTTCGTGGCCGTGTCCACCGCCCTGGACAAGGTGGAGGCCTTCGGCATCGACCCCGCCAACGCCTTCGGCTTCTGGAGCTGGGTGGGCGGGCGCTACTCCGTGGACTCCGCGATCGGCACCATCCTGGCCGTGGTGCTGGGTCCGGACGTCTTCGAGGAGCTGCTGGCCGGCTTCCACACGATGGACGAGCACTTCCGCACCGCAGCACCCGAGGCCAACCTGCCGCTGCTGATGGGCCTGATCAACGTCTGGTACGTCAACTTCTGCGGCGCGGACTCCCACGCGGTGCTGCCCTATGACCAGCACCTGCACCGCTTCCCCGCCTACCTGCAGCAGCTGACCATGGAGTCCAACGGCAAGTCCGTGCGCTGGGACGGCTCCCCGGTGACCACCGAGACCGGGGAGATCTTCTGGGGCGAGCCCGGCACCAACGGCCAGCACGCCTTCTACCAGCTGATCCACCAGGGCACCCGCCTGATCCCCGCGGACTTCCTGGCCTTCGCCGAGCCCGCGCACCCCACCCGCGACGGCGACGCCGACGTGCACGAGGTGTTCCTGGCGAACTTCTTCGCTCAGACCAAGGCCCTGGCCTTCGGCAAGACCGCCGAGGAGGTGCGCGCCGAGGGCACCGAGGAGTCCGTGGTGTCGGCCCGGGTGTTCTCCGGCAACCGCCCGACCACCTCGATCATGGCCCCGAAGCTGACCCCGTCCGTGCTGGGCCAGCTGATCGCCCTGTACGAGCACATCACCTTCGTGGAGGGCACCATCTGGGGCATCGACTCCTTCGACCAGTGGGGCGTGGAGCTGGGCAAGCAGCTGGCTCAGCAGCTCACCCCGGCCGTGGCCGGAGACCGGGAGGTCCTGGCCGAACAGGACGCCTCCACCCGCGGGCTGATCGACTACTATCTGAACCACCGCAAGTAATCCCGGTCACCCCCGGTGGACGACGGCGGCCGGTCTCGCAGCAGCGCGGGACCGGCCGCCGGCGTCTGCCGGAGGAGGCGCAGAGAAGGCCCCGCGACCACGAGCACCGAGGACCCACCATGACCGAGAACCCCCAGCACGGCCGCCCCTCTCCTGATGCCCGGCAGCCGTCCGCACCCTCCGGCGCCCCCGCGCCATCCCCGCAGCAGGGGGCCTACCAGACGGCCCCCGCCGGATACGGCGGCCCCCAAGTCCAGGGCGCAGGTCCCCGCCCCGGGGTCGGCATGGGCCGGGCCCTAAAGAACTGGTGGGGCTACAAGTTCCAGGGGCACGGCCGGGCCTCGCGCTCCGAGTACTGGTGGGTGGCCCTGGCCCTCGCCCTCCTCAGCGCGGTGCTGCTGATCCTCATGATGGTCATCACCTCCGCGACCGCGGAGCAGATCACCAGCTACAGCCAGCACAGCCAGTACGGCTACTACTCCGGGACCGACGTCCGGCTCAGCGGCGTCGGCATCGCCACGACGCTGATCACCACCGTGATCCTGCTGGTGCTCGGCCTGCTGACCATCCCCCTGCAGGTGCGCCGTCTGCACGATGCGAACATGAGCGGCGGCTTCTGGTTCCTCAGCCTGGTCCCCTTCTTCGGTGGGATCATCCTGCTGGTCCTGATGTGCCTGCCGTCGAATCCGCAGGGGCAGCGCTTCGACACCCCGGAGGACATCGGCCGGCCCTAACAGCAGCCGTCCCCCCCCCCCCCC
>NZ_BCSM01000002.1 GCF_001570865.1 Rothia kristinae NBRC 15354
CCCCCCCCGGAATAGCCCGACCGGGATCGGCCGTTGCACCCGTGCAGAACCGGCGTCCGCGCCCGTCGTCCCCGCGCCCCGATCTCGCGGACAACGCGGGAGCGGCCACCGCGATCGCTCACCGTCTCGAAAGAAGGCTCACCATGCTCCCCCTGTCCCTCATCGACTTCGCGACCGTCTACGACGGCGAGACCCCCGCGGACAGCTATGTCCGCTCCGTGGACATGGCCCAGCGCGCCGAGGCCCTGGGCTACTCGCGGATCTGGTACGCCGAGCACCACAACATGCCCAGCATCTCCTCCGCCGCCCCGGCCGTGCTGATCTCGCACATCGGAGCGCACACCCGCCGCATCCGGCTGGGCGCCGGCGGCGTCATGCTGCCCAACCACTCACCGCTGACCGTCGCCGAGCAGTTCGGCACCCTCGCGGAGCTGTACCCGGGCCGGATCGACCTGGGGCTGGGCCGGGCCCCCGGCACGGACATGCGCACCCTGCAGGCGCTGCGCCGGGACCCCCAGGACGCCGAGCGCTTCCCCAGCGACGTCGTCGAGCTGCAGGGGTACCTGTCCGGCTCCTCCCGCATCCCCGGGGTGGAGGCGATCCCCGGGCGCGGGACCAACGTTCCCCTGTACATCCTGGGCTCCTCCCTGTTCGGCGCGCAGCTGGCGGCCCGGCTGGGTCTGCCGTACTCCTTCGCCTCGCACTTCGCCCCCGCGGCCCTGGAGCAGGCCACCACGGTGTATCGGGAGACCTTCCAGCCCTCCGAGCACCTGGCCGAGCCGTACGTCATCGCCGCCGTGAACGTCACCGCCGCGGACACCGAGGAGGAGGCCGCCGAGCAGACCCGACTGGTCCGGCGCAACCGGGTCAAGGCCATGGTGGGCCGCGGCAGGGAGTTCACGGAGGAGGAGCTGGACCTGCTGGTGGATTCCCCCGCCGGGCACCAGATCATCGACATGCTGCGCTTCACCGCCCAGGGCACCGGGGATCAGGTGCGGGAGTACCTGGAGCGCTTCACCGCCCAGGCGCAGGCCGACGAGCTGATGGTGTCCCTGCAGTCCCCGACCACCGAGCAGTCCCGCCGCTCCATGGAGATCCTCGCCCAGGCGTGGGGGCTGCCCGCCGAGAACGACGACGCCGCCGCGTCCGCCTGATCCGGCCCGCCGACCCGCGCGGGACTCCGTACGACACCTCGCGATCCGGCATCGCGCCGGTCTGCGATCCGGATCACGAAAAGTCGCGTTCAGGTCTTCCCCTCGCGGGCCCACGGTGGGACACTGGAAGCGGTTGATCAACCGGACCGATTCCACCGGCAGACGGGAGAGCACATGATCGCTGACCCCGCAGAAGAGCACGCGCGGGCCCGCTGAGGCCCCGGACCGCTTCGACCCCGCTGAGCTGACAGCACACCGCCCAGGGCATCCCGTACGGCGAGACACAGCACGGAAGGCACCGGCCCGGACCCCGCGGATTCCGCACCGCAGCGAAGCGAGGCTCCCCGGTCACCGCGATGAGGGCGAGACCCCATCGAGGACCCGGGGAGGCCTCCCTTCCACCGCTCACAGGAGACGGACTCGCTGATGAGTCCCCTCCTCATCTGGCGCCATGCCGACCCCAACCGCCCCACCACCCGCGATCCCCGGCTCCCCGAGCCGCACGCACCGCCCGCCCTCCGTGACGACGGCGGCAGCCACCCGGATCCGACGGGAGGGCCGACGGGTCGGCATGGGTGCGTCCGGGGGTGCACCGCAGGTGCCGCCCGGTGCCCGCCATCGGGCGGCACCGCTGGGGACGGGCCCGGATAGGCTCGGTCCATGACCGACGCCCCGCAGCATGTCCGCCCCTGGCAGATCGTCACCGCGCCCGCGGGCTCCTTCCGCACGGTGCGCGAGGACGGCGTCGTGCGGGCCCGGGGCATCCGGTACGCCGAGGCCCAGCGCTTCGCCGCTCCCACACCCTTCGCCTACCCGCAGACCAGTCCGCAGCATCCCTTCCCCGCGGACATTCCCGCCCCGGCCTGCCCCCAGCGCCACCAGGACACCGATGAGCGGCTGATCGCCCTCGGCTTCGACGAGCACTGCCAGCGGCTGAGCATCACCCGGCCGGAGGATGGGCGCACGGACCTGCCGGTGCTGCTGTGGATCCACGGCGGCTCCTACACCGGCGGCGCCGGGGACCTCCCGCACTACGATCCGCGCTGGCTGGTGCGGGAGCAGGGCGTGATCGTGGTCAGCGTGACCTACCGGCTGGGGCTGTTCGGCTACCTCGGCGACGCCGGCTCCCGCGAAGCCAACGCCGGGCTGCTGGATCAGCTCGAGGCCCTGCGCTGGACGCACCGGAACATCGCGGCCTTCGGCGGGGACCCGGGCAACATCACCGTGGCCGGGCAGTCGGCGGGCGGGCACGCCGCCTGGGACCTGTTGCTGGCCGCGGACGCGCAGGGCCCCGCGACCCGGATGATCCGCCGGGCGATCGTGCAGTCCGCGCCCCTGGGGATCGTGCACGGGCGGACCCAGCGGGTCTGGGAGGCCCTGGCCCCCTCCGCCGAGCAGACCGAGCGGATGCTCGCGGAGGCCCCGGAGCAGATCGTCGCCCGGGAATCCGGGATCAACCGGCTGGCCCTGCGCCGGGGAGCCGCGAAGTTCATGCCCTTCTCCACCCGCTACGGCGCGGACCCCCTGCCGCCCGAGGAGCGGCTGGAGGAGGGATGGCGCCGCGCGGCCGAGGCCGTGGACCTGCTGATCGGGACGACGGCGCGGGAGGTCGGCCTGTTCACCGGGATCCTGCCGCCCCTGCAGCGCCTGGGACGCACCCGCTGGGGCTCGCGCGGCGTCGTCGAACCCCTGGTGCGGGCCCTGACCCGGCGCATCTACGCCAAGGACGCCCGCCGCTGGGCACGCCGGTTCCGCGACGCCGGGGGCCGGGTGGGGCTGTACCGCTTCGAGTTCGGGCGCCCCGGGCATCCCCTGGCCTGCTGCCATCTGGCCGAGCTGCCGCTGCTCTTCCCGCACCCCGCCTGGCGCACCGGGCAGGAGGAGGCCGGGGCCGGGGTGACCGGGCCGCAGCTGATGGACTCCTACGATCCCGACACCCTGGAGCGGGCCGGCCGGGAGCTGCGAGCGCGGTGGGGCGCCGTCCTGCACGGGGCGGACCCGGGCGAGCTGACCGGGATCCCCGGGGTCCTGCGGATGCTGCCGGTGGGCGGGCGCCGGGGCTAGGTTGGGAGGCGAACCGCCTTCGAGAGGAGAACCCCGTGCCGAAGACCGACGGGAACGACCGCGCCCGCGCCGAGGAGCTGCCGAAGACCCTGCAGCGCTCGGACCGCAAGGCCCAGGACACCTACGCGCAGACCTACGACTCCGCGATGGAGGAGTACGACGACGCCGAGCGGGCCGCCCGCACGGCGTGGGCCCAGCTGAAGCACACCCACGAGAAGGTCGGGGACCGCTGGGAGCAGAAGGAGCAGTACGGGGACTCGGACGATCGGGCCGCCTCCGCCGGACGCGACGAGGGCGAGACCGCCGGCGGGGTCAACGCCCGCGCCTCCAAGGAGCACCTGTACGAGCAGGCGCAGCGGCTGGGCATCGAGGGCCGCTCCGAGATGACCAAGGACGAGCTCATCGAGGCCCTGGAGAAGGAGAGTCGGCGCCGAACCTCCGGCAGCTGAGGCGGCCGACGCGGCATCCGGGACCGGCTACTCCGGGGCCACCGTGACGACCTGGACCCCCGCGGCCCGAAAGGCCTCCAGGTGGCTCGGGCGGGCCGTCGCCCCCGTGACCAGCGCCGAGACGTCCTCGATCCGCCCGAAGCGGTGCACCGAGCTGCGCTCCAGCTTCTCCGGGGAGACCAGCAGGATGCTGCGCCCCGCGGTCTCCAAGCACGCCCGCTTCAGGCGCGCGTCCTCGGCCTCCGTGGCGGTGAGCCCGTGCCCGGGGGCGGCCGAACAGGCGCCGAGCACCGCGACGTCGGCCCGGAAATCCCGCACCGCCTCCACCGCCTGCGCACCCTGGAAGCACAGCGCCACCGGGCGCACCGGACCGCCCGGCACCACGACGTCGGCCCCGGGACGGGCCGCCAGCTCCCCCGCGGCGCGCAGGGACAGAGCCAGGGCCTGGATCGGACGCCCGGCCAGCCGCGCGGCGAGCGCGGCGCAGGTGGTGTCGTCATCCACGATCACCGCCTCCCCGTCCCCGATCAGCTCGGCCGCGGCCCGCGCCATCGCCGCCTTGAGCCCCGGATCCTCCTCCGCCCGCTCGGCGTAGGGGCGGGGGACGCCGTGGGCAGTGCCGCGCCGGGCCCCGCCGTGGGTGCGCACCAGCTAGCTGTCCTGATCGGGGACGTTGGTCAATCGTGAGAACGGCGGCTGGTTGCCACAGGCCGTGTGGGGCCGGTGCTGGTTGTAGTAGTGCAGCCACCCGTCCAGCTCACCTCGGCGTTCGGCTTCGGAGGTGTAGCAGCGGGCGTAGGCCCAGCCGTCAGCCAGGGTGCGGTGGAAGCGCTCGATTTTTCCGTTGGTCTGCGGCCGATACGGACGGGTGCGCTTGTGCCGGATGCCGAGCTCTGCGCAGGTGTCGCGCCATAGGTGTGAGCGGTAGGCGCCGCCGTTGTCCGACAGGACGCGCTCGACGGTGGCGCCGCGGGCGTTGAACCACTCGACAGCCCGCACCAGGACCGCGGTGGCGGTGATCGCGGTTTCGTCGTCGTGGATCTCGGCGTAGGCGACGCGGGAGTGGTCGTCGATGACGGTGTGGACGTAGGCCTTGCCCATCAACGGGTCGTAGTGCTTGTTCTTCGGCTTGCCCGGGGTTGTCGCGCGGTTCTTCTCGCCTTGGCGGCGTCCGACGTAGCAACAGCCGCCGCCGTCGGGAATGTTGCCGAGCTTCTTCACATCGACGTGCAGCATCGCGCCGGGATGGTCGTGCTCGTAGCGGCGGACCGGCTCGCCGGTGGCGCGGTCGACGTGGGACAGCCGGTTCAGGTGCGCGTCGACCAGGATGCGGTGGACCGTGGACGGGGCGATGCCGAGTCGACAGGCCAACTGGACTGGCCCCTCGCGAAGGCGCAGTCGCAGGTTGATGCAGCGCCGGGTGGTCTGCGGGCTGGTCCGGTTGGGCGAGTAGCGGGGTCTGGATGATCGGTCCTGCATGGACTCGCCCTGGCGGTAGCGATCGGCCCAGCGCTTCACAGTCGGCCAAGAGACCTGGAAACGGGCGGCGACCTCACTGATCGGCCACCCGTGGTCAACCACGAGTTGGGCGACCTTGAGGCGATGGCGGGGTGTCAGCGCAGCGTTCTGGTGAGTCATTCATGGCCTCATTCTTAGAGTGGTTGCCTCGCGGGTACATGGGCGAGTTGTGTGCGCTGGCTCATGCCGGTTCTGCCGCTGACCTTTCAATGCGTGTGGTGGCGCAGGCCACTCCGCCCAGCACGACAAGCAGCCCCGCCCATTGGATGGGGGAAGGCCGCTGACCGAACATGGCCCAGGCCCACAACATCGTGACGGGGGCTGTCAGGTAGAGCAGGGTGCTGGTTGCGGTGGCCCCCACGTGGCGCAGGCACCAGGTGAAGGTGGCATAGCCGCCCAGGCCTGACAGGAGAACGAGCCAGATGAGCGCCAGCACCAACCGTCCGGAGACGGGAACGCGGAAGCTCCCATCGGCGAGCGCGCAGAGCATGAAGAATCCAGCCGCCACACAGACTTGAATAGTCAGGCTGAGCATGACCGGCATTGCCGGTTGCCACACGCGCTCCAGGAGCGCAGCCGTGGACAGGCCGAGCAGGCTTGCCACCACCAGGCCGACACTGGCCACGCCGGCCGCGCTGATCCCACCAACGCTGAGGGTCACACCGGCAAGCGCCACACCAAGACCAGCCCACTGGCGAATGCTGACGGAATCAGAGAAGACCAGTCGCCCCACGGCGGTGACCAGCAAGGGCTGCAGTGCGCACACCAGGGCAGACAGCCCGGCATCTAGCCCGTGGTGGGCGGCAAGGAACACCCCGCCGAGGAATACGACATGCGACAGCAGCGACAAGGCAACCTGTCGCAACAGATCACCGCGTCCCACGTCGACCACCGCTCGGCGGGTCGAGGACGTCACCATAGAGACGACAAGGAGCACTGCCGCGGTCACCAGGTAGCGCCAAGCCAGTAGCCCCCAGACTCCCACCGCCGTCTGGTCGGCCAAGGACGCGCCCACGAAACCAGAGCTCCACGTCATCACGAATGCTGCAGCCAAGATCCATCGCATCGCAACAGGTAACCATACCGGTCGGTATACTGTCAGTGTATCCGCATCCGAGCCAGGAGCAACCATGGACATGGATCTCGAACCCTTCGCTCCAGTGAGCACCACCCCGGCGGGCCACCGGATCCTCGACGCCGCGACATGGCTCTTCCGGGAACAGGGCATCACCGCCACGGGCGTCGACAGCATCGCCGAGCGTGCCAGCACGACCAAGCGAACCCTCTACCAGCGCTTCGGCTCCAAGGACCATCTCGTCGCCTGCTACCTGCAACAACGCGCCCATAACTGGCAGGGCGAACTCGTGACCGCACTGCAGCAAGCCAGCCTCGCGGAAGGCCTCGACATCGTCTACGACCACACCATCCGGTGGGCCGGAGACACACTCCGCGGCTGCGCCTTCGCCAACGCCTGGGCCGAAATCGGGGCCAGTGACCACCAGGCCACAAGGATCATCCTGAACGAGAAGAACTGGATGTTGGCACTCTTCACGATCCTGGCCGAAGGCAACCACCGCATGGCCGGTCTACTCCACCTACTCCACGAAGGTGCCCAGGTCACCGCATCCATCCACCAGGACCCCACAGTCTTCACTGAGGCTCGCACCGCATCCCACCACCTGCTGGCCAGCCGGTCATGAGCTCGACCGGCAACCGTCGAGCTCCGGGGCACGCTTCTCGATCAACGTGTCCGGTTAGTACAGCTAGCCGAGGTCCTGCAGCTGGGCCAGATCCCGTCGCACGGTGATCGGCGAGGCGCCGGTGAGCCGCACCAGCCCCACCACACTGACCTCCCCGCCGGAGCGCACCGCCTCGATGATCATCTTCTGCCGATGTGATCGTTGCATGTGATCATCCAACCACTTACCGTGATCGCATCGCGCGGCCGCGAGGCCGCGCCCCGCCATCGATCCCCTCGGAGGAGACCCATGCCCCGCATCGACCACACCGCGATCTGCGTCCGGGACCTGGAGGCCGCCCGCGGCTTCTGGCAGACCTACTTCGGCGCCACCGCCGACGCCGGCTACCACAACCCCCGCACCGGGCTGCGCACCCACTTCCTCACCTTCCAGGACGGCACCCGTCTGGAGATCATGACCCGTCCGGAGCTCACCGACGGCGCAGGGCACACGGCCTTCGGCTGGAACCACCTGGCCCTGTCCCTGGGCTCCGAGCAGGCCGTGGACGAGCTGACCCACCGGCTGCGCGCCGACGGCTACGAGATCCTCGACGGCCCGCGCACGACCGGGGACGGCTACTACGGGACCGCCTTCCTGGATGCGGAGGGCAACCGCATCGAGATCACCGTCTGACCCCGCCGCCGCGCCGTCATACTCGCGCGCCTGCCCGCCTCCGATCTCCGGCGGAGCTACACTGAGCGCGCCGAGACGCGCCGCACCGCCCGCCCCGGCTCCACCCATCACTTCGGGACCGGGCTTCCGCACGGAGGCGCCGTCCCGCCGCACCATCGGAGGATGACGTATGGTCGCGATCATCGTCGCAGCGCACGGGGAGACGGCCCCGGCGCTGCTGAAGACCTCCGGCATGATCCTCGGGGAGATCGAGGGCGTCACCCCCGTGACGTTCCTGCCCGGCCAGGGCCCCGAGGACCTGCTGGAGGCCTACGCAGCCGCCGTCGGCCCGGAGGAGGACGTGCTGCTGCTCGTCGACCTCTTCGGCGGCAGCCCCTACAACGCCGGAGCCCGCTTCGTCGCCGAACGCGAGCACGCCGACGTCGTCACCGGCGTCAACGTGCCCATGCTCCTGGAGGTCCTACCCGCCGCCAAGCGGCCCACCGCCACCGTGGAGAAGCTCGTGGCCAAGGCCGTGAAGGCCGGATCCCGCGGAGTCCGCAGCTTCAAGGAGACCATGGCCCCGGCGCAGAAGACTCCGACCCAGCAGGCCCCGGCCGCCGGCTCGGCTCCCGCCGCGGGTGCCGAGCAGACGAGCCCGGACGGGCAGGCCTCCACCGACGCCGCCGCCCGCTCCGCCCTGACCCCGCCCGGCGCCACCGCCGCCCCGGCCGCAGCGGGTCAGGCCCCGCAGGCGGCCCCGGCCGGCGCCGTCGTCCCCCTGGAGGAGATCCCCCGGGACCCCGAACGCCACATGGACGTCGCGTTCCTGCGCATCGACTCCCGGCTGATCCACGGGCAGGTCGCCAACAACTGGGTCAACGACATCGCCCCCAGGACGCTGATCGCCGCCAGCGACGCCGCCGCGGAGGACACCCTGCGCAAGACCCTGCTGCTGCAGGTCGGACCCGCCTCGGTGCGCACCAACGTGCTCACCGTGGAGCGCACCGTGCGCGTGTACTGGAACCCGGACTACGCCGGGATGCGCACCATGATCGTCGTGGAATCCCCGATGGACGCGCTGCGGCTGCTGCGCGAGGGGGTGCGCGTCAAGGAGGTCAACGTCGGCGGGGTCACCTACCGCAAGGGCATGACCCAGGTCTCCGAAGCCGTGTCCGTGGACGACAAGCACGTCGCCGCCTACCGCGCCATCCACGACCTCGGCATCCCCCTCATCCTGCAGCAGGTGCCCAGCAGCTCCCGCCAGGACATGATGGCCACCCTGAAGGAGAAAGGCATGCTCCGATGACCCCCGTCCAATTCGTCCTGGTCGTGCTCGTCGCGCTGATCGCCGGCATGGCCTCGGTGCTCGACGAGCGCCAGTTCCACCGCCCCATCGTCACCTGCACCCTGATGGGCCTGGTCCTCGGGGACCTGCAGACCGGCATCGTCCTGGGCGGCTCCCTCGAACTGATCGCCCTGGGCTGGATGAACGTCGGCGCCGCCATGGCCCCCGACGCCGCCCTCGCCGGCACCGTCGCCTCCGCCGTCGTGATCCTCGGAAACCAGTCCATCGGCGAGGGCATCGCGATCGCCGTGCCCCTGGCCGCGGCCGGGCAGGTGCTCACCATCTTCGTGCGCACCATCGCCGTGTTCTTCCAACATCAAGCCGACCGCTTCGCCGAACAGGCCAACTTCCGCGGCATCGAGCTGATGCACTTCTCCGCGCTGCTGCTGCAGGGCCTGCGCGTGGCGATCCCCACCGCCGCCGTCGCCGCGGTGGCCGGGACCAGCATCGTCGAGCAGTGGCTGAACGCGATCCCCGACGTCGTCACCACCGGCCTGCAGATCGCCGGCGGGTTCATCGTCGTCGTCGGGTACGCGATGGTCATCAACATGATGAAGGCCCGCTCGCTCATGCCGTTCTTCTTCCTCGGCTTCGTGCTGGCCGCCTTCATCCCGGACTTCAACCTCGTGGGTCTGGGCATCATCGGCGCCTGCCTGGCCGTCGTCTACGTGCAGCTGAACCCCGTCTTCCACGACCGCATCCAGGCCCCCGCACCCGCCGCGGCGAGCACCGGCCCGCGCCTGGACAACGAGCTCGAGTAGGAGCCACCCCATGACCGTGCAGCACACCCCCGCCCAGCCCGACGCCGTCTCCGGCGCCGAGGCGACGGCCACCGCCCAGAAGCGCCTGACCCGCCGCGACTACGCCTCCACGTACTTCCGCTCGACCTTCATGCTCGGCTCCTTCAACTTCGAGCGCATGCAGGCCATCGGCGTGTGCGTGAGCATGATCCCCGCCATCCGGCGGTTCTACACGAAGAAGGAGGACCAGGCCGCGGCCCTGGGCCGGCACCTGGAGTTCTTCAACACCCAGCCGTGGATCGCCTCCCCGATCTTCGGGGTCACCGCCGCGATGGAGCGGCAGAAGTCCGAGGGGGAGGACATCTCCGCCGCGGACGTCACCAACGTGAAGGTGGGCCTGATGGGTCCGCTGGCCGGCGTCGGGGATCCCTTGTTCTGGGGCACCGCCCGACCCGTGCTGGCGGCCCTCGGCGCGTCCCTGGCGATGAGCGGATCCATCCTCGGGCCCCTGCTGTTCTTCGTGGTGCTGAACATCATCCGCATCGCGACCCGCTGGTACGGCTTCCGGCTGGGGTACCAGAAGGGCGTGCAGGTGGTCTCGGAGGTCGGCGGCAACACCCTCAAGCGCCTGACCCAGATCGCCTCCGTGATGGGTCTGTTCGTGATGGGGGCGCTGGTGTCGAAGTGGACCACCGTGAACATCCCGTTCGTGCTCTCCGAGTACACCCAGTCCGACGGCAAGCACGTGACCAACACCGTCCAGTCCGTGCTGGACTCCCTCCTGCCGGGTCTGGTGCCGCTGCTGCTGACCTTCCTGTGCATGTGGCTGCTGCGGCACAAGGTCAACGCGATCTGGATCATCTTCGGGATGTTCGCCGTCGGGATCCTCGGCTACTGGGCCGGGATCCTCGCCCCGTGAGCCGCCGGGCGCACCGGCAGGCGGCCGGGGACCCGGAGGATCCGGCCGACTCCAGGCGGGCCGGAGGACGGACGGAGGAGCGGCCGAGCTTCCGGGAGACCTTCGTGGCCGTGGGCCAGCAGACCCTGGACAAATCCCGGTACGACGCCGCCCCCGTCGTCTCCGTGGCCGTGGCCGTCACCGTCCTGATGGTGCTGGCGGCGGTGGCGTACACCTGGCTGCCGTGGCTGTCCGTGACCCTGCTGGTGTGTGCGGTGGTGCTGCTGTGGGGCCGGTGGATGATCCTGCGGCAGGTGACCCGGGACCTCGCCCAGATGTCCTCGGCCCGGAAGTCCTTCGCGGCCACCGGAAATCCGGAGTACCCGGAGTTCGTGCGCCTGCGGGCCGAGCAGATGCTGCGGGACAACCGGGCGCTGACCGCCGCCGGGCGCGACGCCGTGCAGGAGCACCTGGCGTGGGCGCGCCGCAGCGTCCAGCCCGGGGACGGAGGCTGACCGGCGGCGGCGACGTCGGGCGCGGGCGGGCTGGTGCTGAGGTGCGGGTTTCGTGCTGAAGTGCGCCGTTCGTGCTGAGATGCGGCCCGGCGTGCGGCATCTCAGCACGAACGGCGCATCTGAGGACGAACCCCGCATCTCGCGCGGTCGATTCCGGCGGCAGGGCTGGGCGGCGGAGCGCGGTCCAGCGGCGCGCTAAGCTTCTGCGAGGGCGCCGCCCGACGCCCACTGACGACGACGGAAGCGGTGGACCCGTGGAGGACAAGAAGCTCGCGACCCTGGGATGGGTGGCCACCTGCATGTCGGTGGCCATGTACGTGGCCTACATCCCGCAGATCATCGGCAACCTGGAGGGGGACAAGGGCGACTGGATCCAGCCGCTGGTCGCCTCCATCAACTGCACCCTGTGGGTCATCTACGGGATGCTCTACTCCCCGCGGGACTGGCCCCTGGCTGTCGCGAATATGCCCGGCATCGTCTTCGGCCTGCTCGCCTTCTCCACCGCGCTGTTCTAGCCGCGGGGCACCCGCACCCGGTAGCCGACCCGGCTGCCTCGGTGCAGAAGCATGCCCTTCCTCCCCTAAAACTGGAGATCCTTCCCATAACGGGACGTGTCACGTCCCGTTATGGGAGGGATCTCCAGTTTTGCGGTGGGATCTGAACCCCGCATCTCACGCGGCCCGGCCACCCGGGCCAGGGATCAGGCGAAGGACTCCGAGGCCTCGTCCAGGGCGTCCACCTCGGCCTGGATCAGCTTCACCCCGGGGGCGGCCATCAGGGCCTCGAGCTGCTCCGGGGTGCGGGCCGAGGCGATCGGGGCGGTCACGCCCTTGGCCAGCAGCCACGCCAGCGCCGCGGTGGTGACCTCGACGTCGTGGTTCAGGGCCACCCGCTTCAGCGCGTCGATGACCTTCAGCCCGGCGTCGATCCCGGTCTCGGAGAAGTACCCGGAGACGAAGTCCTTGCGGGCCGCGCCCTCCAGGTCCTCCTTGCTGGAGTACTTGCCGGTCAGGAAGCCGGAGGCCAGGGAGAAGTAGGAGAACACGGCGACGTCGTACTCCTGGGCGATCTCCCGGTAGCCCTGCTCGTAGTCCTTGCGGTGCAGCAGGTTGTACTGCGGCTGGATCGCCACCGGCACCGCCAGGCCCTCGGCCTTGGCGAACTCGAACCACTGGCGCATCCGGTCCGGGGAGTAGTTGGACAGGCCCACGTACCGGGCCTTCCCGGCGCGCACGACCTCGTCGTAGGCGCGGGCCTGCTCCTCGATGGTCACGGACTCGTCGTCGAAGTGGGCGTAGTACAGATCCACGTGGTCGGTCTGCAGCCGCTCCAGGGAGGCGTCGATCGCCCCGAGCACGGCCTCGCGGCTCTGCCCGGAGTGCTCCGGATGCTGGCCGGCCTTGGTCGCGATGACCACATCCGCGCGGTTCTCGCGGGCGGCCAGCCACTTCCCGAGGACCTCCTCGGACTCCCCGCCGGAGTGTCCCTCGGCCCACGCGGAGTACACGTCCGCGGTGTCGATGAAGTTGCCGCCGGCGGCCACGAAGGCATCCAGCACGGCGAAGGACTGCTCCTCATCCGAGGTCCAGCCGAAGGTGTTCCCGCCCAGGTTCAGGGGGAACACGGACAGGTCGGTGCGGGGGATGTCGTTGCGCTCGGTCATGGGGACTCCTTGTCTCGAGGCTCACGACGCCTCCGCCGTGCCGGCGGGGCGTCGTCATCGTCACCTACGCACAACGGGACCGGCGGAAGAGGTATTCCGCCGGTCCCGTGCCGCGGTTGCCGGGACGAACCCGGCGTGGGGTGGATCAGCGCACCCCGGCGGCCTCCTGCCCGGAGCCGCCGGCCGCACCCGACCCGGCACCCGTCCCAGCGGACGGGCCAGCCGCGGACGACGCCGCGGCGTCGCCGTCGGTGCGGATCTGGGAGATGTCGATCGGCATGGTCGACAGGTCGTACTTCTCGTTCTCGTGGATCGTGGCGGCGACCTCCTGAGCCTCCTCCTCGTGCTCCACGGCCGGCATGGACCCGATGAGGTTGCGTCCGGAGGACTCCTTCATGCAGTACACGCCGATGCCGCCCACCAGGCAGGCGAACATGATGTAGTACGCGCCCATCATCTCGGTGCCGAACAGGTTCTGCAGCGCGGAGATGACCAGCCCGGTGGTGCCGCCGAACAGCCCCACGGCCACGTTGAACATCAGGCCCATCGCGGTGTAGCGCCGGTCCGTGGGGAACAGCGACGGCAGGGCGGAGGCCTGCACGGAGACCTGGAACATCATGATGACACCCATGATCAGCAGCCCCAGGAACGTGGACCAGGTGTGGCCCAGCATCATCAGGCGGAACGCGGGGATCGCGGCGAGGATGCCGACGACGCAGCCGGTGATCATCACGGGGCGGCGCCCGATGCGGTCCGAGAGGGCCCCGAACAGCGGCAGGCCCACGGAGACGATGATCAGCACGGGGATCAGCAGGGCGTTGCCGTGCAGGGTGTCGTAGCCCAGGGTCTCGGTGAGGTAGGTGGGCATGTAGGTGGTCACGGCGTAGCCGACGACCTGCGCGCACATGACCAGGGCGGTGCCCATGAGGATCTGCGGCCAGAAGTCCCGGATCAGGGAGCCGATCTGGCGCCACATGCCGGTCTTCTCCATCTCCCGCTCATCCTGGGCGACCTGCTCGCTCTGCGCCTCGAAGGCGTGGGACTCCTTGATGTGGCTGCGCATGTACAGCCCGATCAGCCCCAGCGGCAGGGCCACCCAGAACGGGATGCGCCAGCCCCAGGCCAGCATCTGCTCGTCCGTGGTGGCCAGCTCGACGACGGTCACCAGCGCGGCCGCCGCGGCGAAGCCCAGGTAGGAGCCCAGATCCAGGAAGGAGCCCCAGAAGCCGCGGCGACGGTCCGAGGCGTACTCGGCGATGAAGGTCGCGGCCCCGGCGTACTCGCCGCCGGTGGAGAAGCCCTGGACGAACTTCAGCAGGATCAGCAGGATCGGCGCGGCCAGGCCCCAGGCGGAGTAGCCGGGCAGGCAGCCGATGAGGAAGGTGCCCAGGGACATCATGATGATCGTGAACGCGAGGATGGCCCGGCGTCCGATCCGGTCGCCCAGGGGCCCGAGGACCAGGCCGCCGAAGGGCCGCACGACGAAGGTCACGGCCAGGGTCGCGAAGGTGGCCAGCTGGCCCCACGGGTCCGGCAGCGGGAAGAACACCGCGGCGATGTAGGTCATGACGTAGGCGAACACGCCGATGTCGAACCACTCCATGAAGTTGCCCAGGAGGGTCGCGCGCAGCGCCTTCTTCATCTCGGGCTGATCCACGACGTGGATGTCGTCGGGGCTCAGCGCCACACGGTCGGGTGAGGGATGGGTTCGGCTCATCAGTAAGTATGCTTTCCGGTCGACAAACCCGGACTACGGTACTCCTTCTGCTGAGCGATGCAATGCAGATCCTCGGTTCGTGGGGGAATTCACGGCGCCCCGGGCTGGTCTACGCTGGTCCGGTCCCACCCCGCTCCCGAAGGAGACCCATGTCCGCACTGCCCGCCGACGCCGCCGCCCCCGACCTGCTGGTGCTGACCACCGGCGGCACGATCGACAAGATCTACTCCACCGCCGGTCAGCTGGAGATCCACGAGCCCACCGTCGGCCCGATCCTCGAGCAGGCCGCCACGAACCTGCGCACCGCGGTGCGCGGCGTGCTCGCCGTGGACTCCCTGGACATAACCGCCGAGCACCGACGCATCCTCACCGAGGCGGTGGCCGCGGCCGAGACCCCGCGCATCGTCATCACCCACGGCACGGACACGATGACCGAGACCGCCGAGCACCTGCTCGCCCATCCGGAGGCCGTCGCGGGGAAGACGGTGGTGCTCACCGGGGCGATGCAGCCCTCCTGCATGAGGATCACGGATGCCCCGTTCAACGTGGGCTCGGCCGTCACCGCCGCGCAGCTGCTGGACCCCGGGGTGTACCTCGCGATGTCCGGGCGGGTCTTCCCGGCGGGCACCGTGGCCAAGGACCGGGCGCGCGGGGTGTTCGTGGACCGCTGAGGGTCCGGCGAGTCCGGCGGATTCAGGCGCGGTCGCGCACGCGGCGTCGGCGGCGGCGCCGATGCCGGCGGATCTGCTCCGGGGTGACCGTCTCCAGGTTGCGGGTCAGCGGCTCCCCCGGGGTCCAGCCCTGCTCCTTCAGCGGGCCCCGGCGGATCCGACGCCGCCCCAGGCGCAGCTTGGGGCGCGGGACCGTCAGATCCACCGGGGCCGGCAGGCGCCAGTTGCGCCAGCGGGACAGGATCCCCAGCACCCCGCAGGTCACGATCGCCACACCCATGCCCACGTTGGGCCGGTGCAGCAGCTCCTGGAAGACCACCATCTCAGCACCCCCGATCACCGCGATCGTCGCGTAGAGGGAGTTCCCGCCGAACACCGCCGGGATGCGGTTGACCATGATGTCCCGGATGGCCCCGCCGCCCACCGCGGTGGTGACCCCCAGGGCGACGGCGGGCAGCCAGTGCAGCCCCAGCCCGAGGGCCTTCAGGGTGCCGGTGGCCGTCCAGGCCCCCATGCCGACGAAGTCCAGGACGATCAACAGCCGATCCGCCCACCGGGACCCCAGATCGATGGTGTAGGCCACCGCCGCCGCGGCCAGGACTCCCACCCAGTACCCGGCGTCGGTCAGGGCCACCGGGAACCCGGAGTTGAGCAGGACGTCGCGGATCATGCCCCCGCCCATCCCGGAGACGATCGCGAGCATGACGAAGCCGACGATGTCGAAGCGGAAGGCCCGCGCGACCGCGCCGCCGAGCAGCCCGTTGGCGGCCACCGCCGCGATGTCCACGGTCCGGAACATCACGCTGGGGTCCCAGTGCTCCACGGGCGGTCTCCTTCGGGGTCGGGGCGGTCGGTCTGGTCGGGGCGGTCGGTCGAGGGGATTCGGCGCGCGGCCCAGGTCAGAGACGCGGGCGGGGGTCGACGTCGTCGGTCTGCGCGGCGTCGGGCCGGGACTTGCCGCGCACGGTCCACAGGGTCCACAGCGGGCCGACCAGGGGGAAGGCGAGCATGACCACGAGGTAGCCGAGCTTGCCGATCGGGTCGATGCGGCGGGACCTGCCCACCACCACCAGGGCGACCAGGAACAGGGCGGTGCAGATCAGGGCGAGGATCCCGATGGTCAGCTCCCCCGGGGACAGCGCCAGCGGGGACGCGGCGGCGAGCGGGATCATGGCGGACTCCTCGGGGTGCGATGGCGGGCCCGGCCGGGGTGCGGGCGGCGCGGGCGCCGGATCCCGCGGGCGGGGCCGGAATCCAGCATGCGGGCCGGGTGCGGCCCGGTCAAGACGGGCGGGTGCGGCCAGGTCCGCGACGGCTCCCGGCCCCACCGCGGCGGCGTGTCCAGAACCACGACCCTCGCAGGTACTTAGCTTCCCTCTGCACTGTAGGATCGAGAAGCCAGAAGATCAGTACGGTGATGATCTGCCGATCCCGCCGACCGCAGGGCCGCCCGAGGGGACCACCGCCGCGCCGCCCCGATCCCTGGCCGGACGCGGCCCACCGGCGGCGCCCGCGGCATCGAACGGAAAGGGCATGAGCATGGTCGCCGGACCCTCGCAGCAGGAGCAGCATCGGCACTGGGAGGTCGAGGACGTCACCGTCACCGAACCGCCCGTCATCAAGCGCGCCATCGCGGCGGCCGCCATCGGCAACATCACCGAGTGGTACGACTTCGGCGTGTACGGCTACCTCTCGCTGACCATGAAGACCGTCTTCTTCCCGGAGACCGACGGCGTGCTCGGCAGCATCCTCGTGGCCGGGCTGTTCGCCGTCGCCTTTCTCGTGCGCCCCCTGGGCGGGATGTTCTTCGGCCCGCTCTCGGACCGGATCGGGCGCAACCGGGTGCTCGCGCTGACCATGCTGCTCATGGCCGCCGGCACCTTCCTCATCGGCTGCCTGCCGGACTACCACTCCATCGGGCTGTGGGCGGCCTTCCTGCTGCTGTGCCGGCTGCTGCAGGGCTTCTCCACCGGCGGGGAGTACGGCAACGCCATGACCTTCATCGCCGAATACGCCCCGGACCGACGCCGCGGCCTGCTCGGCTCCATGCTGGAGGCCGGCACCTTCACCGGCTACCTGCTCGGCGCCTCCCTGGCCACCATCATGTCCGGGGGTGCTCAGCCCCGAGGCCATGCTGGCCTGGGGCTGGCGGGTGCCCTTCTACGTCGCCCTGCCCCTGGGCGTGGTCGGCCTGTACCTGCGCTCCAAGCTGGATGACACCCCCGCCTTCGAGGCCATGGAGAAGAAGTCCGCGGCGAAGGAGGAGCACCGCGTGGGCGCCCAGCTGAAGGAGACCTTCCGGCTCTGGCCCAACATGCTCGTGTGCTGCGGCCTGGTGATCGCCTGGAACGTCGCCAACTACATGCTCACCGCCTACATGCCCTCCTACATCCCGATCATGGCGAGCATGCAGGGCGGGCGCGGGGCCGTCTCCGAGCTGACCTCCCAGATCCTGCAGATCATCGTCATGGCCGTGTGCCTGGCGCTGATCCCCGTGCTCGGGTGGCTCTCGGACCGGGTGGGCCGGCGCGCCGTCGCCCTGACCGGCTCCGCCGCGCTGATCCTGCTGGCCGTCCCCGCCCTGCTGCTGATCCGCGCGGACGGGACGCTGAGCACCCTGTTCGGCCTGCTCATCATGGGTCTGTCCCTGATCTGCTTCAGCGCGACCATGCCCTCGACCCTGCCCTCCCTGTTCCCCACCGCCCTGCGCGCCGGGGCCCTGTCCATCGCCTTCAACATCTCCATCTCGCTGTTCGGCGGCACCACCTCGGTGGTCATGGAGACCCTGGTGGGCAAGACCCAGAACCTCATGTGGCCGGCCTACTACCTGATGATCACCGGGGTCATCGGGTTCATCTCCCTGCGCTTCACCCCGGAGTCCAACGGACGGCCGCTGTGGGGGTCGACGCCGGCCGTGGCCCGCCCCGAGGAGGCCCCCGAGCACGTCGCCGAGCTCAACGGCCGGGTCCAGGCCGCGCAGCAGCCCCGCGAGAAGGCACCCACCGCGGGCTGACCAGCGCGGACGCCCGCCCGGACATCCGCCCCGGCCCCACCTCGCCAAGCCCTTCCCCGAGGGGTTAGGATGGCCTCAGCGTCCCGGGAGGGCAGGCTCGGAGACACCGGGCCCCCGGGGCCGGCGAGGAGGTCAGCGCCGACGATGCTGCGGGCACGCGCCAGACACAGCCAGGGCCGCCGGGAATGGGTCACCACCCGGGACGGGCGCGAGCTGTGCGCCATGGTCATCGACGGCCCCCGCTGCGGTGCGGCCGAGGCCGCCGGGGCCGTGTGTCCCCGCCCCACCGTCATCGTCGAGGCCGACGCGGCGGACACCGGCTCGATGTGGGCGCTCGTGCAGCGCGCCGTCGGCGTCTCCGCCCGCACCGTGGTCTACGACCGCACCGGGCTGGGCCGCTCCGCCGGATCGGGTCGCCGCCCGGCTGCCCCGTGGACCCTGGAGCGTATGACCGCGGACCTGGAGGATCTGCTCGAGCACTTCGGCCCCGGACCCTTCGTCCTCGTGGGGCACGGCACCGGCGGGCCCGTGGTGCGCGCGGTGGCCGCCCGGCGTCGGGAGCGGATCTCCGGACTGGTGCTGGTGGATCCCGTGGACGAGCTGGGCCCCGCCCCGACCCAGTGCCGGCTCGGCCCGGTGAGCCTGGGAAGCCTGATGAGCCCGGAGAGCCCGGCGAGCCCGCGCCGCGGCCTCTCCGAGCGGCGTCGCCCCCGGTGGGCCGCAGCGCTGTCCGGCACCGCAGACGCCGCCCGCCGCCTCGCGGCCCTCGCGCGGCACGGACGCTGCCTGCACCTGCTGCCGGAGGACGTCCGCGTGGACCTGGCCGCCGACGGCTGGGACGCCGCCAGCCGGACGGCCTCCGCGCAGCTGCGGGCCTCCCTCGACGAGACCCTGCCCGGCTGGCTGGACCAGTCCCCCAAGCTCGGCCGGATTCCGGTGACGGTGATCTCCGCCGGACGGCGCGAGGCCCGCCAGCCCGCCCGGCTGCGCGCCGCCCTGACCGCGGCCCACGCCCGCCGCGCCGGGGCCACCGGCCACGGCCGCCACGTGATCCTGCCCGGGGTCGACGGGGCGGGACTGCCCGTGCTGGCCGCGCAGCAGGTGGCCGCCGAGATCCGCGCGCTGGCCGGCTGCCTGCCCGGGCGCCGGGCCTACACCCCGCACCCCTGGCGGCTCTAGCCCCTTCCCACGGGTCCGCGGCGCAGAATGGGAGCATGAGCAGCACCGACCTCCCCGTCTTCTCCTTCGGAACCCTCCTCAACCCCCGCGTCCAGGAGCACCTGTTCGGGCACACCGTGCACGCCCAGCCCACGGAGCTGGCCGACCACGACGTCGTCGACGTGCCCATCCTGGATCCGGCGGTGATCGCGGCCAGCGGCAAGGACGTGCACCCCGGGGTCGTGCGCCGGATCCGCCGCAGCGTCGCCGGGGCCCTGCTGCCCCTGGACGCGCAGCAGCTGGCCGCCGCGGACGCCTACGAGGTGGCCGCCTACGCCCGGCGCCGCACCCTCACCCGCACCCCCGGCGCCACCGAGACCCGGCCCGCGTGGGCCTACCTCAGCGCGAACCCGCTGGCCGTCGCCCAGCGGATCGCGGTGATCGGGGATTCCATCGCCTACGGCCGAGCCAGTCTCGACGGCGGGTGGGCGGCGGCCCTGGGCGCCTGGCACGTGGGCCGCGAGGAAGCCGAGCACCGGCTGTACCAGCTGGCCTACCCGGGCACCACGATCCGCCGGATCGCCCAGCACATCCTCCCGGAGCTCACCGCGCGCAGGGCCGACACCGTGCTGATCAGCGCGGGGATCAACGATCTGCTGCTGGACGGCACCTCCCCGCGGGAGCTGGTGGAGCTGGTGCAGCGGCTG
The DNA here is from genome assembly GCF_001570865.1 of Rothia kristinae NBRC 15354. Lineage (GTDB taxonomy): Bacteria > Actinomycetota > Actinomycetes > Actinomycetales > Micrococcaceae > Rothia > Rothia kristinae. The sequence continues at coordinate 19,967 of NZ_BCSM01000002.1, forward strand.
TGCGCCGACCTGGAGGCCGAGGGTATGCGCCCGGTGGTCCTGGGCCCCACGTGGCTGGACGCCCAGCGGGTCCGGACCGTGCTGGGCCACGAGGTGGACCCGACCCTGGTGCGGGAGCACCGCGAGCGCCTGGCCGCGTGGGCGCGGCAGACCCACCGGGACCACCTGGATCCCTGGCCGGTGCTGGAGGGCCACCCCGAGCGGGTGCGCGCGGACGGGCTGCACCCCGACGCCGAGGGTCACCGGATGCTGGCGCGGTGGCTGCTGGGGCTGGCCCAGGGCCCGGCCGAGGACTGGCAGCCCGCCTGACCGGGGCAGCCCGACCGGGCCGGGCTCAGCGCTTCCCGAACCCCTGGAAGGCCCTCTCGATGGTCTCGGCGAAGACCGTGCCGCCGGGGATGTTGGGGTGGGTCAGGTCCGACTGCAGCAGGTCCGGGCGGGTGGAGGCGATCGCGTACCAGTCCGCGATCCGCACGTTCGGCCGCTTCTTCGCCTGATCCCACAGCAGCTGGTTGGCGGCCTCGATGAAGGTGGACTGCCCGTAGATCGTCACCAGCACGACGTCGCGGTCCGGGCCGATCATGTCCAGCACCCGGTCCAGCACCCCGGGCTCGGGGATGCCGCCGTTGGTGCCGAAGTCCAGGACCACGCAGGGCCCGAGGGTGCCGTCATCCAGGTGCGAGCGCACCAGCCCCTCGGCCTCGTCCCACTTGCGGTTGGGCACCCCGTCGATCACCGCCCCCGGGAACTGCTGCATGAGCCCGGGCGCGGAGACGGCGATCAGGGAGTCCCCGATGAACGTCATGTCCTCGGGCTTGGGGGAGGCGCACTGCGATCCCTTCGGCGTCGGGCTGGCGGAGGGGGCGGCGGAGGCGCTGGCCGAAGGGGCGGCGCTGGCCCGCTGCTCGGCCCGCTCCTTCGCCCGCTCGCGCGCCTTCTGCTGGGATTCGGCCATGGCCTGCTGGGCGCCGTCCACGTCCTGCTCCACCTGGCTGCGCTGCGGGGCGGTGACGACGGCGACCGCGGCGGTGCCGAACAGCAGCACCCCCACCAGCCCGCCGGCCAGGGCGGCGCGCAGGCGAGACGACATCGTGCGCCGGGCGTCGGCCGAGCCGATGGCGGCCAGTCCGGCGCTGAGCACGGTGGCCGCCCCGAGCAGGACGGCGCGGAAGCCGCGGCGGCGCACGGGCTGCTCGATCCACCGCTCGGAGACGGCGGCCAGCACCACGGTGAGCACCACCGCCGCGGCCTGCACTGCCCACCAGGCGGGGGTGCGGGTTCCGGTGGGCGCCAGATCGTTGAGGATCTTCAGCACGGGCCAGTGCCACAGGTAGATCCCGTAGGAGCGGCGCCCCACCCACACGAGGGGCCGGGCCTCCAGCACCCGGCCCAGGGCCGGCGTCGGGCCGAGCTGGCTGGCGATCATCGCGAGGGTGCCGAGGCTGGCCAGGGCCAGGCCTGCGCGGTAGGTGGCGGCGCCGTCTTCGGTGAGCACCGCGAAGCACGCGCCGACGACAAGCGTCCCGACGCCCAGCAGCGCCGACGCAGGACCGCGCCGGGCGAGCAGGCCGGCGGCCGGGCCCCGGCCCAGCTGCCAGGCGAAGGCCAGGGCGATGCCCAGCAGCAGCCCGAAGGCGCGGGTGTCCGTGCCGTAGTAGACGCGGGTGGGGTCCTCGCCCGGGACGTAGAGACCGGCCATCAGCGCCGCGGAGGCGACGGCCCCGGCCAGGGCCAGGAGGATGCGCGGGGCGGGGCGGCGGGTCAGGGCCATGATCCCGAGGAACAGCAGCGGCCAGACCAGGTAGAACTGCTCCTCCACGGCCAGGGACCAGAAGTTCATGAACAGCACGGGGGCGGTGTGGTGGAAGTAGGAGCCGCCCGCGGCCAGTTCCAGCCAGTTGGTGGAGAAGGTCAGCGCACCGAGGACCTGCCGGTCCAGGTGCACCCGCAGATCCGGGCCGCCCAGCAGGGACGCCGCGCAGCACACGGTGATGACCACCAGCAGCGCCGGGAGCAGGCGCCGGGCAGCAGACCCGGGCCCACGTGATAGATGACGACGGCGAGCACCGCGATCGCCCGCAGGGCGTCCAGGCCGCTGGTGTGGAAGCGGCGGGCCGGGGAGCTCGCGGCGGTGGCGTCGGGACCTGCCGGGAGGCGGCCTGCTGCGGGTCCGGTGTGGGCGGGGCGGTCGCTGGGGGAGGCAGAGGACATGGATCCTCGAGGGGCGAAGACGGGGATGCGAAGAGGGGGAGCGCGGGTCCACCCGGCGCCGTCGCCGATTCTAACCCGGGCTGCGTGCGCTCGGGGCCTCGACGGGCGGTTCCGATGTGCGAGGCTCACCCGCGGTGGCGGATACTGGTCAGCGATGGCTTCGCAGACGGCTCAGGTGATCGGCTCCGGCGTGGGCATGGCGGTCCTGGGTGCGTCCATGGGGTTCAGCCCCACCCTGTACGCCGTCGTCCTGCACCAGCTGAACCGCTCCCCGCGCGCGGCGACGATGATCCGCTGCCTGGCCCTGGGTCTGGGCACGGGCACGCTGCTGCTCCTGCTGCTGTTCCAGGTCTTCGATCCGAGCCAGCTGGCCCGCGAGGTCGGCGGCGCCGTGCGGCGGCTGCTCACCCAGCGGAACCTGGACCTCGCCGTGGGGGTGCTCTTCCTGCTGGCCGCCGGCTGGGAGGCCGCCCGCTCCGCCGCGCCCCGTCCACCCGCCCGGACCGGGGCGACGGCCCAGGCGATGACGCCACTGGGCATCTACCTGTTCGGCGCGCTCAGCGCGGGGCTGAGCACCAACCGGATCCTGCTCACCTACGCCACGAGCCGGCTGATCACCCGCACCACCGAGGCGTGGCCGTTGCAGCTGGTGCTGGTCGGCCTGCTGCTGGGCGCGCTGATGGGACCGTACCTGCTCTCCTCGTGGGTGTGGAACCGGTTCCCGCGGGCCAGCGGCTGGGTGCGGGCGGGGTTCGACTGGCTGATGCACTGGGATGCCCGGGTGATCCTCGCGGTGGTGCTCCTGGTGCTCGGCCTGGCGTTCCTGCTCCTGGCCTTCCCGCCCGCCCTGCTCACCCGGTGACGCGCCCACGATCCGCTGCCCATTCCCTCCAGCGCCCCGGCCGCCCTTCGCGGCCAAAGCCTGGGAGGGGCGGCCGGGCGGGGCCGTCACAGCAGGAGGCTGCGGATCAGGAAGCGCTTGCCCTCCGGGGCCTCCACGGAGAAGCCGGACCCGCGCCCGTCCACCACGTCCACCGTCAGGTGCGTGTGCTTCCAGTACTCGAACTGCTCGCGGGACATCCAGAACCCGATCCGCCCGAGCACCGCGCCGCGCCCGTCCGGCAGATCCAGCTCGCCCAGGAGCACGTCCGCCGCGCCGGTGCGGAACTCCCCGGCCGGGAAGCACATGGGCGAGGAGCCGTCGCAGCAGCCGCCGGACTGGTGGAACATCAGCGGCCCGTGGATCTCCCACAGACTCCGCAACAGGGCCACCGCCTCCCCCGTGAAGGCCACGCGGGAGGCCGTCTCCCCCGCGACGGCGGGGTGAGCCTCGATGGTCTCCCGCCCGGCGGCGCCGTCGGCCCCGGCCCCCGGTTCGCGGCGGCTCGCGTCGGAGGACGCCGGGCGGGCGTCGTCGTGGGCCGGCATCAGTACTCGATCACCACGCGACCCTCGATCTTCCCGTGGTGCATCTCGTCGAAGATCCCGTTGATGTCCTGCAGCGGGCGCTTGGAGAAGGTCGGATGGATCAGGCCGCGGGCATAGAAGTCCAGGGCCTCCTCCATGTCCCGTCGGGTGCCGACGATCGACCCGCGGATGGTCAGGCCCTTGAGCACGATGTCGAAGATCGGCGCCGGGAACTCCCCCGGGGGCAGGCCGTTGAACACGATGGTCCCGCCGCGGCGGGCCATGTCGATGGCCTGCCGGAAGGCGTCCGGGTGCACCGCGGTGACCAGCACCCCGTGCGCCCCGCCGGTGGCCTCCTGGATCTGCGCGGCCGGATCCCCCGACATCGCGTTGACGGTGAGCTCCGCCCCGTGCTGGCGGGCCAGGGCCAGCTTGTCCTCGGCGACGTCCACCGCGGCCACCCGCATCCCCATCGCCACCGCGCACTGCACCGCCAGGTGCCCCAGACCGCCGATCCCGGAGATGACGACCCACTGGCCGGGCCTCACCTCGGTGCGCTTGAGGCCCTTGTACACGGTCACCCCGGCGCACAGCACCGGCGCCACCTCGTACGGGTCGGCGCCTTCGGGGATGCGGGCCGCGAAGTCCGCGTCCACCAGCATGTACTCGCCGAAGGAGCCGTCCACCGAATACCCGCCGTTGACCTGCTCCTCGCACAGGGTCTCCCAGCCGGTCTGGCAGTGCTCGCAGCGACCGCAGGCCGACCACAGCCACGCGTTGCCCACCAGGTCGCCGACCTGCAGGTCCGCCACCCCCTCGCCGAGGGCCACCACCTCGCCCACGCCCTCATGGCCGGGGATGAAGGGAGGGGTGGGCTTGACCGGCCAGTCGCCGTCCTTGGCGTGCAGGTCCGTGTGGCACACGCCGGAGGCGATCAGCTTGACCAGGGCCTGTCCGGGCCCGGGGGTGGGACGCTCGACGTCGGTGACGTCCAGCTCCTCGCCGAAGGCGCCGACCACGGCTGCTGTCATGGTGCTCATCAGGGATTCTCCTTCGAATCGTCGTGAAAGGGTTCCAGGGGTGCTCGGGGAGGGGCGTGCTCGCCTCAGAAGAGGCCCATCGCGTCCTCCGAGTACGAGACCAGGAGGTTCTTGGTCTGCTGGTAGTGGTCCAGCATCATCAGGTGCGTCTCCCGGCCGATGCCGGAGGACTTGTACCCGCCGAAGGCCGCGTGCGCGGGGTAGGCGTGGTAGTTGTTCACCCACACCCGCCCCGCCTGGATGGCTCGGCCCGCCCGGTAGGCGACGTTGCCGCTGCGGGACCAGACGCCGGCCCCCAGCCCGTAGAGGGTGTCGTTGGCGATCGAGATCGCGTCGTCGTAATCGGCGAAGGTGGCCACGGAGACCACGGGCCCGAAGATCTCCTCCTGGAAGATCCGCATCGAGTTCTCACCCCGGAAGATGGTGGGCTTCACGTAGAAGCCGCCGGCCAGCTCCCCGTCGAGCACGGCCCGCTCCCCGCCGGTGAGCACCTCGGCGCCCTCCTGCCGCCCGATGTCCAGGTAGGACAGGATCTTCTCCAGCTGATCGCTGGAGGCCTGGGCTCCCATCATCGTGTCCGTGTCCAGCGGGTTGCCCATCCGGATCCGCTCGGTGCGGGCCACCACGGCCTCCAGGAATCCCTCCGCGATGCTCTCCTGCACCAGGGCCCGGGACGGGCAGGTGCACACCTCCCCCTGGTTCAGGGCGAACAGGGTGAAGCCCTCCTGGGCCTTGTCCCAGAAGGCATCGTCCCGGTCCATCACGTCCTCGAAGAAGATGTTGGGGCTCTTCCCGCCGAGCTCGAGGGTCACCGGGATGATGTTCTCCGAGGCGTACTGGGAGATCAGCCGGCCGGTGGTGGTCTCCCCCGTGAAGGCGATCTTCGCGATGCGCGGGGAGGAGGCCAGGGGCTTGCCGGCCTCCACCCCGAAGCCGTTGACCACGTTGAGCACGCCGGTCGGCAGCAGGTCCCCGATCAGCTCCATGAGCACCAGGATCGAGGCCGGGGTCTGCTCCGCCGGCTTGAGCACGACGGCGTTGCCGGCGGCCAGCGCGGGGGCCAGCTTCCACACCGCCATCAGCAGCGGGAAGTTCCAGGGGATGATCTGCCCGACCACGCCCAGCGGCTCGTGGAAGTGGTAGGCGGTGGTGTCCTCGTCGATCTGGGACAGCCGCCCCTCCTGGGCGCGGATCGTCCCGGCGTAGTACCGGAAGTGGTCCACGGCCAGCGGCAGGTCCGCCGCCAGGGTCTCCCGCACGGCCTTGCCGTTGTCCCAGGTCTCCGCGACGGCGAGCATCTCCAGGTTCTGCTCCATGCGCTCGGCGATCTTCAGCAGCACCGCGGCCCGCTCGGCGGGGGCGGTCCGGCCCCAGGCGGGGGCGGCGGCGTGGGCGGCGTCCAGGGCGGCGTCGATGTCCTCGGCGGTGCCGCGGGCGATCTCGCAGAAGACCTTCCCGGTCACCGGGGTGACGTTCTCGAAGTACCGGCCCTTGGCGGGCGGCGTCCACTCACCGCCGATGAAGTGCTCGTAGCGGTCCTTGAAGGTCAGCAGCGAGCCGTCGGTGCCGGGATTCGCGTGCACGGTCATGGGATCTCCTCCGTCTTCGGGCGCCTCATCGCACCCATGGGTGATGCTAATCACCCTTCGGGCTCATGTGAAGCGGAGTGCGCGATCCGAACAGACGGAGCGGATTCATGGCTCGACCCCCCGGCCACCGGACTTGCGGCGGATTCGGGATTTCGCCGAGCGGAGCGGCGGACTCATGCACTGCGGAGTGTCGATCCGGGAGCGGGCGGGGCGGCGGGGGCGGGAGGATGCGTTCCCGGAGGGCGATCACCCTGGTCCGCGGCGTCGGGATGGGTCATGCTGGAAGCGGCGCCCCGTCCGGGGCGCCTCGAGCCACCGAAGGAGCCCGTCATGCCCGATCCCACGAAGGACGACCTGGAGCACACCGCCTCCGAGGAGGAGCCCGGCCAGGGCGAGACCACCGAGGAGGCCGCCGAGCAGCAGATCTCCGGCAGGGCACAGGAGCAGCGCGACAGCTGATCCCCCTCCCCGCGGAGCGCGGGGCTATGCGGTGTGCAGCCGCACCCCGTGCTCCGCGCACCAGCGGGCCAGGTCCTCATGGGGCGCCTCGGCGACGATGTCGTCGATGACGTCCAGGGCCGCCAGGTGGTAGAAGTCCTGATATCCCACCTTGGAGGTGTCCAGGGGCACGACGACGCGCCGTGCCGCCTGGATCGCCGCCTGCTTCACATACCCCTCGGCCACATCCACAGTGAAGATCCCCTGCGGGGTGATGCCGCTGACCCCGATGAACGCGGTGTCCACATGGAAGCGGGAGAGGGTCTCCACGGTGATGGCCCCGCTCAGAGAGCCGCCGACCCGCTTGTACTCCCCGCCGAGCAGCGTGTGGCGGAGGCCGGGGCGCTCCGCGACGGCCATCGCCGCGCCGATCGAGTTGGTCAGCACGTTCACCGCATCCCGCTCCAGATGCTCGGCGAGCACCTCGATCGTGGTGCCGGAATCGAGGAACACCGACTGTCCCTCCTGCACCATCTCCGCGCAGCACGCGGCGATCGCCCGCTTGGCCTCGATGTGGCGGGCCTTCCTGGCGTCATTGGTGGACTGCGGTCTGGTTTCGATCGCGATCGCTCCACCATGGGTGCGTCGCAGGAGTCCCTCCTGCTCCAGGGCGGTGAGGTCCTTGCGCAGCGTGGGCTCGCTGACGCCGAAGGGCTGCACGAGGTCGGCCAGCCGGACGCTGCCGGCGCGCCGAACCAGGTCGGCGATCTTGCGGCGGCGCTGTTCGGCGAAGTCCGTGCTCTGAGCTCTCATCGCTCCCCAGGATACCGGCGTCGCCGGGTGAGGACGGCGCAACGGACCCCATCCGCCACTTAGTTTCGTTCTTGATCGTTGCACATCGGTCTCTTTCGTTCTACGCTCATTCTGAGCATAAACGAAAGGTAACGATCATGTTCAAGCGCACCCGCACCCCGAACCACAATCACACCGCCACCCTCCTCTCTCCCGTCACCGGGGACCTCGTCTCCCTGTCCAAGGTCCCGGACCTGCTGCACGCCCGCCGCGTGCTGGGACCGGGCGTGGCCATCGCCCCGGAGGATGGGCTGTTCGTCGCACCGCTGGACGGCGTCGTGCGCACCAGCCCGCGCACCCCGCACGCCTACTGGATCCGCTCCGAGGACACGCTGGCCGGCGCCCCCCTGGAGATCCTCGTCCTGGTGGGCACGGACAGCAGCCGCGCGCAGGGTCCGGCGGTGACCCCGCTGGTGGCGGACGGGCAGCGGGTCGCCGCCGGGCAGCCGCTGTGCCGGGCCGATCTGGAGATCCTCGAGGCTCAGACCAGCTCCACCCTCTCCCCCGTGGTCATCACCGTCTGCCCCGAAGGCACCGCGATCAACCTCGGCACCGCGCATGCCACCGCCGGTTCGACGCCGCTGGTCCGCCTCACCGCCGCCTGACCCCGCGCCGAACCGTCACCGGCGTGGCGTCTGATCTCCTCAGAGCCCACGCGGGTGACGGCTCGGCGATTCCGCACGCTCCCTACCGCCCGTAGGCGCTGGACTCCGGGTGGTCCAGGGTCGAATGGCTCCGGTTGTCGTGCATGAACAGCACCGCGACAAGGCCCAGCACCCCCACGACCACCACGTACCAGGGGAAGACGCCCGCGAAACCCTGCTCCTTCAGGAACAGCGCCACATACTCTGCGGACCCGCCGAACAGAGAGTTGCCGATCGCATACGTGAAGCCCACCCCGAGCCCGCGCACGTGCGCGGGGAACATCTCCGCCTTCACGATCCCGGAGATCGAGGTGTACAGGCTGAGGAACAGCATCGCCACGAGCACCAGCAGTGAGGCGGTGACCAGGGAGGAGGACCGTCCGATGAGCGTCAGCAGCGGCACCACCAGCACGATCATCCCGAGCACGTAGATCAGCATGGAGGTCTTGCGCCCGATCCGATCCGAGAGCCACCCGGCCGCCGGTTGCATCAGCAGATACAGCAGCAGGCACACGGTCATCGCATCGGCCACCTCCCCCTTGGCGAACCCGCCGGTGTTGATCAGATACTTCTGCATGTACGTGGTGAACACGTAGAAGGTCAGCGAGCCGATGCTCGTGATCCCCAGGACCACCCAGAACGCCCGCGGGTAGTCCCGCAGGATGGTCAGGAACCGGCCGGTGGTGCGCCGCTGCCGCTCCTCGGACGTCGTCGTCTCCGCCAGCCCGGAGCGCAGCCACAGGGACACGACGGCGGCCAGCGCCCCGATCACGAAGGGCAGGCGCCACCACCCGGCGGTGATCGCGTCATCACCGAGGGTGTGGGTCATGATCACCGCGAGCAGGCTGGCCAGCAGCTGTCCGCCGATCAGCGTGACGTACTGGAAGGAGGAGAAGAACCCGCGCTTGCCGGCGGTGGCGACCTCGGACATGTACGTGGCGGTGGAGCCGTACTCCCCGCCCACGGACAGACCCTGCACGCACCGCACGAGCAGCAGCAGCCACGGCGCGGCCGCCCCGATGGTCTGCGCCGTCGGCAGCATCGCCAGACACAGGGACCCGGCGCACATCAGCAGGATCGAGGCGAGCATCGAGGTCTTGCGGCCGTATCGGTCCGCGACCCGCCCGAACACGTACCCGCCGATCGGGCGCATCAGGAAGCCGACGAAGAACACGGCCGCCGACTTCGCGAAGGCCCCGGTCTCCCCCGTGCCGGTGAAGAACAGTGGCGCGAAGTACACGCTGAAGAACGCGTAGATGTAGAAGTCGAACCACTCCACGAGGTTGCCGCTGGAAGCGGCGAGGATGGACTTCACGACGCTCGCGGTGGAACCCGCGCCGGGATCGGCGGAGCCCGGTCCGGGATGCCGTCGAGCCTCGGACTCGACTGGGGCCTCCTCGGGGGTTCGGCGGGAAGGTTCCGCGGGGGACATGGCAGCTCCTCGATCCGATGAGAGATATTCGCCTCAGAATACTTCCCTCAGAGTAATCCACGTCACCGACGCCGACTGACCCCGCGCCGAGCCGTCACCGGCGTGGCGTCTGAGCCCCTCAGAGCCCCCGCGGGTGACGGCTCGGCGATCCGCGGGGGAAGGCACCTCAGCCGTGCTCGGAGAGGAAGCATTCGGCGGCTCCTGTGACCAGCTGGTAGCCCGCGGACTCGCGCGCCTGAGCGTCGAAGGCGTGATTGGCCAGCGGGACCCGCAGATCCGTGACCGCGGCTCCCCGGGCGCGGGCCGCGGCGACGAAGCCCCGCACCGAATCCGGGGGCACGAACGTGTCCGCTCCGCCGCGGATGATCAGCGTCGGCGGGTCACCGCGCGTCGCCCAGGTGCGCGCATCCAGGGTCTGGTAGCGCTCGGGATGCTCCGCGGGGTGCCGCCGACGAACTCCTCCGCGGCCTTCCCGGCCCCCAGGGCCCGGACCCGCTGCACCGCGGCCACGTCCACCGTGGGATACAGGGCGACGACGGCGCGCGGCACCGGCAGGGCGGCGGCGTCGTCGATCCCATCGAGGGTCCCCGCCGCGATCCGATCCGCCAGATTCACCGCCAGGCCCCCGCCGGCCGAGTCGCCGAACACCGAGATCCGCCGGGGATCCCCGCCCAGCGTGCCCGCGTGGCGGGCCACCCAGGCGTAGGAGCGGGCCAGGGAGCGCGGCGCCTCCTGCCAGGTCGGGTGCCCCGGGGAGGCCAGCGGGTACTCCGGGCGCACCACGAGCCAGCCGCGCTGGGCGAGGGCCCGCAGCGTGGCCTGCATCTGGGCGTCGGTGTTCCAACCGCCGCCGTGCACGTCGAACAGGATGGGGGCGTCCTGGGCCCCGCCGGGCGGCGCCCAGATCTGCAGACGACCGTGGGCATCCTCCCGGGTGGGGATGGTGCGATCCGGTGCCGCGACCATGGACCGCGGCGCGAGGGTGCGGATCACGTCCACGGCAGCGCCGGCTCGCTGCGCGGTCACGACCACGGCGCCGTAGGCGGCACCGGGGACCACCGCACCCAGCACCGCCAGGGCCAGGGCGCTCAGATCGCGGATCCGTGCCGCGGCCCGCGCGCGAGGGCGGCGTCCGGCCAGCATCCCGGAGAGCGTGAGCAGCGCGCCGAGCAGTGCGGTCGGGACGAGGAAGGGCGCCAGGGTGGGCAGAAGGACGGAGAGGGCGAAGGGCACCTGCCCCGCCGCCGGGACGATGGCGAGGGCGGCGGGGATGCCCGCGAGCGCGCAGAGCACCGCGCCGAGGACCCGACGCAGTCGACCGCGGCGGGCCGATGCGCCCGGGGACCGGCGTCGCGGCCCCGCCGGATCGACAGCGACCTCGCGTCCCCGTCGCGACAAGATTCGCATAGCCTCAGAATAGGGTGCCGGGCCGACGGCCGACAGGGGTCGGGAGCTACAGGTGCAGCCCCAGCAGCATCCCGCCCCAGGCCGCGAGCGTCCCGAGGCCGATGACCCCGAGCAGGTTCGCCGCGGCCAGCCCCCACCGGCGCTCCTGCACCAGCCGCACCGTCTCGACCATCGCCGTCGAGAAGGTGGTGTACCCGCCGAGGAAGCCCGTGCCCAGCACCGCCTGCCACACCGGGGACACCAGCCCACCCAGGGCCAGACCGGTGACCAGGCCCAGCAGGAAGGAGCCGGTGACGTTGATGACGCCGGTGGCCCACGGGAACGCCGCCCACCCGCGCAGCGGCGCCGAACCTGCCGCGACGGCGGACTTCAGCAGCCCGTCCAGCAGCATCCGCACGGCGGCACCCAGCCCTCCGGCCAGGCACACGCCCAGGAACAGGACGAGGCTCATGCGTCCTGCACCTCCCGCTCCGGGGAGGCCGGGGCCACCAGCCGGTGCCCCAGCGCGACGCCGAGGAAGGCCGCCGCCAGCCCCAGCACCAGGGTGGCCGCCGGGTAGGCCAGCCCCACCCCGAGGCCCCGCTCCCCCAGCAGCTGGACGGTGGTCTCGGACAGCGTGGAGTAGGTGGTGAACCCGCCGAGCAGGCCCGTGCCCACGAGGATGCGCCCGGTGCGCCGGATGCCCTGGTCCGGGCCGCGCATCGCCAGACCCTCCAGCAGCAGGCCCAGCAGGAAGGCGCCGAGCACGTTGGCGACCAGCACCGCCCCGCGGCCCTGACCGGCCCCGGGCAGCAGCAGCGTCAGCCCGTACCGCAGCCCCGTGCCCAGCGCGCCGCCGAGGAACGCGAGGCCGAGGTAGCGGAACCTCAGATGCAGGGGGCGCACGGCTGCCTCCTCAGGTCGGACGGATGGACGGCGGATCCGGAGATGATCCGTCTCCACGGTAGTCCCTCCCCCGACCCCGACGCCCCCGGAGCAGGAGAGCGCCGGAGGAGCCCGGAAACGGGGAGCACAATGGGAGGACTACGCATCCCCTCGCGAACGGAGCACCACCGTGGACCACATCCGACTCGGCGATTCCGGGCTGTACGTCTCCCGCCTGGCCCTGGGCACCATCCCCTTCGGCTCCGGCGGCGGCATGGAGGAGATTGCCGGGCTGGACGACGCCGCCGCGACCCGCCAGCTGGAGACCGCCCTGGAGCGCGGCGTGAACTTCGTGGACACCGCGAACATCTACAACGGCGGGGACTCCGAGAAGGTGCTGGGCCGGATCCTCGGCCGGCACCGGGAGGAGATCGTGCTGACCTCCAAGGCCCGCACCGCCGTCGGGGACGGACCCAACGACTCCGGGGCCTCCCGGCTGCACCTGACCCGCGCCGTCGAGGACTCCCTGCGCCGCCTGGATACGGACCACCTGGACCTGCTGTACCTGCACCAGTGGGACGGGCAGACCCCCATCCGGGAGACCATCGAGACCATGGCACAGCTGATCCGGGCCGGGAAGATCCGCTACTGGGGGGTGTCCAACTACAGCGGCTGGCAGCTGGCGAAGACCGTGTACGAGGCCCGCATGGCCGGTCTGCCCGCCCCGATCGCCCAGCAGGTCTACTACACCCCCGAGGCCCGGGAGATCGAGTACGAGATCATCCCGGCCGCCCGGGACCTGGGGGTCGCCACCTTCGGCTGGTCCCCGCTCGGGGAGGGACTGCTCAACGGGAAGGTGCGCCGCGGGCGCCCGACGCCGTCGGACACCCGGCAGGGCACCGGCTGGCCCGAGCCACACGTGACGGACTGGGACCGAGCCTACGACCTCATCGAGCTGTTCGACGAGATCGCCCAGGAGCTGGGGTGGAGCATCCCGCAGGTGGTGATCTCCTGGATCCTGGGTCGCCCCGGGGTGGCCGGCACGGTGATCGCGGCCCGGCGCCAGGAGCACCTGGAGCAGGACCTGGACGCCGCCGAACTGCACCTGCCGCAGGAGGCCCGCGATCGCATCACCCGCGCCTCCCAGCTGCCGGCCTACTACCCGCTGTGGCACCGGCTGATGAACGGCCAGGACCGCCCGGAGCCGACCGAGAAGGAGTTCTTCGCGGAGCAGCGCGAGCACGTCTTCGGCGCATCGGACGGCGCCTCCGGCGACGACGACTGAGCCGCCCGTGCTGAAGCCGATCCTCTGGCCGGTCCTCGTCCCGTCCCTGCTGTTCTCCATCGGCATCGGGGCGACGATCCCGGTGTACGTGCTGGCCGCGCTGCAGCTGGGGGCCGGCAACGCCCTGGCCAGCGGCACCGTGACCCTGATGGGCGCGGTCTCCCTGATCTTCACGGTCCCGGTGGGCATCCTCATCGACCGGGTCGGGGACCGCCGGGCGATGACCCTGGGCACGGTCGCGGCCGTCGTCGTCACCGCCCTGACGGTGTTCGCGCTGGCCGCTCCCCTGGCCCAGCCGCTGGCCCTGACCCTGTACATCGTCCTGCTGCTGTTGCGCGCCCCCGTGGAGGACATCTGGCGCCTGGCCCGGCAGGCGGTGGTCGCCGAGCACATGCCCCCGGCCCACCTGGGCAAGGCCATGACCGCCCTGGGCGGGACCATGCGGGTGGGCAACCTGCTGGGCCCGCTGATCAGCGCGGCGCTGCTGGTGTGGCTGCCGCTGTGGTCCGTGTACGTGTTCTCCTGCCTGTGCGCGGTGCTGGCCGTGGTCATCCTGAACATCCCGGCCCTGAACCGCGGCTTCGACGACGCCGCGGCCCGCTCCTCCCGCGCGGGTACGGAGGAGCCGGTCCCGGAGATCGGGGCGGCCACGGGGGCCGCCGAACCCGAGGGACCCGCCGAGGCGGCCGCGGACCTGGCCGAACGGGCCGAGCCCGTCCCACCGAGCCCGCGCCCGTCCCTGCGCACCCTGGCCGTAGACTGGCACGCGGTCTGGCTGGCCGGGATCGGGATCCTGGTGCTGGCCGTGGCCCGGGTGCTGCAGCCGCTGATGGTGCAGCTGTGGGGCGCGTCCATCGGGCTGCACGAATCCGGGATCTCCCTGCTGGTGGCGGTGGGCGCGGCGATCGAGCTGGTGCTGATGTTCCCCGGCGGGTACCTGAAGGACCGGCTGGGCCGGGTCGCGGTGCTCACCGCGTGCCTGGCCGTGTTCGGCGCGGGCTTCGTGCTGATGGGCGCCGTGCCCACGGTGGCGGGGCTGGTCGCGGCCGTCGTCGTGATGGCGGTGGGCAACGGCCTGGGCGCCGGGGTGAACATGACGATCGGGGCGGACCTGAGCCCCGCGGTCGGCCGGGCCCGGTTCCTCGGGGTGTGGGCGGTGTTCACCAATGCCGGGCAGCTGGGCGGACCCGCCCTGGTCTCCGCGCTGCTGAGCATCGCCAGCCTGCCGGCGGCCCTGATCTGCGCGGGCGCGGTGACCCTGGGCGGGGCCGTGTGGACGGCGGCCACCGGGCGGCGCACCGGCCTGCCCGGGCCGCGGCGCTGAGCCGACGCCGACCCGGGAGCCGACCCGCCGCTGAACCGGCACCGGGTCGGCCCCGTGCTCACTCGGTGCCGGCTTCCACATCGATGGTGACAGGATGGGCTCCATGCACCGCGATCAGCGCTTCACCGGCCACATAGCCGGGGTCGGCACCGCCTCGGGGCTGCGCCTGGTCCTGGGAGCCTGGCACACCACGCCCCACGGACCCTTCGCCGACGTCATGCTCGCCCACCCGGACGGCACCCGCCAGCTGCTGGCCCCGGACCCGTGGGTCCGGGACTTCGTGAGCGCCACCTACACCTTCGACGACGCCCGCGTCCTGCCCGTGCGCCTGGCGCGCACCGGGACGGGGCGGGCCTCCCGGTGGGAGGTCTCGGCCGGGCCCCTGGAGTGGAGCTTCGCCGTCGGGGCCCGGGACCCCCTGGGGCTGCTGCTGCGCGCCGTGCCGGGGCCGGTGGGCCGCTCCCGCAGCTTCGCCGGGATCACCGACGCCGTCGCCCGCCGGCTCCTGCCCGGGGTGCGCACCCTGGGCACCGCCGGGAACGGGCGCACCGAGTGGTACGCGGCCGCGGACCTGCACCGGATCGCCGACTCCCGGGTCCGGTGGCGCGGGCGCGACGCCGGACCCCTGGCGCCGGTGGACCCGGCCCCGCAGTTCGGCTTCGGCTCCACCCCGCGCACCCCGTGCCTGACGGCCCTGACCAGCACGGTGCGCCTGCCCGCGGGCGGCTGAGACCGCGGGCTTGCGCGCAGAGAAAAAGGAGGGGCCGTTCCCACGCCGTCGATGACGACGCGGGAACGGCCCCTCCGTGGCGGTGCGGACCCTCCCCCGAAGGCCCGCGGCACCGCCGCGGTCGACCACCCCTATGGTCGGCCCCATGGTCGACTCCGCCCTGCCGGGCGGATCCCCAGCTGACGGCACCCGGATCCGGGTGCGCCAGCTAGGCGACCACGACCTGATGGCGCTTGGCCGTCTCCTGGGAGACCGACACCTGCACGCCGAGATTCGTGAAGCGCTGCTCCAGCGCCTGGGCGGCCTCCGGCAGGATCTCCTGCTGGATGGCGCCCAACAGCTCCTGCACGTCCACCCGCTCATTGGCGGTGACGTCCAAGGCCAGCTCGGGGGCGCGGGCCGTGCCGCGCAGCACGGCCTTGGCCCGGGTCACATGCTCCAGGTCCTCGACCCGCTGCTCCAGGGCATCCGTGACGGCCGACGCCGGCATCACGGTGGTGCCCTGGCGGGCGTCCCGGTGCAGCTGCAGCGGGGAGGCCTCCTGCTTGCGGGGGGTCTGGGCGGCCAGCCACCACACGGCCAGCAGCACCAGCACGATCCCCGCGGCCAGGGCCGCGCCGGGCAGCCACTGCTGCCCCAGCACGTCCGAGGCCCCCTGCAGGGGCTGGGATCCGGCGTCGAAGCCGTTCAGTCCCCAGGAGGAGACGAGACCGGCGGCGGTCAGGATCCAGAAGGCCCCGGCCAGCAGCAGGACGAGGCCGATCACGGCCAGCCACGCGCGGTTCAGCGCGCCTGCTCTCTTCCTCATGACATCTCCTTCGTCACGGCCCGCACGCGGACCTTCGGCACGGGGGTCACCCCGGCCTCGGACAGACGACGCTGGACGCTGCCGCGGACCTCCTCCACGATGTCCCGGTGCTCGCGCAGCGGGGTGGTGATCTGCACGATCACGGAGCGCGGATCCGCGGAGGAGCTGACCTTGGTGACGCCGTCCACCAGCGAGGCCTCGGCGGAGGCCAGCCCCGCCAGGGACTTGTTGGTGATCACGGCCTCGGTGCTCCCGTCCACGGCGACCGATTCCGCCACGGGCAGGCTCAGCCGGGCGGCGTGGTGGCGACCGGGCACGATCGCCCCGATCAGCAGCACCAGACCCAGCAGCACCAGGATCACGGCGACGGTCCAGCCGACCGGGGAATCCCAGGCCAGCCCGGAGGCGCCGTCCACGGCGTCGTCAACCTGCGGCATCCAGCGTCCGGAGCTCAGCTGGTCCACGGACAGCCAGATCAGCAGCGCGCCGAGGGCGAGCAGCACCACGCAGGTGACGATGACGGGGGTCAGCCGGGTGGGACGTTGGCGCATTCCCTTCACAGCAGCTCCCTCCTTCCCTGTTCGGTGCGCGGCTGCAGGTAGCCCACGCGGATGTCGACCTGGCGGATCTGCACGCCGGTGGCCTCGCTGACGCGCCGGCGCAGGGTCTCGCGCAGGTCCTCGGTGACCTGGCGGATGGGTGCGGGGTAGCGCACGCCGACCTCCAGGGCCAGGGTCGCGATCCGCCCGGTCAGCTCCACCTTGACGGAGGGGCGGGCGGAGAGGCTCTCCTGCTTGCCGATGCCCAGGACCCCACCCGAGGTGCCCCCGATGTGGGGCTGCTCGGAGGCGATCTGCGCGGCGATCTTCTCGATCACGCGCTCGGCGAGGACGGTGCGTCCCCGCTCGTCGGGCGCTGGGGCCTGCGCGTCGGCGGCGCGGCGGCCCGCGGTGGTGGTCTCAGCCATGGGTCACCTCCGGTCGGAGGACTTGCCCATCAGGGAACGCAGGTCCAGGCGGCCTTCGAGCACCAGACCGACCACCAGGCCGATCGCGCCGAAGAGCACCACGATCAGGAACATGGAGAAGGTCCCGAAGGCGGCGACGATGCCGAGGACCAGGCCCACGAGCAGACCGAAACGAGTGGTGTTCATGATGAATCCTTACAGATGAGTGTCCAGGGGCCGCGCCGCCGCGCCCCGCGAGGACCCGTCGGATCGGGGCCCTGCGGGTGGTTCGCGGCGCGTCGGCGCGGCCGGTGGGGGAAGCCGCCCCGGGTGGGGCGGCGGGGAGGACTACTGGAGCTGCTTGCCCTCGTCCTCGGTGTCGTCGTTCTCCTCGGGCAGGTGCACGTCGGTCACGTTGATGTTGACCTCGACGACCTCCAGGCCGGTGGCCTGCTCCACGGTGGAGATGACGTTGCGGCGGATGGAGCGGGCGACGTCCACGACGGAGGCGCCGAACTCGATGATGATGGACAGGTCCACCGCGGCCTGGCGCTCGCCCTTCTCCACGGACACGCCGCCGGAGACGGAGGTCTGGGCGCCGGGGATCCGCTCGGAGACGGCGTCGAAGGCGCGACGGGCGGCGTTGCCCATCTTGTACACCCCACCGACCTCGCGGGCGGCGATGCCGGCCAGCTTGGCGACCACGGTGTCGTTGATGGTCGTGGTGCCCTGCGAGGTCTGCAGCGGGCTGTTGTTGGCCCCCTTGTCCTCGGAGCGCTGCCCGTTCTGCTGAGCAGAGGAGGTGGTGGACTTGATGTCGTTGGTGTTGGCCATATCGATGACTCCTTCCTCATGACCGCCATCGGCGACGGTCACCAGTACAGACGCCGCCCGTGCGGAATCCTCACGCAGGTTCTCGAGATTTTTTTCCGGCGGCTTCCCGGAGGGGTGCCCGCGGGCCTCCCCGCGGGAGCCCGGAGGACCGCATCGTCCCCAGTCGGACCGGGATTGTGCGGAGTACGCCGGGGGAGAACCCCGAGGGGCGACGTCAGATGCGTCACGTACCCTGGGGAGGGCAGCCGCCCGGCCCGCGACCCCGCGGAATCCCCGGACACGGCCACCGAGCAGCAGCGACCACCGACGAACGGAGGGGAACCACGGCATGGTCCGGCACGAGCCCGCAGGGCCCGACCTCGAGGACATGGACCTCGCAACGGTCGTGGAGCGCGCCCAGGACGGAGACCTGGAGGCCTTCGAGCCCCTGGTCATCCGCTACGAGACCTCCCTGTTCCGCATGGCCTACCGCATGCTCGGGGACCGATCCGAAGCGGAGGACGTCACCCAGGAGACCCTGATCTACGCGTGGCAGAAGCTGGAGACCCTCCGGGAGCCGGTCACCTTCCCCACCTGGCTGCTGCGCATCGGGGCCAACCGCTGCAAGGATGCGATCCGCAGCGACTCCCGCCGCGGCACCCAGGCGGTGGAGGACGAGACCCTGGAGCGCATCCCCTCGGCGGCGGCCGGGGAGGACCCGCACCGCCGGGCGGAGAGCCGGGCCGGGATGGATCAGCTGAACCGGCTGCTGCAGACCCTCCCCGAGGATCAGCGGCTGGTATGGATCCTCCGGGAGCTGCACGGGTACTCCTACAATCAACTGGCAGAGACGCTCGGAGTCAGCGAAACCGTGGTCCGGGGCCGGTTGGCCCGCACCCGGAAGAATCTGGCGCAAGGAATGGAGGCGTGGCGATGAGCAGCCAGCACCAGGACGTCGACCCCGAACGGCAGCGGTCCGGCACGGGCCCCGCCGCCCCGGAACCACATGTCGTCGGCCCCTCGGACCCCGCCGCGCCCGACGAGGGTGAGGAGCTGCTGGGCTGCGGGCGCCCCATCGACTCGATCTGGGCCACCCTGGACGGCCCGCCCGATGAGCACCAGCGCAGCTGCGAGTACTGCACCCAGGCCCGGCACAGCCTGCAGTCCCTCGCGGCCCTGACCGATGCGGCCCGGGCCGAGGAGCAGGAGCTGGCACCGGCCCCCTCGATCCGCTCGCGGGTGATGGGCTTCGCCCGGATGCACGTGCGCCGGTCCCACCCCGTCCTGGCGTTCCGCACCGACTCCTCGGAGCTGTTCGTCAGCCAGGCCGCGGTGGCCGCGCGGGTGCGTCGCACCGTGGACTCCTTCCCGGGTCTCACCGCCCGGCGCTGCCGGGTCAGCACCGAGCAGACCCTGCCGGACGGGGAGCGGCCCCTGCACCTGCGGGTGAGCATGAACATCTCCCCGGAGAGCGTCTACACCAGCTATGACCGGAACCTGCGCACCGCCATCGTGGAGGATCTGCGCGATGAGCTGGGACTGACAGCCCAGACGGTGGACTTGGAGATCGAGGACATCAATGATCGCGTCTAGCACGGCCGCCGCCCCCCAGGGGCAGGCGCCCACCAGCCTCATCCACCGGATCGCCGAGGTCCTCGACGCCGACCCCGACGTCGTGCGCCGGGAGCCGACCCTGGCCCAGTTCGTCACCAGCCTGCGCCGCGGGCAGGCCCGCGAGCGGGTGGACGGGCTGCGGGTCTCCGAGACCGACGCCGGGGTGCGCGTCTACGCGGAGATCACGGTCCGGCGGGAGCGTTCCCTCCTGGAGATCCACCGTCGTCTGCGCGACGCGGTGGAGGCGGCGGTGCTCGAGCAGACGGGTCGGGCACCGGCCCTGCTGGATCTCACGATCCTCGGCACGGAATAGCCCGAGACAGCGCGAGCCTGCGCCGCAGATTCACCGCGGCGCAGGCTCGACGCTCTGCTGGGCCCCGGGATCACCGAGGCCCGTCGGTCCTCAGAGCTCGACGGTCTCCGAGGAGCCCTGCGGGCGCTGCCCGGTGACCTTGGCCTTGAGGATCGCGCCGAGGGCCTTCGCGCGCCCACCGGGCTGACCCCAGAACTGGGCGGACTCCCCCTCGAAGCGCAGCACCCCGAGGTTCGGATCCTCCTTGCCGTGCTCGAACCAGGCGCCGGCGGCGTCGTTCCACAGCCGATCGATCGTGGCCCGGTCCTCCTCGAACTCCACGGTCCCGGACACGGACAGCCAGGATCCGGCCTCGGCGAAGGCGAGGTTGACTTGGCCGTTCTTCCGCAGGTTCTCCGCCTGATCCCCCTGCAGCCCGATGAAGAAGCGCACCACGGCCTCCTCGGTGACCTCCTGCGGGGTCATCGGGTAGGACTGCAGGGTGCCGTCGGCGGCGACGGACGTCATCATCACGAAGCGCTCGCCGCGCATGATCTCGACGATGTCCGCGCGGGTCAGTTCCTCGGCCATGGTTCTCCTCCTGGGGTTGGGGTGCCGCCGAGCCCGGGGCTCGTACGGCGGGTGGTTCCGCCTCCCATGCTCCGCCGCCCCGCTCCCGTTGGCCAGGGTGCGGGGCCGGTTGCGCGCACGGCGGACGGAGCCGACGCCGCCACCCAACATCATGGGCGGCGGCGTCGGGTCCCTCTTACGGGGTGCGCAGGGTCAGGAGGAGGACGAGGAGGTCAGGTCGTAGACCGTGGTGCCTCCCACCGTCGTCGCGGTGAAGTGCTCCTGGACCCACTGCTGGATGGCGGAGGAGCTGGAGTCACCCATCCCGCCGCCGCCCATGCCGCCGGCGATGAAGTAGTGGATCTTCCCTTCGGAGACCATCTGCTTGAACTCGTCCAGCGTGGGGTACGGGTCCGAGCCGTTCCAGCCGCCGATGTCCAGGACCTCGGTGTCCGACGCGAGCATGTAGTTCGCCGCCCCGGTCGCGCCCATGGTGGCCGCGGAGTACTCGGTGCCGGCGTTCTCCAGCAGCTCGGTCAGCTCGGCGTTGGACTCGCCCATGCCGCCGCCCATGCCGCCCTGGGCCCCGTCGGTCTGGGTGCCGTCGGAGGTTCCGGACGCGGACGCGTCGGTCTGCGCGGAGTCGGTCCCGGTCTGGCCCGCGCCGCTCTGACCGGTTCCGTCCTGGGAGGTGCCGTTCTGGGCGGCACCCCCGGGCGCGGTGCCGGTCTGACCGGTGCCACCCTGGGTTCCGTCCGTCTGGGTGCCATCCGTCTGGGCGCCGTCGGTCTGCCCCGCGGCCCCGCCGCCGGGGGCACCACCCGTGCCGCCGCCGGGTCCGCCCATCCCGGATGCACCGGCCACGGCCGGCCCGGAGGACGGGGTGGAGCCGGTGTGAGCCTGGCCCGCGGTGGCGACACCCCAGGAGGCCGTGCCGAGGCCGCCGAAGATCAGCGCGGCCAGGGCCAGCACCGTACCCATCCGGCGGAAGCCGCCCGGGCGCAGCCGGTGCACACCGGCCGCGATCGCGACCGCGGTGAGGGACCCGCCGATCAGGATGACCCAGGGCAGCCACGGCAGCCAGTCCGCCCCGGCGCTGCGCAGCAGGGCGAAGTTCCAGATCACCGTGATCAGGAGGGTTCCGGCCAGCGTCCAGCGGGCCGGGGCGTACTCGCGTCCTCGCCACAGCTCGACGCCGCCGATGGCCACCAGGGCGGCGACGGCCGGGGCCAGGGCCACCACGTAGTAGGGGTGGATGGTGCCCTGCATGAAGGAGAAGATCCCGGCTGTGATCACCAGCCAGCCGCCCCAGACCAGCAGGGCCGCGCGGGTGCCGTCCGTGCGCGGGGCGCGGCGGGTGAACCAGAGGCCGGCCACGAGCAGCACCGCGGCGGCGGGCAGCAGCCAGGAGATCTCCGGGCCGAAGCCGGAGTTGAACATCCGCAGCACGCCGGTGGAGCCGCCGAACATGGAGCCGCCACCGCCGCCCCCTCCGCCGCCGTTGCCGGAGCCGCCGAAGATCCGGCCGAGGCCGTTGTACCCGAAGACCAGCTCCCAGAAGGAGTTGTTCTCCGTGCCGGCCATGTACGGGCGGGAATCGGCCGGCCAGGCGTAGAACACCGCGGCGTAGGCCAGCACCGGCAGGCACACGCCCACCGCGGCCACCGCGAGATCGCGGATCCTGCGCACCCATCCGCCGCGGGCGGCCACCAGCACGGCCAGGGCCAGGGCGGGCAGGATGAGGAAGCCCTGGAGCATCTTGACCAGGAAGGCCAGACCCAGGATGAGTCCCGCGCCGAACAGCCACCCGGTGGAGGCGAAGCGCCGGGCCGGGTCGGATTGGATCGCGCGGATGGTGAAGTACGCGCCGAGGGTCAGGCACAGGGTGAGCATCGCGTCCGGGTTGTTGAACCGGAACATCATCACGGCCACCGGGGTCAGGGCCATCAGGGTTCCGGCGATCAGCCCGGCGATCTTGCCGCTGGTGCGCTTGACCGCCAGGTACAGCACCCACACGGCGGCGATGCCCATGAGCGCCTGCGGCAGCAGCACCGTCAGGGAGCTGAAGCCGAAGAGGCGGGCGAACAGCGCCGGGATCCAGTAGGCGGCCGGCGGCTTGTCCACGGTGATGCCGTTGTTGGCGTCCAGGGAGCCGAACAGCATCGCCGTCCAGGATTTCGATCCGGCACGCACGGCGGCGGCGTAGAAGCTGTTGCCCCAGCCGGAGATGGTCAGGTTCCACAGGTACAGCACGGCGGTGCCGAGCATCATCAGGGCGACGGCGGGGTTCAGCCATCGCGGTTCGCCGGGTGTCCCGGCGATCAGCCGCCGGAAGCGGCCGGGGGTTCTCTGGGTCAGCATGGTGCTCCTCAAAGGATCAAGGGGTTGGGGAGGGGGTCAGGGGTGGGTTCAGGCGGCGCGGGCGGCGTCGGCCTCGGCGGGCTCCGCCGGTCGCACCGTCTCGGGAGTGCCGGCGAGGCGCGCCTCGGCGGCGTCGGCTGCGGATTCGGCTGCGGCGTCCTCGCGGGGGCGGAAGACCCACCAGCGGAACAGGAGGAACTTCAGGACGGTCGCGGCGAGGTTGGCCAGGACGACGGCGATCACCTCCAGCACGGGGTGGTTCCCGCCCAGCGCGTCCAGGCCCGCCAGGGCCCCGGCGGTCAGGCCCCAGCCGAGGAAGAACACGATCAGGCCCTGCAGCTGGTGCTTGGCCGCTCCGGCGCGGCCGGTGACCCCGAAGGTGAAGAAGCGGTTCACGGCGGTGTTGGCCACGGCCGTGATGATCAGGGCCAGGAAGTTGGCCCACTGCGCGCTCATCGTCATCCGGCACAGCACGAAGATCAGCAGGTAGGCGAGGGTGGAGCCGACGCCGACGACGCAGAAGCGCACGGCCTGGGAGAACAGGGCGTTGGACTGCCCGGCGATCGCTCCGCGGCCGAGTTCCGCGCGCAGGGCGCTGACCGGGATCCGGCCGGTGGCCATCTCCTTGGACAGCCGGATCATGCCCTTGATGTCGTCCGTGGCGGTCTTGACCACGTCCACGCTGGAGTGGGGGTCATCGGTCCAGTCGACGGGGACCTCGGCCACGCGCAGGCCGACCTTGTCGGCGAGCACCAGCATCTCGGTGTCGAAGAACCAGGCGGCGTCCTCGGTGTAGGGCAGCAGCTTCTGGGCGACGTCGGCGCGGATGGCCTTGAAGCCGCACTGGGCGTCGGAGAAATGGGCGCCCATGAAGGTGCGCAGCATGAGGTTGTAGCAGCGGGAGATGAACTCGCGCTTGGCCCCCCGGACCACCCGGGAGCTGCGGTTCAGGCGGGTGCCGATGGCCAGGTCCGAGTGCCCGGTGATCAGCGGGGCGACCAGCGGCTGCAGGGCGGCGAGGTCCGTGGACAGGTCCACGTCCATGTACACCAGCACGGCGGCGGCCGGGTGGGTCCACACCTCGCGCAGCGCCCGGCCCCGGCCCTTCTGGTCCAGGTGCACGGTGCGCACCGCGGGCAGCTCGCGGGAGAGGCGCTCGGCGATCACGAGGGTCTCGTCCGTGGAGGCGTTGTCCGCGACGGTGATGGAGTACGTGTAGGGGAAGTGCTCGGCGAGGTAGGCGTTGAGCCGGCGCACGCAGGCCTCGATGTCGGTCTGCTCGTTGTACACGGGGATGGTCACGTCCAGCACGGGCTGCGGTCCGCGGGTGTCCACGGGGTCCCGGCCGATGTCGACGACGCGGGCGGCGGCCGCGGTGCGGGAGGTCAGGGACTGGGGGGTGGGGGCTGTGGTGGTCATGGGACCAGCGTCGAGGCCCGGTGTGTGCCGCCTGTGTGGCGCTGCTGTGCCGTTGCTGTGACTGCGGAGGGGCGGGGCGGGATGGGGGCTGGGGCAGCAGCGGGTGGCCTGGTCAGGCGAGACGGCGGTCCTTACGGCGTTGCGCTGTCTCAGAGGGCTCAGACGGGATCGTCATCCGCATGGGGGTTCTTGAAGAGCGAGTCCAGCATCGCCCCTCTTCAACGAGAAATCGCCCCCTGCAGTCGGTTCTGGGCATCCACCGCCGAGAGGATCTCATAGATCATGATCTTCCCTGGTCGAAGTCGAGGACCGTGGTCTTGACGGATGGCCTGGCCGTCAGCTTCACGGACACGCCCCGGCCCTCTTCGGTGAATTCTGCGGTGAACTTCTCGCCCCATGATCTGATGGACAACCCCTGGCGGAAGTGCAGCATGCGACCATCGCGCCCATCGAACTTCACGGATTCGACGGTCGCGACACCGAGGAGGAAGACCTCCTGCGCCTCTTCCATCGGTCTGTCGATGCGCAGGGAACCGGTGGACCTGACCCCGCTCCTCGTGATCTTGAATGTCTTCACACCCTGCGTGTACTCGGCATGCCAGGGGCGCAACCTGATCCGGTGTACTGCGCCCAGCAGAAGACAGGCGGCGAAGGTCAGGGCATACGAATAAGCCCAGGCGTATGATTCCTCAGAGGTTGCCGCCAGCGTTATCCTCGTCGCCGCCGAACTGAGGATGAGCCCAGCCGTCCCCGCCGGAAGATATCCGAAATGCCACTCCATCGGTGAGGACCTGATCATCGAAACGCCCAATGCCCGTGGGTTGATGTCATCGAGAGGACCCGGTCTCTTCCGGGCACCGGGTGCCGCTCATCAGATCCGGCGGAGCGCTCAGATCCTCCGGCTCCATCCGCAGCACCCGAGCCTCGCGATGCCATCAGCATCCGAGGTCGGGGCAGGACGGGAAGCGGCATCGCGACCCCCTCGACAAGGCACGCAGGCCCACACCACGGAGCGCGATCCGGTGCCTGATGAGAAGTGTCAGACATCATGTGGGCTCCGTCAAACTCATCCCTCGCGGGCGGCTTCGAGGCAGGACCCTACGGTCGAAGCCCGAGCTCGGGGTGCCGACGCGGGACGCGCCCGCCGCGGCCTCGCCCTCTCCCCCGATCGATTCGAGCAGGCCGGGCGAGAGCGCGGTACCGCGAGGATGAGACGATGCGGTCTGCACCCCCGGGAACCACAACCGCGGGCGCAAACCGCATCCATGCCCTCCGGATCCGGCAGAAGTGTGTCTCGGGGCAGCGAAGCCCCGGAGCGCGGACCGGGAGCGTCCGCGGGTGCGAGCCCGTCCCATGACGCCGGAGGCGGGGAGAACGGGAGGGCTGACGGTCCTGATGGAGCCGATGCCCCGCGGATGAGACACCATCGTGCTCTCCCCCACGAGGTGAGGCAACCCGAAGCAGACGCCCCGCCCCCGCGCCATCGCGGGTGCGGGGCGTCTGCCCTGGTCACACGCCGAGACCCCCGATAGTGATATTCCTCACCGTCGGGGCTGGGTCAGGAGTCCGTCCCGGAGGAGTCCGACGACGACCCCGAGCCCTGGCCCGCGGCCCCCTGCCCGCCGGAGGCCCCGCCCGTCCCGGAGGTGCCCGTCCCGGACTGGGCGGCCTGCAGCGAGACGAGGGTGGCGGCGTCGTCCTTCTTGGTCCCGGAGGCCATGACCTCATCCCCAGTGGAGATGCCGCTCACCAGGGAGGAATCGGACACGGTGTAGACCTGGGTGTGCCCGTCGGAGGACTTCACGGTCACGGAGGAGTCGGAGATCTTCTCCACCGTGCCGGTCTGGGTGATGGTGGTGACGTACTCGCCGTTCTGCTCGGTGACGCTCTGCGAATACAGCGGCTGCCCGCCGGCGATGCCCAGCCCCGCAGCACCCATGCCCGGTGCGCCGCCCTGCGCGGTGCCGCCGGCGCCCGTGCCCGACTGGCCGGTCCCCGACTGGCCCGTCCCCGACTGGCCCGTGCCGCCCTGCTGCCCGGACTGACCCGCGGCGCCGGAGCCGTCTCCCGACTGGCCCGCGCCCGCCTGGCCGGTGCCGCCCGCCTGGCCGCCACCCATCCCGCCGCCCATGCCGCCGGGTCCTCCCTGGCCCTGGGAGCTGGAGGAGTCCGCCGCGGAGGACAGCCCGTAGGCGGCCGCGGCCGCGCCCCCGGTCACGGCGATCGCGATGGCCGCCGTCGCCGCGGTCTTCCGGGTGCTCCAGGTGCGCCCCGCCCTGCGGTCCCGGGCTCGCTCCCACTCCTCGGCGGGAGCGCCCCAGGCCGGGGCGGGACCCCCGGCGATCGGCTCGGTCTCCTGTCGGTGCGTGGCGGGGTAGGAGGCGGCGGGGCGGGTCGCCTCTCGGCGGCGGGAGCCGGTCTCGGCGCGGCGGACGTCGTCGACGCCGTAGCCGTCGTCGACACGGTGGACGCTCTCGGAACGGTTGACGTCGTCGGAACGGTGGGCGTCCTCGGCGCGGCGGGCCGCCTCCTCGGCGGATCGGCGGGCGTCATCCTGCGGATGCTGTGCGGAGTCGCGGGTGGTCATGGCTGGGGATCCTCTCGGTCGGGTCCGTGGTTGGTCCCTACCGACGATCCGGAGGCCGCCTGTGCCCCGGCTGTGCCGGTGTGTTCGGGTTGCTGTGACCTGTCCCCGAGACGCTGTCCAGGCCCCCGTGGCGGGCAGGCCGCGGGCTAGTGTGTGGAGCATGAGCCAGAACACCGCCGCCTCCGCCACCGAGCTCGCCCGGAACCTGCCCGCCCTGGAGCACCCGGACGGCAGCCGCATCCGGGCGCTCGTCGTCGACGACGAGGCGATGCTCGCCGAGCTGATCGGCTCCGGCCTGCGCATGACCGGGTGGGAGGTGCGCTCCGCCGGGGACGGCCCCTCCGCCCTGGCCGCCGCCCGCGAGTTCCGCCCCGACGTGCTGGTGCTGGACATCATGATGCCCGGGTACGACGGCGTCGAGCTGCTCTCCCGCATCCGCGCCTTCCAGCCGGAGGTCCCGTGCCTGTTCCTGACCGCCAAGGACTCCGTGGATGACCGCATCCAGGGCCTGGCCGCCGGGGCCGACGACTACGTGACCAAGCCCTTCTCCATGGAGGAGGTGATCATCCGGCTGCACCGGCTCGTGCAGCGCTCCGGGGTCGCCGCGGTGGACGACGCCGAGCTGGTGGTCGGGGACCTGGTGCTGAACCAGGACACCCGCGAGGTCACCCGCGGCGGGGAGGAGATCACCCTGACCGCCACGCAGTTCGAGCTGCTGCGCTACCTCATGGAGAACGCCAAGCGCGTGGTGTCCAAGGCGCAGATCCTGGACAGCGTGTGGAATTACGACTTCGGCGGGCAGGCCAACATCGTGGAGCTGTACATCTCCTACCTGCGCAAGAAGATCGACGTCGGCCGCGAACCCATGATCCACACGGTGCGCGGGGCCGGGTACGTCATCAAACCCGCCGTCTGATGGCCCTCGCGCACGACGACGCCACCCCCGCCCCGCGCAGCCCGGCGGCCCCCGCGCGCGCCGGGCTGCTGCACCCCGGCCGGTGGCGGCTGCGCACCCGGCTGATCGCGATCCTCCTGGCGTTCCTGGGCATCGCGTGCCTGGTGATCGGCGCCGCCAGCTACGCCGCGATGGACGCGAACCTCACCGGACAGCTGCGCACCCGACTCGCCGAGGCCTCCGACCGGGCCACCAGCTTCGCCGGACCGCACCGCGGCCAGGACGGCACCGGCGCCGATGGCTCCGCCGGGGGAGCCGACGGCGGCCAGGATGCGGCCACGAGCACCCCGAGTCCCTCCTCCACCGCCCCCAACCCCCTGAACGCCCCGGGCCAGGCCGCCGGAACACTCAACGCCCGGGTCATCGGCGGCGAGTTCGTCTTCGGCGGGATGCTGGACACCCGCGGCTCCGCCGTCGCCCTGACCGCCGCCGACGAGCAGACCCTGCTGGACCTGCCGGTCGGGAAGCAGGCGCAGCGGGTGAGCCTATCCCAGGGGGACTACCTGGCGCTCGCGGAGAAGGACGCCAGCGGGCAGACCGTCATCACCGGGCTGCCCACCGCGGACATGGACCGCACCCTGACCACCCTGCTGCTGATCACCGTCGGCGTCAGCGCGGCCGCCCTGGTGCTGGCCGGGCTGCTCGGCTCCTGGGCGATCCGGCGGACCATGAAGCCGCTGGAGCGGGTCTCCGCCGTCGCCACCGACGTCTCCCAGCTGGATCTGGGCGCGGGCCAGCTGCCCCCGGAGACGCGGGTGGCTCCGGCGGACGCCCGCCCGAGCACGGAGGTCGGCGCCGTCGGGCACGCGCTGAACCTGATGCTGGAGAACGTGGATTCGGCGCTGAGCGCGCGGCAGCGCTCCGAGGACCGGGTGCGGGAGTTCGTCGCGGACGCCTCCCACGAGCTGCGCACCCCGCTGGCGGCGATCCGCGGGTACTCCGACCTGCTGAAGTGGACCGAGGACCTCACCGAGGACGGGCAGCGCTCCCTGGGCCGGATCGACTCCCAGTCCCAGCGCATGGCAGCCCTGGTGGAGGACCTGCTGCTGCTGGCGCGCCTGGACCAGGGTCACCAGCCGGTCAGCGAGGACGTGGACCTGACGGAGCTGGTGGTGGAGAGCGTCTCCGACCTGCAGGTGGCCGCTCCCTCGCACCGCTGGGCCCTGGAGCTTCCCGAGGAGCCGGTGGTGGTGCGTGGGGACCCCCGGCAGCTGCGCCAGGTGCTGATGAACCTGCTGTCCAACGCCCGCAAGCACACCGACGAGGGCACCACCGTGACCACGGCCCTGGGGGTCAGCGCCAACCGCCGGGAGGCCGTGCTGACGGTGACCGACGACGGCCCCGGCATCGACCCGGACTTCCTCCCGCGGATCTTCTCCCGCTTCGCCCGGGCGGATCAGGCCCGCTCCGGGGAGGTCGGCACCACGGGCCTGGGCCTGGCGATCGTGAAGGCGATCGTGGACAGCCACGGCGGGCGGATCGCGGTGGCCTCCCGCCCGGGCCGCACCGAGTTCGAGGTCCGCCTCCCGACGGCGTCCGCGTAGCCGAGTAACCGGGGGGCGGGCCGGGCCGAGCCGAGCGGCAAGGCACACCGACCCGGCGCATCCGTTCCCACCCGAGCCTCCCCGTGCGGCGAGACGGCGCATTCGTTCCCAAATACGCCGAAGGTGGGAACCGATGCCCCGGGTCGGCGAGGGGTGGGAACCGAGACGGCGCTTTCGTTCCCGCCACGCCCCACCCCGCTCGGCGACCCGGCGCATTCGTTCCCTTGTGGTCCGGTCAGATCACCGAACCGGCGCATCCGCTTGGGAAACCCCCCCGGAACCCTCCCCGGGGCCTATGCCTCCAGCTGGGCCGCCAGGTAGCTCGCGCTCGCGCCGGCGCCGTCGGCCACCTCGCGCGGGGTGCCGGCGGCGACCACCCGGCCGCCGTCCTGCCCCGCGCCGGGACCCAGCTCGATCACGTGGTCGGCCTGGGCCACCACCCGCATATCCAGCTCCACGACCACCACGGTGGACCCGGCCTCCACGAGCCGCTGCAGGTGGGCCAGCAGCCGGTCCGTGTCCGCCGGGTGCAGGCCCGCGGTCGGCTCATCCAGCACGTACAGGGCGTCCCCGCGGTGGCTGCGCTGCAGCTCGGCGGCCAGCTTGACCCGCTGCGCCTCCCCGCCGGACAGCTCCGTGGCCGGCTGGCCCAGGCGCACGTAGCCCAGACCGACGTCGTCGAGGACCTCCAGGGTGCGGCGCACCTCCGGCACCTCGTCGAAGAACTCCCGGGCCTCGGCGACCGTCAGGTCCAGGACCTCGGCGATGTTCCGCCCGTTCCACGTGATCTGCAGGGTCTCCGGGTTGTAGCGGGCGCCGTGGCAGTCCGGGCACGGCGAGTAGACGCTGGGCAGGAACAGCAGCTCGACCATGATCCACCCCTCCCCCTCGCAGGTGGGGCAGCGTCCGCCCGGCACGTTGAAGGAGAACCGGCCGGGCTTGTACCCGCGGCTGCGGGACTCGTCGGTGCCGGCGAACAGGCGGCGGACCCGGTCGAACAGGCCCGTGTACGTGGCCACGTTGGAGCGCGGCGTGCGCCCGATGGGCTTCTGGTCGATGCCGACGACGCGGCGCACCCGAGCGACGTCGCCGGCCACCGCGCCGCGGGTGGTCTCCGCGTCGGTCTGCAGCAGCAGGGACGCCTCATCCGGGGCCTGCTCGGCGGTCTCCTCCGGGTGGGCGGCACCCCCGGCGGCGTTCGCCCCGGCGCGGGCCAGCAGCTCCGGCAGGGCCTGCCCGACCAGCGTGGACTTGCCCGCCCCGGAGACCCCGGTGACGGCGGTGAGGCAGCCCAGGGGGATCCGCGCGTCGGTGCCGTCCAGGTTGTGCCGGTGCACCCCGGTCAGCTCGAGCCACCCGGTGGGGGTGCGGCCCGCGGGCTCGGGGCGGGCGGCGTCGTCAGCGAGGTAGCGGCGGGTCACGGACTCCTCCACCCGCGCCAGGCCCGCCGGCTCCCCGCTGTAGAGCACACGCCCGCCGTCGGAGCCCGCGCCGGGGCCGATGTCCACCAGCCAGTCCGCGGCGCGGATGACGTCCAGGGAGTGCTCGATGACGAACACGCTGTTCCCGGCCGCGCGCAGATCCCGCAGGATCCCCAGCAGCGCCTCCCGGTCCCGCGGATGCAGGCCGGCGGAGGGCTCGTCCAGGACGTAGACGACGCCGAACAGCTCGCTGGACAGCTGCGTGGCCAGGCGCAGCCGCTGCAGCTCCCCCGGGGAGAGGGTGGGGGTCGCGCGGTCCGGGGAGAGGTAGCCCAGGCCGAGGTCCAGGATGGGGCGCAGGCGGGCCAGCAGATCCCGGACCAGGCTGCGGGCCGCGGCGATCTTCTCCGCGGAGAGATTGGGGGTGGTGCGCACGTCCCCGCCGCCGGCGTGGGCCGAGCCGCCCGCGGCCACCCGGGCCTCGACGGCGGCGCGGCGGGCGGCCTCATCCGGCAGGGCGGCGGCCCGGGCGTCCTCGGGGGCGGTGGGGGTCCAGGCGTCGTCGAGCACGGGGGTCAGCAGGTCCCGCAGCTCGTGCAGGGGCAGCGCGGAGATCTCGGTGATGTCCAGGCCCTCGAAGGTGACGGTCAGCGCCTCGGCCTTGATGCGCCGACCGCGGCAGGCGGGGCACACGGCGCCGGTGAGGTAGCGGGCGGCGCGCTTCTTGGCGGCGGCGGACTTGGACCCGGCGAAGGTGTCCAGCACGTAGCGGCGCGCACCGACGAAGGTCCCCCGGTAGCTGGGCTCCGCGCCGTCGGCCTTCAGCCGCCGCACCGCGTCCGGGCTCTGCGCGTGCCGGTACACGGGGATGGTGGGGCGCTCCTCGGTGTAGAGGATCCACTCCCGCGCGTCGGCGGGCATGTCCTGCCAGGGCACGTCGATGTCGTAGTCGAGGTTCACGAGGATGTCCCGCTGGTTCTGCCCGTGCCAGGCGCCGGGCCAGGACGCGATGGCGCCGTCCCGGATGCTCAGGGTGGGGTCCGGGACCATGAGGTCCTCGGTGACGTCGTAGACCCGGCCGATGCCGTGGCATTCCGGGCAGGCACCCTCCGGGGTGTTGGGCGAGAAGTCCTCGGCGTAGAGCATGGGCTGGTCCGCGGGGTAGATCCCGGCGCGGGAGTACAGCATCCGCAGGACGTTGGACAGGCTGGTCACGGAGCCCACGGTGGAGCGGGCGGAGCCGCCGGTGCCGCGCTGCTGCTGCAGGGCCACGGCCGGGGGCATGCCCTCGACGGCGTCCACCTCCGGGACTCCCGCCTGGTCGATCAGCCGACGGGCGTAGGGGGCCACGGATTCCAGGTAGCGCCGCTGGGATTCGGCGAACAGCGTCCCGAAGGCCAGCGAGGACTTCCCGGACCCGGAGACCCCGGTGAACACGACGATGGCGTCGCGCGGGACCTCCAGGTCCACGTCGCGCAGGTTGTGCTCGCGGGCCCCGCGCACCCGCACGACGTCGGGGGCCGGGGTGGCGGGGGTGGGTGAGACTTGGCCGGGGGTGGGCGATGTGGGGGCGTCGGGGGCAGCGTTGGGCTGGTCGGTGGGCATGTCCCATGCCTACCACGCCGGTGGGGAGGGGCAGGTGGGCATGGGTGGAGGAGGGGCGGGGAGCCGTGAGTCGAACGGTCGTGGCCCCGCCATGGACGTCATCTTCGGGGAGGTGATCCTCCCCCACCCTTCCCCGGCGTTTCACGTGAAACGCTGGGGAGGGAGACAGACCACCGAGAAAGGAACACCATGTACCACCAGCACCTCAAGCCGTTCCCGCAGGACTTCCTCTGGTCCGCCTCCACCTCCGCCTACCAGGTGGAGGGCGCGTGGGACGAGGACGGGAAGGGCCCCTCCGTCATCGACACCAAGCCGGCCGACGAGCTGCCCGAGGGCACCGCGGACTACACCGTGACCGCGGACCACTACCACCGCGTCGAGGAGGACGTGGCCCTGCTGGCCGAGATGGGGTTCCGCGCCTACCGCTTCTCCATCGCGTGGACCCGCATCATCCCGGACGGCGACGGCGAGGAGAACCCGGCCGGCATCGCCTTCTACCACCGGCTCATCGACGCGCTGCTGGAGCAAGGCATCGAGCCCATCGTCACGATGTTCCACTTCGACACCCCCGCCGCCCTGGATGCCAAGGGCGGGTGGGCCGCCCGCTCCACCGCGGACGCCTTCGTGCGCTACGCCGAGGTGCTGTTCCGCGAGTACGGGCACAAGGTGAAGTACTGGCTGACCATCAACGAGCAGAACATGATGATCCTGCACGGGCGGAAGCTCGGCATCATCAACGCGCTCACCGACGATCCGGAGAAGGAGCTGTACCAGGTCAACCACACCATGTTCCTGGCGCAGGCCAAGGCCATGATCCTGCTGCACCAGATGCACCCGCAGGCCAAGATCGGGCCGGCCCCGAACATCTCCTACGTCTACCCCGCCTCCTCCAAGCCCGAGGACGTCATCGCCGCGGACAACTACAACGCGGTGCGCAACTGGCTCTACCTGGACCTCGCCGCGCGCGGGGAATACAACTCCACGGCGTGGGCGTACCTGGAGGAGAAGGGCATCGCCCCGCAGATCGAGGTGGGCGATATGGCGATCATGAAGGCCGCCAAGCCGGACTTCATCGCCTTCAACTACTACAACACCACCACGATGGCGGACGCGCCCTTCGGCGGCGGCGCCTCCGAGCGCTCCGAGGAGGCCGACCAGCAGATCTCCGAGGGCGAGGAGGGCTACTTCAAGGCCGTGTCCAACCCGAACCTGGGGATGACGCAGTTCGGCTGGGAGATCGACCCGGTCGGCATGCGCATGACCTACCGGGCGATCTGGGACCGCTACCACCTGCCGCTGATCGTCACCGAGAACGGCCTGGGCGCCTTCGACGAGCTCACCGAGGACGGGCACGTGCACGACGACTACCGGATCGACTACCTGCGCCAGCACCTGGAGCAGACCCAGGAGGCCATCACCGACGGCGTGCAGATCCTCGGGTACTCCCCGTGGTCCGCGATCGACCTGGTCTCCACCCACCAGGGCATCGCCAAGCGGTACGGGTTCATCTACGTCAACCGCACGGACGATGACCTGAAGGATCTGGCCCGATACCGCAAGGACTCCTTCTACTGGTACCAGCAGCTGATCCGCACCGGCGAGCTGCCGCCGAAGGACTGGACGCCGTCGTACTAGAGCGGGTTTTCACCCGGTCCGAACCGCCCCGACTCGGCGGTCCGGACGCCCTTCGCCACCGAGACGGCGCTGCGGTTCCCAATCTCGCAGATTCTGGGAACCGCAGCGCCGTCTCGCGCAGGGGGTGGGTCCCGGGGAGGGCGGGGGCCGGGATGTCCTGAGAAGTCCTAGAAGTCCATGCCCAGCACGTACGCGGCCTGGCCGATGTGCTGCAGGGCGTCCTCGGAGACGCTGACCAGCCTGGCTGCGCGGGTCACCGGCGGATCCCAGCTGCGGTCGATGACCTCGGCCAGATCCTCCGGGGAGAGGGTGCGCAGATACTCCTGCTCGGCGTCGACCACGGCCCGCAGGTACGCGTACAGCAGGTCGGCGTCCTCCACGACGACGGCGCGCGCCTGCTCCGGGGTGTGCCCGTACCCCATATCCGCGCGGTCCAGGCCCAGGTCGAAGCGACCCTCGAAGCCCTGCGCGGTCCACACCTGCTCGGCGTCGGCCAGCTGGGCGACCTGCGCGTCGATCTCCCGGGCGGCGTGCCACAGCAGCCACGCGATCGAATTGTCCTGCCCACCCGGGTGGGCGTTGAGCTTCTCGGCGCTGAGCCGATCCGCGAATCCCTCGGCGGCCTGCAGGGGGCGGGCGGCCAGGTCCTGGAGAACATCGATGGCATCCATGCCCGCGACCCTACTCCCCCCGCCCCGAGGGCATCCAGGGTCCCGCAGGCCTGGTGCTCCTGTGCCGACAGCGACCCGGCGCATCCGTTCCCACCCGACCCAACCACCCCCGCGAGACGGCGCATCCGTTCCCAAAATCCGCGAATCCGGGAACGGATGCGCCGGGTCGGCGCACCTGGCGGGGTGAGTGGGAACGGATGCGCCGTCTCAGCGAGAGAAGGCGCCCAGACCCACCCGGTACCGAAGACAACCTCATGCGCCCGCGGGGGAGCCTCCCTCCGT
This sequence comes from Rothia kristinae NBRC 15354, assembly GCF_001570865.1. Lineage (GTDB taxonomy): Bacteria > Actinomycetota > Actinomycetes > Actinomycetales > Micrococcaceae > Rothia > Rothia kristinae. The sequence continues at coordinate 54,713 of NZ_BCSM01000002.1, forward strand.
CCCGAGAGCATCCAGTGCCACCAGGGCCTCGTGCTCCGGTGTCCCCGGCGCCGCCGAGTACACGCTCAGCCGCTGCCCCGGTGCACCCTCGATGCTCATCGCCTGGAAGTCCAGCGCCACCCGGCCGACCACGGGGTGGTGCAGCACCTTCACCGCCTGCGCATGGGTGCGCACGTCGTACGCCTGCCACAGCGCGGCGAACTCCTCGCTGTCCCGGCGCAGCTCCTCCACCAGCTCAGCCAGTGCGGCGTCCTGCGGATCCGTGCCGGCCAGCGAGCGCAGCCCCGCGATGCAGTGCCGGGCGTGCACCTCCCAGTCCTCCGGGTACAGCGTCCGCGCCGCCGGGGCCAGGAAGAGATAGCGGATGATGTTGCGTCGGTGCGGGGGCCACTCATCCATGCCCGGGAACAGCGCCTCGGCGGGCGGATTGGCGGCCAGCAGGTCCCCGGTGCGGGTGAGCACGTACGCGGGGAAGGGCCGCAGGGCCTCCAGGATCTGCGGGACGGAACCCGGCAGTCGGTGCGCCGGTGCGTCGTCGGCGATGGGCCGGACCCCGGCCACACGGGCGGCCAGGGAGCGCAGGTGCGCGTGCTCATCCGGGGCCAGGCGCAGCGTGCGGGCCAGGGAGTCGATGACGGCGGGGCTGGGGCGGGTCTCGCGGCCGCGTTCCAACCGGGTGTAGTAGTTCTCGCTGACCCCGGCCAGCACCGCGACCTCCTCACGACGCAGCCCCGGGGTGCGCCGCACTCCCGGTCCCGGGGTGAGCCCGACGTCGTGAGGGGTCAGCCCCTCCCGCCGTGCCCGCAGGAAATCGCCCAGTGCGCTGCCGTCCACGCGCCGCCTCCGCTCCTCGTCCTCATCCTCGTGCCTCATCCGATGCCTCCGCAGATCCCGGGTGGGGACGCGGATGTCCGGGCACCAGCATCGCACCCGGGTCCCCTCCGCGGGTCCCGATCAGCCCCGGCCAGAGGGGGTGTGTGCTGTGCCCCCTCATGGGCCGGGACTGCCAGGGCGGCGCAGCGGGGCGCAGGGTGGGGGATCAGAGGGGCGGCGTCGGCGTCGTCCCCAGGACAAGCACAGGAAGAGGACCCCATGAGCGAGCAGACCCCCGAGTACGTCGGCGACTGGCAGGCCAACCCGTGGACCCTGGTGTATCAGGGCGCGATCACCGCCAATGAGCCGGGAGCGGTGAACATCCACCCGGTGAGCTACCTGCTGGACGGCCGCCGGATCGCGGCGAATATGTACACCCCGGCGGGGTACCGGCCGGACGGGCGATACCCTGGGATCGCCGTCGCCCACCCCAACGGCGGCACCAAGGAGCAGGTCTCCGGGCTGTTCGCCCAGCGCCTGGCGGACCTGGGATACGTGGCGATCGCCGCGGACGCCGCCTTCCAGGGCGCCAGCGAGGGTCAACCCCGGCAGACCGACAAGCCCGCGCACCGCGTGGAGGACATCCGGGGGATGGCGGACTTCCTGGGGACCTTCCCGGGGGTCGACGCCGCCCGGATCGGCCTGCTCGGGGTGTGCGGGGGCGGCGGGTACGCCATCAAGGCCGCCCAGACGGACAAGCGGTTCACGGCGGTGGCCACGCTGAGCATGTTCAACTCGGGGCTGATCCGGCGCAACGGGATGAACGACTCCGCGGTGGACACCATCGGGCAGCGTCTCGCGCAGGCCGCCGAGGCACGGCGGATCGAGGCGATGGGCGGGGTGGTGCAGTACCTGGCGGACGGCACCCCCACGCAGGAGCAGATCGAGGCCCTGCCGGAGGGCAGCCTGTACCGGGAGGGCTTCGAGTACTACCTGCAGACCCACCACCACCCGCGCTCCAGCTCCCGGTACACCGCCTCGAGCATGATCGACCTGATGGCCTTCGACGCCCGGGACCAGGTGGAGCTCATCGACCAGCCGCTGCTGATGATGGCCGGCTCCGCGGCGGACACCAAGTACATGAGCGACGACGTGTTCGCCCGCGCCACGGGAACCCAGGACAAGCGCTTCCACGTGATCGAGGGCGCCTCCCACATCCAGACCTACTGGGTGCCGGAGTACGTGGACGACGCCGTCGAGCAGCTGCGCGCCTTCTTCGGCGAGCACCTGGCCTGAGGGGCGCGGGGGTGCGCGGGGTGCGCGACCCGGCGCATTCGTTCCCATCTAGCTCGGCTTCCCCCGCGAGACGGCGCTTTCGTTCCCAAAATCCGCAAATCTGGGAACGAGAGCGCCGTCTCGGCGCACGGGGTGGGGCGAGTGGGAACGAGAACGCCGGATCGGCGAACAGGTCCGGACCCGTGGGAGCAGGCGCCGCCTTTTCCCGGGCATCCGCCGACCCCCGCCCGTAGACTGGAGGGGACTGCGCGCGGTCGAGCAGCGTGGAAGGAGGTGCGCCCGTGCGGATCCTGCGGATCTACAACAACAACGTGGTGCTGGCCTCCACCGACGCCGGCGACGAGGCCGTGATGATCGGCCGCGGCCTGGGCTTCGGGAAGAAGAAGGGTCAGCGCCTGGACCCGGAGAAGGTCGAGCAGACCTTCGTCCCGGAGGGCGCGGGCGGACCGGACCAGATCGGCGCCCTGCTCTCCGAGCTGCCGCCGGGGATCCTTACCCTGGCCACCGAGCTGGAGCAGCAGGCCCGCGCCGAGTTCGGTCGGGACCTGCCGCATTCCTTCGTCCTGCCGCTGGCGGATCACCTGAACTTCGCGGTGGTGCGCGCCCGGGACGGGATGCACATCGAGTACCCGCTGGCCATCGAGGTCGAGCAGCTGTACCCCCGGGAGGCGGCCTTCGGGCGCCGCGCCGTCGAGCTGACCAACGAGCGCCTGGGCGTGCGCCTGCCCCCGGAGGAGGCGACGCCGATCGCCCTGCACCTGGTCAACGCCCAGTTCTCCGGGACGGACCTGAGCCGCACCTACCGGATGACGGAGATCTTCGCGCAGATCTTCGACGTCATCTCCTCCTACTACGGCCGCCCCGTGGATCAGACGCAGCTGTCCGTGGCCCGCTTCGTCACCCACCTGCGCTACCTCTTCGTGCGCGCGGAGCAGGGGCGCCGGCCGGCCGTCGCGGACCCCACCCTGCCCGCGATCCACGACGCCGTGCGCACCGGCTACCCGGAGGCCTACGCCTGCGCGGACAAGGTGATGCTGCTGCTGAACATGCACCTGGACACCACCCTCGGCGAGGACGAGCACACCTACCTGACCATCCACATCGCCCGCCTCGCCGCGGACATGTGGGGTGAGGGCACCGCGCGCCACCCCGACCGCCCGGACGAGACCCCGCCCCCGGGCGACGCCGGAACTCAGCCAGCTCAGCCGCCCTCACCGAAGGACACCCCGTGACCCCCAGAACCTCCATCATCATGCCCGTGCACCGCACCGGCGGGCGCGTCATCGGGGCCATCCGCTCCGCCCTGGCCCAGACGGACCCGGACTTCGAGCTGCTCGTGCTCATCGACGGCTCCCCGGAGGACTCCCGGCAGGTCCGCGCCTTCCTCGCCGAGCACCCGGATGAGCGGGTGCGGGTCTTCGACGACGAGCAGAACCGCGGCGTCTCCGCGGTGCGCAACCGCGGCCTGGACGAGGCCCGCGGGGAATGGATCTGCTTCCTCGACGCCGATGACCGCTTCCGCCCGCACTACCTGGCGACCCTGCACGCCTTCGCCGCGGACCAGGGCGCCGACGTCGCCGCCTGCGGGCACACCCTGGTGCGCACCACCGGGGAGGAGCAGGACCGCTTCCGCACCCCCGCCGGGGTGCTCACCGGGCGCCAGGCCGCCGTGAAGCTGCTGCGCGATGAGATGACCTCCTTCGTGTGGGACAAACTCCTGCGCCGCGACACCGTCGGGGACATCCGCTTCCTCCCGGATGTGCACCGCGGGGAGGACACCGTGTTCTGCGCCGCCGTGCTCACCGCGGCCCGACGCGTCGTCGTCGTGCCCAGCTCCCTCTACGAATACGGGGTGGGTGCGGGCTCCCTGACGTGGGGGCGCGTCACCCCGCCCGAGGAGTCCCTGCGTCTCATGCACGGGCTGGCCCGGGCCGTCGGGGACCTCCTGGACGCCCCCGAGGGGCGCCGGGCGTACACCGTCACCTGGGTGCTGATCTTCCTCAACGCCGCCCAGCAGTCCCTGATGCGGCGGATGCTGCTGCCCCGACTGTCGGACAGCCTCTCCGCCGAGGCCCGGCAGGAGGAGAGCGCCCAGGCTCTCGCGGTGATCCGGGATTCCCGACGCCGGATCACCTGGAGACAGCTGGCCGGCACCGCCTCCGCGGCCCCGCTGTACGCGGCGGCCGGGGTGCTGCTGAAGCTCTCCCCCGCCCTGTACCGCCTCATCTACGGGTCGTACGTGCGCCGCACCTACGGCCTGTAGTCCCGCCGTCTCCCGGGCTCACCGGGGGTGTTCACTACACTGGTCATGGCCCGCCTCCCCCGATCGGGTCCCTTTCCCGCAGAACGGAGCCGATGATCGTGGAGTGGCTGAGCCTGGCCCCCGCCGTCGGAGTGTGCCTGCTGGTCCTCATCACCCCCGGCCTGCTCATCACCCTGGGCACCCGGGTGCGGGGCTTCGACGCCGTCGCCCTGGCCCCCGGGCTCTCCCTCGGCGTCACCGCGCTCACCGCGATCCTCGCGTCGTGGCTGGGGCTGCGCTGGGCCCTGTGGATCCCCCTGGTCGGGGGGCTGCTGGTCGGTGCGGCCCTGCTGGGGCTGCGCCGTCTGCTCGCCCGCCGGGACCTGCTGGACTGGCCCCGGCCTCCCCGCGGCTCGGCGCCGCCGGTCGCCGCGTCGTGGCGCTCGCGGGCGCAGGGCACCGCCTGGCTCGCACTGCTCCTGGGGACGGCGCTGTGTCTGCTCGACCTGGTGAGCGCGATCGGCGATCCGCAGGGCTTCTCCCAGACCTACGACAACAACTTCCATCTCAACGCCGTGCGCTGGATCTCCGAGACCGGAGACGCCTCCTCGCTGACCGTGCAGCAGATGACCTCCGGCGGACAGTCGGCCGGGTTCTATCCCACGGCATGGCACGCGGTCACCGCCCTGGCCCTGCCGGTGGCCGGCGGCAGCGTGCCGGCCGCCACCAACGCCATGACGCTGGCCGTCGGCGGGGTCGTGTGGCCCCTGTCCGTGGTGCTGCTGGTCCGCTCGATGGGCCGGTTCCGCCGCGGTACCGTCCTGGCCGCCGGCGTCCTGTCGGCCGGGTGCACCGCATTCCCGCTGCTGCTGCTGTGGTTCGGGATCCTCTACCCCAACCTGCTCGGGCTGTCCGTGCTGCCGGCGGGTCTGGCGATCGCGGTGCAGCTGCTGCGGGTGAGCACCCACCGGATCCTGAGCACCGGGCAGGCGGGGCTGCTGGTGCTGCCGTTCCTGGCCGGAATCGCCCTGTCCCACCCGAATGCGCTGATGTCCCTGCTGGTGCTCTCCGTGCCGATCCTGCTGGTGCGCGGCGCACGACAGGTGCGCGCCGTGGCCGCCGGGCGGATCGGCTGGGGGAGGTTCCTCCTGCAGCTCGGTCTGATCGCGGCGTGCCTGGGGGTGCTGTGGATCCTGTGGGGCGTGGTGCGCCCGGCGGATCGGGTGCTGCACATCTGGAAGCCCGAGGCCACCGGCCCGCAGGCCATCTGGGAGGCCGTGTCCATGTCCCCGATGGGCGCGTACCACCCGGAGTGGATGGTCGCCGCCCTGGTGCTGATCGGCGCGGTCTCCGTCGTGCGCCGCCGCCGGTACGTCTGGGTGCTGCTGACGTACCTGACCGGCGCCTGGTTCTACATCGCCGTGCGCTTACTGGACGAGGCGCACGGGCGGATCTTCATCACCGGGGTCTGGTACAACGACGCCTACCGGCTGGCCGCGCTGCTGCCGGTGGTCGCGGTGCCGCTGGCCGTGGTGGGCGCGGATGCCGTGCTCCGGGTGGTGCGCCACGGCTGGGAGGAGCGCACGTGGCACGAGACCCGGAGGGCACACGGCGGCACCGAAGCCGCGCCGGAGACCATCCGGGGTCAGGAGAACCCGTCGGGGGAGCTGCCCCCGTGGGTCGAGGTCCCCGCCGAGGGGGGATCCGCCGCGTCGCGCAGCGGGCGCGGACGACGTCGCCTGCTGCACGCCCTGAGCGCGCCGGGACCGTCCACGTCTCTGCTGCTGCTGGCGATCGTGCTGAGCACCCAGCTGGGCCAGCCGATGCGCACCATGGAGCAGGATGTCCGGGAGCGCTTCACCGTCTCCGCCGACTCCGCCCTGGTGGATGCGCAGGAGATGGACGTGATCGAGCATGTGGACCAGTACGTGCCGGCGGGCCAGAAGGTGCTGGTGGATCCGTCCAGAGGTGGGTCGCTGATCTACGCGCTGGCGGATCGTGAGGTCTCCGCGACCCACCTGGCCTACCGGGATGACCCCGATGCCGCCGTGCTGGGGGAGAAGCTGAACCAGGCCTACTCGGATCCCTCCGTGTGCGAGGCCGTGGAGAGCTCCGGGTACTGGTACGTCGCGGACTTCTCCGCACCCGCCCTGGTGAGGAATCCGGGACACACGTACCCCGGGCTGGAGGATCTGGTGCAGGATGGCGTGGCGGAGCCGGTGTACCAGGACGGGCAGGCGCAGCTGCTGAGGATCACCGCCTGCGGCTACTGACCCGCACCACCCGGGCATAGACCGACGTCGGCCGCGGTTGCAGCGGATGTGCAGACCTACACCGCGATCATCATCGGGGCCGGCCAAGCCGGTCTGGCCGCGGCCCATGAGCTCGTGCGCCGCGGACTGGCACCCGGTGCCGACTTCCTGGTGCTGGACGCGGATGACGGTCCCGGCGGCGCGTGGCGGCATCGGTGGGATTCCCTGGTGTTCGGGCGGGCCCACGGCATCGCGGACCTTCCCGGGCTGCCCCTGGGACAGCCGCCGCGGGAGGTGCCGGCTTCCCGGGTGGTCGCCGAATACTACGGCCGCTACGAGGAGGAGTTCGGGCTGGCGGTGCGCAGGCCGGCGCGGGTGCTGCGGGTCGAGGAGGACCCCGATCGGCCGGACCTGCTGCGCCTCACCGTCCGCGAGGATTCCGAAGATCGCATATACCTGGCCAGGTATGTGCTGAGTGCGGCGGGCACCTGGACGAGCCCCTACCTCCCCACGATCCCGGGCATCGGGGAGTTCCGCGGGGCTCAGCTGCACACCCGGGACTACGTGCGCCGCGAGGACTTCGCGGGCCGGCGCACCCTGGTGGTCGGCGGCGGCCTCAGCGCCGTGCAGTTCCTGCTGGAGCTGGCCCCGGTCACCGAGACCATCTGGGCCACCCGGCGCCCTCCCAACTTCACGGACCGCGGATTCGACGCCGGGTGGGGCCGTGAGGTGGAGGAGGCCGTGCGGACCCGGACCGCCGCGGGCCGCGCCCCCGCCAGCGTGGTGCGCACGACCGGCATCCCCCTGTGGGAGGAGTACGCGCGCGGGGTCGAGCAGGGGGTGCTGGTCAGCCGCGGGATGCCGGAGCGGCTCACCCCCACCGGGGCCGTGTGGGGCCCGGATCCCTCCGGAAAGCAGCTGCCCGCGGATCGGGAACCGGAAGCCGCCGCCTCCGGAGGCCTGGGACCCTCGGCATCGGAGGAGCTGGTGATGCCCGCGAGCTGGGATCCGTTCCCTGCGGGGCATGAGGAGCCGGTGGAGGTGGTCTTCTGGAACACCGGCTTCCGCCCGGCCATGAATCACCTGGCGCCCCTGAGGCTGCGCGAACCCGGCGGCGGGATCCGGATGCTGGATGAGGTCAGCCCCGCCCGCGACCGACGGATCCTGCTGGTGGGGTACGGCTCCACGGCGTCGACGATCGGCGCCAACCGGGCCGGGCGGCTGGCCGGTCGCACCCTGGCCCGCCGTCTCGCCGAGGACGAGCGCCCCCGAGGATGACGCCGGGGCACCACCGACGCCCTCCCTCTCGCCCAGCTCTCGCTGCCCACCCCGTCGCTCCGCCGGATGATTTCGGGAGCCGTGCGGTATTTCAGGAGCCCCCGCAGTGCTCCCGAGACACCGCGCGGCTCCCAAAGCGCTTCGGCCGAACCCGCTCCGCTGCCCGGGTGGCGCGGCGGGACCCCCGCGTGGGCGGCGGCTAGCCTGGAAACGGACATCCTCCCCGCGCGCAAAGGACGGCTTCGTGGCACCCCAGCTGATGGCCTTCGATCTGGACGGCACCCTGATCTTCGATCTGCGGATCGCACAGGAGAGCATCGACGCGATCCGCGCCTGGCAGGAGGCCGGGAACCTCGCGGTGTGCGCCACGGGCAAGTCCATCGCCTCCACCCGCCACGCCCTGGAGGGCACGGGCCTGCGCTTCGACTACTGCGTGACGTACACGGGCGCCGTCATCACGGACGCGGGCTTCCGGGTGCTGCGCGCCAGGACGCTGCCGGGTGAGGTGGTCCAGGAGGTGGTGCAGCGGATGTCGGGGGAATCCGGCGTCGCCGTGTACGGCACCACCCTGGACACCGACGACGTGCGCTTCTCCAACCGCACCGGCCGGGCCAGCACGGAGATCCTGCCGCACTTCGTGGAGATGGACGCCGCGCAGATCCCGGAGCACGAGTTCGTCGGGGTGCCGCTGTGGGTGACGGACCCGGAGAAGATCGACCCGCTGCACGAGGAGCTGTCCGCCCGCTACGTCGGGGTCATGGACTGCCACCGCAACCAGACCTTCCTGGACCTGGTGCCGCCGGATACGCACAAGGGCACGGGTCTGGCGTGGCTGGACGAGCACCACCTGGGTGGTCGCTACGAGACGTACTCGATCGGGGATTCGTGGAATGACCTGGGCATGCACGCCTGGGCGGACCACTCGGCGTCCTTCCCGTACTCCCCGCAGGCCGTGCAGGAGGCCACCGAGACCGTGGTGCCCACCGCAGCGGAGTGGATCCGCCGCCTGCTCGCCTGATCCGCAGCGCCCCACACAGGGGGGTCAGCGGCGCGGGTAGGGCTCCAGGACGAAGGTGCGGCCGTCGGCGGTGGAGCGTCGGCACAGGTCCGCGAAGTCCTCGCCGTCGTGCACGCGGGTGCGGACCTCTGGGCGGCGGGTCAGCGGGTACAGGCTCAGCCCCACCATCACCGCGAAGGAGTGACCGGTGGCCGTGAATCCGGTGCCCGGCAGGAACCCGTAGACCACGACGCCGAGCAGCACCGTCAGCAGCGCCGCCCGGTTCCATCCGCGCAGCCGGTAGACCATGATCCCGGCCAGGGCCATGAACCCGTAGCTGGCGCCGGTGTCCTGCACGTTCCACAGGGACTCCGGCCCGTGGAACCAGCGGATCCGCACGTAGACGCCCCACGCGGTGAGCAGGGTGGCCACGATGTGCCCGGTCGCGAAGACGACGACGGCCCGCCCTGTGCCCAGCCACCGCTCCGCCGGAGCGAGGAACACCAGGAACAGCGCGCCCCACAGCAGCAGCTCCGTCCCGGAGACGAAGAACGCGCTGCGCACCAGGACCCGCAGGGGGTCGCGGGTGAGGTGCTCCAGGTTGGTGGACTGCGCGGCGAGGAACAGCTCCTTGGCATGCTCCGGCATCCCCAGCAGCACCCAGGTGGTCACCGCAAGGATCCCCACGTAGATGCAGGTTCCGGGGGCACTGGCCACGTACCACCGCAGGTATCCGCCGTGCCGCTGCCAGAAGGTGCGCATCCAGCGGGTGGGGGCCCAGCCCTGGGCCAGGGAGATCAGCACGAGCACGGCCGCACCGAGCGCGAGCAGCCGCGCGATCATGGGGAGCATGGACCACCATCCTAAGCGTCGCGGGAGGATGGGACGGCGCGGGTCCTCCCGTAGACTCTCCCGATGACCTCCTCCCGCCGCACCGCAGACTCCCCCGCGACGCTGCTGATCATCGCCGACCCCGGTCTGCCCACCCGCCGGCTGCGCCGGATCCAGGATGATCTGGTCCGGCGGCTGGAGACGACGACGCCGGGTGGGGCCCGCCTGCTGACCCGCACCGGAACCGTGCGGGTGCGCCCGGATGACACCATCGACCTCGGCGTCGCCGCGGATCTGGCCCCGGATGACCGCACCGTGGATGCGACCATCCTGCTCACGGAGATGCCGCGGCACGCCGGCGGGCACCCGCTGGTCGCGGAGACCTTCGCGGACCAGCGCGTCGCCGTCGTCTCCTGCCCCACCCTGGGGGTGCTCTTCCCCCGACGCCGCCTGGTGCGCACCATCCTCGCCTGCGCGGCCCGGCTGCTGGATGCGAAGGAGGACCGGGGAAGCCAGCACTGGAACCGGTGGAAGCGCCACCCTGCCACGGGGCACCTGAGCCTGTTCGCCCACACGATCACGGGGGTGCCGCGCACCGTGTTGGGGATGGTCGCGGCCAACGACCCCTGGAGCACCGCCCCGAAGCTGTCCAGCGCGATGGCGGCGGCGGCCGGTGTGGGGGCGTTCGGGGTGTTCTACAGCTCCATCTGGCAGATGTCCGACGCGCTGAGCACGGCCCGGCTGCTGAGCATCGGGGTGCTGGCGGTGGTGCTGATGACGGGATGGCTGCTGGTGAGCAACCGCCTGTGGGATCGCCCGGCGAAGGAGCGGCTGGGCACCGTCGTCGGCCTCTACAACGCCTCCACCGTGCTGACGCTGCTGCTGTGCGTGCTGGTGCTCTACGCGGGGCTGGTGGTGCTGATCCTGCTGGCGGGGCTGGTGGTGATCGACCCGGAGTTCATGGCCGCGACCCTCGGCACCGGGGAGGTCGGGTTCACCAACTACCTGGACATCGCGTGGATGAGCGCGGCCATGGGGGTGGTGGCCGGGGCTCTGGGCTCCAGCTTCGACTCGCAGACGGATCTGCGGCGCCTGACCCACGGGCAGCGCGAGCGCCAGCGCCGCCTGACGGAGGAGAGCGGGGAGGGCTCGCAGGACGCCGCGCCCGGGACCCACCGGGGGTGAGTCCCGGGCGCGGGCGTCGGGCCGGGGTCAGTCCTCGACGACGCTGACGGTGACCTCGATGTTGCCGCGGGTCGCGTTGGAGTAGGGGCAGACCTGGTGGGCCTGGTCCGCCAGCTGCTGGGCGACGTCGTGCTCCAGGTGCGGCAGCACGACCTCCAGGGCCACGGCCAGGCCGAATCCGCCCTTCCCGTTGTCCCCGATGCTGACCTTGGCGCCGACGGCGGAGTCGGAGGTGTCCGCCTTCGCCTGGCGGGCGACCATCTTCAGGGCGGAGTGGAAGCAGGCGGCGTACCCGGCGGCGAACAGCTGCTCGGGGTTGTACCCGTTCCCGGACCCGCCCATGGACTTCGGGGTGGCCAGGTCCAGCTCGAGGTCGGCGTCCTTGACGGAGACGTGGCCGTTGCGGGCCTCGCCGGTGGACAGCGCTTCGGTGGTGTACTTCGGTTCCATGGGGTCCTCCTCGGGACGTTTCCGGTGGTCGAGCTCCACACTAGGCCCGGTCTCGGGCCGGGCACGACGCCGCCCGGCCCGGTTCCGCTGTCAGCGCGAGGCGCCGTCGTCGTCCCGGTCCCGGGCGGCGGGTGCGAGGATCAGCTCCGCGCCGCGCACGCCGTCCAGCAGCGCGGGGTCCGGCTCCGTCCCGGTGCGCAGGATGCTCAGGTGCCCGGTGTCCTCCAGGATGACCCCGCGCACCTGGTCCAGCCGGGTGATGCCGGCCGCCCGCAGGGCCGCGCAGATCTCCCGGTGCGTCAGGTGGGCGCGGCGCAGCGATCGCTCCAGGAATTCGCCGTGGGCCATGAGGGCCAGGGGCTGGTGGCGCAGCCGCCGGGTGGCGCTCACCCGCTGCAGGGTGCCGAAGAGGATCTCCAGGAAGATCAGGGTCCCCAGCCCGACGATGCCGGCGCCGAGGGTCGGGTGGTTGCCGAGGATCACGCGCCCGGCCACCGCCCCGAACATGATGATGATCAGCGCGTCCAGGCCGTTCCAGCTGGACAGCAGCCGCACTCCGAAGACCCGCACCAGCAGCACGAAGCACAGGTAGATGCCCACGGCTGCGGCGATGACCACGGGGATCCGCCAGGGTTCGATCCCCAGCTCCCTCCACACCAGGTGACCCAGATCCGGCGGCAGACTCATGCCGCCCATCCTAATGACGACGCCGCTCACCCCCTGACGAGACCCCGGACCACCTCGAGCACCCGCTCGAGGTCCTCCCCGGTGGTCTGCACGGCCACGGACAGTCCGGCGTCGTAGTACAGCCCGTCCCCGATCAGCAGGATCGCCCGGGCCCTGCCCGGATCCCCCACCTCCTCGAGGATCAGCGCGTACCAGTCCCGGTGGATGGATTCCAGCAGCTCGCGCACCGCGGGGTGGGAGTCCTGGCTCAGCTGGGCGGCGGCGACCATGGACCGATCCAGGGGGGCGTCCTCGTAGGCGGAGGAGCGCACGTAGTGCACGGAGGCGCCCTCGGGGCAGGTGCGCATGGTGTGCAGGTCCTCCCGGATCATCTCCCGCAGCCGATCCAGCTGCCCCTGCACCAGGGCGTCCTTGTCCTTGAAGTGGTAGAGCAGGCCGCCCTTGGACAGACCTGCGCGCTCGACGACGGCGTTCAGCGTGGCCGCGCGCTCTCCCCCTTCGATGAGGAGGGATTCGTAGGCGTCGAGGATGCGGTCCCGTGAGCTCATGATCCCGACCCTAGCCCCTGGCGCGCTGAACCGTCCAGACGGTACAGTAGCGGACGATCGACCGCATCCCCCTGCCGCGAACCGTCACTCCCGTGGCCTCTGGACCGCCCAGAAGCCACGCCCCTGACGGCTCGGCGGGGAAGACCCGAGCAGCACCGTGAGGAGGACCCGTGTACACCGCGCCCCTGCCCCGCATCACCCCGACCACCGGAACGCACCCCACCGCCGCCCAGCCCCCGCACCCCGCCAGCGCGCGACGCCGCTGGGCCGCGCTGAGCGTGCTCATGCTCCCGGTGCTGCTGGTCGCGGTGGACAACACCGTGCTCTCCTTCGCCCTGCCCGCGATCTCCGAGGCGCTGCGCCCCAGCGGCAACCAGCTGCTGTGGATCGTGGACGTCTACCCGCTGGTCCTGGCGGGGGTGCTGGTGCCGATGGGCTCCCTGGGGGACCGGATCGGTCGGCGTCGGCTCCTGCTGATCGGGGCCACCGGGTTCACCGCGCTCTCCGCGGCGGCCGCCTTCGCGCCGTCAGCGGGCTGGCTGGTCGCCGCGCGGGCCGCGATGGGCTTCTTCGGGGCCATGCTCATGCCGGCCACCCTCTCCCTGATCCGCAACATCTTCCCCAACCCCCACGAGCGTCGCCTGGCCATCGCCATCTGGGCGGCCGGCTTCTCCGGCGGGGCGGCCCTGGGACCCATCGTCGGCGGCTTCCTGCTGGAGCACTTCACGTGGGGCTCGGTGTTCCTGCTCGCGGTGCCGGTGATGCTGCCGCTGCTGGCCCTGGGCCCGATCCTCGTCCCGGAGTCCCGGGATCCCCACCCCGGCCCGGTGGATCCGTGGAGCATCCTGCTGGCCCTAGCCACCATGACGCCGCTGATCTACGGCATCAAGACCTTCGCCACCGAGGGTCCGGGTTGGCAGGCCCTGGTTCCGGCGGCGGTGGCGCTCGCGGCCGGCTTCGCCTTCGTCCGGCGCCAGCTGCGCCGTCCCGAGCCGATGCTGGACGTGCGGCTGTTCCGCAACCCCGTATTCACCGGGGCCATCCTGTCCAACCTGTTCAGCGTGTTCTCCCTGGTGGGGTTCCTGTACTACATCTCCCAGCACCTGCAGCTGGTCAGCGGCTACTCCCCCATGCAGGCCGGCTTCCTGCTGCTGCCGGGTCTGGCGATCACGATCGTCGCGGGCCTGGTGGTGGTGCGCCTGGTGAAGCGGTGGCGGCCCTCCCGGGTGGTCACCGGCGGACTGCTGCTCAACGCGGCGGGCTTCGCGCTGGCGGCCTGGGCGGGTCCGCAGGGCTCCGACGTCGGGCTGATCGCGGCCTTCGCGGTGCTGGGCGCGGGCATCGGCTTCGCGGAGACCATCGCCAATGACATGATCCTGGCCGCGGTGCCGGCGCAGAAGGCCGGGGCGGCCTCGGCGATCTCGGAGACCGCGTACGAGACCGGCTCCGTGCTGGGCACGGCCGTGCTGGGCTCGGTGCTGAACTTCGCATACCGGGCGCACCTGGAGATCCCGGCCGGGATTCCCGACGACGCCCGGGAGGCTTCCCGGGAGACCCTCGGCGGGGCGGTGGACACCGCCGGGACCCTGCCCGGACAGCTCGGGGAGGCCCTGCTGGACTCGGCCCGGCGCGCCTTCGACTCGGGGGTGCTGATCACCAGCCTGATCGGGGTGGTGCTGATGCTCGCCGCCGCGGTGATGGCCTGGCGCACCCTGGGTGGTGCGGACGAGAAGCTGGAGACCACCCGGGACTGAACCGTCGCAGCCGGCGCCACCCCCCGGGGAGGAGACCGCCTCTGAGAGCGAAACCCCTGGTCAGCACCCACTGCCCGGGAGAGACTGGTGGGGTACACCACCGTCATCGGAAGGCTTTGAGACCATGGACCTGGGCATCGAGGGCAAGATCGCGCTGATCACCGGAGGGGACTCCGGGATCGGCTGGCACACCGCCCAGCGGCTGCTGGCGGAGGGGGCCGTCGTCGTCATCTCGGATCGGGATGAGGAGAAGCTGGCCGAGGCCGCCCAGCGGCTGGAGGCCCCGGAGGGCCGCCTGCACGCCTTCCCCGCGGACATCGCCAGCCAGCAGGACCTGCGCCGTCTGCACGAGCAGGTGCGCGAGGCCGCCGGGAGCATCGACATCCTGGTGCAGTCCGCCGGGATCACCGGCGCCCAGGGGTACTTCCACGAGATCGACGACGCCGGGTGGACCGACACCCTCGAGGCGGATCTGCTGGGCCCGGTGCGCCTGATCCGGGAGTTCCTGCCGGATCTGCGCGAGGGCGGCTGGGGCCGGCTGGTGCTGCTGGCCTCGGAGGACGCCGTGCAGCCCTACGACGACGAGCTGCCCTACTGCGCGGCGAAGGCCGGGATCCTGGCGCTGGCCAAGGGCCTGTCCCGCACGTATGCGCGGGAGGGGCTGCTGGTCAACGCCGTCTCCCCGGCCTTCATCCGCACGCCGATGACGGACGCGATGATGCGGCGGCGCTCGGAGCAGCTGGGCGTCTCCTTCGACGAGGCGATCGAATCCTTCCTGGACGAGCAGCGCCCGCACATGGAGCTCAAGCGCCGCGGCACCCCGGAGGAGGTGGCCCCCGTGATCGCGTTCCTGTGCTCGGACCTGGCGTCCTTCGTCAACGGGTCCAACTACCGCGTGGACTCCGGGTCCGTGGCCACCCTCTGACCCAGCACGCGCCGGCCGGCGCACCGCCCTCGTCACGCTGGGTGCAGGATGTCGCGGACGGTCCGTAGACATCCTGCACCCAGCGCGTCATCGGCGACGGAGGTTCAGCCGGCCTGAGCCCCCTCGCCGGCGAAGGGGTAGTCCGTGTACCCGTGCGGGCCGGGGGCGTAGAAGGTGGACGGGTCCGGGGTGTTCAGCTCCAGTCCCTCCCGCCAGCGGCGCACCAGATCCGGATTGGCGATCAGCTCCCGCCCCACCACCGCGGCATCGGCGAGATCCTCGGCCACGATGCGCCGCGCCTCGGGCAGCTCGGTGACTTCTGCGAACCCGGAGTTCAGCAGGAACGCGCCGGGGAAGCGCCCGCGCAGGTGCGCCACCAGGTCCCCGTCGATCTCCCGGTGCAGCACCGAGAGATAGGCCGGGTGGGCCTCGGCGATGCCGTCCAGCAGCGCATCGTAGGTGGCCAGCACATCCTGCCGATCCCGCTCCAGGGTGCCCTGCACGTTGTGCTCCGGGGAGATGCGCAGACCCACCCGATCCCCGCCGATCTCCTCGGCGACGCCGCGCACCGCCTCCACCGTCAGGCGCGCCCGGGCGGCCGGGGAGCCTCCCCAGGCGTCCTCGCGGTGGTTGGCCGAGGGGCTGAGGAACTCGTGCAGGAGGTACCCGTTGGCCCCGTGCAGCTCGACGCCGTCCGCCCCGGCGTCCACGGCCCGGCGGGCGGCAGCCCGGAACTCCTCGACGATGCGGGGGACCTCCTCGGTGCCCAGGGCGCGGGGCACGGGGGCCTCGGCCTTGCCGGCGAAGGTGTGCACGCCGGTGCCGGAGGCGATGGCGCTCGGCGCCTCGGGCTGGGCGCCGCGCAGCAGATCCGGGTGGGACATGCGCCCGCCGTGCATCAGCTGCAGCACCAGGGTGCCGCCCTCGGCGTGCACCGCCTCGGCGACCTTCGCCCAGCCGGTGGTCTGGGCGTCGTCGGCGATGCCGGCCTGGCCGGGGAAGGCCCGGTTGGTGAAGGCGGTGAAGGTGCCCTCGGTGACCACCAGGCCGGCGGAGGCGCGCTGGGCGTAGTAGCGCGCGTGCAGGTCCGTGGGCACGCCGTCCTCCCCGGCACGCTGGCGGGTCAGGGCGGCCATGGTGATGCGGTTGCGCAGGTGCAGGGCACCGGCCTGCAGCGGATCGAACAGGGTGGTCACGGGCGTGCTTCTTCCCTCGGGGATGCGGACTGTGCCGTGGAACCACCCCGCATGCCCGGCTATTCCCACCCCTCGAAGTCCCCGTATGACGCCGCGCGGTGCCGGGCGGGGTCACCGGTTGCATTCCGCGGGTGGGCGCAGTTGTCTGAGGGGAGCATGAGCCCTCGAGGCGAGGACGAGCGAGAGACCAGGAGACCTGTGTGCACCCCTATGACCAGATCACCGTGGAATCCCTGGTGGGCAAGTCCGGGATCAAGTGGTCCCAGGGCGAGGGGGTGATCGGGGCGTTCATCGCGGAGACGGACTTCGGGGTGGCCGAGCCGATCCGCGCGGCCCTGCGGGACCTGGATGAGCGGGACCTGTTCGGCTACGCCCCCGCGTGGATGGTGCGGGAGCTGCAGGAGGCCACGGCCGAGCTGTACGCGCAGGAGCACGGCTGGCGCGTCCCCGCCCGGCAGGTCGCGCCCCTGCCGGATGTGATCGCGGGGTTCGCGGCCTTCCTGGACGTGTTCACCGCCCCCGGGGCCCCGGTGATCCTGCCGACCCCGGCGTACATGCCGTTCCTGCGGGTCCCTGGGCTGCACGAGCGCCGGATCATCGAGGTGCCGATGCGCCGGGATCCCGAGGCGAGCACCCCCTGGCGGCTGGATCCGGCGGATCTGGAGACGGCCTTCGCGGCGGCCGACGCCGAGCTCGCTGCGGCCGCGGCACCCGGGGACGCGGCCTCGCGGTCCGCGGCCGGGGAGGGACCGCGCCATCGGGGGCCGGTGCTGATCCTGTGCAATCCGCACAACCCGACGGGCAAGGTCCACACCCGGGAGGAGATGGCCCAGATCGCCCGGGTCGTGCAGGCCCATGACGGGTGGGTCTTCTCCGATGAGATCCACGCCCCCGTGGTCTACTCCGGTGCCCGCCACGTTCCCTACGCCTCCACGGGGGCCGCGGCCGCGGGCCACACGGTCACGGCCACCGCGGCGTCGAAGGCCTTCAACATCCCGGGGCTGCGCTGCGCCCAGCTGCTCTTCTCCGACGAGGCCGACGCCGCCCGCTGGGCCGAGCGCGGGGAGTTCGTCTCCAAGTCGGCGTCGAACCCGGGGATGCTGGCGACGACGGCGGCCTACCGCGAGGCCCGCGTCTGGGCCCGGGAGACCCGGGACTACCTGGAGGGCAATCGGGATGAGCTGGGGGATCTGCTGACCCAGCACCTGCCGGGGGTGGGGTGGATCCCGCCGCAGGCGACCTTCCTGGCCTGGCTGGATGTCTCCGCGCTGGGCATCCCGGGGTGTCCGCAGGAGTTCTTCCTGGAGCGGGCCGCGGTGAGCCTGACCGACGGCGCCCAGTGCGGGCAGGGCCTGGGCGGGCACGTGCGCCTGAACTTCGGGATGCCCCGCCCGGTGCTGCGCGAGGCCGTGGAGCGGATGGGTCGGGCCGCAGCCCAGCTGGCCTGAGCGCGGTCCGAGGAGGCGGCCGAACCCGTCGAATCGGCCGCTGACCTGGTGACACGTCGGCTCAGAAGGTCGCATAATGGAGGGACACGGATCCGCGCCGCAGGCCGCTGGAGCCACCGAACCACACGGAGGAGAACACCATGCGCGCACTGACCTGGCAGGGTCCCGGATCGGTCGAGATCGCCGAGGTCCCCATGCCCGAGCTGCGGGATCCCACCGATGCGATCGTTCGGGTCACCTCGACGGCGATCTGCGGCTCGGACCTGCACCTGTACGGGGTGCTCGGGCCGTACATGGGCCGCGGAGACGTCCTGGGCCACGAGTTCATGGGCGTCGTGGAGGAGGTCGGCGCGGAGGTGACCGGCCTGCAGGTCGGGGACCGCGTCGTCGTGCCCTTCAACATCTCCTGCGGGCGCTGCTGGATGTGCTCGCGAGGCTTCTACGCCCAGTGCGAGACCACCCAGAACACCGAACGTGGCACCGGCGCGTCGCTGTTCGGCTTCAGCAAGCTCTACGGGGAGGTTCCGGGCGGGCAGGCCGAGTACGTGCGGGTGCCGCATGCGGACTTCGGACCGGTGAAGGTCCCCCACGGCTTCGTCGACGAGCGGGCCCTGTACCTCTCCGACATCCTGCCCACCGCGTGGCAGGGCGTGGCGTGGGCGAACGTCCCCGACGGCGGCACGCTGGCGGTGATCGGCGCCGGGCCGATCGGTCAGCTGGCCGTGCGCTCGGCACGCCAGCAGGGCCACGCGGAGCGGATCATCGCCGTGGATCTGGTGGATGAGCGGCTGGAGCTGGCCCGGGCCTGGGGCGCGCAGACCATCGACCTGCGCGAGGTGGATTCGGTCGGGGATGCGATCCGGGATCTGACCGGCGGACGCGGAGCGGATTCGGTGCTGGATGCCGTGGGCATGGAGGCCCACGGGAACCCGGTGGCCGAGCAGGTGGTGAAGGCCGTGGGGAAGCTGCCCGGCGGCGTCGGGCAGAAGGTCATGGAGACCGCCGGGATCGACCGCACCGCGGCGCTGCTCAGCGCGATCGACGGCGTGCGCCGCTCCGGCACCGTGTCCATCAGCGGGGTGTACGGCGGCACCGCCGATCCGCTGCCGATGATGACGATGTTCGACAAGGGGATCCGCCTGGCGATGGGTCAGTGCCACGTGCGGCAGTGGACCGAGGAGCTGTCCGAGATCCTCTTCCAGGACGAGGACGTGCTGGGGGTGGAGCAGCTGGCCACCCACCACCTGGCCCTCTCCGATGCCCCGGAAGCCTATGACATGTTCCGGGATAAGCGGGACGGCTGCATCAAGGTGGTCCTGGACCCCACCCGCTGACGCCGGGCCGGCTCAGTCGGGCCCCGGCTCCGGTCCAGGCCCGATGGCACGCTGGGTGCAGGATGTCGCGGACGGTCCGCGACATCCTGCACCCAGCGTGACGACCCGCGCCGAGGACGGCGCGGCCGCACCCACTACGCTGGATTCCCATGAGAACCCCCGTGCCCGAGTACCTGTCCGAGCTGCTGGATGCCGTGCGCGAGAAGGACGGAGGTGCCGTCGCGGACTACATCCCCGAGCTGGCCAAAGCGGACCCGGGGCTGTTCGGCGTCGCCCTGACCACCGTGGACGGGCGCACCTACTCCGCCGGGGACGACGAGCACGAGTTCTCCATCCAGTCCATCTCCAAGCCCTTCGCCTACGCCGCGGCGCTGACGGACCGCGGGGTGGAGGAGATCATGTCCAAGGTCTCCGTGGAGCCCTCCGGGGAGGCGTTCAACGAGCTGTCCCTGGAGCGGGGCACCAACCGCCCCAAGAACCCCATGATCAACGCCGGGGCGATCGCGGTGCACAGTCTGCTGATGAACCCGGAGGCCTCCCTGGAGGAGCGCGCCGCGCACACGGTGGAGTTCTTCTCCCGGCTGGCCGGGCGGGAGCTGCAGATGGACGAGGAGGTGTTCCGCTCCGAGCTGGAGACCACGGACCGCAACATGGCCCTCGCGCACATGCTGCGCAACTACGGGATGTTCGAGGAGCACGCGCACAACGTGGTGGCCGGGTACGTGGCCCAGTGCGCCATCCGGGTCACGGTCCGGGACCTGGCGATCATGGGTGCCACGCTGGCCAACGGCGGGGTGCAGCCGAGCACCGGGGAGCGGGTCTGCTCCCCGGAGGTGGCCCGGCAGGTGCTGGCGGTGATGGTCTCCGCGGGGATGTACGACGCCTCGGGGACGTGGTTCGCCGACGTCGGGATCCCGGCGAAGTCCGGGGTGGCCGGGGGTGTGCTGGGGGTGCTGCCGGGGCAGCTGGGCATCGGCGTGCTCTCCCCGCGCCTGGATGCGCAGGGCAATTCGGTGCGCGGGGTGCAGGTGTTCCGGAAGCTCTCCGACGACATGGGCCTGCACCTGATCAACGTCCACGCCTATGGGCACGACGCGGTGCGCTCGGTGCGCCAGGTGGGCCGGGATCTGATCATCAAGCTGCAGGGGAACATCGGGTTCACCGGTGCGGAATCCGTGCTCTCCCAGCTGGAGTACGTGCAGCCCCCGGAGCACGGCGCCGTGATCTTCGATCTCACGCGGGTGACGAGCCTGAACGACGTCGGGCGGCGGATGCTCCTGGAGGGGATGCTGCGGCTGAAGCAGGATGGTGCCCGGGTGGGGCTGATCGACACGGACGGGGTGCTGCCGGATCCGGATCTGGGCGATGGCACCTACCCGGAGCGGCGCGGGCGCATCCGCGCCGCCCTGCGCACCGCCCAGACCCTGCGCCAGCCGGAGACGACGTACCCGCACAGCACCCGCTGACATCGCCGATCGCGCTGACGCCCCCGGTTCCGACGACGCTCACCCGAGCGTCCACGCGGGGTGCCCGGCCCCGCGGCGTCGGGCCCCCGAGGAGAGGAGACCGGGCCGATGAGCACCACCGCACACCCCGCCCAGCAGACGCGGGCCGGATCCGGCGTCCTGCTGGTCATCGGCTCGTGCATCTCCCTGCAGTTCGGCGCGGCCATGGCCACCCAGCTGTTCGCCCCGCTGGGCTCCTGGGGGGTGACGACGCTGCGCCTGGTGCTCGGCGCCGTCGTGCTCCTGGTGCTCACCCGCCCGGCCGTGCGCGCGTGGGACCGGCGGCAGTGGCGGGCCGTGGTGCTGTTCGGGGCGACGATGGCGCTGATGAACGGCTTCTTCTACGCCGCGATCGCCCGCATCCCGCTGGGGGTGACGGTGGCCCTGGAGTTCCTGGGGCCGCTGGTGCTCTCCGCGGTGACCTCCCGGCGGGGACTGGACTTCGCATGGGTGGGTCTGGCCCTGGGCGGGATGGCCCTGCTGGGGGTGCAGTCCGTGCTGGGCGGGGCGGGTCTGGATCCCCTCGGGGCGGTCTTCGCGCTGATCGCCGGGCTGTTCTGGGCCGGGTACGTGCTGGCCAGCGGGCACGTGGGTCGGCTGGTGCCGGGCACGGGCAGACTGGCGGCGTCGATGACGGTGGCGGGTCTGCTCCTGCTGCCGGTGGGGCGGGCAGCGTGGTGCGGGCAGGGCAGGAGCCGCATCTGCTGGGCCTGGCGCTGCTGACCGCCCTGCTGGCCTCGGTGATCCCGTACTCCCTGGAGCTGGCGGCGCTGCGGCGGGTGCTCGGCCAGGTGTTCAGCATCCTGCTGAGCCTGGAGCCGGCGTTCGCGGCGCTGTTCGGCTGGCTGCTGCTGTCCCAGCGCATCGAGGGGCTGCGGCTGCTGGCGATCGCCCTGGTGGTCCTCGCCTCGATGGGCACCACGGTCTCCGCCTCCCTGGGGGCGCGGCGTACCCGGCGCCGGGTGGCGCGACAGGCCGAGGATGAGCCGGCCGGGCTCATCCCGCCGGAGGAGGTCGTGGTGGGGGTGGGCACCGGCGCCCTGCCCGTCGTGGCCGCGGACCCCGAGCAGACCGAGACCGCGCGGAGCAGGTGAGGCCCGCCCCGGCTATCGTGGGCCGCATGCGAGTCTTCGTCTTCGACGACGCCTGCGGCCCGTGCACCCGGGCGGCGGCCTTCCTGCGCCGGCGCGCCGGGGCGGGCGCCGCCGGAACGGATGCCGCGGGCGCGAGCGACGGTGCGGGGGCCGTGGGCGACGGTGCGGGAGCCGTGGCCGTGGGCGACGGCGCGGGCGCGGGGCTGATCGTGCTGCCCTTCTCGCGGGTGCGCGAGGAGCTGGATGACGCCGCCCGCGAGCGCTTCGCCCGCGAGGCCCTGTACGCGCAGGGCCCGACGCCGTCGGCCGCTCCTCCGACGGAAACCCTGCCGACGTGCTCCCTCCCGGTGGATGATTCTCCGGGGGATCGCCCGGCGGCAGCGGTGCGCGCGATGCCCGCGGGGTGGGAGCTGCCGGGCCGCGCGGCCTGGGGGCACGCGGCGATCGCCCGGGCGCTGCTGGCCTCCCCGCACCGGGCGGATCGGCTGGCCGGCCGGGTGATCCTGGCCCGCCCCGTCGCCCCGGCGGCCCGCCGGGTGTACGGGTGGGTGGCCCGGCATCGTCGGGTGCTCAATCCGCTCTTCCCGCCGGCTGGCTAAGCTGGGGCCATGCTGCCCTTCCTGCTGATCCAGACCCGCGACGATGACGCCGTGGTGGCCGACGAGCTGCGCTCCACCGCCGAGCTGGGCGGCTTCGGTCCCGGTGAGCTGGTGCAGCTGCAGCTGGATCGGATCTTCGCGGAGGATCCGCGCCCGGCCACCGGAGAGCCGGAGCCGGGCGATGAGGCGGACAGCCCGCTGGCGTCCTCGGAGCAGCAGGCGCCCCCGGCCCTGGACTGGCCGGCGATCCTGCAGGCGCATTCCGGGGTGATCCTGTGCGGCAGCCCGTTCAACTCCTCGGACCCGGAGGAGTCCAAGTCCGCGCTGCAGCGGCGGGTGGAGGCGGAGCTGCGGCGGATGCTGGATGAGGTGGTGCGCCGGGACTACCCCTTCTTCGGCGCCTGCTACGGGGTGGGCACTCTGGGCCTGCACCAGGGGGCGGTGGTGGATCGGACCTTCTCCGAGGAGGCCGGGCCGATCCGGGTGACGGTGACCCCGCAGGGTCGGCAGGATCCGCTGCTGGCCGACGTCGAGCCGGTGTTCCAGGCCTTCGTGGGCCACAAGGAGGCGGTGCGCACCCTGCCGCCGGGGGCGGTGCTGCTGGCCGGGGGCGAGGCCTGCCCGGTGCAGATGTTCCGCATCGGGGCGAACATGTACGCCACGCAGTTCCACCCGGAGCTGGATCAGCGGGGCCTGCTGCACCGGCTGCGCGTGTACGCGAACCACGGCTACTACGACCCGGAGAACGCCCAGGAGCGCTTCGACGCCGTGCGCGCGGCCGAGGTGACCCAGCCCCAGCGGATCCTGGCGAACTTCCGCCGCCGCTACGCCCGCTCGGCCTGAGCGGCCCTCCCCCTCCCCGGGGCGCCGCGGACCCGTCATCGGACGCCGCGGGCCCGTCGTCGGCACTTGCGACCACCGCCGAATCATTTGACGCATCAACTTTTTTTACCCGGGAATAAAGCCCACACACCCGAGGTTGGACCGGTCAGACCACGAAGCAGCACCGCCGGGAGGCGGAGCACGAGGCGAAGGAGCCGAGACCATGCAGTTCGGGATCATGACCATCGGGGACGTCACCCAGGACCCCACCACCGGCACCACCCCCACCGAGCACGAGCGCATCCGCAACACCGTGGAGATCGCGAAGAAGGCCGAGGAGATCGGCATGGACGTCTTCGCGACCGGCGAGCACCACAACCCGCCGTTCGTGGCCCCGGCCAACCCGCCGGTGCTGCTGGCCAACATCGCCGCGCAGACCGAGAAGATCATCCTGTCCACCTCCACCACCCTGATCACCACCAATGACCCGGTGCGCCTGGCGGAGGACTACAGCTACCTGCAGCACCTGGCGGAGGGCCGGGTGGACCTGATCATGGGCCGCGGCAACACCGGCCCGGTGTACCCGTGGTTCGGCAAGGACATCCGGCAGGGCATCCCGCTGGCGGTGGAGAACTACAACCTGCTGTACCGGCTGTGGCACGAGCAGACCGTGAACTGGCAGGGCAAGTTCCGCACCCCGCTGCAGTCCTTCACGCTCACCCCGCAGCCGCTGGACGGCGTCGCGCCGTTCGTGTGGCACGGGTCGATCCGCTCCCCGGAGATCGCGGAGCAGGCGGCGTACTACGGCGACGGCTTCCTGCACAACAACATCTTCTGGAACAAGGAGTTCACCCAGCAGATGATCGAGCTGTACCGGCAGCGCTACGAGCACTACGGCCACGGCGCGGCGGATCAGGCCTTCGTGGGCCTGGGCGGGCACGTGTTCATGCGGCCCAACTCGCAGGACGCCCGCCGGGAGTTCCGCCCGTACTTCGACAACGCCCCGGTCTACGGCCACGGGCCCTCCATGGAGGACTTCATGGATCAGACCCCGCTGACCGTGGGCTCCCCGCAGGAGGTCATCGAGAAGACGCTGAGCTTCCGCGAGTACGCGGGGGACTATCAGCGGCAGCTGTTCCTCATCGACCACGCGGGCCTGCCGCAGAAGACGGTGCTGGAGCAGCTGGACCAGCTGGGTGAGATCCTGCCGACCCTGCGCAGGGAGTTCGACGCCGGGCGCCCGGCCCACGTCCCCGAGGCCCCGACCCACGAGTGGCTGGTGCGCCGCCACGAGGACGGCATGGACCCGGTGCCCGGGGGTCGTCCGGATTTCCCGGCGGGCCGGGAGCGCGCCGCCCAGCAGGAGCGGCAGGCCGAGCAGGCCGGGGGCGACGTCGACGCCACTCGGCAGGACACGACGCAGCGGTAGAGTCCGCACGAGCAGACGGCAGCGAGGAGTTGACGGTGATGACGAGAGCATCGGAGAGGATCCGCCTGGTGGTGGTCTCCGCCGGGATGGGGGAGCCCTCCTCCACGAGCCTGCTGGGCGAGCGGCTGGCCGAGGCCTCCCGGGCCGCCCTGGAGGCCTCCGGGCTGGCGGTGCGCATCGAGCAGATCGGCCTGCGGGGCCTGGCCCACGGGATCGCGGATCACCTGACCATGGGCTTCCTCCCCTCGGGGAAGCTGGCTCAGGCGCTGGACGCGGTGCGCGCGGCGGACGCGGCGATCGCGGTGACGCCGACCTTCAAGGCGGGGTACACGGGGCTGTTCAAGTCCTTCTGGGACCTCACCGAGGACGGGGACATCGCGGGGACCCCGGTGCTGCTGGCGGCCACCGGCGGCTCGGCCCGGCATTCGCTGATGATCGACACGGCCCTGCGCCCCCTGTTCTCCTATCTGCGCGCGGACCTGGTGCCCACCGGGGTCTTCGCGGCCACGGAGGACTTCGGCGCGGATGCCGCCCTGCAGCAGCGCATCGATCGGGCCGGGGCGGAGCTGGCCCAGCGGGTGGCCTGGCGCGCCGGGACCGCGCTGGGCGCCCGGGACGACGCCGAGGACGTGCCGATCCCGGCGTCGGTCCCGGACGAGGACGCCGTACCCGCCGAACACGAGGAGGCTGGGCACGAGGGCGGCGCGCACCGGCCCGACGGCGCAGGATCTGCGAGTTCGGCGGCGGACGGCCCGATCCCGGACGCGCGGGCGGCCCGGGCGGTGGACTCGGAGCTGAACGCGGGCCAGGGTGAGAGCTTCCGCCCGGCCTCGGGACTCTCCGCGCTGAAGCTGACCCCGTTCGATCAGCTGCTGGGGGACCAGGCGCCGTCGTCCTCCTCGGGCGGGGCCCGGGCCGGGAAGTAGACCCAGCTCTACCCCGGTTCACACCCTCCCCCACTGTGCGGCCGGGGCGGCGCGAGAAGACTGGATGCCATGATCACCGACATCTTCTCCGCCACCCTGGCCGCCATGACCCTCCAGGAGTCCGCCCTGACCTGGGGGACCCTGGGAGTGATCGCGGCGGTCTCCCTGGGTCTGCTGGCCCTGCTGTTCGCGACCCTGGTCTCCATCGTCGCCTCCCCGCGCTACGCGGCGGGCGGCAAGGCCCTGTGGATCCTCGCGGTCTTCGCCTTCCCGGTGCTGGGGCCGCTGGCCTGGTTCATCGCCGGGCGCACCACGGGCCTCGACCGCTCCGCCGCCCCGGTGCGCTGACGAGGGGGACCCGCCATGACCGAGCACGTCCTGGGTACCCTCCCCCACGACGACGCCGCGGCCGGCGGGCGCACCACGGGCGGTCTCGCGGCGTGGCTGGGTCTGGTGGCCCCGCAGCGCTCGCTGCACCACCTGTGGTGGGAGGTCCCGCTGGCCCTGCTGGCGCAGGGTCTCGTGCTGGCCGTCTCCGCGTCGGTGCTGCTGACGGAAGGCGTGCCCGCCCGGGATCCCGCGGGTCCGGCGTACCGGGAGATGCCCTGCGGGGTGTTCGTCCTCGGGGTGGTGCTGACCGTGGTGGCGGTTCCGCTGCTGCAGGAGCTGCTGCTGCGCCGCGGCCTCCTGGACTGGCTGCTCCCGCGCACGGGGGCGCCGGGGGCTGTCGCCCTGAGTGCTGCGGCCACGGCTCTGCTGCATCCGGTGCCGGTGCTGATGCTCCCGGCCGCGGTGGGCGGACTCGCCTGTGCGCTGTCCTACCGCTGGCACGCCAGCCTGTGGGCCCCGTGGATCCTGCACGCGGCCCTGACCGCCCCGCTCGCCGGGGCCACGCTCGTCGTCCTGCTCGCCCCGTGATCCCGATGCCGACCACCGACCCCCTGCACCGCGGGGAGAATGGACCACGATGAGAACCAGCCTGTGGCGGTGCCTGGCCCGGCCCGCGTACCTCTTCTCCGCCGCCCCGTGGGCGGCGCTGCTCGCCCTGATCACCCCGCCGGTAACGCTGCTCCTGTGCACCGGGATCGTGGTGTTCGTGCCCATCCTGGTGCTGGGCGGGGAGACGGCGGTGCCCCCGGTGGTCACCGCCATCTTCGGCCTGCTCATCCTGGTCAGTCCCCTGCTGCTGCTGGCCCTCGCCCCGGCCGGCGCCGTCTGGTACGGGCACGTGCAGCGGTGGCTGCTGCGCATGCTCGGCTTCCGCGGGGTGTCCAACGCGCACGTGCCGCTGCCGGTGCGGCCCGTGAAGCGGTGGTTCTCCGTGCGGTACCGGGAGCCGGCCACGTGGCGGGAGGTGCTGGCCAGCGTCATCGACGCCGTCGCCGCCGTGCTGTTCACCCTCCTGCTGGGCGCGGAGGCCTTCGTGCTGGGGGTGTGCGCCTTCTGCGCCGGGTACCTGGGGATCTACCGGGCGCCCCTGGAGGACATGACCGGCGCCCCGTGGCGGCTGCGCATCGTGGACGGGGAGCTGACGGGCAGCTCCGCCTCCTACACCCCGGAGGACTGGTGGCGCTTCGCCGCCGCCGGGCTGGTGGCGCTGCTGATCTTCGGGTACCTCAACGGTCTGGTGGCCGCCGCGTGGGCCTCCCTGACCAAGGCGCTGCTGGCCCCGCGCCCGGAGGAGATCCAGCGGCAGGTGGACCGGCTGACCTTCTCCCGCGCCGCCATCATGGAGTCCTTCGAGGCGGAGCGGCGCCGGATCGAACGGGACCTGCACGACGGCGTGCAGCAGGAGCTGGTCAACCTCAGCCTGCGCCTGGGCATGGTGCAGATGGAGCTGGGAACCCTGAGCGCCGAGGGCGCCCGGACCGGGCCGGCGCAGCGGCAGCTGGCCCAGGCGCAGGAGCAGACCACCCACGCCCTGCAGACCCTGCGCAACACGGTCCGCGGGATCTACCCGGCCGTCCTGGAGGATCACGGGCTGCGGGCGGCCCTGGAGGAGCTGGCCAACAACGCGCTGCTGCCCACGGAGCTGACGTGGGCGGCGTGCGCGAAGCTGCCGCCCGACGTCGAGCGCACCGCCTACTACGCGGTCAGCGAGGCCATGACCAACGCGCTGAAGCACTCCGCGGCCACCCGGCTGCGCATCACCGCGCACACCGCGCAGGGGGCGCTGACGGTGCAGGTGCACGACGATGGGCAGGGCGGGGCGGACGCCGCCCGCGGCTCCGGGATCAGCGGACTGGACGAGCGCGCCCAAGCCCTCGGCGGCTCGGTCACCGTGGACTCTCCGGTGGGCGGGCCCACGGTGCTGCGGCTGTGGCTACCCTTGGTTGCGGAGCGTCCCGGGCACAGCCTGCCGTGGGGCGCCCCGCGGGTCACCCGGATCTGACCGGTTCCGGCGGTCGGCCCGCGCTCGCCGTCGTCCCCGTGGGAAAGGCCCCGTACCGTGCGCATCGTCCTCGCCGAAGACTCGACCCTGCTGCGCGAGGGCTTGGTGATGGTGCTGACCCGCATGGGCCACGAGGTGATCCGGCAGGTGGGCGACGCCCCGGGGCTGCTGGCGGCGGTGGCCGAGGAGCAGGGCCGGGAGGGCCTGGACGTGGTGATCACGGACGTGCGGATGCCCCCGGGCAACGCCTCGGACGGGCTGCAGGCCGCCCAGCAGCTGCGTCAGCGCTACCCGGGGCTGCCGGTGCTGGTGCTGTCCCAGTACATCGCGGCGGCCTACGCCCGGGAGCTGTTCTCCGCGGACTCCGCCGGGTTGGGGTATCTGCTGAAGGACCGGGTGGGGCGGATCGAGGATTTCTCTCGTGCCCTGGAGACGGTGGCCGGCGGCGGGAGTGTGATCGACCCGGACGTGGTCCAGCACCTGATGGGTTCGGCACGGCAGGATCAGCGTTCGGGTGCTCTGGAGCGGCTGACCCCGCGGGAGCGGGAGATCCTGCAGCTGATGGCGGAGGGGAAGTCCAACCAGGAGATCGAGGCGCAGCTGTTCGTCTCCTCGGCGACGGTGGCCAAGCACATCGGCAACATCTTCGACAAGCTGGGGCTGGACCCGGATACCGGCAACCGACGCGTGCGCGCGGTCCTCGCCTTCCTGCAGCGCTGAGGCGCGTGGCGGCGTCGGGGTGATGCCGCCTACGGGTACCGGGAGAAGTCGATGTCGGTCCAGTTGTAGGCGACGGTGAGATGGATCGGGGGATGAATCTCCTTGCTGACCCTCTCGGCGAGCCCCCGGAACCAGAGCGCCATCGCCAGCTCACCATCAGAGCTGTTGAATTCATCATCCCGTGCAGTTCGAACCACAGACTCGCCCAGGTGCGCAGATCCCTCTTCAGGTCATCAGGAAGGGCGATGAACCACTCAGCATCCTCGCGCTCCTCAACCCAGGAGATACCGGTGAACGGGTACTCATCCCATACGGGAGCCATGATCAGCTCATCGTCATCGATTTTCCTGACCCTCCAGGAGTGAATAATCTCCCTGATTCTGTTCAGCATCTCCCACTCCTCGTTCATCCTTGCCCTGGGGCTCTGTGTGTCCTGATCCTGTCCTGGTGCGTCAGGCGGCCTTGGCGCTGAAGTAGGCCTGCACGGCGTCGGAGGCCGCCTGCTGACCCGTCTGCTGGTCCGCGAACCCCTGGGAGACGACCGCGACGGCGTAGGCGTCCTCCCCCACGGTCACCACGGCGGAGGAGGTGATGTGCCAGGCCCCGGTGTCCTCCGGCAGCCATCCGTTCTTCACCGAGACGTCCGTGACCTTCCGCCCAGCCACCTCCTTCCCGGACATCACGCCCCCGCCCCAGTTCTGGGAGGAGTTATCCGGGGTCATCAGCGAGCGCAGGTAGTCCAGGTCATCGGCCTCCACCCAGTCCACGCCCTCGGCGATGCCGCGCATGATCTGCACCTGGTCCTGCGCCCACGTGCGGTCATCTCCCCAGGAGCCCTGCGAGCGGGTGCGCCGCACGCCCAGCTTCTCGTAGGTGGTGTTCAGAACCTCCGCGGCCTGCGGGTCCCGGTAGTCGACGATGCCGGAGGTGTCTGCGGCGGAGCCGGGCAGGTCCCCGGTGATGCTGCGCTGGGTGTCACCGAGCCCGAGGAACAGCTGCTGGGTCGCGGCGTTGTCTGAGTAGACGACGGACTGGGTCATCAGGTCCTTCTGGTGCTCCCCCAGCCGGCCACCCGCCTCCTTGGCTTGGCGCAGCACGGACAGGGCGATGGGGATCTTCACGACGCTGGCCTCGTAGCTCCACGTATCCGGGTGGTAGGCGTAGGTGCGGCCGGCGGCGACGTCGTAGGCGGCGAGGCTCAGCCGCGCGCCGTCGTACTTCCCGCTGACCTCGTCCAGCACGGCGGTCACGGCGTCCGAGGCCTCATCCCGCGGGGCCTGGGCGGCATCGGACACGGTGCTCTCGGCGGCCTGCCGCTCTGCCGTGGACGCCCCGCAGGCGCTCAGGGCGAGACCGAGCACGGCGGCCGAGCCCATTCCCAGGGCCCGACGCCGCGTGATCGGCCGGGTGCCCGCCGCCGGGGACGTCGCGGAGCGGGTTTTCTTCCCTCGGTTCGGGTCTGAGGTGTACTCCATCCGCTCAGCCTAGGGAAGTCGGTCGGGGTGGGTCCATGCCCCGGGGCGCCGGAATCCCCTCGACGCCGAGACCGCACTGTCTCGCCGAAACCGTACATAGGTGCCGAGACCGCACCCGTCGGGTACGGCTTCGGCACCTTCGTACGGTCTCGGCAGCGATGTACGGTCTCGACGCCGGAGGGCGGCGTCCTCAGCGCAGAGCGGACCCCCGTTCCCCGAGCCCCTGGCAGGGCCTAGTTTGGAAGCGGAACAGGCGGCGCCGCCCCGCCCGCGGGCCCAGCGAGTCCGGGAGCCGGCGAGCGCCGCACCTCACCGACCACGAGAGGACGTCATGGCTGACCTCACCGGAAAGAAGATCGCCTTCCTGCTCACCGACGGCGTCGAGCAGGTGGAGCTGACCGAGCCCCGCAAGGCCCTGGACGAGGCGGGGGCGCAGACCGTCATCGTCTCCCCCGCCGAAGGCACCCTCACCGCGATGAAGGGGGACTGGGACCACGCGGACACCTTCCCCGTGGACCAGCCGCTGGCCGAGGCGAAGGCCGAGGACTACGACGCCCTCGTGCTGCCCGGCGGCACCATCAACGCGGACACCCTGCGCATCCAGGACGGCGCCACGGACTTCCTCACCGCCTTCCTGGATGCGGATAAGCCCGTGGCCGCGATCTGCCACGCCCCGTGGCTGCTGGCCCAGGCCGACGTCGCCCGCGGCCACCGGCTGACCTCCTTCGAGTCCATCGCCGCGGATCTGAAGAACGCCGGGGCGCAGTGGGAGGACTCCCAGGTGGTCGTGGACGGCAACCTCATCACCAGCCGCAACCCCGGCGACCTCGAGGCCTTCTCCGCCGCGATCATCGACGCCCTCTCCTGATCCGAGGCTGATCCGACGGGACTGAGCGAGGGCAGGGCTGACCGAGGTCGGCCCTGCCCGACTCGCGTCCCGGCCGCCATCCCCGCAGGGCCGACCGAGCCATCCTCGCGGGATCGGCCGAGTCGCCCCGGCGGCCCGGATAGACTGCACGGGTGGCCCTGACCCGTGAGCGCATCCTCGAGACCGCCCGAGATCTGCTGCGCTCCTACGGCCTGGGGGACCTGTCCATGCGTCGGCTCGCGACCGAGCTGGGCGTGGCCCCCGGGGCCCTCTACTACCACGTGCGCAGCAAGCAGGAGCTGCTGAGCCTGCTGGCCACCCGGCTGCTGGCCGACACGACCCGGCCCGAGGAGATCCCGCAGGACCTCCGGGAGATCGCCGAGGAGCTCACCGCCACCGCCCTGAGCGTGCTCGCGGCCCTGACCGAGGTCACCGACGCCCCCGAGGTGGTCTCCGTGGCCCTGGCCCTGCATCCCGACTCCGTACCCCAGCGCGAGCGCGTCCGCCGTCTCCTGCTGGCCGCGGGCCTGACCCCGCGCCGCGCGCAGTGGGGTGCGCACCTGCTGCTGGCGAGCGTGCTGGGGCTGGCCCAGCAGGCCCAGGATCGCGCCCTGATGCTCGACGCCGGCCCCGATGAGTCCTCCCCCGCGGCCCGGGCGGACCGGGCGGCCGAGGAATTCGGGGTGCGCGCCGTCGTGCGCGGGCTGCTGCCGCACCCACCCGGCGGCCCCATGCCGCCGAGCACCTAGAATCGTCGGGGACCGCGGCGTCCCGACGCCGCATCTCCTCGCCCCCACGATCCAGAAATGAGTCCGCTTCGATGCCCCAGTCCCCCCAGCACGTCCTCGCCCGGTGGGCGCAGCTGCCGGACCACGAGCAGCACGTGCGCACGGTGACCCGGGCCTTCCGGGAGCGCTACGGCCAGGACCCGGACGGCGTGTGGTCCGCCCCAGGGCGGCTGAACCTGCTGGGCGAGTACGTGGACTTCAACGGCGGCAGCGCCCTGCCCACCCCGCTGCCGTACCGCACGCTGATCGCCGCCCGGCTGCGCACCGACGGCGTGCTGCACGCCGAGTCCCTGCAGCTGCCCGGGGCCCCGGAATCCCGGGTCGCGGACATCGCCCCGGGCACGGTCTCCGGGTGGTTCAGCTACGTCGGCGGCGTCGCCTGGGCCCTGAACCGGGAGGGCGGGGCGGATCTGGCCCTGCCCCCGGATTTCGGGGCGGACCTGCTCATCGACTCGACGGTGCCCGTGGGCGGCGGGCTTTCCTCCTCCGCGGCCCTGCTGGCGGCCACCGCGCTGACCCTGCTGGAGCTGTCCTGCCCGCTGCGCGCCCCCGCCGGCCTGCCGGGCCTGCCGGTGGGCGGGTGCTCCCCGGACGACGACGCCCTGCGCGCCCGCCTGGCCCAGGTCTGTATCACCGCGGAGAACCGGGTGGCCGGGGCCCGCACCGGCGGGCTGGACCAGACGGCGGCCCTGCGCTCGCTGCCCGGTCAGGCCGTGGCCATCGACTTCCGGGACTTCTCCCTCCAGCCGGTGCCGGTGGATGCCGCCGCGGCGGGCCTGGCCTTCCTGGTCATCGACACCAACGCCCCGCACGATCTGGCCGATGGTCAGTACTCGGCGCGCCGGCAGGCCTGCGAGACGGCGGCCCGCGCCGCCGGCGTCGAGCATCTGCGGGACCTGCTGCCGGAGGAGCTGGGCTTCCCCGAGCTGAACGCGCAGGAGGCTCGGCGGGCCCGCGAGCGCGCCGTGGACGACGCCCTGGCGCGGCTGCGGGAGGTGCCGGGGCTGTCGGAGCAGGTGGAGCCGGTGGTGCTCACCGGGTGGATCCGCCACGTGTTCACGGACATGGCGCTGGTGGAGCGGGCCCGCGCCCTGTTCACCCGCCGCTTCCCGGCCGATCCGCGGCAGCACCCCGAACAGGTGCGGGCCGTGTGGGAGGAGTTCGGGCAGCTGTTCACCACCTCCCACGCCTCGATGCGCGATGACCTGCAGGCCTCCCGCCGGGAGCTGGACGTCGCGGTGGCCACCTGCCTGGAGCACGGCGCCCTGGGGGCTCGGCTCGTGGGCGGCGGCTTCGGCGGGGCCGTGCTGGCCCTGGTGGAGGCCGACCGGGTGGAGTCCACGGCCCAGGCCGTCGCGCAGGCCTTCGCCGCGCGGGACTTCGCCGCCCCGGTGTTCCTGCCGCTGGCCCCGGGACGGCCGGCCCACCGGGACCGCTGAGCACCGGTTCGACGTCAGCACCGCTGAACACCGGGACCGCCGAGCACCGGCCCGACGCCGGGTTCGCGCGGGCTCGTGTCTGCCGGTCGTGAACACGGGCCCGCGCGGCAGCGCTGAGGTTCACAGCACACCCGCGGTGGCCTAGGGTGAGGAATCAACAGGTGGTCCGCACCGCATACCGAGGGGACCATCGCCTCACGAAAGGAGCCACCATGGGTATCGAGGACAAGGCCGAGAACAAGGGCCAGGACTTCGCCGGCACCGCCAAGGAGAAGGTCGGCGAGGCCGTGGGCAACGACGATCTGAAGAACGAGGGCAAGGCCGACCAGCTCTCCGCCGCCGTCAAGGACGGCGCGGAGAAGGTCAAGGACGCCGCCCGCAACATCGGCGAGAAGTTCAAGAAGTGAGCTGACTCCCCGCGTTCGGGAGCGCCGTCGCGGCACCCGCGTCTGCAGACGCCGGGACCGTGACGGCTCCCGCCGAGAAGGCCCGCGATCGAGGCCACCCCCGGGTGGCTCCGGTCGCGGGCCTTTCGTCGTCTCCGGGGATCGGGGGCTGTCGCCCACCGCGCGGCGAAGACCCGACGCGGGTCCGGGGCCTGCCGGCGGGAATCACAAGAATCCCGGCTCGGGCCGTCCACCGCTCTCCCCACCCGTGCAGAAAAGTTATCCACAGGAGTGGACAAGTCTGTGGGTTTCCGGCCGGCAGGCGGTCATCCGGCCCGATCTTCCGCGGATCTCGGCCATCCACAGGGGTGCCTGCGACGGTGGAGTGACACCCGTGTAGTTATTAACAGCTGTGGACAGACCCTGTGGAGAACCCTCCCCACCCCCAGGATTCGTGTAATCACAAGAATCTCAGGGCCGGACCCGCCGCCCCGGAGCGGCTAGCGCAGCCGACGCCGTCGGGCCCGCAGCCGCGGGGAGGCGACGTCGAACAGCAGGGCCGTCAGCGCCCCCACGATCAGACCGCCCACATGGGCCTGCCAGGAGATCCCCGGGACCACGAACCCGAAGACCAGGTTCACCGCGATCAGCACCACCAGTCCCCCGGTCTCCCCGCCCCGGAAGCGGGTCCAGGCGAAGAAGGCGCCGAACAACCCGAAGATCCCGCCGGAGGCGCCCACGACCCACGTGCCCGGGGAGAGCAGGTACACCGCGGCGGATCCGCCCAGCACGGACAGCGCGAACACGACGGCGTAGCGCCAGGACCCGAGGCGCGGCTCCAGCGCCTGGCCCACGATGTAGAGGCTGTACATGTTCAGCAGCAGGTGGGTGAGGGAGCCGTGCACGAAGGCGCTGGTGAGCATCCGCCACGGCTGCACCGCGGTCAGCGCGGGATGGTACGCCAGCTGCGCGGTGATCCGATCCCCCGTGACCACCTGCAGCAGGAACACCACCACGCAGACACCGATGATCCCCCACGTCACCGGCAGCACCCCGGCCCGCGGGAACAGCCCGGCCCCGCCCCCGCGCCGAGCGCCCCCGGCGGCCTGCTGCGCCTGGTGCACGCAGTCCACGCACTGCACGCCCACCGGCGCCTGCACCTGGCAGGAGGAGCAGACGGGGCGCCCGCAGCGGGAGCAGCGCACGTAGGCGGGCCGGTCGGGGTGGCGGGGGCAGACGGGCACCTCGCCGGGCTGATCCTCGATGCGCTGCCCGTACCGGGGCGGGTCCTGGTCCATGGGGTCTCCTCGTGGGTCGATGGGTCCCCGCCGGGAAGCGGGGGGAGCGTGCGGATACGGCTCAGGCCCACCCGCGAGCGCGGATGGGCCTGGAAGCGTGGGCGGCGCCGGGCCCGGGGCTCACGCGGCGCGGCTCCCGGAAAGCGGGAGACGGCGCGCGGCGCCCGGGCGGCGTCGTGCGGGTGCGGCTGGTGCTACAGCTGCTTGATGTCGATGGATTCGATGACGACGTCCTCCACCGGCCGGTCCATCATGCCGGTGGCCACGCCCTCGATCTCGTCGACGACCTTCTTGGAGTCCTCGTCCGCGACCTGCCCGAAGATGGTGTGCTTGCCCTGCAGCCAGGTGGTGGGCACGGTGGTGATGAAGAACTGGGAGCCGTTGGTGCCCTTGCCGCCGCGGGTGCCGGCGTTGGCCATGGCCAGCATGTACGGCTCGTTGAAGTCCAGCTCGGGGCTGATCTCGTCGTCGAACTGGTACCCGGGGCCGCCGATGCCCTGGCCCAGCGGGTCCCCGCCCTGGATCATGAAGTCCCGGATGATGCGATGGAAGATCACGCCGTCGTACAGCGGGGTGTTCTTCTTCTCCCCGGTCTTGGGATCGGTCCACTCCTGCGAGCCGTCCGAGAGGCCGATGAAGTTCTTGACGGTCTTCGGCGCGTGGTTCCCGAACAGATCCACCACGATGTCCCCGTGGTTGGTGTGGATGGTCGCTTGCGCGGTGGGGTTAGCAGTCATGCTCGTCATCCTCCCACGCGCGCGCGAGGCCGCCCAAGATCTTTCCGCCTTGAGTGAAAACGACGACGGGCCGGTGCCGCCTCCGCGCGACACCGCGGCGTCCCAGCCCATAAGCTGGTGACGGACGACAAGTGACGCGGTGCCGTCCCGCCGGTGTTACCCCGGCGGATACGCGCGACACGTCCGGGGAGAGGCCCCGGCCGCACCGCGTCCGCAAGGAGGGATGACTCGTGGCGTGCCACCAGAAGAAGGCTGAGAAGAAGGCCAAGGAAGCCCAGAAGCAGGCGGCCAAGAAGGCGAAGAAGGCCCAGAAGGTCGTCAGCTCCCGCTTCCAGGACCAGGCAGAGAAAGCCCAGGATCTCGCCCAGGGCCTCGGCGCCAAGCTGCAGGACCAGGCCGACAAGGCCAACCACTGGGTGCAGAAGGAGGTGACTCCGCGCGTGCAGGAGGGCCTGGACAAGGCCTCCCCCGCCGTGGAGAACGCCGTCGCCAAGGGCCGGGCGCAGGCCGGTGCGGCCGCCGCGACCCTGGCCCAGAAGCTGGACTCCGTGGACGCCGGCGATGACCGCGTGGAGGCCCTGGCCCAGAAGCTCACCGGGGACAAGAAGGCCGTGAAGAAGTACCAGAAGCAGGCCGTGAAGTCCGCGAAGAGCTTCGCCAAGGAGCAGAAGAAGGCCCAGCGCAAGTCCCACAAGGGCTGGCTGGTCTTCGGGCTGCTGGCCGCCGGCACCGCCGCGGCCGTGGCCGCCTGGCGCGCCTCCCGCCCCGTGGAGGATCCGTGGAAGACCCCGGCCGACGCCGCCCAGCCGGCCAAGGACCAGTCCTCCCGCCCGGCCGCCCCGGCCAAGCCCGCCGAGGAGACCGCCGCGGATTCCCAGGCCGGCTCCGCCGGGAAGTCCACGCTGAAGGATCAGCAGGTGACCAAGCCGGCCTCCGCGAAGGCGCCCTCCAACCAGGAGGTCTCCGAGCACGTGGATGCCAAGGACACCAGCCACCCCGGCCCGGGCGCGCCCCTGAACAAGGCGGCCACCCCGGACCCCAAGAAGGCGGACACCGCCAAGCCCGCCGAGGTCAAGGACTCGCAGAAGTCCGGCGCCAAGAGCCGCGAGAACGTGGAGGGCAAGGAGGCCTGAGCCTCCTGACCTGATCCCACGGCCTGCCCGGCCGCGCGACAACGCCGCCGCCCCCTCATCCTCAGATGAGGGGGCGGCGGCGTCTCTTATGGGGTCCAGAGCGCGACGGCGACGCGCTGCTGCGGCCGGCGCGCCAGGGCGGGGTGTCCCTCCGCTGCGTCGAGCGGGGCGCTCGACGGGGCTCAGGCGCCGTCGTCGTCCTCCCGGTCGTCGTCATCCGGGGAGCCGGGCCGGCCCTCGCCCGCGGCACCCAGGCTCGGGCCCTCGTCATCGTCGTCCTGCGGGTCTTCCGGGTCCTCCGCCCGGCCGAGGGAGCGCAGGTTGTCCTCCACGCGGCGCACGTCGGTGGGAGAGGGCATCTCGTCGGTGACCTTGGTGATCTCCACGCCGATGTCCACGGAGTCGGCGGGCACCAGACCGGCCGCGGCCAGCTGGCGGGTGACGTCCTGGATCTCCTCCTCGCCGAGGCGGCGGCGCAGCACCGCCATGAGCGGGATGTAGTCCTGGGAGGGCATCCCGTGCGGGTAGCCGGCACGCAGCCACTGGATCAGCGAGCTCACGAAGTTGGGCACTGGTGTCCCCCGTCCTCCCGCGCGTGGCGGCGGGTTCCGATGTCGACGGCGGGAGCGTCTCCTGATCCCGCGGGGCGCGTCACTTCTTGGCGGCGCCCAGCAGGTCGAACCCGGTGGTGTGGTAGATGAAGTCCTTGGCGATCCACAGGATGCCGAGGAGGATGATCGCCGCGATCAGGGCGAAGATCGCCCCGGAGATCGCCCGCAGCACGGGGCTGGCGGGCGCGGTCTGCACCACGGTCCCGTCCGGGCGGGTCTCGGTGCTCCCGGCGGAGATCCGCATCGCGAGGGCGAACAGGGCGGGCATCCCCGCGCCGAGCACAAGCCCGGCGATGGTCACGGGGAGGAGGTTGGCGATGAGGGAGAGCATCTCCATGGGTCAGGCTCCGTGCTTCTGCTGGCGGCGGGACGCGGTGGCGCCCACGGGGGTGAGGTGGTCCTGGTCGAGGATCTCCCCGGCGGCGGCCGAGACCATGGGGCGATCCGGGCCGTTCTCCACGGACAGGGCGGCCTCGGTCTCCCAATCGGCGTTGACGTTGCCGGAGTCCACCGGGTTCTTCCGGGAGTGGCGCCACATGTACCCGGCCAGGGCGGCCATGATCAGGAAGACGACGCCGGTGCCGACCAGCTGGTTGCTGACCAGGGACACGCCGTGGGCGATCAGCCAGCACACCGCGCCGACCGCGGCGGCCGCGGGCAGCGTGATGACCCAGGCCACCGCCATCCGCCCGGCCACGCCCCAGCGCACGTCCGCGCCCTTGCGGCCCAGGCCGGTGCCGAGGATGGATCCGGTGGCCACGTGGGTGGTGGACAGGGCCATCCCGAAGTGGGAGGAGGTCAGGATGATCGCGGCCGAGGCGCCCTCGGCGGCCATGCCCTGCGGGGAGTCGATCTCCACCAGGCCCTTGCCCAGGGTGCGGATGATCCGCCAGCCGCCCAGGTAGGTGCCCAGGGCGATGGCCCCGGCGCAGGAGAGCTTGACCCAGAACGGGATGTCGGCGGAGGGATCGATCGCGGAGGAGGCCACCAGGGCCAGGAAGATCACGCCCATGGTCTTCTGGGCGTCGTTGGTGCCGTGGGCCAGGGAGACCAGGGAGGCGGTGCCCACCTGGCCCCAGCGGAAGCCGCGCTCCTTCTGCTGCTCCCCGACCCGGCGGGTGAAGCCGTAGATGAGGGAGGTGCCCACGGTGGAGATGAGGCAGGCGATGACGGGTGCGGCCAGGGCCGGGATGATGACCTTGGCGACGATGCCGGACCACAGCACCCCGGAGACCCCGAGACCGGCGATGGTCGCGCCGATCAGCCCGCCGAACAGGGCGTGGGAGGAGCTGGAGGGCAGCCCCAGCAGCCAGGTGAGCAGGTTCCACACGATGCCGCCGACCAGGCCGGTGAACACGATGAGGATCAGCCCGTCCCCTTCGGCCATCTTGAGGTTCACGACCTCCTTGCCGACGGTCTTGGCGACCTCCACGGACAGGAAGGCGCCCACGAGGTTGAGCACCGCGGACAGGGCGACGGCGACCTTGGGCTTGAGCGCCCCCGTGGCGATGGAGGTGGCCATCGCGTTGCCCGTGTCGTGGAAGCCGTTGGTGAAGTCGAAGACCAGCGCCGTGATGATCACGATCGCGAGGATGATGAGTTCTGGGGTCACGGATCGATTATGCCGCCGCGCGGACCGGACGCGAGGCCCGCCAGGGTGAACTTCAGATGAACTTCGCGGCGCGAAGCTGGACACCGCAGCGAGTCACATGGTCGGCGTCACAGCTGCGGTCACGGGTGCTGCGCGGAGGGGACCGGAGACGCCGCGCGGGCGAAAACACGGGGCGGATGCGGCGAAGCCGCGGCCCCGATGCGGGAGCCGCGGCTTCGTTCCGATGTCCGTGGTGGAGACGAGGGGACTCGAACCCCTAACCCTCTGCTTGCAAAGCAGATGCGCTACCAATTGCGCCACGTCCCCGGGTACTTCAGTCGACCCGATCCGTGGACGCCTGCCACGTGGACTTGGTCTCCTGGGAATCCCGGTACCTCTTGGCCACGGCGAGTGCCGCGGCACCGGCGGCCAGCGCCGCCAGGATCTTCCGCATGAGCGGACCTCCTCGAGTGAGGGATTCGGTGGGCGTACCAGGAATTGAACCTGGGACCTCTACATTATCAGTGTAGCGCTCTAACCGTCTGAGCTATACGCCCTCACGCG
The DNA here is from genome assembly GCF_001570865.1 of Rothia kristinae NBRC 15354. Classification (GTDB taxonomy): domain Bacteria; phylum Actinomycetota; class Actinomycetes; order Actinomycetales; family Micrococcaceae; genus Rothia; species Rothia kristinae. Next base: position 94,326 of record NZ_BCSM01000002.1, read on the forward strand.
GCCCGTGGGCCACGATGAAACACTACCGGCTGCCCGCGGCGGCGGCCAAATCCGCCCCCGGTGACCTCGCGCACAGGCGGGGCCGCCGGGCGGCGGACCACCGGGTCAGTCGTCCGTCAGGGTCACCCCGATGCCGCCCACCAGCTTGGCCGCGATGTTGTACAGGAACCCGGCGATGATGCCCAGCAGGGTCAGCAGCACCACGTTCAGCACGGACAGGATCGTGGCGTACACGGCCACCTGCCCCAGGGAGAGGTAGTCCGTGAGCTGCACGGCGTTGCCCTGGCTGGAGAGCATGGACAGGATCGAGTTGATGCCGTCGAAGATGCCGGTGACCTCGAAGACCAGCCACAGGATCACGGTGGCCACCACGGTCACGATGCCCACGGCCACGGACAGCAGGAACACCAGCTTGGCGATGGACCACAGGTCGATCTTCGCGACCGTCAGGTGGGCACGACGCACCTTGGAGCGCGGGGCGGGGCGCACCAGCGGGCGGTTGGCCGAGCCGGCGGGCCGCTTGACCCCACCCGCCGAGGAGGTGCGCCCCGAGCCTGCGCGTCCCGCGGAGGAGGCGGAGGACTTGGTGGCCGTGACGGAATCCCGGCCCCGGCTCGGGGCGGGCCGCCGGGCGGAGGTGCCCGACGCCGAGGAGGGCTTGCGCGCCTCGGATCCCGAATTCTTCGTGCTCACTCGTTACCTCCGTGGGACTGCGGACCGGCTGCTGCCGGTGCGTCGGTGCGATCAGTGTCTGCGTCCAACGGTACTTCATGATCCGCCCCCGGGACCCCCACGGCCCCGCCCTCGGCCACGGGCTCCCCGTCGTCCACGCCCTTGTCCTGGTTGCGGGCGATGGACAGGATGCGGTCCTTCTTGCCCGGCTTCGCGAAGATCACGCCCATCGTGTCCCGGCCCTTCGCGGGCACCTCGGCCACGTGGGAGCGCGCCACCTTGCCGGACTCCATGACCACCAGCACCTCGTCGTCCGCGCCGACGATCAGCCCGCCCACCAGGTCCCCGCGGTCCTCCGCGAGCTTGGCGACCTTGATGCCCAGGCCCCCGCGGCCCTGCACCCGGTACTCATCCACCCGGGTGCGCTTGGCCCAGCCGCCCTCGGTGACCACGAAGACGTACGCGTCGTCGGTGACCACGGAGGCGGCCAGCAGCTCGTCGCCGTCGCGGAACTTCATCCCGGTCACCCCGGAGGTGGCCCGGCCCATCGGGCGCAGCGCCTCGTCCGTGGCGGTGAAGCGCAGGGACTGGCCCTTGCGGGAGATGAGCATCAGGTCATCCTCCGCCCCGGCCAGCTGCGCGGAGATCAGCTCGTCCTCCTCGCGCAGGTTGATCGCGATGACCCCGGAGGTGCGGTTGGTGTCGTAGTCGGACAGGCGCGACTTCTTCACCAGCCCGTGCTTGGTCGCCAGGATCAGGTACGGCGCGTCCTCGTAGGAGCGCAGGGCCATGACCCGCGCGATCGTCTCCCCCGGCTGGAAGGCCAGGACGTTGGCCACGTGCTGGCCCTTGGCGTCCCGGCCGGCCTCGATCAGCTCGTACGCCTTGGTGCGGTAGACCCGGCCGAGATTGGTGAAGAACAGGATCCAGTGGTGCGTGGTGGTGACCACCAGGTGCTCGACGACGTCGTCCCCGCGCAGCTGCGCGCCCCGGATGCCCTTGCCGCCGCGGTGCTGGGAGCGGTACTGGTCGATGCGGGTGCGCTTGACGTAGCCGCCGCGGGTGATCGTGACGACCATGTCCTCCTCGGGGATGAGGTCCTCCACGGACATGTCCCCGTCGTAGCCCATGAGGATCTGGGTGCGCCGCTCGTCCCCGTACCGGCCGACGATCTCCGCCAGCTCCTCGGAGATCAGCTCCCGCTGGCGCTGCTCGGAGGCGATGATCCCCCGGTACTCCTCGATCTGGCGCATCAGCTCGGCATGGCGATCCTGGATCTTCTGCCGCTCCAGAGCCGCCAGGCGGCGCAGCTGCATGTTCAGGATCGCCTGGGCCTGGGCCTCGTCGATGTCCAGCAGCTGCATCAGCCCGGTGCGCGCCTCCTCCACGGTGGGGGAGCTGCGGATCAGCCGGATGACCTCGTCCAGGGCGTCCAGGGCCTTGAGCAGGCCGCGCAGGATGTGCGCCTCCTCCTCGGCCTGGCGCAGCCGGAACCGGGTCCGGCGCACGATGACGTCCATCTGGTGGGTGACCCAGTGGCGGATGAACGCGTCCAGGGAGAGGGTGCGCGGCACGCCGTCGACGATCGCCAGCATGTTCGCGGAGAAGTTCTCCTGCAGCTGGGTGTGCTTGTAGAGGTTGTTCAGCACCACCTTGGCCACGGCGTCGCGCTTGAGCACGATGACCAGGCGCTGCCCGGTGCGCCCGGAGGTCTCGTCGCGGATGTCCGCGACCCCGGAGATCTTCCCGTCCTTGATCAGCTCGGCGATCTTGATGGCCAGGTTGTCCGGGTTGGCCTGGTACGGCAGCTCGGTGACCACCAGGCAGGTGCGCCCGTGGATCTCCTCCACGTTGACCACCGCGCGCATCGTGATGGACCCGCGCCCGGTGCGGTAGGCGTCCTCGATGCCCTTGTGCCCGAGGATCTGCGCGCCGGTCGGGAAGTCCGGGCCCTTGATCCGCTGGATCAGGGCCTCCAGCAGCTGCTCGTCGGAGGCCTCGGGGTTGTCCAGGAACCACTGCACGCCGTCGGCGACCTCGCGCAGGTTGTGCGGCGGGATGTTGGTGGCCATGCCGACGGCGATGCCGGAGGAGCCGTTGACCAGCAGGTTCGGGAAGCGGGCGGGCAGGACCGTGGGCTCCTGGTTCTTCCCGTCGTAGTTGTCCTGGAAGTCCACGGTGTCTTCCTGGATGTCCCGGACCATCTCCATGGCCAGCGGCGCCATCTTGCACTCGGTGTACCGGGGTGCGGCCGCGCCGTCGTTGCCCGGGGAGCCGAAGTTCCCCTGGCCCAGGGCCAGCGGGTAGCGCATGATCCAGTCCTGGATCAGGCGCACCAGGGTGTCGTAGATCGCGGAGTCGCCGTGCGGGTGGTACTGGCCCATGACGTCGCCGACGACGCGCGCGCACTTGTTGAAGGAGCGGTCCGGGCGGTACCCGCCGTCGTACATCGCGTAGATGACGCGCCGGTGCACGGGCTTCAGGCCGTCGCGCACATCCGGCAGGGCGCGGCCGATGATCACGGCCATCGCGTAGTCCAGGTAGGAGCGCTGCATCTCGGTCTGCAGGTCCACGGCCTCGACCCGATCGGTCAGACGGATCTCCGGACCGGGCACGGCCGGGTCCACGACCTCGCCCTCGTGGACCTCGCGCTCCTCGTTCTCTGCGCCGTTCTCCGGCGTGGCGTTCTCGTCGCTCATGGCTGTGTGCTTTCCGTTCTGGGGTGTGCTCTGCGCTGTCTCGCCGCATCGCCGCCCGGCTCATTCCGCGTGGGGAATATGATCCGGGCGGCATGCGATCAGATGTCGAGGAAGCGGATGTCCTTCGCGTTCTTCTGGATGAACTCGCGGCGGGACTCCACGTCCTCGCCCATCAGCACCGAGAACACCTGGTCCGCCGCGGCGGCGTCATCCATCGTGACCTGCAGCAGGGTGCGGTGCTCGGGGTCCATGGTGGTCTCCCACAGCTCGGTGTAGGACATCTCCCCCAGGCCCTTGTACCGCTGGATCCCGTTCTCCTTGGGCAGGCGCTGGTTGTTGGCCAGGCCCCGGGCCACCACCTCGTCCCGCTCAGCATCCGAGTAGACGTAGTCGTCCGCAGCGTTGGACCACTTGATCCGGTACAGCGGCGGCTGCGCCAGGTACACGTACCCGGCCTCGATCAGCGGGCGCATGAACCGGAACAGCAGGGTCAGCAGCAGGGTGGTGATGTGCTGGCCGTCCACGTCGGCGTCGGCCATCAGCACGATCTTGTGGTACCGGGCCTTCTCCACCTTGAACTCCTCGCCGATGCCGGCGCCGAAGGCGGTGATCATGGACTGGACCTCGGCGTTGGACAGCGCCCGATCTAGGCGGGCCCGCTCCACGTTGAGGATCTTCCCCCGCAGCGGCAGGATCGCCTGGCGCTCCGGATCCCGGCCCTGCACGGCCGAGCCGCCCGCGGAGTCGCCCTCCACGATGTAGATCTCCGAGATCGTCGGATCCTTGGAGGAGCAGTCCTTCAGCTTGCCCGGCATCCCGCCGGACTCCAGCAGGCCCTTGCGCCGGGTGGTCTCCCGGGCCTTGCGCGCGGCCACCCGCGCCTGCGCGGCCGTGATGGCCCGGCGCACGATGGCCTTGGCCTCGTTGGGGTTGCGCTCGAACCAGTCGCCCAGCTGATCCGAGACCTCCCGCTGCACGAAGGCCTTGACCTCGGAGTTGCCCAGCTTGGTCTTGGTCTGGCCCTCGAACTGCGGCTCGGCGATCTTCACCGAGATCACCGCGGTCAGGCCCTCGCGGATGTCATCGCCGGTGAGGTTGTCGTCCTTGTCCCGCAGCAGCCGGTTGTCCCGGGCGTAGCGGTTGACCAGCGTGGTCAGGGCCGCGCGGAAGCCCTCCTCGTGGGTGCCGCCCTCGTGGGTGTTGATGGTGTTGGCGTAGGTGTGCACGGACTCCCGGTAGGCCTCCGTCCACTGCATCGCCAGCTCCAGGGAGAGCATCCGCTCGGTGTCCTCGACGTCGAAGGCGATGACGTCCTCGTGGATCACCGGGGACTTCTGGCTGGCGTTGAGGAACTGCACGTAGTCCAGCAGCCCGCGGTCGTACTGGTAGACCACGGTGCGGTGGCCCTCCGCGGTGGTGGTCTCCGTGTTGAGCTTGAGCTCCTTGGGCTTCTTCTCCTCCGCCACATGGTCCTCGAAGTCCACCGCGGTGCGCTCATCCGTGAGCGTGATGCGCAGTCCCTTGTTCAGGAAGGCCATCTGCTGGAAGCGGGCGCGCAGGGTCTCGTAGTCGAACTCCACCGTCTCGAAGATCTCCGGGTCCGGGTGGAAGACCTGGGTGGTGCCGGTCGCGGTGGTCTCCCGGCCCCGGACCAGCTCCCCCTGGGGCACCCCGCCGTCGGCGAAGGCCATGGTCCACTCGTAGCCCTGGCGGCGCACGGTGGTCTCCACGCGGGTGGACAGGGCGTTGACCACGGAGATGCCGACGCCGTGCAGACCGCCGGAGACCGCGTACCCGCCGCCGCCGAACTTGCCGCCGGCGTGCAGCACGGTCATGACCACCTCGACGGTGGGCCGGCCCTCGGTGGGGTGGATGTCCACCGGGATGCCGCGGCCGTTGTCCACGACCTTCACCCCGCCGTCGGCGAGGATCGTGATCTCGATGTGGTCCGCGTACCCGGCCAGGGCCTCGTCCACGGAGTTGTCCACGACCTCGTAGACCAGGTGGTGCAGGCCGCGCTCACCGGTGGAGCCGATGTACATGCCCGGGCGCTTGCGGACCGCCTCCAGCCCTTCCAGGACCGTGATCTCGTTCGCGCCGTATTCGTGCTGCTCTGCGGATGCCACTGGGGGAATCAAGCTCCTTGGGTCCGGGCGTCGCGGGTGCGGACGCCCATCATTCAGTCTTCCCTCGATTCTAGCGGACCGAGCCCCGGGCGCACCGCCGATTCCGCCCACTGAGGAGCTTCTCGAGGTGGCATCTGCCCCGTCATCGGGCACAGAAGGCGGCTGAGTCGTCCTGACCCCGTCTGGCTGGGGGATCCCCCGTGACCGGGGGTTCGGGACGGCAGCGGGCGCTCAGCCGTAGGTGTCCCGCGGGCCCCGACCACCCGGGGCCACTCGACGGCCCTTCCGCCAGGAGGGCGCGGCGGGCCCCCGCACGGTGACCCGGGTGACGATGCCCGGGCCCAGCTCCCGTTCGAAGGTGCTCAGCAGCTGCCCCTGCATGGTGCGCAGGTAGGTCGCGTAGTTGGTGGAGTCGCAGCGGACCGTGACCTCGCTGTTCTCATAGCTCTCCGGGCTGGTGTGCGCGGCGATCGAAGGACCCACCAGCTCCTCCCAGCGGGAGAGCACGCTGCCCACCGCCACCGGCTCCTTCCACCCGCGCGCGGCGATCATGTGCGCCATCACGGGGCCGACCCCCTGCGGGTCCCGCGAGGACTTCCCCGGCCCGGTGTACCCGCCGAGCACGCGCGGATCCCAGCCCTCCTCGCGCCAGCGCCGCCTGCGGGACTGCCCCGGCGCCGCGGAGACGACGGCGCCGAAGTCCTTGATGATCCGGCGCGCGGCACCCCCGGTGACCCTCCCCTCGCCCCGGGCCACGGCCGCCTCGCGCAGGCGCTGCAGCAGGGAGGCCGGGGCGTCGATCTCGTCCCGCTCCAGCTCCCGGCGCACCTCCTCGCCCCGCTCAGGCACCCGGCGCCCCCGGGCCCTCCGGCTCCTCCGGCGCGGCGTCAGGGGCGCCGGCGTCGGAGTCCACCGGGTGCACCTCGCCGGGGCTGACCTGCAGCACCCGACGCCGCCCGGGCAGCTCCCGCGGCAGATCCTCCTCGACCGCACAGGTCACCAGCACCTGCTCCGCCGCGGAGACGATCCGCGCCAGCCGGGAACGGCGCACCGCGTCCAGCTCCGCGAAGACGTCGTCCAGGATGAGGATCGGGGAGGCGCCGGGGGCGTCGTCGTCGGCCCGGTGCACGTACCAGGAGCCCAGGCGCAGGGCCAGGGCGTAGGACCACGTCTCCCCGTGGGAGGCGTAGCCGCGCGCCGGGATCCCGCCGAGCATCAGCTGCACCTCGTCCCGGTGCGGCCCCACCAGGCTCATCCCCCGCTCGATCTCATCCTGGGCCTTCTCCTCCAGCGCGCTGGCCAGCATCTGCCCGAGCCGGGCCGGGCTCAGCGCGGCCAGGGCGGCGACGTCCTCCCGCGGCCGGGCGCCCAGGGTGAGGGACTCGTAGCGGAAGGCCAGCTCCTTGCCGCCGTCGGTCAGCTGCCCGTACGCCCGGTCGGCCTCCGGCAACAGGGCCGCCAGGACCTGGAAGCGGGCGTGCAGGATCCGGGCGCCGAGGTTGACCAGCTGCCCGTTCCACACCTCCAGCGTGGCCCGCTCCTCCGGTCCGGTGCGTCCCGAGCGGCGCAGGGACTTCAGCAGGGCGTTGCGCTGGCGCAGCACCTTCTCATAGTCCGCCCGGTATCCGGCGACCACCGGGCGCAGGGAGACCGCCAGATCGTCCAGGAAGCGACGACGCAGCGCGGGTTCGCCCTTGATCAGGGCCAGGTCCTCCGGGGAGAACAGGACGGTGCGGCAGATCCCCAGGGCCTCGCGCACCCGCACGGGCGCGGCGCGGTTCAGCCGTACCCGGTTGGCCTTGCCGGGGGTGATCTCCAGCTCCATGACGGTCTGCTGGCCGCCGCGCACCACCCGGGCCCGGATGTAAGCGCGCTCGGCACCCACCCGCACCAGCGGGGCATCGGCGCTGACCCGGTGGGAGGCCAGCTCGGCGCAGTAGTCCACGGCCTCGACGATGTTGGTCTTCCCGACGCCGTTGCGCCCCACCAGCACGGTGAGCCCCGGCGTCAGGGCCAGATCCAGGAACCGGTAGGTGCGGAAGTCCATCAGCGAGAGGTGGTCGATGTGCACCGGGCCGGCTCCTCCTTTCCTGCTCTGATCCGCTGCGCGCGGGCGCTACTGCTGCGGCAGGCGCACCGGCATCAGCAGGTACCGGTAGCGTCGATCCTCCTCCGCCTCCGGGCTCTCCTGCGGGGAGAGCACCGCCGGCTTGGGCGGGGTGGTGAAGGAGAAGCGGACGTAGTCCCCGCCGATCGCGCCCAGCCCCTCGGACAGGTACACGGGGTTGAAGGCCACGGTGATGTCCTCGCCCTCCAGTTGGGCCTCGATGACCTCGTTGGCCTGGGCGTCCTCCCCGGTCCCGGCGTCCAGGGTCAGCTGGCCCTGCACGAACGCCAGGCGCACAGGGGTGTTGCGCTCGGCCACCAGGGAGACGCGCCGCACGGCCTCCACCAGCTCCCCGGTGCGCACGACGGCGTGGATGGGGGTCTGATCCGGGAAGAGCGAGCGGATCTTGGGGTACTCTCCGTCCACCAGGAGGCTGGTGGTGCGCCGCCCGCCGGATTCGAAGCCGATGAGCTCGTGGGATCCGGACAGGGCGATGGACAGCTGCCCGGCCCCACCCAGAGTCTTGGCGACCTCGTTGAGGGTGCGGGCCTTGATCAGGGCGGCGGTCTGCAGCCCCTGGTCCGCGGGCTCCCAGATCAGCTCGCGCATGGCCAGCCGGTAGCGGTCCGTGGCCAGCAGCGTCATGTTCGGTCCGTCGATCTCCATGCGCACCCCGGTGAGGATGGGCAGGGTGTCGTCCTTGCTGGCGGCGATGATCACCTGGGAGACCGCGTGGGCGAAGGCCGCGCCGTCCACGGTGCCGGAGACCTCCGGCAGTCCGGGCAGCTCGGGGTAGTCCGAGACGGGCATGGACGCGAGGTTGAACTTCGCGGAGCGGCAGGTCAGGTACACCTTGGAATCCCGCGTCTCGACGGCGACCGGGGCGGAGGGCAGGGAGCGGCAGATGTCCGCCAGCAGCCGCCCGGAGACGAGGGTCTGACCCTCCTCGATGACCTCGGCGGCGATGGACAGCTTGGCGGAGGTCTCGTAGTCGAAGCTCGCGATGGAGACCTCCCCGCCCTGGGCGGTGATCAGCAGCCCGGAGAGCACCGGCACCGGGGGGCGGGGGGACAGGGAGCGGGCCGTCCAGGTGACGGCCTCGGCCAGTACGTCGCGGTCGACTGAGAATCTCACGGTGGCGCTGTCCTTCTTCCGCGCGCAGCGCGCGGGGTACGAGGGGATCGGATCTGGGGCCAGCTTACCGGAGCCGGACCTCGGGGATTCTTGGAATTCCACAGGCCGGGCGGCCGGTCACGGCCGGATCCCGGCCCTGCCGGCAGGCTCGAGGGTCCGGGAGGTTCGTTGTCGGGGATGATCTCTTAAAGGATCGGGAGTATTAACAACCCGTGTGGATTCTGTGGAAAAACGCCCGGATCCCTGCCGGCTCGCGGATCGCGGGTGTGGGCAACCTGTGGTCGTCGTCGGGGACGGATCCTGCCGGCATGTGGAGCCGCGAGACCGGCCTGATGCGGGATCCACAGCCTGCGGGCGGTGCATCCCCTTAAGCTCCACAGTCCGAGCGGGGTTGTCCACAGTTCTGTCCACAGCTGTTAATAACAGGGCCCGGATCACCCTGTGGAAACGGTGGATGAGCTCGGGCGGGCCCCGGACCGGGCCTCAGCCCTCGCGGTGCTGCTGCTTGATGCGGTTGGTCAGCTCGGTGACCTGGTTGAAGATGTTGCGCCGCTCGGCCATGAGCTTGCGGATCTTCCGCTCCGCATGCATCACGGTGGTGTGGTCCCGGCCCCCCAGCTCCTGGCCGATCTTGGGCAGGGACATGTCCGTGAGCTCGCGCAGCAGGTACATGGCGATCTGCCGCGCGGTGACCAGTGTGCGGTTGCGGGACTTGCTGCGCAGCTCCTCCAGCGACACCTCGAAGTACGCCGCGGTCTGCCCGAGGATCGTGGAGGCGGTGATCTCGGAGACGCCTTCATCCGTGATGAGGTCCTTGAGCACCAGCTCCGCCAGCGGCAGGTCCACGGCCTGTTTGTTCAGGGAGGCGTAGGCCGTCACCCGGATCAGCGCGCCCTCCAGCTCCCGGATGTTGGTGGTGATGTTGGAGGCGATGTACTCCATGACCTCGTCCGGGGCGTCCAGGTTCTCGCTCTGAGACTTCTTGCGCAGGATCGCGATCCGCGTCTCCAGCTCCGGCGGCTGCACATCCGTGATCAGGCCCCACTCGAACCGGGAGCGCATCCGCTCGGCGAAGCCGGTCAGCTGCTTGGGCGGCAGATCCGAGGTGATGACCACCTGCTTCTGGTGGTTGTGCAGGGCGTTGAAGGTGTGGAAGAACTCCTCCTGCGTGTGCTCCTTGCCCGCGAGGAACTGGATGTCGTCGATCAGCAGCAGGTCCACGTTGCGGTAGATCTGCTTGAAGCTGGAGCCCTCGTCGTCGCGGATGGAGTTGATGAAGTCGTTGGTGAACTCCTCCGAGTTCACATACCGCACCCGCATGTGCGGGAACATCCGCTTGGTGTAGTGCCCGATGGCGTGCAGCAGGTGGGTCTTGCCCAGCCCGGAATCCCCGTAGATGAACAGCGGGTTATATGACTTAGCCGGCATCTCGGAGACGGCCAGGGCCGCGGCGTGGGCGAAGCGGTTGGACTGCCCGATGACGAAGGTGTCGAAGACGTACTTGCTGTTCAGCCGGGCGCTGGACTCCCACTCCGCGTCGTTCGGCGCGGTGTTGGATGCCATCTGGGGAATGTCCTGGCCGGGGGTGACCACCTCGGGGCGCGGGGCCTCGGACTCCGGGGAGCCGGCCGGGGCCGACGTCGGGCGGGAACCGGTGAGGGAGGCCGGCTCCTGTCCGGCCCCGGGCACGTGCAGCGGAGAGGGGACGGTGCCCACGTGGCCGCGCTCGGCTTCCAGCTCGCTGATGGGCGGCAGGCCGGGCCCCTGCTCCGAGCTCGCGTGCCGGGCCTGATCCGCCCGCGGGTGATCGGTGGGAAGCCCTCCCTCGGCGGTGGAGTGCCCGGACTCTCCGGACGTCCGCGTCGGGGCGGCGTCGGCGCGGGGGCTGCGCAGCTGCTGGGGCGAGGCGGTGGCCTGGGCCCGGCCGGGCACCGGCGTCTCCAGCTCCGGGTCGATGACGAAGGCCTCGGTGATGCCCATGTCCTCGGGGAAGGCGCGGTTCAGCGCCTCCTTGAAGGCGATGTTCAGCTCCCGCTGGAAGACGTCGCGGGTGTACTCGTTGGGCACCGCGATGATCAGGGTGGTGCCGAACAGCCCCTGCGGCTGCGCCTTGTCCAGGGAGCCCTTGACCCGGCGGGTCAGGTCGGGGTTGTTCTGCAGGTCCGCGATGCACGCCTCCCAGCGCGTCTGGATCTGCTCGTTGCCCTGAACGCTCACGGTGCTCCTCGAAGTCGGCGACGGGACGGATCGAGGGCGCTGGAGGCGTTCGCGCCGGCGGGTCGGGCGCGGTCCTCCACCGGTTCTCCCCGGTCTGTCCACAAGGTTGTACACACCCGCCTGCTCTGTGGATAACGAGAGGCGGCTCCTGCCAGCCTAGAGCATCCCGACCGCGGGAATCCGCCGCAGTCGGCCGCTTCCGGTAATCACAGGACTGTAGTTCCGCGTCTTCTCGGGGCTGGGGATGGTGGGAACTTCTCTGGGGTTTATCCACAGACTGGGATGGTCGGTGGATGCACACCCTGGGGAAGCGGGATGCACCTCGTCTGACGATATCGGTGCGCCGCGCAGGGCTTGACCGCCCCACCGCCTCCCTCTTAGACTCGATCAGTCGTCCGTGTGCCGTCAGTGTGCCCACCGACCCTCCAACCCGGGCTGCCCCGCAGCCCATCGGCGGTTCGAGGAGACCCGGTGCGCGGCCCTGCACGCCGCGCGGATCGCATCGCCCCACGCGTCGCCCCTGCGGATCCCCGTCGGATCCACCAGCGCGGGCAGCGCCCGAATCGACGTCAATGGAGTACCCACCGTGAGCAAGCGGACTTTTCAGCCGAATAACCGCCGTCGTGCCAAGAAGCACGGCTTCCGTCTGCGGATGCGCACCCGCGCCGGCCGCGCCATCCTGGCCCACCGCCGGTCCAAGGGCCGCGCGAACCTCTCCGCCTGAGCCGCACCCCCGTCGTCGGGGACTGAGGCGCTGTCCCGCCGCGCCCGGGAGATGATCCCGCGCGGAGGCACCCGCACCCCGGCACGTCTTCGAAGGAGCCGCTCAGTGCTGGCCCAGCAGCACCGGATGCGGACGTCGGTCCAATTCTCAGCAGCCACGCGTTCCGGCGCCCGTAGCGGGCGCCGGAACGTCGTCGTCTACGCCCACCCCTGCGCACCGCAGGAGCCGACCCTCGTCGGCTTCATCGTGTCCAAGGCGGTGGGCAACGCCGTCGTGCGCAACCGGGTCAAGCGGCGGCTGCGCGAGCTCGCCGCCGAGTCGATCGCCGAGACCCCTCGCGGACTGCACCTGGTGGTCCGCGCCCTGCCGGCCTCGGCCGAGGCGGATTGGAGCCGCCTCGGCGCGGACTACCGGGCGGCCCTGATCGCCGCCCGGCGGAAGCTCGCCGCATGAGCCCCGACCAGGACGCCGGAAGAACCCTCGAGGCCGCGATGGAGCCCCAGCAGCTGCTGGAGCGGGCGCCGACGGAGTACGTGCGCGTCCGCGGCGTCGGGCAGGCGCTGTGGACGCTGCCGCAGAACCTCGCCATCGGCCTGCTGCGCCTGTACCGCAGGATCATCTCGCCCCTGTACGGGGAGGTGTGCCGGTACTTCCCGACGTGCTCGGCGTACGCGCTGGAGGCCTTCACTGTGCACGGCGCGGTGCGGGGACTGGGCCTGACCGTGAGACGATTGCTGCGGTGCCATCCCTGGGCCTCCGGCGGCCTGGACCCGGTGCCCGTCGGCCCCCGGACCTTCGCGCCGGGACGCGCCCCCCAGATCCTGCTGCTGAACCATCCGCGCTGCGCGCACGCACATGACACCCCCGTGGAACCGCGGGGCTAGGAGTCAATCCCCGATGAACCTCTTCGACCTCATCCTGTGGCCCTTCAAGTGGATCGTCTCCGCGATCCTGTGGTTCTTCCACACGGTTTTCACCGCGATCGGCATGGACGCCGCCTCCGGGTGGACGTGGGTGCTCGCCATCGTCTTCATGACCCTGGTGATGCGGACCCTGACCATCCCGCTGTTCGTCAAGCAGATCAAGTCCATGCGCGGCATGCAGGAGCTGCAGCCGGAGATGGCCAAGATCCAGGCCAAGTACAAGGGCAAGAAGGATCAGCTCTCCCGCCAGGCGATGGCGCAGGAGCAGATGGCGCTGTACAAGAAGACCGGCTCCAACCCGCTGTCCTCCTGTCTGCCGATCCTCGTGCAGATGCCGATCTTCTTCGGCCTCCTGCAGGTGCTGCGCGGGGTGCCGGCGGCGGCGTCGTCGGGATCCAATCTGCTGGTGCTGCCCGCGGATATGGTGCACCAGTTCAACGACGCCACGATCCTCGGGGCGCCGCTGTTCTCCACGCTCATGCAGCCCGGCCATGGCAACCACACGGCCACCGTCGTGCTCGCGATCCTCATGATCGTGCTGATGAGCGCGACCCAGTTCTTCACCCAGCGTCAGCTGACCTCCCGGAACATGAGCGACCAGGCCAAGGAATCGCCCATGTATCGGCAGCAGCAGATGATGCTGTACCTGTTCCCGATCATCTTCGCCGTCGGCGGCATCAACTTCCCTCTCGGTGTGCTCGTGTACTGGACCGTCTCCAACTTCTGGTCCATGGGCCAGCAGTGGTGGGTCATCCGCAACAACCCGACGCCGGGCTCTCAGGCCGAGCGCGAGCTCAACGAGCGCCGGGCCGCCAAGGGCCTTCCCCCCGTGGGCAAGACCAAGGAGGAGCACGAAGCCGAGCTGGAGGCCCAGCGGGCGAAGGCCCAGGCCGGGCAGCGCCGTCAGCCCGTGAGCAAGCAGCGCCAGAAGAAGAAGCGGAAGTGATCCGCGGCGGGATGGGCGCGACCACGGGTTCGGAGCGCCCTCCCGCGGCCCTCGAGCGCACCGACCGCACGGATGGAGCAAGGAGCATCTGATGTCAGCACAGCAGCCCACCGACCAGCGCCGCGACGACGACGCCGCGGAAACCGCACACGCCAGCGCCGCGGAGGCCGCGGCCTCAGAATCCAGCACTGAGGAGGCGGCGCTGCGCGAGGAGGAGAGCGAGATCGCCGCCGACTACCTCGAGGAGCTGCTGGACATCGCGGACCTGGACGGCGACATCGAGATCGAGGTGCACCAGAACCGCACTTTCCTCTCGGTGGTGGCCGAGGGCGAGCAGGCCGAGGACCTGAAGATGCTGGTGGGCAAGCACGGCGAGGTGCTGGACTCCCTGCAGGAGCTGGTGCGGCTGTCGGTGCTGGCGGCCACCGGCAACCGGTCTCGGCTGATCCTGGACATCGCGGGGCATCGGGAGCGGCGCAAGGGCGAGCTGCGCCGCCTCGCCGAGGAGGCCGTGGCTTCGGTGCGCGAGTCCGGGAAGGACCGCCACCTGCAGCCCCTGAGCCCCTATGAGCGCAAACTGGTGCACGACTTCGTCGCCGAGCTGGGCTTCCTCTCTGCCTCGGAGGGCGAGGGGCCGAAGCGCCACATCGTGGTGACCGACCCCCGGGAGGCCGCCGAGGATGCGGCGTCGGTCGCCGGTGCTGATGCCGCCGACGCCGCTGGCGGTGCGACTGGCGGTGTGCCTGGTGCGCCGGGGGCTGTGCCCCAGCACCCGGATCCGGCGGAGGTGACCGTGGACTTCACGGCACCGGGTGAGGAGCCGGCATGAGCCGCCCGCACACCGGATCCGCCGCGCGTGATGCTGCCTCGGATTCCCGGGGCGCTGACGTCGCGCCTCAGGGTGGCGGCGCTGGGACGCGGGGTTCCCACGCCGACGCCGGCTCTCGGGGTGCCGGGACCGCCGCGTCGCCGGCGCAGGCTCCGGAGCCTGTGGGCGAGGAGCTGCGGGCGGCCGAGGAGGTCTTCGGTGAACGCCTGGATCTCGCCCGCCGCTACGTGGGTCATCTGTCGGACAGCGGGATCGAGCGAGGCCTGATCGGCCCCCGGGAGGTTCCGCGGCTGTGGGTCCGTCACGTTCTGAACTGCGCGGTGGTCCAGGAGCTGATCCCCCAGGGCGCCTCCGTGGTGGATGTGGGCTCCGGAGCGGGCCTCCCGGGGCTGTGCCTGGCTCTGGCCCGACCGGATCTGTCCCTGACTCTCGTGGAGCCGCTGGAGCGGCGCGTGATCTGGTTGGACGAGGTGGTGCGGGACCTGGAGCTGGGGGATTCGGTGCGCATCCTGCGCGGCCGGGGCGAGCAGATCGTCGGCGAGGTCGAGGCGGACATCGTCACCGCGCGCGCCGTCTCGGCCTTGGGTGGTCTCCTGGACATCACCCTGCCGATCCTGCGGGGCACGGGGCAGCTGCTGGCCCTGAAGGGCCGCTCCGCCGAGGAAGAGGTGCGCAAGGCGCGCAAGAAGCTCTCCAAGTACGGCGCCCGCGAGACCGAGATCCTCACCGTCGGGGATCGGCTGCTCAGCGAGCCGACGACGGTGGTGCGCGTCAGCCTCTGAGGCTCCGTGTCTCCCGGGCTGTGGGTCTCCGGGGTGGTGAGGCTGGGGCGCTGTGATGCGCCTCTGGCATTGTGCTGTGCTGAGTCGCTGAGGCTTGTGGGTTCGCGAGGCTGTGAGGCTGTGGCTCTGTGAGGCTGCGCGGTGCGGGCGTCTGCGCCTCGCCTCACGCCGTCTCGCACATCCGCGACAGGTTGTTTTCGGTCTTCCCCGACGCAGCGTCTGCCAGTGTCTGCGGTGTCCGCAGGCGGTGGTGGAGGCTGTGTGTGGGTTCAGTCGGCGTGGGTACTCCGCGTGGGTGTTGTCCGTGTGGAGCGGGGTCGCCAGGGGCGGCGGTGCCGGAGACTGCGTATGCCTGTGGACTCCGCCGCCGGGGCATCCATCAGCCGGGTACGCTGGGACGAGACGTGATCACCCGGAACGGCCGCGGTGCGACTCTGGACGAGGAGGAGGTCTGCGGACGCCATGACCTCTCCCCCACCTTCCCACCGTCTGAAGGGTGTCTTCGGGGATGCACTGCCGCCGCAACCCCGGGACCTCCCGACCCCGATCCACCCCGACGTCGGCCGTCGTGTTTCACGTGAAACATCGTCCGTGGAGTCCGCCGCGATGGCGGAGGCCGTACAGTCGCCTGTAGCGAGAGAGCTCATGAACGAGAAGAAGCGCTGGAAGAAGCTCAACCAACAGCAGGTGCAGCCCCCTGCGGAGACGCGGATCTTCACGATCAGCAACCAGAAGGGCGGGGTCGGGAAGACCAGCACGGCCGTGAACCTCGCGGCCGCCCTGGCCGAGCGCGGCCTGCAGACGCTGGTGATCGACATCGATCCGCAGGGCAATGCCTCCACAGCGCTGAATATCGAGCACGGGACGGACATCGTCTCCACCTACGATGTGCTCATCGAGGACACCCCGATGCAGGAGGCCGTGCGCCCCTGCCCGGATGTGGAGAATCTGTACTGCTTGCCCTCGAACATCGACCTGGCCGGGGCCGAGATCGAACTGGTCTCTCTGGTGGCTCGGGAGCAGCGGCTGAGCCGGGCTCTCGGCGATTACGCCAAGTATCTTGCCGTCAACGACCTCCAGCGGTTGGATTACGTGTTCATCGATTGCCCGCCGTCCCTCGGGCTGCTGACCATCAACGCCTTCGTGGCCGCGCGTGAGGTCCTGATCCCCATCCAGTGCGAGTACTACGCCTTGGAGGGGCTGAGCCAGCTGCTCAAGAACATCGACATGGTGAAGAAGCACCTCAACCCCGGACTCGAGGTCAGCACGATCCTGCTGACCATGTACGACGGCCGCACCAATCTGTCCTCTCAGGTGGCCCAGGAGGTGCGAGACCACTTCCCGCAGCAGACCCTGGAAGCGATGATCCCGCGGTCGGTGCGGATCTCCGAGGCGCCGAGCTATCAGCAGACCGTCCTCACCTATGATCCCCATTCGACCGGCGCCCTGTCCTACCTGGAGGCGGCCGTCGAGATCGCGCAGCGGGCCGACGTGGATGCTGCCCCCGGGCAGCATCGCGCCCGCCACCTCTAGGAGACGACGGAGGGCGAGGCGGCGGCCCGCTGTTCCATGTGTTTCACGTGAAACATGCTTGGTCCGTGCGGAGGTCCGGGCGGTGGATGGAGGGCATTACCGGTCCGGGAGCGGCAGCACCTTCGAACGTTCAGGTTCAGCTGTCCCCTTGATAGATCCGAAACGATTGATCTCCGTTATTGTTTGCCAACGGCCAATGCGGAAGGCAGTCCTCGTGGGGTTGCGCGAGCCGGATGGTCGCAGAGTCTGACCTTCCAAATCCCGTCCAGGGGGAGGAGGGCCTGATACGCCCGGATCGGGCACACCGGCGGTGCTGAGGGAGTCACCAGACCCCCGGGGGACTACCCAAGGCGACGGCATCCTGTCCGCGTCGAGGGCGGAGCGTCCAGCAAGTTCACGTCATGTTTCACGTGAAACACGCGCGCACAGACGATCATCATGACCGGGAAGCCGGGAAGCCGAGCGTCTGGATCCCCGAAACCTTGGGTCTGGACCACATCTCCCGGTAGTCCGCGACTGACCCAACACCTAACGCCATCGTGATCGGGGACGCAAGAATTCGGCACACGACCCGAGGGATAGACCTCTATCGTGGGCTCGCTCGGTACATCCTCAGGGATGTGAGAAGCACTCTCCGTGGAGAGGCGCGGACGTCCCTGCGTACCGGACCCATAGATCAGTCGCGCCCTGCCGGAGTTGGAGCGTAGGCGCTTTCGCCCAATCCAGCGCCCGTTTCACGTGAAACGGAGGAGTACGTGGCACCTTCGACGTTCGCCATGGGAACGCGTGGGGCTCGGCTGTGCTGCGCAGGTGTCGTCCGCCCCTAGGGCTGGTCAGACCGAAGGGCGCAGGAGACCTCTGCCGTGAGTCGTTATGTTCGGGTGTCCATCTGCTGCTCTCCACGCGGACTTGAGGGGATCCGCTCCGAAGGGGGACAGCTTGGCACAAGAGCTTTCACGTGTCTGGCCCCCCATCCCGACCCATCTGTCGCTGTCTACTGCCTTCACGATGAGCGTCCAGGAGGTGGTCTTCACCCGTCCGGCCAATATTGCCCTGTCGACCGGCAGCAGCCCGGATTGTCTGCCCCTGTCCGTGTGCTCCCGTTGAAGGGAACCCGGCGTCCTCCGGGCAGATGGTCTCGGCGCCCCAGTGGGGAGGGTGGAGTCAACACGCCGGTTTGGGAATCGGTGGCACTGAGGATGGGCGGTTCTGACCCATGCGATGAAGGTGAGCCTGCAGTGGATGCCGTACATTCACACGATCCGGCCCCGGTTCGAGCGAATGGCCCGCGGTGGGAGGTCGATTCCTGTGGAGGAGGACGGTTCGATGACACCGAGGCCCAGTAGAATCGGAGCGACGAGTGTCGAGTGGGAAGGTCGAGGGACATGGCAGAGAGACGACGTGGATTGGGGCGCGGACTGGGGGCTCTCATACCGAGCTCACCCGAAGAGGAACCGACGACATCCGTCGATTCATCGGCTGCTGCCGGTCATACCGGTGATGCTGGGGCGGAGACGAAGGACCAGGCGGGACGTCGGCGTACCCCGGCCGGAAGGTCGACGTCAGGCTCGTCGGGCCGATCGAGTGCGAACGGCCCGACCGTTTCACGTGAAACATCGAGGGCTGAGGCGTCGAGCGGTGGAGGCTCTTCCGTGGCCGACAACCAGGCTGCATCGCCGAGCGGACAGGGAACGGCCTCGACCTCCGCTGGAGCGAGCGGAAAGGTCGGCGCGAAGAGTGGCGGTCGAGGGACGAGCGGGCGGTCGGCCGCCAAGAAGGCTTCCGCTGCGACCTCGGCGAGCGGGGCGAAGAACGGCGAACAGACCGACAACGCTCCGGAGAAGCCCCAGAAGAAAGCCTCTACAAGTCGTTCTGCGAAGAAGAGCGGGCGATCCGCTGGGCGCGCCGATATGGGCGCCGCCCTTCGCAAGAGCGGTGCGGGCCGGCGACCGGTTGATTTCTTCTTCGAGCCGAGCGCCGCCGCCCAGGAAACGAAGAGCGAGGATCCGCGAACCGCCGAGGCGGGGACCGGTGAACGGGGGAGCTCCTCGTCGAGCAACGCGACTGTTTCACGTGAAACGGCGGAATCCAGCGCTGGCACCTCCTCGACCAACCGTCGCCCGGACGATCGATCCTCCATGCCCGTCTCCGCCTCCGCATCGACACATGACTCTGCCCAGGCCTCAAAGTCTGACCGCTCCGGCACAGAGGAGGGCGAGCAGCGGACCACGAGGACTCGGACCGGTTCTGCGGACGCACCCGTGTCCGAGACGGATCAGGACCTGGTGCCCGTCCCCGGGGCGCTGTTCGGAGAGATCCCCGTCCGGGACATCCACCCGAACCGGAAGCAGCCGCGCCAGGAGTTCGACCCCGATGACATGGCCGAGTTGGTGCACTCGATTCGGGAGATCGGGGTGCTCCAGCCGATCGTGATCCGCCCCAGCCAGGAGGACGGCCCGGAGAAGTACGAGCTGGTCATGGGTGAGCGGCGCTGGCGAGCCAGCCAGGAGGCCGGGCTGGACCGGATCCCGGCGATCATCCGCGAGACGCAGGACATCGACCTGCTTCGTGATGCTCTTCTGGAGAATCTCCACCGCAGCCAGTTGAATCCGCTGGAGGAGGCGGCGGCGTACCAGCAGCTGCTCCACGAATTCGGGACCACCCAGGAGGAGCTGGCACGCCGGATCGGCCGGTCGCGCCCGCAGATCAGCAACACCATTCGCCTGCTGCGTCTGCCCGCCCTGGTGCAGCGTCGGGTTGCGGCGGGAGTGCTCTCGTCCGGGCACGCCCGCGCCCTGCTGGCGCTGTCGGACCCCGCCGCCATGGAGAGGCTCGCACAGCGCATCGTGGCGGAGGGACTATCAGTGCGCTCCGTCGAGGAGATCATCCAGTCCGGGGCGGCCGCCGGTCCGGAGAAGAAGAAGCGCCGGCCGTCGGCCCCTCGGCATCATGAGAGGTTTGACTACATCGCCGACGCGTTTGCGGACAAGCTCGACACCAGCGTCAAGATCGCCCTGGGGGCCCGCAAGGGGAAGATGACCATCGAGTTCGCCTCGGTGGACGATCTCAACCGCATCATCAGCGTGCTGGATCCGGAGATCGAGCGCGGCTGACGACACAGCACGAGGCCCGCATGTTTCACGTGAAACATGCGGGCCTCGTCGTCGGATGGGAGGCGCGTCAGGCGGGGGAGATCAGCCGAGGAACTCGGCGAACTCCTTCTCCAGGACGGCCTTGGGCTTGGCACCCACGCTCGTCTTGGCCACCTCGCCGCCCTTGAACACGTAGATCGCGGGGATGGAGGTGATGCCGTACTTCGCGGCGGTCTCGCTGTTCTCATCCACGTTGAGCTTCACGACGTCGACCTTCTCCGCGTGCTCCTCGGCGATCTGATCGAGGACGGGGCCGACCATCCGGCACGGGCCGCACCACTCGGCCCAAAAATCCACGATGACCGGGCGATCGCTGTTCAGAACGTCTTCCTGGAAGGACGCATCGGTGACTGCTCTGGCGCTGCTCATGACAGCTCCTTTCGGTGGGAAGGGTGTTACAGGGTTTCCAGGTAATGCTGGACGTCGATGGCGGCCACACAGCCGGAGCCGGCCGCGGTGATCGCCTGGCGGTAGGTGGGGTCGATGACGTCCCCGGCGGCGAACACCCCGGGGAGGCTGGTCTTGGAGGAGCGGCCCTGCACGGCGATCGTGCCCTCGGCGGTCAGCTCCAGCTGGTCCTTGACCAGCTCCGTGCGGGGGTCCGAGCCGATGGCCACGAACAGGCCGCTGACCTCCAGGCGCTGCGTCAGCCCGGACTTCACGTTGCGCACCTGCAGGGCCTCCGTCTGCGCGGCACCCTCGATGCCCACCACCTCGGAGTCCCACACGAAGGTGATCTTCGGGTGCTCCAGGGCCCGGCGCTGCATGATCTCCGAGGCCCGCATGGAATCGCGCCGATGGATGATGGTCACCGAGGAGGCGAAGGTGGTCAGGAACAGCGCCTCCTCCAGGGCGGAATCCCCGCCCCCGACGACGGCGATCGGCTTCTCCTTGAAGAAGAACCCGTCACAGGTTGCGCACCAGCTGACGCCGTGCCCGGACAGGCGCGCCTCATCCTCGAGGCCGAGCTTCCGGTACTCCGACCCGGTGGAGACGATCACGGCCTTGGCCCAGTGCACGGACCCGTCCGCGACCGTGATCCTCTTCAGCTCGCCGGCCAGCTCCACGGACTCCACATCCTCGTAGCGGATATCCGCACCGAAGCGCTCCGCCTGCTGCTGCATCGTGGACATCAGCTCGGGCCCCTGGATGCCATCCACGAAGCCGGGGAAGTTCTCGACCTCCGTGGTGGTCATCAGGTCCCCGCCGGCCGCCACCGAGCTGGCGAACACGATGGGCTTGAGGTTGGCGCGGGCCGTGTAGATCGCGGCCGTGTACCCGGCCGGCCCGGAGCCGATGATGGCGACGTCGTGCACTGAGTCCTCCGCGGACGGCGCGATGGCCTCCGTGGCCGACGACGGCACGGCGTCGTCACGGCCCTCGGCGGCGGTCTGCTGGTTCAGGGAGATCACGGGGGAACCCGCGGCGAAGACGTTCTCGTTCACGTGCTGGGGGACCTTTCCTGCGGCCCGCGGGATGCCGGGCCGACGCGCTCGGGCGGGAGGAGGCGCCTCGCAAGACGCCCCGGTGCTTCTACAGGGTGGAACCGGGGACCGGGGAGGGATATTCCGCGCGACGGGCCCGGGGCCACAACGCCTCACCGGGCCACCTGGCCAGCCGTGCCTCACCGGACCGCCGGGCGCACAGCGCCTCACCGGACCGAGATCTCCCCCAGACGCAGCCCGTAGGGGTACCCGCCGATCGGCTGGGACAGCCGCGGAGCGGAATCCACGAAGACGATCACGTACCGGGCGGTCTTCGAAGAGGCCTGTTCGTTCAGGCGCACCGTGGTCTGCGCGGCGTCGAAGGTGCCCTTCCCGGCCTCCGTGGCGCCGTCCAGGGACGGGGAATCGCTGGTGTAGACGGTGAAGGACCCGCCGGTCCCGCCCTGCTGATCCACCGTCACCTGGCTGACCTTCGCCGGATCCTGCAGCTGGACGGCGATGCCGAAGCCGGAGATCAGGGAGCCGAACTGCGCCGAGGAGAAGCCGTAGCTGGTCCACACGGTGGACGGGTTCCCATCCACCACCTGGGACAGGGTTCCGTCCTGATCCGCCATGAACGAGGCGTTGCCCGGCACGATCCGCTGCGCGGAGACGGCGCGCGGCTCGGCGCCGTCGTCCTCGGTGGGCGAGGCGGAGGCCGACGCGGAGGAGCTGCCGGTCCCGGAGGCCTCGGAGCCCCCGGAGGAAGCTGAAGACGCAGGAGCAGAGGAGGAGCCGCCGCCGATCGAGGAGACCATCGCTCCCAGCCGGGTGAAGCCGAAGAAGACCAGTCCGGCCAGCAGCAGGATCACCACCAGCGTCGTGATCCACAGGCCCCCGCCGGGGCCGCGGCGGCGCGGTTCGTCGTCGTACTCCTCCTCATCGTCCGGGTAGAGATCCTCGTCCTCGGGGTCCTCATCGGCGACGGTCTCGGCCCCGGGATAGGTTCCGGTGGCGGGATCCGGGGAGGTCGGCCCGGCGTAGGCGGGCTCCGCCTCGTCGTACCCGTAGTCGTAGGCCCGGTCATCGTCGGCGTCCCCGACGCCGCTGCCGTCGTAGCCGGCGTCCGCGGCGCGCCGAGAGGCGGCCGACGCCGCGGCGCCGCCGGCCGCATCGGAGGCGGCGCGATCGAACAGGGTGCCTCCGGAGCGGCTGGAGCGCCCGGAGCGCTGGGCGGGCGGCTCCTCGCCGAAGGACTCGTAATCCGCGTCGGTCCAGCGGGTCACGGCCGGACCGTCCTGCTCCCGCTCCTCGGCTCGAGACTCGTCGACCGGGCCGGTGACGGCCTCGTAGCCGTCCTCCGCGCCCGCCGGGGCATCTTCGGTGCCGAAGATCTCGGAGCCGAGGGCCTCTCCGCCGTCATCCGGGTCCGCGCCTCCGGGCAGCAGGAGGTCCAGCAGCTCCTCCGAGTCGGTGTGGGAGGTGATGAGGTAGGTGGTGTCCTCGGACTGGCCGAGGTCCAGGATCTGCAGGGACCTGGAGCGCGGCCCCGAGGCCAGGGAGCGGGCGTTGTCGATGAGCAGCTCGGCGTGCTGGGGGCCCGCGGCTAGGATGGACACCTGCCGGCCCAGCACCTGATCCCGGCCCTCCAGGACCTGGTCGCGCGCGGCCGTGGTCAGCACCTGCGCCGTCACCTTGTAGCGACCGCCCAGCACGGTGCCCAGCTCGATAGCCTGCGTCACGAGTCCTCCAGCTCTCCTTGCGAGGGTTCTTCCGGGCCCGGTGCGGACCGCTGCCCACGATCCTACCGGGGTGTGGCGGGGATTACCGGCCCAGTCGGGTGCGCACCATGCGGACCATGCCGTCCAGCTCCCGCACGTGCAGCAGCTTCAGCGCCCCCAGGTACAGCACCCCCATGAGGGTCCCTCCCGCGGCGATCGTGATCAGGGAGGTGATCTGGTTGCTCCAGGCGAACCCGGAGAAGTCCGAGCCGCCCAGCAGCGTGAGCACCGCGAAGCCGCCGATCCCGGCCAGCAGGGCAGCCACGGTGACCCGCAGGTGGGTGGTCATGATGTTCGCGACGTCGTAGTCCCCCAGCCAGCGGCGCAGACTGCGGTGGTACAGCAGGGTCGCGAGGATGTTCTGACCGGCATACAGACCGGCCAAGCCGAAGACGATGTGATCCGGCTGAATATGCTTGATGAGGAATCCTCCGATGATCAGGTACGCCGCGCAGATCGCCTGGTTGATCAGCGGGGTCTTGGCGTCCTCGTGAGCGTAGAACATCCGCCCCATCATGAAGGACGTGGTCAGGAACGGACCCCCCAGGGCGATCACCGTGATGACCTGCCCGACCACCGCCCCGGCCACCGGGCCGCCGCCGCCGAACAGCACGCCGATGGGCCCAGCGAAGACCACCAGGGCCACGGCGCAGAAGATCGTGGCCACGCACGTGATCCGCAGGCCGCGGGAGAGGGTCGCGATGAGGGTGTCCCGGTCCTCCTCCGCGGCGGAGCGGGACATCTGGTTGAACAGCACCGTGGCCACGGACAGCCCGATCACCCCGTGCGGCAGCTGGTAGAGCATGGTCGAGTTGTCCAGGGCGTTGTTCCCGGCGATCGGCACGTCGTAGTCCGCGCGGAACCCGGCGGGGGTGGTGGCCAGGTGGGCGACGTAGAGGAACGCGAGGTTGGCGATGACGCCGGTGGCCAGCGTCCAGCTGGCCAGGCGCCCGGCGGTGCGCAGCCCGATCCCGCGCCAGCCCAGCTTGATCCCCAGGCCGATCTTCAATGCCTTGAGCGGAATGAACAGGATGAGGGCCTGCAGCGCGACGCCCACGGTGGCCATCCCGGCCAGCCAGAAGGTCTGCTGGGAGGTCCAGCTCTCCGGGGTGTGCTGGGCGGACTGCTGCGTGCCGAACAGCCACACGAACACCAGCAGCGCCCCGATCGCGACGACGTTGTTCAGGGCCGGCGCCCACATATACGCCCCGAAGGCGCCGCGGGCGTTGAGGATCTGGCCGACCACCGTGTAGAGCCCGTAGAAGAAGATCTGCGGGAAGCACCAGAGGGCGAAGGTCACCCCGAGGTCGATCTGCTGCTCGGACCACCCGGAGGCCATCACGGAGATGATGGGTCGGGCCAGCAGGACCACGAGTCCGGTGACCGCGAACAGGCCGATCACCGCGAGGGAGAGCAGCCGGGAGATGTAGTCCGCGCCGCCGTCGGGATGCTTGGAGGCCTTGATGACCTGGGGGACCAGCACGGCGTTGAACACGCCCGCGGCCACCAGCACGTAGATCTGGTTGGGCAGGGTGTTGGCCAGGGCGAAGACGTCTCCGACGTTGGTCGCACCGCCGATGGCGACGGCCAGCAGCATGGTCTTGAGGAAGCCGAGGATGCGCGAGACCAGCGTCCCGGCGGCCATGATGGCGCTCGAGCGCGCACCGGTGGTTGCCATAGGAGGTATTCCCTGTCCGTGATATTCCGTGTCGACGCGGCGGCCGGGCCCGTCAGAGCTGGTGGATGAGGTACTCCCGGGCGATGTCCGCGATGCGGCGCTCGTTCGGGAAGGAGAGCTTGCGCCCGAGGTCGTCGATGCCCACCCAGGCGACGTCGATCGCCTCGTGGTCCGGATCCTTCTCCGTGGTCAGGTACCCGCCGGTGGCCTGCAGGAGGAAGTGGTGCACGGTCTTGTGCACCCGGTGCCCGGAGACGGAGAACCAGTAGTCGATGGAGCCCAGGCCCGCCAGGATCTCCCCGGCCACCCCGGTCTCCTCCTCGATCTCCCGGCGCGCGGCCTGGGCGTTGGTCTCCTGGCCCTCCGGGTGGCCCTTGGGCAGGCACCATTCGACGCGCCCGCCGCGGTTGAGGCGGGCGATGATCGCCACGGGCTGGCCCGGCGTCTCCAGGTCCACGACGAGGCCCCCGGCGGAGACCTCCTCCACCGTGGGCGTGGCCGAGACGGGCAGGAGCACCCGTCTCTTCGGCGCCCGCGGTACTGGAAAGCTCATGTGTCCACCTTACAGAGTCGTCCGCGACCGGCTCCCGGGCCCGGCTGCCCGCCCCGGGGCCTGCGGCGGCCCGTCCCCGGGAGGGGCGCGGCGTCGTCGTCGGCGCGGATCTGGCACGATCGAAGGACTATGGCACACCTCTTCGACACCTCTGCGATCCACCCGGCGGCCCTGGAGCTGGGCCGGATCTTCGCCGAGCGCGGCTACGAGCTCTCGCTGGTCGGCGGGCCCGTCCGGGACCTGTTCCTGGGTGCTGAGGCCCTGGACCTGGACTTCACCACCGACGCCACTCCGGACCAGATCCTGGAAACCGCCGGGGACTGGGCGGATGCGCACTGGGAGATCGGCCGGGAATACGGCACCATCGGGCTGCGCAAGGGCGAGGCGATGATCGAGGTGACCACCTACCGTGCGGAGGCCTACGACGCCGACTCCCGCAAGCCCACGGTGGCCTTCGGGCGGCGGCTGGAGGATGACCTGTTCCGCCGGGACTTCACCATCAACTCCATGGCCCTGCGCCTGCCGGGGCTGGAGCTGGTGGATCCCTACGGCGGCATACGCGACCTGCACGCCGGGATCCTGCGCACCCCGGGCGCCCCGGAGGACTCCTTCTCGGACGATCCGCTGCGGATGATGCGCGCGGCGCGCTTCGCCTCCCGCCTGGACGTGGCTCCGGCCCCGGAGGTGGTCGCGGCGATGACGGACATGGCCGAGCGGATCGGCATCGTCTCCGCGGAGCGGGTGCGCGATGAGCTGGTCAAGCTGATGGTGGGGCGCAACCCCCGCCGCGGCGTGGACCTGCTGGTGAGCACGGGTCTGGCCGATCACGTGCTGCCGGAGGTGCCCGCGCTGCGGATGCAGCGGGATGAGGCGCACCAGCACAAGGACGTGTACGAGCACTCCCTGACCGTGCTCATGCAGGCCGTGGACCTGGAGACGGGTCCGGAGGGTCCTGTGCCGGCCCCGGACTTCACCCTGCGCTTCGCCGCCCTGATGCACGACGTCGGCAAGCCCGCCACCCGGCGCCTGGAGGAGGACGGCGCGGTGAGCTTCCGGCACCACGACGTCGTCGGGGCCAAGCTGGTGAAGAAGCGGATGCGGGCTCTGCGCTTCGACAACGAGACGATCCGGAACGTGGCGCGGCTGGTGGAGCTGCATATGCGCTTCTACGGATATGGCGATGCGGGGTGGACGGACTCGGCGGTGCGTCGGTACGTGCGCGACGCCGGGGATCAGCTGCAGCGCCTGCACCGGCTGACCCGCTCGGATGTGACCACCCGGAACCAGCGCAAGGCGGGGCGGCTGCGCCGGGCCTACGACGACCTGGAGCGGCGCATCGAGCAGCTGGCGGCCCAGGAGGAGATGGACGCGATGCGCCCGGACCTGGACGGGGAGCAGATCATGGCGATCCTGGGGATCGCCCCGGGGCCCACGGTGGGGAAGGCGTACCGCTTCCTGCTGGAGCTGCGCCTGGATGAGGGCAGCCTGGGCGAGGAGGAGGCCCGGCGTCGCCTGCTGGCGTGGTGGGCGCAGCAGCCGGAGGGCGGGGCCTGATCCCACGCCGGCACGCGGCGTGCCGGTGAGGTGCATCGCCGTGCGATCCGATAGTTTGGTGGGCATCATCACCCGCAACCATCACCTCTGAGGATGCATCATGACTGATTCCCCCGGTCAGCCCACCCCCTCCGAGTCCTCGGGCGCTGCCCGCGAGCCGGAGAGGAACGAGAACCCGCGGGCCGCCGCCGGCATCACCTACGGGGCGATGCTCCTGGCCGCCGTCGTCTTCTCCGTGCTGATCGTGGTGGCCATCCGCTCCGAGACGGCGGGCTCCCTGAGTGGCGCAGGTCTGCTGGACGCCGATGATGTGGTGGGACTGCTCCGCAACGGCACCGGGGTGTACTTCGTCGTCGCGCTGACCGTGCAGCTGGTCTCCATGGCCCTGGGCGGACGGATGCACCTGAGCGTGACCGCCGTGGACTCCAGGTCGGATCTCCTGCACCTGTCCATCGGCTTCCTGCCGGTGATGATCACCGTGGTGGGAGCGGTGGCGCTGTTCATCTGCTCCCGGGTGGTGGCGGCCCGCCAGGTCCGCCGCCAGGAGCGGGTGGCTCCCGACCAGGTGTGGCTCTCCTCCCTGGTCACCGCCGGGCTGCTGACGGTCTTCGCGATGGTGCTGACCATGGTGCTGGCCGGGCGAGCCACGGAGGACGGCGACTACGCCGTGCGTCTGCACTTCTGGGCGATGAGTCCTGGCCTGGTGATCTGCCCGCTGGTCTTCGGCACGCTGCTGGGCGTCTGGGCTCGGCGCACCGCCCTGGGGCCTGAGCCCACCCGGGTCTCCGATCTGGTGCACCAGTAGGTGCCGGGCCTCGCGCCGGCGGCGCGGCTGAGCGCGCTGTACCTGGGTGCGCTGTCCGTGCTCGGTCTGATCCTGCTGTCCATCGGCTCCGGGGTGGAGGAGGGCTCCTTCGCCGCCTTCCTGGCGGTGCTGCTGATCGGGACCTTCGCCGGCGTCGACCTCGTCTCCATGACCCACCTCGGGGCCGTCACGGCCGTGGCCCGCGGCGACGGCGGCAACGCTCGGGAGACGCTGTTCCTGTGGTCCGGCGGCACCCGGGATGTCGCCACCGCCTGGCCGATGCTGATGTGGCTGTTCCTGGTGGTGGGGATCCTGGTTCTGGCCTGCGCGTGGGCCGGGCGCCGCCCCGGCCTCGGACGGTGGACCTCCTGGGTGGCCATGCCGCTGGTGTTCTTCCTCGCCGGGCTGGTCACGCTGATGCTCGGCCGGATCAGCGCGGAGATATCCGTGCAGGCCTACAGCGGCTACTCCGCGCGCCTGTCCATGGGCTCGGCGTGGTGGACGCCGGTGGTGTTCGCCCTGTGGGGCGGGGTCGTGGAGGTGCTGGCCCGGTATGCGGTGCCGCACCTGGCCCGGGCCGTGCCGCAGGGTCGCGCGCGCCGTGCTGTTCGGAGCCCCGGCTTCGGTGCTGTTCACCCAGCGCGCCGGGAACGGAGGTGCCGATGCCGGGGCCGCCGGTTTCGGAGCCGGCGCGTCGGTCGCCGCCGAGAACGGTGCCGAGACCGCCGTTCAGGCCGATGCCCAGGCGGACGCCCGGTCCGGCGCTGAGGCCGCACCGATCGTCGGGGAGGGTGCGAAGCAGACCCGTCCCTTCACCGCCCCGCAACCCGGGCAGCCGGCTTCCTCGTCCCCGTCCGAGCAGACCGCCCAGACGGCGGCCGTGCGCGAGGCCGCGCCGCTGTCCCCGAGGGCGAAGAAGCGGCTGAAGATCTCCGGGATCATCGCCGGGGCGCTGGTGCTGATCCTGGCGTTCGCCGGGGTGCGCATCGCCAACGCCACCGTGTACAGCCCCGAGCACGTGGTGGAGGAGTGCTTCGACGCCGTCGTGGACGGGGACGCCGAGGCCGCGACGAACCTGATCGATCCGAACGTCCCCTCCGCGCAGCGCGTGCTGCTGACCGGGGACGTGTACAAGGACGCCGGGCAGCGGATCTCCGGGTACGACGTGAAGGACGTGGAGGTGGCCGATGACGGCCAGTCCGCCACGGCCACCGTCTCCGTGACCCAGGATCAGCGCTCCACGGACACCACGCTGCAGCTCACGCGTGCCGGCGGGGTGCTGGGGCTGCGGCAGTGGGAGATCGCCCCGGACCAGTCCGGGCTGTACAAGACGGTGCGGGTCTCGGTGCCGGCCGGTCAGGACACGCTGACGGTCAACGGCCATGAGGTGAGCGTGCCGGCGTCGTCGGCCTCGCCGTCGCCCACCTCCGGGTACCACCGCCGCTCCGTGTTCGAGGAGGACCCGGACGCGCTGAGCCTGACGGTGCTGCCCGGGGAGTACACCTTCGCCGCGCCGAAGGGCGGGAAGTACCTGACCTACGGCGATGACCAGAAGGTCACGGTCACCGCGGACGAGGACACCTCCTCGGAGCTGTCCGGCTCCACGGTGGAGTTCCGGCAGAGGCTCACCGAGCAGGCGGTGACGGATGCCGCGGCGAAGGCCAAGGAGAAGATCGACGCGTGCGTGGCGAAGAAGGAGTTCAAGGTCGCCGAGTGCAGGCTGAACAGCTACTACGAGGCCGATGACGAGCACCGCAACCCCAGCTGGTCCGTGGAGGAGTACCCGACGTTCATGCTCACGGACGGCCTGAACAGCACGGACTCGGACCCGGTGGACGAGCTGGAGACCGGCAGCAGCTGTACGTGCGGACCTCGGAGAGCGGGAAGGTGAAGTTCTCCTACCAGTACCGCTTCGACGATGACGAGCCGTGGGAGGACAAGAGCACCACCTCGCCCCTCTCCGGGGCCTTCATGATCACGGTGACCCCGGAGGAGATCACGGTGCAGGACTCGCACTCGAGCAACGGGTACTGACCCGCGCCGGCCCTGACCGGGCTCGGCTCGGGGCCGGAAGGGGGTCCGGCTCGGCGCCGGGGTGGAGCCAGCTCCACCCCGGCCTCCGCCCTGAGGATGAGATCCCGGCCGTTTCCTCGCTGTGCTGCGGGAGCGGCCGGGATCTCCTTATACAGTGGGTCACACACGCCGGAGAAGACCAGAAGACCACCAAGACCCCTGCAGAACGGGAGCGATTCCATGATCGAGGTCAGCGGCCTCACCAAGACGTACGGCCCCAAACGGGCCGTGGATGATGTGTCCTTCACGGTGCAACCCGGGAAGGTGACCG
Organism: Rothia kristinae NBRC 15354; assembly: GCF_001570865.1. GTDB lineage: Bacteria > Actinomycetota > Actinomycetes > Actinomycetales > Micrococcaceae > Rothia > Rothia kristinae. The sequence goes on from NZ_BCSM01000002.1 coordinate 124,309, forward strand.
GCTTCCTCGGGCCCAACGGCGCCGGGAAGTCCACGACGATGAGGATGATCCTCGGGTTGGAGCACCCCACCCGCGGGCAGGCGCTGGTGGACGGGCAGCGGTATGCGGCCCTGCGCTCGCCGCTGATGTCGGTGGGCTCCCTGCTGGAGGCGCGCGCGGTGCACCCCCGGCGTTCGGGGGTCAACCACCTGCGGGCGATGGCCGTGACCCACGGGATCCCGAAGTCCCGGGTGGATGAGGTCATCGAGATCACCGGCCTGGCCTCGGCCGCGAAGCGGAAGGTGGGCGGGTACTCCCTGGGGATGGGTCAGCGCCTGGGCATCGCGACGGCGATCCTGGGGGACCCTTCCACGGTGATCCTGGATGAGCCGGTGAACGGCCTGGACCCGGAGGGTGTGATCTGGGTGCGGCAGATGGCCCGGCACCTGGCCTCGGAGGGCAAGACGGTGTTCCTGTCCTCGCACCTGATGTCGGAGATGGCGCAGACCGCGGATCATCTGATCGTGATCGGGCAGGGCAGGATCCTCGCGGATGAGCCCCTGCAGAGCTTCCTGGATGCCAACGGGGAGCACCGGGTGCTGGTGCGCACGGACGACGCCGCGGCCTTCGCGGATCGGCTGCGGGCCGACGGCGTGGAGTCCACCCCGTATGAGCAGGACGGTCTGCTGGTGGCGGCCGAGGCCCGCGAGGTGGCCGAGCGGGCGCAGTCGGCCGGCGTCCTGCTGTATGAGATCACCCCGCAGCGGGATTCCCTGGAGCAGGTGTACATGCGGATGACCCAGGATTCCGTGGAGTACCGCTCCGCGGACCCGAACGCCCCCCAGGCCCAGCAGGCCCCGCAGGCCCAGCACGTCGCGAAGGAGAGCCGAGCATGAGCACCGCCGTTTCCGAGACCCCCCGCACCGACCGCGCCGCGCACACTTCCCCGTACCGGCTGAGCTTCCTGGGGATCCTGCGCGCGGAGGTGCTGAAGTTCCGCACCCTCGTGTCCTCGTGGGTGCTGATGATCGTGACGATCGCGCTGATGGCGGGCATGGCCTCCATGGCCGCGTGGAGCGTGAACTTCATGACCTCCGCGAGCGAGTCCGTGCCGCAGGATCCCGCGGCCGCGGAGGGCGGCGCGGAGATGCAGGCCTCGCTGTCCGGGAACGTGCATGACCTGGCGGTGATGACGCCGACGGCGGGCGCGACCCTGGGGTTCATCGTGGTGGGTGCGATGGCGGTGATGATCCTGTCCACGGAGTTCGGCACCAAGTCCATCATCTCCACGTTCACCGCGGCCCCGCGCCGGTGGGCGGTGTACGTGGCGAAGGCGCTGGTGATCTCCGTGTTCTCCGCGCTGGTGGCGCTGATCTCCGCGGTGGTCTCCTACCCGCTGACGCAGCTGATCCTGTCCGATGATGACGCGCACTTCGACTTCACGGATTCCGGGTACTGGACCTGTGTGCTGGGTCTGCTGGTGGTCTTCGTGCTGACCTCCTGGATGGGCCTGGGGCTGGCGGCGCTGCTGCGCAACAGCGCGGGGGCGATCGTGGTCGTGGTGGTGGTGCTGTTCGTGCTGCCGCTGGTGTGGTCCTTCCTGACCAACCTGGATTGGGCCAATGACTTCATGCCGTATCTGCCGATGAACCTGGCGAACACCCTGACCACCGCCTCGGACCCGGTGGGTGATCCGCAGCGGGTCCCGGCCGGCTGGTGGTACGCCCTGTGGTGCGCGGTACCGCTGGTGGCGGGGTTCTTCTCCTTCACTCGCCGGGACCCGAAGTAGGAAACCCTTCGGATCACCGGGTGGTCATCGTCGTAGGGTCTGCGCCGGCAGGCCCCACGACGATGACCACTTGAGGTTCAGCCCTTCGTCGCACCCCGGGTGTAGTGTGGGTCACATCATCCTCACCGTCCTGATCATCCTGTTCTCCTGGACCCTGGTGATTCCGGCTCTGATCGGCACCGCCCAGTTCATCTGGCTGGTCGTCGACGCCTGCCTCATCCCCGGGTGGACCGCCCGCAGCAACCACCCCCAGCCTCAGGCCTACGGTCTGCGCTGACCGGCATCGAGCCGTCGTCGTGCGTCTGCCCAGGTCAGCGGGGTTCCGGCGGCCGCTGCCGCGCAGTAGCGTGGAATGAGGAACGACGCTCGGTCCGCGCCACCCCGCCCACCGGGGTGCCGCCCGCGGACCGGAAGGGAGCAGCACCCATGGACGCATCACACACCCAGCAGGAGACCCGCGCAGCGCGGGAATCGGGCACGGAGCGGTTCGACTACCTCATCACCGGCGCCGGCATGGCCGCGGACACCGCCGCCCGCGGCATCCGGGAGATCGACGCGACCGGCAGCATCGGCATCCTCGGGGCCGAAGACGACGAGCCCTACGCCCGCCCGCCCCTGTCCAAGCTGCTCTGGCTCAACCCGGACGCGAAGCTCGACGACTTCTTCACCGGCACCGCCGAAGCCACCGGGGCGCAGGTGCGCACCGGCACCACCGTGACCGGCATCGACCGGGAGAACCGCCGGGTGAGCACCGCGGACGGCCAGCAGATCGGCTACGGCAAGCTCCTGCTCGCCACCGGCGCGGAGCCGAACCGCTTCGACGCCCCACAGCACCCGCACATCCTCACCTACCGCACCGCCGAGGACTACCGGCGCCTGCGCGAGCTCACCCGCACCCACCGCGAGTTCGTGCTCCTCGGCGGCGGGTACATCGGCGCGGAGCTCGCCGCCGTCCTCAGCCAGGAGGACGTCTCCGTGCACCTGATCATCCCGGAGACCACCCTCGGGGACGCCAAATTCCCCGCGGACCTCGCCGTGCAGTACCAGGCACTGCTCACCGACGCCGGGGTGCAGGTCAGCGGCGGGCACCGGGCCGAGCGCGCCGACGTCGACGGCGATCGCATCCGGGTGCGCCTGGACGACGGCACCGACGTCGAGGGCGACGTGCTCATCCTCGGCCTCGGCGCCACCCCCCGCACCGAGCTCGCCGAAGCCGCCGGACTGGAGCTGGCCGACGGCGGGGTGCGCGTGGACGAGCAGCTGCGCACCTCCGACCCCCACATCTGGGCCGCCGGGGACATCGCCTCCTACCCGGACGTGATCCTCGGGCGCACCCGCGTGGAGCACAAGGACAACGCCCTGCAGATGGGCACCACCGCCGGACGCTCCATGGCCTCCGGCGGGGAGCGGTACGCCCACACCCCGTACTTCTACTCCCTCGTCAACGGCACCCGCTGGGAGGCCGTCGGCACCCTGGACTCCACCCTGGAGACCCTCGAGGACGACCTCGGCGACGGCCGCCGCGTCGTCTACTACCTCGACGCCGACCGCCGCCCCGTCGGCGTCCTGCTGTGGAAGGTGGAAGACGCCGTCGACGCCGCCCGGGAGGTCCTCGCCGCCCCGCCGGCCGACCCCGAGCAGCTGCGCGGACGCATCGGCTGACCCCGCGTGACCCGGCCCCTGGGTGCCGCGGCGCGGATGGGGTAGACTCGGGCAGGTTGTGCCGAGACCGGGACCGTTCCCGGACCCCTCGCGCACCGCACCCGCGCAAGCGAACCTCCTGCTGCGGAGAGACCGCAGCCGCCGAGACCGAAGGAGGTGGGTTCCCACATGCGTGAATACGAACTCATGGCACTGATCAGCCCCGAGGTTGACGACCGCGCCGTCGAGCCGACCCTGCAGAAGTTCCTCGACGTCGTCCGCAAGGGCAACGGCACCATCGAGAACATCGACATCTGGGGCCGCCGCCGCCTGGCCTACGAGATCCAGAAGAAGAGCGAGGCCATCTACGCCGTCGTGAACTTCACCTCGGAGCCGGACGTCGCCAAGGAGCTGGACCGCGTCCTGAACCTCAACGAGAACATCATGCGGACCAAGATCATCCGCCCGGAAGAGCAGAAGATCTCCTCCAAGTAGCTTCCACAGGGGGCCCCGGGACATTGGATCTGTCAGTCCCCCGTGGTCCACTGGTAGGAGCACCACTCGCTACGACTGCAAGGAGGTCATGATGGCCGGAGAGACCATCATCACCGTCGTCGGCAACCTCACCGCCGACCCCGAACTGCGCTTCACCCCCTCCGGGGCGGCGGTCGCAAACTTCACGATCGCCTCCACCCCCCGCACCTTCGACCGCCAGACCAACGAATGGAAGGACCAGGAAGCCCTCTTCCTGCGCTGCTCCATCTGGCGCGAAGCCGCGGAGAACGTCGCCGAGTCCCTCACCAAGGGCCAGCGCGTCATCGCCCAGGGGCGGCTGAAGGCACGGTCGTACGAGACCAAGGAGGGCGAGCGCCGCACCTCGATGGAGCTGGACGTCGACGAGATCGGCCCCAGCCTGCGCTTCGCCACCGCATCCGTGAACCGCAACCAGCGCTCCGGCGGAGGGAACTTCGGCGGAAACCAGGGCGGTCAGGGCTTCGGCGGCGGACAGCAGAACTTCAACCAGGGCGGCGGCCAGCAGCAGGGCTTCGGCGGGGGTAACCCCAGCCAGGGGCCCGGCAACGGCTACGGCGGCAGCGGCTACAACCAGGGAGGCAACCGCGGAGGCCAGCAGGCCCCGGCGGCGGACCCCTGGGGGCAGAGCTCCGGCGGCAGCTACGACTGGGGTGCCGGCCAGGACGACGAACCGCCGTTCTAGACCGCACCCGCCCTCCCCTGACACCCACCCATCCCGCGGGGCACGAACCCGCGGGCTCCAACTGAGAGAACAAGGAGCACCACGATGGCCAAGGCTGAACTCCGCAAGCCGAAACCCAAGCAGAACCCGCTCAAGGCTGCTGACATCACCGAGATCGACTACAAGGACGTCGCGCTGCTGCGCAAGTTCATCTCCGATCGCGGCAAGATCCGCGCCCGTCGCGTCACCGGTGTGACCGTGCAGGAGCAGCGCAAGATCGCGCAGGCCGTGAAGAACGCCCGCGAGGTCGCCCTGCTGCCCTACTCCGGCGCCGGCCGCTGATCGAGAAGGAGACCAGAACACATGGCTAAGATCATTCTTTCCCAGGAAGTCACCGGCCTCGGCGCCGCTGGCGACGTCGTCGAGGTCAAGGACGGCTACGCCCGCAACTACCTGTTCCCCCGCGGTCTGGCGACCGTGTGGACCAAGGGCGGGGAGCGCCAGGTCGAGTCGATCCGCGCCGCCCGCGCGGCCCGTGCCCAGCACAACCTCGAGGACGCCCAGGCCCAGGCCGAGCGTCTGACCGGTGAGACCGTCTCCGTGCCGGTCAAGGCCGGGGCCGAGGGCCGCCTGTTCGGCACCGTCAAGCCCGCCCAGATCGCCGAGGCGATCGAGGCCGCCGGCCTCGGTGCCGTGGACAAGCGGACCATCACCATCGAGAAGAGCATCAAGCGCACCGGCCGCCACGTGGTCGCCGTCCGCCTGCACGAGGACGTCGTCGCCTCCGTGGAGCTGGACGTCGTCGCCGCGTAGCACCCGCGCCTGACGCCTGCCGATCCAGGGCCCGCCCCCGCACCCACCGTGGTGCGGACGGCGGGCCCTGGCGCATCCACCCCGCGGATGCTCCCAGCCGCCGATGCGAAGATGGAGCCCATGACCCCCAGCCACACCACCGCCGACGACGCCCGCCCCGGCCGTCCTGGATCCCGCCGTCGCTGGCTGCCCAGCACCCGCCTGTTCGCGATGGGTCTGGGGTTCTGGCTGGCCGCGATGCTGCTGATCATCCTCGGGTTCTTCGGCGGGAACTGGGGGAGCAACCAGGTGATCCTCGCGATCTTCCTGATCTGCCTCGTCGTCTCCTCGATCGCGGCGGCCTTCGCCTCCTTCTTCGCGGTCTTCGGCTTCTTCAAGTACCGACGCCGCCGCGTTCTGAACCTGCTGCTGCTCGTGGTCTCCGTGCTCACCAACCCGGTGCTGGTGTTCATGGTCGCCGCCGCCAACAGCTGACCCTGGCTCCGGCCCCCGCCCCCGCCGGAATCGCGTTAGGGACGGGTTCGTCTCTTCGGGACGGGATATTCCGGTCCCGAAACGACGAACCCGTCCCGAAATCTGGCTTCGGGGCCGGGTCCGAGGGGGCGGGAGCGGGTAGGGTTATCCACAGGATGCGCGCGGCGTCGTCCGCCCCCATCCCCACCGCTGTCCACAGTTTCTGTGGAAGAACGCGGCGAACCTGTGGATGAACCGCCCCGAACGGTGCACATCCGGTGCACATCGGCCCACCGCGGGCCTAACCTGTGGATAACTACGACGAGGAGAGCACGTGTCTGAGGTTGTCTCCGAACGCGACGGCGGGGGCCGCACCCCGCCCCAGGACAACGTCGCCGAGCAGTCCGTGCTCGGCGGGATGATGCTGTCCAAGGACGCGATCGCCGACGTCGTCGAGGTCCTGCGCGGCGTCGACTTCTACAAGCCCGCCCACGAATCCATCTACGAAGCGATCATCGACCTCTACGGCAAGGGCGAACCCGCCGACGCCATCACCGTCGCCGACGAGCTCACCAAGCGTGGGGAGCTCGGGCGCGTGGGCGGTGCCGCGTACCTGCACTCCCTGATCTCCTCCGTGCCCACCGCCGCCAACGCCGGGTTCTACGCCGAGATCGTGCGGGAACGGGCCGTGCTGCGGCGGCTGGTCGGGGCCGGAACCAAGATCGTGCAGCTCGGGTACTCCCAGGACGGCGAGGTGGACGACCTCGTCAACCAGGCGCAGACCGAGATCTACCAGGTGGCCGAACGGCGCACCGCCGAGGACTACGTGATCCTCAAGGAGGTCATCGGGGAGACCGTCGAGGAGATCGAAGCCAACGGCGACAAGGCCGACGGCATGCAGGGCGTGCCCACCGGCTTCTACGAGCTGGACGACCTCACCCACGGGCTGCTCGGCGGGCAGATGATCGTCGTCGCCGCCCGCCCCGCCGTCGGCAAATCCACCCTCGCCCTGGACATCGCCCGCTCCGCCGCCATCCACCACGACATGGCCACCGTGATCTTCTCCTTGGAGATGTCCCGCAACGAGATCGCGATGCGCCTGCTCTCCGCGGAGGCCTCCCTGAACCTCTCCGACCTGCGCCGCGGCTCCCTCGAGGACGCCCAGTGGTCCAAGATCGCCGAGGTCATGGGGCGGATGGACAAGTCCCCGCTGTTCATCGACGACTCCCCGAACATGTCCATGATGGAGATCCGCGCCAAGTGCCGCCGGCTCAAGCAGAAGAACAACCTGCGCCTGGTGGTCCTGGACTACCTGCAGCTGATGAGCTCCGGCAAGAAGGTGGAGTCTCGCCAGCAGGAGGTCTCCGAGTTCTCCCGCTCCCTGAAGCTGCTGGCCAAGGAGCTGGACGTGCCCGTCATCGCCCTGTCCCAGCTCAACCGCGGCTCCGAGCAGCGCACGGACAAGAAGCCCATGGTCTCCGACCTTCGCGAATCGGGCTGCCTCACGGCCGACACCCGGATCCTGCGCTCGGACACCGGGGCCGAGACGAGCATGGGCGAGTTGTACGCCTCCGGCGCCCGGGACGTGCCCGTCTGGTCCCTGGACGAGAACATGCGCTACGTGGAACGGCACCTGACTCACGTGTTCCCCACCGGCAGGAAGCCCGTGTTCCGGCTCAGCCTCGCCTCCGGCAAGACCATCACCGCCACCGCGAACCACCCCTTCTTCACCTACCGCGGCTGGAAGCCCCTCGGTGAGCTGGCCGTCGGGGATCGCCTCGGCGTGCCCCGGCACACCGACGGCCCCACCCAGCGCACCCGGTGGAGTGACGACGAGGTGATCCTGCTGGCGCACCTGCTGGGGGACGGGTCCTTCGTCAAGCGCCAGCCCATCAGGTACGCCTCCGTCGACGAGGAGAACCTCGAGGCGGTCCGTGCGGCGGCGGAGCACTTCGGCGTCACCGCCGTCCTAGACGACCGTCCGGCCGCGCGCGTGACCTCGCTGCGTCTGCCGGCTCCGCATCATCTGACCCACGGCCGCCGCAACCCCATCGCGGCATGGCTGGACGGCCTGGGTCTGTTCGGCCTGCGGTCCTGGGAGAAGTTCATCCCGGCGCCGGTGTTCTCCCTTCCGAAGCGCCAGATCGCCCTGTTCATCAAGCATCTGTGGGCTACGGACGGCTCCGTCACGCTGACGAGGAGCCGACGCTCCGGTAGGATCTACTACGCCTCCACCTCCCGCCGGATGCTGGATGAGCTCAGCCTCCTGCTGCTGAGGTTCGGCATCTCCACGCGCCTGCACCTGACGGCCCTGAAGGGCGAGTACCGGCAGGGATACACCCTGGATGTCTCCGGGCGGGACGACCAGCTGCGCTTCCTCCGGGAGATCGGCGTGCACGGTGAGAGGGCGGGCAACTGCGCGGCGCTGCTGCGCGCACTGGAGGTCTCCACCTCCAACACCAACGTGGACACGGTGCCGGTGGACGTGTGGCAGGACGTGAAGAGGGTGCTGGAGGACCGGGGCATGACCCACCGTCAGTTCCAGTCCGCCATGGGCTCCGCCTACTGCGGCAGCACGTACTACAAGCACGCCCCGTCCCGGCAGAGGATCGGCGCCGTCGCCGCGCTGCTGGAATCCGCGGAGCTGGAGATGCTGGCCGTCAACGACCTCCTCTGGGACCGGATCACGGCGATCCAGCCGATGGGGGAGCAGGAGGTCTTCGACGCGACCGTCCTGGGAACCCACAACTTCGTGGCCAACGGCATCACGGTGCACAATTCGATCGAGCAGGACGCGGACATGGTGATGCTGCTGCACCGCGAGGACATCTACGACAAGGAGTCCCCGCGCGCCGGGGAGGCCGACGTCATCGTCGCCAAGCACCGCAACGGCCCCACCAAGACGATCACGGTCGCCTTCCAGGGCCACTACTCCCGCTTCGCCAACATGGCCGCCGACGCCGGCGGCTTCTGACCCGCGGGGGCGGGGAACCGGCCGGGTTGGGAGCGGTTTCGGTGTTTGGGAGTGTCCTCGAGGCTCCCAAACCACGAAACCGCTCCCAAACGCGGGTGGAGGCGGGCGGAGGGGCACGGGAGCGCGCAGGGGCGCGGGTCACCGGGTCCATCTCACGGCGACATGCTGTTGAACAGCAGGTGACCCCTCATTAGACTTCGATGGGTTCGGCGCGTCCCCGCCATGAATCCGCATGGCCCATCCCGAGGTGTCCCCCGGTGGAGCGCGCACGCGAGGAGGAGAGCACACGATGGCAGGACGCATCGGCACGGCCACCCGCGCCGTCGGGCGGGTGCTCGGCCGGATCCTCGCCTACCTGCTGCTGTGGCTGGGCCTCACCTGCCTCATCGCCGCCCTCGGCATCCGCCACTACTGGGGCCCCATCACCTTCGACCAGCTGCGCACCAACCTCTTCTCCGTGCAGACCGACGGCGGCGGCGGGGCCATCGTCTGGAAGGGCATCCTCGGCGTCGGCGTGCTGCCCGTGGTGGTGACCCTCGCCGTCGCCGGGATCATCGCCTGGCGCCGCCGGGTGGTGCGCCGGCGCATGGCCGACGGCGCCCCCCGCCCGCCGCGCAGCTGGCGCTGGCCCCGCAACATCCTCGCCACGCTCTCGGTTCTGGCCCTGGGCATCGGCGGAACGAGCGCCTTCGCCAGCACCGTCGGCATCCGCGACTACCTGCGCGCCGCCAACTCCCCGTACACCCTGGACGACTACTACGCGGCCCCGACCGTCACCTCCGACGCCGGCAAGCGCAACCTCGTGGTCATCTACCTGGAATCCGGGGAGCAGACCCTGGCCGATGACCAGCTGTTCGAGAAGGACGCCTTCCAGGGCCTGGAGGAGGCCACCTCCGAAGCTGAGGGCTGGCAGTCCATCCCGGACTACCGGCAGTACGACGGCGGGGGGTGGACCATGGCCGGGATCGTCTCCACCCAGTGCGGTGTGCCGCTGAAGGGCGGCTCCGGCTCCAGCTCCATCGCCGACTCCGCGGAGAAGGACGAGAACGCGGCGTACCTGGGCGGGCTGACCTGCATGGGCGACGTCCTCAAGGAGCACGGGTACAAGAACGTGTTCCTCGGCGGGGCCAACGGCGACTTCGCCGCCAAGAGCAAGTTCCTCGGCGGGCACGGCTACGACGAGCAGAAGGACCTCCACGACTGGCGCGCCGCCGGGGAGCCCGAGGAGAACTTCCGCAGCGACTGGGGCCTGAGCGACCAGCGGCTGATGGCCCACGCCAAGGACGAGATCGACCAGCTGCACGCCGAAGCCCAGCACACCGGGCAGCCCTTCAACCTCTCCATGCTGACCCTGGACACCCACGAGCCGGTGCACGTGTTCGACTACTGCTCCGTGGACACCCAGAGCGAGGTCACCTCCGTGTACGCCTGCTCGATGAACCAGGTCGCCGACTACGTGCAGTACATGAAGCAGAAGGGGTACCTGGAGGACACGGCCGTCGTCATCATGGGCGACCACCTCAAGCACATGAGCGCCGGGGACGCCTTCCACGAGGAGCTGGACGACCACCCGAACCGCACCATCTTCAACCGCATCTGGGTGCCGGAAGCCGACCGGAAGAAGGGCGCCCTGCGCTCCGGGGCGGACCAGCTGAACATGTACCCGACCATGCTCGAGGCCGCGGGCCTGGAGCTGAAGGACCACGAGGCAGGGCTGGGCGTCTCCGCGTTCACCGAGAAGATCCCGGAGGGCTCCGCCCAGTCGCTGAGCCCCGAGGACTACCGGCTGCTGCTGGAGGCCCGTTCCCAGGAGTTCTACGACCGCGCCTGGCAGGGCGCCGGACGGAACTGACCATGGGGGACGTGCTGGGGTCCGAGGCCCTGGATCCGGCGGAGCTGAGCCGGCACCGCAGGACGGTGGAGCGGTTCCTCCTGGAGTACGAGTGCGCCATCGACGAGGTGGAGACCAAGGTGCGCGTGCTGCGTCGGGAGCTGTCCGCCATCCACTCCTACAACCCGATCGAGAGCTTCTCCTCCCGCCTGAAGTCCCTGGACAGCCTGGCCCGCAAGGCCCAGAAGCGCGGGCTGGGCTCCCTGGCGCAGATCCGAGAGTCCCTCACGGACATCGCCGGGGTGCGGGTGATCTGCTCCTTCACCGCGGATGTGTACCGGGTGCGGGATATGCTCTGCCGCCAGGACGACGTGCGCCTGGTGGTGGAGAAGGACTACATCGCCCGCCCCAAGCCCAACGGGTACCGCAGCCTGCACCTGATCCTGGAGATCCCCGTGTTCCTGTCCACCGGGCCGGTGACCGTGCCGGTGGAGGTGCAGCTGCGCACCATCGCCATGGACTTCTGGGCCCGCCTGGAGCACAAGATCTTCTACAAGTACGACGGCGACGTCCCCTCCGGGCTGGTCGCCGACCTCACCCGCACCGCCGACTCCGCCGCGTCCATGGACGGGGAGATGGAGCGGCTGCACCGGGAGATGCAGTCCTTCCGCACCCCCGACGACGAGGTCGAGGTCACCGAGGCCGAGGTCACCGAGGCCGTGCTGCGCACCCTCACCCGCCTGGCCCGCGGCCTGGGGGACTGAGGGAGCGCTCCGCCCGTTCCGCACACTGACTTGTTCCGCACCGTGAGACGACCGCGGCGGGGAAAACCGCCGGAAACCTTTCCGGGGGTAGCCTGGATCACCGTGGGCCACCACCCCATATGCTGAGGGAAGCATTCGACCGGTCGGCGTGCGGCGTCGGCCCCCACGGAAGGCCCAGCCATGACCGAATCCCCCGCGAGCACCCCCGACGCCGCGGCGTCCTCCGGGCGCGTCCCGGCCGACGTCGCCAGCGGTGAGAACGAAGGCGGGCTGGCCCGCGGGCTGCACAACCGCCACCTGCAGCTGATCGCGATCGGCGGGGCCATCGGCACCGGCCTGTTCTTCGGCTCCGGGCAGACCATCCACCTGGTGGGTCCCGCGATCCTCCTGGTCTACGGGCTGATCGGCTTCATCCTGTTCCTGGTGATGCGCCAGCTCGGGGAGCTGCTGCTGTCCAACCTGCACTACAAGACCTTCGGGGACATCGCCAAGGACCAGATCGGGCCGTGGGCCGGGTTCATGGTGGCCTGGAACTACTGGCTGTCCTGGGTCATCGGGTGCGTGGCGGACCTCGTGGCGATCACCGCGTACGTCCAGTACTTCTGGCCCGAGGTGCCCGTGTGGCTGCCGGCCGTGGCGACGGCGCTGGGCCTGATCCTCCTGAACCTGCAGCCGGTGCGCGCCTTCGGGGAGACGGAGTTCTGGTTCGCGATCATCAAGATCGTCACGATCCTCGCGCTGATCGTCGTCGGCATCATCCTGGTGGCCACCGGCTTCCGCAACCCGGCCGGGCAGGAGGCGCAGGTCGCGCACCTGTGGAACCACGGCGGCTTCTTCCCCACCGGCTTCCACGGCTTCCTGATGGGCTTCCAGCTGGCGATCTTCTCCTTCATCGGGGTGGAGCTGGTGGGCACCACCGCCGCGGAGACGGAGAACCCGCACCGGAACCTGCCGCGCGCGGTCAACTCCATCGTGCTGCGCATCGCGATCTTCTACATCGGCTCCCTCGCGGTGATCATGATGGTCACCCCGTGGGATTCCATCGACCCCGCCCAGAGCCCGTTCATCACGATGTTCGGCAACGTCGGCTTCGCGGGGGCGGCCTTCGTGGTGAACCTCGTGGTGCTGACCTCCGCGGCCTCCAGCGCCAACTCCGGGGTGTACTCCGCGACCCGCATGGCCTACGGCCTGGCCAAGGACGGGCACGCCCCGCGCTGGCTGCGCTTCGCCTCCTCCCGCGGGGTGCCGCGCAACGCGGTCTTCTTCTCCACCGTGTTCCTGTTCGCCTCCGTGCCGGTGCTGCTGGCCGGGGACGCCCTCACCCAGGCGTTCACGATGGTCAGCTCCCTGTGCTCGGCGTACATCCTGTTCACGTGGGGCACCATCGTCGTCAGCTACATCCTATACCACCGGCGCCACCCCACCCACCACGAGGCCTCCCGCTTCCGGGTGCCCTTCCCCAAGGTCACCCCGTGGATCTCGCTGGCGTTCTTCGCGTTCATCGCCTGCTGCCTGGCGCTGTCCCCGGACACCCGCGTGGCGCTGTACGTCAGCCCCGTCTGGTTCGGGTTCCTGGCGGTCATGTGGCAGGTGGTCAAGCGCCGCCTCATCTCCCAGGACCGGCCGCTGACCGCCGAGATCCCGACGGTCACCGCGGAGCAGATCCGCAAGCAGTTCTCCGAGCACCTCGACTGACGCGCCCCTTCCCTTCTCTGCGCAAAACGGGAGATGCTTCTTATAACTGGGCGCTACACGTCCCGATATGGGAAGCATCTCCAGTTTTGCGGAAGAGGAGGAGGTGGGGTGCCCTGTCAGGGTCTCCCTCCGGGCGCCCGGTGCGGCTTAGCCTCGAAGACATGGACCAATCCGCCGAGATCCGCGAATTCCTCTCCTCGCGGCGCGCCAAGATCACCCCGGAGCGGGTGGGCCTGCCCGCCGGGCCCGGTCCCCGCCGGGTGCCGGGGCTGCGTCGCTCCGAGGTGGCGCAGCTGGCCGGGATCAGCGTCGAGTACTACACCCGCCTGGAGCGCGGCGCCCTGGCCAGCGCCTCCCCGGCGGTGCTGGACGGGCTGGCCGCGGCCCTTCAGCTCGACGACGCCGAGCGCGCCCACCTGCTGGACCTCGCCCGCCCCGCCGAGCGCACCCGCTCCCCGCACTCCCGGGATCCCGGCCGGGGCGGCGTCGGGCCCGCGCCCGTGCGCCCGGCCCTGCAGCAGATGGTGGATGCGATCACCGGCGCCGTCGCGTTCGTGCGCGACGAGGCCCAGAACATGCTCGCCGTCAACGCCCTGGGTCGGGCCTTCTACGCCCCGGCCATCGGCTCCGTCGGCGCCCTGCCCAACCTGGCCCGCTTCCAGTTCCTGGACCCCGCCAGCCGGACGCTCTACCCGGAGTGGGAGACCATGGCCCGCATGTGCGTGGGCATCCTCCGGGCTGACGCCGGCCGGAACCCGCATCACCGCGGCATCCAGGAGCTGGTGGGGGAGCTGTCCACCCGCAGCGACCTGTTCCGCACCCTGTGGGCCGCCCACGACGTGCGGGTGCACGGCAACGGCCTCAAGCGCTTCGACCACCCCGAGGTCGGGCGGCTGGAGCTGGCCTACGAGGAGCTGGCCGTGACCGCGGACCCGGGGCAGGTGCTCTACGTCTACTCCGCCCCGGCCGGCTCGGAGGCGGATCAGAAGCTGCGGCTGCTGGCCTCGCTCGCCGCGACCGACGCGGCGGCCGACGCCGCGCAGCAGGCCGCCGAGCGGCGGGGTGCGGCGAAGCATCAGGGCACCGGGCAGGTCGCCGGGAATCAGACCAACGGGAACCAGACCATCGAGAACCAGAGGAAGGCATGACCATGGCACACCGCGTCATCGAGCACGGGGCGACGACCAAGAACCCGCCGGAGAACTTCACGGGGGACGTGTGGGTGGACCCCATCGCCGTCCCCCAGGAGGAGGGCCAGCGGATGGTCGTCGCGAAGGTGCGCTTCGCCCCCGGCGCGCGCACCGCCTGGCACTCCCACGCCCACGGGCAGACCCTGCACGTCACCGATGGCGTCGCCCTGTTCGGCACCCGCGACGGCGAGGTGCTGCGCGCCCTGCCCGGGCAGACCGTGTACTGCCCCGCCGGGGAGGAGCACTGGCACGGGGCGGACCCGGAGCACTTCATGGAGCACCTGGCGATGCTGGAGAACGCCGAGGACCCGTCGACCACCACCACCTGGCTGGAGCACGTCAGCGACGAGGACTACGTCCGCCGCCCCTGACCCCAGACGGGGCACCACAGAAGTGCGGCTTACGGCCGCGATCATCCACAGCTGAAGGAGAGCCATCATGCGAGGAGTCGTCCTGCACGGCGCCGGAGACGTCCGGGTGCAGCAGCGCCCGGACCCGAGGATCGAGGACCCCAAGGACGCCGTCATCCGGATCGAAGCCGCCTGTGTGTGCGGTTCGGACCTGTGGCCCTACCGCGGGGACGACCCCGGTGAGGACCTGCCCATGGGCCACGAGTACGTGGGCGTCGTGGAGCAGGTCGGCGATGAGGTGAGCACCCTGACCCCGGGGGACTGGGTGGTCGGCTCCTTCGTCATCTCGGACAACACCTGCGAGATCTGCCGGGCCGGGTACCAGTCCCGGTGCGTGCACGCCGTGTTCGTGCACGGGGAGATCGGCACCCAGGCGGAGAGGGCCCGCATCCCGTGGGCCGACGGCACCCTCGTGCGTCTGCCAGGGGAGCCCGACGAGGACCTCATCCCGTCCCTGCTGGCGGCCTCCGACGTGCTGGGCACCGGGTGGTTCGCCGCCGACGCCGCCCAGGCCGGGCCGGGGAAGACGGTGGCCGTGGTCGGCGACGGCGCCGTCGGCCTGATGGGCGTGCTCGCGGCCCGTCAGCTCGGGGCCGAGCGGATCATCGCCATGTCCCGGCACGAAGACCGGCAGGCCCTGGCCCGCCGGTTCGGGGCCACGGACGTCGTCGCCGAACGCGGGGACGACGGCGTGGCGCGGATCAAGGAGCTGACCGACGGGCTCGGCGCGCACAGCGTGATCGAGGCCGTGGGCAACCAGGGCTCGATGATGCAGGCCATCCGCAGCACCCGCCCCGGTGGGCACGTGGGGTACGTGGGGGTCTCCCACGACGTCCAGCTGCCGGGGGATGAGCTGTTCTTCGGCCTGATCCACCTGCACGGCGGGCCCGCCCCCGTGCGTCGGTTCCTGCCGGACCTGATCCGGCGGATCTGGGACCGGGAGATCGACCCGGGGAAGGTCTTCGACCGCGTCCTGCCGCTGGAGGAGGCCGCCGAGGCGTATCGGCTGATGGATCAGCGGGAGGCCGTGAAGGTCATGCTCCGCCCCTAGCCTTCTCCCCCTCTCCCTCTCCCACCCTCTCCCCTCCGCAAAACGGGACATGCTTCCCATATCTGGGCGCTACACGTCCCGATGTGGGAAGCATGTCCCGTTTTGCGCCGGGAGGGGAGAGGAGGGCGCACAGCGGACTGATAGCGTTTTCCCATGGGAGACGCATCACATCCGTACCTGGAGATCCTCGAGCGACGCACCGCACGGCGTCGGGAGACCGCCCAGCACCACCTCGCCCCGCACGACGGCGCCCCCGCGGCCGTCGTCGACGCCCTGGAGCGCGCCGTCGATGCCCAGGAGGGCGAGCTGACCGCCATCCTGCACGACCTGCACGAGCACCCGGAGACCGCCTTCCGGGAGCACCACGCCGCCGACGTCGTCGTGGGCCACCTGGCATCCCACGGGATCGCGGCGCAGCGTCCCGCCCACGGGCTGGACACCGCCGTGCGCGCCGAGGTGCGCTCGCAGGACTTCGACCCGACGCGGGACCGCACCGTCGGCATCCTCGCGGAGTACGACGCGCTGCCGGAGATCGGGCACGGGTGCGGGCACAACGTCATCGCCGTGGCCGGGCTGGGGGCGTTCACCGCGCTCGCGGACCTGCTGCGCGCCGAGCCCCGCGCCTTCCGCGGGCGGGTGGTCTTCCTCGGCACCCCCGCGGAGGAGGGGCAGGCGGGCAAGGAGCTCATGGCCCGGGACGGCGCCTTCGACGATCTCGACGCCGCCGTGATGGTCCACTCCTACTTCACGGACACCGCGGACCAGGCGTGGCTGGGGCGCCGGGACTGCCGGGTGCGCTTCACCGGGCGGGCCGCCCACGCCTCCTCCCACCCGTTCCTGGGCCGCAACGCGCTGGATGCGGCGAGCCTGGCCTACCAGGGGATCGGGCTGCTGCGTCAGCAGACCCCGCCCACCGACCGCATCCACGCGGTGATCACCGAGGGCGGCAGCCAGCCGAACATCATCACGGAGTCCGCGCAGATGCTGCTGTATGTGCGCTCCCAGGACCCGGAGACCCTGGCGGAGCTGTCCGCGCGGGTGGAGCAGGTGCTGCGCGGGGCCGCGATGATGGCCGGCGTCGAGGCGCAGGTGCGGTGGGATGAGGCGCCGGCGACCCTGCCGGTGCGCTCCAACGGGCCGCTCACGGATCGGTGGGTGCTGGCCCAGCGGCGTCGGGGGCGGGACCCGTACCCGGGCGGGACGGTCTCCGAGGTGCTGGCGGCCTCCACGGACTTCGGCAACGTCAGCCACCGGGTGCCGGGCATCCACCCGCTGATCCGGGTCTCGGCCGACGGGGTGGGGCTGCACACCCGGGAGTTCGCCGCCGCCGCGGGCACCCCCGACGCCGAGCGGGCCGGGATGGACGGGGCCTTCGGCCTGGCCTGCGCCGCCCTGGACTTCCTGCACGACGACGCCCTGGCCGCCGCGGTGCGCGAGGACTTCGAGCGGGCCGGCGGCTTCGCGACGGCGCAGGACTACTTCCGGTCGTGAGCGCCCCCGCCCGTCGCCCATCACCTCGTCTCGGGACGGGTTCGTCGCTTCGGGACCGGAATATCCCGTCCCGAAGCGACGAACCCGTCCCGAATCTCCTGTCGGGCGGGGCTGCCCACCGCTGCGTTGCGGGAGATGACCGCCGGCGTCGTCGTGTCCCCGGATGACGCGACCCTCGACGACGCCGCGACCGCCCGCGTAGCTTCGGGCCAGGCCCGCGATCGGCGGGCCACCCACTCGCGACGGAAACGGGGCACCCATGATCCTCACCGGACTCGGCATCGGCATCCTCCTCGGCATCATCATGCAGCGCGGCCGCTTCTGCGTCACCGGGATGCTCCGGGACATCTTCCTGCAGCGCTCGTGGCGCGGGTTCACCGCCCTGCTCGTGGTGATCTCCGTGCACGGGCTGGGCCTGGCACTCCTCACCGCCACCGGGGCGATCACCCCCGAGTACCCGGCCTTCGCCCCGGCGGCCGTGGTGATCGGCGGACTCGTCTTCGGCCTCGGCATCGTCCTGGCCGGCGGCTGCGCCTCCGGCACCTGGTACCGCTCCGGGGAGGGGCTGGTGGGCTCCTGGGTCGCGCTGGCCCTGTACGCCACCTCCGCGGCCGTGATGAAGTCCGGTCCGCTGAGCGGCTTCACCACCTGGATGAAGTCCGGGACCACGGGGCTGACCACCATCCCGGAGGCCCTCGGCCTGCCCGCCTGGGTCTTCGCCGTCGGTCTGGCCGTGATCACGGCGCTCGCGGTGGCCCGCTACCGCCGGGCCGACGCCGCCCGGCCCCGTCCCGCGCGCCTGGACGGGCGCCCGACGTGGCAGCGCCCGCTGGGACTGTGGAGCGCCGGGATCCTGGTGGGGCTGCTCGGCGTCATCGCCTGGCCGCTGTCCGCCGCGACGGGACGCAACGACGGTCTCGGCATCACCACGCCGTCGTCCAACCTCATGGGGTTCCTCATCACCGGGGAGCCGCAGAAGCTGGACTGGGGCGTGCTGTTGGTGCTCGGCCTGCTCGCGGGTTCGTTCCTCGCGGCCAAGGCCACTGGGGAGTTCCGGGTGCGGGTGCCCGACGCCCAGACCACCGTCCGCGCGGCGGCCGGCGGCGTGCTGATGGGCGTGGGCGCCTCCTTGGCCGGCGGCTGCACCGTCGGTAATGGCATGGTGCAGACCGGCCTGTTCACCGTGCAGGGTTGGGTCGCGCTGGTCTTCATCGCCCTGGGCGTCGGCCTGGGCGCCAAGCTGTGGCTGGCCCCGGTGCGCGACCGGCCCGCCGCCACCGGGGCCGGCGCCGGGTCTGAGGCTGAGGGCACCTACACCACCGCGCAGAGCCTGGATCAGGCCCTGCCGGAGGAGGACCGGGAGGCGACGTCGGCGGGGTCCGTCCCCGCTGCCCCCGCCGGGCCCTCCGTCGGCGCTCCCGCCGCCGCGTCGACCGTGTTCGCGGGGATCGCGATGGCCCCGGGCGGCGTCGGGGTGCTGCAGCGGCTCGAGGAGAAGGAGCAGGTGCGCGACCTCGGTGACGGCCGCTACGCCCTGGACTCCCTCGGCGCGGTCTGCCCCTTCCCGCTGCTGCAGGCCCAGCGGGTCATGGGTGAACTGTCCGCCGGTGACAGGCTGGTCATCGACTTCGACTGCACCCAGGCCACCGACGCCATCCCCCAGTGGGCCGCCAAGGACGGGCACGCCGTGGAGGACTTCCGCGAGACGGGCTCGGCGAGCTGGCAGATCACCCTGCGCAAGGGCGGGGCCGCCCGGGCCTGAGCTCTCAGCCCTGTTCTCCCATCTCTCCGATCGATTCGGGACGGGTTCGTCGCTTCGGGACCGGAATATCCCGTCCCGAAGCGGCGAACCCGTCCCGAATCTGGTTCCCAGGGGTGATGGCCTGTGGTGCAATGGGCCCATGAGCGACACCGCCCGCCGCCGCCTTCCGTTCCTGACCTGCGGCCTCATGGTGCTCACGGTCGCGGTGCTTGCGGGAATGCTGCCCATGGTCGGTCCGGAAAGCTGCGGCATCCACGATGCGGCGTGCTCGGAGGCCGGGGTCGCGCGTCGTCGGGCGGTCACGGCGGGCCTGGGGATCGCCTGCCTGGCCTGGGCCGGGAGCGTGCTGTGGGTGGGTCTGGCGCTGTCCGCCGCGTCGTCGCCGTCGACGCCGGGCGGCGGGGGTTCCGGACGGGTCGGGGCCGGGATCTGGGGGCCGGGGGCGCTGATGCTGCTGGCGCTGATCGTGCTGGCGGTGTGGGTCGTGCAGATGGCGGTGCCCTTCGACCTCCTGTACTCGGTGACCTTCCTGCTCGGGGTGGGGATGCAGCTGGTCGCGGCTCGCTCCTGGTGGCGCGCGGGTGTTCCGGCTCGTCCCGCCTGGCTGATCGGTGTGCTCCTGCCGATCGCCGTGATCTTCGGTGGCCACTGGCTGCTGGGCGCGGTGCCCATGGCGTGGTTGGGACTGGGGATCTTCGGGTCCTCCACGGCGCTGGCCCTGGCGTGGCTGGGCTTCGCCTGCGGCATCGCGGTGCTCCTGTGGCAGCTGGTCGCCGGGCAGTTGGGTGACGCCTCAGCGCGGAGTTCCCGGGGCGCCACCGCGCGCTGGATCCTCGGAGGCGCACTGCTCGGCATCGGGGTGCTGGTGTCCGGGATCGGGTGAACCGGGCGGGTCGCAAGCTCAGGCCCGGCGGGTCACTGCCCGAGCCCGCGCACGAACTCCCCCAGCAGCGTCGCCGCGCGCGGCAGGGCGGCCAGGAACTCCTCCGGGGCGTCGGCGGTGTCCCGGTGCCAGGTCAGGCAGTACTCGATGGCCTCCGGGTGCGGGGTGTAGCTGATGCCGAAGCCCTCCGGGACGGTGGGCGCGAAGGCGTAGCGCACGATCTGCTGCGCCCCGCCGATCGAGGTGGTGGACAGGAAGTCGGTCGTCGCCGCGGCCACCCCCGGGTCCTCCAGGAACGCCCGCGCCGGGGCGTCGACATCACGGCCCTCCGCGGCGATGCGCCGCAGCCCCAGCAGGTGCCGGTCCACGCCCTCCCCGCGCTTGCAGGCCTTGACCCAGGAGCGATGAGCTTCCAGCGCCTCGGAGAACATGTCGAGTGCGGCATCTTCACTGATCAGAGCGTGGGCGAAGGCCACGGCCTCCGGCGTCACCGGCCGCAGGCACTCGGTGCGCCCGGCCCGATACTCTCGCATGTCCACGGCTTCATATACGGCGCGCGTGCGGCTGTAGGCCAGCTGCTGGGCAACGGTGAGGATCAACTGGGAGACCGCATCGACGCTGAGCTTCAGCGGCAGTCCCTCCGCCGGCGGTCGCGGGACGCGAACGATGGCTGTCTTCAGCTCCCGCGCCCGTTCGCGCCCGCGGGCGAAGCCGTCCCGGATCGTCGCGCAGGCGGCGTCGGGCCAGTGCCACACCAGCTCCGCCGGCCCCTGGACCGAGTCCCGGGTCGCGGTCTCCTCCGGCCGGTTCTCCCCAGCCGCGGCCCGCTCGACGCACCGCCCGGCCTCGGCCGGGGCCGAGCCGGAGACCACCCGGGAGGACCCGCCCGCGTCCTCCGCTGCCTCCTGCATCCGTTGGATCGCGGCGACCAGGGTGGCCCCGTCCACGGTGGAGTGCTCGGCGTGCAGGCACAGCCAGTCATCGCGCAGGCCGATCTCGTAGCTGATCGGGCGGAGCGCCCACACCCGGGAGGGTTCGAAGGCCAGGCGCCGCAGGTGCTCCGCATCCTCCAGCACCTCGTCCGTGAGGGTCGCCGTGAAGAGCAGATCCCGCAGACGCGCATACGTCGCGGCGTTGCGCGGATCCTGCAGGGCCTCTGCCAGCAGCGGGGCCAGCTCGCCGCTGCCCAGGGCCGAGGCCGCCGCGAACGGCAGCGCCCCGGGAGCGATGACGGAGACCCGGCTTCCCGGGGCCTCCTGGTCCTGCTCGGTCTTCCGCGCCGCTGCCCGCAGCACCGCCCGCAGCGACTCGGTGAGGGTGGAGACCGGCAGGGGCGCGCCGTCGTCGTCCGCGACGGGCACCGCGTAGAGCCGGCCGACCCGGAACACCCCGATCTCCCGGTGCGCGGCCCCCGCGCGCGGCGCCAGGATCTCATCAACCCCCGGTCGCGGATGCCGCAGCCCGCCGGCAAGACATTCCCACTGGGTCATATCCACGGGGTTGCCGCGGGGATCCGTCTCCTGGGGGGTCTGCCCGCGAGCCTGGGTCAGGTGCACGGCCGCGGCCCGGTGGATGAACCGCGCCGCCCGCCCGACGTCGGGAGCCCCGTCCGTCCGCCCCGGATCGGCATCCCCCGACCCCATATCCTCCGCGTCCGCGTCCGTCGGCTCCCCGCACGTCGAATCCAGGAAGCTCGGGTTGATCTGGAAGGCCACGTTGGTGCTCAGCGGCAGCGGCTCGCGCACCGCGAGGTAGTCGCGCAGCCACCACGCGGACAGCCAGCTGCGACCGGCCGACGCCTCCCGGGTCGCTCGCTGCCGCAGCCGCTCCTGCAGGGCGGGACCGGGGCCCGCGAGGAAGGCCCGGGCCGCCGCCTCGGTCGCGCGCAGGGTTGGGGCGTCGACGACGGCGCCCACCGCCCGCACCACCGCCTCCACCGTGTGCTCCAAGGGAGGGACGGGCAGGGGCTTCGGCGCGGCGGTGCTCATCCCCTCATCTTCTCGCACCCTCGGCCCGGCTGTGCCGGCCCCACTCAGCAGGTTTGGGAGGGGCTTCGACGTTCGGGAGTGTTCTCTGCGCTCCCAAACGTCGAAACCGCTCCCAAACCGTCCACAGCCGCAGCCGCAGCCGCACCCGCCCCTCAGTCCAGGGTCAGCTGCAGGAACGCCAGGTCCAGCCACCGGTCGAATTTGCGCCCCACTTGTGGCAGCAGCCCCACCCGGGTGAAGCCGAGCCGCTCGTGCAGGCGGATGGATCCGGTGTTCCCGGCGTCGATCCCGGCGACCATCACGTGCATGCCCCGCGCGCGGGCCGCGTCGATCAGCTCTTCCATCAGCGCCCGGCCGATGCCGCCGCCCCGGGCGTCCCGGTGCACGTACACCGAGTGCTCCACCGTGCGCGCGTACCCGTCGAAATCCCGCCACGGCCCGTAGGTCGCGTAGCCGAGGACGGCGTCGTCCTCATCCACCGCGACCAGCACCGGCTGGCCGGCCTCCCGGTGCCGGGCGAGCCATCTCAGCCGGTCGGCGTCGTCCACCGTCGCGTCGTTCCAGATGGCGGTGGTGTTCTCCACGGCATCGTTGTAGATCCCGGTGATGGCGGGGACATCGCGGTGCTCGGCGGTTCGGATGCGCATGGGGTCAGGGTAGCGGGCCGGGGAAGCGCGATCGCGAGACAGGTACTGACAGTCCCTGGCTGAGACTCGGGATCAGGGGTCAGGGTGGGGGCATGACCGAGAAGCTCACCGCAGACAGCACCTTCACCCTGAACAACGGCGTCGAGATGCCCGTGATCGGGCTGGGCGTGTACCAGTCCTCCCCGGAGGACACCGCCGACGCCGTGCGCACCGCCCTGGAGACCGGCTACCGCCTGGTGGACACCGCGGCCGCCTACGGCAACGAGAAGCAGGTTGGGCAGGGCCTGCGCGCCTCCGGGATCTCCCGCGAGGAGGTGTTCCTGGAGACGAAAGTCTGGATCTCCGACTACGGCTACGACCAGACCCGCCACGCCTTCGAGAAGGCCGTCGGCAAGCTCGAGGTGGACCAGCTGGACCTGCTGATCCTGCACCAGGCCCTGCCCTCCGAGTTCGAGCGGACCCTGGACGCCTACCGCGCCCTGGAGTCCCTCCTGTCCGAGGGGAAGGTCCGGGCGATCGGCGTCTCCAACATCATGGTTCCGCACCTGGAGCGCCTGCTGGCCGAGACCGACGTCGTGCCGGCCGTGAACCAGATCGAATCCCACCCGTACTTCCGCCAGGCGGACCTGCAGGCCTTCCACCGCGAGCACGGGATCCTCACCCAGGCGTGGTCGCCCATCGGCGGCATCACCAGCTACCGCGGCATCGACGGCAGGCAGACCTCCACCCTCACGGATCCGGTGATCACCGGCATCGCCGAGGAGCACGGCAAGTCCCCTGCGCAGGTCATGCTGCGCTGGCACCTGCAGCACGGGGTGCAGGTGATCCCCAAGTCCGTGCACGAGCACCGCATCCGGGAGAACCTGGACGTCTTCGACGTCGAGCTGTCCGAGGAGGAGATGGCCCGCATCGACGCCCTCGACGGCGGGGTGCGCGGCGGTCCCGAGCCGGAGGAGATCACCCTGGAGTCCTTCGGCATGGACATCCCGGAGGCGTAGGAAGGGCCTCCGCGGTGGCCGACCGCCCCCCTCCTCGGCCCCTTCCCCCGGTGTGGGAGCGGTTTCGGCGTTCGGGAGCCACGAGAACGCTCCAGAACGTCGAAACCGCTCCCAACACCGCGCTCGAGGGGGAGGGATGGCGGGGTGTTCCATGCGCGCATCGGCAGCACCTGCGCCTACCGACACCGACGGAGCGTGTCCGCCGCGACTGACGATGCCGCCCCCACGCGCCGTTAGCGCTCACACCAGACCATGCTGATAAATGGCATGAGCCACATATCCGGACGTAACACGGATTTCACAGATCTTTTTCCCCGATCGCGAAATAATGGCGGCAGGTCTCCCGTTGTTCCTCCGTGCCTGCCGGGGACGGACGGGCGCCTGCCCGCCGCGCAGCGCCGCACGGTGAGCTGTCTCGAGTCACTGCTGAAGGGAGGGATCATGTCGGAGAATCGACTGTTCACCATGCGTCACGCATCACCAAAAGTCGGGTTGGTCACATTCTGGCTGGCCATGGGGACGTTCGCGTTCGGGGCGGGGGAGTTCGCCTCGATGAGCCTGCTGCCGTCCATCGCCGCGGACCTGGGCACCCAGGAGTCCACCGCCGGCCACATCATCACCGCGTACGCGCTCGGCGTCGTCATCGGCGCGCCGATCATCTCGGTCTTCGGGGCCAAGTGGCCGCGCAAGCCGCTCATGCTGTCCCTCCTCGCCGCGCTGATCCTCGGCAACCTCTTCGCGGCCTCGGCCCCGACGATCGGCACCCTCGTGCTGGCCCGGTTCCTCTCCGGCATCCCGCACGGGGCGTTCATCGGGGTGGCCATGCTCTTCGCCTCCAGCCTGACCCTGCCCACCAAGCAGGCGCGGGCCGTGTCCAACGTGCAGCTGGGCATCACCGTCGCCACGATCGTGGGCGTCCCGGCCTTCACCCTGCTGGGGCACGTGGCCGGGTGGCGGCTGTGCTTCGTGCTGATGAGCGCGATCGCCGCCGCGGTCCTCGTGGCCCTGTGGCGCACCGCCCCCAACACCGCGGGCAACCGGATGACCAGCGCCAAGCTGGAGATGACCGCGCTGAAGAACCCCAAGGTGCTGCTGACCCTGGTCACCGGCGCCGTGGGCTTCGGCGGGATCTTCGCGATCTACTCCTACTTCACCTCCGCCTTCCAGGCCACCGGCGCCGGCCCGGGCTGGGCGCTGTCCCTGATCCTCATGCTCTACGGCGTGGGGTCCACGGCGGGCAGCTTCCTCGCCGGATTCATCAAGCACGAGACGCTGCTGTACTCCGCCCTGGGCTTCCAGGCGGTGCTCGGGCTGTCCTCCGCGCTGTACGCGGTGAGCGTGGGCAACGCGTGGCTGACCGGGGTGGCCATGGTGATGATCGGGGCCAGCGGCGGCCTGGTGGTGCCGCTGCAGACCCGCCTGATGATGGCCGCCGGGGACGCCCAGACCCTGGCTGCGGCCATGAACCACGTGGCCTTCAACCTCGCCAACGGCGTGGGTCCGCTGGTCGCGGGCACCGTGATGGGCATGGGCGGCGGCTGGGCTTCCACCGGCTGGGTCGCGGTCGCCTTCTCCATGGGCGGTCTGGCCCTGCTGGTCGTCAACGTGCTGGTGGACCGGCGCAGCCCGATCGACAGCCACGCCGTGCGCTTCGAGGTGCCGACGGCGACCGCGCCGATCACCGGGTTGGTGCCGATCCTGCACTGACCGCCCGGACGCGCCGGGCTGGGCCGCACCGGATGCGCCGGTGTGGGCCGCCGCTGGCTCGGCCCTTCCTCCGCGGGAGATGCCGCGCAGAACGGGAGAGGAGATCTCCCGGACTGCGCGGCATCTCCCGTTGTGCGTCCAGAGGCGACAGGCGCTGGGGATGCCTGCGGGATGCGGGGGCACCGGAGAAGCGCCGGCGCCCTCGGGTCCGGACAGGGCAGAATGGCCCGTGCCCGGCCATCCCCGGCGACCCGATGAGAAACGGAGCATCCGGCTCGTGAGCATCCGCGACATCCTGCAGGACCCCGCCGTCGACGGCGTCCTGCACCTGGCCATCGCCCTCGGCGTCGTCGTGTACTGCCTGGTGGGCTTCCGCCGGGCCGGGCACCGGCTGCGCTACGGCATCATCCTGCCCATCGGCGTCGTGCTGCTGATCGGAGCCGTCCTGCGTCTGGCTGGGTCGGCGCGGGTGCCGTGGGTGGACGTCGTCGGCGGCGTCATCGCCCTGCTGGTGTTCCTGGGTCTGTGCCTGGGGTACCTGGTGCTCACGGTGTTCCTGCTGGTCAACGGGGTCACCATCATGCGCAAGGAGGGGCGGCGCCCGGCCACCCTGCTCTCCTTCGCCGCCGGGGCGTGGATGGTGCTGCTGCCCGCGCTGCCCGTCGTGCTCGCGGCGACCGGGGCCCTGCGTCAGGACGCGGTGCTGGTGGTCTTCGCCGCGATCTACTCGGTGCTCTTCGCGGCCACCGCGTACGTCGCGTTCTTCTTCCTCGGGTTCCTGACCTCCGCCGTCGGGTACCGGAAGCTCGCCAGGCGCTTCGCCCCGGACGCGATCATCGTGCTCGGCGCCGGGCTGAAGGGGGAGGAGCCGACGCCGCTGCTGGCCGGGCGGCTGGATCGCGGCCTGGAGGTGTATCACCGGGAGACGGCGCGCGGGCGGGCCCCGGTGATGATCCCCAGCGGCGGCCAGGGCCCGGATGAGGTGATCCCCGAGGGGGAGGCGATGCGCCGCTACCTCGCGGACCGCGGCGTGCCCGCGGAGCACCTGCGCCCGGAAACCCGCTCCACCACCACCCTGGAGAACCTCCTGTTCTCCCGGGAGCTGCTGGAAGACCCCGACCGGCCCGTGGTGGTCGCCACGAGCGACTACCACGTGTACCGGGCCGCGATGCTCCTGCGGAAGGCCGGACTGCGGGGGCGCGCGGTGGGCTCGCGCACGGCCGGGTACTACGTCCCCTCGGCGTTCCTGCGGGAGTACGCGGCGGTGCTGGTGACCAACCGGTGGGCGCATCTCCTGGCGTTCGCCCCCATCATCGCGATGATCCTCGCCTTCTACGGGGTGGTCCTCACGCAGGTCGTCTGAGCCGCCGTTCCCCGACGGCGCCCCTCGACGGCGTTCGCCGGGGGGCCTCCGAGAGGGGCCCTCGCGGTGCCTCCCCTGGGCGGGGACTGCCGCGCGGGGCGTCGTCGGGGTAGAACGGGAGGTGCGCAGACCGCCCGAGACCGGGCGGAGCGAACCGGCCGATGAGGTGATGGCGATGTCGGAGGAGCTGACCCGACGCGGCGATGAGGTCTTCGAGCGGCTCTTCGGGGCGGCCCCGGACCCGCAGGCCGGGGATGACCCGGAGTTCATGGCGATCCTGCGCCGGGTGATCTTCGGGCAGGTGTTCTCCGTGGGGGAGCTGGAGGACCGCACCCGCGAGCTCATCACGGTCACGATCCTCGCCGCGATGCAGTGCCCGGGCCAGCTCACCGCCCACACGCGGGCCGCCCTGCACGTCGGCGCCACCCCGGAGCAGATCCGCGAGGCGATCTACGGGCTGGCCCCGTTCCTCGGCTTCCCGCGCACCCTCAACGCGATCGCCGCGATGAACGAGGGACTGCGCGCCGCCGGCGTCCAGCTGCCCCTCGCCCCGCGCACCGCGACGCCGGAGGAGGAGCGCTTCGAACGCGGCACGGTCCTGCAGCAGCGGCTGTACGGGGATGAGATCCGCGAGGAGTTCGACGACGGCACCGCCGCGGGCGCGGCCCTGCCGCGGCTGCTCACCGAGTTCGCCTTCGGGGACTTCGAGTCCCGGGAGGGCCTGGAGACGGCCGAGCGGGAGCTGCTGATCCTGTGCGCCCTGGTGGCGATGGGGCTGGCCCCGCAGGTCGCCGTGCACGTGAAGGGGTGCCTGCGGGCGGGCCTGTCCCGGGAGACCGTGGCCGCCGCGATCCTGCACTGCGCCCCGTACACCGGGATGCCGGCGGCGCTGAACGCGTACCGGCAGCTGCGCGCCGCCGTCGACGACGCCTGATCCCCCGAGGGGCCTGCCGCCCCCGCATCCCGGTGGGAGACTGGGGGCATGCGCTCCTCCTTCCTTCGGGATCTCCCCGAGCTCGGCATCGCGTGGCGCGCGCAGTCTGCACCGGCTCCGCGCAGCGTCCTCGTCAACGACGGGCTCGCGGCACAGCTCGGCCTGGACCCGCAGCGCCTGCGCACCCGCACCGGTGCCGCCTTGCTCACCGGCACCGACCTGCCCGCCGGCACCCGGCCCGCCGCCCTGGCCTACGCCGGGCACCAGTTCGGCGGCTGGTCCCCGCGCCTGGGCGACGGTCGGGCCCTGCTGCTGGGTGACCTCCCCGACGTCGATGCCGCCCCGCCCAAGACCGCCGGCGGCTGCGCCTCTGCCGGGGCCGAACCGCCCCGGCCACCCGCCGCCGCGGCGACCGGTGCCCGCCGAGCCCCGGATCCGGCGTCCCTGCGGGAGCTGCACCTGAAGGGCACCGGACGCACCCCCTTCGCTCGGGGAGCCGCCGACGGCAATGCGGTCCTGGGCCCGATGCTGCGCGAGCACGTGGTCGGGGAGTTCCTCCACTCCGTGGGCATCCCCACCACCCGGTCCCTGGGGGTGGCCGCCACCGGGGCCCTCGTGTCCCGCCCGGACCGGATGGACCCGCGGCGCACCGTCCAGCTGCCGGGAGCAGTGCTCGCCCGCGTCGCGGACAGCCACGTGCGGGTGGGCACCTTCCAGTACGCGCTGAGCACCGGGGGACCGGAGCTGGTGCGCCGGCTCGCGCATTGGTGCATCACCCGCCACCACCCGGGGGCCGCCGACGCCGCGAACCCGCCGCTGGAGCTGTACCGGAGGGTCGTGTTCGCCCAGGCGCGGCTGGTGGCCGCGTGGGAGGCGGTGGGCTTCGTCCACGGGGTGATGAATACGGACAACATGGCGATCTCCGGGCAGGGCATCGACTACGGCCCCTGCGCTTTCCTGGACGCCCACGACCCCGACGCCGTGTTCAGCTCGATCGACCGCACCGGGCGCTACCGATACCGGAACCAGGCCGCGGCCGCGCAGTGGAATCTCGCCCGCTTCGCGGAAGCTCTGCTGCCGGTGCTCGACGCCGAGCCGGACCGGGCCGTGGACCTCGCCCAGGAGGCGCTCGCGGGATTCCCGCCCGTCTACGAGGCCGAGCGGCTCCGGCTCTTCGCCGCCAGGATCGGGCTGCGGGTGCAGGGGGAGGCCGCCGCGCCCTCGACCGCCGCTGCGGTGGAGGACCTGCTGGGGCTGATGGCCCAGCACGCCGCGGACCACACGGACACCTTCGGCGCCCTGATCCCTGTGGCCGAGTCGGGGGATCCCGCGCGGGCCGACGGGCATGGCTCCCGCGGCGCCCGGCCGCGGGCCGAACCCGCCGCGGAGGGCACGCGGGATGAGCCGGGAGCGGACCCCTCCCCGGACCCCGGCCTCGCGGCGGACCCGCGCTTCCGGGAGTGGCTCGCCCGCTGGCATCAGCTGGGGCCGGATCCCGCGCTGATGCGCCGAAGCGCCCCGCGGGTCGTGCCGCGCAACCACGCGCTGCAGGAGGCCCTGGACGCGGCGGAGGCGGGGGAGATCGGCCCGGTGCTGGAGATCCTCGACGCCGTCTCCCACCCCTTCGAGCACCGGCCCGGCAACACCCGGCTGGGCGCACCGTCGGGGGCGCAGACCCGCGGGTTCACCACCTACTGCGGCACCTGAGGATCACCCCTCACGCCGCCTCATCCGGACACGCGAGAGCCCGCGCAGCGCCTCCGGGAAAGGGTGCGCGCGCGGGCTCGGGCGTCGGGGGAGGGGGCGGGCCTCAGCCCACCCACTGAACGGTGATCTGCGGGTCGAAGGCGGCGGTCTTCAGGATGTGGGAGTCCTTCAGATCCAGCCGACCCTCGTGGGAGGTGACCTCGAAGTGCTCGTGCTGATCCCCGCTGGTCAGATCCACGCTGTAGGTCCCGTCGGGGGCGGGCACCTCGCCGATCCCGTTCGGGGCGGGGGCCTTCAGCCAGTACACGGTGGGCTCGGTGGCCGAGCGCACGAGGGCCAGGTTCGCGAAGGACTCGGGGCTCTGCGAGGCGGCGGCCTGCTGAGCCGTGGTCTGCTGCGTGGAGGTCGCGGTGCCGGTCGGCGTCGACGCGGCGTCCTCGGCCTGCGCGGGACCGGCCACCAGGATGCCGGCGCCCAGGGCGAGGGCGGCTCCGGCGGCGGAGACGGCGGCGATGCGGTGCTGAGGATGGCGGGTCATGATCCGAATGCTCCTTTGCGTGTCGCTGCCCGCGGAAGGGGTCTCCTCCCGGGGGACACCCCCACCGTAGGCCCGCCGCGCCGGGGCTTCACCGGGCCGTGATCCGCGGTCCGAGAAGGTCACGGGACGGTCACCCCGGGTGCGGCGCCCCGTCGCGGCCGGCGACGGCGGGGCGCACCGCTGCCGGGACCGGGTTTCGAGCCTCGCCGTCGGGGCGCTCGGGTGCCGCCGCGTGATCCGAGCGTGACCGGATCCCCAGGAGACTCCCAGCTGCCCGCGCCCGGGCGGGCGGGACGGGTGCGGGTCTAGGGTGTGGAGTCATGGAGACCCCCGCGGCCGAGCCGGCCGAGACCACCCCCGCCGCGTCGCCGGCCGCCCCCGTGCGGGGCCTGTGGCGCGACGCCTACGGGCGGGCCGCGATCCGGTGCCTGCAGACCCTGCTGATCGCGGGCGTCGTCGGCCTGGGGGTGTGGCTGGCGGCGACGCTGAAGCTGGTGACGCTGCCGCTGCTGATCGCCCTGATCATCGCCGCTGCGATGAACCCCATCATTCGGGCTCTGCGCACCCGCGCCCGCTTCTCCCGGGTGGGGGCGGCGGTCACCGCGCTGCTGGCGATCCTGCTGGTGCTGGCCGCGATCATCTCCGGGATCGTGATGACGGTGATCGAGGAGTGGCCGGACCTCTCCGCCCAGGCGCAGCAGGGGGCCAACCAGCTCGCCGAGATCCTCACCGGCTGGGGAGTGCCCCTGGACGAGACGCACCTGAACGAGTACCTGCTCAAGGCCGGGGAGTACCTGCGCACCAGCGACGCCGGCTCCAGCGCGGTGGAGGGCGTCTCAGTGGTCACCGAGCTGCTGGCCGGGTCCCTCCTGATGGTGGTGATGCTGTTCTTCTTCCTCCTGGACGGGCCCCGCATGTGGGCCTTCCTGGTGGGGTGGCTGCCGCAGCGGCTGACCGAGCGGGCCAATGAGGCCGGGCGGGCCAGCGTGCACGTGCTGGGCCGCTACATCCGCGGGACCGTCATCATCGCGGCCTTCGCGGCGATCGTGGACCTGACGGCGATGCTCGTGATGCACGTGCCGCTGGCCTTCCCGCTGGCCGCGCTGATCTTCCTCGGCGCGTTCATCCCGATCGTCGGCGCCCTGGTCACCGGCTTCGCCGCGGCCCTGGTGGCCCTGGTCGCGGCGGGCCCGGCGGCCGCGGTGATTCTGACGATCGTGGTGATCATCGTGAACCAGGTGGAGCACCACGTGCTGCAGCCCAAGGTCATGGGCTCGGCCCTGAGCCTGCACGGGGTGGTCATCATCTCGGTGCTGGCGATCGGGGCCCACGAGGGCGGGGTGGCCGGGGCGCTGCTGGCGGTCCCGCTCACCGCGGTGGTGTGGGCCAGCGTCCGGGTGTTCCGGGACATGCGCGGGCGCGTCGCGCACCGACTGCCCGCCCCGGACCCGCAGGAGCAGGCCGCTACCGCTCGGTGAGCGGCAGCCCGTCCACCAGGGCCTCCATGGCCAGCACGGAGCGGGGGATGAACTCGGCGATGCTCAGCCCCACGACGTCGGCGGCCTCGTCCAGGTCCGCGATGATGCGGCGCACCTGCGCCCGAGTCAGCCCGCCGGGCACCAGGCCGAGACCGAGCGCGGCCTCGTCGCTGTCCACGACGTCCACATCCAGGTGCACCGCGACCTTGCCCGCCCCGGTCCCGGCCAGCCAGTCCAGCAGCGGGCGGGTGCTCTCACGCAGATCCGCCGGGGAGAAGGAGCTCAGACCCCACTCGTCGAGGTGGGCGAGGGCGTCCTGCTCGCCGTCGTGCAGCCCGGCCAGGGCCACCCGCGCGGGATCCACCGCCGCCGGCAGCCTGTCCAGGATCTCCGGGTCTCCCTGCCCGACGATCGCGGAGACGGCCATCGCGTGGTAGCCGTCGTAGCCGGTCTCCGGGGTGTCGACGTCCGGGTGGGCGTCGATCCACACCACCGCGAGGTCCTCCCCGTGGCGGCGGGCCAGCTCGGTGAAGGGGACGACGCTCACCGAGCACTCCCCGCCGAGGGTGAGGATGCGCGGCGCGTCCCCGTGCCGGGACAGGATCTCCTGGGCGGCGTCGAGGGAGGCGAGGATCTGCTCGCGGGACTCGATGCCGCCCGTGGAGCCCGACTCCTCCTGCGGGACCGGGACCACCTCGGTGGGTCCGTCGTGCTCGGGCAGCATGGCCTCGAGGAAGCGGGCGCCCAGGGCGTAGCCGCGGCGGGCCCGATCCAGGGGCGCTTCGGGCAGCAGCTGGGCGACCATCTCCTGCCCGGCTCCCTGCCACTGCGGCCAGATCAGGCGCAGGGTGCGGCCCTGCTCCCGGGGGGCGTCGGCTGGGGATGCGCTTCCGGTGCTCATGGGTTCTCCTCCGTGTGCTCGGGTGCTTCCCCCGGCACAACCGGGCCGCCGCTGCGGATGTTCCGCGCCGCACCGCCGGCGGGGCAGCGGATCCCCGGAATGCCGGCGGGAATAACCGTCATCCCGGGGCGGTTTGCTTGAACATGAAAGCATTTGGATTCCTGAGCTTCGGTCATTACGGCACCGGCCCCGCGGGCAACGGGGTGGATGCCCGGCAGATGCTGCACGACGCCGTGGAGATCGCCGTCGGCGCGGAGGAGCTGGGGGTGAACGGCGCGTACTTCCGGGTTCACCACTTCGCCCCGCAGGCGGCCGCACCCATGCCGCTGCTGTCCGCGATCGCCGCGCGCACCTCCCGCATCGAGGTGGGCAACGGCGTCATCGACATGCGCTAGAGCATGTCGCGGTTGTGACACTCGTTCCGTAAGCTTGGTTGCATGGTCGAACTGGTAGCGCTGAGGAAGACGAACGAGGTGGCCGCGTACGTCCGCGCCTCCATGGACCGCAAGGGCGACCGCTGGACGGTCGATACGCAGCTGAGGAAGATCAGGGCGCTGGCCGAGGCCAAGGACTGGAACGTCGTCGAGGTCTACGAGGACAACGCCGTGTCGGCGACGAAGAAGCGCCGCGCTGGCACCCGCTGGGCCGAGATGCTGGACGACGCCCGCGCGGGCCGCTTCTCGATGGTGGTCGCCGTGGACATGGACCGGCTGCTGCGCAGCACGAAGGACCTCAACACCTTGATTGACCTGGGGCTGCGGGTCGTCACCGTGGACGGCGAGATCGACCTCTCGACGGCCGACGGTGAGTTCCGAGCGACGATGCTCGCGGCACTGGCCCGGTTCGAGGCCAGGCGTAAGGCGGAGCGTCAGATCAGGTCGAACGAGCGCCGACGCTTCGAGGGCATCCCGACGAGCGCCTGGAAGGCGTTCGGGTGGACGCGAGAGGGCGAGCTGATCCCGGAGGAGGCCGACGCCGTCCGGCGGGCCTTCGCCGCGTTCCTCGGCGAGCCGTCGCTGTCGATCCGGCGAATCCGCGAGGATCTGAACGGTGCCGGTCATCTCACCGCCCGCGGGTCGGAGTTCTCCGTCGATGCCGTGCGCTACCTCCTGGCGAACCCGCTCTACGCTGGCTACATCAAGCACTACGCGTCGGGCGAGCTGTACCCGGTGCAGGGCGACGCGTTCCCGCCCATCGTCGGCGAGCAAACGTGGCGGGCCGCGGTGGCGAAGTTGGAGGACAACGTGCGAAGGTCGGCGAGGCAGGGTAACCAGCCGAAGTACCTTCTGTCCACGATCGGGCTGTGCGGGAAGTGCGGCGCGACGCTCGTCTCCGGGACGAACAGTCGCAAGCAGCCGACGTACCGCTGCGGCGAGCAGTTCCATCTCACCCGCCAGCGCGAGCCCGTCGATGCGATGGTGACCGAGGCGGTGCTCACCCGCTTGTCCTCGGTGGATGTGCACAACCTCGTGATGCCGCAGGAGGACGATGGGCCAGATCACGAGGAGTTGCTGACGGAGCGGAACGCCCTGGTCGAGCGGGTGAAGGAGCTGAGCCCGCTGCTGCGTGACATCCATCAGCCGGTCCTGGAGATCACGGCGGCGATCAACGACGTGAAGGCCCGCATCGATGAGATCGACGCGGAGCTGCTCGACCGTTCGGTGTCGGTGGCGGCGAAGTTGCTCGCGGACGTGGACGAGCCGGTCGGCACCGCGGAGCGCCGCGAGGTGGTCGAGGCGAAGTGGAAGACGTTGGACGTGGACCGCCGCCGGATGCTCGTGGACGAGCTGGTGACGGTGACCATCGAGCCCATCGCGCCCGGTCATGTGAAGTTCGACCCCGACCTCATTCGTATAGAGCCGCGTCGCGACTGACACGCGAGTCGACTCGTCAGTGGACTGGTGAGTCGACTCGTGGGAGTCTGGTTGCAGACAAGAAGATCCCACCGGGGGCCAGACTTTGAAGCTGGCGGTACTACTCCCGGATGAGTAGCCGGTCAAACAGCCCAATTACCGTGGCGGGGAACCGGAAGCACACTCATGTTTGAGGACTTCCGATGTCTGTCGTTATCGACGCTCCCCGCGCATCTGCGCTGGACTGCCCTGGGCTCGACCAGGATTCGACCCCCGATCCGCAGGCTGATGGGCTCGATCCCGTCATCGCTGCCGCCCTCGCCGCCGGTCGCCGAGCTGGTGAGCGCCTGGCCCGCATGCCGCTGACTCCGCGCCAGCGGGCCGCGGTCGCCGCCGTGATGGGTGGTGATCGCTGATGAGCGCCAACTCCGCCGCCTTCGCCCACGTGAACGGCTTCCGCTGGCGTGTGGGCGACCCCACCCTCGCCGACAGCGAAGCGCACCTCTACGACCTCGGCGTGCTCCGCTCCGTGCTGGAGGAGGCCGTCGAGATGGCCGTCGCCGATGCCCGCGCCGACGGGGTGACCTGGGCCAAGATCGGCGACGCCCTCGGCGTCACGCATCAGGCCGTCATCAAGCGTTACCGCAAGGGTGGTGCCCGATGAACGCCGCCGAACGCACCAGCGCCACCGCTCCCGCTGACCTGACCAGCCCGACCGATGGGCCTGGCCTGGCATCCGCCGGAGGCGGGCTGCCCGTCGTCGTGATGCCCGTCCTCATCCGTGCTCCGCACTCCAAGAGTTCTGGAAGCCTCATCCGTTCCTACGGGCGCGGCAAGGGCTTGTCGATTGCCGCGCCATGCAACAACATGCCTGGTCAGCTGCCGGTTTCGCCTTCGCTCCACCGCGTGACCCCGCAGGATCATTTGGGGGTCAATAGGGGGTCATTTAAGGCGCCGCACGCTCCTTCCGACGTCCTGGGCGGTGGTCGCCGTAGCTAAGCAGGAGAACAACCCGACGAGCATCGGGCTCACGCAGTACCTCGATCCGTCGTACTGGACCTGGGCCGCCGAGGACGCGAACGGGGCCGCGCTGCTCCAGCAGGGAGCCGGGGCGATCCTCGCCTACGTGGTGCAGCGGCTCGAGGCGATCGGCTGTGAGGTCGTCGAGGCCTACGGCATCGTGCACGACAAGGACGAGCGCGAGGTCTGGAGCGACACCGAGAAGACCCTCGTGGTCGAGCCGAAGCCGGATCACCTGCACGCGGTGATCAAGTTCGCCAGCCGCGCGAAGAGCGCGCCTCTGGATCGGCTCGCGTTTGGCATCGGCGTCGAACCGCAGTACGTCGAGAAGCCCGGTCGCGGGCGGTACGCCTTCGACAACATGCTCTCGTACCTGACGCACGTGAAGTACGCGGACAAGCACCAGTACGCGCCTTCGGAGGTCGCCACGGTGCGCGGGCCGGACTACCTCGGCATCGACGCCCAGCGCCGGGAGACGTGGCTCAAGGGTCGCGCCCACGTGAAGAAGAAGGTCGTCGCCGAGAACTTCGAGGACATGCGCGAGCGCGTGCTCCAGGGCGAGATCACGCGCGATCAGATCATGCTTACCGATGAACTGTTCGACATCTACTCGCGGCATCAGCGGGAGATCGACGATGCCCTGTCCGCCTACGGTCAACGCCGCGCGTACCGGGCGGCGGCGAAGCTCCGCGCCGATGAGTTCTCGACGCACGTGGTATTCGTGCACGGGGATGCCGGTATCGGCAAGACCCGGTTCGCCACGGACTTCATCACCGAGGCGATCAACGCGGCGAACGCCCACGGCGAGCGGTGGCAGGTCTACCGGGCCGCCACGGGGAACCCCCTCGATGACTGGCGCGGGGAGGAAGTGCTGCTGCTCGACGATCTGCGCGCCTCGGCGATGGACGCGAACGACTGGCTGCTGCTGCTCGATCCGTACAACGCCTCCCCGGCGAAGGCGCGCTATAAGAACAAGGGCGAGGTGGCCCCGCGTCTCATCGTCATCACGGCGACGATCGAGCCCGTCGAGTTCTTCTACTACGCCCGTCAGAAGGGCAACGTGGACGAGGCGCTGGACCAGTTCATCCGCCGCCTGGCCTCGGTCGTGAAGGTCTACCGTGCCGACGAGATCAACCGCTACCTCGTGCAGCACATCGGAAGGATCGAGCCCTACGAGTGGCATCAGTGCAGCGTTCCGGCCGCCGCGCACACGCCCGGCATGTACGGGAACGCGTACCACCGGAACGCCGGGTCGCGGGAACTGACCTACGGTCCGGAGACCTCGGCCGACCACGACGCGGACGGCGCGGTCGCGGAGCTGCTGAGCGGGCTCGCCGTGCGGAGTCCGGACGTGCCGCTGGCACTGATCGGAGGTGCCGCATGAGCACCGAACTGGACGCGCTCTTCCAGGGGGTCGAGGGGGCCGGAGGCCCCTCGCAAGCAGACATGGAGGACACGAGCGTCAGCGATGTGTCCGACATGCCTACTGCTTGCCACTCTGGCGTACAGGTGGAGCAGCAGACCGACTCCCAGGTGAACACGGGTCGGGCTGATGCGGAGGCTGTGCGGCAGAGTCACGGCGGCGCGAAGCGTCGTCGTGGGGGCCGCGCGAAGCTCGATACCGACTTCGGAGAGGCCACGCTCGCGGCGCTTCGCACTCGTGCGAAGCGGCTCGGGCTGGCTCCGAGCACGTGGGTGCGGGCCGTCGTGCGCGATGCCCTCCACGCCTCTCGGAGCGAGGAGCTGGACGCCGCCGTGGCCGCGCACCTGCTCGGCGTCGAGGCGCGCGCGCAGGTGTCGGCGGACGCGCGCGAGCTGGCCGCGCAGATCCGCCCGCTGGCGATCAACGTCAACGACCTGGACCACCGAGCACGTGCCGGTGAGGCGGTGGCGCTGTCGTCGGAGGTGCCCGAGCTGATCGAGCTGCTGCGCGAGGTCCGCGCCCTGCTCGGTGATCGGACGGCGTCATGAGCACGACGCACTACAGCCCGAGCGCCAGCGCCGCCGACACGGAGCGCTATATCCGGGGCAAGGAGGACGAGCGGGGCGTCGCGATCACGTGCGATGTGCCGGGAGGCCCCGGCGCGTTCTCGGCGCGCGCTCGGGCGCTCACGCAGAACACGACGCGCGAGGTCGAGACGCTGCACTACCGCCAGTCGTTCAGCGACGAGGAGTTCGACCCGAAGAACCCCGAACACGTGCAGCGGGTGAACGACCTGGGCTACCAGCTCGCCAAGAAGATGCACCCGGATTCCGACTGCCTCGTCGTCAGTCATGTGGATGGGCGGGGAAAGAAGCCGCACAACCATATTTTGGTTCTCAATCACAACAACCGCACGGGAAAGGCGCTCTCGGACTATCGCACGTTCCACGACCGCAAGGCCGGGAATCAGAAGGGCGTGCAGTCGGCGAACGACGAGCTGATGCGCGAGCACGGGCTCTCGGTCGTGAAGCGGCTGGAGCACGCGCCGAAGGACTGGGAGCTGCGCCGCGAAGACTTCGCCGAGGGGTCGCTCGACCGCGAGATGGGCGACCGGATGAGTGCGGCGCTGGCCGATCCCCGCGCGGTGGACAAGGCCGGTCTGGTCTCGGTGATCGAGGAGCAGAACCAGCAGCTCGGTGATGACGGGGATCGGGTGCCACGGATGCGGCTGCACAGCCCCGTCAGCAAGAAGGGCAAACGCGCCGGGCAGGAGACCTGGACGCTCTACATCGAGGACCGCCGCGGCGAGTCCGGGCGTGCCGAGCGCCGCAAGCGCACGAGCGCACTCTCGGCGGACTTCACCCCGGAGGGCGCGCAGGCGTTCTTCGACTACCACCAGCAGCAGAAGGAGCAGGAACATGAGCGCAGCACTCGACAGGCTGAAGCAGCAGAACGGGCCCGTGCAGTCGCCGCAACCGCTCGGCAGTCCGGAGACGATGGAGCTGTTGACCTCGATCCTCGCCGCCGTCGAGGCGCAGAATACGAGGATCGCCACGCTGACCGAGCAGCAGAAGAAGCTCGCGGGGTTCGTGAAGGTGGACAGCGAGGAGCAGGAGAAGCAGCTCTCCGCGATCTCGCATCAGCTGACCTCAACGTCGCCGCCG
Source organism: Rothia kristinae NBRC 15354 (assembly GCF_001570865.1). Classification (GTDB taxonomy): domain Bacteria; phylum Actinomycetota; class Actinomycetes; order Actinomycetales; family Micrococcaceae; genus Rothia; species Rothia kristinae. The sequence continues at coordinate 162,451 of NZ_BCSM01000002.1, forward strand.
CCGGAGTCGAACGAGAACAGCGAACTGCTCGCCGGAATCGCGTCCACTCTCGCGGGTATGAGCGTGAACCTCAACGGGGAGAGTCTGAAGGGCTCAGCCTCTAAGTCCGAGGCTGCCGCCAAGCATCTCGATGAGAGCCGGGCTAAGTTCGAGCGGGCCGCGAACGGTGCGCAGAAGGCCTGGCGGGAGTCGATCACCCAAGCCAGCGCCGAGGCGACGAGTGCGATCAGCACGGCCCGGGATCAGGCTGTGCAGTCGATCGAGAGGGCCGCTGCCGTCGCCGGGGCCGTGGCAACAGCCAAGATTGACGCCGCGAACGAGCGGACCGAAAAGATCATCGCCACAACGGCGAAGCTGGAGGCCCGTCAGCTTTGGTCTGTCGCCGCGTCGATGTGCCTCGCGCTGCTGCCGGTCGCAGTGATCGTCGCGGGTGTTTGGATGGCCGTCGCCGGGCTTATCACGGGCGCTCACTGGGCCCTCGACGTGGACGGGAGCGTGTGGCTCGGGATCGGTCGCTGGCTCGTGGTCTCCATGGGCCTCGCCGGGGCTGGCTACGGACTCTTCGCGTCCGTCCGCTGGGTCGCCGGTCTCGTGGAGACCTGGAAGGGCCGCGGGATGCCGAGGTGGCCCCGTTGGCGGTGATGGCTGGATCCGATCGAGCTACCGGTTCCGATCAGCAGTCGAAGGATTTTCGCAGCAGCCAGTCCTGCGGCCTCGGTGCCGCCGCCGTAGCCTGACGAGCATCCCGGCCGTGACGGCCATCGCGACGGCGATCCCGGCACCGATGATCCAGGGATTGCCGAGGATCCCTCCGACGCCTGCGAGTGCTCCGCCCGCCGCGATGAGCGGCAGGCCGCAGGAGAGCAGCAACGGAAGCGCGCAGCATGCCAGTAGGAGCAGCCCGGTCCCTGCGGCGACGATGGGACCGGCGCGCCGTTCGTCGCGGTCGTGATCGGCGCTCATCGTCTGCACCTCTTCCGGATGAGATCTCCCCGATTGCATGCGTTGCCGTTCATGCGCAGCACGAGAGCAGTGACGGGTCGGTGGTGAAGGACTTCGCGGCGATCCGGATGCCTTCGGTCATGGTCAGGTAGGGGGCCCAGGCGTCGGCGACTTCGGCGATGGTCTTGCCGAGCACGTGGACGCCTGCGGCGGCGAGTTCCCCGGCGTCCTTGGCGACGGCGGTGAGGCCGAGGATCTCGCTCGTATCGGCGTTCACGACGATCTTGATGAACCCGCGGGTGTCGCGGTTGATCACCGCCCGGGGCACATACTCCAGGGGCAGCACGCGGCAGTCGCAGCGGATCCCCGCGGCGACGACCTCCTTCTCGGTCATCCCGACCGCGCCGATCGCCGGTCCGGTGAACGTCACCCGCGGCAGATGGGAGTAGTCGACGGACCGGTCGGCGTCGGCGAACGCGTTCTCGGCAACGAGGGTGCCGTGGTGGGCCGCGACGTAGACGAACTCCGGGTGCCCTGTCACGTCGCCCGCGGCCCAGATCCGCGGGTTCGACGACTGCAGATGGTCGGAGACGACCACCTCACCGGAGTCCCCGGTCTTCACCCCGACCGCATCGAGGTTCAAGCCGTCGGTGACGGGACGGCGTCCGAGGGCGACGAGCACCTGGTCGGCGCGGAACTCCTGCGAGCCGCCGGACACGTCCGCGGTAACCACGACCTGCCCGGTCGCCGCGTCCCGGGACACCCGGGTCGGCACCGCGCGGCGGACCACCCGGATGCCCTCGTCGGCGAACACCTCCTGCAGTGTCCGGGACACCTCCGGCTCCTCCTTCGACGCGAGCCGGGACCGCACCAGCACGGTGACCTGGGAGCCGAGGCGGGCGAACAGCTGCGCCTGCTCCAGGGCAACGTAGCCGCCGCCGAGCACCAGCATCGACTCGGGGACCTCGGTCAGGTCCATCGCCGTGGTCGAGGTCAGGTACCCGGCCTCGTCCAGGCCGTCGATCGGCGGAGCCCACGGCCGCGCACCGGTGGCGACCAGGTAGTGCTCGGCCTCGATCGTCTCGACCGCTCCGTCTGCGGCGGTGACCTCCAACACCGGCGCGTCCGGGGTGCCCGCGAACCCGGCGTCTCCCCGCCGGACGTGCCACCCGTATGAATCGGCGACGTCGGCGTACTTCTCGCCCCGCATCGTCTCGACCAACGCCTGCTTCCCGGCGATCAGCGCGGGCATGTCCACTGGGCCTGCCGTCGTCGCGATCCCCGGGAACCGGTCGGCGGCGTCGGCGGCGACGTGCCGTGCATCGGCGGCGGCGATGAGGGCCTTCGACGGCACGCAGCCCGTGTTCACGCAGGTGCCGCCGAGCGTGCCACGCTCGATCATCACCACCGACTTCCCGAGCATGGTCGCGCGAATCGCGGCGGCGAACGCTCCGCCGCCCGATCCGATGATGGCGAGATCGTACTTCGTAGGCATCGCTGCTCCCGTCAAGGCTTGGACTTCTGTTCCGTTTCAGCCATACTGGACCTTCCAGTGCAGGGGAAGGCCAAGCGTGGCCCCTGCCGAATGATCGGAGGCCGCAATGCGCATCGGAGAACTCGCCGAACGCGCGGGCACCACCTCGAAGACGCTCCGGTTCTACGAAGAGCAGGGACTGCTGCCCCCGGCCGACCGGACGCCATCCGGGTACCGCGACTACGCGCCCGACGCCGTCGCCCGGATCGACTTCGTTCACCGTGGCCAGGCCGCAGGCCTCACCCTCGCCCAGATCCACCAAATCCTCGACATCCGCGACAGCGGCCACGCGCCCTGCGAGCACGTGCGAGACCTCCTCGACGCGCGCCTGGCCGAGATCGAGCAGCAGATCGCCCAGCTCACCGCCCTGCACGGCACCATCGCCGACCTCCGGCACGACGCCGCGCACCCGGACCCCGACACATGCAGCCCAGACCAGGTCTGCCGGTACCTGTAGAGGGACGCGGACCGAGAAAACGAGAGCCATAAAACGAACATGCGCTACGAGCACTTAGCTTCATGACGCTCGTGTCGTCGAAGTGGCACAGCAGCCGCTGACACGCCACGCCAGGCGTGGCCGGGAGACCTCCCGAGGAGTAGGTGATCAGCCTGCTCACGGACGAGGAGGACCCCATGACGACCAGCGCCCGCATCATCCGCCACACCGAGCCCCGCGCGTGGCTTGGCTGTCTCACGTGTTATTCAGAAGCCGATCTCGTCGGCAGGTGGTACGACGCCGAGGACTGCGACGAGGTCACCCCTGCCCAGCTGCACGGTCACGCGACCGACCACGAAGAACTCTGGGTGATGGACCACGAGGGCATCCCTGTCACCGGCGAGATGGACCCCATGACCGCGGCCCAGTGGGGTCGCGTCCTCACCTCGGTGCCGGAGCACCAGCAGGAAGCCCTCTTCGCCTGGGTCCGGTCCGGCAGCTATGTCGCCGAGGGTGAGGGCGACTTCCCGTCGCTCGAGGCGTTCGAGGACGTGTACAAGGGCGAGTGGTGCTCATGACGCGAGTACGCCGACCACATGCTTGAGGAGGGCGGCCTCCTTGAGGGTGTCTCCGATGAGGCCCGCCGCTACATCGACTACGACCAGTGGGCACGTGACCTGCTCATGGACTACACGGTCGAGGACGCCGAGGACGGCGGCGTCATCGTCTTCCGCAACCTCTGATCTATAGGCGCGTTTACTGCACTGTCACGTAAACGCGCCTATAGCATGTCTGACAGATCCCTGCCTCCCATAGGAGCCCCACCATGCGACGCCACCTGATCACCGCCACCACGCTCGCCATCGCCGCCACCGCCCTGCTCGCCGGCTGCAGCGGCAACAACCTCGAGGGCACCTACCTCGACGCCAAGGAGGGGCGCTACATGCTGATCCTCGGCGAGGACGGCACCTGCGGCCACCAGGAGCAGACCAACCCGCATGCCGAGATCGACGACGACTGCTCCTGGAGCCGCAACGGCGACGAGCTGACCTTCGTCGGCCTGATGAGCTACAACGTCTACGGCACGGTCAACGACGACGGCTCGATCACCATCCCGCACCAGAACCACGTCACCTCGAAGCTGCTGCAGAAGCAGGAGAGCTGAGCGCGATCACGAGACCCCCGGGGAGCATCCGCTCCTCGGGGGTCTTTTTCTTGATCTCCGTGAATGCAGGGGTCAAGGGATAATGAAGCATGCGCATTAGTGATTTCTTCCAGGAGCCAGCAGGGACTGGCAACCCCTGGGATTCATCGAAGCCGGTTCTCAACGCCGACCTGATCACCCAGCTCGCACAGGGCACCGCCCACGACCCGAACCCACTGGAGACAGCGCTCGAGCTCACCAGGCTCGTCCGAGCAGAGTACGAGTCCTACGGCACCGAGAAGTCGCACCTGCGGACCGACGAGGACGAGGCGAGGGCCGCGCTCAGGGCGCTCCGCATGCTCCTCAAGCGAAGAGGCATCGTCTTCGACCCTCCGTGGCGCGACTTCTCGTCCTTCCACAGTCACTGGATCGCTGAAGGTGCCTATGGGGATTGGCAAGCTCGGCGCGACATCATCGAGAAGGTGTTCCGGCCGATCCAAGATCAGCTCGAGGAGGCAGAGGAACAGCAGTTCATGGGCGAACTGACCGAAGGCATCTCGCCGCACGGCGATCTCGGCTGGACTGACGTCTACGATCACATCTCACAGCTGCGGCATCGCTTCAGGTCAGCCTCCACGCCTGTCGACTACAAGGACGTGGGCAACCGCTGCGTCGGCGTCCTCGAGGCGCTCAGCGCCCATGTCTACGACCCTGAGGTGCACTGCCCACCGGGACTCTCAGAGCCTCCGGTGGACAAGACCGACATCCGCATCGGCGCGTACATCGACCACCGTTTGCCCGGCAAGTCCAATGAGGAGCTGCGGGGGCTGACCAAGAAGGCATCGGCTCTCGCCCACAAGATGAAGCACTCACCGAAGGCCGACCGGACCACGACCGGCATCACCGCGGATGCCGTGATTCTGTTGGCGAACATCTTGCGTCGACTCGAGGACGGCTGAGGCCCCGCACGCAGAACAGGGCGCCCGTCGATCCTCCTTCGTCGGATCACCGGGCATCGGGAGGTGTGGTTGTGGCTTCGTTCGCTTGGTGGCGGGGTTTTTGCAGCGCTCTGTGGCGGTCTTGTTGCCGCGATCACGCAGGACTGGCTGCAGGTAGGTGTCGCGGTCTGAACCGAGAGGGGTGCGCACGGTCGGGGCCGTTTGGATCGCTGCCGCTACGTCAGAGTCCGAAGGCTCCGCCGCTGACGAGGATCACGATGCCGAGGCCGATGAGAACGATGGGGAAGAGGATGTGCTCCCAGCGTTCGAGAACTTCGGCGATCGGGGGGCGGGTGGCGACGAACTTTGCCAGGGCCACCAGGACCGCGACGAGCGCGAGGAAGACGATGCAGTAGGCGACTACTGCGAGAGGTTCCACGCTGAGGAAGACAGGGGTGTAGACGCCGATGTTGTCGCCGCCGTTGGCAAGGGTGACGCCTGCGACTGTCCACACGCCGACCTTCTTGCCGGCAACCTTGGCCTCGTCGTCATCGTCGTCATCGTCTCCGCGCCAGGCCTGCCATGCGGCCCAGAGGCCGAGGCCCAGAGGGATGAGACCGAAGTACGGGATGGCTGCCGAGGGCAGGAATGCTCCGGCACCGATGGTCACCAGGACCGCGGCACCGAGGATGCCGGCGAATCCGAGGTACTGGCCGGCCAGAATGCGGGCGGTAGTGCCGCGCTGGCCTGCCCCTCGCGCGAAGAAGAGGGAGAGCACGATGATGTCGTCGATGTTGGTCGCTGCGAACAGGCCCATCGCCTGCAAGACCGAGGTGAGGATCATGCGCCCTCCCCAGCTGCGTCGCATCCGGGAAGCGAGCAGGCGGGATCGATGCACGGGGCGTCTTCGTCCACTGCCAGGGTGGCATCGACCAGTGCCGTCAGCGCCTGCGCCAGGTGCGAATCGGCGATCTCATATCGTGTCCGACGACCCTCGGGCTCGGAGACGACGATCCCGCAATCGCGCAGGCATGCCAGGTGGTTGGACACGTTCGGGCGTGTCAGGTCCAGATCTCGGGCCAGTTCCGCCGGGTAAGCGGGATGGTCGAGCAGGGTCAAGATGATCCGGGATCGAGTGGGGTCGGCCAGTGCACGACCCAGGCGGTTCATCACGTCGAGACGCGAAGCAATAGTCAGCATGCAGTGAACTATACAGCGCGCAGTGAATACTCGGTCGCAGGCGTCAAGGGCAAACTCAAAGGCAAGAAGCCCAAGCTCTCGCCCTCTCAGCGCAAGCACCTGCTGACGTTGCACACGGCCGGCGAACACACCCAAGCCGAGCTCGCCGAGCTGTTCAGCGTCTCCCGCACCACCATCTACCGCGAGCTGCGCCGCACCACGGCCGACACCTGACCGCGCCTGCACCGCCACTGAGCAATCACAGAAACCCGCCACCAAGCCATCACATCCACAGTGTGGTCACCTACCAGCTGAGCACCTGTCCAGCGAGGTGTACCCGTTGAACACGGGGCGAGTCCCTGACTACGATCTGTTCACCAGGGTCGCATTTTGATAGGATGGACACATCTGCACAGGGGGTCTAGACGATATGAACACCACAGGTAAGCTCGTCGGCTACGCGCGGGTCAGCTCGGCCGACCAGCACCTCGACCGGCAGCTCGAGGTGCTCAGCCGGGCCGACAAGATCTTCACGGAGAAGATCTCCGGCAGCAGTCGGGAGCGCCCCGAGCTGACCCGGATGATCGAGTACCTCCGCGAGGGCGACACCGTGCTCGTCAAGAGCCCCGACCGCCTCGCCCGGTCGACCACCGACCTGCTCGCCCTCGTCGAGCAACTGCGCGCCAAGGACGTCCAGATCGAGTTCATCGACAATCCTGCGCTGAACACCGATACGCCGCAGGGAGAGTTCATGCTCACCGTGCTGGCTGCGATGGCACAGCTCGAGAGGGCGACCATCCGAGAGCGCCAGGCCGAGGGCATCGCCATCGCCAAGAAGAAGGGCACCTATGCCAGGACGGTGCGCCTGAGCCCCGAGCAGATCACTGAGGCCCGCGAGCGGGTCGAGGCGGGCGTCGCCCATGCTCGGGTGGCCAGGGAGCTGGGTGTGTCACGCACGACCCTCTACGCCGCCCTGAGCGGCTCCGGTGCCTACGCGACCACCTGAGCCCCCACGACACACAGAAGCGCCCCGGACATCTCGTCCGGGGCGCTTGCCGTGTGGGAGGTAACGGAGTGCGGGTCTCACGCAGACTGCCTCCAGTCGCTGTCGTCCTCAGGGACCTCAGGGATGAACCCGGCCTCGTCGGCCGGCGACGGCTTCACGCCCTCGTCCCGGCGCACATGCTCGACATCGCGGTCGCTCTTGTCCTTCGTGACCTTCACGCCCGTCTTGGAGCCGACCCCCTTGATGAGGTTGCTGATGAGCGTCGGGGCGACGATCACCGAGGCGACGAGCGCCGAGATGCCGCCTGCGATCCAGACGTTCTGGAAGATCCCCATCGCCTGCGTCAGCAGCAGCCGCACGACCATGAAGCCGACCGTGTACAGCACGGCCATGAGCGCGAGCCGCCAGATGGGCGAGCGGGCCTGGAACGCCTGGAACTCCCGCCATGCCGTGCGCAGCGCACCCTTCGTCTCGCGGGAGTCGGGGCCGTCGTCCTCCGGCAGCACCAGCAGCGCTGCCTTGAGCATGAGGCCGACGAACCGGAACCCTCGCGGGAGCATCGTGGCACCGCTACGCCGCCCTGCGCCGCTGAACCCCGAATCTCCTCAGCAGGAGCCCGCGGGAGTGTCAGTGCTCAGTGTCTGCGGGTCGAGCGCGGCCGAGAGCATCCCCAGGATCTCGGGAACGACCGCGTAGTAGGCCCACCTGCCGCGCTGCTCACGCGTCACCAGGCCGGCGTCGACGAGCTGCTTCATGTGATGCGAGACCGTGGGCTGGGAGAGGCCGACAGGCTCGGTCAGATCGCACACACACGCCTCCCCGCCGGACTGCGCAGTGATCATCGACAACAGCCGCACACGGGTCGGATCACCGAGCGCCTTGAACAACCGCGCCAACTGCTGCGCATCCTCGACCGCGAGCACCCCACCCGTGACGGGGGCGCAACATCCTCCCGTGTCGGTCGCGACCAGCGGCAGTGAGATCGGCATGCCCTCGACCCTACGCCATGCATTGACAACTGTCGATGCATCGACGAGCATCAATATGTTGTCGGGGCGCCCCGCGGGAAATGGAGCAGGCAATGAGCGAGAACGAGAACACCGAGCTGCGCGAACAAGTCCGCGCCCGCTACGCCCAGGCCGCGACCGCGGTCACCACCGGCACCCGCAACGCTGATCTCCTGGTCGAAGAGGCGTCTGTCTCTTCGTGCTGTTCCAGCACCTCCGCCACAGAGGGATCGAATGAGGCGGCCGACGACTCGTACTGCGCTCCGACCGAGCGGAGCTTCGGCGCGGGTCTCTACGACGAGGCGACCGCCGCCGGACTCCCATTGGAGGCGGTCGAGGCCAGCTTGGGCTGTGGCAATCCCACGGCGGTCGCTGAGCTGCACGAGGGTGAGCGGGTGCTCGACCTCGGCTCCGGTGGCGGCATCGATGTGCTGCTCTCCGCACGCCGTGTCGGACCGACCGGGTTCGCCTACGGCGTGGACATGACCGACGAAATGCTCGCCCTGGCCGAGAAGAACAAGATCGAGGCCGGGGCGGAGAACGTCGAGTTCCTCAAGGGCACCATCGAGGACATACCGCTTTCGGACGGGTCGGTGGATGTGGTGATCTCCAACTGCGTCATCAACCTCTCCTCCGACAAGCCCGCCGTCCTTGCCGAGATGTTCCGCGTCCTCGCGCCGGGTGGCCGTATCGGGGTCTCCGATGTCGTCGCCGAAGACCGCCTCACCCCCGAAGAGCGTGCTGACCGCGGTTCCTACGTTGGGTGCATCGCCGGAGCCCTGTCGAAGACCGAGTCCCTCGACGGCCTCGCCAAGGTGGGGTTCACGGGTGCGAGCGTGGAGTTCACGCACGAGGCCGCGGACGGGATGCACGCCGCGATCATCCGCGCCACTAAGCCTACGAACTAACCGCATACCCCGAGCTAACGAGGAGACTGAGCAGCACGATGCCCGCACCCCCGAACACCACGAGCACGAATACCCCAGCGCCTGCGCCTGCGGCGAGGCGGCAGTTGTCGACGTTGGATAAGTGGCTGCCGGTCTGGATCGGGCTGGCGATGATCGCCGGCCTCCTCCTGGGCCGCTTCATCCCCGCCCTGGCTGACGTGCTCACGAGGATGGAGGTCGCGGGCATCTCGGTGCCGATCGGACTGGGCCTGCTGGTGATGATGTACCCGGTGCTCGCGAAAGTCCGCTACGACAAGATCGCCGCCGTCACCGGCGACAAGAAACTCCTGGTGTCCTCGCTGGTGCTGAACTGGCTGCTCGGCCCCGCGGTCATGTTCGCCCTCGCCTGGCTGTTCTTGCCCGATCTGCCCGAGTACCGCACCGGCCTCATCATCGTCGGCCTGGCCCGCTGCATCGCGATGGTCGTGATCTGGAACGACCTCGCCTGCGGTGACCGCGAAGCCACCGCCGTGCTGGTGGCGATCAACTCGATCTTCCAGGTCATCGCGTTCTCGTTCCTCGGCTGGTTCTACCTCACGACCCTCCCCGGCTGGCTCGGCCTCGACACCCAGGGTCTGGACGTCTCGGTCGGGCAGATCGCCCTCAACGTGCTCGTCTTCCTCGGCGTACCGCTGGTCGCGGGGTTCGCGACCCGCTGGATCGGTGAGAAACGCAAGGGCCGCGCCTGGTACGAGGAGAAGTTCATCCCGCGCGTCGGGCCGTGGGCGCTCTACGGGCTGCTGTTCACGATCGTGCTGCTCTTCGCCCTCCAAGGCGAAGCCATCACGCATAATCCCCTCGATGTCGCGAGGATCGCGTTGCCGTTGCTTGTCTACTTCGCGTTCATGTGGTTCACAGGCCTCCTGCTCGGCAAGGGCATCGGCCTCGGCTACGCCCGATCCACCACGCTGGCGTTCACCGCGGCGGGCAACAACTTCGAGCTCGCCATCGCCGTCGCCATCGGCACCTTCGGCGCAACCAGTGGGCAGGCGCTGGCCGGGGTGGTCGGCCCGTTGATCGAGGTGCCTGTCCTCGTCGCTCTCGTCTACGTCTCCCTGTGGGCTGCACGCCGCTGGTTCCGCACCGACCCCTACCAGAACGAAACGAGCCCCCGATGACCACCGATACCACTCCGACGGTGTTGTTCGTCTGCGTCCACAACGCCGGGCGCTCCCAGATAGCCGCCGCCTTCCTAACCCACCACGCCGCGGGCCGCATCGCGGTCCGCTCCGCTGGGTCGGAGCCCGCCCACCAGCTCAACCCGGCCGTGGTCGAGGCCATGCGCGAGGTCGACATCGACATCACGGCCGAGCGTCCGAAGCTGCTGACCCCCGACGCGGTGCAGACCGCTGATGTGGTCATCACGATGGGGTGCGGCGATACCTGCCCGTTTCTCCCCGGCAAGCGCTACGAGGACTGGCAGCTCGACGACCCCGCAGGGCTTGGGCTCGAGGAAGTGCGCACTATCCGGAACGAGATCGAGACCCGCGTCCGCATCCTCATCGCCGAACTGCTCGGTCCTCAGGAGACCGATGAGTGAGCATGCCGACGTCGTTGTGATCGGCGGTGGCCAAGCGGGCCTGGCCGCCGGCTACTATCTGCGCCGGGCGGGGCTGAACTTCGTGATCCTCGACCGGCAGGACCGTGCAGGCGGCGCCTGGCGTCACGGCTGGGACTCGCTGCGACTGTTCTCCCCGGCCGAGTACAGCCCGTTGCCGGGCTGGCCGATGCCGCGCCAGCGGGGCGAGAGGTTCCCCACCGCCGGTCACGTCGTCGAGTACCTGCACGACTACGAACAGCGCTACGAGCTGCCCGTGCACCGGCCCGTCCAGGTCAGCGACGTCCGCGCCCACAGCCGCGGGCTCAGCGTTGAGACCGACCGGGGCACCTGGCACGCCGCGTTTGTCATCAGTGCTACCGGCACCTGGGAAACCCCCCTTCATGCCCGCCTATCCGGGCATGGCCGAGTTCGCGGGCGAGCAGCTACACACGGTCGACTATTCCGTCCCGGAGCGATTCTGCGGCCAGCGGGTGCTGGTCGTCGGTGCCGGCAATTCCGCCGCGCAGATCGTCGCCGAGGTCTCCACCATCGCGGAGACGACCTGGGCGACCCGACACCCGCCCCGGTTCATGCCCGATGATGTCGATGGCCGCGTGCTCTTCGACACCGCCACCCGAGAAGAAGCCGCCCGGAAGGCGGGAACACATGCCGATGGGGTCTCCGGTCTGGGCGACATCGTCATGGTCCCCAGTGTCCGTGCTGCCCGCGACCGCGGCGTGCTGCGTCCCCGCCCCCTGTTCGACCGGCTCACCGCCGAGGGAGCGGCCTGGAGCGACGGCACCATGGATCCCTACGACGCGATCATCTGGTGCACCGGTTTCCGTCCCGCCCTGAACCATCTCGCCTCCCTGGGCCTGAGGCGCGAGAACGGCGTGCCCAAGACCATCGGCACACGCTCCGCCGACGAGCCCCGCCTGCACCTGCTCGGGTACGGGGACTGGACCGGCTTCGCCTCAGCCACCCTGATCGGGACGGGCAGGACGGCCAAGGACGCAGTCCATGACATCACCAGCCATCTCCCCGCGGCGTCACCCCCATAATAGATAAGCCGTCGTTTGTGTCATAAGCAGTCGCTTGTTAGTGTGGAGGTATGTCTTCACCGATACAAATTCCGGCCGTGGCCTCGGACCTCTCGGCCAAAGAACGCGCCGCCTACCTGGCCCCCACCCTCTCGGCTCTGGCCGACGAGAACCGTCTGACAATCGTGCTGTGCCTCGCCGATGGCGCCAAGACGAACAAGCAGCTGCAGGAGGCCACCGGCCTCAGCCAGGCACTGGTCAGCCACCACGTCTCCGCCCTGCTCAAAGCGGAACTGATCGAAGTGGCCCCGCAGGGCCGGTCGAACCTCATCTCGATCTGCTGCGAACAGTTGGCCGCCCCAGTCCAATGGCTGGCCCACCTTGCAACCCTGACTCCCGCCGGACAGCGAGCCTGCTGCACCGAGGCCGAGATCCCGGCACGCAGTGTGGTGACCGATGCTGACTGACACGCTCGGCACCTTCGCACTGCTGCTGGGCGAGCTGCTGGCCCTCTTCCTCGTCGTCTCGACCGTCGTCGCGCTGATCAACCGGCGATTCGGCCCGGAGAAGATGCGCGACTGGATGAGCAGCGGGAAAGTCCCCGGACCCATCAAGGGACTACTTTTGGGGGCGGTGACTCCATTCTGCTCCTGCTCGACACTGCCGATGCTGGTCGGAATGCTCAACGCCGGGGTCGCCTTCCAGACAGCGATGACCTACCTCATCGCCTCACCGCTGCTCAACCCGATCATCGTCGGCGGCATCGGAATCATCTTCGGGTGGACGACCGCCATCGTCTACACGCTCTTCACCCTGGCCGTCTCACTGCTCGCCCCGTGGGTATGGCGCGGCCTGGGCCTGGAGAAGGCGCTCAAGCGCGTGCGCGTACAGGGCGAGAAGACGCCCGAGCCGTGGAAAGGAATGCGCGACGAGATGCCCGGAGCGCTCCGCCAAGCCTGGACCGATCTGCGCCCCCTGCTTGTGCCCATGCTCATCGGCGTGGCGATCGGAGCCGCGATCTACGAGTTCGTCCCCGAGGATCAGCTGACCGCCTTCGCCGGAGCCAACATCTGGTGGGCGGTGCCCCTCGCGGCGATCATCGGCATCCCACTTTACATCCGCTTGGAGACCATGCTCCCGATCGGGCTGGCCCTCCAGTCCGCCGGTGTGGCCCTCGGCCCGATCTTCGCCCTGATGATCGGCGGGGCCGGGGCCTCCCCGCCAGAGGTCTCGATGCTCACGGCGGTCTTCAAGCCACGGCTTCTCGTGACATTCGTCGTTACCATCCTGGCCGTCGCGATCGCCGGCGGCTACATCCTCACGATCACAGCCTGATCCCGACAACTGTCCCCGTAAACCCACCACAGGAAAGGAACCACCATGGGACTGAAGGACCTGTTCACCGGACGCTCGAAGAACGAGCAGTCGGACTGCTGCAACGTCGAGATCGTCCCGGCCGACGAAGACGATAAGCAGCAGAACACCAACACTGAAGCACCTCGGCAGGCAGACATGAGCTGCTGCCAGGACGCCAAGACAGAAGGCTGATCCTTCCCACGGAACTTCGATGCTGTGTCATAGGAACAGCCACGAGGGCCTCGCCACTGGCGAGGCCCTCGCCGTGTGCGCAATCCAACCCTTCGACCATGCCACGCTGCTCGCCACCGATACCGCGCAGACCTCGGCTGCAGTGAGCACGACGAGATGTGGCGACACCTGCCCGATCTTCCCCGGCAAACGCTACGAGGACTGGCAGTTGAACAACCCCGCAGGACTTGAGCTCGACGCGGTGCACCCCATCCATAACGAGATCGGATCCCGCATCCGCGACCTCATCACCGAACTCACCTGACCCAAGATCACGACCGGCCCAGCGCACCTGCCGAGCATGGACCTCTCCCTCTTCACCGATAGCCCCGGCCGGCCCTGGCCGGGGCATTCCGTCATCTCCATCATCGGACCCTGCCGGTGATCCTGCGCGCCTCGTCCTCATGACGAAGCGCCTCGTTCTCGAGCTGCTTGCCCAGCGCCCGCAGCATGTCGACCCGCTCCATCCGCTCGTCGTACGAGAACCCGCTGCACCTGGCGGAGGAGGCCGCGGCCCTGGACCTGCTCTCCGACGGCCGGGTGGCCCTGGGGGTGTCCCGGGGATCCCCCGAGCCGGCCCTGCGCGGCTGGGAGACCTTCGGATACACGGGGTCGAAGGATCCCCGCGGGGCGGACCTGGCCCGGGCGAAGTTCGACCTCTTCCTGCGCGCGGTGCGCGGGGAGGCCCTGGCCACGGCGGACCCGGAGCAGTACGGGCCCGGTCGGAAGCTGACGGTGGAGCCGCATTCCCCGGGGCTGGATCGGCGCATCTGGTGGGGCGCAGGCTCCCGGGACACCGCCGAGCAGGCCGGGCGCATGGGGGTCAACCTGATGAGCTCGACCCTGCTCACCGAGGCCACCGGCGACGCCTTCGGGGACCTGCAGGCCGAGCAGATCCAGCGCTACCGGGCCGCCTGGAAGGAGGCCGGACACGAGGGCAGCCCCCGGGTGTCCGTCTCCCGGTCGGTGTTCCCGGTGGTGGATCAGCGGGACCGGATGCTCTTCGGCGCCGGGGGCACGGACGGGGACCAGATCGGCATCATCGACGGGTACCGCGCCACCTTCGGCCGCACCTACGCGGGCGCGCCGGATGAGCTGGTCGCGCAGCTGAAGAACGACGCCGCCGTGCAGGCCGCGGACACCCTGATGCTCACGATCCCCTCGCAGATCGGGGTGGACCTGAACGTGCACATCCTGCGGAACTTCGCCGAGCACATCGCCCCGGAGCTGGGCTGGAAGCCCAACACCGAGGGGCCGGTGCAGGGGGAGCCGCTGGCGTAGGGGCTGCTCTCAGGAGCTCTGTCGTTTTGGGAGCCGTCCGGTGTTTTGGGAGCACTCGCAGTGCTCCCGAGACATCGCACGGCTCCCATATCGCCTGGGCATCGCCGGAGGGCTCGGCGGGCGGGGCGTGAAAGGATCGGAGTCATGCGCTTGATCCTCATCCGCCACGGGCAGACCCCCTCCAACATCCACGGCCTGCTGGACACCGACGCCCCCGGTCCCGGTCTCACCGAGCTGGGCGTCGCGCAGGCCGAGGCCGTCCCCGAAGCGCTCGCGCGGCAGGCGGTGGACGGGATCTTCGTCTCCACCCTGGTGCGCACCCACCTCACGGCGGCCCCGCTGGTGCGCGCCCGCGGCGTCGAGCCCGTGGAGCTGGACGGCTTCCGGGAGGTGCAGGCCGGGGACCTGGAGGGGACCAACACCGCGCAGAACCAGCGCACCTACATCGGCACCGCCTTCGCCTGGGCCCGCGGGGACAGGGAGCTGGCGATGCCCGGCGGTCCCACGGGTGTGCAGTTCTTCGCCCGGTACGACGACGCCGCGGCCCGCGCCGCGGCGGCCGTCGGCCCGGAGGGCACCGCCGTGGTGTTCTCCCACGGCGCGGCGATCCGCTGCTGGTCCTCCGCCCGGATCCGCGGTCTGGATGTGGCGCGGATGGAGGACACCCCGCTGGCCAACACCGGGTACGTGATCGCCGAGGGGGACCCGGACAGCGGCTGGGACCTCGTGGAGTTCCACAACGCCCCGGCCGGCGGTGAGGCCCTGGCGGTCGCCACCCCCGCGGGGGACCCCACCGGCGCCCAGGGCTGACCCGCCTCGCCCCCTACTCCGCCTGCCCCGCCCGGTGTGGGAGGGGTTTCGGTGTTTGGGAGCCACGAGGACGCTCCCACACGTCGAAACCCCTCCCAAATGCGGCGGGAGTCCCCGCGGGGGGGGGAGGGGGGCGGCGGAGGTCCCCGTGCACAGGAGGGCCACAGGCGCGGCCGGTGCGGCGCACACGCGCGGGCGCCACCGTGGAGGCAGATTCCGCTTCCGCAACCCCGTGCAAGGAGACCCTCGTGGCCACCCAGTCCCTCCCGAAGCGCCCCGCCCGATCCCCGCGGATCGCGCGCTCGCGCCGCTTCCGCCGTCACGACGACGCCGTCGAGCCTCCCACCGCCACCACCGCGCGGGTCCGCTGGTCCTGGCCGGTGTGGCTGCTGCTGGCGCTCACGGCCGCCGCCTACCTGTGGAACCTCGGCGCCAACGGGTGGGGCAACGGCTTCTACGCCGCGGCCGCCCAGGCGGGGGCGGATAACTGGGAGGCCTTCCTGTTCGGCTCCTCGGACATCGGCAACTCCATCACCGTGGACAAGCCGCCGGCCTCCCTGTGGCCGATGGCGCTATCGGTGAAGCTGTTCGGGCTGTCCACCTGGTCCCTGATGGTCCCCGAGGTGCTCATGGGGGTCGCCTCGGTGGCGCTGGTGTACGCCTCGGTGGCGCGCGCCGTCGGGCGCGGCCCGGGGCTGCTGGCCGGGTACGCGCTGGCGGCCACCCCGGTGGCGGCCCTGATGTTCCGCTACGACAACCCGGAGGCCCTGCTCCTGCTGCTGATGTCCCTGGCGGCCTATGCGACGGTGCGGGCCATCGACTCGGGGCGGATCCGCTGGATGGTGCTGTGCGGTGCCGCCCTGGGCTTCGCGTTCCTCACCAAGCAGCTGCAGGGTCTGCTGGTGGTCCCGGGCTTCGGCCTGGCGTACCTGGTGCTGGCCCGGGGCACGCTCCGACGCCGGCTGGCAGGGCTCGCGGCGGCGCTCGCGGCCCTGGTGGTCGCGGCCGGCTGGTGGGTCGCGCTGGTGATGCTCACCCCGGCGTCGGATCGGCCGTACATCGGCGGATCGCAGACCAACAGCTTCTGGGATCTGACCTTCGGGTACAACGGCCTGGGACGGATCTCCGGGGAGGAGACCGGGTCGGTCGGCGGGGGCGCTACCGCCAGCCCCACGATGTTCCGGATGTTCGACTCCTCCTTCGGCGGGCAGATCTCCTGGCTGATGCCGGCCGCGATCATCCTCACCGCGGCGGCCCTGTGGATCACCCGGCGGGCCGCCCGCACCGACCGACGCCGCGCGACGCTGGTGGTGTGGGGCTCGTGGTTCCTCACCACCTGGGTGGTGTTCTCGATCATGCAGGGCATCCAGCACGCCTACTACTCGGTGGCCCTGGCCCCGGCGATCGCCGCGATGATCGGCACGGGTGCCGCGATCGTGTGGGATGCGGCGCGGGCTGAGCGGTGGTTCGCCCGCGACGTCGCCGACGCACCGACCGTGAAGGGCGCGGCGGGTGCGCCGGAGGTGGAGGTCGCAGTGGATCCGCAGACGGCCCCGCTGCACCGGGCCGACGTCGGGCAGGCCCAGCGGCGCGAGGCGCCCGAACGGGTGGGCAGCTGGCGGGAGGCCCTGGCCGGGGGCACGTGGCAGTTCGCGGTGCTCGGGTTCTGCACGGCGATCACGGGGGTCTGGGCCTTCGTGCTGCTGGGTCGGGACGGGTACCTGCCGCTGCTGCGCTGGGTGATCCTGTTCCTCGCGCTGATCAGCGGGGCGGCCCTGGCCTTCGGGGCGCAGCTGCACCGGCAGCTGCTGGGTCTGGCGGTGGCCGGGGCGGTGCTGGCCTCCCTGGCCGGACCCACCGCATACACGGCCGCCACGCTGAACACCGGACACACCGGGTCCATCATCACCGCCGGACCCGGTGGCGGCGGGATGGGCGCCCCCGGCGGCGGTGGCGGTGCCGCGACGGGCGGCGGCCCCGGGGGATCCGGCGGCGGCGCCGGGGGAGCCGGAGCCGGCGGTACGGGCGGCGGCACCGCCGGTGCGTCAGGCTCCGGGCAGACGGGAGCGGGATCGTCGAGCGCGGGCCAGGCCGGAACCTCCTCCGGGGAGGACGCGACCCAACCGGGCGCCGCGGGCGGTGCCGGCGGCGGGATGGGCGGCGTCGGGCTGATGCTGAACACCTCCGAGCCCAGCGACGAGCTGATCAGCTACCTCTCCCAGGACGCGGACCGCTACCAGTGGATGCTGGCGGTGGTCGGCTCCAACAACGCCGCCGGGTACCAGCTGGCCTCGGGGGAGTCCGTGATGCCGGTCGGCGGGTACAACGGGACGGACCCCGCCCCCACCCTGGAGGAGTTCCAGAAGCTCGTGGCCCAGGGGAAGATCCACTACTACATCGCCGGGACCATCAGCTCCGGGATGGGCGGCTCCTCCAGCGGATCGGATGCCGCCGAGCAGATCGACGAGTGGGTGCAGGCCCACTTCACCTCGACGACGGTGGACGGCACCACGGTCTACGACCTCACCGACGCCACGCAGGCGGGGTCGTGACCCCCTGACCCCGTCCGCGACGCGGGTTGGGGA
Organism: Rothia kristinae NBRC 15354; assembly: GCF_001570865.1. Classification (GTDB taxonomy): domain Bacteria; phylum Actinomycetota; class Actinomycetes; order Actinomycetales; family Micrococcaceae; genus Rothia; species Rothia kristinae. The sequence goes on from NZ_BCSM01000002.1 coordinate 180,427, forward strand.
GCGGTTGCGGTGTCTGGGAGCGCTGAGAACACTCCCAGACACCGCAACCGCTCCCATATGAGGCACCGGGCAACGGCCTGGGGCCGGATCAGCTTCTGACGGCTCGGGTGTTGTGAGTGGTCAGGTCGTACTCCAGGGACCAGCCCTTGGAGAAGTCCTGCCGCATGGTGTTGCCGCTGCGGTATTCGTCGCTCACGGGCCAGCCGTACTTCCCGGTCTCACGGCCGCCGGCGGCCCAGGAGGCCCCGATGGCGCCGTACTGCTTGATGGCGTGCGCCCCGCGCTGCGGGGTCCACATGACCAGGGTGGACTTCCACTGGCCGTCGAGGGATCGGTAGAACTGGTAGGCCCCGGTATCTCCGATCCGCTTCTCCTGTGAGACGGGCATTCCCAGGCCGCTCTGGGCGCCGTGGGAGGTCCAGTACTTCCCGATGTTGTAACGGCGCTCCACCGTGAAGGTCCCCGTGCCGGACTTCCAGAAGGCGATGGGCTTCTTCCCGTCATCGAACCACTTGTCGAAGGACTGGTACCGCGCTCCGGCACCGGCGCTTGCTTCCTCGGAGTCGGGATACCCCCACCCGTTCTCCCATCCCGCCGCGGCGAAGGCATTGGGGATGGCGCTGCCCCATCTGAGGCTGTGCGCTCCGGTGCGCTGCGTCCAGTAGATGCCATACCCGTTGGCGTAGTTCTGGGTGCGGCCCCCGTTGGTGACGCTGAGCTCGTTCATGGTCGGAGCCCCGAAGCGGGCGGCTCCTCCGTTCGCGTCGTAGAAGCGCTTGATGTTGCCCTCAAGGCGATACTGCGGGGTGACGGCGGCGACGGCCGCCCGGGCATCCACCGTGCGGTACCCGGCGTTGTAGGTGCCCGTGGAGTACAGGATGCTGCGGATCTGCTCGACGCTCAGGCTCGGATTGCGCTCCTTCATCAGGGCGATCACCCCGGTGATGTGGGGCGCGGCCATCGAGGTCCCGTTCATGTAGCGGTAGGAGGCGGCGCCGGGCTGAGACCACCCGTTGTTCCAGGTGGAGAAGACCTGTCCTGCTCCCACGGCCCCGCCGGGAGCCATGATGTCCAGCATGGAACCCCAGTTCGAGTAGCCGGTGATGATGTCGTTCGTGGTCGTCGCGCCGACGACGATCGCGCCGAGGCAGTTGGACGGGGTGGCGTAGTCGGCGTTGGTCCCGGTGTTGCCGGCCGCGACGACCACGGGCACATTGCGCGCGTGGGCGGAGTCGATTGCGTTCTTCATGATCTGCGGGCAGGTGCCTGAGGGCCAGGAGATGGAGGCGTTGATGACGCCCGACGGGTTGGGGTTCCGGGGCACCCCGGGGACGGTGCCTCCGGAGAGCCAGACGATGGAGTCGGCGATGTCCGACTGGTAGCCGCTGGCCCCGGTCCCGAGAGAACGTGCCATGGAGATCCTGGCGTCGGGGGCGACCCCGGCGATCCCCAGGCCGTTGTTGGTCTTGGCCGCAGCGATGCCGGCGACGTGGGTGCCGTGCCAGTTCTCGCTGCTGTTGAGGACACCGGGATCGGTGGGGTCCCCATCCCGCCCGCCGGTGCCGTCCCGGTCGTAGTCTCCGCTGACGAAGTCGTAGCCGGTGCCCGTCTTGCCGCTGAATTCCGGGTGGGAGGTGATGCCGGTGTCCGTGATCCCGATGGTCACGTTCTTCCCTGTCGCCAGCTTCCAGGCCGCGGGGACATCGATATCCCGGAGGTTCCACTGGGAGGAGAAGTAGGAGTCCGACGGGTTGTCCTGCCAGGCGGCGGTGGCGCGGTGCACGATGGTGTCCGGTTCGGCGGAGACGACGGCGGGATCAGCCTGCAGGTCTCGCACCACGCTCTTCTGCTCGGTGGGGGTCAGCTTCTCCGCCGAGGCGACGACGGTCTGTCCGGTGGCGGTCTCCTTGATCTCCTTGGCGTCCCGCAGCGGCTGGGATTCGGCGTCGGTCTCGGCGATGACGCGCTGCTTCGTCGCATCATCCACCCCATCGGCGAAGTCCACGAGGATCCGGTCCGTATCCGGTTCAGTGCTGGCCTGCTCGGCTTTGCCCGTACCTTCGGCGGTGCGGGCCAGTGTGGGCCCCGACGTGTCGGACTGGGCGGTCTGCGCCGAGGGGATCGGCCCGCTCGGCGGGGCCGCATCGGCTGCTGGCGCGCCCGCACCGAGCAGCAGGGCGGCGCTGATGGTCAGGGCGAGCCAGGGACGTGATGGGGTGCAAGATCTCAAGGTGCGGTTCCTCGGCGGGGTGATCGACGATTCTGTGGGAGTGGTTTCGGTGTTTGGGAGCGTTCTCGAGGCTCCCAAACGCCGAAACCCCTCCCCAACGCGGCGGGAGCGGCCGCGGGGAAGGGGAGGGGCCAGTCAGCTGACGCGGAAGGGGTCCAGGTAGGACGGAGCGGCCTCGCGCGGGGATCCCGACGAGCGGCGGGACTCGGCGTCCGGCCCCGGCTCTGCGGCAGAAGGGCCCGACCCGCGATCGGCGTCACCGGCCGGCGTCGTCGGTGCGGCGGGGGCGGGCAGGTCGAAGGGGGAGCCGGTCTGATCCGCGGGGCGCCGGGTGCGGCCGGTGGCCTGCGGCGGCAGGAAGCCGACCGGGATCTGCAGGTACTCCTCGTCGTCGTGGAAGGGGAGGTAGGTGTCCGGGCCGGTCTGGATGACCCGCGGGGTGATCTTCTGGATGCACGCGACCGAGCCGCCCGCCAGGATCCAGTCACCCACCTGCAGCTGCTCGCCGCGCACCGACTGGGCCCCGGCCTCGCGCAGGGCATGGCGGAGGTCCTGGACAGGAGTGGGATTCATGCGCCCATCCTTTCACACCCGCCCGACGTCGAACACCGGATTCGGCCCCGCCGCTCAGTCCAGCGGACCCCGCCCGTCGGGCCGGTGCGGATCCCCGGAGCGGACCCCGCGCGTGCCCCCGGCCGGACCCGGGCGCAGACCCTCCCGGTCGGTAACCGCCCGACGACGATCGGCCGGATCCGAGCCCTCCTCGGGGGAGGCGTCCCCGGCGTCGTCCCCGGCCTGCTGGACCACCACCCGCGGGATCGCCCCGGTGGGGATGTAGGTGGCCGCCCCAGCGGCCGCCGTGGCCACGGTCGTCTCGCCCTCCGGGACCACCTCGGCCGAGGCGGAGCGGGGCATGTGGGTGTTGGCCCACATCCCGAACAGCAGCACGGCCACCGCACACGCCATCGAGATCCACAGCCACGGGGTGAACTGGCCGCGGTAGTACAGGGAGAAGAACGCCCCGCCCATGAACCCGCCGGACAGGCAGGCGAACACGGGCACCCAGGCGTAGTACCAGCGGGAGGAGCCCTTCCCGTGGATGGGCAGGATCGCGTGCATGATCCGCGGGCCGAGATCGCGCGCCGGGTTCAGCGCGTACCCGGTCTGCCCGCCCAGCCCGACGACCAGCACCGCGACCATGAACCCGTAGGCCAGGGGCTTGAGGACGTCGTTGAGGTTCAGGGTCAGCGCGGAGCCCCCCAGGCCCGGGGTGAAGTTCACGCCGGTGTACAGCGCGGAGAAGACCAGCATGAAGGTGCCGATCATCTCCGAGAGGGAGTTGGTGAAGTAGTTGTGGATCGCCGGGACGGTGGCGAACACGCCGAGCTTGATCTTGGGGTCCGCGGTCGCCTTCCAGTGCGGCAGGTAGTTCAGGAAGACGAAGCCGGCCCCGACCATGGCCCCGCCGAGCTGGGCGAGCATGTACCCGGGGACGCGGGCCCACGGGAACTCGCCGTAGGCGGCCAGGCCCAGGGTCACGGCGGGGTTCAGGTGCCCGCCGGAGTAGTGGTGGGAGGCGTACACGCCGAAGGCGACGGCGAAGCCCCAGCCGAAGGCGATGGTGAAGAAGTTGTCTCCGTGCCCCTTGGAGCGGCGCAGCTCCACGGTGGCGATGGCGCCGCAGCCGATGATGCACATGATCATCGTGCCGAGGAACTCGGCGGCGTAGGGATTGATCTCGTACATCGCGGACCTCCGCAACCCCCACGTGTGGGGTCATGTGGCTTCGAGTGGGAATGATTGCCTATATCCAATCACCGCCGCCCAGGCCGCTCAACACGGCGCGCGATTGTGACCCGGGATCTCCCCTCCGGGGACTCCCGTCCGAGCCCCCGGCTCAGCCCGCGGCCGGCGCCGTGCGAACCCGCCGCAGCAGCGCGATGACGGCGGCGCAGGAGACGATCAGCCAGTGCGCGGCCAGCAGTAGGGTCAGCGCGATGGACACCGCATCCCAGCCCATCAGGTGCGACCCCAGAGCGCAGGTGCCCACCGGGAAGGTGGTGGCGAACCAGCCGGGCACGAACCCCGCCCCGTGGGCCCACGCCGAGTAGGTGCGGATCATGGCCCACACCAGCAGCGGCGCGCCGATCGCCAGCATGACGATGCCGTAGGCGTGTGCGATCTGGTGCAGCGCCTGCACGGCGTCCGGGTGCAGGAAGTTCCGGGTCGCGGTGACCAGCGCCTGCGCGGCCGCGGTGGACTGGCCGATCACCCCCAGCGGGATGAAGGTCGTGGCCGCGGCGTCGTGCCCCAGGGGGTCGCGCAGCCAGCGGTGGTGGTAGGCGATGCCGAAGATCGAGATGCCCAGGGAGAGGGCCGCGAAGAAGCATCCGGCGCAGATCACGTTGACGAGCATCCGGGTCAGCTCGTTCGGGGTGTGGCTCATCAGGGCGGCGCCGGTGGTCGCGGAGACCATGGGCGGCACGATGGGCAGACCCCAGGTGAAGTGCGGGCGCCCGCAGTCCTTCGCGGTGAGCATCAGGGTGAAGGCCACCCAGGAGAACAGTCCGATCACGGTGCCGAGGATCCACATCACCCAGTCGACCGTCCACGCCGCGCGGGTGAGGCCAGGGGCCAGCGCGGGCACGACGGCGGAGGTCGCCGAGCCCACGGAGAGGATGCCCATCGAGACCATGCCCCAGGCGGGCAGCTGCCCCGGATCCGCGACGGACCGGCGCAGCACCTCCGGATCCCTGAGGCAGCGGGCGGCGAATCCGATGCTCAGCCACAGCAGGATCACCCACCCGATCACCAGGATCGGCACCGACGGGATGAGCCCCGCATGGGTGAAGGAGAGGTTGGCGAGGATGCCGGTGCCCATGACGGCGCCGTACCAGCCGGGCCCGGCGGGCGGGACCAGGGCGGGAGCCCGACGGGGCTCGCGCCGCCCGCTCGGGGCGGCCTCCGGGTGATCCTCGGGGTAGGAGCGGGCTCCGCCGGAGCCGGGGGGCAGGGGCCGGGATGCGTCGTCGGAGGAGGGGGCTTCCTGCGGCGTCGGAGCGGGGCGCGCCGTCGTGGGTGCGGCGGCTGAGGTCTTCATGCTCCCCACGCTAGGGAGGCCCCGGCGGGTCCGGTAGAGAGCAGCTGCCTGTCCCCCCACAACCTGGGTTTGTGGCCGGGGTAGGGTGGGGCCATGCGCGTCGAGAAGCTCCCGGATCTGCCCACCTGGCTCCTGCTCGACGCCGTGGACCGCCTGGGCAGCGTGGGGGCGGCGGCGCGTCGGGCCGGCTTCAGCCAGCAGGCGGCCTCCGCCAGGGTCCGCGCGGCCGAGCGGGTCCTCGGCGTTGCGCTCTTCGCGCGCTCTCCGCGCGGGACCCGCACCACGGAGCAGGGTCGGGCCGTGCTCGATGCCGCCGCTCCCTACCTGGACGCGGCCCGGTCCCTCGCCGAGGCGGTGGGGGCTGTGGGTGCGGGGGCGGCCGCTCGGCTGCGGGTGGCCGTGAGCAACACCGTGGCGGAGCACTACCTGCCCTCGTGGCTGCAGACGGTGCTGGGCGGACACCCCGGGGCGCGCGTGGACGTGCACGCGGTCAACTCCCGGGAGGTGCTGCGCCAGGTGCGCGAGGGACTGGCGGAGCTGGGCTTCGTGGAGAGCCCGGCGACCCTGGACGCCGTCGATCCGGCGGGCCCGGATCCGGACCGGGGTCTGCTGTTCCGCACGGTGGCCCGGGACGCGGTGGTCCTGGCGGCCCCCGCGGGACACCCCTGGGCCCGCGCCGGACAGGTCTCCCGGGCGGAGCTGGCCCGCACCGGAGTGCTGGTGCGGGAGGAGGGCTCCGGCACCCGGGTGGCCGTGGAGCGGGCCCTGCCCGAGCTCGCCGAGCCTGCCGGAGAGCTGGGCTCGCTGTCCGCGCTGATCTCCACGTCCAGGGCCACGGGGATCCCGGCCTTCGTGCCGCGCCGGGCCGTGGCCGCGCCGCTGCGGGAGATCCGCGTGCCCGGGGTGGCCGTGGTCCGCCCGATCCGCGCGGTGGTCCGCCCGGGCGCGGTGCACCCGCTGGCGGCGGCGCTGGTGCGCGCCGCCGTCGAGGACGGCACCGGGGACGGAGCCGCGGGGGAGGGCGTCGCGGACGGCACCCCGGGGGAAGCCTCCCCCCGGGTTCAGCCCCGGGCTCGCTCCAGGACCGCCAGCAGGTAGCGCTGGCAGGCCTCGATCTGCTCCAGGGCCACCCACTCGTTCGCGGTGTGCGCCTGGGCGATGGATCCCGGTCCGCACACGATCGCGGGGATCCCGGCCTCGTAGTACTGACCGGCCTCCGTGCCGTAGGAGACGTACGGGACCTCCCCGCCGCCGTCGAGCACCGCGCCCAGCTCCTGAGCCAGACGCACCACGGGGGCCTCCGGGGACTCGCTCAGCGCGGGCACGCTGGCCAGCACCTCGTGCTCGGTGCCCACCCGGGCCAGGGCCTGCTCATCGGCCCCGCCCAGCTCCCGCACCCGGCGGACCTCCTCGGCCAGGGCCGGTTCGATCTCCTCGTCCAGGAAGGTCTGGATCCGGGCGCGCAGCTCCTCCGGGTCCGTGGCGGGCACGATGCGCAGGTCGTACTCCAGCGTCACCTCCTCGGCGACGATGTTGTGGGCTGCGCCGCCGCGGATCACGTTGACCCCGCCGGTGGTCCAGGGGATGTTGAAGCCCTCGGCCTGGGGGCCGTCGGTGCGCTCGCGCTCCACGAGGTCGTCGAAGAACGCGATGAACCGGGCGGCGGCGGAGACCGCGTTGATGCCGTACGGGGCCAGGGAGGAGTGCTTGGGCACCCCGTGGAAGGTCACCTTCCCGCGGAAGGGCGCCTTGTGGGCGACGACGATGTTCATCAGCGTCGGCTCCCCGACCAGGGCGAAGTCCGGGCGGATGCCGCGCTCGGCCAGGTCCGCGATCAGCCGCGGGGCCCCGAGGCAGCCGGGCTCCTCGTCGTAGGTGAAGGCGAAGTGCAGCGGCTCGGCCAGCTCGGCCTCGGCCGCCTGACCGAGCAGCCACAGCATCACCCCGACGTAGCTCTTCATGTCCGCGGCACCCCGGGCGTACAGCCGCCCGTCGCGGATCACCGGCTCGAAGGGATCGGTGTCCCACGGCTGACCCTGCACCGGCACGACGTCGGTGTGCCCGGACAGCAGCACGCCCCCGGAGGTGGCGCCGTCCGCGGCGGACACGGTGATGAGCAGGTTGGCGCGGTTGTGCTCGTCGGCCCAGGTCAGGTGCGCGGTGAGCCCGAGGCGCTCGGCTTCGGCGCGGATGAGTTCCAGCAGGGCCTCGTCGGACTCGTAGGAGACGGTGGGGATGCGCAGCAGGCGCTCGATCCAGGGCCAGGCGGCCGGCAGTCCGGTCTTCTCGGTGCCGGCGGTCTCGGGGGCGGAGTTCTCAGGAGTGGGGTTCTCGGGGGTGGGTGTGGTGGCGGAGGTGTCCTGGGTCATGCGCCCACTCTAAGGTCCCGCACCGCCGGGCGCCCAGGATCGGACCGCTCGGGCGAGACGCGGGGTCATCCGACGGGAACGGGCTGCCGCGTCCTTCCGCGTTCCTCTTGGGGGGGTGGAACGGTCCCGGGGAGCGGCACGATGCTCGACGCCGTCGACATTGGGGGGACACGACGGCGGAGCGCACGCGTCCTGGGGGAAGGACACGGCAACCCTGTGTATGAAGACTACCTCATATACACAGGTCAACCGCGGATGTGACACACAGATGTCGCGGTGTTGAGCGGAGATCGGGGGGATCGCCCCGGAATCCCCGGTGGGCACCGCCGCCGCAGCGGACCCCCCAACCGGCGCACCGGCGAGACGGGGTGCGCGCCCGGCCCGCGAGAGCGAGACAATCGAAGGCGATGAACACCACCATAGAACAGCCCCTGCACATCGTCGTGATGGGCGTGTCCGGCACCGGGAAGACCTCCGTGGCCCAGCAGCTGGCCGAGCGCCTGGGGGTCGGCTTCGTCGAAGGCGACGACCTGCACCCCGAGGCCAACCGGGCCAAGATGGCCGCCGGCCACCCGCTGACCGACGAGGACCGCTGGCCCTGGCTGGCCCGGATCGTGGAGCGGATGCAGGAATCCGCCGCCACCGGCCGCGGCCTGGTCATCACCTGCTCCGCGCTGAAGCGCGCCTACCGGGACATCCTCGCGGACAACGGCGCAGTGACGGTCTTCGCGCACCTGCAGGGCCCGCACGACGTCGTGGCCCAGCGCCTGGCCGAGCGCTCCGGGCACTTCTTCCCCACCTCCCTGCTGGACTCGCAGTTCCAGACCCTGCAGCCGCTGCAGGAGGATGAGCCCGGGTTCACCGTGGACATCCGGGGGACCGTGGAGCAGGAGGTCCAGGACATCCTGGACACCCTCCCCGATTTCCTGCTGCGCCTGGCCGAGCGCCGCGCCTAGCCCGCACCCCGGGGTGCCGCGCCGCGCCCTCCCCTGAAGCTGCCGACGTCGATCCCTCGGGCCCGACGCCGGGACCGCGCGCCAAGCGCACCCTCCCCATCCCCTCTCACCGAAGCAGGTACCCCATGGAGATCGAAGGCTGGAGCCAGACGCTCACCGCCGGCCCCCTCCTGGCCATCGCCGCGGGCGCCATCGTGGTGCTCCTCGTGCTGATCGTCAGATTCAAGATGCACGCCTTCCCGGCCCTGATCCTGGTCAGCCTGCTGACCGCCGTCGCCACGGGGATCCCGCTGGGGCAGGTCGTGAAGGTCATGACCAACGGCTTCGGCACCACCCTGGGCAGCGTGGCCCTGCTGGTGGGCCTGGGTGCGATGCTCGGGGCCCTGCTGGAGGTCTCCGGCGGCGCCCAGGTGCTGGCGCACAAGATGATCAGCGTATTCGGGGAGGACCGGGCGCCCCTGGCCCTGGGCGTGGCCTCCCTGCTGTTCGGCTTCCCCATCTTCTTCGACGCCGGCCTGGTGGTCATGCTGCCGGTGGTCTTCTCCGTGGCCCGCTGGGTGGGCGGATCGATGCTGTTCTACGGCCTGCCCGCTGTCGGCGCGTTCTCGGTGATGCACGTGTTCGTGCCGCCGCACCCGGGCCCGGTCACCGCGGCCACCCTGTTCAGCGCGAACGTGGGCACGGTGCTGCTGGTGGGTCTGGTCGTCGCGATCCCCACCTGGTACCTGGCCGTGTACCTGTTCTCCAAGGTCATCGGGCGGCGGATCGACCTGCCGGTGCCCAGCGTCTTCGGGGACCAGGAGGTCCACGACCCCCAGAATCCGCCGAAGTGGCAGACCGTGGTGGCGCTGCTGCTGCTGCCGATGCTGCTGATCTTCCTCAACACCGGACTGACCACCCTGGCCAAGTCCGGGGTGATCGATGAGGCCACGAGCGGCACCGAGTGGTTCCAGGGCCTGGTGCTGCTGGGGGAGACGCCGGTGGCGCTGCTGATCACGCTGATCGTCGCAGCCTTCGTGCTGGGGCGGCGCCTGGGCACCGAGCACGGCGGGGTGCAGTCCATCATGGAGGGCGCCCTGCCCCCGGTGTGCTCGGTCATCCTCATCACCGGGGCCGGCGGGATGTTCGGCGGGGTGCTGCGCACCTCCGGGATCGGCGCCTCCCTGACCGAGGTGCTGGGCGGGTGGGGCATCCCGCTGATCTTCGCCGGGTTCCTCATCTCCGCGATCCTGCGGGTGGCCCAGGGTTCGGCCACCGTGGCCCTGACCACCACGGCCGGGCTGATCTCCGACGGCGTGGCCTCCGCCGGGTACAACGACGTGCAGCTGGCGACCCTGGTGGTCGCGGTGGCCGCCGGGTCCGTGGTGCTCTCCCACTTCAACGACTCCGGGTTCTGGCTGGTGGGCCGGTTCTTCCAGATGGACGTGAAGACCACCTTCAAGACGTGGACGGTGCTGGAGACGCTGATCGGCGTCATCGGCTTCGCGGTGGCCGCGGTGATCTTCTACGCCGGGGCGCTGCTGTAGCCCCTTCCCCGGCGCACAACGGGAGATGCGTGACATTCCTGGGCATGACACGTCCCGGAATGCAGCGCATCTCCCGTTCTGCGATGGGGCCGGTCTGGGAGGATGGAGCCCATGGGTGACGAGCAGGTGGACGGTCTCAGCGAGGCCGCGCAGAACTCCCTGAAGACCATCTGGTCCCTGGGTGAGTGGAGCGAGGAGCCGGTGACCGCCGCGGCCCTGGCCGAGGCCCTCGGGTTGCGCCGCTCCACCGTCTCCGACGGGCTCAAGAGGCTGCGCGGGCAGGGCCTGGTGGAGCACGCCCCCTACGGGACGGTGCGCCTGACCGAGACCGGGCGGGCCACCGCGCTGGTGATGGTGCGCCGGCACCGGCTCATCGAGACCTTCCTGGTGCGCACCCTGGGCTACCGCTGGGACCAGGTCCACGACGAGGCCGAGGCGCTGGAGCACGCCGTCTCGGACTTCATGGTGGAGCGGATGGCGGCCGTGCTGGGCCACCCGGAGCGGGACCCGCACGGGGACCCCATCCCCGCCGCCGACGGCACCGTCACCCGCCCCGACGCCCGGCCCCTGCCCGAGCTGCTGGCCGATCCCTCGGCGCGGCGTCGCCGGGAGGCCGCGGACGGGCTGAGCGTGACCGTCGCGCGCATCTCCGACGCCGACCCGGCCGTGCTGCGGGACCTGGCCGCAGCGGGCATCGGGGTGGGCACCCGGATGCGCGTGCCGAGCGCACCGGAGACGGGCGGCGTCGATGATGCCGACGCCGCGGGCCGGCACGCGGATGACCGCCCGGGCGCCGTCGCCGTCCGGTTGGCGGCCGACGCCGGGCGGCACCGCACGCTCGCGCGGGAGGCCGCGGCCGCCCTCTACGTCTCGCTGAGCTGATCCGACACGCGCCCGACGCCCCAGCGCCGGTGTCTCACCCCCGCCGGGGGCGGTTCGGGAGTCTTCCGGTGTTCCGGGAGCACGCGGAGCGCTCCCGAACCCCCGCGAGGCTCCAGAAACGGGTCGTGCCGCCGGTGCCCACCCCGGCAGCGGTCACTGCGCCGACGCCGGGCGGGAGTGCCGCAGGGTGCGCACCCGGGTGAGCGCGTAGACCACCGCGAACCAGATGCCCTGGCACAGCACCACGCACCCGCCGGAGGAGGCGTCCAGGGCCACCGAGAGGTACAGGCCGGTCACCGTGCACACCAGGGAGGAGGCCACGGCGATCCCCAGCATCCGGGGGAAGCGGCGGGTCCGCAGCTGCGCGGTGGCCCCGGGGATCACCAGCATCGCCACCACCAGCACCACCCCGACGGTCTGCATCGCCACCACGCAGGTCAGCGCCAGGCAGCCCAGCAGGATCCCGGCCAGCACCCGCGGATTCAGCCCCACCACCCGGGCGTGCCGGGGGTCGAAGGCCCACAGGGTGAGGTCCCGGCGGCGGATCAGCAGCACCGTCAGACACGCCGCCGCCAGCACCAGCACCTGCACCAGGTCCGTGCGGGAGACCCCCAGCAGGTTCCCGAAGACGATGTGGTGCAGGTCCACCTGCGAGGGCGTCACGGAGACCAGCACCAGCCCCAGGGCGAACAGCGTGGTGAACACGATGCCGATGCTCGCGTCCTCCTTGACCCGGCTGGTCCGCCGCAGCCCGCCGATCAGCCACACCGCCAGCAGCCCGAACACGGTGGCCCCGAGCGCGAAGGGCAGCCCGAGGATGTAGGACAGCACCACCCCGGGCAGCACCGCGTGGGAGACGGCGTCCCCCAGCAGGGACCACCCGGTGAGCACCAGCCAGCAGGAGAGCACCGCGCACACCACGGCGGCGGCCAGGGCGGCCGCGAAGGCCCGGCGCAGGAAGGGGTAGGTCAGCGGGTCGGCGAGCAGCTGGCCGACGGCGTTCAGCGCGTCCACGGGGCGGCCTCGTCGTCGGGGGAGCCGAAGGCCAGGGCGAGGTGCTCCGGGCGCAGCACCTCGGCGGTGGGCCCGGTGAGCAGGATGCGCCGGCGCAGCAGCACCGCGTCATCGGCCACGGCCTCCAGGCCCTCGATGCTGTGCACGGAGAACAGCACGGCGGCACCGGCGTCGGCTGCTTCGCGCAGGATCCGCCCGATCGCGACGGCGGAGACCCGATCCACCCCCGCCAGCGGCTCGTCCAGCAGCAGCAGGGGAGCCCCCTGGGCCAGGGCGCGGGCGAGGAAGGCGCGGCGCCGCTGCCCGCCGGAGAGCTGCCCGATCTGCCGGTGCGCCAGCGCCGTCAGCCCCACCCGCGCCAGGGCCTCGGCCGCGGCCTGCCGATCCTGCGGGCGGGGTCGGCGGGTGAGCCCCTGGAAGCCGACCCGCCCCTGCATGGTCAGATCCGCCACGCTCAGCGGAAAGTCCCAGTCCACGCCCTCGCTCTGCGGCATGTAGGCCAGCAGGCTGTGGCGCCGGGCGGTCTCGGCCGGCATCCCGCGGATGCGCACGACGCCGCGTCGGGCCGGAGCGAAGCCGGCGACGGCGTCCATCAGGGTGGATTTGCCGGAGCCGTTGACCCCGAGCAGGGCGGTCACGGTGCCGGGCCGCAGGGTGAGGCTGGCGTCCTGCACCGCGAGCACGGTTGCGCGGGTGACGGTCAGGTCCCGGATCTCCAGGGCCGGGGGCTGATCCCGCGGCGCGGCGTCGGGGTTCCGGTCGGCGGTGAGCTCGGCGGTGAGCCCGGCGTCGGGAAGCTCGGCGCCGGGGCCGTGGTCGGCGGGCGGCCGGGGTGTCGCCGCGTGGGCCGCCTCGATGCGACGGGTGCGGCGGGAGGCGCGGGCGTGCGGGAAGGGCATCAGGAGCCCTCCCCGCCCTGATCGCCGCTCAGCCCGGCGGTGATGGTGCGGGCGTCGTGGCGCAGCAGGTCCAGGAAGGTGGGCACGGGGCCGCCCTCCTCGGAGAGGGAGTCCACGTAGAGGGTGCCGCCGTAGCGGGTGCCGGTGGCGTCCACCACCTGGCGCATGGTGGCGTCGGAGACGGTGGATTCGCAGAACACGGCCGGGACGCCGCGCTGCTTCACCGTGTCGATGGCGGAGCGGATCTGCTGGGCGGTGCCCTGGTCATCGGAGTTCACCGGCCACAGGTAGTGCTCGGTCAGGCCGGTGTCCCGGGCGAGGTAGCTGAAGGCGCCTTCGCAGGTGAGCAGGACCCGGTGATCCGCGGGCAGGGCGGCCACGGCGTCCTGCACCTCGGTGTGCACCTGCTCCAGCTGCTCCTGGTATCTCCGGGCGTTCTCCCGGAACTCCTCGGCGTGCTCGGGGCTCAGCTCGGCCAGGGCCTCGGCGATGGTGTCGGTGTACCGCTGGGCGGCGCGCGGGCTCATCCAGGCGTGCGGGTTGGGCTTGCCCTCGGAGGCTCCGGCGGCGCAGCCGGTGAGCAGCAGGAGGGCGACGCCGAGCAGGGCGGGCAGCCGCAGGACATGGCGGCGGGGGCGGCGGGCAGCGCGCATGGCGGGCGCCTTTCTGGGACGACGATGTCGGGGGCGCCGGGCGGGGTGGGCTCAGTGGGTTCTGCTGGATCGGATCCACACCACCGCGCCCGGCCCCCTCACCATAAGTTCGAGGAGTCGAACTCTGCAAGAATCATTCTCATCAGAAACCACCCCTCCCCAGGCAAAACTGGAGATGCCGCCTAAAACGGGACGTGTGGCGTCCCGTTTCAGGCGGTATCTCCAGTTTTGCGGAGGGGGGAGGGGGTCAGTGCGGGAGACTCGCCGCGGCCTCTCCCGCGATGCGTCCCGAGTTGAAGGCGAACAGCAGGGTCAGCCCGTCGATCTGCGGGTAGCGTCCGCCCCAGAACCCCGAGGCCTCGTTGCCCACCGCATACAGTCCCGGCACCGGCTGCCCGGCGGCGTCCAGCACCCGGGCGGACTCGTCGATGCGCACCCCGCCCAGGGTCCCGCGCACGGTGCTCACCACCTGCACCGCGTACAGCGGACCCTCCTGGACCGGGTGGCGCAGGATCGCTGCCGGGGTGCCGAACTGCTCGTCCCGGCCGGCCTGCACCGCGGCGTTGTAGCGCTCCAGGGTCTCGGCGAATCGCTCCGGGTGGAAGCCGGCCGCCCCGGCCAGATCATCCGCAGCCGCACCCAGGACGGCGGCCCCCTGCTCCACGGCCTCCTCGAGGGCCTCCACCAGCTGCGGCTGGGCCGGGGTGCCCTCGGTGCCCGGGGGCAGCGGCGCCCCGTGGTCCTCGGCCGGGGCCAGCTCCAGGCCCTGCTCGGTCAGGCGCTGCACGGTCGCGGAGTCCAGGATCATCCAGAACCGGCCCCCGCGCTCCAGGCCGGCCCGGCCCCGGTCCCCGAAGCGGTAGGTCGAGGCCTCGTCCGCGAAGCGCCGGCCGTCGTCGTCCACCCACAGCAGCGGCAGGTTCGCCAGCACCGCCAGCGCCTTGGAGGAATAGCGCCCGGGCACGCTGAAGGCCGGGGCATCCAGGGCCGCCGGCTCCGCGCCCGCACCGCCCAGGGCCTGGACCACGCTGCGGCCCGTGCCCACGGACTTGCGCTCCCCGGTGAAGCGCAGCCGGGAGGTCTCCAGCTCCGGGGCGGCCCGCCCCACGAGCTCCTGGTTCCCGACGAACCCGCCGGTGGCCACCACCACGGCCGGGGCGGCGACGTCGATGGTCTCCGGGACGCCGTCAGCCCGCAGCTGCTCGCGGCGCTCCGGGGACAGCGGCTTGCCCGCCTCGGTCCGCTCGGCGCGCACCCCCAGGATGCGCCCCTGCTCGTCGGTGACGGCCTCGGTCGCGGCGGACTCGGGGATCACCAGCCCGCCGGCCTCCTCGATGGCCTTGAGCAGCTTCTTGAAGCCACCGAACTTGGAGGCGTAGCGGTGGTAGGTGCGGGCCCGCCGGTGCCGAGCCAGCAGCCCGGAGTCCTCGCCCGGATCCGCGGGATCGTGCGGGGCCTCGGCCAGGGTGGCCTTCAGCCCGTGGGCGCTCAGCCAGTCCGCGGTCTCCCCCGAACGGGCGACGACGGCGCGCACCAGGGCCTCGTCGGCCCGGCCTTCCGTGTGCTCGAGGATCGCCTGCACGGCCTCCTCGGCGGAGAAGGTCTCCCCGGCCTCGCGCTGGGCGGAGGAGCCGTAGGCGGCGTAGCCGGTGCCGCCGAACATCGCAGCACCCCCGGGCTTGTTGCCCTTCTCCAGGACCACCACCCGCGCCCCGGCCTCGGCGGCGGCCAGCGCGGCGGCGATGCCGGCACCACCCCCGCCGAGGACGACGACGTCGGCCTCGTGCCTCTCGGCGCGCTCGCGGAAGGGGAAGGGGTTCTGGTCTGCGGGGGTGCTGTGCGCGGGGGTCACGGATCCTCCGTGGGCTCGGGGACGGCGGTGGATCCAGCCTAACCGGGGGCGGACCGGGCCAGCGGGGCCGGGGTGTGCGGATGTCATGCGGAGCCATCGGAGGTCATCCGGTCGGCGCGGCGGACACGGTTGGGAATACCCTTGCGCCGTAAACAGTTGATGCGTAAAGTAATCGACGAACGCACGATCGACATCGAAGGAGCACATCATGACCGCATTCGAAGGACTCACCGCCGGCACCTGGACCCTGGACCCCGCACACTCCGAGGTGGCCTTCACCGTCCGCCACGCCGGGATCTCCAAGGTCCGCGGCATCTTCGAGCAGACCGAGGCCGAGCTGCACGCCGGGGAGACCGCGCAGGACTCCTCCGTGCGCGCCACCGTGCAGATCGCCTCCATCAACACCAAGAACGAGGGCCGCGACGGGCACGTCAAGGGTCCCGAGTTCTTCGACGCCGAGAACCACCCGCAGTTGGTCTTCGAGTCCACCGAGATCACCGCCGACGGCGAGGACCTGACCCTGGTCGGCAACCTCACCATCAAGGGCGAGACCCGCCCCGTGACCTTCACCGGCGAGTTCGGCGGCGTGGCCGTGGATCCCTTCGGGACCACCCGCGCGGGCTTCTCCGCCTCCACCACGATCTCCCGCAAGGACTTCGGGATCACCTGGAACGCCGCCCTGGAGGCCGGCGGGGTCATGGTCTCGGACAAGGTGAAGATCGAGATCGACGCGGAGTTCACCGCCCCGCAGAACTGATCGACGCCGTCGCCCCGGCCGTTTCGGGAGCCGCATCCGCGTCGGCCGGGCGCGGCACGCCCGACGGCGGCGCGGGTTATCCACAGCCGCCCCGCCGGCGGGTGCGCTCGACCCGATGAGCGGGGAGGGTGTCCTCATGGACCCCTCTCGCATCGTCACCGCCGAGGACATCCGCACCGCCGCCCAGGCGCGAGCCCTCGGGACCCCCGCCTCCGCGCTGCGCGCCGCCGTGGCCGCCGGGCGGCTGACGCGCCTGTGGCCCGCCTGCTACATCCCCACGCAGCTGTGGGAGGAGCTCATCCCGCAGCAGAGGGCCCTCGCGATCCACTACGCCTTCCACGCCAAGACCGGCGCCCGCATCATCTACTCCCACACCTCGGCGGCGCTGGCGTACGGCATCTCCCTGCTGCGCGTGCCCCAAGAGCTGCACCTGGCCGGGGACCCCAAGCCCGGATACCGGCATCGGAGCCTGCGCACCCACCGGCTTCCCGACGTCGCGAGGCACCGGGTGCGCACCGACCTGGATCTGCCGGCCACCTCCCTGGAGCAGACGGCCCTGGCCTGCGCCCGCACCCTGCCGATGCTCGACGCCCTGGTGGTACTGGATCACCTGGCTGCGCGCCGCGTCGACCTGGCGCGGCTGGCGCATCTGCTGCGCACGAGTCCCGGCACCCACGGCAACCAGCAGGCTCTGCTCGCGGTGAGCGCGGCGGATGCGCGGGCCGGTTCCCCGGCGGAGACCCTGACGCGCTGGCGCCTCCGGGAGGCGGGCTTGCCGGAGCCCGAGCTGCAGATCGAGGTGCGCACCTCCCAGGGGCGCAGCTTCCTGGATCTGGGATGGCCGCAGCTGAGGGTGGCCGTGGAGGTGGACGGGCGGATCAAGTACACAGACTACGGTCCCACCCAGGAGGTGCTGATCGCCGAGAGGGAGCGGGAGAAGCGCATCCAGAACGTCGGGTGGCTGATCCGGCGCACGGGCTGGCACGAGCAGTCCCGCGGGCCGCGGGACTTCCTCGTGGAGCTGGCGCACTGCCTGCTGGCCCAGCAGCTGCGCCTGGGGCTGCCACCCCTGGACCTGGACCGGGTCCGACGCCGGGTGGCCCGGATGCAGCCGATCTTCCCACCGCGCTGAACCACGCCGCGCACCCATCCGCCCGCATCGTCGCCCACGCCCGACACCGCTCCCCGCATGCCGCCCCGCCGCACCCCCTGTTTCGGGAGCCGCGGGGTGTTTCGGGAGCGCTGGGAGTGCTCCCTAAACACCGGAGGGCTCCCAAGTCGCCTCCCCGCGTCGAAGGGTGCGGCGGTCGGGACGGTGCGGGACATAGGGGCGGGTGCGGTAGGGTGCCGGCGTGAGCACGCTGAAGGACTGGACGGCACGGCATCGGGAGTGGACGGATGAGTTCGTCCTGACCCTGCGCGATTCCCGGGTGGCGCCCCAGCGCATCGCCGCGGAGCTGTCGACGGCGCGGGATCGGGCCGCCGGAGGGGACCCGGCCCGGGTGCTGGGCCCGGCCGCCGGCTACGCCTGGAACCTGGGGATCTCCCCGGGTCAGCGCCGACGCGCCGAGCTGCTGCGCGGCCTGCTGCCCGTGGTGCTGCAGGCCATGGTCCTGTTCGTCGGGGTCTACGCCGTGCGCGGGTGGATCCTCGGCGCCCCGCTGCGGCTGAACCTCGCCGTCCTGATCTGCTGGGGCCTGCTCGGCCTCGTCCTGCTGGGGCTGATCGCGCTGCCCCTGCGCGCGGCCGCGGCCCGACGTCGAGAGGCCGCCTCGCAGCGCCCCGAGCGGTCCCATCTTGAGCAGTCACACCCCGACCAGGCGGACCCGGCGGTCCGGGACCGGCGGGAGACCGCCCCGCAGACCCCGCCCGATCCGCGGGCGCAGACCCTCGCGCGGCGCACCCTGGGTCTGGGCATCATCGGGGTGGTGTGCGGCATCGGCGCGGTGCTGCTGGCCAAGCTGCCCCTGCCCGTGCTGGTACTGCTGGATCCGCGACCGGTCGCCGTGGTGTGCGCCGGTGTCACGGTGCTCGTCGCCGTCGGGGCGAGCCTGCTGGGATGGCGCCGCCGATACCCGGTGGCGCAGATCCTCGTGGCCTGGCTGGTGCCGCTGTACCTGGCCGCCGACGCCGGGATCACCCGCTTCATCGGCGCCTGAGCCGGGAGCCGGCGGCCGGCCGTCGCCTCAGGTCAGCTTCTGCACCAGGAACCACACCGCCGGCACCGCGATCAGCAGCGCCAGGGCCCACCGGCGCACCCGCGTCTCCAGCTTCGCCGCGCGGATGTCCGGACGGTCCTCGGGCACCCGCTGATGCGCCCCGGTGCTCGCGCGGGCCGCGGACTCCCCGCCGGGGGTGGGATCGGACAGCTCGCCCACCGGGCCGTCGGCCCGCTTCCGGGCCCGTCGGGAGCCGTCGCGACCCTTCCAGCCCGGGCTCGGGCGCTCCCCGCTCTCCGGCCCAGCGGGCTCCTCCTCGGGTTCCGAGGCCGATGCCCGCTCAGGGTGCTCGGCGGGCACTCAGCGCCACCTGGTGGTCATGATCAGCCCGATCATCATCAGCCCCACCCCGATGCCGATGTTCCAGTACCCGATGCCGGGCACCGGGTACACGGTCTCGGTGATGTAGAAGGTGATCAGCCACAGCAGCCCGATGACCATGAACCCGAACATCAGGGCCAGGTACCAGGTGGGGGTGCGCGAGACCTCCCCGACGTTCGCGGTCATCTCCTCCGCGATCCGCCGCAGGCGCTCCTCCTCGAGCTCCTCGGCCACGGTCATCGTCTTCTTCCCGCTCTTCCCCCCGGCGGCGGGCTCGTCGACGCTGGGCTCGGCCTCGGCCGCGGACGACGATCCCGCGGTCTCCTCCTCCGGGATCATCTCGGGGACGTGCTTCTTCTTGCGTCGGGCCACGGATCCTCCTGGGCATCACGCGCCGGGCCGATGGCGACGGCGCGGCGCACGGTAATCTGGTGGGGCGTAGGGGCGCGACCGTGCGTGCGGAGCGTCCCGCCCGTCTCTGCCCCGAGTCTAGCCGAGCGGGCACCCGCACCGGGCTCGCCCGCGGGCCCCGCCCCGGGCGCACGACCGGGGCGGACCCACCGCATCGTCCGATGCCGCCGGGGCGCCGATGCGTACCGCGCCCCAGGAAAGGAGCCGCATGACCTCCCGACGCCGTCCCGCCGCCCCGCGGGCCCCGCGCGGCGTCGTCGGCTGGACCGTGCAGATCCTCGGGGAGCTGCTGATCACCCTGGGCCTGGTGCTGCTGCTGTTCGTCGGCTGGCAGCTGTGGTGGACCAACATCGACGCCGACCGCGCCCAGGCGCAGGCCGTGCAGCGGCTGAACGAGCAGTTCAGCGGCCCCACCACCCCGCAGCCGGACGCGCAGAAGGACTGGGGCGAGCCCGTCGTCGGGAAGGCCCCGGCCCACGGGCAGCCCTTCGGCATCGTCTACATCCCCCGCTTCGGCGAGGACTACGAGCGCCCCCTGGTGCAGGGCACCTCCCAGGACGTGCTGGACACCCTGGGCCTGGGCCACTATGACTCCTCGGCCATGCCCGGGGCGGTGGGCAACGTGGCCGTGGCCGGGCACCGGCAGACCAACGGGAAGGTGCTGGACCGCATCGACGAGCTGAGCCCCGCGGACCGCATCTACGTGCGCACCGCGGACGGGTACTACACCTACGCCGTGCGCAACCGGGAGATCGTGCTGCCCTCGGACGCCTCCGTGATCGCCCCCGTACCGGGCGAGCCCGGGAAGGAGCCGGCGGACCGCCTGCTGACCCTGACCAGCTGCAACCCCCGCTTCGGCAGCACCGAGCGGTTCATCGTCTACGCGGTGCTGGAGCGCTGGCAGCCCGCCTCCGCCGGCCCGCCGCAGGAGATCGCCCACCACCTCGCCGAGGAGCGCTAGATGTACGCCTGGATCTTCCGCCACCTGCCCGGACCCCTGTGGGTGCGCATCCTGCTCGCGATACTGTTGATCCTGGCGGTCGTCCTCGCGCTGATGCAGTGGGTCTTCCCGTGGCTGGCCGAGTACAGCCCGCTCAGCCCGGACGTCACCGTGGACCAGCCCGACGGCGCCTGACCCGCCCGCCGGGCCCCCGCCCATCGCACCCCGACCCAGGAGGAACCCGTGAGCATCCGGATCCTCGTCGTGGACAACTACGACAGCTTCGTCTTCACCCTCGTCGGCTACGTCCAGCAGTTCGGCGCCGAGACCACCGTGATCCGCAACGACGCGCTGAGCCCCGACGAGGCCCGCGCCCTGGCCGCCGAGCACGACGGCGTCCTGCTCTCCCCCGGGCCCGGCGCCCCCGCGGAGGCCGGGGTCAGCATGGACCTGATCCCCTGGGCCGAGCAGACCGGGACCCCGCTGTTCGGGGTGTGCCTGGGCCACCAGGCCATCGCGGAGGCCTACGGAGGCACCGTCTCGCACTCCCCGGAGCTGATGCACGGCAAGACCTCCGTGCTCACCCACGACGGCACCGGGGTGTTCTCCGGGGTGCGGATGCCCTTCACCGCGACCCGCTACCACTCCCTGGCCATCCAGGACGGCACCCTGCCGGAGCAGCTGCGCGCGACCGCGCAGACCGAATCCGGGATCATCATGGGGGTCGCCCACCGCACCGCCCCGATCCACGGGGTGCAGTTCCACCCCGAGTCCGTGCTCACCGAGGACGGCTACCTCATGGTCGGCAACTGGCTGGAGATGACGGGGCTGCACGGGGCGGCGGGCCGCGCCCGCGGCATGTCCCCGCTGCTGGCCTCCTGACCCGCCGGACCGACGCCGCCCGGACCAGACGAGACCGGGACCCGACGACGATGGGCCCGCCCCTCCCGGAAGGAGGGGCGGGCCCATCGTCGTATCGATGCCGGACCGGCGGTTCCCGGTCCCGCGGGGCTCAGCCGCGGCGGCTGGCGCTCGGGCTGGGGGTCGCGCTCGCGGTGGGGGCGGCGTCCCCGGCCGGGCTGCGGTCCTCGGAGGAATCCTCTTCGGTGCTCTCCTCTGCAGCGGAGGCCGAGGCCGACGGCGTCGGGGAGGCCGTGCGGGTGGTGCCCGCCGGGCCCTGGGAGACGGTGATCGTGATCGTGGAGCCCTGGGCCACCGCGGTCTCGGCGGCGGCCGACTGCCTGATCACCGTGCCGGCCGGCTGGCTGGAGTGCTCCGTCTCGATCTGGGTGCTCAGCAGCACGTCCTTGTCCGTCAGGGCCGCGACCGCCTGATCGCGGGTCAGCCCCACCAGCTGCGGCACCGCCACCTTGCCGTCGGAGAGCACGAGGTTCACGGTGGATCCGTTGGCCACCTGCTGCCCCTGCGCCGGATCCGTGTCCACGACCATGCCGGCCGGGATGGACGGATGGTGCACGGTCTTCGTGGACCCGGCCACCAGCCCCATCTTCTCCAGCTGGGAGCGCACGTACGCCTCGGACTGCCCGGCGAAGTCCGTCGGGATCGTCAGGTTCGCCGGGCCCTCGGAGACGACCAGGGTGACGGTGGAGTCCTTCTCCACCTGCGTGCCCTCCCGCGGGTCCGTCTTGATCGCGGAGCCGGAGGGGATGGAGTCGTCGTACTCCTTCTTGACCGTGACCTTCAGGCCCTCGTTGCGCAGGGACTCCTCGGCCTGGTCCTGGGCGACGTTGCGCACCGCCGGGACGTCCACGTACACGGGCTTGTTCAGCTCGTGGCTGTAGTACAGCCAGGCCCCGGCCGCGGTGGCCGCCAGCAGCAGGATCACCAGTCCGAGGATGGTGTTCTTCCATGCCGCACGACGTCGGCGCTTCGCGGCCACGGCCTCGTTGCGCTCGTTCTCGTACAGCTCGTCCTCGGAGTACTCGTCCTGGGCCTGCGGGAAGAACCCGGAGACCCCGGCCTCCTCCAGCTGCGGCTGCTCGCCGGTGGCGGTGGTGTACGGGTCGTCCACGGTCTCCATGCTGGTGCTGTCCGGGCCGTACCCGCCGGCGGTCTGATCGTGGGCTCGACCGCCGTAGGCCGCGGCCGCGGCGAGCCCCGCGGCGGCCGCACCGGCCCCGGCGCCGTGGGCCCCGGCGGCGTCGGCGGAGGCGCCCGGGGCGCGCACCACCAGTCCGCGGGCCGCGTTGTCCAGGGCCCAGCGGAAGTCCTCGGCGGACTGGAAGCGATCCGCGCGGGTCTTCTGCAGGGCCGTGAGCACCACCTCGTCCAGGGCCTCGGAGACCTCGGGGCGGTGGGTGCTGGGCAGCTCGGGCCGCTCCGTCAGGTGCTGGCCGGCCACCTCCACGCTGGTGGTCCCGTCGAAGGGCGGGCGCCCGGCGAGCATCTGGTACAGCACCACGCCCACTGAGTACAGGTCCGTGCGCGCGTCCACGACGGCGCCGCGGGCCTGCTCGGGGGCGATGTACCGGGCGGTGCCCATGATCGTGTGCGTCTCGGTCAGCGGGGTCGCCGTCTCCGTGAGGGCGCGGGCGATCCCGAAGTCCATGACCTTGATGCGGGAGGGCCGCCCGAGGGACTCATCCTCCTCGTCCCGGTCCAGGACCATGACGTTGGCCGGCTTGATGTCCCGGTGGATCACCCCGTGCTCGTGGCTGTAGGCCAGCGCATCCAGGATGTCCTCGGCGTAGCTCACGGCGTCATCCAGGCTCAGCTCGCCCTGCTCGGCCAGCAGGTCCTTCAGCGTCGTTCCCCGCAGGCGCTCCATGACGATGTACGGGACCTGCGCGGCCCCGTCCCCGGCATCCAGGGCGACGGTCGGGTCGCCCTCCAGCTCGGGCTTCAGCGCCGGCATGGGAGCGGTGGCCTGGGGATCCCCGTCATCCCGGGACTCCTCGTCCAGCGGGGCGAAGGCCCCGGTGTCGTACACGGCGACGATGCACGGGTGGTTCAGGGAGGCCACGGCCTCCGCCTCCCGCTGGAAGCGGGCACGGAAGGTCGGGTCCTTCGCGTGCTCGGGGCGCAGCACCTTGATGGCCACCTGCCGGCCCAGGCGCGTGTCCTCGGCGGCGTAGACGGTGGCCATCCCCCCGGAGCCGATGACGTCGTGCAGCTCGTAGCGGGAATCGAGAATGCGGGGAACGCGCTGGTTCATGGGTGCATCATCCGTCAGTGTCCTGGGAGGCCTGCTCGGTGGGGGTCGGGCTCGGGGAGGCCGAGGGGGAGGTGGAACGCTGGTCGGAGCCGGAGTCCTGATCCGAGCCGCCGGAGTCCCGGGAGGAGGAGCCGGTGGAGACGTACACGTCCACGCTCGAGCCCACCTCCACGGTGCTGCCCGCCGACGGGCTGGTGCGGATGACCTTGCCGGAGCCCACGCTGTCCGAAGCCTCGTCGTGGCGGGTCACGTTGACCCCCTCGGAGGTGATCTCATCGATCACGGTGTCCGCGTCCCGGCCCTCCATGCTGGAGGGCAGGGTCACCGAGCCGGGTCCGGTGGAGTAGGTGACGGTCACGTCCGAGCCCACCGCCAGCTGGCCCTCGGGGGAGACGCTGAGCACCGTGTTGGCGTCCTGGTCGGAGCGCTGGCCGGAGGACTTCACGCTCAGCCCCTTCCCGGACAGCTCCGAGACGACGACGTCGAGCTTGCGGCCCTCGTAGTCCGAGGAGCGCACCTGCACGGTCTGCTGCCCCGAGCTGCTCTCCTGGGCCTGGGTGGGCTCGGCGGAGGCGGAGGTGACCGTGCCCTGGGTGGGCTGGGTGCCCGGGTCGTCGTCGCCGCTGGCCCCGTTGGTCAGCAGCAGGGCCACGCCGACGGCGATCGCGACGATCAGCACCAGCAGGGGCACGAGCCACCGCCAGGGCCCCCGTCGCTTCCCGTCCTTGCCGGAGGCCGTCGAGCCGGGACCGTCGTAGCCGCCCTGGTACTCCAGGGAGCGCGGCTGCTGATCCACCGCCGGCAGGGAGGCGGTGCTCGGATGGGTCGCGGCACCGGCCGCGGCCCCGGACCCGAAGGTGCGGGTGGGGGCGTCCCCGAGGGCCTCGGTGGGGTCCGTCATCGCCTGGGTGGGATCCTCGGAGCCCAGGTCCAGGTACGGGGCGAGCCCCGGCACGGACTTCACGGCCGCCCGCAGGTCGTTGCGGCGGATCGAGTCCACGGCGCTGGCCAGGGTGGTCGCGTTCTCCGGGCGCTGCGCGGGGTCCTTGGACAGCAGGCACATGATCAGCGCCTGCGCCGGGACCGGCACCGTCTTGGGCAGCGGCGGCGGCGGATCGTTCACTTGGGCCAGGGCGATGGCGATCTGGGACTCCCCGGTGAAGGGGCGCTTGCCGGCCAGGCACTCGTAGCCGATGACGCCCAGGGAGTACAGGTCCGAGGCGGCGGTGGCGGTCTGGCCGGTGGCCTGCTCCGGGGCGAGGTACTGGGCGGTGCCCATGACCTGGCCGGTGGCGGTCAGCGGGACCTGGTCGGCCAGGCGGGCGATGCCGAAGTCCGTGACCTTGATGCGGTTGTCCGGGGTGATGAGGATGTTGCCGGGCTTCACGTCCCGGTGCACCAGGCCCTGCGCGTGGGCCGCGGCCAGGGCGCGGGCGGTCTGGGCGATGATGTTCAGCACCCGATCCGCCGGCAGGGTCTTCTCCCGCTCGATGATGTTGGACAGCGGCTCGCCCGGCACCAGCTCCATGACCAGATACGCGGAGCCGTCCTCCTCGCCGTAGTCGAAGACGTTGGCGACGCCGGGGTGGTTCAGCAGGGCGGTGTGCCGGGCCTCGGCGCGGAAGCGCTCCAGGAAGCCCGGATCCCCGGTGTATTCCTCTTTGAGGATCTTCACGGCGACGGTCCGGCCGAGGACCTTGTCCTTGGCCTTCCAGACCTCGCCCATGCCGCCCACGGCGATGCGCTCGGTCAGCCCGTAGCGACCACCCAGGGTCGTGGATGATGAGGGCCTCACTTGTCCAACACCGCCTCAAAGATCTTCTGTGCGCCGGGCGAGGTCAGCTGCGCGCCCGTCGTCGCATCTACGTCTTCATAGACAATAGCAACCGCAACCTGGGGATCGTCGGCCGGAGCGAAGCCGGTGAACCAGGCGTCGTTGAGCCCGTCCTGTCCGGTCTCCGCGGTGCCCGTCTTCCCGGCCACCTCCACCCCGGGGACCTTGGCCCCGGAGGCGATGCCGTCGTCCACGTCGTTGACCATCCACTCCTTGATCTGCTGGGCCACCGGAGCCGTCGTGGAGCGGCGCAGCTGCTGGGCCTTGAAGTCGTACAGGGTGGACAGGCTGGAGGAGCGGACCTTGCTGACCAGGGTCGGCTTCATCTGCACGCCGTCGTTGGCGATCGCCGAGGACATCATCGCGACCTGCAGCGGGGTGGTGCGCACGTCGTACTGCCCGATCGAGGCCATCGCCAGCTGGGAGCCGTTCATGTTCTGCGGGAACGTCGAGGAGGTGACCTCCTGCGGGATGCCCAGCTGCTGGCCGTAGCCGAACTTCTCCGCGGCCTCCTGCATCCGCTGCTGGCCCAGCTTCATGCCGATCTGGGCGAAGGGCACGTTGCAGGACTGCGCCAGCGCCCACTCGATGGTCGCCTCCGAGCGGGTGTGGCACTGGCCGTTGACGTAGTTGGGCAGGGTCGTGGTGGAATCCGGCAGGGTCAGGTTCTGCGGGTTGGGGATCACCGAGTCCTTGTCGTACTCCCCGGACTCCAAGGCGGCGGCGGCGTCGATGATCTTGAACGTGGACCCGGGGGCGTACAGGTCCCCGCCGATCGCCCGGTTGGCCAGGGGCTTGTCCGGGTTCCCGTTGAGCTCGTTGTACGCGGCGATCGTGGACTTGGAATCGTGGGAGGACAGCGCGTTGGCGTCGTAGGAGGGGCTGGAGGCCATCGCGAGGATCTTCCCCGTCTTCGGCTCCATCGCCACGATCGCCCCGCGGTGGCCCTGCAGCAGCTGCGTGGACAGCTTCTGCAGGTTGGCGTCCAGGGTCAGCTCCACGGAGGCGCCCCGGGCCTGCTGTCCGGAGAAGATCCGGGAGATGCGGTCGTAGAACTGGGAGTCCGAGTCCCCGGACAGCTCCTGGTCCATGGCCTGCTCGATCCCGGTGGCGCCGTACACCAGGGAGAAGTAGCCGGTGACATCCGAGTAGGTCTCGGAGTCGGCATAGACCCGCTGGTAGTTGAAGCCGTCCTTGGATGGCTGGGAGGAGGCGATCTCCTGCCCCCCGACGAGGATCGGGCCGCGGGCGGAGCCGTACTCGTCATACAGGCGCCGGGAGTTCCAGGCGCTGGCCTCCAGGGAGTCGGCGCCGAAGAACTGGACGTAGGTCAGGGAGCCCAGCAGCAGCACGAACACCCCGGCCACGGCCAGCCAGGTGCGGCGGATCGCTTGGTTCATCGACGGTCTCCATCCGGTTGCGGGGAGGTGGTGGGGTCAGCGCCGCGGGAGTCTGTGCGGGTCCGGCCCAGGTGGGAGATCGCCGCGGTGGCCCCGAGCTCCTCGGCGGTGACGGCGGGGCGCCCCTGCTCCTCCGACGCCGGGTCGGCGGCGTCGTCGACCACCCGCGGGGCGCGGGCGGAGTGGGAGATCGCCAACAGCAGGCCCACGATCACCCAGTTGGCCAGCAGCGAGGAGCCGCCGGCGGACATGAACGGGGTGGTCAGCCCGGTCAGGGGGATCAGTCGGGAGACCCCGCCGACGACGACGAACAGCTGCAGCACCATGACCGCGGACAGCCCCGCCGCCAGCAGCTTCCCGAAGGTGTCCGGGGTGCCCAGAGCCGCGCGCAGCCCGCGGGTGGCCAGCAGGAAGAACAGCATGAGCACCGCGCCCAGCCCGAGCAGGCCCAGCTCCTCCCCGATGAGGGAGACGATCATGTCCGAGTTGGCGAAGGGCACCAGGTCCGGGCGACCGTTGCCCAGGCCGCGCCCGAACAGCCCGCCCGAGGCCAGGCCGAACAGGCCCTGCACCACCTGGCTGGAGCCGCCGAACTCCCGGTTGTACACCTCCGGGTCGAAGGCGTGCACCCAGGAGTCGATGCGCACGGTCACGTGGCCCATGGTCCGGTAGGCGAAGACCCCGCCCACGGCCACCAGCACCAGCCCGATGCCGACCCACGTCAGGGAGTTCGTGGCCAGGTACAGCATCGCCAGGAACAGTCCGAAGAACAGGATCGCGGAGCCCAGATCGTGCTGCATGACCAGCACCCCGATGCTGACCAGCCAGGCCACGAGCATCGGCGCGAAGTCCCGGAACCGGGGCAGGCGCACCGGGCCGATGCGCCGACCGGCCAGCAGCAGCAGGTCCCGGTTGGCGGAGAGGTACCCGGCGAAGAACACGGCCAGGGTGATCTTGGCGATCTCCCCCGGCTGGAAGGTGCGCCCGCCCAGGGAGATCCAGATGCGCGCCCCGTTGATCTCCTGCCCCAGCCCCGGCACCAGGGGCAGCAGGAGCAGCACCACGGAGGCCGCCAGGCAGATGTAGGTGATCCGGCGCAGCACCCGGTGATCGGTGAGGAACCACACCGTGCCCGCGCAGACCACCATCCCCAGTCCCGACCAGACCGTCTGGGAGCCGATGACCTTGGCGGAGGTGGTCAGGCCCACCCGGTAGATCAGGGCCAGCCCGATCCCGTTCAGCGCGACGGCGATGGGCAGGATGAACGGGTCCGCGTACTTGGCCTTGGCGCGCAGGATCACGTGGATCACCAGGGAGCCGACCACCAGCACGACGGCGGCCGAGACGATGCGATGGTCCAGGGACTCGGCCAGCTCCAGGTCCACCAGGCACATCCCGCCGATGCCGATGACCCAGGAGAGCACCAGCAGGAGCAGCTCGATCAGCCGCCGCGGGCGCGGTGGACGCGAGGGGGTGCCGGAGTCCGGATCTTCGCCCGCGCGGGGGCTCGGGGCTGCGGTCATCGCGTTCACGGGCGCTCACCGTCCGTCCGGGAGGGGCTGGCGGAGGAGGAAGGGGACGAGGGCGCGGTGGAGACCGTGCCCTGCGGGGCGGGGGAGGCGGAGGGCTTCGCGGCACCGGAGGCCTCCTGCCGCAGGTCCCCCACGATCTGATCCGCCTCCGCGCGGGAGCTGGCGGCGATGCCCGCGCGCACCCGGGACTGGTCGTAGTCCGGCAGATCCGCGACCAGCACGTCGCTGCGCTGCTCGAGGTCGTCCAGGTGGATCGGACCCAGGGACTGATCCACGCCGCGGTACACCGCGACGTGGCCCTCGGACTCGCCGACGTAGTACTGCTGGCTGACCCAGTGCAGCACGGCCCACGCCGCCCCCACCACCAGCACCAGAGCGAAGGCGGCGATGAACAGGGGCAGCACCCAGCGGCGTCGGCGCCGGGAGGGGGTCTCCTCCACGAGTCCCTCCGGCAGCTCCTCACCCGGGGCGGCCGCGGTGGCCTGGGCCAGGCTGGCCCGACGCTGCACGGTCACCTCCGCGACGGCGGGGATCGCACCGGTGCGGGTGGCCTCCGAGGCCGCTCCCACCAGCACGTGCGGGCGCTCGGCTAGCTCGGTGCGCAGCGCCGAGGCGGAGCTGAGCTCCTGGGTGCCGGCATCCTCCAGGTCCATCCCGGAGCGCTGGGTCATGGCGTTGAGCACGCCGTCGGAGAAGGAGTCGCCCTGCCACGCGCCGTGGCGCAGGGTGTGCCGGACCATCGCTCCGTGCTCGCGGGGCAGGCGACGACGCCACGGGGCCACCCGGCGCAGGGGCCGGGCCTGCTCGGGTCCGCCGGGCTGGGCATCGGCCTGCTGCGCGTCGGTGTCGGGGGTCTCTTCCGCGGTCTCCGGGTCCTCGCGCTCGGCGGGGTCCCCGCTCGGCTGCTCGCCTGAGTGCTCGACCGGCTGCTCGGCCGGCGGACGGGCGGTGTCGGTCGCGGCGTCCTCGGCGGGCGAGTCCGGAGCCCGCCGGTCCGCGTCCACGGGCGGGCTGGAACGCAGGGTGCGGGTGGTCGCGGTGGGCAGCGCCGGGGCATCCTGGGCGGGCAGGCGGCTGGTCGTGGGCTGCGTGGCATCCGGGTCCGGGATGACCTCCACGATCGCCACGGTCACGTTGTCCGGGGCGCCGCCGTCCAGGGTCCGCTCGATCAGGGTGCGGCAGATCCGGTCCAGGTCCTCGCCGCCGGCTAGGGCCGCGCGGATCTCCTCCTCCGGCACGACGCCGGAGAGCCCGTCCGAGCACAGCAGCCACCGGTCCCCCGGGACGGCGTCCACCCGCAGCAGCTCCAGCTCGGGGGAGGCGTCGGTGTCCCCGAGGACCCGCATGACCACGTTCTTGTGAGGGTGGTGCTCGGCCTCCTCCGGGCGGATGCGGCCCTCCTCCACGAGGCGCTGCACGAAGGTGTGGTCCGTGGTGACCTGCTCGAAGTCCTCCCCGCGCAGCCGGTACGCCCGGGAGTCCCCGATGTGGGCGACCTCGATCTGGTCCCCGTCCACCAGCAGCGCGGTGCAGGTGGTGCCCATCCCCGCCAGCAGCGGGTTCAGCTCCACCAGCTGGTTGAGGATGATGTTGGCGGTCTGGATCTCATCGGCCAGGTACGTTCCGGCGGAGCCGTGGTAGCCCGGGTGGTCCAGGGGGGTCAGGTCCAGCACGGTGGCGGCGGAGGCGACGTTGCCGCCGACGTGCCCGCCCATCCCGTCCGCGACTACGACGAGGTAGCGCCCCGTGTAGGCGGAGTCGTCGTTCTTGGACCGCACCCGACCCGTGTCCGAGGCGGCGGCGTAGCGGAAGGCGATGCTCATGGGCCTCAGGCTCTCAGCTCCAGCACGGTGCGCCCCACGGTGAACGGCTCCCCGGGTTCCAGACGGGCGGTGCGGCTCAGGCGCTGATCGCCCACGAAAGTTCCGTTGGTGGAGCCGAGGTCCTCGAGGAACCAGCGGGAGCCCTGCGGGAACAGGCGGGCGTGGTGCCCGGAGCAGTAGTCATCCTGCAGGGTCACGGTGCAGTCCGGGGCCCGTCCCAGCAGCACCGGGCCGTGCCCGAGGGCCGCGACCCGCCCGGCCTCCGGGCCGTCCACGATCACCAGCTGGCCCGGCAGCTGGGGGGCCGGGGGCATCTGCTGGCGGAATCCGGCGGACGCGGAGCTCTCCGCCGGGGGCGCGGCCTCGGCCGAGCGGGCGCGACGGCGACCCGGCAGAGCGGTGAAGCGCACACCCTCCCCGACGCCGAGATCCCGCCGCTGAGCCGCGAGGATCACGAAGACGAAGACCCACAGCAGGGCCAGGAACCCGAAGCGCAGCAGGGTGACGGTCAGCTCTGAGGCCATGCGGTGCCACTCCTCGGGGTCAGCAGACGGAAGACGATCGTGGTCCTGCCCATTGTAATGACGGACCCGTCCGTGAGCTCCCGTCGCCCCCGCAGCCGCTCCCCGTCCACGGTCGAGCCGTTGGTGGAGCCGAGGTCCACGGCGAGGTAGACCCCGTCCTGGTGGAGGATCTCCAGGTGGCGCCGGGAGACCCCGGTGTCCTCCACGGTGATGTCCGCCGTGGAGGAGCGGCCCAGGACGACCGACGGGGCCCGCAGGGTGAAGCGCTGCCCGTTGATGTCCAGGACGGGCTGCGGTCGGGGCGCCGCCTCCGGGTGCCGCACCGCACCGGCACCGGAGCGCCCCTCGGCAGCGGCGGCCTGGGCCCGGGCGGCACCCCGCCGAGAGCTGGGCACCCGCGGGGCGATGCGCGAGGAGCCGGTGGGCAGGGAGCCTGCCGCGGCCGCGGCCGCGGCGGCGGGGGCTGCCTCCGCGGGGATGGGCGCCCCGGCGTCGGGGGGCTGCGGGGCGCGACGCCGGTACTGGCCCTGATCCGAGGACGCGGTGCGCGTCCCGTCCTCGCGGGGGCGCGCGGCGGCCGGGCGGGGCCGACGCCGGTCCCGGGAGGCCTCCTGCGGGTGGCGCCCGGAGCGCTCCTGCCCGGAGGTCACCACGAACTCGCCGGGACGCAGCTCGCCGGTGCGGTCCCGGGTGAAGCTCACCCGCACGGCCCCGCGCAGGGTGTAGCCCTGGGCGCGGGCGTGGCGGATCGCGACGTCGCACAGTTCCTCGGCGAGGTCCTGACCCCAGTCCTGGGCGCGGGGGAAGTCGGTCTCGGAGAACTCGATGACGAAGACGTTGGGGGCGATGGTGCGGCCCTCGGCGATCGCGTAGGCCTTGTTGTCCATCTCCGCGCGCAGGCGGCTGGCCAGGTCCACGGGCTCCAGGCGGTGCTTGGAGCCCGCGCTGAAGACTCCCCGCACGGCCTTCTCCAGGCCGCGCTCGATGTTCTCGATGACTCCCATTGAGTCCTCCTCGCTCCGGGCCGCCGTCGGGGGCGCCCTGCGCGGCGCAGGGCTCTCGCGGGCCTCGTCCCAGGATAGAGGAGACCGCGCCGCCCCGTGCCGGGACGGACCTGGGGATCCGCTGGGCGCGGGATGGTGCGGGCCGGGACGGGGGTGGCGCAGCTCATGCTCGCGCGGATTGGACAGCGCCGCCGGGAGCTGGGTACGATCAACAGCGTTGCTTTTCGCGACGACCCTCCAGGGTCGCTGCGAAGGTCCACGCGCGAGTGGCGGAATAGGCAGACGCGCACGGTTCAGGTCCGTGTTCCTTAATCGGAGTGGGGGTTCAACTCCCCCCTCGCGCACCAGTCGGAACCGGCTGATCGCTTCGGCGGTCAGTCGGTTCTTCGCGTCTGGAGACCCTTCTCGCGGTCCGGATGCGGCCTATGTGCTGAGATGCGGGGTTCCTGCTGAGGTGCGTCCCGGCGTGCGGTATCTCAGCAGAAACCCCGCATCTCAACGGGTGGGGTGAGGTGGGGTGATCTCCTCGGGAGGCCGGATCAGTCGTCGGCCTCGGTGCCCTCCTCGGGGCGCTGGGCCAGCTCGGCGTCCAGGCGCAGGATGCCGGAGCCGTCATCGCCGACCAGCTTCACGCGGCCGATGATCTCGGAGACCGTGGCCTCCTCCTCGATCTGCTCGTCCACGAACCAGTTCAGCAGCGGGCGGGAGTCGTAGTCGCCCTCGGCGTCGGCCTCGCGGTACAGCTCCCGGATGGACTCGGAGACCTTCTGCTCGTGGGCCAGCGCGGCCTCGAAGATCTCCAGCACGGACAGCCCGCGCTTCACGCCCGGGGCGGGGATGTCCCCGATGGCGGCGTGGTTGTCGCGGTCCGCCAGGTGGTCGATGAACTTGTTGGCGTGGACGATCTCCTCGTCCGCCTGGTGGCGCAGCCACGCGGCGATGCCGGGGAGGTCCTGCTCCTCGGCCTCGATGGCCAGCTGACGGTAGGTCAGGGAGGCCTCGAACTCCATGGTCACCTGGGCCTGGAACTTCTTCTCAAGATCTGCAGACATCTTCATGGTCCCGACGATATCCGCGAAACCGCTCCGTGTCAGCAGTGCCCAGCCTTGCCTCAGCCGCGGGTGCGGCGCACCAGAGCGACGGCGCCCACCACCACCGTGCCGGCGAGGAACCCGGCGACCATCGCGCACAGCGTCTCCACGAGCCACGTCAGCGCCCCGGCCGCAGCCCCCGCGCCGTGCACCAGGTGCTCCGCGGCGTGCACCAGCGCCATCGGTGTGTGCCAGCCCAGCTCATCCGCGCCCGTGAGCAGCAGGTGCCCGCCGACCCACAGCATCGCGAAGACCCCCACCACGGAGATCACCGTCATGACCGCGGGCATCGCCCGCACCAGCCCGGCCCCCACGCGCCGGGAGGTCGGCCCGCCGCGGCGGGACAGCGCCAGCCCGACGTCGTCGGCCTTGACCAGCAGCCCCACGACCCCGTACACGAGCACCGTGATCACCACGGCCACGATCACCAGGATCACCGCGCGGGACCAGAACCCCTCCGAAGCCACCTCGTTCAGGGAGATCACCATGATCTCCGCGCTGAGGATGAAGTCCGTGCGCACCGCCCCGGAGACCACCTGCCGCTCCGCATCGGGACCCTGGTGCGCGGCCGGCTCCTCCTGCGGGGCGTGCCCGGTCAGCTTCTCCCAGATCTTCTCCGCGCCCTCGAAGCACAGGTAGGCGCCGCCGATCATGAGCAGCGGGGTCAGCGCCCACGGGGCGAACTGGCTCAGCAGCAGCGCCAGCGGCAGGATGAACAGGATCTTGTTGCGCAGAGAGCCCTTGGTGATCTTCCAGATGATCGGCAGCTCCCGCGCGGGACTGACCCCCTGCACGTAGCGCGGAGCCACCGCGGTGTCGTCCACGACGACGCCGGCCGCTTTCGCGCTGGCCCGTCCGGCCGCCGCCGCGACGTCGTCCGTGCTGGCCGCGGCCATCTTCGCCAGCGCCGCCACGTCATCCAGCAGCGCCGCGAGCCCTCCCGCCATGACCGGGTCCGCTACTTCGCCTCGACGCGCGGGCGGACCCACACCTCGGTCAGCTGGGTGTCCGCGGGGGCGTCCAGGACGTGGCGCACCGACCGGGCCACGGTCTCCGGCTCGATCAGCCGGGCCGGGGCGGCCTTCGGGTAGTCGTCATCCCACTGCACCATCGGGGTGTCCACGGGCCCGGGGGCCACGGTCGCCACCCGCAGCCCCGTCTGCGCGGTCTCCTGCCGCAGCCCGTCGGCCAGGGCCTGGACCGCGTGCTTGGAGGCGGCGTAGGCCACGTTGTACGGGTTCACCGCCCGGGAGGCCCCGGAGCCCAGGAACACCACGGTGCCCGGCAGGGCGTCCGCCTCCACCGGGGCCGCGGCCTCGCGCAGCAGGGGCAGCAGCACCCGGGTCAGCTCCGCCGGGGCCATCACGTTGGTCTCGAGCATGCTCCGCCAGTGGGGGACGTCGGCGTCGGCCACGGTGGCGCGCGGGGCGATCGCCGCGGCGTGCACCAGGGCGTCCGAGCGCGGCAGCCGGGAGAACACCGCGTCGATGCCCTCCAGGTCCGTCAGGTCCGCGACCAGCGGCAGGATCGCCCCGGGGGCGGCCTCCGGGCGCCGGGGGCCCTGCTGGGCGCGGGCGGCCAGCTCCTCGAGGCGCTCGCGGCGGCGCCCGACGGCCACCACGAGCCGGTCCCGGGACAGGTCCAGGGCGATGCGCGAGCCGATGCCGCCGCTGGCGCCGGTCACGACGACGACTGGCAGGTCGGAGCGCTGGGTCGCGTCCTGGATGGCGTCGAGATCTGCGGAGAGGGTGCTGTGCTGCTCGGTGCTCATGGGGACAGCCTACGGGGCGAGCCGGGGGTGCGTGTCGGGTGCGCGCCGACCCCGGATGCTTCGGCAAGCTCAGTATTGTCAGGTGGTTCCCAGGTCCCTGGGGGTGCGGCCACAGGATCGGCCCCTATCGTCATCAGTACCTCATGAAGGTGCGAGTGATTGATGAGGGGCGGACCGCGAATCCGCTCCCACCGACGGCCCGGCCGCAGCGTCTCCCACGACGCGGCGTCCGGGCCGTCGGCGTCTGCGGGACCCGCTCCTGCGCGCACCCCCCGCCGCGTCCGGGAATAGAGTCCCCGCCCCGCGAGTTGATTGATCCGTAAAGCAATCGGCCGTGAGGGCCGGGACGAGGAGGAAGCCATGAAGATCGCCGTCATCGGAGCCACCGGCATGATCGGATCCCGCACGGTCGCCGAGGCCGTGCGCCGCGGCCACGTCGTGGACGCCTACAGCCGCAGCGGCCGCACCGTCGAGGGCGCGGACGCCTCCGCGGCGCTGGACCTCGCGGACACCGCCGCCGTCATCGACGTGATCGGCCGGCACGACGTCACCCTGATCGCCGCCGTCTCCGGTCGCGGCGGGGAGATGGACCAGAACGTGGCCGACCACCGGGCCCTCATCGAGGCCGCCCCCGTGGGTCGGCTCGTGGTGGTCGGCGGGGCCGGGGCCCTGCAGGCCGATGCCCAGACCCGCCTCAAGGACACCCCGGACTTCCCCGAGCAGTTCAGGACGGAGGCCCAGACCTTCTCCGACGTGCTGGACCTGTACCGCGCATCCGAGGGTCTGCACTGGAGCATGCTCGCCCCCGCGCCGATGATCGCTCCCGGGCAGCGCACCGGCAGCTACCGGACCGAGCTGGACGTGCCGGCCGGGGAGAGCATCTCCGCCGAGGACTTCGCGGTGGCCCTGGTGGACGAGGCGGAGTCCGACGCCCACGCCGGCCGCCGCTTCACCGTCGCCAACTGAGCCGCCGGGGGCCGGGGGCCCGGGTGCGGTGTCGATAGAGTGGTCGCCATGAGCACCACCGACCCCGCCCCGCAGGGTCCCGGCAGCGTCCGGCTGGACGCGTGGCTGTGGTCCGTGCGCCTGTTCAAGACCCGCTCCGCCGCGACCGCCGCCTGCCGGGCCGGGCACGTACGGCTGGACGACCAGCCGGTCAAGGCCTCCCAGCCGGTGCGCGTCGGCGACGTCGTGAAGGTCCGCCAGCCCGGCTGGGAGCGGGTCTTCGAAGTCACCCGGCTGATCGCCAAGCGCGTCGGGGCGCCCGTGGCCCGGGAATGCTACGTGGACCATTCCCCGCCCAGACCCAGCGCGCTCACCGCCCCCGTCCCGCGGCGCGAGCGCGGGGCCGGGCGGCCCACCAAGAAGGAGCGGCGCGAGCTGGATCGGCTGCGGGCTCGCTGAGCCGCGGAGGGAGCTGGCACCGCAGCGCGTCCTCCGCGAGCCGTCATCCCCGTGGCCACCGGGACCCTGCGCACGACCGCGAGGGTGGCGTGTGGCCCTCTGCCGTGCCGGGACGGCTGAGAGCTTAATCGGCGGGTCCGGGGCCGACGCCGCGCTCCGGTGTGGAGAAGAATCGCAGCCGAGACAGGATCGGCCGCACGACGAGCGCGCGGCGGTCCGTTCACGAGAAGAGAAGGGAAGGCACGAACATGATGGGCAAGCGTCGTCAGCGTCGTCAGCAGGAGCGCCGGCTGCAGCGGTTCCAGGAGGCCGCCGGAGTGCCGCAGGGGGAGGACCGCGTGGTGCCCGGGCACCCGGGCCGCAGTCTGGCGCGGGTGGCCCTCGGCGGGTTCCTGACCTTCGCCGGGATCGGGCACCTGACGTTCTCCCGGCAGGAGTTCCAGGCGCAGGTGCCCTCCTGGGTCCCGCTGGACCCGGATCTGGTGGTGCTGGGCTCCGGGGTCGTGGAGATCGCCCTGGGCCTGGGCCTGATCTCCGGGAAGCGGCCCAAGATGTTCGGTCACCTGGCCACGGGCCTGTTCATCGGGGTGTTCCCCGGCAACATCGCGCAGTTCGTGGAGCGCCGGGACGGCTTCGGGCTGGACACGGACCGCAAGCGCGCCGCGCGGCTGCTCTTCCAGCCCGTGCTGGTGGACTGGGCGCTGTCCAGCACCCGCCAGGACTGACGCCCCGCTGAGATACCGGGTTCGTGCTGAGATACCGCACGGCGGGACGCATCTGAAGCACGATCTCCGCATCTCAGCACGAAACCCGACCCGGCCCCCGCCCTCGGTGGACGGGGGCTGCGGCCTGAGCCTCAGGGGACCCGGTGGGTCCACTCCTCGGTGCCGAACTTCTCCTCCACCAGGCGGCGCCCGGCGTCGAGCTCCTCCTGGCTCAGCTGACCGTCGGCGGCACCCGTGCGGGCGCGGAACACCCGCGTCATCGCCGCGATGATGCCCTCCCGGGACTCCCCGGTCTGCCGGCGCAGCGGGTCCACCCGCTTCTTGGCGCTGCGGATGCCCTTGTCGGAGATCTTCGCCTGCCCGACCCGCAGCACCTCCATCATCTTGTCCGCGTCGATGTCGTAGGACATGGTCACGTGGTGCAGGATCGCGCCCGGCACCCGCTTCTGGGCTGCTCCGCCGATCTTCCCGCCGGTGGAGGTGATGTCGTTGATCGGCTTGTACCAGGCCTGCACCCCCAGCTCCCCGAGGGCCTGCAGCACCCACTGATCCAGGAAGGCGTAGGACTGCTCGTAGCTCAGCCCCGCCACCAGGGAATCCGGGGCGTACAGCGAGTAGGTGACGCAGTTGCCGCCCTCCATGAACATCGCCCCGCCCCCGGAGATACGGCGCACGACGTCGATCCCGTGCTCGGCCACCCCTTCCGGGTGCAGCTCGTTGGCGTAGGACTGGTAGGAGCCGATCACGGTCGCCTTGTCCTCCCAGTCCCAGAACCTCAGCGTCGGCCCGCGCCGCCCGGCCTGCACCTGCTCCAGCAGGTGCTGATCCAGGGCCACGTTCAGCGCCGTCGGCAGGGTCCCCGGGCGCAGGATCTCCCAGGAGAAGTCGGAGAAGTCCTGCGCCTCGGTCACCGCCCGGCGCACCGTGAGGGCGACGTCGGCGGTGGAGAAGCCGTGCAGGTGCAGCTCCTGCCCGAAGGGCGCCAGCGCCGCATCCAGCCGCGCGGTCAGGGCCGCGCCGTCCTCGTGCACGGAGGCGCCGACCAGGGCGGGGGCCAGACTCTCGAAGGCCTCCTCCGGCTCCAGGAAGAAGTCCCCGGAGATGGTCGCGGCCGTGATGCGCTCGGCGTCGGTGGTCACGTCCGCGACGACGAGCTTGCCGCCGGGGACCTTGATCTCAGCATGGTGTCCGCTCATATCCTCCAGCCTAGGACCGCCCGGGTCCCTCCGCCCGACCCGATCCCGCTTCCGGCGGATACGACCAGGACCGCGGAACCCGCCGGACCCGTCCGCGCAGACCGAAGACCGCCGGCTCGCGGGCGGCCAGGCGCGCTCGCGCCCGGTCCGCGCCTCGCCCCGGTGGAGGTCCTCCTGGCACGTGCCCGTGGGGCTGTTCGTCCTGGCGCTGTCCGTGCTCGGCGTCGTCGCCGGCACGCTGGTGGGCCGGATGCCGTGGGAGACGCCCAGCAGCGCCACGGCCCAGTTCCGCTCCGCGCAGACCTACCGGCTGGAGTCCGGGCATACCTACGACATCTACAGCAAGGTGCTGCTGCTGGAGGACGCCTGCACCGTGACCCCGCAGGGCGGAACCGGAGCGGTGCTGCGCCAGGACCTGGACCTGGACAGCGCCGTGGTGCAGGACGAAGCCCTCTGGGTGCCGGTGCTCACCTTCCGGGTGAGCGCGGCCGGGGAGTATCGGCTCTCCTGCGAGGCCGGGCACCCCATGCTGCTGGCCGATCCCCAGCAGATCCCGGATCAGCACCGGCAGAACACCGCGGTGATGGGTGAGAACGACGCGGACGTCGCCGTCCTCCTGGGGGCCTTCCTCGGCCTGCCGCTGGGGGCGGTGCTGTGCGGGGTCGGCTCCGCGCGACGTCGACGCTGCCCCGGGGAGGGCCGGCAGAAGACGGGCCGGAACCTCACCGTGCTGGGCGGGGCCATGATCCTCACCGCGATCGGGCTGGCGATGCTCACCCCCTCGGCGGGGATCCCCGGCGGGCAGAGCTTCTCAGGGTCCCGCGAGATCACCCTGCCCGCGGATGCCGAGATCAGCATCTACCGGGCCGAATGGATGTCCGGACCGTATCCGCAGAAGTGCACCGTGGAGGCGGTGGAGGCGGGCGGGGACGGCCGGGTGCGCCCGCTGCCCCTGGACACCGCCAGCACCGGGTGGGACGGGGAGGCCCTGCTGCGTCCCGTCGCGACGGTGCGCACCGGTGAGGCCGGGACGTACCGGGTCTCCTGCCCGGACGGCAAGAAGGCGACGGCGGCCGGGCCGCACCGGATGTGGACCGCGGACCACGGCATCGCCCCCGGGGTCTTCGGTGAGACGGCGGCCGTGCTGCTCCTGCCCGCCCTGCTCCTGCTGATCCTCGGGCCCATCCTGTGGATCGTGGGGCACCGTCGGATGACCGG
This sequence comes from Rothia kristinae NBRC 15354, assembly GCF_001570865.1. GTDB lineage: Bacteria > Actinomycetota > Actinomycetes > Actinomycetales > Micrococcaceae > Rothia > Rothia kristinae. The sequence continues at coordinate 219,253 of NZ_BCSM01000002.1, forward strand.
GAAGGGGCGGTGGAGATGGGTATGAGACTCAGGGCCCTCATCGCCCTGCTGCTGGCCGCGCTGATCCTGGCCCTGGGCGGCTGCGGCGGGGAGCCCGGTGATCTGCCCCAGCGGCCGCCCGGCGGCAACGTGCTGGACCAGCCGAACGTGATCTCCGCAGCGGACCTGCGGGAGTTGAACCGGCTCATCGAAGACGGCAACCGCACCACGGACCGGGTGCGGGTCGCCGTCGCCATCGTGGAGAAGTCCAGCGGCGACTGGGAGCAGTGGACTCGGGAGCTGGCCACCCGCTGGGCCGTGGGTGATGCCGGCAGGGACAACGGCGTGCTGATCGCCGTGGACATGGACAGGCGCAAGACGCGCATCGAGGTGGCCGACGGTGCCCGCGAGATCCTCCCGGATCGGGCGGCCGAGGAGCTGCTGGACGACGTCCTGGGCCCCGGCCTGAAGGAGGAGCGCTACCGGCAGGCCCTGTCCTCCACGATCCAGCAGATCTACCGCCGGGCCGAAGGCTCGCCGATCCCGTACCCCCGCAGCACCGCCGCCTCCGTCGTGGTCGGCGTGATGGCCTTCGGCACCGGCGGGATGCTCGCGGCGATCCTGATCTGGCCGATCGTCGTGCTCACGCGCCGGTACCGCAACCCGGCCCGCCGCACCCCGGACGGCGGCCAGACCGCGATGGCGGAGATGGACCGCTTCGAGCGGGAGCACCCGGGGGTGCGGGTCTCGCGCACCACGCGCCAGGCCTACCTGGGATACCGCACGTACTACATCGACATGCCGAGGCCGGGGGATCAGGATTCCGTCGATCCCACCGTGCGGACCATCTGGGTCGCGACCTTCCCCGCCTGGCTGGCCCTGTACCAGCAGGTGCCCCGGCTCTACAGCGGTTCGGGCCGTCCGGCCTGGGGATCCTCCTGGACCCCCGCGTACGGGTCCTACGCGGGTTCCTCCTCCGGCGGCGGCTCCTCCTTCGGCGGGGGCGGCGGGTTCTCCGGCGGCGGGGCCAGCGGCAGCTTCTGATCTCTCCCGACGCCGGGCAGTCCGAGCCAGCCCGGGTGTCGCTCGGCTCCTAGACTGATCCGGTGACCTCCCGCCAGTCCCCGCAGCAGCCCGACGCCGCCCCTGCCGCAGACGCCGCCTCGAGCGCCCCGGCCGGGTCTGTGGCCGCGGACCCCCGCTCCCTGAACCGGCAGATCCTCGCCCTGGCGGTGCCGGCCTTCGGCGCGCTGATCGCCGAGCCGCTGTTCGTGCTCGCGGACACCTCCATCGTCGGGCACCTGGGCACCCCGCAGCTGGCGGGCCTGGCCGCGGCCTCCCAGGTGGTCACCACCGTCGTCGGGCTGATGGTTTTTCTCTCCTATTCCACGACCCCCGCGGTGGCCCGGGCCTACGGGCGCGGGGACCTGGCGGGGGCCTACCGCAAGGGCGGGGACGGGCTGTGGACGGCGGCCGGGCTCGGCGTCGTGCTGGCCGTGCTGGGCTGGAGCTTCGCCCGGCCGCTGCTGGCCGCGGTGGGCGCGCACGGGCCCACCCTGGAGCACGCGGTGGCCTACCTGCGCTGGTCCATGCCCGGCCTGCCCGCGATGCTCGTGGTCCTGGCGGCCCTGGGGATCCTGCGGGGCCTGCAGGACACCCGGACCCCGCTGTACGTCGCGGCCGTGGGGGCGGCGGCGAACGTCGGGATCAACTGGGTGCTGGTCTATCCGCTGGGGATGGGCATCGCCGGCTCCGCCCTGGGCACCTCCCTGGTGCAGTGGGGCATGGCCGCGGTGTACCTGGTGATGATCGTGGGCGGGGCCCGCCGGCACGGCGTGGCGCTGACGACGACGCCGCGGCGCCTCGGTGCGATCCTGTCCGTGGGGTCCTGGCTGATGCTGCGCACCCTGTCCATGCGGATCGCGATCCTCGCGACGGTCGTGGTCGCGACCCGCCAGGGCGAGGCGAACCTGGCCGCCTACCAGCTGACGATGTCCGTGTTCAGCTTCCTCGCCTTCGGCCTGGACGCCCTGGCGATCGCCGCGCAGGCCATGCTCGGCAAGGAGATGGGGGCGCGGGACCTGCGCCGGGCGCAGGACCGGGCGCAGGTGCGGCGCCTGATGGGCCGGCTGATCCGCTGGTCCCTGGGCTTCGGGGTGGTGACCGGGCTGCTGTGCCCGCTGATCGGGTGGGTGCTGGGCCCGGCGTTCACGCAGGACCCGCAGGTGCGGGGGCTGTTCCTGCTGGCGATGCTGGTGGTCGCGGTGGGTCAGCCGCTGGCGGCCTACGTGTTCATCCTCGACGGCGTGCTGATCGGCGCGGAGGATGTCCGGTATCTGGCCGTGGCCTCGCTGATCGCGCTGCTCGGCTACCTGCCGTGTCTGCTGGCGGTGGGGTGGGCCGCCGGTCCGAGCGGCACCGGTGCGGGGCCGGATCCCGCCGGATTCGTGTGGCTCTGGGCGGCATATGCCGGGCTGTTCATGGGTCTGCGCGGGCTGACCCTGGGCCTGCGCGCCCGCCGCGACGTCTGGATCCGCACCTGACCAGCCTCCCTCTTTTCTCCCGCAGAACTGGAGATGCGTGACATTCCTGGGCGTGCAGCACCCCGGAATGTCACGCATCTCCCGTTGTGCGTAACGGTGCGGTGAGCAGGGGCGGCCAAGGGCGAGGTAAGGCTATACTGAGTCCGCCCGCCTGGGCCCCCGACGTCGTGCCGCCGTCCATCGGCGTGCCCCGCGGAGACGCGGCGAGCGAGTTCACATCCCCTCTTCCCTCGAGGATCGTCGCGTCCATGTTCATCGCCAATCTGCTCATCGCCCTGCGCGAGGGCTTCGAGGCCAGCCTCGTCGTCGGCATCCTGGTGGCCTACCTGGTCAAGGCCGGGCGCCGGGACGTGCTGCCCAAGCTGTGGGCGGGCATCGGCCTGGCCGTGCTGCTGCCGCTGGGGGTGGGCGCCCTGCTCACCTGGGGCCCCAAGACCCTGACCTTCCAGGCCCAGGAGATCATCGGCGGCGGGCTGTCCCTGGTGGCCGCGGCCCTGGTCACCACCATGATCTTCTGGATGGGCCGCAACGCCCGCGCCATGAAGCACGAGCTGGAGAGCTCGATGGCGGGTTCCCTCGCCAAGGACGCCAAAGGCTGGGGCGTCGTCTGGATCGCCGTGCTGGCGGTGGGCCGCGAGGGCGTGGAGACCGCCTTGTTCATCTGGGCCACGGTGCGCTCCTCGATCGAGCAGAACGCCTTCCTGACCACCGCCGGGGTGATCACCGGGCTGGTGCTGGCCGTGATCCTGGGCTGGGTGGTCTTCCGCAGCACCCGCCGGATCAACATGCACCGCTTCTTCTCCTGGACCGGGCTGTTCCTAATCTTCGTGGTCGCCGGCATCGTCTCCTACGGGATCGGCGACCTGCAGGAGGCCGGGGTGCTGCCCGGGGTCTTCCACCACGCCTGGGACCTCAGCGCCTGGCTGCCGGAGAACTCCTCCCCGCTGTTCTGGCTCTACGTGCTGCTGCAGGCCATGTTCCAGGTGAACCTGCAGCCCACGGTCCTGCAGGTCATCGGCTGGTGGCTGTACCTGGTCCCCGTGCTGTTCTTCTTCCTGCGCCAGGTCCGCGGCAGCGCCCCGCGGCCCGCGGCCCACCCCGTCGAATCCGTCCGTCCCGTCGAATCCCGGAGGAACCCATGAGAATCGCCCGCCCCCTGAGCGCCGCCGCCGCCGTGCTGCTGGCCGTCACGATGGCCGGCTGCACCGACAACCCCCAGAACTCCGCCTCCTCGGACTCCAGCGCCGGCGGGGGCTCCGGGGACACCCAGACCGTCAAGGTCACCATCACGGACGACACCTGCCAGGTGGAGCCCGCCGAGGTGAAGTCCGGGAAGGTGAAGTTCGAGATCACCAACCAGGGCACCAAGCCCAATGAGCTGGAGGTCCTGGCGGAGAACAAGCTGCAGATCGAGTCCGAGCAGGAGAACGTCGGTCCCGGCACCACCGCCCAGCTCACCACCGCCCTGGAGCAGGGCACCTACTACACCGCGTGCAAGCCCAACATGGTCGGGGACTTCGTGGGGCTGAGCCAGTTCACGGTGACCCAGGGCGAGAAGGTGGAGATCGGCGACGACACGAAGGCCGCCGAGGACAAGGCCATCGCCAACTACACCAGCTACACCAAGGACCAGGTGGGTCAGCTGCTGACCGCCACCCAGGAGTTCACGCAGGCCTACACCTCCGGGGACACCGAGCGCGCCCAGCAGCTGTACCCGCTGGCCCGCCAGCACTACGAGCGGATCGAGCCCACCGCGGAGTCCTTCGGCATCAAGGAGGCCGGGGACCTGGACACCGCGATGGACGCCCGCGTGCAGGACCTCGCCGCAGACGCGGACAAGAAGGTCACCGACCCCGAGGTGCTCAAGGACTGGACCGGGTGGCACCGGATCGAGGCGGACCTGTTCACCGAGGACGGCTCGCCCTTCACGTTCGCCTCCGCGGCGGACCGGAAGAAGGCCGCCGACCAGCTGGATGAGGACACCCAGAAGCTCTACGACCTCGTCTACGGGAAGGTGGACGGCGCCAGCGGCAAGTTCCAGCTGAAGCTCTCCGACGTCGTCGACGGCGCCTCCTCCCTGATGGAAGAGGTCGCGAAGTCCAAGATCGTGGGGGAGGAGGAGACCTTCTCCCACACCGACATGTACGACTTCAAGGCCAATGTGGAGGGCGCGAAGGTCGCCTACGGCAACGTGCAGGAGCTGGTGGAGAAGCAGGACGCGGACCTGGACCGGAAGATCACCGAGAACTTCGACAAGGTCGATCGGCTGATCGACGCGCAGAAGGACGGCGAGGTGGACGGGCAGACCGCCTACAAGCCCTACGACCAGATCGCCGCGGTGCAGAAGGACGCGGGGGAGGCCCCTTCGGATCAGGACTACACGACGGTCCAGCGGGACTTCTCCGACGCCGTCAACGCCCTGAGTGAGCCGCTGTCCCAGGTCGCGGGCACCGTCCTTCACTAGCACCAGCCCGCGGTGCCGGCGCTGCCCATCGGGTGACCGTCACCGCGCACCCCGCCGACCGCAGACCACCAGGAGGGATCGACCATGAACCGCCGCACCGAACCGCCTCAGGAGAACAACGCCGGGCAGCCCGCAGCCTCCGTCCCCTGGGCGGAGCCCGACGCCGGAACCGGGCACGGGGAGACCCGGAAGGCTGGCGCCGGGGCCGCCGCGGGCGCCCGGGACGAGGGCGCCGTCGGAAACGGGACCGCGGAAGACCCGGGCGCGGGGGACGACGCCGCGGCCACCGGCGGGCGCACCCGCGGGTTCACCCGGCGTCGGCTGGTGGCCGGGGCGGGGATCGCCGGGGCCCTGGGCATCGCCGGCTTCGGCGGGGGCGCCATCGGGCACCACCTGGGTCGGGAGCAGGCGGCCCGGGAGGCCCCCACGCAGCTGACCTACCCGTTCCGCGGTCAGCATCAGCAGGGCATCACCACCCCCGCACAGGACAACATGTACATCGCCGCCTACGACGTCAGCACGGACGACGTCGCGGAGCTGAAGGGCCTGCTGGCCCGCTGGACCGTGGCCGCGGAGCAGATGTGCGCCGGGGAGCTGGTGGGCGGGGAGCCGGACGCCAACCCCAACAAGCCGCCCGCGGACACGGGCGAGGCATGGGGGTACCCGCCGGCGGGGCTGAGCATCACCTTCGGGTTCGGGCGCGGCCTGTTCCAGGACGCCGACGGGAAGGACCGCTTCGGGCTGAAGGCCAAGATGCCCGGCGTCCTGGCCGAGGGTGTGCCGCGCTTCGCGAATGAGAACCTGCGGGAGGGCTCCAGCGACGGGGACCTCGTCGTCCAGGCCTGCTCCAACGACCCCCAGGTCTGCGTGCACGCGATCCGGAACCTGACCCGGATGGCCTTCGGCACCGCGGTGCTGCGGTGGGGGCAGATCGGCTACGGCCGCACCTCCTCCACCTCCGCGGATCAGGAGACCCCGCGCAACCTCTTCGGCTTCAAGGACGGCACCGCCAACATCAAGTCCCAGGACGGGGACGAGGTGCTGGAGAAGGAGGTGTGGGTCCAGGACGGCGACGACGCCGCGGCGGACTGGATGGTGGGCGGCAGCTACCTGGCCGCCCGCAAGATCCACATGTACCTGGAGGTCTGGGACCGGGTGCGCCTGTCCGAGCAGGAGGAGGTCATCGGGCGGGACAAGCGCTACGGCGCCCCGCTGTCCGTGGACGATCCCAGTGCGGAGCACGAGTTCGACGCCCTGGATCTGTCCGCCCGGAAGGACGGGGAGCTGGCGATCCCGAAGGACGCGCACGTGGCCGTCGTCGCCCCGGAGAACAACGGCGGACACCGGATGCTGCGCCGGGGGTACAACTACACGGACGGCAACGACTCCCTGGGGCGGCTGGATGCGGGCCTGTTCTTCATCGTCTTCGCCCGGGACCCCCGCGCCGGATTCTTCCCGATCCTGCGGAAGATGACGGAGAAGGACGCGCTGACCGAGTACCTGCAGCACGTGGGCTCCGCCCTGTTCGCGGTGCCCCCGGGGGTGGCCGAGGGGGACACGATGGTCGGGCAGCGCCTGTTCGAGTAGGCTCTCCCCGGGCGGGGCGCCGGTGAGGCCGCGGTGCATAGGATGGGCGCAGACGCTCGCCACCTCGCCACGGAGGAGTCCACCCCCATGGTCACGCTCGTTACTCGCTCGGTCCGTCCCGCCCGGCTGCCCGTCCGCTGGGCCGCGCTCGCCGCCGTCGTCCTCCTCCTGCTGCTGCTCACCGCGTGCGGCTCCTCCGGGTCCGGCGGGGAGGCGGAGCGCGGGGTGCCCGCGCGCCCGGAGAGCGGGGCCGTGCTGGATGAGGCCGGGATCCTCGACGAGGACGGGATGGCCCAGGTGAATCGGGTCATCGCCGATCGCAACCGGGAATCCGATGCCGCCCGTGTCGCCGTGATCACCGTGAACCGCGCCCCGCAGGACTGGGAGCGCTGGACCCGCGAGGTCGCCGGCACCTGGGGCGTGGGGGACGCCGGGGCGGACAACGGGGTGCTGCTGGCCATCGACATGGGCGAGCGGCGCACCCGGCTGGAGGTCGCCGACGGCGTCCGCCAGCGCCTGGACGACGATGCCGCGGCCGCGATCCTGGACGAGGTGACCGAACCCGCCCTGAAGGACGACGAGTACGTGCGGGGCGTGCGGGAGACCGTGGAGGCCGTGTACGACCAGGCCGAGGGGCGCACCCCGGCGGCCGTGGCCGAGGGCCGGGAGGGGCACCGGCTGGGTGTGATCGTCGCGACCGTCATCCTCAGCCTCGTCGGCCTCGCCCTGCTCGGCCTCCTGGGGTGGATCTGGTGGGAGGTGCGGCGCTGGCGGCGGATCGCGGACCGGGAGATCGACCGGTACCTGGCCGAGCACCCCGGACAGGAGGTCACCCCGGAGGTCCGCCGGGACTACCGGAAGTACCGCTTCCACCACCGGAAGGTGCCGTCCTGGCAGGAGGAGATCGACCGGCGTCGCGAGCAGGCCCGGCGGGAGGGCCGGGAGCCGGAGAGCATCGACGACCCCACCGAGTACACCCACTACACCCCGACCTTCGGATCCTGGCTGCCCCTGTACATGGCGGCCCCGAGCCTGTACTCGGGCTCCGGGACCACTCCGCCGGCCGCCGGTGGGGACGGGTCCACCGGGGCCGCCGGATCCACGACCTCCTTCGGCGGCGGCGCCGGATTCACCGGCGGCGGGGCCTCGGGCCGCTTCTGAGCGGAGTCGGCGTCGGGGCCGGCCGGTATCAGGACGGGGGCCGGCGTCGGCCCCCCGTGGGCTCAGACCAGGCCGAGCCACTTCCAGTACGTCGCGGAGAACAGCAGCACCAGCAGGTACCCGGCCACCGTCAGCGGGATGCCGGTCTTCAGGAACTGGCGGGTGGTGAACGCCCCCGTGCCGTAGGCCAGCATGTTCTGCGGCGCGGAGACCGGCAGCAGGAAGCCGAAGCAGATCACGAACTGCTGGATCACCACGAAGCCGATCCCCTGATCCGGCAGGCCCGGCAGGCTCTGCGCCAGGGCGATGAACACCGGGATCAGCGCGCTGGACAGCGACGTCGCCGAGGCGAAGCCCAGGTGGATGAGGATGGTGAACGCGGAGACCAGCGCGATCGTCGCCAGCAGCGGCAGCTGCGCCAGACCCATCGCGGAGAACGTCTTCTCGGACAGCCAGGACGCCGCCCCGGTGCTCAGCAGCACGCTGCCCAGGGAGATCCCGACGGCGAAGACCACCAGCGTCCCCCAGTTGACCAGGTGCTCCACGGTCTTCCAGTCGTACACCCCGACCTTCGGCAGCAGCATCAGCGCCACCGCGATGACCGTGACCGTGGAGGAGTCCAGGGAGTGCACGGTGCCCTCGGTGGCCCACAGCAGGAGCAGCAGCACCGAGATCCCCACCAGGCGCTTCTCCGCACCCGTCATCGGCCCCAGCTCGCCCAGCTCCCGGTGCACGACCTCCCGGCCGCCGTTGATCCGGTCCACCTCCGGACGGATCGCCCGGCGCATGATGAAGAACAGCAGCACGGACATCACCGCGGACCAGGGTGCCGCCCACAGGAACCACTGCGGCCAGGAGACGGTGGTGTCCAGCTGCTTCTCGATGAACCCGATCGCCACCATGTTCTGCGCGGCCGCCGTCTTGATCCCCACGTTCCACACGGACACCGCCTGCGCCGCGGTGATCACCAGCAGCGCGGCGAGCTTGGAGTCCTTCGGCAGCCCGAAGGCGGCCACCATGCCCAGCAGGATCGGCACGACGGCGCCGGCCCGCGCCGTCGCCGAGGGGACGAAGAACGCCAGCACCACGGAGATGGCGATGGCCCCGGCCACCAGGTGGCTGGTCTTCTCCCCGGCCACCCGCAGTACGTGCAGGGCCAGGCGCCGATGCAGCCCGGTGGCCTGCATGGCCGCGGCCAGGGCCAGGGCGGCGGCGACCAGCGCGACCGCCGAGGAGGAGAAGCCGCCGAGGGCCGCGGTGAGCCCGCCCTTGGTGCCCAGCAGCTCACCGGGGTCCTCGGGGTCCGGGGCGGTGCCCAGCAGCACGGCCAGCAGCCCGATGATCAGCAGGGCGCTGACCGGGTAGGTCACGGCCTCGGTGACCCACAGGATCACCGCGAAGGCCAGGACGGCCAGGGCCCGGTGGCCCGCGACGCTCAGGCCCTCCGGGGTGGGCAGGATCAGGATGACGACGAGCGCGAGCACGGCGAGGCCGAAGCTTACGGGGGCGACCCAGGAGGAGCGGGTCTTCTCGGCGGTCTGCGGGGACGTCATCGTCGGTGCCTCGATCCGTGCGGTGCGAATGAACTGGCATGATCCATGCTAGTTTCAGTCGGCCGGGGGATCCGGGAGGCTCCCGGGAGATGACGCTCATAGCCTGCGGCGGATGGGCTCAGTCGGGGATGAGGCCCAGCAGCTCCCGGTGCACCGTGGTGTCCCCGGTCAGCTCCGGGTGGAAGGAGATCCCGAGGACCCGGCCCTGCCGCACCGCGACGACCCGCCCCTCGAAGCGGGCGAGCACCTCGACGTCGGGCCCGTGCTCCACGACCTCCGGGGCCCGGATGAACGCCGCCCGCACGGTGCCCTCCGGTCTCGCGCTCCCGCCCCAGGTCAGCAGGGCCTCGGCGGAGGAGGTCTGGGGACCGAAGGCGTTGCGGGCCACGGCGGCATCCAGCAGGCCGAGGCTGCGTTGGCCGGGTGCCGGGTCGCGGATGGTCCGGGCCAGCAGGATCAGCCCCGCGCAGGTGCCCAGCACGGGGTGCCCGGCGCGGGCGAAGTCGATCAGCGGTTCGCGCAGCCCGAAGGTGCGGGTGAGCCGGTCGATCGTCGAGGACTCCCCGCCGGGCAGCACCAGCGCGTCCAGTCCCTCCAGATCCGCCGGGTGGCGTACCTTCCGCGCGTCGGCCCCGAGGGACTCCAGCATCCGCAGGTGCTCGGCGACCCCGCCCTGCAGGGCCAGCACCCCGACGGCCCGGGGTGCGGTGTTCGGCTGGCTCACCAGCCGCGCTCGGCCAGGCGGTGCGGGGCGGGCAGGTCCGCGACGTTGATGCCGACCATCGCCTCGCCCAGGCCGCGGGAGGCCTGGGCGATCGCCGCGGCGTCGTCGTAGAAGGCGGTGGCCTTCACGATCGCGGCGGCCCGTCGGGCCGGATCTCCGGACTTGAAGATGCCCGAGCCCACGAACACGCCGTCCGCGCCCAGCTGCATCATCATCGCCGCATCCGCCGGGGTTGCGACCCCGCCCGCGGTGAACAGGACCACCGGCAGCTTCCCGGTGCGAGCCACCTCCAGGACGATGTCGTACGGGGCGGCCAGCTCCTTGGCCTTCACGTACAGCGCCTCCGGGGTGGCGGCGTACAGCGCCTGCAGCTCGGCGATCTGGCCGCGGATCGTGCGGATGTGCTTGGTGGCCTCGGAGACGTCCCCGGTGCCGGCTTCACCCTTGGAGCGGATCATCGCCGCGCCCTCCGCGATGCGCCGCAGCGCCTCCCCCAGGTTGGTGGCCCCGCACACGAAGGGCACCGTGAAGCCCTGCTTGTCGATGTGGTTGACGTAGTCCGCGGGGGAGAGGACCTCCGACTCGTCGATGTAGTCCACCTTCAGCTCCTGGAGCACCTGCGCCTCCACGAAGTGCCCGATCCTCGCCTTCGCCATGACCGGGATGTCCACGGCGCCGATGATCTGCTCGATGAGGTCCGGGTCGGACATGCGCGCCACCCCGCCCTGCGCGCGGATGTCCGCGGGCACCCGCTCCAGGGCCATGACGGCGACGGCGCCGGCGTCCTCGGCGATGCGCGCCTGGTCCGCGGTGACCACGTCCATGATCACCCCGCCCTTGAGCATGTCCGCCAGGCCGCGCTTGACCAGGGGTGACCCGGTGCGGGCCCCCTGATGCTCGGTGCTGGTGGTGGGGGCGGTGTTCTCCGGGGCGCTGTGCTGCTCAGTCATGCCCACCATCCTGGCGCGCGGCGCTGGACCGACGACAGGTCCAGAATCCGCCCAGGTTTTTGGTCCATGGGCGCCTGTCGGTGTCCCCTCCGTGGCGTTTGGGAGCCGTTTCGGTGTTTGGGCGTTCTCGTGGCTCCCGAACACCGAAACCGCTCCCAAACGCACCAGAGCGGCGCGGAGGGGCGGCGCGGCGGGGCCGGTGGGGGCGGGGTCGCGCCTACACTGGGGTGCCATGTCCCGCCACCGCACCGACGCCGAGCTGCCCGTGCGGATCCGCCGCGGGGGCGGGCCGCTGCCGACCCAGCTGGTCGAGCAGATCCGCGAGCTCGTGGCCGTCGGGACCCTGCGCCCCGGCGACGCCCTGCCCTCCACCCGGGCGCTCGCGGCCCGCCTGAGCATCTCCCGCGGCAGCGTCACCACCGCCTACGACCAGCTCACCGGCGAGGGCTTCCTCATCGCGGATCGGGGCGGCACCCGCATCACCCCCGAGCTGCCGGCCCTGCCGCCGCGCCCCCGAGGCACGACGGCGGACACCCCGCGCCGCAGCGTGCCTGCCGCTTCCGGGGTGGCCGCCGCCGCTGGGCCAGGTACCGCGGTCGCTGCCGACCCCGGGGAGAATGCCGCCGGTGGGCCGGGCGTCCATGCCGAAACCGGCCCCGCCGCCGAAGCCACCACCGCCCCCGAGGCGCGCACCGAAGCCGCCTCCGCCCTCCGGTATGACCTGCGGCCCGGCACCCCGGATGTCTCGGCCCTGACCACCACGGCCTGGCGGGCCGCGTGGCGGGCGGCCGCCGCCCAGCCGAGCCTCGGTCACCCACCCCAGGGCTCGGCGGCGCTGCGTCGGGAGCTGGCCGAGCACCTGCGCATCGGCCGCTCGGTGCCCGCCGACCCCGAGGATCTGCTGGTCACCGGGGGTGCCCGGGACGGGCTGCGGCTGCTGCTGACCGTCCTGGCCCAGCGGCTCGGGCGGGCCCTGACCGTCGCCGTCGAAGACCCGGGCTACCCCTCCCTGCACCGGGTGCCCGCCGCGCTCGGGCACCGGGTGGTCCCCGTGCCCCTGGATGCCCAGGGCCTGGACCCCGCCCACCTGGAGAAGGGCCCCGCCCGGCCCGACGTCGTGCTGGTGACCCCCTCCCACCAGTACCCGCTGGGCGCGTCGATGCCTGCCGCCCGGCGCGCGGAGCTGCTCGCGTGGGCCGTCGAGCGGGAGGCCCTGCTGGTGGAGGACGACTACGACTCCGAGCTGCGCTACGTCGGGGACCCGCTGCCGGCCCTGGCCGCGATGGACACCGCCCGCTACGGCGCCGGGGACCGGGTCGCGACCCTCGGCTCCTTCGCCAAGACCCTCACCCCGGGCCTGGGCCTGGGGCTCCTGCTCATGCCGCCCCAGCTGCGCCGGCGGCTGCTGGCCCACAAGCGCGACGCCGGCGCCCCGGTCTCCGGGATCGTGCAGGACGCGATGACGGGCTTCCTCGCCGAGGGCGGGCTGCGTCGGCACACCGCCCGGATGCGCCGGGAGTACCGGCGACGCCGCAACCTGCTGGCCCGGGTCCTCGCCCCGGATCGGCTGCCGCCGGGGGTGCGGGTGCTGCCCATGGACGGCGGGCTGCACACCGTCGTGGAGCTGCCCGACGGGCAGGGCACCGCGGGGGAGCGCCGCCTCGTCGACGCCGCCGCGCGGCAGGAGGTGGGGGTCGCCGGGCTGACGGGGTACTGGAGCCGACCCGGGGCGCGGGCCGGGCTCGTCGTCGGCTTCGGCGGGCTGAGCGAGCCGCGCCTGGAGGAGGCCCTGCGGCGGCTGCGCGCGGCACTGGGCCGGGAGCTGCCCGCCGGCTGAGAAGAGCCCGGCTGGGCCCGCGGCGCGCACGATAAGCTGGTGGGCGACGTCGCCCGCCCCAGCCCGCCCAGCGAAAGGCCGTCCGCCCCCATGCCCGTCACCGAAGCCAGCGCGACCCTCGAGGAGTTGCGCGCCCTGCACCGGCCCGTGCTCGCCCGCGCCCTGCTGTGCCTGGCCTTCGGACTGCTCACCGTGTTCTGGCAGCCCTCCAACTACTGGTCCTGGGGGGACCCGGGGCTGTCCGCGGTCACCTGGGCGGTGGGGCTGTTCATGATCACCCACGGGGCCGTGCTGCTGTGGCTGCACCGCAGCCTCGCCGCACCGCTGGCCGAGGGCCCGGAGCGCTCGGCCATCCAGTCCTTCGCGGTGCTCTACGCCCTCGGCGGCGCGGTGGCCCTCCTCTTCGCGGGGCAGCTGGGCCAGCTGGTGCTGATCGTTGGCCTGGTCTACGGCATCGCCGGGCTGACGGAGCTGATCCTCGGACTGCGCACCAGCCAGACCTCCGCGATGGGCCGGGACTGGACCATCGCCGGGCTGGTCGCGGTGCTCGCGGCGGCCGGGCTGTTCCTGTTCGGGGAGATGGGCTCCAAGGCGCTGTTCGGCATCGTGGGCGGGGCGGCGATGATCGTGGGGGTCTTCCACCTCATCGCGGCCCTGAGCTTCCGCCACGACGCCCGGGTGCTGCAGCGGCACGGGACGCGCGGCGACTCTGTGAACCGGGCGGGCGACCCGGGCGGGCCGTAGACTGGCAGACGGACCTCACCACACCCCCAGGAGGAGCATCTTCGTGGCACAGCGCCCCAAGCGCGGACTCAAGGCCGACATCAAGGCCCCGCTGATCCTCGCGGCCATCCTCGCGATCATCGCGTTCGTGGGCGTCTTCGTGTTCGCCACGGGCGGGACCAACAACCAGCCGGAGATCAAGCTGGCCCTGTCCGCGGCCGGCGGCGTGTTCGTGGTGACCCTGGTGGTGTGCGCGACCCTGATCATGGTCGAGCGGCCCAACGACGAGGAGCTGGGCCAGGGCACCGGCATCAACCGCCGCTCCGCGGACCTGTACGCCGCGGCCAAGGCGCGCAAGGAGGAGCGGGAGCGCCGCGAGCGGGAGCAGGCGGGCTCGGGCACCGGCGACGCCGCGGCGGGCGCCCGCGAGCGTGACGATGCCGCCACGAAGGAGTCCCCCGAAGACGACGGGCCGACCTGGGGCCAGCGCGCCCACCCCGAAACCCACAACTGAGGCCGGGGGCCCGCGGCGTCGGGATCAGCGGCGCACGAGGTCCAGCACCTCGGCGCCCGTCAGCGCGGCCAGCTCCGCGCCGCTGACCAGCAGCTTCGCCTCGCGTCGACCCGCCCCGATCACCACGGCCTCGGCGTCGGCCACGGCCCGGTCGATCAGCACCGGCCAGTCCGCAGGCAGCCCCACCGGGGTGATGCCGCCGGAGGTCATGCCCGTGCGCCGCTCCGTCTCCTCCTGATCCGCGAAGGAGACCTTCCGGGCGTCCAGGTGCTTGCGCACGGTGGTGTTGATGTCGGCCCGATCCGCGGCCAGCACGAGCACCGCCGCGGTGGTGACCCGCTCGCCGCGCCTGCCCTGCACGACCACGCAGTTGGCGGTGGCCTGCACATCGACGTCGTAGGCCTCGCAGAAGGCGGCGGTGTCGGACAGCTCGGGGTCGATGCGCGCGAGGCGAGCCGTCGGCACGGCGCCGGCGCGCACGGCGTCGGCCACGGCCGGGGCGACGGCGTCGGGATCGTCGGTCAGTGCGGTCCAGTCGAGGGTTCCCTGTGGTGTCGGCATGGGGCCAGTGTAGGACCGGACGGGACGGAAGATGGGTCCCGCGCCACACGAGGACCAGCGAGGACGCACACCTTCCCATCGCGACCCGGCGCATCCGTTCCCACCCCTGACGCGAGACGGCGCATCCGTTCCCGGGAAAGCGAAAACCGGGAACGGATGCGCCGTCTCGCGAGGTAGAAGGGGAACGCCTACCGGTCGAAGCGGGTCAGGCGCAGGGAGTTCAGCACCACGAACACCGAGGAGAACGCCATCGCAGCACCCGCGATCATCGGGTTGAGCAGCCCCAGGGCCGCCACCGGGATCGCGATGACGTTGTAGCAGAACGCCCAGAACAGGTTGGAGCGGATGATGCGCAGGGTCGCCCGTGACAGTCGGATGGCCTGCGGCACCGCCGCCAGCTCGTTGCGCATCAGGGTCAGGTCCGCGGCCTCCAGGGCCACATCCGTGCCCGCGCCCATCGCCACCCCGAGGTCCGCCCGGGCCAGGGCCGCGGCGTCGTTCACCCCGTCCCCGACCATCGCGACCACCCGGCCCTCGCCCTGCAGCCGCTCGACGGCGCGCACCTTCTGCTCCGGGGAGACCCCGGCGATGACGTCCTCGGCGGCGATGCCCACCTGCTCGGCGATCGCCCGGGCCACCGGTTCGGCGTCGCCCGTGAGCAGCACCGGGCGCAGGCCCATCTCGCGCAGCTGGGCCAGGGCGGAGGCGGCGTCCTCCTTGGGTTCGTCGCGCAGCAGCAGCAGTCCGGCGCTCACCCCGTCCACCGCGGCGACGACGCCGATGCGCCCCTCGCCCTGAGCGGCGGTCAGCGTCTCCCGGTGGGCGGCGGGCACCTCGATGCCCTCGGCGGCGAGCCAGGACGGCTGGCCCACGGCCACCCGGTGCTCCTCGTCGTCCTCGGCCAGGCGCACCAGACCGGAGACCCCGCCGCCGGCCGCACTGGCGAACTCCCGCACCGCGGGCAGCTGCTTCCCGGTGCGCTCGCGGGCGCCGGCGGCGACGGCCCGGGCGATGGGGTGCTCGGAGGCCTCCTCCACGGCTCCCGCCAGCAGTAGCAGCTCCTCGGCGGTGACCGGGGCACCCCGGCCCTCGCCGGTCTGCGATGCCGCGGGCGCCTCGCCCCCGTCGGAGTACGCCGTCGTCTCCGGCAGGCGCACCTCCTCCAGGGACAGCTGCCCGCGGGTCACGGTGCCGGTCTTGTCCAGGACCACAGCGTCCACCCCGCGGGTGTCCTCCAGGACCTGCGCGGACTTGATGAGGATGCCCAGCTGGGCTCCGCGCCCGGTGCCGGTGAGCAGGGCGGTGGGGGTGGCCAGGCCCAGGGCGCACGGGCAGGCGATGACCAGCACGGAGACCGCCGCGACGAAGGCCGCGTTCAGCCCGCCGTCGGCCGCCCCGCCGATCAGCAGCCACAGCAGGAAGGTCAGCACCGCGATGCCCAGCACCACGGGCACGAACACCGCGGAGATCCGGTCCGCCAGCCGGGCCACCGGGGCCTTGGTGGACTGCGCCTGGGAGACCAGGCGCCCCATCTGCGCCAGGGTGGTGTCCTCGCCCACGCGCTCGGCGCGCACGATCAGCCGGCCCCCGGTGTTCAGGGTCGCGCCGGTGACGCGGTCTCCCTCCGAGACCTCCATGGGCACGGATTCCCCGGTGAGCATGGATTCATCCACCGCGGAGTGGCCCTCGACGACGACGCCGTCCGCGGCCACCTTCTCCCCGGGCCGCACGATGAAGCGCTGGCCCGCGGCCAGCCGCGAGACGGGCACGCGGTGCCCGACGCCGTCCTCGTCCAGGACCTCCACGTCCTTGGCGCCCAGGTCCAGCAGCTTGCGCAGCGCCTGCCCGGAGCGGTCCTGCGCGCGGGCCTCCAGCCACCGGCCCAGCAGCAGGAAGACCGTGATGACGCCCGCGGATTCGAAGTACAGCTGGTGATCCGCCATGGACACGGCGTGACCCAGGTGCGCGTGCGCCGTCATCCCCGGGTCGGCCAGCAGGTGGCCCAGGGAGAACAGGTAGGCGGCGGCGACCCCGAGGGAGACCAGGGTGTCCATGGTCGAGGAGCCGTGCCGGGCGTTCACGGCGGCACCCCGGTGGAAGGGCCAGGCCCCCCAGGTGACCACGGGCAGGGACAGCACGGCCGCGACCCAGCCCCAGTGCGGGAACTGCAGGCCGGGGATCATGGAGATCGCGAAGACGACCGCGGCCAGGGGCAGGCTGACCCACACCCGGCGGCGCAGGGCGGCGGTGCCCGGTTCGGCGCGCTGCGCGGCGTCGTCGTCCTCCTGCGGGGGGCGCTTCAGGGACGGGGTGTACCCGGCGTCGCGCACGGTCTGCAGGATCTGCTCATCCGTGACGCCCTCCGGCACGGTGACCTGCGCGGATTCCAGCGGGAGGTTGACGCTGGCGTGCACCCCGTCGATCTTCCCGAGCTTGCGCTCCACCCGGCCGACGCACGAGGCGCAGGTCATCCCCTGGATATCGAGGTCGACGACGCGCTGGCTCACCGGT
This sequence comes from Rothia kristinae NBRC 15354, assembly GCF_001570865.1. Classification (GTDB taxonomy): domain Bacteria; phylum Actinomycetota; class Actinomycetes; order Actinomycetales; family Micrococcaceae; genus Rothia; species Rothia kristinae. The sequence goes on from NZ_BCSM01000002.1 coordinate 236,360, forward strand.
GCTCGACCACCCGGTAGCCGGCCTCGGACACGGCGGCCTCCACGGCCTGCGCGTCCAGGTCCCCGGTGTGGGTGATGGTCACGGGGGAGGTGCCGCCGCTGTTCAGGTGCACGCTCACGTCGGTGACCGCGGGGATCTCCCGCAGCTCCTCGGTCACGGAGGCCACGCAGTGCTGGCAGGTCATGCCCTCGACGTTCACGGTGGTGTTCATGGTGCTTCCTCTTCCGATGGTGGTGTGTGCGTCCGGGCCGCTGCGGAGCGGGCCCGGGCGCGGGTGGGTATCAGCTGCGGACCAGGCGGGCGATGGCGGCGGAGGCCTCCGCGACCTTGGCCCGCATCTGCTCCTCGTCCCCGGAGGCAGCGGCCCCGGCCACGCAGTGGCCCAGGTGCTCCTGAAGCAGTCCCACGGCCACGGCGTGCAGGGCGCTGCTGACCGCGGAGATCTGGGTGAGGACGTCGATGCAGTACTGGTCCTCGTCGATCATCCGGGCCACCCCGCGCACCTGCCCCTCGATGCGGCGCATCCGCTTGAGGTAGCGGTCCTTATCGTGGGTGTACCCGTGCGGCGGGTGCGGGGTCTGGGCGGTGGTGTCCGCGGCGTCGTTCTCCGGCTGGCTCATACTCCCGGTATACCCCCGAGGGGTATCCTGCGCAAGGGTCGGGGTGGAATGGCGCGGGAGGGCGCTGCCTCACGGGCCGGTGATCTTCGCCCCGCCGCCACAGGAAAAGCACGCCTGCTGATCATCAGCCGATAGATTGGGGATCATGGCTTCACACATCGAGGACTACGCCCTGCTCTCGGACATGAGCACCGCGGCCCTGGTCTCCCGGGACGGCTCCGTGGACTGGTTCTGCACCCCCCGGTTCGACGCCGAGGCCGCCTTCGCCGCGCTGCTGGGCACCCCCGATCACGGCCGCTGGCTGCTGGCCCCCGCGGCCTCCGCCTTCGCCCCGGCCGCCGCGCAGGTCGCCCCCGGCGGCGCCGCCGGACAGGACGCCCCGCGCGCGGAGGTCGTGGAGCGCTTCTACGGGGAGAACTCCTTCGTCCTGCACACCGTGTGGACCACGGACACCGGCTCCGTGCGCGTCACGGACTTCATGCCCCTGAACGGGCGCACCGAGATCGTGCGCCGCGTGGAGGGGCTGATCGGCGAAGTCACGATGCACCAGGAGCTGCAGCTGCGCTTCAGCTACGGGCGCACCCACCCCTGGATGACCCGCTACGACGGCGCCCCGGACCCCGCCACGGGACTGCCGGACCCGGCCGAGGCGATGCTCGTGGCCATGGCCGGGCCCGATGCTCTCGTCTTCCGCGGGGACCCGGTCCCGGAGGAGGGGGACCGCTGCCACGCCGGGCAGTTCCAGATCGCCGCCGGGCAGATCCGGGACTTCACCCTCACCTACTTCCCCTCCCACCGCAACCCCCCGGCCCCGCTGGACGTCAACGACACCCTGCACCGCACCGTCGCGCACTGGTCCGAGTGGACCCAGCTGTGGGATGACTCCTCCGCCCCGGCCCCCGTGCCGACCACCACCGCGCCCCTGGCCACCACCACGATGCCCGTGCTGCCCGCGGACGGGGCCGCCTATCCCGGGACGGAGGAGGCCGAGCGGGACCCGCGGCTGCAGGACTACCGGGACGCCCGGCTGCGCTCGCTGCTGGTGATCCGCGCCCTGATGAACCGGGAGACCGGCGGGCTGATCGCCGCGCCCACCACCTCCCTGCCGGAGGTCCTCGGCGGACAGCGCAACTGGGACCACCGCTTCTGCTGGCTGCGCGACGTCGCCCAGGCGGTGGACGTGGCCGCGACCCACGGGCACGAGCGGGAGGCCGCCCAGCTGCGCAACTGGCTGCTGCGGGCCATCGCCAACGACCCCTCGGAGCTGCACAACGTGTACGGGGTGGCCGGGGAGTCCGATGAGCTGGAGCGCACCGTGGACTTCCTGCCCGGCTACGAGTCCTCCCGGCCGGTGCGCCGCGGCAACGGCGCGGCCGAGCAGCTGCAGGGGGACGCGATGGGTCAGCTCATGGTGACCTTCGAGCGCCTGCGTGGGCTGGGCTTCGCCGAGGATCACCTCTCCTGGCCGCTGCAGCAGGCGCTGCTGCGCGCCGCCGTCGCTCACGTGGGGGAGGAGGACCAGGGCATCTGGGAGATGCACGGGGGCACCCACGTGTACACCCACTCGCAGGTGATGCTGTGGGCCGCGCTCGACGCCGGGGTGCGGGCGGTGCGGGTGCACGGGCTGGCCGGGGACGACGCCGCGTGGGCGGGCGCCCGGGACCGGCTGGCCCAGCAGATCTGGGAGCACGGCTACGACACCGAGCTGAACTCCTTCGTGCAGGTCTACGGCGGCACCGAGGTGGATTCCTCGCTGCTGAACATCGCCCAGGTGGGCTTCGTGGCCTTCGACGACCCGCGGATGCTGGGCACGGCCGAGCGGATCGAACAGGAGCTGGGCACCGAGGCCGGGCTGATCTACCGGTACCGCAACGCGGACGGGCTGGACGGCATCGAGGGCCAGGACAACCCGCACCTGGCCTCCTCGCTGTGGCTGGCCCAGCAGCACATCCGCTCCGGGCGCACCGAGCGGGGTCGGCTGATCCTGGACGCGGTGCTGGACCGGGCCAACGACGTCGGCCTGCTCAGCACCGAGTACAGCCTGCGCAGGTCCCGGATGACCGGCAACTTCCCGCAGTCCCTGGCGCACATCGCCCTGGTGGACGCCATCGACGCCCTGCTCGGCGCCTAGCCCGGCCCACCCGACAACCCACCCCAGCGCCCCGTCCTCAGCGCCGAGTCATCGATTCCTGCGGATTTTCGGCCGAAATCTCGTCGGAATCGATGACTCGGCGACGTCGGGGGGCGCGAGGGAGGGTGAGTCTCAGCGGCGCAGCCAGAGGGTGGCCTCGGCGGGGACGGTTCCCGACGACGACGCGGCGGAGCCCAGCACCACCTGGCCGGCCAGCGCCTCGGGCAGCCGCACCGGCTGGTCGGAGAAGTTGGTGACGCACACCCAGCCGCCGGGTCGGGCGAAGGCCAGCACCTGCGGGTCCCCGGTCTCGAGCCACTCCAGCTCCTCGGCCCCCTGCAGCTCGCGCCGGGCGGCCAGGGCCCGGCGGTACAGGGTGAGCGTCGAGTCCTCGTCCTGTTCCTCCACGGACACCGCGTACCGGCCGAACCAGTCCGGCTGCGGCAGGTGGGTCCCGTCCGGACCGAAGCCGAAGGAGGAGCCCTCCGGGGTCCAGGGCAGCGGCACCCGGCAGCCGTCCCGGCCCTTGTCCACCCCGGGGCTGCGGAAGAAGGTGGGGTCCTGGCGGTCCTCGTCGGGGATGTCCGCGACCTCGTGCAGGCCCAGCTCCTCGCCCTGGTACAGGTAGGCGCTGCCGGGCAGGGCCAGCTCGAACAGGGTCGCCGCCCGCGCCCGGTGCAGGCCCCGCTCGGCGTCCAGCTGCGGCTCGGTCCCGCCGGAGAGGATCCAGGCGACCCCGGTCTCCTTGTCCGTCCTGCCGGGCACCTCCGGCAGGCCGTAGCGGGTCGCGTGGCGCACGACGTCGTGGTTGGACAGCACCCAGGTGCTGGAGGATCCGGAGCGGGCGGCCAGATCGGTGTTGAAGGAGACGATGTCCTTGAAGCTGCGGGCGTCGAAGTGCGCGGAGAGCAGGTCGAAGTTGAAGGCCTGGCCCAGACCCTTCGGGCTGGCGTAGGCCGGGCGTCGGTCCGCCTCCACCCACGCCTCCGCCACGGCGGTGCGCGGCGGGTCGTAGGAGTCGAAGACCTTCCGCCACTCGGCGTAGATCTCGTGCACCTCGTCCCGGTCCCACAGCGGGTGGGTGCCGTCGATGGGCATCTCGTCCAGCTGCGCCTGGGTGGGCAGCCGATCCGGCAGATCCTTGGCCAGGCCGTGGGCGACGTCGATGCGGAAGCCGTCCACGCCCCGATCGGACCAGAAGCGCAGGGTGGTCAGGAAGTCCGCCCGCACCTCGGGGTTGTCCCAGTTCAGGTCCGGCTGCTCGGGGGCGAAGCTGTGCAGGTACCACTGCCCGTCGTCCACCCGGGTCCAGGCGGGCCCGCCGAAGATCGAGATCCAGTCCGCCGGCGGCTCGGCCCCGTCCGGGCCCTGCCCGTCCCGGAAGATGTACCGCTCGCGTGAGGGGGAGCCGGGCCCGGCGGCCAGGGCCTCCTGGAACCAGGCGTGCTGATCCGAGGTGTGGTTGGGCACGATGTCCACGATCAGGCGGATCCCCGCGGCGTGCAGGGCCTCGACCATCGCGTCGAAGTCCTCCAGGGTGCCGATCTTCGGGTCCACGTCCCGGTAGTCGGCGACGTCGTAGCCGCCGTCGGCCAGGTCCGACGGGTAGAACGGGCTCAGCCACACGGCGTCGACCCCGAGCTCGCGCAGGTACGGCACGCGCTCGGTGATGCCGCGCAGGTCCCCGATGCCGTTGCCGTCCGCGTCCGCGAAGGAGCGGGGGTAGATCTGGTAGACGGCGGCCTGGCGCCACCACTGCGGGTCCGGGGAGAGGGCGACGGCGGGTGCGTTCTCGGTGCGCTCGGTGCTCATGCGGTGCGGGTGTCCTTTCGAGACGGGAGGCGGGAGGGGCGCGGGGGCTACTTGACGGCGCCCTGGGTGAGCCCGGCCATGACCCACTTCTGGGAGATCGCGTAGGCGATCACGGACGGGCCGATCGCCAGCAGGTAGGAGGCGAAGGCGATGTTGTAGTTGTTGCTGAACTGGGTCTGGAAGATCTTCTGCACCACGGGCAGGGTCTGCATGCTCGGGTCCGCGATGATCATCGAGGGCATCATGAAGTCGTTCCAGGAGGCCAGCAGGGTGAAGATCCCGACGGTCGCGGCCATCGGCATCATCAGCGGGAACATCAGGGTCCAGAAGATCCGCCAGGTGGAGGCCCCGTCCATCCGGGCGGACTCCTCCAGCTCCTCCGGCAGGGACCGGATGAACGCGGTGAACAGCAGCACGTTGAAGGACAGGCTGAACATGATGTGCAGGACGATCACGCCCACCGGGTTGGCCAGGTGCACGTACCCGGAGAGCTTGACCTGGGACAGGGCCAACACGGGGAAGGGCAGGAACATCGCGGCCAGCAGGTAGTAGCAGGAGATGCGGAAGAAGCGGCGGTTCCAGTTGCGGGAGATGGCGTAGGAGGCCATCGCGGAGAGCAGCACCGCCCCCACCGTGGAGAAGACGGTGATGGTCAGGGAGATCGCGAAGACCTTCGGGAAGTCGGTCAGCTCCCACGCCTCGCGGAAGCCCTCCAGGCTCCAGGGGGCGGGCAGCTTGAAGGCCTGGCCGAGCACGGCCTGGTCCGTGGTCTTGAAGGCCATGGACACGGCCACGAAGAACGGCAGGAGCACGGACAGGGAGCAGACCATGAGGATGATGGTCAGCGGCCAGTTGGTCCCGTGCGCCGAGCGGCGACGACGCCGGGTGGTGGGGGAGGCGGAGCCTGCGACGGCGTCGTGCGCGGTGCGCTCGGGGCCGCCGGGCAGCGGGGTGGCGGAGACGTTGGGATCGACGGACATCTAGAACTGGGTCCTTCCGCGGGAGACGCGCAGCTGGAACAGCGCGATGACCAGGGTGATGAGGAAGAAGATGGTCGAGTTGGCCATCTGGTAGGCGTAATCCCCGTTCTCGAAGCCGGAGAAGATCTGCATGGCCACGGACCGGGTCGCGGTGCCGGGGCCGCCCCCGGTCAGGCCGACGATGATGTCGTAGGTGCTCAGGAAGTTCTTGAAGCCGAGGATCACGTTGACCAACACGTATCCGGAGATCATGGGCACGGTGATGCGGGTCAGTTGCTGGAACGGGGTGGCCCCGTCCAGGGAGGAGGCCTCGTAGACGTCACCCGGGATGGTCACCAGGGCGGCGATGTAGATGAGCATGGCCTGCGGGACCGCCTGCCAGGTGGTCACCAGCACGATGGAGATCCACGCCAGGTGCGGGTTGGCGAGGATGGACTCGCGCAGCGCGTCGATGCCGATGGCCTCGGCGGCGGCGGGGATGGTGTTGGAGAAGATGAACTGGAAGACGAAGGCGATGATGATCGCGGAGACCACCATGGGCAGCACGAAGATGGTGCGCAGGGTGGTGCGGAAGCGGATCCGGCTGGTCAGTCCGATGGCCAGCAGCAGCGCGATGATGTTCACCAGGATGACGGTGACCAGGGCGACGCCGATGGTGAAGCCGTAGGCCCCGAGCATCCCGGGATCGCTGAACAGCACGGCGTAGTTGGTCAGGCCCACGAACTCCCAGTCGCCGAAGCCGATGGAGTCGGTGAAGCTGTAGAAGATGCCCATCACGGCCGGCAGGGCGATGCACAGGCTGAACAGCACCAGCGCGGGGACGAGGAACCAGTAGTAGACCGGATCCACGCGGCGTCGGCGTCGACGGCGGGTCGGGGCGGCGGCGCGGGTGCCCGTGCGCGGCTGCGAGGCCGCGGCGGAGCCTGCGGCGGGGGCGCCCGCGGCGGGCGGCTGGGCGTGACTCGGTGTCGTCATGGTCAGTCCTTGGCGGGTTGGCGTTCGGCGAGGCGGTGCCAGTCGCCGTCGAGCTTGCGGAGGGTCTCCTCGAGGTCCTGCCCCGTGAAGATGCCCTGCATGTAGTTCTCGAAGGGCACGGTCTTGGGCATGGACACCGAAGCGCCTTGGTAGAAGGCGGAGCGGTCCACGTACTTCTGCAGGTCCTGCAGGCGCGGGTCCGTGACGGGCGGGGAGTCATTGCGCACCCCGAAGCCCAGGTTCTGCTGGTTGTAGGCGTCAGCCACCTCGGGGGTGATGAGATAGCGCAGCAGGGTCCGGGCGGCCTCCGGCTGGTCGGACTTCTCCGGGATCCACAGGGCCAGGTCCAGGTTCACGCGCACCTTGCGGTCCGCGGGGTCCTCGGTCATGGGCAGCGGGAAGATGCCGATGTCGGCCTGCGGGTTCACCGTGAGGATCTCGTTCAGGGCCCAGGGGCCCTGCAGGTACATCGCGGCCTGGCCGTTGGCGAAGGCGACGTTGCCGTCGCCGTACTTGCGGTTGGCGGCGTCGCCGTTGGCGTAGTCCATCAGCCGCAGCGCCTTGCTCAGCGGCTCCTTGAACACTTGGGTGAAGGAGATCTCCCGGTCCGGCCCGGAGTCCTTCCCCTGCGCGCGCAGCTTCTGGAAGAAGTCCCCGACGTCGATGGCCCCGCCGATGCTGTAGTCCGCGATGCCCTGGGAGACGGTCCAGGCGTCCGCGCTGGTGAGGTAGAACGGGGTGACCCCGGCGGACTTGAGCTTCTCGCAGACCTCCAGCAGCTGGGACCAGGTCTGCGGGACCTGCACCCCATGCTGGTCGAAGATCGCCTTGTTGTAGAACACGGCGGCGGCCATCATCGAGTAGGGGATGGTGCACACCCGCCCCGGGTAGGTGGGGTACTGGTCCACGAGCTGCTGGATGGAATCGGCGATGTTCGCCTCGGCCTGCAGATCGGAGAGGTCGGAGAGCTCCCCGCGCTCCTGGAAGCGGGCCATCTCGTAGTTGTAGTTCAGGCAGCCCAGGTCCGGCGGGTCGGCGCGGGCGAAGCCGCTGGAGAGGTTGGAGGCGCTGTCGTGGATCGCCTCGATCTTCCCGTCCTGCTGCTCGTTGAACGTCTTCAGCAGGTTCTTGAAGTAGGGGATGGCCTCGGGTTTGGACTGGTAGAAGCGCACCTGGGGGACGTCCGGGCCGCCGCAGGCGGACAGTCCCAGGGCCAGCGAGCCGAGGGCGGCCGCGCCGAGGAAGGAGCGGCGGGACAGCGGGCGGGGCCCGGGAGCCGTGGCGGAACGAGCCGGCGGCAGGTGGGGCACGGCGACCTCCTGGAAGGGCGGACGACGGGCCCGACGGCGCCGTCGCGGATGGGCTGTGGTGCGGCGCACAGCACCGCTTCGACTAAATATAGACCGTAAATATAATCGAGGCAACGACCTCGTGGAAGGATGGCGCCTCATGACGACCCCTGACCCGGCAGGCGGCAGCTCCGCCGCCCTGCTGCGCCGCCTCAACACCCGCACCGTCCTGGATGCGATGTGGGCGGGACGGCCGGCCACGGCCAGCGATCTGATGCGCCGCACGGGGCTGACCCGCGCCACCGTGCTGGCGGTGTGCCGGGAGCTGACCGAACAGGGCTGGCTGCGCCCCGCCCGGGACACCCGCGCCGCCGGCGCCGCCTACACCAAGGGCCGGCCCGCCCTGCGCTACGCCTTCGCCGCGGAGAAGGCGCTCGTGGTGGGGGTGGACGCCGGGCAGCACCGGATCGCCGCGCGCGTCACGGACCTGGCCGGGCGGGATCTCGGGCTCGCCGAGCGCGCCCAGGACCTCACCGTCCCCCAGCCCGGAGAGCCCCCGCGCCCGGCCGAGCGGATCGCGGCGGAGGCCGCCCGGCGCCGCGAGGAGGTGCGCGCCGTCGTGGACACGGCCCTGGGCATCGCCGGGGTCGAACCGGAGCGGGTGGGCTGCGTGGTCCTCGGGATCCCCGCCCCGGTGGATGCCGCCGGGCACTCCCCGGAGGGGGCCAACCAGTACTGGGAGCTGATGAACCCCGGACTGGCGGATCTGTTCGCCGAGCGCGGCTGGGTCTGCCGGGTGGAGAACGACGCCAACCTCGCCGCCTTATCCGAGCTGGCCCTGGACCCGGCGCGGACCGAGCAGAGCTTCGCCCTGCTGCTGGCGGGGGAGCGCTACGGGGCGGGGCTGGTGCTCGGTGGCGAGCTGCTGCGCCAGCGCCGCGGCGGGGCCGGGGAGCTGGGCGTGCTGGGGCTGGTCTCCGGCGTGGAGGGCACCGGAGCGGTGGGCCAGACCGTCCGGGAAGCCGCGGCGGCCGCGATCGCCGCCGCGCAGACCGCCGACACGGTGCGGGGCGATTCGGGGAGCACCGGGTCGGAGGGCTCCGACGGGCGGGAGCGCCGTCGGACCGGGCTGACTCGGTGGGCCCCGGAGCAGGTGCGCGCGGAGAACGTGTTCCGCCTGGCCGAGGAGGGCGACGCCGTCGCCGTCGGGATCGTGGAGGACGCCCTGGATCGACTGGCCCGGGTGTGCGCGGTGCTGGCGGGGCCGCTGGACCTGGATGCGGTGGTGATCGGAGGCGGCATCGCCCCGGCCATCCGGCCCCGCCTGGACTGGCTGCACGAGCGGGTCCAGCGCTACCTCCACGCCCCGTGGCTGCGGCTGTCCACCTCGGCGGCCGGCGCCGATGCCGTGCGCATCGGCGCCTGCTGGGCCGGCATCGAGGCCGTGCGCGCGGCCGCCCTGGAGGGCTGATCCCGGTCCGGGCCTCGTCGCTATCGGGCCCAGGGGGCGGCGTCGTCGGTGACGGCCGAGGCGTCCACCTGCGCCTGCTGGTCCTGCCCGGCCACCGCGGCGACGTCGATCGCGCCGGTCAGCGGGCCGGTGGGCTCCAGGTTCTCCTCGGTCTCCGGGTCGAAGAAGTGCGGGCGCCCGGTGGGGGCGATGAACAGGCGGTCGTAGCGGCGCACCGGGGTCCGCCCGTCCGTGCGCACGATGATCTGCGCGGGGCGCTCGGTGTTGGGGCTCTTCATGCTCACCGGGGAGTGGCGCGGCAGGGAGGCGTGGATGTAGGCGTCCGCCCCGAGCTCCTCCACCAGGTCCACGTGCACCTCGAAGCCCTCGCCCTCGGTGACGATCCCGAAGTCCTCCGGGCGCACCCCCACGTCCACCGCGCCCTCGGCCCGGCCGGCGAGGCTGGTGGGACGGCGCAGCACGGCGTCGCCCAGGTGCACGCCGTCGGCCCGCAGCTGGCCCTGGAGGATGTTCATGGACGGGGAGCCGATGAACCCGGCGACGAACTCGTTGGCCGGGTGGTCGTAGAGGTTCGCGGGGGTGTCCACCTGCTGCAGCTTCCCGGCGCGCAGCACCGCGACCCGATCCCCCATGGTCATGGCCTCGGTCTGATCGTGGGTCACGTACACGGTGGTCACCCCCAGCTGATCGGTCAGCTCGGAGATCTGGGTGCGGGTCTGCACGCGCAGCTTGGCGTCCAGGTTGGACAGCGGCTCATCCATCAGAAACACCTGAGGCTGACGCACGATGGCCCGGCCCATCGCCACCCGCTGACGCTGCCCGCCGGAGAGGGCCTTGGGCTTGCGGTCCAGGTACTCGGTGAGGTCCAGCAGCCGGGCGGCCTCCTCCACGCGCTTGTCCCGCTTGTCCTTGGGCATCTTGGCGATCTTCAGCGGGAAGGCGATGTTCTCCCGCACGGACAGGTGGGGGTACAGGGCGTAGTTCTGGAAGACCATCGCGATGTCCCGCTCCTTGGAGGGCAGGTCCGTGGCGTCCTTCTGGCCGATGCGGATGGTGCCCTCGGTGACGTCCTCCAGCCCGGCGAGCATCCGCAGCACCGTGGACTTGCCGCAGCCGGAGGGGCCCACGAGCACCAGGAACTCGCCGTCGCGGATGTCCAGGTCCAGGTGGGAGACGGAGTCCCGATCCGCCCCGGGGTAGCGGCAGGTGACGTCGTCGAAGGAGATGGCGGCCATGGTGTCCTCATTTCTCGCGGCAGCGCGGGCGTCGTCGTCCGGGAGGCGGGCCGGGTGCGCGCGACGCTGCGGCACGGCCCGAACGAGTTTATTTAGAACCAGAATAAACTCCCGGGCCCGGATTGCATAGCCTGCGTCACAGGCGCGTCGCCCGTCCCGCGCCCAGCGCAGCGCCCCGCCCGCTCACCCGCCCGCTCACCCGCCCGCCCACCTCAGCGCCCCGCCCCCAGCGCCGAGTCATCGATTCCTGCGGATTTTCGGCCGAAAACCGGCAGGAATCGCTGACTCGGCGACGTCGGTGGGCGCGAGGGAGGCAAGGGGTGGCGGGGGCGGGGTCAGGGCCCGACGGCGTCCAGGTTCAGCGTGCGCTGGATGCCCACGCGGGCCGCGACATCGTCGTCGTGGGTCACCAGCAGCAGCGCGCCCCGGTAGGTGCTCAGCGCGTCCACCAGCCAGTCCACGGTGGGCAGGTCCAGGGCGTTGGCGGGTTCATCCAGGATCAGCAGGCGCGGGGCCGGGGCGGCCAGCAGCTCCCGGGCCAGCGCGACCCGCAGCCGCTCTCCGCCGGAGAGGTCCCCGACCCGGGAGAAGACCTCCTCGCGCCGGAACAGCAGGGCCGCCAACCGATCCCGCAGCTGCTGCTCGGAGGCCCCGGGGTTCGACGCCGCCACGCAGGAGAGCACGGTGGCCTCCGGGTCCAGCAGGATCCGCTGCGGCAGGTGCCCCGTCTCCGGAACCCGGAAGCGCACCGTGTACGGACTCGGCGGGGCTTCGGCCGGGGGGACCTCGCCAGGGTGGGCGAGGATGCGGCGGATCAGCGTGGACTTCCCGGAGCCGTTGGCCCCGGCCAGGCGCACCCGCTCCGGTCCGGTGAGGATCACGTGCGCCAGCTCGGTGGGCAGAGGCTCCTCCCGCTGCGCGAGCTCGTCGGAGATCTGCAATTCCACGATCTTCGTCCCGGCCGCCACCGAGGTCTCCGGCAGCTCCAGGTGCACCCGGGGGCGGACCGCGAGCCCGGACTGCGCCTGTTCGAGGCGCTCGCGGGCGGCCTCCTCCCGCTCGGAGTGCACCCCGCGACGCCGGGCCGCCGTGCGCTGCGCCGCGCGCTTTTTGTTCCCGGCCGCCAGCGGGGCGTACCTGCCCTCGCGCTCAGCCCGAGCTCCGCGCCGGGCATCCCGGGCTTCCCGGGTCTGCAGGGCGATCCGCTCCCGACGCTGCCGGTCCAGCTCCGCCGCGGCCTCCCGCACCCGACGTCGGGCCGTGTTCTGCTCCGCGCTCGCGGTCTGCTCCCACACGGAGTACGGGCCCTCGACCTGCCGCAGGGTCGCGGCCACCGCCCGATGCCCTCGGGTGAACTGCGCGGGGACCAGCCCGGTGATCGTGTCGCACTCCTCCAGCAGGGTGCGGTCGTGGCTGACGACGAGCACTGGGATGCGCCCGCGCAGCTCCGCCAGCAGGGCGGCCAGCAGCTCGCGTCCCGCGGCATCCAGGCTGTTGGTGGGCTCATCCAGGATCAGCGCCTTCGGGCGGGCCAGGTGGATCCCCGCCAGGGCGACGCGCACGGCCTGGCCCCCGGAGAGCTCTCCGATGCGCCGGTGCGGGTCCAGCCCGGGCAGTCCGGCGCGGGCCAGGGCGCTCGCGATGCGCTCCTCGATGTCCCAGTCCTCGCCGATGCGCTCGTACAGGGCGGGGTCGGCGCTCCCGGCGATGACGGCCTCGAGGGCGTCGAGGGTCCCGGCCGCACCGAGCACCTCGGCCACCCGCGCCTCGGCGCGCACCCCCAGATCCTGGGGCATCACGTGGATGGGGGTTGGAGCCGAGACGGCGCCGACGGCAGGGGTGAGGTCTCCGGTGATGAGGCGGACCAGGGTGGTCTTCCCGGAGCCGTTGGGTCCGATGATCCCGTGCAGGCCGGGACCCCAGGCGGCGTCGGCCGCGTCGAGGCAGGGGGTGGAATCCGGCCAAGAGAAGGTCAGGTCGTGGATGGCGATGGCGGATGCGGGCATGGTGCGCTCCCTCGTCGGCAGATGCGGGTGCCGAGGGGCGGGGGGGCTCCTCGGCGCTTATCGGCTGAGAGGGAGCAGATCCACCGGGATTCCTGACGCAGGGGACACGGACGACCCCAGGGTAACATGCGTCACGGTTGAGGGGACAGGGTATGGCCCATGGCTGCCTTCCCCCGCATCCTCCTGATCCATGGAGCCTGGCACGATGCCGCAGCGCTCCGGGAGCGGATCGCCGACTCGGAGCGCCCCACTCTCCGCAGAGATCCCAGCGCCGAGTCATCGATTCCGACGAGTTTTCGGCCGAAAACCCGCAGGAATCGATGACTCGGCGACGCCGGGGGGAGGAGGGAGGTGGGGGGCGACGTCGCGGAGGGGAGAGAGGCTGCGCAGCTCAGGCGGTGAAGCCGGGGACCTGGCCGAGGTGTTCGGAGTTGTCGTCCCAGTCGCCTTCCTGCTCGTCCTGGACGAAGGCGACCACCAGCAGCTCGAAGGTCACGTTGGCGAAGGGGGAGCGCACCCAGTACTTCAGCGGGATCTCCGCGACGTCGCTGGGCTGCAGGGTGCCGGACCAGGACCAGTTCCACTTGGACCCCTCGCCTTTGGCGAAGACCGGGGTGGGGATCTCGGTGAGCGTGGCCTGCGGGGTCCCGGAGGCGAGTTTCACCTGGTTGCTGCCCAGCGGGATGTAGTCCGAGGCGTAGTCCTTCATCGCCGCCTCGAAGGTCCCCACCGGGTTCACGGCCGGCACGGAGCCCACGTTGGTCACCCGCACCATGGGCGGCAGGCTCGCCATCTGCGCGACGGTCCTCAGGTCCTGCTGGTAGACGGGCACCGTCATCTCCGGCTGCCAGGTGTCCATATCCACGGGCGGGTCCACGACGTCGATGGCCAGGTCCGTGGGCTGATCGGGCAGGACGCTCGCGGCGGCCGCCGGCGCCCTTGAGCATCGCGCGGCGGGTGGGAGCGGGAAGATGCGGCCGGGAGGTGGATGACATGGGTTCCTCGATTCGGTGCGAGTCGGGTGCGGAGAGGTCCTCGTGCGGGGCGGATCAGGAGAAGCGGCCGGCCTCGAGCAGCCGGTCCATGGAGCGCATCGCCAGGGCGGTGATCGTGACGAACGGGTTGACGCCGATCTTTCCGGGGATCAGGGAGCCGTCCATCACGAACAGCCCCGGGGCGCCGCGGACCTCGCCCTGCTCGTCGGTGGCCTGGCCGAGCACCGCCCCGCCGAGCGGGTGGTAGGTGAAGTAGTCCGTGAACTGCTTGCCGCCCTCGAACAGATCCCCGCGGTACCGGGTGCCCGGATTCGCGGCGTTGATGCGGTCGAAGACCGCGCGCACCGCGGCCACGGAGGGCTGGGACATCTGCTGGGTCCAGCCGAGGCTCAGCCCGCGGGCGGGGTCCCACCCGAAGCGCGCCAGATTCGGGTTGTTGGTGATCGCCAGGTACACGTTCGAGTGGGTCTCCAGACCAGCCGGGAACGGCGCGATCTCCGCGAACACGGAGTTCTGGGAGCCGTCCCAGGCCCGGATGCCCAGGGCGGGGATGGTGGACTGCAGGGAGCCGGTGCGGGTGCCGAAGCCCAGCCAGCGGGCCAGCATGGTGTTGCCGTTGGGACCCCACCCGGCGCCGATGCCGTCGTTGCCGCGCAGACCGGCGACGCCGCCGTCGTGCTGTGCCTTCATCAGCAGCCGCGCGGTGCCCACGGAGCCGGCGGCGAGGATGACGCGGTCGTACACGCGGGTGCTGCGGGACAGGACGTTCCCGCTGAAGTCGATGGTCTTCAGCTCCAGCCGGTAGGCGCCGTCCTCCTGGCGGGTGATGCCGGTGACCTCCGTCAGCGAGGTGAGGTTGACCAGCCCGGTGTCCAGGGCCTTCTTGAGCAGGGCCCGGGTCAGGGACTTCTTGCCGTGGTTGTTCCCGTAGATCACCTCCTGGGCCAGGGCCGAGCGCTCGGCGCGCCGGTGGCCCTCGCGGTGCATGTGGTCCCAGTCGTAGACGTTGGGCACCGGCACGGTGCGGTACCCGGCCTTGGCCGCGTGGGAGGCGGCCACGCGGGCGAACTGGTAGTACGCGGCGGTGCCCACCAGGGCGGTCGCCGGGGCCTGCACGCCCAGGGCCCGGTTGGCCTCGGGGAAGTAGCGGGAGTACATCTGTGCGGCGTCGACCTGCGGCAGCACCTGCTCGAAGAACGCCCGATCCGGGGTCACGGCCATGCCGCCGTTGACGAGGGAGCCGCCGCCGACGCCGCGCCCTACGTACACCTTCATCTGCTCGAAGCGCTCGATGCCGAGCACCCCGGCGCCGGCGGCGACGTCGCGGTTGATCAGGTCGAAGCCGCCGAGGGTGCTGAAGGGCATGTCCGTGCGGGTCTCGAACCACACCGAGCGGGAGGTGGGCTTGGTCATCGAGGTGAAGGTGCGCCCGCCGTCCTTGGGGAAGGAGTCCCAGTCCACGCCCATCTCGATGAGGTCCACCGGGATGCCGCGGCGGGTCAGCCGGTCCGCGGCCACGGCCCCGCCGTATCCGGAGCCGATGACGGCCACCCGCCGGCCGGCGCGCTGTTCGGCGGCCCGGGCGGCGTCGGTGCGCTCTGCGGCGGAGGCGGGGAAGGTGAGGGCCAGGGCGCCGGCGGCGAGCGTGCCGCTGGTCAGGGCTGCGCGCAGGACGGCGCGGCGATCGTGCAGGGGCATGGGTGATCTCTGTCCTGGGAGTGCGAGTGATGCCGAGGCGCCGCGACGGGTGCGGCGCATCGCGGATCATCGTAGGGTCCGGGCGCGGTCCGGGTCCGCTCCCTGCACGGAACGGGTGACAGGATTCCCGCGCGGCGGCGTCGGCCGGTCGCTGCGGGGCGGGGTTTGTGTTCAGATGCGCCGTTCGTGCTGAGATGCTGCACGGCGGGGCGCATCTCAACACGAACGGCGCATCTCAGAACGGAACCCGCATCTCACCGGCGGGGGCCGCTTGCCTCGGGGCCGTCCGTTTCGGGATCCCCGTCGGAGGAACCCGCCCCGGCCGGGCCCGCCGGGGGCACGGGGCTGCGGCGCACCCCGGGGGCCACCCACAGGGTGTCCAGCAGATCCGGGATGGGGGCGTTGCGCCGCTCCACCGGCACCCAGCGGTGCGTGGCGTTGATGCCCCAGTGCTGGTTCTCCGGCGCGGGGTGGTAGGCGTCCGTGAAGCGCCCCGCCTGCAGCGGATCCGCCCAGGAGGCGGCCGGCTCGGCGGCCGGGACCATGCTCAGCGGCTCGCGCGGCGGGTTCTGCTTGGGCCGCCAGATCAGGCGCCCGGGGCGGGAGCGGTCTCGCAGGGCGTGGGCCCGCCAGGTGTTGGCCGGGTGGGTCATCCCCAGGTTCGCCAGCCACGTGAACAGGCCGCGCTCGTACACGGCGCGGTCCGCGAACTCGTCGAAGTTCACGTCCGCGTTCAGGTACTTGCCGGCCGCGAGGACCTTGATCTGCCCGCGTGCCCCCTGCGGGCAGAAGCGGTAGCCGAAGTTGTCCGCGGTGTACTCCTGGGCGCGGGAGAGGATGTTGCCCAGGACCGGGATCTGGTTGAACAGGGACAGCCCCAGGAGTCGGAAGTAGGAGACGTGGCCGGCGGCGATGTGCCCGACCTCGTGCCCGATGATGAACCGCAGCGCCTCCGGGTCCCGCGCCGCCCCGCCGATCTCGAACAGGTCCGAGTACACGGCGATGAAGCGGCGGTGCCCGTGACCGGCGGCGAAGGCGTTGATCTGTCCGTTGCCCAGCATCACGTACGCGTCCGGCACCCGGCGCAGGCCCGCCGCCTCGGCGGCCTCCACGACCATCCGGTAGGCCTCCGGGAACTGGGTGGGGGTGATCCGCACCCCGCTCAGCCGGATCTGCGCGTACATCAGGGCGCGGGCGAGGAAGAACACGATCGGGGCGACGATCGCCAGCGCGATGATCTGCGCGGACAGGGACTGGGCGAAGCCGATCAGCTCGTACAGCGGCTCGCCGGGCTGCCCGCGGCGCATGATCCCGGCGATCTGCCGGCCGAAGACCAGGTTCACCAGCATCACGTACCAGGCGAACAGCCACCCCACCACGGTGATCACCACGCCGACGACGACCCACGGGATCTCCGCGGCGTGCCGGATCCTGCCCAGCAGCGGGCCGGCGAGCAGGGACTGGAAGCCGAACAGCTTCGGCGCCGGGAACGGGCTGGCCGGGTTCTGGCGGGCGTCCTCCGGGACCCAGCCGCCGGAGAGGTCATCCGGCAGGGGCTGGGGAGGGAAGGCGGCGGCCGCGGGTGTGGTGCCCGGCGCGCCGTAGGTCCGCCGCACGATCCCCGGGGGCGGGAAGCCCGGCCCGGTCCCGCCCGGGCCCCCGGGGCCTCCCTGTCCGCCGGGCCCGCCCGACGTCGGTCCGCCCGGGGCGCCTGCCCCGGGCCCGCCCGACGTCGGTCCGCCCGGGGCGCCTGCCCCGGCCCCGCCCGACGTCGGACCACCGGGTCCCCCGGGACCCCCCGGCCCGGAGCCCGCCCCGGATCCCTCCGGTCCTCGCGCTGCGCCGTCGGGCTGATCGGTCATGGCTGCCCCTTCCCCGCGATGGTGCGCCGCACAGGCGGCGGTGATCTCCGACTACTGTAGCCGGGTTCTACCGGCGGGCGCCCCGCTGACGGCGCGCGACCACCAGGCCCGCCGTGGCCTCGGCGATCGCCCGCTCCTCGTCCGTGGGCACCACGAGCACCGTGATCGCCGAATCCTCCCCGGAGATCACCCGGGTCTCGGAGGAGCGGCGGGCGTTGGCGTGCTCGTCCAGCGTGATGCCCAGGGCGCCGAGGCGCTGCAGCACCAGCTCGCGGAAGTACGCGGAGTTCTCCCCGATCCCCGCGGTGAACACGAGGGTCTTCGCCCCGCCCACGGCCACGTGGTATCCGCCGATGTACAGGGCCAGGCGGTAGGCGGCCATGTCCAGGGCCAGCTGCGCGGACTCGTCGCCGTTGACCGCCCGGATGGACAGCTCCCGCATGTCGTTGGTCCCGCCGATGGCCTTCAGCCCGGACTCGCTGTTGAGCGTCCGGGCCATCTCCTCCGGGTCCATGCCCTGACGCTGCATCACGGAGGTCAGCACGGAGGGGTCGACGTCGCCGGAGCGGGTGCCCATGACCAGCCCGGCCAGCGGGGTGTACCCCATCGAGGTGTCGATGGACTCCCCGCCGCGGATCGCGGTCACCGAGGCGCCGTTGCCCAGGTGGGCGATGATCCCGTCGAAGCTACTGCGCTCCACCCCCAGGTGCTCGCAGGCCTTCTGGGTGACGTAGTCGTGGCTGGTGCCGTGGAAGCCGTACTTGCGGATCCCGTGCATCCGGTAGAACTCATCCGGCAGGGCGTAGCGCCAGGCGTACTCCGGCATGGAGCGGTGGAAGGCGGTGTCGAACACGACCACCTGCGGCAGGTGCGGCCACTTGCGCTGGATCGCGCGGATGCCCATCGCGTTGGCGGGGTTGTGCAGCGGGGCCAGCGGGGCCAGGCGCTCGATCGCGCGCACGATCTCGTTATTGACGATCACCGGGGCGGAGAAGCGCTCCCCGCCGTGCACCACCCGGTGCCCGACGGCGTCGATCTCCCGACCGTCCAGCGCGGCGTCCAGCTCCTCGCTCATCTGGTCCAGGGCCTCAGCGTGGTCCTTGGCCCCGCCGGGCTCCCCGATGTTCTCGATCAGCCCCTTGGCCAGCACCTGATCCCCCTCCACCCCGAGGGTGGCCCGCTCCAGGGTGATCCGCTCGTTGATCGCGGGCATCGAGGAGGTGTACGGGTCCGTGTTCTCCTCGGAGGTGCTCACCTCCCGCACCTGGTACTTGATCGAAGAGGATCCGGAGTTGATGACCAGGACGAGCAAGGGGGCTCCTTCGCCGGGGACGTGCGGGAAATGTGACCCCCCGATCATCTCATCCGCGGCGGGGCTTAGCCTGGAGGAGCGCGCCGTCGGAACGCGCGACGCCGCTGCGGCGACGCCCCGCATCGAGGAGAGGAACACCCGTGAGCACCCTGGCAGAGCTGGCCCGCACCTACTACGACACCGTGGACACCGTCCCGGCCGACGTGCCCCCGCTGTTCGCCTCCGACGCCGTGTACAAGCGCCCCGGCTACCCGGCCTTCGAGGGCGCGGACGCGCTGGTGGCCTTCTACACCGGGGAGCGGGTGATCGCCTCCGGGAAGCACGGCATCACCCACCTCATCCCCGAAGAGGCCTCCCGCACCGTGTTCGTGGAGGGGGTGTTCACCGGGCGGCTGAAGGACGGCACCGAGGTGCGCGCGCCCTTCGCGGACGTCCTGGAGTTCGACGACGCCGGGCTGATCCGGCGCCGCCAGACCTACTTCGACGACACCCAGGTCTGAGCCCCCGCCCCAGCCGTCCCGCCCACCCCGACCCCCTCCCCGGCCGGAGCCGTTCGGAGGCGGGGCGGGGCGAGCCCGCCGCCCCGGGGCTCAGTCCTGCTGCGCCTGGATCGCGGTGATCGCCACGGTGTTGACGATGTCGTCCACGGTGCAGCCGCGGGAGAGGTCGTTGACCGGCTTGCGCAGCCCCTGCAGCACCGGACCCACCGCGACCGCGCCGGAGGACTGCTGGACGGCCTTGTAGGTGTTGTTCCCGGTGTTCAGGTCCGGGAACACGAAGACCGTCGCCTGCCCGGCCACCGCGGAGTCCGGGAGCTTGGAGGCGGCGATCGAGGCGTTCGTGGCGGCGTCGTACTGGATCGGGCCCTCCACCGGGAAGTCCGGATCCGCGGAGCGCACCAGCTCGGTGGCCTCGCGCACCGTGTCCACGTCCTGCCCGGACCCGGAGCCGCCGGTGGAGTAGGAGAGCATCGCGACCCGGGGCTCGACGCCGAACTGCCGGGCGGTGGCCGCGGAGGCCCGGGCGATGTCCGCCAGCTGCGCCGCATCCGGGTTGGGGTTCACCGCGCAGTCCCCGTAGACCAGGGCGCGGTCCTCCAGGAGCATGAAGAACACGGAGGAGACGATCTTCACGCCCTCCTTGGTCTTCACGAACTCCAGGGCGGGGCGGATGGTGTTGGCGGTGGTGTGCGCGGCCCCGGAGACCATGCCGTCGGCGTCGCCTAGCTGGACCATCATGGTGCCGAAGTAGCTGCCGTCCAGCATCCGCTCCATCGCCTGCTCCTGGGTCACGCCCTTGTGCGCGCGCAGCTCGGCGTAGGCCCGGGCGTACTCCTCGCGCAGCGGGGAGGAGGCCGGGTCGATCAGCCGGACGACGCCGCGGGTCGGCTCCTCGTCCTCGGAGACCTCCAGGGCGATGCCCTCGTTCTGCGCCAGCTCCCGGATCCGGGCCGCGTCGCCCAGGATCACGAGGTCGCAGAAGTCCCGGCGGGTGATGATCTCCGCGGCGCGCAGCACCCGCACGTCCTCGCCCTCCGGCAGCACGATGCGCCGGCGGTCCGCCCGGGCGGCCTCGATGAGCTGGTGCAGGAACCGCAGCGGCGTCATCGTCGCCGGGCGGGGCAGCTCCAGCCGGTGCAGCAGCTCCTTCTCCTCCACGTGCTTGGCCCACTCGCCCAGGGCCGCGGCGATCTTGCGGGTGGCCCCGGCGCGCAGCTCCCCGTGCACCGCGCCCACCGACTGCGCCGCGGAGTAGGTGTCCTGCGGGGTGCGCAGCACGGGGAACGGGGCGGCGTCGATCAGCGCCTGCGTGGCCGTGCCCGTCAGGTGGTCCCCGGACAGCAGCACCCCGGAGGGCACGGGGAAGTTCGGGGACAGCGCGGAGGCCAGGGTGGCCATGACGACGTCGGCGCGGTCCGCCGGGGTGATGATGAAGTCCCCGTCGCCCATCTGCTCCAGGAAGTTGCCCACGGTCATCGCCGCGACCTTCACCGCCTGGATGTCCCGGTCCGCGGAGGCGCCCAGGGCGGTGTCGTCCAGGGCGAGGCTGCGGATGACGTCGGCGACGGTGGGCTGGGAGATCGCCGGATTCTCCGGGATCACGTACACGTGTCCGCCGCGGCGCCCGGCGGGGGTGCGCTCGGCCACCTCCTGCGCCCACTCCGGGTCCACCCGGTTGACCACCACGCCCAGCAGGTCCGTGCGGGCGGCGTGCAGCTCCGAGCGGGTGACCTCCACGGAGTTGACGATGTCCTCCACGGACTCCGCCTCGCCCCCGTTGATCACGGCCAGCACCGAGCAGTCCATGGTGTTGGCCAGGCGGGCGTTGAGGTCGAACTCCGCGGTCGCGGCGTTGTGCGCCAGCAGGTCCGTGCCGTCCACGATCACGACGTCGTAGCTCGGGGCCATCTGCGCGTAGACGGCCAGGCACACGCTGACCAGCTCATCCTGCTGGCCGGAGGCCAGGTACTCCCGGCACTGGGCCAGGCTGACGCCGCCGCGCGCGGCGTCGTCGTCCAGGCCGAAGGTCTCCTGCATGAGCCGCACGCGCGGATCCTGGGCGGGGGTGTCCCCCAGGTGCACGGGGCGGAAGTAGCCCACGCGGTCCGCGCGGCGGATCAGGGAGTCGGCCAGGCCCAGGGCGATCAGGGTCTTGCCGGCCCGCGGCGTCATGGCGTCCAGGAAGATGCCGGTGCTCATCAGGGGTTCCTCGCGGTCGGTGGCAGGGGTGCGGTCCGTCCTCCAGTC
>NZ_BCSM01000003.1 GCF_001570865.1 Rothia kristinae NBRC 15354
CCGGCGTCGTGCTGGAGAGCCGGTCTCAGGCGGCCTTGGGAGCGGAGGTGTCCTCGGGGAGGCTCTCCTTGGCGATGCCGACCAGCGCCTTGAAGGCGGCCGGCTCGTTGACGGCCAGCTCGGCCAGCATGCGGCGGTCGACCTCCACCTCGGCGGCCTTCAGGCCCTGGATGAAGCGGTTGTAGGTCAGGCCCTCGGCGCGCGCGGCGGCGTTGATGCGCTGGATCCACAGGCGGCGGAAGTCGCCCTTCTTCTTGCGCCGGTGGTCGTAGCTGTAGACCAGCGAGTGGGTGACCTGCTCCTTGGCCTTCCGGTACAGGCGGGAGCGCTGCCCCCGGTAGCCGGACGCGCGGTCCAGGGTGGTCCGACGCTTCTTGTGGGCGTTGACTGCCCGCTTCACACGTGCCACGTGCGTACTCCTTCTGCTCTGGCGCGGCCCTCACCTGGGGGCGGCGCGGCGTGTTCGGGGCCGGTCCCGTGCGGGGACCGGGAGGTCGATGGGTGCGGTGGGCTTGAGCCCTACTTGGCCAGCATCTTCTTGATGACCTTGGCCTGACCGCCGGTGACGATCTGGTCCGAGGCCAGCCGGCGGGTCAGCCGGGAGGACTTGTGCTCCAGGTAGTGGCGGCGGTTGGCCTGCTGGCGCTTGACCTTGCCGGAACCGGTGAGCTTGAAGCGCTTCTTGGCACCGGAGTGGGACTTGTGCTTCGGCATGGGGGCCGTTCTCCTTACGTTTCATCCCGGATCCCGCGTGGGGCACGCGGGGCCGGGAGGGCGTGCACCGCCCCGAGGGGACGGTGCCTGTCTCAGGCAGCGGAAGCCGGATCTGCGAGGGCGACGTCGAGGACGAGGCGCCTTCTCGACCCGGTCCGCAGGGTCATCCAACCCGGGGCGGACCCGGGCGGGGCGGCTACGACCGGGGGCCGGGCTTCGGCGCCCGCGGCTTGGGAGCCGCCTGGGGCTTCGGCGCGGCCTGCGGCTTCGGAGCCGACGCGGGCTTCGCGGCCGCCTGGGGCTTGGGAGCCGCCTGCGGCTTCGGGGCCGACGCGGGCTTCGACTCGGCCTGCGGCTTCGGGGCCGGGGCCTCCTGGGCCTGCGATGCCGAGCCGCCCTGCGCCTGCTGGCGCAGCTGCTCCGGCATGGCCGCGGCCACCGAGTTGGACACCGGCTGCGCGGTGCGGGTGTCCACCCGCTCGCGCTGACGGCGGCTGCCGCCCTGCTGCTTGGCCTGGCGCTGCTGCTCGCGGCGCGCCTCGGCCTTGTTGCGCAGCGGGCCGATGACCATGACCATGTTCCGCCCGTCCTGGCGCGGATTGGACTCGACGCTGCCGACCTCGGCCAGGTCCGTCGCCAGCCGCTCCAGCAGGCGCACTCCCATCTCGGGGCGCTGCTGCTCGCGGCCGCGGAACTGGATCATGGCCTTGACCTTGTCTCCCGCGGTGAGGAAGCGCTTGGCGTGCCCGACCTTGGTCTCGTAGTCGTGGTCGTCGATCTTCAGCCGGAACCGCACTTCCTTCAGGACCGTGTTGGTCTGGTTCTTGCGGGACTCGCGGGCCTTGACGGCGGCCTCGTACTTGTACTTGCCGAAGTCCATCAGCTTGCACACCGGCGGACGGGCGTTCGGCGCCACCTCGACCAGATCAAGATCCGATTCCCGCGCCAGACGCAGTGCGTCCTCTACGCGGACGATCCCGACCTGCTCGCCGCTGGGGCCGACCAGTCGGACTTCCGGTACGCGGATGCGGTCATTGATGCGTGGATCGCTAATGTGGTGCTCCTGTCGGCTCTGCGGGTCTGTTCCCGCACGGTTCGCGGATCGCCCCGACGGGATGCGAAGAAGCCCCCGCGGGACGGTTCCAGCGGGGGCTTCGAGACCCGTGCCCGCACACGACGCGCATCCTCAGGATGCGGACGGCATGATGGCGCACGAGCGCTGACCCGGCGACCGCTGCGGTCGACGCGGGTGGGAGATCGAGATCCCCGCTTGGAAACTCCTGACACTCTACACCATGGCCGCCCCGTTGTCTGCCCTGCGCCGGTCTCGCCCCGAGGCGGCGCGACGGCCCCCGATGTGCGACAGTGGGGGCCATGACTGAGACACCCCGCCCCTCCTCCGCCGCGCAGGATCCCGCCGACGCCCAGCCCGATCCCGGCGTGCACCGCTTCCCCGGCGGCACGGATGCCGCCGCGGCCCCCGAGGCCGCCCCGGAGCCCAGCGCCGAGCAGATCCAGGCCGTGAACGCGCAGATGCGCGACATCGCCGAGGTCCCCGCCGTGGAGGTCATCACCACCACCGCGGTGCACCTGATGAGCGCGGCCGCCGTGAAATGCGGCCTGGCCGAGGGGCCCGACGCCGCGGAGCTGAAGGATCTGGACGAGGCCCGCAAGCTCATCATCGCCCTGGCCGGGCTGGTCACCTCCGCGGCCCCGGAGATCGGCTCCCAGCACGCCGGGCCCCTGCGCGACGGCCTGCGCTCCCTGCAGCTGGCCTTCCGCGAGGCCTCCTTCGCCCCGGACGCCCCGGGCAAGGGCCCCGGAGAGAACCTGACCGGCCCGGTCTTCTAGCCCGCCGGGCGCGGCTCCCGGTCCTCGACCGGGCGCACCCGGATCTCCAGGGAGTCGATCCGCTCGGCGAGCAGCGGGTCCGCGGCCACGGCCGCCCGGAAGGTCTCCGACGCAGCGTCCAGGCCCGCCCGGTCCAGGCCGGGGACCAGCAGCAGCTCGACGCTGAGCTCCGGGCCGGGCCCGCCGCCGGGCAGCAACCGACCCTCGGCGTCGCGGGCCGCCACCCCGGCCCCGGGGGCCATCTGCGCGCCTCGGGCCTGCGGGATCCCCGCGGCCGCGCGCTGCAGGGCGGCCAGCACCTGGGGATCCGAGTAGGACGGCAGCCAGGGCTCGCCCTTGGCCAGGGCCCACACCCCCGGACGCCGCAGGACGAAGACCAGATCGGTGCCCGGATTCAGGACCAGCAGCTGGTTGCCGTCCTCCACCGCGGCCAGCGCCGTGCGCCGGGCCTCGGCGGCCACCGGCCGGGCCTGCGGATGCCAGGAGGTCAGCGCGTCCACGCTGGTGAACACGGGCAGGGCCCGCCGCCCGTCCGGGGCGCTGATGGAGACCAGGGCCATCTCCGACTCCTTGTCCGAGACCAGCCCGTCCTCGGTCACGTGGGCCTGGGACAGCTCGGCGAGAACCGGGGCGAACAGGCGCGTGCCGCGCAGCGCCTCCAGCACCGACTCCTCGGGGATCTCGGCCCGGGCGAAGGCCTCCAGGGCCTCGGCCACGGGGGCGGGGGTCAGACCGTCGTCCTGCGGATACGCGTGGGTGTGGGAGGTCCCCTCCCCCAGGTTGCGGCCCTTCCACGGCTGCCCGCCGGTGTCCGTCTCCCGGCCGGCGCTGCGCAGCTGCGCCTGGATGTGAGCCGGCAATTCCCGCGGGCTCATGCCTCGGGCCGCCCCGCCGCGTCCAGGGCTTCGGCCAGGGTGAAGCGCCCGGCGTACAGGGCCTTGCCGACGATCGCGCCCTCGACCCCGTGCGGGACCATGGCCCGCAGCGCCTCCAGGTCCGCAAGCCCCGAGATGCCGCCGGAGGCGACGACCGGCCGATCCGTGCGCCGGGCGACCTCGGCCAGCAGCTCGGTGTTGGGCCCGCGCAGCGTGCCGTCCTTCGTCACGTCGGTGACGACGTAGCGGGCGCAGCCGTCGGCGTTGAGCCGGTCCAACACCTCCCACAGGTCCCCGCCCTCCTCGGTCCAGCCGCGGGCCGCCAGGGTCGTGCCGCGCACGTCCAGCCCGACGGCGATGCGCTCCCCGTGCTCTGCGATGACCCGGCGCGTCCACTCCGGGTCCTCCAGGGCGGCGGTGCCGAGGTTGATCCGGGCGGGCTCCAGGCTCAGGGCCCGGCGCAGCGAGGCATCATCCCGGATCCCTCCGGACAGCTCGATCTTCAGCCGCACCCGCTCGGCGACCCGGCGCAGCACCTCGGTGTTCTCCCCACGCCCGAAGGCCGCGTCCAGATCAACCAGGTGCACCCATTCGGCACCGGCCTCCTGCCAGGCCAGGGCCGCCTCGACGGGGTCGCCGTAGCCGGTCTCGGTGCCGGCTTCGCCCTGGACCAGGCGCACGGCCTGGCCCCCGGCGACGTCCACGGCGGGCAGCAGCTGCAGGCGGGGGGTGCTCATCGGGATGGTGCTCCTGTTCGTTGCGGATGGTGCGCGCGGGCGCGGGCGGGATGGCCGCGCCCGGCGCTCAGTCGAGGGTGACGACGTAGAGGCCGTAGGCGAAGAAGGCCGCGCCAAGGATCCACAGCACGACCTGGGCGATGAGCGGCAGCTTCTGCCGGCGGAAGGAGATGCCGCCGCCGACGAGGAAGGCCCCGAAGATCATCAGCAGCAGACCGGAGGTCAGGGGACTCATGCGCGCTCGCCCTCCTCGGCGTCGACGGCGGGCGCGGTCTCCTGCGCCCGGGCGGAGTCTGGGAAGTCCTCCTCGGACTCGGGGCCGCGCGGGGCCATCCGGCCGGTGCGCAGCAGGGTGTCCAGCCAGTTGCGCAGCAGCCGCAGCCCGGCGTCCGCGGACTTCTCCGGGTGAAACTGGGTGGCGCTCAGCGGCCCGTTCTCCACGGCGGCGATGAACGGCACCCCCTGCTCGGCCCAGGTGACCTGCGGGGGCCGGATGTGCTGGCTGGTCTGGGTGAACTCCCAGCGCTGCACCGCGTAGGAGTGCACGAAGTAGAACCGCTCCCGCTCGATCCCGGCGAACAGCCGGCTGCCCTCCGGCGGGCGCACGGTGTTCCAGCCCATGTGCGGGACCACGTCTCCGGGCAGCTTCTCCACGGTCCCGGGCCACTCCCCCAGTCCCTCGGTGTGCTCCCCGTGCTCGGTGCCGGCTTCGAAGAAGACCTGCAGCCCCACGCAGATGCCCAGCACGGGCCGGCCGCCGGCCACCCGGCGTCCGATCAGCCGCGGGGCATCCACGGCGCGCAGGCCGTCCATGACGGCGCCGAAGGCCCCGACGCCGGGGACCACGAGGCCGTCGGCCTCCAGCACGTCCTGCGGGCGCCGGGAGAGCACGACGTCGGCCCCGGCGGTCTCCAGGGCGCGCACGGCCGAGCGGACGTTGCCGGCCCCGTAGTCCAGGACGGTGACGGTGGGCTTCACGGGCTGCGATCCAGTGGTGCTCACAGCGCCCCCTTGGTCGAGGGGATGGCCTCCGGGACGCGGGGATCCGGCTCGACGGCCTCGCGCAGGGCCCGCGCCAGGGCCTTGAACTGGGCCTCGGCGATGTGGTGGGGGTCCCGGCCGCGCAGCAGGTCCACGTGCAGGCAGATCCCGGCGTGGTAGGCGATGGCCTCGAGCACGTGGCGGACCATGGAGCCGGTGAAGTGCCCGCCGATCAGGTGGTGGGCGAAGGCCTCGGACTCCCCCTCGTGCACCAGGTAGGGCCGCCCCGAGATGTCCACGACGGCCCGGGCCAGGGCCTCGTCCAGGGGCACGGTGGCCTGGCCGAAGCGGCGGATGCCGCGCTTGTCGCCCAGGGCCTCGCGCAGGGCCTCGCCCAGCACGATCGCGGTGTCCTCGACGGTGTGGTGCACGTCGATCTCGGTGTCTCCGCTGGCCTCGACCTCCAGGTCGATCAGCGAGTGCTTGGACAGGGCGGTGAGCATGTGGTCGTAGAAGGGCACGGTGGTGCTGATCCGGGAGACGCCGGTGCCGTCCAGGTTCAGGCTGAGCCGGACCGTGGACTCACTGGTGGCGCGGGTCAGGGAGGCCGTGCGGCCGCCCGCCCGGGCGGGCTGGGCGTCAGGGGTCTGCATTCGATGCTCCGTAGCGGTGTCGGCGGTGGGTCGGCGCGCCCCGCGGGGCCCGTGAGATCCGGGCGCCCGGGGCGGGGGTGGTCTCAGCGGCGGTCGGGCAGGTGCCGTTCCAGGCTGTCCAGGAAGGCGGTGGTCTCCTCCTCGGTGCCGGCGGTGACCCGCAGGTGCCCGGGGATCCCGACGTCGCGGATCAGCACGCCGTCGCCCAGCAGGTCCTCCCACAGGCCCTGGGCATCGGACAGGCCCCCGAAGAAGACGAAGTTGGAGTCCGAGGCGGCCGGCTCCAGACCCAGCTGCTCCAGACGGGTCACGATCCGGTCCCGCTGTTCGCGGATGCGTCCGACCTGCCCCAGCAGCTGGTCCCGGTGGCGCAGCGCCGTCAGGGCGACGGCCTGGGTCACCGCGGAGAGGTGGTAGGGCAGGCGCACCAGCATGACGGCCTCGACCACGGCCGGATCCGCGGCGAAGTAGCCGACCCGGGCCCCCGCCAGGGCGAAGGCCTTGCTCATGGTGCGGCTGACGACCAGGCGGGGCCTCCCGGGCAGCAGGGACAGCGCGGTGGTGTCCGGATCGCGGGCGAATTCCGCGTAGGCCTCATCCACCACGAGCATCCCGCCCAGCTCCTCGACGGCCTCGTAGGCGGCCAGGATGGTCTCCGGGGAGAGTGCCGTGCCGGTGGGGTTGTTGGGTGAGCACAGGATCGTGACGGTCGGCCGGTGCTGGCGGATCTGGCGCGCGGCATCCTCCGGGGAGAGGGTGAAGTCCGCGGCCCGCCGCCCGGCGATGTACTCGGTGTTGGTGCCGGAGGCCAGGAGCGGGTACATGGAGTAGGTGGGCGCGAAGCTCAGCACGTTGCGGCCGGGCCCGCCGAAGGTCTGCAGCAGCTGCTGGAGGATCTCGTTGGAGCCGTTGGCGGCCCAGACCTGGCGTTCGGTGATGCCGTGGCCGAGGTAGTCCGCCAGCTCGCGGCGCAGCTGCGGGAAGTCCCGGTCCGGGTATCTGTTCAGCGCGGCCGCGGCCTCGGCGGCCGCACTGCCGATCGCCCGGATCAGCTCCTCGGGCAGCGGATGGGTGTTCTCGTTGACGTTCAGGGCGTAGGGCACCTGGATCATCGGGGCGCCGTAGGCCCTGTGGCCGCGCAGGTCATCTCGCAGCGGCAGGGAATCCAGGATGGCGGCTTCCGCATCGGGGCTGGCTGCATCACTCACGGTGCCATCCTAGTGGAGTCCCCGTTCGCGTGAACCCGGAACCCTGCGGTCTCACGGCGCGGCGGTCTCCGGCTGCGGCACCACCAGGCGCTGGCCGGGCCGCACGGCGCTGTCCTGCAGGTCGTTCAGGTCCACGATCCGCTCCACCGCGGCCCGCGGGTCGGACTCCGGATCCGCCTCCTGTGCGAGGCTCCAGAGGGTGTCCCCGGCGGAGACCACCACGACGCGGGTCTGCGCCCCGCTCGGCGCGGCGTCGCCGGCCTGGGCCTGCGGGCTCAGCACCAGCAGCAGGGCCCCGGCCAGCACCGCGACGGCCCCGAGCAGCACCGGCAGGCCGATGAGCAGGAGGCGTCCGCGCCGGGTGAGCCGCAGCGTCGGGCGGGCCGCGCGCTCCGGACGGCGGCGCAGCAGCCGGGTGCGGCGCGCGGCCGGACGGGCGCAGGCGGGGCGGGTGCAGGCGGGTGCGCCTGCCGGATGGGCACCCCGGCGCGGCCCGGTGCGGAACCCGATGCGGAACGGGCGGGGTGCGGTGAGCGCGATGCTCATGGCGGCCTCCTAGCGGTGATTGACGCTCGATCGCCTTCGAAGACGTGTTCGAGTTCGTACATCTGTTCTACCAGTGCGATCGAAGACTGTCGAGGGACTAGAACATGTGTTTGATCCGACACGCGGTCTCGCCTACGCTGATGGGAGCAGTCCACACCCCCGGACTGACAGATCGAACACCTCCAGGAAGGACCCGACGGTGGCCCGAGAGCACGGAGCAGCCCCCCACGGAGCCGAGGCCTCCGCCCGCAAGCCCCTCACCGCGCGCCAGCGCACCATCCTGGAGGCCATCTCCGCCTCGATCAGCGCGCACGGCTACCCGCCGTCGATGCGCGAGATCGGCGACGTCGTCGGGCTGTCCAGCCTCTCCAGCGTCACCCACCAGCTCTCCCGGCTCGAGGCCCTGGGCTACATCCGCCGCGATCCGAAGCGGCCGCGGGCCATCGAGGTGCTGGCCGAACCCCGCCGCACCGACATCCGCCCCTCCGGGCAGGGCCCCGCGCAGGAGGAGCAGTCGGACCCCGCCCCGAGCGCGCAGCCGACGGCCGAGGCCGCAGCCGACGTGGTCCCGCTGTTCCCCACCGCCGCGCCGGAGGCCGAGGAGGAGCAGGGGCAGAACATCAGCGTGCCGCTGGTGGGGCGCATCGCCGCCGGTGTGCCGATCACGGCCGAGCAGCACGTGGAGGACACGATCTCCCTGCCCCGACAGCTGGTGGGCCAGGGCGAGCTGTTCATGCTCGAGGTGCGCGGGGATTCGATGGTCGAGGCCGCGATCTGCGATGGCGACTGGGTCGTGGTGCGCCAGCAGAACACCGCCCAGAACGGGGACATCGTCGCCGCCCTGCTCGATGACGAGGCCACCGTGAAGACCTTCCGACAGCGCGACGGGCACACCTGGCTGCTGCCGCAGAACCGCCAGTACGAGCCGATCCTCGGCGATCACGCCAGCATCATGGGCAAGGTCGTCTCGGTGCTGCGCGCCGTCTGAGTCCGGGCTTTGAGGCCCTCGCCTCAGCCCGCGTGCAGCCGCCGCAGCGCCCCCGTGACCACGGGCAGGCGGTCCGTGGTCCACAGCGGCGGCAGGGCCGCCCGCAGGAACCCGCCGTACCGGGCGGTGGCCAGCCGGGAATCCAGCACAGCCACGACCCCGCGGTCCTCGCGGGAGCGGATCAGGCGCCCGGCCCCCTGGGCCAGCCGGATCGCCGCGTGGTAGGCGGAGACCGCCATGAAGCCGTTGCCCCCGCGCCGGCCCACCGCCCGGGCCCGGGCGGTGGCCAGCGGATCATCCGGGCGCGGGAACGGGATCCGATCGATGAGCACCAGGCGGCAGGAGGGCCCCGGCACGTCCACGCCCTGCCACAGGCTCATGGTTCCGAACAGGCACGTGTCCTCCTCGGCCGTGAACCGCTCGACGAGACCGCGCAGCGAGGACTCCCCCTGCACCAGCACCGGCAGGTCGGAGTGCTCGCGCACGTACTCGGCGGCCTGCTGCGCGCCGCGACGCGAGGAGAACAATCCCAGCGCCCCGCCGCCGGAGGCCTCCACCAGCTGCAGGATCCGCTCCAGCTGCTCCTCCGAGACCCCGCGCCCCGGCTTGGGCAGGTCCCGGGCCACGTAGAGCATCCCCTGCTTCGGGTAGTCGAAGGGCGAGCCGACGTCCAGCCCCTCCCACGCCGGGGCCTTCTCCCCCTGCAGCCCGAGGGAGCCGGCGACCTGATCGAAGGAGTCGCCGATGGCCAGGGTCGCCGAGGTCAGCACCACCGTGCGGTCCTGGAACAGCCCCTCGCGCAGCCGCCCGGCCACGGACAGCGGGGCCACATGCAGCGTGGCCGGGTCCGTGTCCGCGGCGCTGACATAGCCGCGTCCCGGCTCCCAGCCGCCGGCCCGGGAGATCCACACGACCTCGAAGCGCCCGTCCGCGCTGAGCATCCGCTCGGCCAGCTCCAGGACCTCGGTGAGCTTGGCGCGGGCGGTCTGGCGCCCGGCGTCGGAGTCCTTCGCGTCGGCCTTGGTGTCGGACAGCGCGGCCCGGGCGGCGTCGCGCACCTGCTCCATGGCCCGGGCGATCCCCGGCTCCAGCCCCTGCGGCATGAGCTCGGCGGGCCGGCCGGAGCAGGCCTGCTCCAGGGCCTCGGCCGCGGAGCTCAGCGGCTCCGAGGCCGCCTGGGTGTTCGTGCGCACCGCCCGGGCCGCGGAGCGGACCATCAGCGGGGACAGGGCGCCGGTCACCGCGCCGGTCACGCGGTCCACCAGCTCGTGGGCCTCGTCGACCACCACGACGTCGTGCTCGGGCAGCACCCCGATCCCCTCGAAGGCGCTGATCGCCAGCAGCGCGTGGTTGGTGATCACGACGTCGGCCTCCCCCGCCCGCTGCCGGGCCCGCTCGGAGAAGCACTCCTCCACCAGGGGGCAGCGGCGCCCCAGGCACTCCGAGGCCGTGACCGAGACCTGCCGCCAGGCCCGGTCCGAGACGCCCGGGCGCAGGTCATCCCGGTCCCCGGTGTCCGTGGAGTCCGCCCAGGCGCGCAGGCGCACCACCTCCTCGGCCAGCGAGTCCGGGGCGGGACGGGGATGCCCACTGGCGGCCTGCCCCTGGCTGTTGAGGTTGAACAGCGCGTCCGGGTCCTCATCCTCCGGGTAGCCGCCCTCCAGCTTGTGCAGGCACACGTAGTTGCTGCGCCCCTTCAGCAGGGCGACCTCCACCTCGCCCTCGAGGCGATCCTCGAGGGTCTCCAGCAGCCGGGGCACGTCCCGGCCGACGATCTGCGCCTGCAGGGCCAGGGTCGCGGTCGCGACGACGACGGGCTTGTCCGCGCCCAGGGCGTGCTGGATGGCCGGGACCAGGTAGGCCAGGGACTTGCCGGTACCGGTGCCGGCCTGCACCAGCAGGTGCCGCCCCGTCTGCAGGGCCTGGGCCACGTGCGCTGCCATGATCCGCTGCCCGTCGCGGCGCTGCCCGCCGGTGCGCTCGATCGCCGTGTCCAGCAGCGCCAGGGCGTCTTTGGCCCCGGGCAGGGTCTCCGGCTCCGCACCGGTCGGGGCGTGCACGTCCTCGGCGGCCTCCGCGGGTGCCGAGCCTCGCGTGGGGTCCGGGTTGGTGCTGCTCACGGGGCGGTCACGGCGTAGGGCTGCAGCTCCGGGGCGGTCTCCTCCCGCACCAGCACGCTCATCCGGGTCCCGTCCTCCTCGAACGCGGTGGACAGGATCTCCGCGTCCCACTCGTGCAGCCGGGAGACCACCTCCCCGTGGGTGTAGGGCACCAGGATCTCCATGCGCACGCTGGGCCGAGGGATGGTCCGGGAGATCAGCTCCTTCAGCTCCGGGATCCCTTCCCCGGTCTTCGCGGAGACGATCGCATGGTGGGGTTCGCGCAGCCGGATGCGATCCAGAACGAAGGGGTCCGCGGCGTCGGCCTTGTTCAGCACGATGATCTCCGGGACGTCCTGCGCGTCCACCTCGGCCAGGACCTCGCGCACCGCGCGGATCTGGCCCTCCGGGTCCGGGTGGGAGGCGTCCACCACGTGCAGGATCACGTCCGCGTCGGCCACCTCCTCGAGGGTGGAGCGGAAGGCCTCGACCAGCTGGGTGGGCAGGTTGCGCACGAAGCCGACGGTGTCCGAGAGGGTGTAGCCGATGCCGTCCGGGGTCTCGGCCCGGCGCACCGTGGGGTCCAGGGTCGCGAACAGGGCGTTCTCCACCAGCACCCCGGCGTCGGTGAGCCGGTTGAGCAGGGAGGACTTGCCGGCGTTGGTGTACCCGGCGATGGCCACGGAGGGGATGTGGTTGCGACGCCGGTTGGCCCGCTTGGTCTCCCGGGCCGGCTTCATCGCGGCGATCTCCCGACGCAGCTTGGCCATCCGCTGGCGGATGCGGCGCCGGTCCAGCTCGATCTTCGTCTCACCGGGACCGCGCGAACCGATCCCCTCGCCGCCGGCCGCCCGACCGCCGGCCTGGCGGGACATGGACTCGCCCCAGCCGCGCAGGCGCGGCAGCAGGTACTCCAGCTGCGCCAGCTCCACCTGGGCCTTGCCCTCCCGGGACTTGGCGTGCTGGGCGAAGATGTCCAGGATCAGCGCGGTGCGGTCGATGACCTTGACCTTGACGATGTCCTCCAGCCCACGCCGCTGGGACGGGGCCAGCTCCGAGTCGATGACGACGGTGTCCGCGCCCGTCTCGGCCACGATCTCCTTGAGCTCCTGGGCCTTGCCGGAGCCGAGGAACGTGCCGGGGTCCGGCTTCAGCCGCCGCTGCACCAGCCCGTCCAGGACATCGGAGCCGGCGGTCTCCGCCAGGGCCGCGAGCTCGCGCAGGGAGTTCTCGGCGTCCTCCAGGGTGCCCTCGGACCAGATCCCGGCCAGCACCACGCGCTCCAGGCGCAGCTGCCGGTACTCGACCTCGGTGACGTCCTCCAGCTCGGTGGACAGCCCGGCCACGCGCCGCAGGGCGCGGCGCTCCTCGAGGTCCTGCTGCTCGCCGTCGTGCTCGGTGTGCTGGGTGGTCTCCGCCAGCTCCGGGGCACGGCGGTCCAGGATGGAGGCCTGGTGCTCCTCCTCCGGGGAGAAGCGGCCGAGGACCCGGTCCACGGTCGCGCGCAGCTGGGCGTCGCTGGGCTGGCGGGGCTGCTCGGTGCGCTCGTCGGTGTGCTCGGGGGCGGCGTCGTCGGCGGTGCGGGGGTGATGCTGGGGCAAGGGTGCCTTTCCGTGCGGGGGCGCGGCCGGTGCTGACTCCCTCGGATCGGGCGCGCGGACCGCTCAATGCGTCCTGCCAGTCTACCGGGCGGCCCCCGCGCCGCACCCGGGGCGGGCCTGTGCTGTGGACGAACACGCGACGCCGCGCCCCAGCGCCGGGTCCCGGGGAGCCGGCGCCGCGAGCGCGGACGCCGAGGAGGCGGGTGAGGCGGGCCGATACGATGGGGGATCATGGTCGAGCACTACTTCTCCGCGCACGAGGACGAGCCCTTCGTCGAGCAGCCCCTGCGGGTGCGACTGGCCGGGGCCGAGCGGGATCTGGTGAGCGCCCCCGGCATCTTCAGCCCGAAGGCCCTGGACAAGGGCACCGCGGTGCTGCTGGACGAGGTCCCCGCCCTGCCCCGGTCCGGGTCCCGCTTCCTCGACGTCGGCTGCGGGTGGGGGCCGATCGCGCTGAGCATGGGCCTGCAGCGGCCCGACGCCGAGGTGATGGCCGTGGACGTGAACCGGCGCAGCCTGGAGCTGACCCGCCGCAACGCCGCGCGCCTGGGGCTGACCGGCATCCGCCCGGTGATCCCGGAGGAGGTGGATCCGCGGCTGCGCTTCGACGCGATCTGGTCCAACCCGCCGATCCGGGTGGGCAAGCAGGTGCTGCACGAGCTGCTGCTGACCTGGCTGGTGCGCCTGGCCCCGGCCGGGCAGGCGCACCTGGTGGTGCAGAAGAACCTGGGCGCGGACTCCCTGCAGCGCTGGCTGGATCAGACCCTGCGGGAGCGGGAGCCCGGCGCCTTCGCGGTCGACCGGGCCGCCACCGCCAAGGGCTTCCGGATCCTGCGGGTCACCCGCGCCGCCTGATCCCCGCGGCGACCTGCCCGGGTCCCGCGGCTCAGCCCAGGCGCACGGTGCCCACGAGCTCGGCCGGCCCGGAGAGGATCACGTGCTCCAGCTCGTCCGGGCCGAGCACGAAGGTCACGCCCAGCTCCCCGCCGGGCACGCCGACCCGCCACTCATCCGGGGCGTCCTCCCCGCCCCAGAAGCGGGTCGCCGCCGCGGCAGCGCACGCGCCGGTCCCGCAGGACAGGGTCTCGCCCACCCCGCGTTCGCTGACGCGCAGCACCAGCGCTCCCGTGCCGTCGTCCTCCTCCTCGGCGTCCCGGGGCACCACGAATTCGACGTTGGTGCCGGCACTGGGCCGGGGGTCCACGGTCGGTGCGGTGCCCAGGTCCAGCCGGGCCAGCTTGGCCTCATCGGCCAGGGCGACGACGGTGTGCGGGTTGCCCATGGTGATGGACAGGCCCGGGCGGGCGGTGCGCAGGCCGCGGGCCGAGACGGTGCAGTCGGCCCCGTGCTCCCGGGCCTGCTCCCCGTCGATGAAGCCCCAGGGGCCCATGTCCACGGCGAAGCCGCCGGGAACCCGGGCGACGGTCTTGACCCCGCCGCGGGTCCCGATGCGCACGGTCTCCCCCTCCGGCAGCTCGATCAGCCCGGCGTGGATGAGGTGGTGGGCGAACACGCGCACCCCGTTGCCGCACATCTCGGACAGGGAGCCGTCCGCGTTGCGGTAGTCCATGAACCACTCCGGGGCGTCCTCCCCGTTCGCGGCGAGGGCCCGCCCGGCCTCCAGGTGCTGGCTGCGGATCGCGCGGATCAGCCCGTCCGCGCCGATCCCCCGGTGCCGGTCGCACACGGCGGCCACCAGGTCCCCCTCCAGCTCGAGGCTTCCCTCGGGATCGGTGAGCAGGAGGAAGTCGTTGCCGGTGCCGTGGCCCTTGCTCAGGGTCACTCCGGCCAGTTCGCCCCAGCGGGAGGCGTCGGTCTGCGCGGTGGTGCTCTCGGTCGTCACCCGGCCAGTCTATCGGGCGGGTCGGACGACCGAAGGGCCGGCTCAGCGAGGACCGGTCTGGCCGGCGAATCCGGCCGCGCTCCCGGTCCTGCCCGCGCGGTCAGGTCAGCCCTCGGCTCCCCCGTCGTTCGCGGTCTCCGGCGTGCGCCCCTGCTCGATCAGGGTCAGCGCCCGGTCCAGCTGCTGGCGCGGGGAGAGGGTGAATCCGATCCAGGTAACGCGCGGGTCCGCCCGGAACCAGGTGACCTGGCGGCGGGCGAAGCGGCGGGTGGCGATGATCGTCTCCTGCACGGCCTCCTCCTCGGAGGTCTCCCCGTCCACGACGCGCAGGAATTGCGCGTAGCCCAGGGCGTGGGAGGCGGTGCGCCCCTCGCGCAGCCCCCGCTCGGCCAGGTCCCGCACCTCCTGCAGGAGACCGGCCTCGACCATCCGGTGCACCCGCACGGCCAGGCGGTCGTGCAGCAGGTCCCGGGGCCCGTTCAGCCCGATCTGCAGGGCCGGCTCCCGGTGTTCGCGCCGCGGCATGTAGGAGGAGAAGGGGCGCCCGGTCAGCTCGTGGACCTCCAGGGCGCGCACCAGGCGCCGGTCGTCCAGGCCGCGCCGCGCGGAGACCGGGTCCACGGCCTCCAGCCGAGCGGCCAGCGCCCCGCGCCCCTCGGTCTCCAGGAGCTCCTGCCAGCGCTGACGCACCTGCGCATCGGTGGGCGGGAACTCCAGCACGTCCAGGGCCGCGCGCGCATACAGTCCGGACCCGCCGACGAGGATCGGGGTGCGCCCGCGCCCCCGGATCTCGGCGAAGCGCTCGCGGGCCTCGCGCTGGTAGCGGGCCACGGAGGCCTCCTCGCGCACGTCCAGCACGTCTAGGAGGTGATGGGGCACGCCGTCGCGCTCGGCGGGCGTGAGCTTGGCCGTGCCGATGTCCATCCCGCGGTACAGCTGCATCGAGTCCGCGTTGACCACCTCGCCGTCCACCTCGCGGGCCAGGGCGACGCCGAGGTCTGACTTCCCCGTGCCGGTGGGCCCGAGGACGGCGATGATCGGGAGGGTCATCGGCGCGGCGGCAGGGCCGGCATCCCGAGCATCGTGGCGCCCGGGGCGCCACCCGACGGGGCGCCGGTGCCGCAGGAATCGGCCTGGGCGCGATCCCAAGCGTCCCCGGCGCGGGAGCGGCGCACCGCGTAGTCCTCCGCCGGGGAATCGGCGAGCAGGTGGAAGGGTGCGGCGTCGGTGATCCGCACGGTCGCGAAGTCCCCCGGACGCGGGACGGGGGCGCCGTCGGGCACGCTGAAGTGCACGAGCCGCTGATCCGGAGTGCGCCCGGAGAGCCGGTGGGTCTGCTCGGCCTTGCGTCCGGTCTGCGCGGAGACCAGCAGCTCCACCCGCTTCCCGACCTGCTCGGCGTTCAGCTGCGCGCTGATGCGATCCTGCAGGGCCACCAGCCGCTCGTACCGCTCCTGCACGACCTCCTGGGGCACCTGGTTCTGCATCCGACCCGCCGGGGTGCCGGGGCGGATGGAGTACTGGAAGGTGAAGGCCGAGGAGAACCGGGACTCCTCGACCACGCGCAGGGTCTCCTGGAAGTCCTCCTCCGTCTCCCCGGGGAAGCCCACGATGATGTCCGTGGTGATGGCGGCGTGCGGGATGCGCTTGCGCACCTTCTCCAGGATGCCGAGGAACCGCTTGGACCGGTAGGAGCGGCGCATGGCCTTGAGCACCCGGTCGGAGCCGGACTGCAGGGGCATGTGCAGGACGGGCATGACGGTGGGGGTCTCGGCCATCGCGTCGATGACGTCGTCGGTGAAGGCCGCCGGGTGGGGGCTGGTGAAGCGGATGCGCTCCAGGCCCTCGATCTGCCCGCAGGCGCGCAGCAGCTTGGAGAAGGCCTGCCGGTCACCGAAGCCGACGCCGTAGGAGTTCACGTTCTGCCCGAGCAGGGTGACCTCCACGGCGCCGTCGTCCACCAGGGCCTGGACCTCGGCGAGGATGTCCCCGGGCCGGCGGTCCTTCTCCTTGCCGCGCAGGGAGGGCACGATGCAGAAGGTGCAGGTGTTGTTGCAGCCCACGGAGATGGACACCCACCCGGAGTGCACGTTCTCCCGCTTGGTCGGCAGGGTGGAGGGGAAGACCTCCAGGGATTCCAGCAGCTCGGTGGCGGCCTCGCGGTTGTGCCGGGAGCGCTCCAGCAGCCGCGGCAGGGAGCCGATGTTGTGGGTGCCGAACACGACGTCGACCCAGGGGGCCTTCTCCACGATGGTGTTCTGGTCCTTCTGGGCCAAGCACCCGCCGACGGCGATCTGCATGCCCTCGTGGGCGCGCTTGACGGGGGCGAGCTGACCGAGGTGGCCGTAGAGCTTGTTGTCCGCGTTCTCCCGCACCGCGCAGGTGTTGAAGACCACCAGGTCAGGGGTCCCCTCACCCGTGTGCGGGACGTACCCGGAGGCCTCCAGCAGCCCGGAGATCCGCTCGGAGTCGTGAACGTTCATCTGGCAGCCGAAGGTGCGCACCTCGTAGCTGTGGGACCGCCCCGTCCGCTCCTCGATGCCGGGCGGGCAGGGCTGGACGTCGAGGGCCTCGGGCAGGGTCGACGGCAGGGTCTGGGTCTGGGTCGCGCTCGCATTCACTGTGCCAGGGTACAAGACCGCCGCGGGCGCCGGGACGTGCCGGATCAAGTCCACCGGCCCGGGTCAGGCCAGCCCCGGTGGCTCCTCCAGACCCGTCTCCCCGTGCTCGGCCATGACCGTGCGCACGATCTCGAAGGCCGCGCCGGGGGCGTAGCCTCGGCGGGCCAGCATCGCGACCAGCCGACGCAGGGCCTTCTCCCGCTGGGCCGGGTCGTCCAGGTCCCGCTCGGGGCGCAGCCGACGGCGCACCAGCGCGCGGGCGTCCTCGCGCTCCTCCTCCTCGGTGCGCTGGGTCAGGGCCCGCTCGGCGGTCTCCGGGTCTATGCCCTTCTGCGCGAGCTCCCGGCGCAGGGCCGGGCGGGCGAGCTTCCTGCTGGCGGAGCGGCTGCGCACGTACATCGCGGCGTATTCGGCGTCGTCGATCAGACCGAGATCCTCGTAGCGGTCCAGGATGCGGGTGGCCGTCTCCTCGGAGATCTCCTTCTCCGCGAGCTTCTGCGCCAGCTGGGCGCGGGAGCGGGCGGCGGCGGTGAGCTGGCGCAGCAGGATCTCCTTGGCCCGGGCGTATTCCGCCTCCTCCGGGGTGCGCGGGGCCGATCCCTCGGCTGGAGGCCGCCCCGCGTCCCTCCGCCCGTCCCCGGTGTTCGGCCCTGAGGACGGCGTCGAGGAGACCGGGGCTGCTGCGGGAGCGCCCAGGCTGCGTCCGGTGCGCCGACGGCCGACGCCGCGGCCCGTGACGGGTCCGCGACGTCGGCCGTGCGGGCTGGAATCGCTCATCAGAAGTTCTCGGGCAGGGCGTCCAGCGGGTCATCACCCAGCTCGTCGATCCCCGCGCCGACGCCCGCGGGAGCCTCCTGGGACTCCTCGCCCTCCTCGGCGTCGATGATCCCGGCCTTGATCAGCGTCTTGTGCTGGATCTCCTCGGCCAGCTCGGGGTTGTCCTTGAGGAAGCGGCGGGCGTTCTCCTTGCCCTGGCCCAGCTGGTCCCCCTCGTAGGTGAACCAGGCGCCGGACTTCTTGACGATCCCGGACTCCACGGCCATGTCGATGATGCCGCCCTCCACGGAGATGCCCTCCCCGTAGAGGATGTCGAACTCGGCCTGCTTGAACGGCGGGGCCATCTTGTTCTTCACGATCTTGGCCTTGGTCCGCGAGCCGATGGGGTTGGCCCCGTCCTTCAGGGTCTCGATGCGACGGATGTCGATGCGCACCGAGGCGTAGAACTTCAGCGCCTTGCCGCCGGTGGTGGTCTCCGGGGAGCCGAAGAACACGCCGATCTTCTCGCGCAGCTGGTTGATGAAGATCGCGGTGGTGCCGGTCTGGGACAGGCGCCCGGTGATCTTGCGCAGCGCCTGGGACATCAGGCGGGCCTGCAGACCCACGTGGGAGTCGCCCATCTCGCCCTCGATCTCCGCGCGCGGGGTCAGGGCGGCCACGGAGTCCACGACGATGATGTCGATGGAGCCGGAGCCCACGAGCATGTCCATGATCTCCAGGGCCTGCTCGCCGGTGTCCGGCTGGGAGACCAGCAGGGCATCCGTGTCCACGCCGAGCTTCTCCGCGTAGACCGGGTCCAGGGCGTGCTCCGCATCGATGAACGCAGCGATCCCCCCGTTCTTCTGGGCGTTGGCCACCGCGTGCAGGGCGACCGTGGTCTTACCGGAGGACTCCGGGCCGTAGATCTCCACGACGCGCCCGCGCGGCAGGCCGCCGATGCCCAGGGCGACGTCCAGGGACAGGGCGCCGGTGGAGACGGTCTCCGTCTTCACGGCTTCCCGGTCCCCCAGGCGCATGACGGAGCCCTTGCCGTAGTTCTTGTCGATCTGGGCGAGCACGGACTCCAGGGCCTTCTCCCGGTCCGAGCCGGTGGCCCGGGACACCGGGGCGTTGTTGCGTGCTTTGGCAGCCATGGTCTCCTCGATTCTGATCGCCGCGCCGGTTCCGGTGCGACGGTGGTTGGTCCTGCGGTTCGATCCTCACGGTAACGGCCCCGACTGACAGATCGAAGGGGGGCTCGCCCGCTCTGTGGATAACGGGAGCCCGGGTCCGGGTCCCGGTGGGCCGGGGACGCGCCGGGCGGTGACCGCGCCTCCTCTGCAGCCAGTGTAACGCAGTCCGAACAGATCTTCGAACACCCCTTCGAACGCGCTTCGGCGCTCGAACACCGGCCGCCGGCGCCCCGCGAGATGCCGGGCTTCGCCTCAGCGGGGCTCGCCCGGATCCGCCCCGAGCCAGCGGTCCTCGGGCAGGTCGTGCTGGCGGCACACGGCCTGCCAGACGGCCAGGGGCTTCATCCCCGCGGCCAGGGCCTCCTCGGCGGTGCGGTTCCCGGCGGCGTCGAGCACCGTCTGGGCGGCGACGACGCGCGCGTAACCGCGGCCGAACTCCTCCTCCATGGAGCGCCAGAACTCCGAGAGCTTCATCCCTCCTCCTTCCTGAGATCGCGCCCGCGCGGTGCCCGCCGAGCTGGGCCCGCTGTCCGGTGCCCGTCCGCGCGAGAACCCCGCATCCGCACCCCGAAGGTGGGGTGCGGACGCGGGGTCCTCAGGCTGCGGGCCGGGCCGGCGGGCTGCCGCCTCCCGCCGGTGCTCGGCGCGGGCCTCGGCAGGGTGCGGCGGATCAGTGCGCGATTGGACGCGGACGCGGCGCGCCCGGCAGATCCTTGGTGCCGGTGGCCCCGGCGCCGTACTCGCGGCGGAACTCCTCGTCGAACTCGGTGGGCACGGTGTCCGGGATGCGCAGGCCCTCGCCGGCGGCGACCCGGTCGGCCACCTCGCGCAGCATCTGGGACAGGGGGATGTCCAGGGCGCTGCAGATCGAGGCGAGCAGCTCGGACGAGGCCTCCTTCTGGCCGCGCTCGACCTCGCTGAGGTAGCCGAGGGACACGCGGGCGCTGTGGGAGACCTCGCGCAGGGTGCGGTTCTGGCGCTGGCGGACGTCGCGCAGCACCTCGCCAATCTCGTGGCGCAGGACGATCATCTTGGGCTCCTGGTGGGCGGGGGTAGCGGTCTCGGGGCGGCTGACGTCCTTCCAGCGGACGACGCCGTTGACGGACACGGGCTGCTTGGTCATGGTCTTGCCTATCTCCCTACTCGAAGCGAACGACGGTCCGACCGGGTCCTCCGGGTGGTTCCTCGGGGCTCCGCCTGCGGCGGGTGCCCACGCAGTGGCCGGTCCTGCCGGTCCGTCATCACCCACTACAACCGCCTCACCTGTGCGTTCATTCCCCCCGCGCCGGGCAGGGACCTGGGAGTAACCTGGCAGATCGGTGAACAACAGGTCACCGTTCGGTCACCGTCCGCGGCTCAGCTGCTCCACCAGGGTCTCCAGGGCCCGCCGGGCGCTCTCGGTCCGGATGCGCTCACGATCCCCGGTCAGGTGCAGCTCGAGGACCGTCTCGGCCTCCGCCGGGCCCGCGATCCCCAGGTACACCGTGCCGACGGGCTTGCCGTCGTGCGGCTCCGGCCCGGCCGCTCCGGTGGCGGAGATCCCCCAGTCCGCGGCGCAGGCCCGGCGGGCGCCGCGGGCCATCGCCCGGGCGACGTCGGGATCCACCGTGCCGCGCGAGGCGATCAGCTCCGGGTCCACCCCCAGCAGCGCCTCCTTGACCTCGGCGGCGTAGGAGACGACGCCGCCGCGCAGCACCGCGGAGGCCCCCGGCACCTCGGCCAGGCTCGCGCTGATCAGCCCGGCGGTCAGGGATTCGGCCGTGGCCACGCTATGGCCCCGCTCGCGCAGCAGCCGCACGGCCTGCTCCTGGGTGCGGCCCGGCCCGGGCTGGCCCGCGTGCGGGCTCATCGGGCCGCACCCCCGGAGGACAGGGCGCGGCGGCGCAGGCGCGCGGCCTGGACCACGTAGTCCAGCCCCGTCACCACGGTGACCACCAGGGCCGCGCCCATCACGATCCACCCGGGCACCAGCCAGCCGGTGCCCAGGGCGCCCAGCGGAAGGATGAGCAGGACCAGGGCGATGGTCTGCAGCACCGTCTTGAGCTTGCCGCCCTTCGACGCCGGCATGACCCCGTAGCGCAGGACCGCGAAGCGCATCAGGGTGATCCCCCATTCGCGCACGAGGATCACGATCGTGACCCACCACCACAGCTCCCCCAGCAGCGAGAGCACCACGAAGGCCGAGCCCGTCAGCAGCTTGTCCGCGATCGGGTCCGCGATCTTGCCGTAGTCGGTGATCAGGTTGCGGGAGCGGGCCAGGTCCCCGTCCAGCTTGTCCGTGTACATCGCGACGCCGAACACGACGACGGCGGCCCAGCGCATCCCCAGGGCGTCCGCGCCCCACGGGCCGCCGGCCCACAGGAACCAGATGAAGAAGGGAACCAGGAGGATGCGCACGGTCGTCAGCGCATTCGGCAGGTTCCAGTTGGACGGCTTCGGCTCGCCGGTCGGCGCGGTGCTCATCGGTGTCCCTTCCCTCTTCCTGTGCCGCGGGGCCCGGCGGCCCCGCGGCGATCAGCGCCCGGTCAGCTGCCAGGCATCCTCGGAGTCCGCGGACTCGGCGTCGTCCTGCCAGTCCCGGGCGGGTTCCTGCTGCGATTCTCCCACGAGGTCCGCGGGCGCGGACGCGGCAGGGGCGGCCGGGGGCTCCTGGCCCTGGA
Source organism: Rothia kristinae NBRC 15354 (assembly GCF_001570865.1). Lineage (GTDB taxonomy): Bacteria > Actinomycetota > Actinomycetes > Actinomycetales > Micrococcaceae > Rothia > Rothia kristinae. Next base: position 21,327 of record NZ_BCSM01000003.1, read on the forward strand.
TGCGGGCCAGGGCGGCCGGCAGGTCATCCGGGGCCACGAGCACGTCCCGGGCCTTGGATCCCTCCGAGGGCCCGACGATCTCCCGGGACTCCAGCAGGTCCATCAGCCGCCCGGCCTTCGCGAAGCCCACCCGCAGCTTGCGCTGCAGCATCGAGGTGGAGCCGAACTGGGTGTTGATGACCAGCTCCGCGGCCTGCAGCAGCACGTCCAGGTCGTCCCCGATGTCCTCGTCGATGGTCTTCTTCGGGGCCTCCTGGGTGACGTCGGGCCGGTAGTTGACCGGCATCTGCGTCTTGACGTGGGCGACGACGTCGTGGATCTCGGATTCGGAGACCCACGCGCCCTGCACGCGCATCGGCTTGGAGGCGCCCATCGGCAGGAACAGCGCATCGCCCTGCCCGATCAGCGTCTCAGCACCCGTCTGATCCAGGACCACCCGGGAGTCGGTCGCGGAGGAGGTCGCGAAGGCCATGCGGGAGGGCACGTTGGCCTTGATCAACCCGGTGACCACGTCCACGGAGGGCCGCTGGGTGGCCAGCACCAGGTGGATCCCGGCCGCACGGGCCAGCTGGGTGATGCGCACGATCGCGTCCTCCACGTCCCGCGGGGCGACCATCATCAGGTCCGCCAGCTCATCCACGATGACCAGCAGGTACGGGTAGGGCCGGATGGTGCGCTTGGAGCCGGGCTCGGGCTGCACACGGCCTTCGCGCACCGCGCGGTTGAAGTCGTCGATGTGCTTGAACCCGAAGTGGGAGAGGTCGTCGTAGCGGGCGTCCATCTCCTTGACCACCCACTGCAGGGCCTCGGAGGCCTTCTTCGGGTTGGTGATGATCGGGGTGATCAGGTGCGGCACGCCCTCGTAGGCGGTCAGCTCCACGCGCTTGGGGTCCACCATGATCAGGCGGACCTCGTCCGGGGTCGCACGCATGAGGATCGAGGTGATCATGGAGTTGACGAAGGAGGACTTGCCCGCCCCGGTGGCCCCGGCCACCAGCATGTGCGGCATCTTGGCGAGGTTGGCAACGACGTAGCCGCCCTCCACGTCCTTGCCCACGCCCATGACCATCGGGTGCGGGGAGGCGTGGGCCTTCCCGGAGCGCAGCACATCGCCCAGGGCCACGGTCTCCCGGTCCGTATTGGGGATCTCGATGCCGATCGCGGACTTGCCCGGGATCGGAGAGAGGATGCGCACGTCCGCGCTGGCCACCGCGTAGGCGATGTTCTTGGACAGGCGGGTGACCTGCTCGACCTTCGTGCCCGGGCCCAGCTCGATCTCGTAGCGGGTGACCGTGGGGCCGCGGGAGAAGCCGGTGACCTCCGCGTCGACGCTGAACTGCTCGAGCACGTCGGTCAGGGAGGCCACGACGGCGTCGTTGACCTCGGAGCGCTCCTTGGCCGGGGGTCCCTGCACGAGCAGGGACTGGCGGGGCAGGACGTAATCGGTGGTGGCCAGCGCGGTCTCCCGGGCGGCCCCGCGCTGGGGGTGGGCCCGCGGGATCTGCTCCCCCGCGGCGGCCTCGGTCCCCGCGCCGAGGTCCGCGGGCTCGGCGGGTTCGGCGCGCTCGATGAGCGGGGAGACGTCCTGGGCGGGGTGCTCCGGGTGTTCGGCCGGGGCCTCCGGGGTCGCGGCTCCGGCGGGGGCCGCGGCCGCCCCGGCTGCCGGGGCGGCGTCGCCCGCGGAGGCCGAGACACCCCGGCGGGCCCCGCGCTGCGCGGCGCGGTGCGAGGAGCCTCGGGCCGGGGCGGTGTGGGCCTGATCGTCCTCCAGCACCTGGGTGGCGTCGGGGTCCACGGCCCCGGCGTCCTCGGCGTCGGGGGCGCCCGCGTCCCGATCCCGCAGCACCCGGGTGGCCTCCTCCTGCTCGCCGAAGGGGTCGCGCAGGATCGGCCCGGTCTCGGCGGTCTCGATGGGCTGCTCCTGGGCGGCGCGGGCGCGGTTGAACTTGCCGAGGTCGAACAGCTCGGACTTCTTCCGCTTCCGGCGCGAACCCTGCGGCTGCGTCGAATCGGCCTCCGGGGAGGCTCCGGTCTCCTCCCGGTCCACCACCGCCCGGGTGTAGGGCTCATCCGCCTCGTAGGAGTCCAGGGCCGGGGTCGGGCGGGAGCGGTCCCTGCCCTTCTTCCGGCGGCCCCGGCGCGTGCTCGGGGCGTCCTCGACGTAGGGGCCGTCCAGATAGGAGCGGTCGTGCTCGTCGGCCCCGGGGCGCTCGGGCCGCTCCCCGAGCAGCCGGGTCAGGCCGGCGCGCAGCCGCGGGATGATCTGGCGCACGGGGGTCGCGGTGATGATCAGCAGGGAGATGATCAGCAGCAGCACGTGCAGGGTCCACGCCCCGGGCACGGTGAGCAGCTTGGCCACGGTGCCCCCGGCCAGCAGGCCCACGACGCCGCCGGCCTCGCGGATCGCCAGCAGCCCGTCGTGGGTGGTCGGCGAGCCCGCGGCGAGGTCGAAGACCGCGGAGCCGGAGATCATCATCAGCAGCAGCCCGACGGCGATGCGGTTGTTGGCGCGCATCTCGGTGGGGTGGCGGAAGGCGCGCAGGCTGAATCCGCCCAGCAGGACGGGGGCGAGCAGGGCCATCAGCCCGAAGGTCCCGGCGACCACGGCGTGCCAGGCCCCGGCCGGCCAGGCGATGGCCTGGGAGGAGGCCCCGGCGAGGTTCCACCACTCGACGGCGGCGGTGATCAGGGCCAGCAGCAGCATCAGCAGGGCGCCGCCGTCGCGCCGGTCCTGCGGGTCCAGCTCGGTGCGCAGGGTGCCCATGCGCCGCACGGCCCCGCCGACGAGGTGGGCCAGGCCCAGCCAGGCGGCGCTGAGCGCCCGCACCAGGGGGTTGGGGCGGGGGCCGGTCTGCTGGGGTGCGCGGGAGCCGGAGCGGCCGCGGCCGGTCTTCGTCGCGGAGGTCTTCGCGGAGCGGGAGGATCCCTTGGAGCCGGAGGTCGCGGAGGGGGAAGTTCGAGGCGCCATATCCTCCAAGGGTAGTTCATGCGCGCGGGACCCGGACCCGCGCACCCCCGTCTCAGGGGATGCGCGGGTCCGGGTCCCGCATCACGACCGCGGGTCCGCACCGTTGGGCGCGGGCCCGGGGGCTTCCTACTTGTCCTTGCCGGCCTCCACGACCACCGGGATGATCATGGGCTTGCGGCGCAGCTTCCGGGCGATCCACTGTCCCATGGTCCGGCGCACCACCTGCTGCAGCTGGTGGTTGCTCGGCGCTTTGCCGCCCTCCTTGAGGGCCTCCTCCAGGGCGGAGGAGATCTTGGGGGTGATGGACTTGAACACGGAGTCGTCCTCCGCGACGCCGCGGGCGTGGATGTCCGGGCCGGCCACCACGCGCTTGGACCGGCGGTCCACCACGGTGATGATCGAGACGAAGCCCTCCTCGCCGAGGGTGCGGCGGTCCTTGAGGTCCTGGTCGGTGATCTCGCCGACGGACTTGCCGTCCACGTACACGTAGCCGCACTCCACGGCCCCGACGATCTTGGCCCGGTGGTCCTTCATGTCCACGACGATCCCGGACTCCCCGAGCAGCACGTTCTCCTCCGGCACGCCGGTCTGCACCGCGAGCTTGCCGTTGGCGATCAGGTGGCGGACCTCGCCGTGCACCGGCATGACGTACTCGGGCTCGAGGATGTTGTAGCAGTACAGCAGCTCCCCGGCGGCGGCGTGCCCGGAGACGTGCACCTTGGCGTTGCCCTTGTGGATCACGTTGGCGCCGAGCTTGAGCAGGCCGTTGATGATCCGGAAGACGCTGTTCTCGTTGCCGGGGATCAGCGAGGAGGCCAGGATGATGGTGTCCCCCTCCTCGATCTGCACCCGGTGGTCCCCTGAGGCCATGCGGGACAGGGCCGCCATCGGCTCTCCCTGGGACCCGGTGCACATGAGCACAACCTCGTCGTCGCGGTACCGCTCGACGTCCTTGAGATCGATCAGCGTGTTCTTGGGCACCTGCAGATAGCCCAGCTTCTCCGCGATGGTCATGTTGCGCACCATCGAGCGGCCCACCAGGGCCACCTTGCGCCCGTGCTCGGCGGCGGCGTCGATGACCTGCTGCACGCGGTGCACGTGCGAGGAGAACGAGGCGACGATGATCCGCTTGGGCGCGTCCCGGAAGATCGAGGAGAGCACCCCGCCGATGTTCTTCTCCGTGGGGGTGAAGCCGGGGACCTCGGCGTTGGTGGAATCCGGCAGGAACAGGTCCACGCCCTCCTCGCCCAGGCGGGAGAAGTGGCGCAGGTCCGTGATCCGCCCGTCCAGGGGCAGCTGGTCCATCTTGAAGTCGCCGGTGTGCAGCACGGTGCCGGCCGTGGTGCGGATGAACACCGCGAGCGCATCCGGGATGGAGTGGTTCACGGCCACGAACTCGCACTCGAAGGGCTTGAGGTCCTCCACGTCCCCGGCGACCACCGCGAGGGACTTGGCCTTGATGCGGTGCTCCTGCAGCTTGGCCTCGACCAGGGCGAGGGTCAGCTGCGAGCCGATGATGGGGATGTCCGGGCGGCGCTTGAGCAGATACGGCACGGCGCCGATGTGGTCCTCGTGCCCGTGGGTCAGGACCATGGCGACGACGTCGTCCAGGCGGTCCAGGATGTGGCTGAGGTCCGGGAGGATCAGGTCCACGCCGGGCTGGGTCTCCTCGGGGAAGAGCACCCCGCAGTCCACGATCAGCAGCTTGCCGTTGAGCTCGTAGACGGTCATGTTGCGCCCGACCTCGCCGAGCCCGCCCAGCGGCATCACGCGCAGGGTGTCTCGGCCGAGCTTGGGCGGCTTGGGGAGGTCGTACTGGATCTGGGTCATGGGACCCCTTTCGTTCGGTTGCGGGGCGGCCGACGCCGTGGCGGCTCGGCGGCCCGGGGATGTCATCGACGCCGGGTCGATGGATGGTCTGTCCGGTCTGCGCCTCAGCGCAGGGTGTCTGCGGCCGGGGAGTCGGCCAGGTCCGCGCGCATGCGGGCGACCTCCTCCTCGGTGGGGCCCACGTGCGGCAGGCGCACGGCGTCGGAGGCGAGCCGGCCCTGCCAGGCCAGGATGGTCTTGGCGGCCACGGCCCCGGGCACCCGGGTCATGGTCGCGGTGACCACGGGGTGCAGCTGTCGGTGCACGCGCTGGGCGGTGGCCAGATCCCCGGCGACGATCGCGTCGATCAGCGCGCGGAAGGCCTCCGGGACCACGTGGGTGGTGACCCCGACGAGCCCGACGGCGCCCAGCGCCATCCAGGGCAGGGTCAGCCCGTCGTCCCCGGAGTAGTACTGCAGGTCCGTGGTGGCCATGACCTCGGTGGCCGCGGCGAAGTCCGCCTTGGCGTCCTTCACGGCCACGATGTTGGGGTGCTCGGCCAGCGCCCGGTAGGTGTCCGGGGCGATGGGGATGCCGGCGCGCCCGGGGATGTCGTAGAGCATCACGGGGGTGTGCACGGCGTCGGCCACGGTGGAGAAGTGCGCCCGCAGCCCGGCCTGGGTGGGCTTGTTGTAGTAGGGGGTGACCACCAGCAGCCCGTCCACCCCGACGCCCTCGGCCAGCTCGGCCAGGTGCAGGGTGTGCGCGGTGTCGTTGGAGCCGACGCCGGCGACGACGCTGGCCCGATCCCCCACGGCCTCCTTGACGATGCGGAAGACGCGGGCGTTCTCCTCATCGGTCATGGTGGAGTACTCGCCGGTGGTCCCGCACACGACCAGGCCGTCGTTGCCGCGGTCCACCAGCTCCGCCGCGAGCGCGGCGGTGGCCTGCTCGTCCACGGAGCCGTCCGCGGCGAACGGGGTGACCATGGCCGTCAGGAGGCGGCCGAAGACGGGCTGGGGCTCGGGGGAGGACTCCACCGGTGACGCAGACATGCTCCCACGGTACCGCACCGGGGCTATCCTTCGCCGTCGGCCAGGTGGTGGGCGGGGCGTCCCCGGTCCAGGGCGACAGCGTCGCGCATGGCCCGGCGGGCGCGCTTGCGGTCCCCGGCGGCGTCGTAGGCCAGGGCCAGGCGGAACCAGGCCCTCCAGTCCTCCGGCTCCCGCTCGACCTCGGCGCGGCGGGCGGGGAAGGCGGCGTCGGCGGCCTCCCGGTCGATCCGCCCGGAGGCGGTGCGCGGCGGCTGATCGGGCAGCCCGCCCTCCCTCCCGAGGCGCTGCCCCAGACGCTGCACGCGCACCCCGAACAGCACCTCGCGCACCAGGGCCCACGCGCCGAGTGCGGGCAGCAGGATCATGCCGACGCCGAGCAGGATCCCGGGGATCCCGCCGTCCCCGCGCAGCAGCAGCACCCCGCGCTGGGCGGTGACCCCCAGGTACAGGACCAGCAGGGCGACGGTGATCGCGGCGAAGGTGCGGCCCTTGCCGGTGGAGTCCACGAGGACGAAGACCCCGCACAGGACGAGGACCACGGTGATGCCCAGGCGGGTGGCGGCGGGCAGGGGCAGCAGCCAGACGGTGCCCAGCAGCAGCAGGCAGGCCAGGGCCGTGAAGGCGCGCAGGGATCTCACGAGGGGGTGCCCGCCCGGCTCAGTCCAGGTCCAGGAAGCCGTCGAGCCCGTGGGTCAGGCCCGGAACCTCGCGGACCTTCCGGATACCCAGGAGCACCCCGGGCATGAAGGAGGCCCGGTCGAAGGAGTCGTGGCGGATCGTGAGCTGCTGGCCGGGATCCCCCAGGAGGATCTCCTCGTGGGCGACGAGTCCGCGCAGGCGCACCGCGTGCACGTGGATGCCGTCCACCACGGCCCCGCGCGCCCCGTCGGGATCGCTGGCGGTGGCGTCGGGCACGGGGCCGAGGCCTGCCTGCTCGCGGGCGGCGGCGATGGCCTCGGCGGTGTGCCGGGCGGTGCCGGAGGGCGCGTCGAGCTTATCCGGGTGGTGCAGCTCCACGACCTCGGCGGAGTCGAAGTAGCGGGCGGCGACCGCGGCGAAGCGCTCGGCCAGCACCGCCCCGATCGCGAAGTTCGGCGCCACCAGCACCCCGAGCTCGGGGTGGGCGACCAGGCGCTCGCGCAGCGCGGAGAGCTTGGCCGCATCCCACCCGGTGGTGCCGACCACCGCGTGCATGCCGTGGTCCACGGCGAAGGCGACGTTGTCCTCGGTGGCCTGCGGGACGGTGAGGTCCACGACGACCTCGGGGGCGGCCTCAATCAGCTCCTCGAGGGAGTCCCCCGAGCCGAGGGCGGCTACCAGCTGCAGGTCCGGGGCCTGCTCGATGACGGTGACGGCCTGGGAGCCCATGCGTCCGGCCGCGCCCAGCACGGCCACGGTGATTCGCTCAGTCATGTCCGCCAGCCTATCGTGCCGCCGCGCCCCCGCAGCGGGCGCGGGCCGGGCTCGGCGCTGCAGCGCTTCCGTCAGGGGCCGGCGCGTCACGGTGGCGCGGCTGCCCGCGCGGGGCGGACCCGGCGACTACGATGGTCACGATCGCTTTCACCCCTCCCCCAGTCAGGACGTCCTTCCCCGATGCACAACCCGAACCCCTTCTCCACCCCGGTGCCGCCGCAGGCAGGAGATCCCCGGTTCGTGCTGCGCGGCCTGGATGGCCTGCGGGCCCTGGCGGTGATCGGCGTCGTCGTGTTCCACCTGTGGCCCCAGGCGCTGCCCGGCGGGCTGATCGGGGTGGACCTGTTCTTCGTGATCTCCGGGTACCTCATCACCGCGCTGCTGCTGCGCGAGGCCGCCTACACCCGGAAGATGCATCTGCCGCAGTTCTGGATGCGCCGGCTGCGCCGGCTGGTCCCGGCGATGGTGCTGTGCGTGCTGGTGTGCTCCTGCCTGGCCTGGCTGGTGGGCGGGGACGCCGCGGTGCAGCTGCGCCGCCAGGTGCTCGGCGCCCTGACGTACACCGCCAACTGGACCAACATCGCCGCGGGCAACGGCTACTTCCGGGACACCAACCCCGAGGTGTTCACCAACTTCTGGTCCCTGGGCGTGGAGGAGCAGTTCTACCTGGCCTGGCCGGTGCTGCTGGTGCTGACCTGCCTGCTGGCGGACACCTGGCGGCGTCGGCGCCTGGTGCCCGCGGCGCTGGCCGCGGCCTCCCTGCTGGCGATGCTCGTGCTGTTCTGGGTCACCGGAAGCGCCGACCGGGTGTACTACGGCCTGGACACCCACGCCTTCGGACTGATGCTCGGGGCGTGCCTGGCCCTGCTGATCCCCTGGTCCATGTACCCGCCGAAGCCCGGCTACCGGATCCCCCGGCTGGACGCGGCCTACTCCCCCGGACGCAACGCCGCGCGGATCCTGGTGGGCTGGGCGAGCCTGGCCCTGCTGCCGGTCGCGGCGCGCCTGCTCAGTGAGGAGCACCCCGGGGTGCTGTTCCCGTGGGGCCTGCTGAGCGCGTCCCTGCTGGGGCTGGGGCTGATCCAGGCGCTGCTGCCGGATGTGCGGGGGCTGGGTGCGGAGTGGCTGCGGCGGCTGCTGAGCCTGCCGCCGCTGGTGTGGATCGGGCGGCGCTCCTACGGGCTGTACCTGTGGCACTGGCCGCTGATGGTCCTGGCCCACTACGCCGCCCCGCAGGCCTCCGCCACCGCGCGCGGGATCGTCGTGCTGGTGCTGACCACGGCGGTGGCCGCGGCCTCCTACCGCTTCCTGGAGAACCCCGTGCGCCGCCGCGGCTTCCTCGGGGCCTCCCGGGACCTGCTGGCGAATCTGGGCTTCCCGGGTCGACGCCGCTGGGCCACCGCCGCCGCCCTGGGGGCTGCGGGTCTGCTGGTGGCCGGCACCGCGGTGGCCTGCGTCCAGGCCCCCGAGCAGACCGAGGCCGAGCGGGTGGTGGCCGAGGGCGAGCAGCAGCTGAGCATCCAGCCCTCCCCCAGCGCCTCGGCCTCGCCGTCGGCGTCGGCATCGGCTTCCGCCTCAGCAGGTGGGAAGGAGGAGAAGGACGGCGCGTACCACCCGGCCCCGGGCGGGCAGGACGTAACGATGATCGGGGACTCGGTGACCCTGGCCTCCGCCCAGGCCCTGCAGGAGAAGCTGCCCGGAATCGCCATCGACGCGAAGGTCTCCCGCACCATCGACGCCGGGATCCAGCTGCTGCGCGAGGAGCAGAAGTCCGGGCAGCTGCGCCGGATCGTGGTGATCTCCCTGTCCACCAACTCCGCGATCACCCCGGATGACATCCAGCAGCTCACCGACATCGCCGAGGCCGGGCAGGTCCGCCAGATCGTGCTGGTCACCGGCCAGGCCCCGGAGAACCTCACCTGGGTGGATCAGTCCAACGACGTGGAGCGCGAGGCCGCCGCGAAGCAGCCGCGCATCGAGGTGGCGGACTGGGCGAAGGCCTCCGACGGCAAACCCGAGCTGCTGGTCTCCGACGGGGTGCACCCGCAGCCGGAGGGCCAGCGGCTCTACGCCCAGACCATCGCGGATGCGGTCAAGACGGCGCAGACGGACCTGCAGCGGGAGACCGGCGGGTCTTAGGCGCCGGAGGGCATCACCAGGGTGGTCACGGTCGGGCGCTCCGCCAGGTCCGCGGCGAGGGCCTGCACCTGCTCGGCGGTCACCGCGCGCAGCTCGTCCAGCAGCTCGTCCAGGGGCAGGAACCGGCCGGTGTCCAGTTCGGAGCGGCCCAGCCGGAACATGCGCGAGGCCACGTCCTCGCTGCCCAGCACCGTGGACCCGCCCAGCTGCCCGGCGACCTTCGCCAGCTCGGCCTCGCCGATGCCGTGCTCGGCCAGCCGCTCCAGCTCCGCGCGCATCAGGGCGCGCACCTGCTCCGCCTTGGCCGGGGCGCACCCGGCGTACAGGCCGAAGTACCCGGCGTCGGAGAAGGAGCCCGCGTAGGAGAACGTGGAGTAGGCTAGGCCCCGGCGCTCCCGGATCTCCTGGAACAGCCGGGAGGACATGCCCCCGCCCAGGGCGGCGTTGAGCACGGACATCGCGAAGCGCTGCTCATGCCCTGCGATCAGCCCGGTGGAGCCCACCAGCACGTGCGCCTGCTCGACGTCGCGGCGCACGGTCTCGGTGCCCAGCAGCGGGGATAGCGCGGCGGGGCGGCGCACCCGGCGCGCTGCCGGGAGGGCGGCGGCGTCGCTGAGGTCCCAGCCGGCCTCGGTCAGGGCCCGCTGCACCCAGCCGACGAACTCCCCGTGCTCCAGGTTCCCCGCCGCGGAGACGACCAGGCGATCCGGGGTGTAGTGGCGGCGGTAGTGCTCGGCCACGGCGTCCCGGGCCACCGCCCGGATCTCCTCCGGGGTGCCGCCGATGGGCCGGCCCAGGGGGTGCTCGCCCATGACCTGCCCGGTGAACCGCTCGAAGGCCACATCCATCGGGTCGTCCTGGTCCATGGCCAGCTCCTCCAGGATCACCCCGCGCTCCTGCTCCATCTCCCGCGGATCCAGGACGGCGGCGGCCGTCATGTCCGCGATGACCTCCGCGGCCATCGGCGCGTCCTCCCCGAGCACGTGGGCGTAGTAGCAGGTGTGCTCCTTGGCCGTCAGGGCGTTGGACTCCCCGCCCACCGCGTCGAAGGCCTGCGCGATGTCCAGGGCGGAGCGGGTGCGGGTGCCCTTGAACAGCAGGTGCTCCAGGAAGTGCGTGGAGCCGAGCATCCCGGGGCGCTCGTCCCGGGAGCCGACGCCCACCCAGTAGCCCACCGCCACGCTGCGCTGACCGGGCATCCGCTCGGTGATCACCCGGACCCCGCCGGGCAGCACGGAGCGGCGGACCTCGTTGCCGCCCTGTCCGGCCCAGACGAGGCGGCCGGTGCGGTGCGCGCGCTCCTGGGTCAGCGAGGCGGCGTCAAGGGGCAGATCGAAGGGCACGGGTGGGAATCCTCTCGGTGGTGGGGCGGGGATGGTGCGGGGTGCGGGCGTGCAACGGCCCCGGGCCGCGGCGCTGGGCTCAGCGCGCGGACCGGGGCCGGTGCCGGCGGGCGGGCGAGCTACTGCTCGTCCCCCTCCTGCTCGTCCTCATCCAGGACGACCGGGGCCAGGGAGAGCTTGCCGCGGTCGTCGACCTTGGTGATCTCCACCTGGACCTTCTGGCCCACGGAGACGACGTCCTCGACGTCGTTCACGCGCTGGCCGTCGTTGAGCTTGCGCAGCTCGGAGATGTGCAGCAGGCCGTCCTTGCCGGGGGTCAGGGACACGAAGGCGCCGAAGGTCGTGGTCTTGACCACGGTGCCCAGGTACCGCTCCCCCACCTCGGGGACCTGCGGGTTGGCGATCGCGTTGATCGCGGAGCGGGCGGCGTCGGCCGAGGGGCCGTCCACGGCGCCGATGTAGATCGTGCCGTCGTCCTCCACGGTGATGTCCGCGCCGGTGTCCTCCTGGATCTGGTTGATCATCTTGCCCTTGGGCCCGATGACCTCGCCGATCTTGGACACGGGGATGTGCACGGTGATGATGCGCGGGGCGAACTCGCTCATCTCATCCGGCTCGGAGATCGCCGCGGTCAGCACGTCCAGGATGTGCAGGCGCGCCTCGCGGGCCTGCTTCAGGGCCGCACCCAGCACGGAGGCGGGGATCCCGTCCAGCTTGGTGTCCAGCTGGATCGCGGTCACGAAGTCCTTGGTGCCGGCGACCTTGAAGTCCATGTCGCCCAGGGCGTCCTCCGCGCCGAGGATGTCGGTCAGCGCCGCGTAGCGGGTCTGGCCCTCGACCTCGTCGGAGACCAGGCCCATGGCGATGCCGGCCACCGGGGCGCGCAGCGGCACACCGGCGTTGAGCAGGGACAGGGTCGAGGCGCACACCGAGCCCATGGAGGTGGAGCCGTTGGAGCCCAGCGCCTCGGAGACCTGGCGGATCGCGTAGGGGAACTCCTCGCGGGAGGGCAGCACCGGGGTGATGGCCCGCTCCGCCAGGGCGCCGTGGCCGATCTCGCGCCGCTTCGGGGAGCCCACGCGGCCGGTCTCGCCGGTGGAGTACGGCGGGAAGTTGTAGTGGTGGATGTAGCGCTTGACCTTGACCGGGGACAGGGAGTCGATGGTCTGCTCGAGCTTGAGCATGTTCAGCGTGGTCACACCCATGATCTGGGTCTCCCCGCGCTCGAAGATCGCGGAGCCGTGCACGCGCGGCAGGACCTCGACCTCGGCGGTGAGCTGGCGGATGTCGGTCAGCCCGCGCCCGTCGATGCGGACCTGGTCGGTGAGGATGCGCTGGCGCACGATCTTCTTGGTCAGGGCGTTGAAGGCGCCGTTGACCTCATCCAGGCGCTCCTCGTACTCCTTGCCCTCACCGGCCAGCTCCTCCTGGATCCGCTGCTGCAGATCCGCGGAGGCCTGCTCGCGCTCCTGCTTGCCGGCGATCGAGTAGACCTCGCGGATCTGCTCGGTGTAGGACTCCACGGCCGCGGCGATGTCGTCGCCGTACCCGCCGAAGCGGGGCAGGTCCATCGCGGGCTTGCCGGCGCGGGAGGCCAGGTCCGCCTGGGCCTCGCACAGGGCCTTGATGAAGGGCTTGGCGGCCTCCAGGCCCTCGGCGACGATCTCCTCGGTGGGCGCCTGGGCGCCGTCCTGGATGAGGTTCCAGGACTCGTCGGTGGCCTCGGCCTCGACCATCATGATCGCGACGTCCTGGGTGCCGTCGGCCTTGGTGACGATGCGCCCGGCCACGGCCATGTCGAACACGGCGTCGGCCAGCTGGGAGTGCTTGGGGAACGCGACCCACTGGCCGTCGATCAGGGCGATGCGCACCCCGCCGACCGGGCCCTGGAAGGGCACGCCGGACAGCGTGGTGGACATGGACGCGGCGTTGATGGCCACGGTGTTGTAGATCTCGTCCGGGTCGATGCTCAGGACGGTCACGACCACCTGGACCTCGTTGCGGATGCCCTTGCCGAAGGCCGGGCGCAGCGGGCGGTCGATCAGGCGGCAGGCGAGGATCGCGTCGGTGGACGGGCGGCCCTCGCGGCGGAAGAAGGAGCCGGGGATGCGCCCGGCGGCGTACATGCGCTCCTCGACGTCCACCGTCAGCGGGAAGAAGTCGAAGCCCTCACGCGGGTGCTTGCCCACGGAGGTGGCGGAGAGCATGGTGGTGTCGTCGTCGATGGACACCAGGGTGGAGCCGGCGGCCTGCTGGGCCAGCCGGCCGGTCTCGAAGCGCACGGTGCGCTGGCCGAACCTGCCGTTGTCGATGACGGCTTCTGCGAACTGGATCTCGGGACCCTCCATGGGTCACCTTCCTTTCCTTCGATGGATGATGCTCGCGCGGGCGAGGCCCATCGTCGGGTGCGGGGGAGCTTCCAAGCCTTCGATCGAGGCCCACGGACGGTGCGCCGCCTCATCCGCGTGGATGAGGGGCGGGTGTCCGGAGGCCACTACCGAGGACTTGCGACGGCTCGCGCCCGCACCCCGATGGGGCGCGCGGTGCGCGGTTCCCGGGCCCGCGGCCCGGGGGTCGGATGCGCTCACGGGACGCGCCGTGCGGCGCGTCCCGTGAGGACTCCTGCGCCGAGAGGTCCGGGTGGACTAGCGGCGGATGCCCAGACGCTGGATGAGCGTGCGGTAGCGCTCGACGTCGATCCGACGCAGGTAGCCGAGCAGGTTGCGGCGGCGACCGACGAGGATCATCAGACCACGACGGGAGTGGTGGTCGTGCTTGTGGGACTTGAGGTGCTCGGTCAGATCGGTGATCCGACGGGTCAGGACGGCGACCTGGACCTCGGGCGAACCGGTGTCGCCCTCGTGGGTCGCGTACTCCTTGATGATCTCCTGCTTGACGGCGGGATCCAGTGACATGGGATTGCTCCTCGAGCGTTGTGCCGCGAACGTCCCGATACGGCGTGTTCGCCGCCGGGTACCCCGCCCGTCGCCGCGCGCCGGACGCACCGGCGAGGCTGGGGACGGGGCGCCTGGCAACCGCGGACTGCAGCCAGACGTCCTTTCCACCTTACCGGATGCGCGGTGCCGGGGGAAGGGGCGGCCCCGGTGCGTCGAGCCGTCATCCCCGTGGGGAATGGGCCGCGCCCGGGCCGCGTCCGTGACGGCTCGGCGTTGCGCACCTGGCGCGTGAGAGCATGGGCGCCATGATCGACTTCTCCCAGCCCGCCGACGTCGTGGCCCCGCAGCTGCTGGGCGCGGTGATCCGCCGGGGCCCGGTGGCCCTGCGTCTGACCGAGGTGGAGGCGTATCTGGGCACCGCGGATCCGGCGTCGCACGCGTACAAGGGGCCCTCCCCGCGGTGCCGCACGATGTTCGGCCCGCCCGCGCACCTGTACGTCTACGCCTCCTACGGCATCCACCGGGCCGGGAACCTGGTGTGCTCCCCGGAGGGCACCGCGGGCGGGGTGCTGATGCGCGCGGGCGAGGTCGTGGACGGCGTCGACGTCGTGCGCGCCCGCCGCGGGGAGAGGCCCGAGGACGCCGGACTGGCCCGCGGGCCCGGCAACGTCGGCGCCTGCCTGGGCCTGAGCCTGGAGGACGACGGCGCCGCGCTCTCCCTGGCCCCGGATGCCCGCTCCCCCGAGTTCGCGCTGCACGCCCCGACGCACCGGGTGGAGTGGGTGCGGGGTCGGCGCATCGGCATCACCAAGAACGCCGAGGCCCCGCTGCGCTTCTGGATCCCCGGGGACCCGACGGTCACCAGCCCCCGCACCCGCCGCACGGCCGTTTCCTGACCCCGCCCACTCCCTTCCCCGTGCGCCCCCAAACCCGCGACGAGTCATCACTGTCGACCGAAAATCGCGGATTTCCTGGTCGAAAGTGATGACTCGGCGCTGGGATCAGACGCGAGGGGGTGAGGTGAGGGCGGGTCAGCTGGGCTGCTCGGCGCGGTAGCGCTGCACCGCGCGGGCCAGGCGGGTCACGCCCTCGACGATGTCCTCCTCCGGGTTGGTCACGAAGGAGATGCGCATGGTGTTGCGGATCGAGGTGTCCACGTGGAAGGAGCTGCCCGGCACGAAGCCCACGCCCTCGGCCATCGCGTAGGGCAACAGCGCGTCGGTGTCCCAGCCCTCGGGCAGCTCGGCCCACAGGAACATCCCGCCGATCGGGTGGGTCACGTGGGTCCCCTCCGGCAGGGCCAGCGGCAGCTCCCGGACCATCGCGTCCCGGCGGGCCCGGTAGGTCTCCAGCTTCTCCGTCGGATCCATGTGGGTCTCGGGGTGGGTCAGGTAGTGCACGGCGGCCAGCTGGTCCACGGTCGAGCTATGCAGGTCGATCGCCTGCTTGGCCACGACCATCGCGTCCCGGATCCCTGCCGGCACCCGCGCCCACCCCAGCCGGATGCCGGGGGCCACGGACTTGGAGAAGGTCTGCAGCAGCGCCGTCTGCGCGGCCATGCCCTCGAAGGAGGCGATGGTCGGGATCGGCTCGCCGTCGTAGCGCAGCGCGGAGTACGGGTCGTCCTCCACCAGCATGACGCCGGTCTCCAGCAGCACGTCGGCGACGGCGCGGCGCCGGTCCTCGCTCATGGTGCGCCCGCTGGGGTTCTGGAAGCTGGGGATCAGGTACACCAGCTTCGGATCGTGCTCGGCGATCGCGGCGCGCAGGGCGGACGGGACGACGCCGTCGTCGTCGCACTCCACCGCGACGAACCGCGCCCCGGCCAGCCCGAAGGTCTGCAGCGCCGCCAGGTAGGTGGGGTCCTCCACGAGGATCACGTCCCCGGGATCGCACATGACCTGGCCCAGCAGGGTCAGGCCCTGCTGGGAGCCGGTGGTGATGATCAGGTCCCCCGGCCCCGTGGGCACGCCCTCGGCGGTCATCTTCCGGGCGATCGCCTCGCGCAGGTCCGGCTCGCCCTCCGAGGAGGAGTACTGCAGGGCCCGCTCCGGCTTCTCCAGGGCCGCGGTGTAGGCCGCGCGGATGGCCGGCAGGTCGAAGAACGCGGGATCCGGGATGCCGCCGGCGAAGGAGATGACCCCGGGGCGGCTCACCAGATCCAGCAATGCCCGGACCGGGGAGTCCTCGGTCTGGGCGAAGGCGCGGGACATGCGGGGACTGAACTCGGGATGCGGGGCGGTCATGATCCTGGAGTCCTCCTTCGAGGGCGACGGCGTGTGTGCCCTCCCACTGTAGCCCCGGCCGCAGCCGCCCATTCCCCCGGGGGATGCGCGGAGGCGGCGCCGCGCTCGCCGCCCCCCCAGGGGAGGACGGCGGCCGCGGCGCCGCCTCGGCGACGTCGAGCGGGCTGTGCCCTACTTGCCCTTCTTCGCCTGCTTCGCGGCGTGCTTGATGTTCTCGGTGACCAGCTCGAAGGAGCTCTTCTTCCGGGCCTTGCCCAGGGTCAGGGAGGCCAGGGCGACGGCGCCGGTGACGGCGTAGACGGAGGGCCAGGCGCCGATCTTCTTGGCCAGCGGGTGGGACAGGCCGAAGGCGGCGGTGTACGCGCCGGTCAGCAGCGCGGCCCGCCCGGCTCCGGCGTTGCGCTTCCAGCCGCGGAAGGCCGCCGCGCCGGCCACCGCCAGCACGGCCCCGCCCAGGGGGCGGTTGCCGGTGGCCCGGGCCACGGAGTAGCCGCCGATCAGTCCGGTGGCGGAGGTCAGGGTCGGGCCGAGGGTCTTGGTCAGAGCGGACATGGGTGTCTCCTGGGGGTCGGGCGAACGGTGCTCACCCTCCGGTATATCCCACCCGCGCCCCCTGCGGCCACCGACTGCGGCGAGCGCCACGCGCGCGAAGCGGCGGATGCGGGACAGGGCGGATGCGGGACAATGGGGAGCATGCAGAAGATGAACGTCGAATCCTTCAACCTGGACCACACCAAGGTGGCCGCCCCCTACGTGCGGATCGCGGACCGGAAGGAGCTGCCGGGAGGGGACGTGCTGATCAAGTACGACGTCCGCTTCACCCAGCCCAACCGGGACCACCTGGACATGAAGACGGTGCACTCCATCGAGCACCTGAGCGCCGAGCACATGCGCAACCACACGGACGCGCTGATCGACTTCTCCCCCATGGGCTGCCAGACCGGCTTCTACGCGCTGACCCTGGGCCTGGAGCCGGAGCGGTTCGCCCCGATCCTGGAGGCTACCTTCCGGGACATCCTGGCCGCCGACGAGGTTCCCGCGGCCAACGAGACCCAGTGCGGCTGGGGCGCGAACCACTCCCTGGCCGGGGCGCAGGAGGCCGTGCGCGGCTTCCTGGCCGCCCGGGACTCCTGGGACGAGGTCTACGCGTGAGCCAGCAGGAGCACACGCGGTCGACGGCAGCTGCCGACGTCGAACCGACGGCCCCCGCCGCCGATGCCGCGGCGCCTTCGCCGCTCGACCCGGAGACCGCGGCGGCCCTGCGCGGCGGCGCCGTCGTCCTGGTGGCGATGGATGAAGAGGAGGCGCCCTTCCTGGACCGCGGCACGGCCCTGGCCGAGCCGGTCCGGCTGGGCCACGCCCGCGCCACCGCCCTGCGCTGCGGTGCTCAGACGATTCTGCTGGTGCGCACCGGCATCGGGCTGGCCAACGCCGCGAGCGCGGCCGCCGCGGCCCTCCTGCTGGCCCGGCCCCGGGCCGTGGTCTCCGCGGGCTCGGCCGGGGGCCTGCACGCGGAGGTGGAGGTCGGCGACGTCGTGGTGGGCACCGATTACGCGTACACGGACGCGGATGCCACCGCCTTCGGCTACGTGCGCGGGCAGGTGCCCGGGATGCCGGCGAGCTACCCCGGGGACGAGGACCTGCTGGCCGCCGCCCGCGCCCTGCCCGCCCAGGAGGAGGGCGTCCGGCGCTTCGGGCCGATGCTGGCCGGCGGCTCCTTCGTGACCGCCGCGAACGTCGCCGACACCCGACAGGCCTTCCCGCGGGCGCTGAGCACGGACATGGAGACCACGGCGATCGCCCAGGTCGCCGCCGGGTACGGCGTGCCGTTCCTGTCCGTGCGCGGGATCTCGGATCTGTGCGGACCGGCCGCGGATCAGGACTTCCACCTGGCCGTGGAGATCGTCGCCGAGCGCTCCGCCCGCACCGTCCTGGCCCTGCTCGACGCCGCCTGAGCGGGCCTTGAGCCCCCGCACCACCGACCCGAGGCCTGGCGCGCCCCGCGCCCGACCACCGACCACCGCCGCCGCACCCCGCGGCGACCGGAGAGGAGAGAACACCATGAACCACCACGTCCTGCGCGACGGACACGAGATCCCCGCCATCGGCTACGGGACCTACCCCATGGACGACGCCGAGTCCGAGGCGAACGTCTCCGAGGCCATCCGGCGCGGTTACCGCCTGATCGACACGGCCGCCCAGTACAGCAACGAGGAGGGCGTGGGCCGCGGGATCCGCGCCGCCTCCCCCGACGTCGAGCGGGAGGAGCTGTTCGTGCAGACCAAGCTGGCCGGCAAGGACCACGGGTACGACAAGACCCTGGCCGCCTGCAAGGAGTCGCTGCGTCGGCTCGGCCTGGAGTACCTGGACCTGTACCTGATCCACTGGCCCAACCCGAGCGTGGACCTGTACGTGGAGTCCTGGAAGGCGATGATCGAGCTGCGCGAGCAGGGCCTGGTCCGCTCGATCGGGACCTCCAACTTCCTCCCGGAGCACCTGCAGCGCCTGGAGGAGGAGACCGGGGAGATGCCCGTGGTCAACCAGATCGAGGTGCAGGTGCAGTACCAGCAGGAGGCCCTGCGCGGCTTCCACGACGAGCACCGCATCATCACCCAGGCCTGGTCCCCGCTGGGGCGGATGAAGGCGCTGGCCGAGGACTCCGCCGTCGGGCAGATCGCCGATCAGATCGGGGCCACCCCCGCCCAGGTGGTGCTGCGCTGGCACGTGCAGAACCACATCATCCCGCTGCCCAAGAGCGCGAACCCGGAGCGGATGGAGCAGAACCTCAACGTGTTCGACTGGGAGCTGTCCGAGGAGGACATGCAGAAGCTGCACCTGGCGCACACCGGCATCGGGCTGAAGGGCTACGACCCCCGCACCCACGAGGAGTTCTGAGACACCTCCTCTCTTCCCTACTGCGCCGAGTCATCGCTTTCGACGAGAATCCGCGCGATTTTCTGTTGGAAGTGATGACTCGGCGCAGGGGGCGAGCGCGGGTAGGGGTGGGGGCTAGGGCAGGTTGAGGGCGCAGCGGGCGTCGGCCACGTCCTGGTGCATCTGCTCGATCAGGGCCTCCATGCCCCGGTAGGCCACCATGGGCCGCAGGTGCGCCACGAACTCCAGGCGCACGTGCTGCCCGTATAGGTCGAAGTCCTCCACCCGCTCCTTCGGCCGGTCCATGACGTGGGCCTCCACCTGCCGGGACACACCCTCGAAGGTCGGATTGGAGCCCACCGAGATCGCCACCGGCCAGCGGGTGCCGGCCTCATCGAACAGCCACCCGGCGTACACCCCGTCCGCCGGGACCAGCCCGTCCGAATCCGGGGCCATGTTGGCGGTGGGGAAGCCCAGCTCGCGTCCGCGGGCCGCCCCGTGCACCACCTCCCCGCTCATCCGGTGGTGCCGACCCAGCAGCCGCGCGGCCTCCTCGACGTCGCCGGCGGCCAGCAGCTCCCGGATCCAGGTGGAGGAGAAGCGACGGGATTCCTCCCCGCCCTCGCCGTCGGCGGCGAGATCCTCCACCACGACGACGTCGAAGCCGTACCGGCGGCCCAGCTCCCGCATGGTCTCCAGATCCCCGGCGTTGTCTCGGCCGAAGCGCACGTCCGCGCCGATCACCACGGCCTTCGCGCCCAGGGCATCCACGAAGGTCTCCCGGATGAAGTCCTCGGGCGTGGTCCGGGCGAACTCCAGGGAGTAGGGCAGCAGCAGCAGGGCGTCCAGCCCGGTGTCGGCCATCAGCAGCCGGCAGTCGTCCCACCCCATGATCGGGTGGTGCGGCCGGTCGGGGCGGTGCACCTGGGCCGGGTGCGGATCGAAGGTGACCGCCACCGAGCGGGCCCGCCGGGCGCGGGCCTGATCCACCACCTGCGAGAGCACGCGCACGTGCCCGCGGTGCACGCCGTCGAAGTTGCCGATGGTGACCACGCTGGGACCGAAGTCCTCGGGCACCTGCCCGAGGCTGGTGAAGCACTGCACGCCCGCGGCCCCTAGCGCTTGCCCGCGGTCTCGGAGCCCGCCGGGCGCACCCCGTGGGGGCCGGCGGCCATCTCGCGACGGATGCGGTTGGCCTTGGTGATCCACGCGTACCAGACGAGCAGGCACGGCGGGATGACCAGGTCCAGGATCATCAGCACGATCGAGGACCAGTGCGGCAGCCCGAAGAAGGCCCAGGCCAGCACGCGCCCGATCCCGCCGAGGAACACGGTGCAGCACACGAAGCTGAGGGTGTTGGCCCACTGGAACTTGATCGCGATGCCGACGAACGCCGCACCGACCCCGCACAGCACGGCGGCCAGCCCGCCGTATGCGGAGGCGATGGTGGTGCCGGGTTCGGGGTTCCCGCCCGGCAGGGAGCCGGCCCCGGCCAGGACCTGCCACACCCCGTAGGCGATGATCAGGACGCCGTACACGGCGATGGCCAGGCGGAACAGGGACCAGTCGTGCGGGCTGCCGTCCTCCTTGGAGGCCGGGGAGGACCCGGAGGGGGCGGAGCCGGCCGCGCCCCGGCGGGCCTTGACGGAGGTCTTGGCACCAGCCGGGGCCGACGCCGCGGCCGCGGACCGGCTCGACGTCGCGGCCGCGCCGTCGGCACCGCGGGACCCGGGCTGAGTCATTGCACCACCCTGTGCTGCGGTGCCGCGCTCGGCGGCGGCCTCCCGGGAGGTGGCCTGCCGGGAGGGGCTGCGCGGGGCCGAGCCGGGGGCCCGGCCGGCGCCGGCCTCCCGGGCGGAGGCCGCGGCGGCGTCGCCGCGGGTCCCCTCCCCGGACCCGGCGGTCCAGGGTTCGCGGGCGGCGGGCTCCCCCGCGGCGGAGCGGGAGGACTCGGGACGGGGCTCAGTGCTCATGATCGGTGCCTTTCTGCTGCGGGGCCGCGCTCCGCGCGGTGATGTCTCCAGGGTACGCACCGCCGGCCGCGGTGCGCGCCAGCACATGCTCGCCGGGTCGGGTCCGCGTCGGCGGAGCGACCCCGGCGGATCAGGTTAGCCGAGTCAGCCTCGGCGGGTGGAGGGCCGGTTCCGGCGCAGCCACAGCAGGCCGATCACCGGCAGCACCAGCGGGACGTAGCCGTAGCCGGAGCCGAAGTGGGACCACACCGAGGCCTTGGGGAACAGCTCCGGGGCGGCCAGGGACAGGACCCCGACGGCGAGCACACCGGCCAGCTCGATGCCCACCGTCCACACCGACACCCAGTAGGCCCGCAGCGAGGTCTTCGCCAGGGCGATGGTCGCGACCACGTAGATCGCGGCGGCCACCCCGGAGAGGATGAAGGAGACCGGGGCCTCGTCGAAGCGGAAGATCAGCTGGATCAGCGCCCGGCAGCCTGCGGCCAAGGAGAACAGGGCGTAGACCGCCACGAGCAGCCGACCGGGACCGGAGGACTTGGCGGCCGGGCCGGGCGGTGGGGACGGGGCCGTCGAGGCGGCGTCGTGCTGCCGGCCGGGCTGCTCGGGGGTGGTGCTCATGGGCGTGGGTGGCCTTTCCTTCCGGGCCCGTGGGCCCGTGCGACGTCGATGGGTGGGGCGGCGGTGCCTCGGCAGGGGTGCCGGAGTCGCGGCTGGATGCCGCGGCCTCCCGGGGTGTGGTCTCGGCGGGTCCGCCGCCGCTGCGCATCAGGCTGGTCATCCGCGGATCGAGCGACCATGGATCCGATTCCGGCGGTAGGCTGACCTCATCCACTCGGATGGCGACAGGACACCAATATGGTACGCGCTCCCCCGACCGGCAGATCCAGCGGTGCGCAGAACCTCATGCACGCCGTCATGCACGGCGCGACGACGCCGCTCCCGCCTCCGGCTGCGTGACCGGGAACCGCAGCCGCTGGAGCCCCCCCACTCCGAGAGGGACCCCCATCATGATCCTCGCCGCCACCTCCTCCCCCTATCAGTCCGGGCCCCGTGTCCTGGTGGTCCTCTGCCTCTTCGCCATCCCGTTCATCATCGGGACATCCAACCTCGTCGTGGCCATCTGGGCGCTCGCGCAGCTGAAGGGCACGCAGCGGCGCATCACCGAGCTCGAGACGCAGCAGGGCCTCGACGGGCAGCGCGCCACCGGTCGGAACGGGCAGAACGGGCAGGTGCAGTGATGCTCCTCGTCCTCCTGGTCCTCGGCCTCCCCATCCAGGTCCTCACCGCTGTCCTGATGATCAACGTCATCCTCGGCCTGCGCCGGGCCCGGACGCGCGTCTACGAGCTGGAGCTCCAGCGGCGGCCGCGTGACCGGCGCTGAGGCGGCCTGAGATCGTCTGCGCCGCAGCCCAGGGCTGGCCGACGACGCCGTCTCCGGGGACGGTCGGCTCACCGGGGCGCGTGCTGGGTGGTGCAGCCTCGCCCCGTGGACGCCCTGCTCCCGCACGGCCGCAGGCGCGGGCGCGCAGAAGCCTGGAGGCGTTGGGGTCAGTAGTAGTACCAGAGCATGTTCATCCGCTGCACCATGACCGCGATGATCGGTCCGGCCACCGCGAGCATCAGGGTGGACCAGCGGGTCCGCTCGGCCAGGGACCAGATGAAGGTGCCCGCGGGGATGATCATCGCGGTCAGCAGGTAGCCGTAGTACTCCCAGGCGTCCCCGGCGGGCCCGTCCGTGGCGATCTGCATGATGATCGAGCCGACCAGGTACACGATGAGGAACAGCTCCAGCACCAGCACCGACCCCTGGGAGAAGTCATCCGGGGCCTTGCCCCGCAGAAACTGCACGAGGCAGATCAGCCCGGAGATCCCGCCGAGGACCACGCTGATCCAGAACCACAGGTCGTATCCGGCGATCACGCGGCCCCCTCCCCCGCGGCGGCCGATGCGCCGGCGTCGGGCCCGGTTTCGGGCCCGTCGAAGCGCTGCCCGGAGGCGAAGACCAGGTGGGGCACCGCGACCTCCCGGCCGCGGCAGCGCTGGTCCTGCAGCAGGGCCACGAGGGTGCCGTCCGGGGCGAAGCCCGCGCTCAGCGCGGCGGCCGGAACGATCCCCTCCCCCGCGCCCGTGCTGACCCGCTCGGACTCCGCGGGGGCGGGCGCCTGGCCCTCGGGGCGGGTCCCGCTGGGGGTGATCCATCGCCCGTTGGAGACGTCGGTGGCTTCGGCGCCGGTGAGCCGGCGCTCGCGGAACAGCCGCCGGGCGGCCTCCTGCAGCGGCAGCAGGGGCAGCCCCTGCCCGGTCTCGCGCCGCGCGGAGAGCTCCTCCAGGGTCGCCACATCCGCCAGCCCCACCTGCCCGATGCGGGTGCGGCGCAGCGCGGTCAGGTGCCCGCCAACCCCCAGGGCCGCGCCGAGGTCCCGGGCCAGGGCCCGGATGTAGGTCCCGGAGGAGCAGGACACGCTCACGCACAGATCCAGCACCGGGACGCCGTTCGCGGCCGTGGTGCGCACGCGCTCGTGCACCGTGAACTCGTCGATCCTCACGGGTCGAGCGCGCAGCGCCACCTGCTCCCCGGAGCGCACCCGGGCGTAGGAGCGCTTCCCGTCCACCTTGATCGCAGACACCGCGGAAGGCACCTGCTCGATGTCCCCGGTCAGCCCGGCCACGGCGGCGTCCACCGCGGCGTCTCCCAGGGCCTCCACGGCCCCGGCGGGGGCGGTCGCGGTGGTCTCGCCCTCGGCGTCGTCGGTCACGGTGGAGGAACCCAGCCGGATCACGGCGTCGTAGCTCTTGGTCTCCCCGGTGATCCAGGTCAGCAGCTTGGTGGCCTGGTTGATCCCGAGGATCAACACGCCGGTGGCCATGGGGTCCAGGGTGCCGGCGTGACCCACCCGGCGGGTCCCGGCCAGGCGGCGGGTGCGCGCGACGACGTCGTGGCTGGTCAGCCCGGCGGGCTTGTCCACCACGAGCAGCCCGGAGGGGCCGGTGCTGTCTTTGCTGCCGCGTGCCACCTAGTCGGCGTCCTCCGCGGAGTCCTCATCCCGGCGGACCTGCGGAGTCCCGGAGTCCGGCTCGGCCGCGGCCTCGTCGTCGAAGTCCTCCTCGACGGGGTCGTAGCCGTCGAGGATCTGCTCGGTCTCGTCGTGCTCCTGGTCCTCGCGGTCCTTCTTGTACGGGTCCGCCTCCCCGGCGTACTGGGCGCCGATGGAGGAGGCGGCGACCTCGGCGTCGCGCTCGCGGGCGGTGCGCAGGATCTGCTCGAGGTGGCTGGCGTTCTCCGGGACCTCGTCGGGCACGAAGGTCAGGGTGGGGGTCAGCCGGGCGGTGATGTTCCTGCCGACCTCGGAGCGCAGGATGCCCTTGGCCGATTCGAGGGCGGCGCGGGTGCCGGCCTTCTCCTCGTCGGTGCCGTAGACCGTGTAGTAGACGGTGGCGTGCTGGAGGTCGTTGGTCACGCGGGCGTCGGTGACGGTCACGAAGCCCAGGCGTGGGTCCTTGACCCGTCGCTCCAGGGCGCGGGCCACGATGACCTTGATCCGGTCGGCCAGGCGGGCGGCGCGGGCGGCATCAGCCATGGGACTTCTCCTTGCACACGACGACGGCACACCGTGCGGTGCGCCCCTGTCAGTTTAGTGGATCCGCGACCCTCCCGAAGGACGACGAGCCGCCGTCGGGCGGATCCCACAGCTGGGAATCCGCGCCGACGGCGGCTCGCTCAGTGGCACCGACCTGCGGCCGGCACGGGGCCCGGGGTCAGTCGCGGGGCTTCTCGCGCATCTCCCAGGTCTCGATGACGTCGCCCTCCTTGATGTCGTTGAAGGAGCCGAGCCCGATGCCGCACTCGTAGCCCTCGCGCACCTCGGTGGCGTCATCCTTGAAGCGGCGCAGGGACTCGATGGTCAGGTTGTCCCCGACCACGTTCCCGTCCCGGACCAGGCGGGCCTTCGCGTTGCGGCGGATCACGCCGTCGCGCACGATCGACCCGGCGATGTTGCCCCACTTGGAGGAGCGGAAAACCTCGCGGATCTCCGCGGAGCCCAGGGCCACCTCCTCGTACTCGGGCTTGAGCATGCCCTTCAGGGCCTGCTCGACCTCCTCGATCGCCTGGTAGATGACCGAGTAGAACTTCATCTCCACGCCCTCGCGGTCCGCGAGCTCCTGCACGCGCTCCGCCGGACGGACGTTGAACCCGATGATGATCGCGTTGTCCACGGTCGCCAGGTTGACGTCGTTCTGGGTGATCGCGCCGACGCCGCGGTGGATCACGCGCAGCTGGACCTCGTCCCCGTCGCCGACCTCGATCTTGTACAGGGCGTCCTCCAGGGCCTCCACGGCACCGGAGACGTCGCCCTTGATGATCAGGTTCAGGGTGTCCATCTTGCCCTCGGAGACGGCTTCGTCGAAGTTCTCCAGGGTGACGCGCTTGCGGCGCTTGGCCAGCTGGGCGTTGCGGTCCGCGGCCTCGCGCTTCTCCGCGATCTGGCGGGCGGTGCGCTCCTCCCCGGTGGACAGGAAAGTGTCCCCCGCCCGCGGCACGGTGTTCAGACCGAGCACCTGCACGGGCCGGGACGGGCCGGCCTCCTCCACGGAGGCGCCGGTCTCGTCGAACATCGCCCGCACGCGGCCGTGGGCCACACCGGCGACGATCGCGTCCCCGACGTGCAGGGTCCCGGACTGGACCAGGACGGTGGAGACCGCGCCGCGGCCCTTGTCCAGGTTGGCCTCGATGGCCACGCCGCGAGCTTCCTTGTCCGGGTTCGCCTTCAGATCCAGCGCGCCGTCGGCGGTCAGGGTGATCGCCTCCAGCAGCTCGTCGATGTGCTGGCCCTGGCGGGCGGAGATGTCCACGAACATGGTGTCCCCGCCGTACTCCTCGGGCACCAGACCGTACTCGGTGAGCTGACCGCGGATCTTCTCCGGGTTCGCGCCCTCCTTGTCGATCTTGTTCACCGCGACCACGATCGGCACGTCCGCCGCCTGGGCGTGGTTCAGCGCCTCGACGGTCTGCGGCATGACGCCGTCGTCCGCGGCGACCACCAGCACGGCGATGTCGGTGACCTTGGCACCGCGGGCGCGCATGGCGGTGAACGCCTCGTGACCCGGGGTGTCGATGAAGGTCAGCTTCCGGTCCTCGCCGTCCACCTGGGTGGTGATCTGGTAGGCGCCGATGTGCTGGGTGATGCCGCCGGCCTCGCCCTCGATGACGTTGGTGTGCCGGATGGCGTCCAGCAGGCGGGTCTTGCCGTGGTCCACGTGGCCCATGACGGTGACCACCGGGGGCCGGGCCTGCAGCTGCTCCTCGGTCTCGGCTTCGCGCTCGCCCTCCAGGTCGATGTCGAAGGACTCGAACAGCTCGCGCTCCTCGTCCTCCGGGGAGACGACCTCGACCTTGTAGCCCAGCTCCTCGCCGAGGACCTTGAAGGTGTCCTCATCCAGGGACTGGGTCTGGGTGACCATCTCGCCCATGTGCACGAGCACGGTCACCAGCGAGGCCGGGTTGGCGTTGATCTTCTCCGCGAAGTCCATGACGGAGGCGCCGCGGCGCAGCCGGATGGTCTGGCCGTTGCCCCGGGGGACGACGACGCCGCCCACCGTGGGCGCCTGCATCTGCTCCAGCTCGTGGCGCTTGGCCTGCTTGGACTTGCGCTGCTTGCGGCGGGAGTGCCCGCGCCCGAAGGCGCCCTGGGCGTTGCCCCGGCCGCCGCGACCGGCCCCACCGCGGGCGGGACCGCCGCCGGGGCCGCCCCGGCGCGGGCCGTGGTTGGAGCCCGGCGCACCGGCGCGCGGACCCACCCCGGCCGGCATCTTGGCCGGCATCATGTTGGGGCTGGGGCGGTTGCCGCCGCCGGGACGCGGGGCGGCCGGACGGGGACCGCCCTGACCGGCGCCCTGAGCCGGACGCGGACCGCCCGGGCGGGGACCGCCCTGGCCCGGACGGGGTCCGCCGGGGCGCGGGCCGCCCTGGCCGGCGCCCTGGCCCGGACGCGGGGCACCGGGACGGGGACCGCCGCGGCGCTCACCCTGACCGGCGCCGCGACCCGCACCGGAGCCGCGCATGCCCTGCTGGGAGGCGAAGGGGTTGTTGCCCGGACGCGGGGCCCCCGGCTTGGGGGCGGAGCCGCGCGAGGCGGACGGGCGCGGACCGGGGGTCGGTGCCTCGGAGCCCTTCATGCCCTGCTGGGTGGAGAAGGGGTTGTTGCCGGGCTTGGGCCCGGGCTTCTGCCCCGGCTTGGGGGCGTTGGACGGCTTGGCCGCGGGACGCGCCGGAGCGGACGGGGCCGACTCGGAGGCGCCCTGCTCGGTCTTGGCCTGCGGGGCGGGCTGGGCAGGGGCCTGCTGGCCGGCGGGCTTGCCCATCTGCGCGGGGCTGGGCGCGGTCTTCCCGGCCGTCTTGGGGGTGGCGGCGGGGCGGTTGCCCGCGCCGGAGGGCTTCGGGGCGGAGCCCTTGGCCGCGGAGTCCTTGGCGGGCTCCTGCTTCTTCACGCGGTCCGCGAAGGCGGCGCGCAGCTTCTTCTCCACGGGGGGCTCCACCGTGGAGGAGGCGCCTCGGACGTATTCGCCGAGTTCCTGCAGTTTGGCAACGGCCTCTTTCGAGGGGATGCCGAGCTCTTTGGCGAGCTCGTGGACGCGGGGCTTGGCCACATTACTCCTGTCTCGGTCCGAGCCGAAACAGGCTCGGGCCGGTCAAATCCGTATAAGGGTCTCGCGGTGCGCGGGCATCGCGAGCACGCCGTGGGCAGAGCACACTGAAGCACTCATCGCGCGGCACTCATCGGGTTTCCATCGGTCTTCTGACTCGCTTTCCATGGGGCGGCGCCGGCAGGCGCCTCCCGTCGACATCGGCGGTGGGGTGAGCTCTCCCGCTGCCGTGCGGCCGCGCTGACCTCACCAGGAGGTGAGCAGCGGCGCGGGATCGACGGCGCGGCGGAACGCTCGGGCGAAGGACCTCGTCCTCTCCGCGCGCTCCAGGCACTCCCGTCGGGGGTGCAGCCACGCTCCGCGGCCGGGGGCGGACCGGGTGGGGTCCGCGACGACCTGGGGCACGGCGGCGTCGGCGGGATGGGAGAGCACCACACGGACCAGTGCGGTGCGGTCCTCGATCCGGCGGCATCCGATGCACGTGCGCTGACCGGCGGGGGAGGACACAGCGGTTCGACCCCTTTCGGTGCTCGGCGGGCGCGCGCGGATGCGACGGTTCGACGACCGCAGACCAGTCTAGCCCCTGCCCGGCGCGGAACCCAAGACCGAGAGGCAGGACACAGATCGTGTGAGGCGCGGTGCGACCGCGGCCTCAGCCGCGGGGGGACGCGGAGCGATCCGCGCCGGAGCCTGCGGCCTTGGACTGGGCGACGATGTCGATGCGCCACCCGGTCAGCTTCGCGGCCAGCCGGGCGTTCTGCCCCTCCTTGCCGATGGCCAGGGACAGCTGGTCATCCGGCACGATCGCGCGGGCCTGGAAGCGCCCCGCGGGGTCCGTCTCCACCCGGGAGACCTTGGCCGGGCTCAGCGCGCCGGCGATGAACTGGGCCGGGTCCTCGGACCAGGTGACGATGTCGATCTTCTCGTCGTTCAGCTCGGAGGTCACCGCCCGGACTCGGGAGCCCATCTCCCCGATGCACGCGCCCTTGGCGTTGATGCCGGGTCGGGTCGCGTGCACCGCGATCTTGGTGCGGTGCCCGGCCTCGCGGGCCACGGACTTGATCTCCACCTCGCCCTGGGCGATCTCCGGGACCTCGTGCTCGAATAGGCGGCGCACCAGATCCGGGTGGGTGCGGGACAGGGTGATGGACGGGCCCTTGAAGCCGCGGCGGGCCTCGACCACGTAGGCGCGCAGCCGGGTCCCGTGCGGGTACTTCTCCCGCGGGGACTGCTCGTGCTCGGGCAGCACGGCCTCCACGGTGCCCAGGTCCACGTGGACCATGCCCCCGCGACCGCCCTGCTGGACCTGCCCCGAGACCAGCTGGCCCTCGCGGTTGCGGAAGTCCCCGAGCACCTGCTCGTCCTCGGCCTCGCGCAGGCGCTGGAAGATCACCTGGCGGGCGGTGGCCGCGGCGATGCGCCCGAAGTTCTTCGGGGTGTCGTCGAACTCGCCGATGCGCTGGCCGTCCTCGTCCACCTCGGGGGCCCAGATGCTCACCCGGCCGGTGGTGCGGTCCACGTGCGCGCGGGCCCCGCGGATGGCGCCGGGGTTCTTCTCGTAGGCCAGCAGCAGCGCGGATTCGATCATGGAGATCAGGGTCTCCACGGGGATCTCGCGCTCCTTCTCCAGGAGGCGAAGGTTGCTCATATCGATATCCACGGTCGAACCTCTCTCGCTGCTGCTCGTCTCCCACGGGCGGGACCCCGCTGATGCTGATCGCGCGGGCCGGTCGCCTCCGCGATCGGGAGGCGACCGGCCCGCGGTCCGGGGCCAGTCTACTCGGCGTCCGCCGGACCGGAGAACTCCACCTCCACCTGGGCCTTGCGCACCGACGCCGGGTCCAGGGCTTCCTGCTCGTGATAGGACTCCGGCTGGCCCTTGCGGGTGTTCTTCCGACGCCGGATCAGGGCGCGCACCCCGTCGGCGCCCTCCTCCACGGCATCCAGGCGGGCCAGGAACGCCTCCCCCTCCTGCGGGGTGATCCGCAGCAGGCGCCCGCGGGCCCGCTTCCAGTGGCGGGTCTGCATGAGCTTCCGGGTGGCCCCCGGGGAGGTGACCTCCAGCAGGTAGGCGGTCTCCGGCTCCTCGGGATCCGCGTCCAGCGCGGCAGAGACCGCCTGGGAGACCTCCCCCAGGGTGTCCAGGGACACGGAGCCCTCGGCGTCCTCGGGCAGATCGACGACGACGGCGAGGGTCTGGCCGTTGCCGGCCCCGCGGGCGGTGACCTCCTCCAGTACGAGGTCGAAGGAGGCCAGCACCGGGCGGATCAGCTGCTCGATCCGCTCCAGGTCCACGGTCTCGGCCAGCCCTCGGCGCGGGTGGGCCTGCTCGGAGTAGTCGGCGTGGGCCTTCTGCCGGGCCAGCTTCCGCCGGGATCGGGACGTGGAGGACTTCTTGGCGTGGTCCTTGGACATGGGCTCTCCTTCGGCACGCCCCGGCCGGTGCGGTGAGGGCGGGCGATGCTCGGTGCCGGGCGGGGCGGCGTCGCGCCTTTCCGATCCGGACGGTCTGCGCTGATCTGGTCTGGTCTGGTCTCGGGTGCTTCGGGATCCAGGCTATCGCGGGCCGGGCCGGGACCTCGTGGGATGATGGGCAGGTCCCTGCCCCGCCGCCGAAACGAACCTGCGAGGTCCCCCGCCCATGCGCGCCACCGTGCCGAAGACCCTCACCCTCGTGCTCATCCTGCTCCTGGCCGGGGGCGGGCTGCTGTGGTGGCGTGTGCAGGACAACCGCCCCGCGCGCGACGCCCAGCGCCAGGCCGCCGCGGATCTGAAGAGCCTGCAGGCCCAGGTGCGCGCCTCCTCCGCGGAGGCCTCCCGGAAGGATCCGATGCTCGCGGACCTGGACGAGCAGCTGAAGGCCCTGGATGCGGGCGTCGTCGAGCAGGCCGCGGGCACGCAGCCTCAAGCGACCCCGGATCTGACGGGCCTGGCCGCCTCCTACGACGACTCCGCGGCCCGCCTGCTTAAGCTGTCCCGCAGCGAGCACGTGGACGCACAGGGCGCCGCGAGCCTCACCTCGATGGCGGTCGCCCACTGGCTCACCGCCCGCCAGCTGACCGGGCGCCTGGTGCAGGTGGGTCAGCCGGGCTCCGCGGAGTCCCGGGCCCTCGCCGAGCTGACGGGCGTGCCCGCCGTCGGCCCGCTGACGGAGGACGGCACCTGCCCCGCCGGCGACCGGGACGCGAAGGCGCCGGCCGCCCGGCTGGCGGCCGGGTGGGAGGAGGCCGTGTGGTCCGAGCAGGTCCTGCGGGCACGGGCCGGGATCACCGGGGCCTCGGAGCGGGCCGTGGAGCGGGCCGACGCCGCCCAGACCGGACACGAGGCGCAGCTGACCCAGCTGCGCGAGTCCTTCGGATCCGACTGCGGGACCCTGCCCGCCCCGCAGGCCGGCTACCGGGTGGCCGAATCCGAGCCCGGCGCCTTCGTGACCGCCCAGAGCCGGGAGCTGGCCGGGATCGGCTACGCGATGCTGCGGGAGCAGCTGGAGGCGGACGCGGATCGCGACGCCGCCTGGACCCGGTTCGCCGTGCGCACGCTGGCGGTGGAGACCGCCCTGCAGGCCTCGGCGGACCTGGACATCCCGGCCCTGCCCGGCACCGCCGGCTAGGCGGAGATCTCCCGGATCACGTCCCAGCCGGTCTTCAGGATCAGCACCGTCACCACCGCGAGGAACACCGCCCGCACGAAGCCGCTGCCGCGGGCCACTGCGCTGCGCGCCCCGAGCAGCCCGCCGAGCATGTTGCCCGCCCCCAGCAGCAGGCCCAGGCCCCACAGGATGGAGCCGTGCAGGGCGAAGAAGCAGATGGCCCCCAGGTTGGTGGCCAGGTTGGTGACCTTCGCCCGGGCGCTGGCCCGCAGGAAGTCGAAGCCGAGCAGGGTGACCATCGCGATGATGAGGAAGGAGCCCGTGCCCGGGCCCAGCAGCCCGTCGTAGGCGCCGAGCACCAGGCCGATGCCCACGGAGATCCACGCCTGTGCCGCCGCGGACCGCTCGGGGCGGGACACCCGCCCGGCCTGCGGGCGGGCCACCGTGAAGATCAGCACCCCCACCAGGGCGGCCAGGATGACCGGCTTGAACACGGCCGTGGGAAGGGCAGCGGCCAGGGAGGCCCCGCCGAAGCTTCCCGCGAAGGCCACGGCGGCCATCGGCAGGGCGGGGCGGATCCGGGCGGGGGTGCGCCGATGGAAGGTCACCGTGGACACGGCGGTCCCGCACACCGAACCGCACTTGTTCACCGCGAGCGCCTGGACCGGGGTGATGCCGGGCAGCATCAGGACCAGCGGTAGCTGGATCAGCCCTCCCCCGCCGACGACGGCGTCGATCCAGCCCGCCGCGAAGCCGCCGAGCAGCAGCAGCGCCACCAGCCAGGGCTCCACCCCGGTCTCGGGCCACCACAGGCCCGGCGGCCAGGCCGCCAGCGCGCCGAGACCGGGCAGCGCCCCCGCGGTCAGCGGGAGTCCCAGTGCCGACGACGCGCTCACGGTCCCGGCCTTTCCGCTCAGTCCCCGCGCACCTCGAGGGCCACGGTGCGCGCCGCGTCCTCGAGGTCGATGTCCCGGGTGGCGCCGGTGCGGCGATCCTTCAGCTCCAGCTTCCCGTCCTTGAATCCGCGTCCGATGACGAGGATGGTGGGCACGCCGAGCAGCTCGGCGTCGCCGAACTTGACCCCGGGCGAGACCTTGGGGCGGTCGTCGAACAGCACGGTGAGCCCCTGCTCCTCCAGCTCCTCGACGACCTGCTCGGCCCCGGCGAGGATCTCCTCGCCCTTGCCGGCCACGACCACGTGCACGTCCGCGGGGGCGAGGTTCCGGGGCCAGATCAGGCCCTTCTCGTCGTGGTTGGCTTCGGCGATCGCGGCCAGCGCGCGGGTGACCCCGACGCCGTAGGAGCCCATGGTCACCGTGACGAGCTTGCCGTTCGAGTCCAGGACCTTCAGCCCCAGGGCCTCGGCGTACTTGCGGCCCAGCTGGAAGATGTGGCCCATCTCGATGCCGCGCGCGGTGGACAGCGGCCCGGAGCCGTCCGGGGCGGGGTCCCCTTCGCGGACCTCGCAGGCCTCCACGACGCCGTCGGGGGTGAAGTCCCGGCCGACCACGAGGTCGAAGACGTGCTGGCCGGGCAGGTTGGCCCCGGTGATCCACGCGGAGCCCTCCACGACCCGCGGGTCCACGAAGTACGGGATGCCGGTCTCGGAGTCCTCCCCGAGCACCGCGGCGTCGGGGGCCAGGCCCGGGCCGATGTAGCCCTTGACCAGCTGGGGGTAGGCGCGCAGCTGCTCGTCCCCGGCCTGCTCGACCTCCACCTCGCCGCCGACCCCCAGGGCCGAGACGAGGGAGACCTCCAGGCGCTTCATATCCACGGCGCGGTCCCCGGGCACGCCGACGGCGACCACCCGGCGCTGCCCGTCCGGCAGGGTCACCACGACCAGCAGGTTCTTCAGGGTGTCCGCGGCACTCCAGCTGCCCTCGGCCTTCGGGTGCAGGGCGTTGGCCTGGTCCACCAGCGTCTGGATGGTCGGGGAGTCCGGGGTGTGCTCCACGTGCGCGGCCGGGGTGCCGGAGGCATCCACCGGTTCGGGGGCCACGGTGGTCACGGCCTCCACGTTGGCCGCATAGCCGCCGGGCGAGCGCACGAAGGTGTCCTCCCCGATCTCGGTGGGGTGCAGGAACTCCTCGGAACGGGAGCCGCCCATCGGCCCGGACTGGGCGCGCACGATGACGATCTCCAGGCCCAGGCGCTCGAAGATCCGCTGGTAGGCGCGCCGGTGGGCGTCGTAGGCGGCGTCCAGGCCGGCGTCGTCGACGTCGAAGGAGTAGGAGTCCTTCATGATGAACTCGCGCCCGCGCAGCAGCCCGGCGCGCGGACGGGCCTCGTCGCGGTACTTGGTCTGGATCTGGTACAGCATGACCGGCAGGTCCTTGTACGAGGAGTACAGGTCCTTGACCAGGAGGGTGAACATCTCTTCGTGGGTGGGGGCCAGCAGGTAGTCCGCTCCCTTGCGGTCCTGCAGCCGGAACAGGTTCTCCCCGTACTCCTCCCAGCGCCCGGAGGCCTCGTAGGGCTCGCGGGGCAGCAGGGCCGGGAAGTGGACCTCCTGGGAGCCGATCGCGTCCATCTCCTCGCGCACCACGGCCTCGACCTTCGCCAGGACCTTCAGTCCCAGCGGCAGCCAGGAGTAGATGCCGGGGGCGGCGCGGCGGATGTAGCCGGCGCGCACGAGGAGGCGGTGGTTGGCCGCCTCGGCGTCGACGGGGTCTTCGCGCAGGGTGCGCAGGAACAGGGAGGAGAGACGCAGGGCCAAGGATGGTGTCCGTTTCTGGGCGGTCAGGGGTTCATCGGGCGTGTCCAGTCTACGGCGGGGCGCGGTGCGGCCTCAGAGCAGGACGGTCGCGAAGGTCCCGATCCGCTCGAAGCCGACGGCGCGGTACAGCGCGCGGGCCGGGGCGTTGTAGCTGTTCACGTACAGACTGATCGTGTCATACCGCGCGCCGATGAGGGAACAGGCCTGGCGCAGCAGCGGCTCGGATAGGCCACGCCCGCGCAGGCGCGGATCCAGCCACACCCCCTGCAGCTGGCAGACCCCCTCGTGGGCCAGGCCCACGTCGGTCTTGAACACCACCGCGCCGTCCTCGTCCAGGGCCAGGACCGTGCGCCGGTCCATGACCCCCTCGATCACGCGCTGGCGGTAGCCCTGGGGGTCCCGCTCCAGCGGGGAGTAGCCGACCTCCTCGGTGAACATGGCCACGGCCGCCGGGAAGAGGCGAGAGACGTCCTCCCCCTCGGCCCAGCGCACCGGGGAGATCCCGGCGTCGTGCAGGCGGGCCCGGTCCCGCCGGGAGCGCAGGCCCCGCCGGTCCGGGTCGGGCGGGGCCAGGGCCAGCAGCGGCTGCTCCGGGCGCACGTCGAAGGCGCGCAGGCCCCCGTCCTCGCGCAGGGCCTCCCACAGCGGCAGGACGTCGGCGGCCGGGCCGAACAGCGAGGAGATCGGCCGGCGGGTCGCGCGCACCCATGCGGCGATGGCGGGGGCGTGCTCCGGGGCCAGGCGCAGCGGCACGAGGTTGGCCCCGAACCACACGGCGCCGAGCAGCCCGGTGCCGTCCTCGGCATCGAGCACGCCGAGGAACGGGGAGGCCGTGCGCATCCCGGCCAGGCGGGAGGGCCGGGGCAGGCCGGTGCGCTCCAGGTGCTCCGAGGCGAACAGGTGGGTCACCGGATCGGCGTCGAGGATCGCGTGCAGGCCCGGGGCGTCCTCGGTGGTCAGCGGACGCACGATGGGCCCGTCCAGTCGGTGGCGCAGTCTCCGGGCGGGCCCGGCCCCGGCGCGCAGGGCGCGGCGCAGTCCGCGGCTCACAGGGCCTTCACCGGGTCCAGCAGATCCGCGGCGATCAGCAGCACGGACATCCCGAGGAACGCCAGGACGACGACGTAGGTCAGCGGCATCAGCCGCAGCGGGTCGAAGGGACCGGGGTCCCGCTTCCCGCGCAGCCGGGCGAGGCCGCGGCGGATCCCCTCCCACAGCGCCCCGGCCACGTGCCCGCCGTCCAGGGGCAGCAGCGTGATGAGGTTGAAGGCGAACAGGCTGAGGTTCAGGGTGCCCAGCACGGAGATCAGGGAAGCGACCTTGGCCTTGTCGGTGATCTGCTGGGCGGAGGCGACCTCACCGGCCACCCGCCCCACGCCCACCACGGACATCGGGGAGTCCGCGGGACGCTCCTGCCCGGAGAACAGGGCCACGCCCACATCCCACACCCGCACCGGCAGCTTGACGATCACCCCGGCGATGCTGGCGAAGGTCTGCCCCACCACCCCGGGCACGTCCCGGATGCTGCCGGGCTGCAGGTCCTGCACCGGGCTGACCCCGATGAACCCGACCTCCCGGGTGCGCAGGGTGCCGTCCGGGTTGCGCTGCGGGACCCCGGCGGCGTCGGTCACGGGACGCTGGGTGGCGATCGGGGTGATGCTCAGCTGCACGCGCTGCCCGTCCCGCTCCACGACCACGGGCACGGTCTTCCCGCCGTCCTCGCGGATCAGGGCGCTGACCTGATCCCAGGAGGTCACCTCCCGCCCGCCGAAGGAGATCAGCCGGTCCCCCGCGCGGATGCCCGCGGCGTGGGCGGGGGCCTGCGGGTCCGCGTCGGTGCAGGTCTGGGCCCCGGAGTCCTCGGCCTGGCTGGTGCGCACCTGCTGCACGCAGGCGCTGACCGAGCCCACGGTGGTGGTGGGCGCGGCCGTGCCGAAGCCCACGACGACGATGCTCAGGCACACCAGGCCGATGAGCAGGTTCATGCACGGCCCGCCCAGCATGATGATGATGCGCTTGCCGATGGGCAGGCGGTGGAACTGCCGGTCCTCGTCCCCGGGCTGGCGCTTCTCGGCCTCGACGGCGCGGGCCTCGGCGGCCATCCGCCGCAGCATCCCGCGGGGCCCGGACGGCGTCTCGGCCTCGGCATCGGCTCCGGTGTCCGCACCGGCCGGCGGATACATCCCGATCATGGAGATGTATCCGCCCAGGGGGATGGCCTTGATGCCGTACTCGGTCTCGCCGCGGCGGCGGGAGAACAGGGTCTTGCCGAAGCCGATCATGTACTGCGTGACGCGCACGCCGAAGAGCTTGGCGGGCACCAGGTGCCCGATCTCGTGCAGGGCGATGGAGGCGGCGATGCCCAGCACCATCAGCACCACACCCAGGAGGAACAGCGGCCAGGAGCCGCTGAACAGCGTCGAAAGATCCATGGCTTCCCAGTCTAGGCGCGCGGACGGGGCCCGCCGCTCCCCGCCGCCGCGCTCGGCGGGCGGGAGAGCGACGGGCCCCGTCGCTTCCGGGTTGCGCCCCGTCAGGCGGGGCACTGCCGGATCAGCGGGCCTTGCGCCCGGTGATCAGGCCCCAGATGAACAGCACGACCAGCGTGCCGATGATCGCGAGGATCCAGGTGCCGATGGACCAGAAGCCGTTGCCGCCCAGGCCCACGGCCTGGCCGATGAAGCCGCCCACCAGGGCGCCCACGACGCCGAGCAGCATGGTGGCGAAGAAGCCGCCGCCCTGCTGACCGGGCATGATGGCCTTGGCGATGGCGCCGGCGGCCAGGCCGAGGACGATCCATCCGAGGAATCCGAGTCCCATTGCTGTCACTCTCCAGGTTCTTGCTCTCGGGCGGGCCCCGCGGGAGCGTGTTCGCTCCCGTGGTTCACAGGGAACCGCCGTCTTCCTCCGATCCTACCGGGGTCGCCCCGCCCGGACCCCGGATCCGCCGCCCCTGTGACCCATCGCTCACCTATCGGTCCCTGGCCCGCCTCAGTGCTCCACTGCCCCCTCCGCGCCGATGCCGGTCAGGGAGCGGACCTCCATCTCCGCCTGTTTGACCGGGTCCTCCCGGGTGCGGGAGGTGACCGAGCCGAGCCAGCCGAGCAGGAATCCCGCGGGGATGGAGACCAGCCCCGGGTTGGCCAGCGGGAAGATCGCGAAGTCGGCCTCGGGCAGCATCGAGGTCTCGGAGCCGGAGATCACCGGGGAGACCAGGATGAGCCCGACGGCGAGGATCAGTCCCCCGTACATCGACCACACCGCCCCGCGGGTGGTGAAGCCCTTCCAGAACAGGGAGTAGAGGATGGTGGGCAGATTCGCGGAGGCCGCGACGGCGAAGGCCAGCGCCACCAGGAAGGCGACATTCTGCCCCTGAGCGCCGATCCCACCGGCGATGGCCAGCAGACCGATGACCACGACGGTGGTCTTGGCCACCCGGATCTCCCGGCGCGGGTCCGCGTTCCCCTTGCAGATGACGTTGGTGTAGACGTCGTGGGCGAAGGAGGCCGAGGCCGTGATGGCCAGGCCCGCGACCACCGCGAGGATCGTGGCGAAGGCGACCGCCGCGATGATGCCCATCAGCAGGGAGCCGCCGAGCTCGAAGGCCAGCAGCGGCGCGGCCGAGTTCACCCCGCCGGGGGCCTCCTGGATGCGCTGCGCCCCGATTATCGCGGCCGCACCGTACCCCAGGACGAGGGTGAACAGGTAGAACAGCCCGATCAGGGCGATGGCCCAGACCACCGAGCGGCGGGCCTCCTTGGCGGTGGGCACGGTGTAGAAGCGCATGAGCACGTGCGGCAGCCCGGCGGCCCCGAAGACCAGGGCGAGGGACAGGGAGAGGAAGTCCAGCTTGGTCAGCTCGGTCTTGCCGTACTTCTGGCCCGGATCCAGGATCCCGGAGCTTCCGGCGGTCTCCACGGCCCGGCCCAGCAGCTCGGAGAGGCTGAAGCCGTGCAGGGCGAGGATCCACACGGTCATCACGGCGACCCCGGCGATCAGCAGGCAGGCCTTGATGATCTGCACCCACGTGGTGCCCTTCATCCCGCCGATCAGCACGTAGGCGATCATCAGCACGCCCACCACCACGATCACCAGGGACTGCCCGGCGCTGGAGCTGATGCCCATGAGCAGGGAGACCAGGGCCCCGGCCCCGGCCATCTGGGCCAGCAGGTAGAACAGGGTCACCGCCAGGGTCGTGATGCACGCGGCCACGCGCACGGGCCGCTGGCGCAGGCGGAAGGAGAGCACGTCCGCCATCGTGAACTTCCCGGTGTTGCGCAGCGGCTCGGCCACCAGCAGCAGAGCCACCAGCCAGGCGACCAGGAAGCCGATGGAATACAGGAAGCCGTCGTAACCCTGCACGGCGATGGCCCCGACGATGCCCAGGAAGGAGGCGGCCGAGAGGTAGTCCCCGGCGATCGCCAGGCCGTTCTGGGTGCCGGAGAAGGAGCGTCCCCCGGCGTAGTAGTCCGCGGCGGTCTTGGTGTTCTTGGAGGCCCGCAGCACGACGACGAGGGTCACGGCGACGAAGGCGCCGAAGATCGCCATGTTGATCCACGGGGTGCCGACGGTCTGCGCGGTCGTCGCGCTCAGGACGGGGGTGACGCTCATGCTCGTCCTCCCGTGCCGGCCGGGGCGAAGTCCCCGTGCTCCATGCGTCCGCGCAGGTCCGCGGCCTGGGGGTCCAGGCGGCGCCCGGCGAAGGCGATGTACGCGCCGGTGATGGCGAAGGTGGAGACGAACTGCAGGATGCCCCAGACGATGCCGACCGTGATGTTGCCCCACAGCCGCTGGGACATGAACGCGGGAGCGTACATCGCCGTCAGGGCGTAGGCCAGGTACCAGACCAGGAAGAGCCCGGCCATCGGGAAGACGAAGCGCCGGTGGTCCCGGCGCAGCCGTCCGAAGGCCGGGGAGGCCTGGGCGGCGGGGAAGTCGATCGGGGGCTGTGGGGCGGGGCCCGATGCCGCGGCATCGCGCTCCGGTTTCTGGTCCGCGTACGGTGCGGGGTGGTGAGTGGGGCTCATGCCGTCCTCCTCGTTGAGAGACATGGCCCGAACTATACCCCGGATCACACGTGATCGTGACTCAGGGCACTTTCACTCCGGTTTCGGCTCCGCTCCGTTCGGGGATCAGCGGATGAGCTGGATCAGCTCCTGCACCCGCTCCAGGAAGGCGTCCACCTGGGCCTCGTCGTAGGCCCGGGTCCCGGTGCCCTCGCGGAAGGCCGCGGTGCGCACCGCCCCCGGGTGGGGGTGCTCGCTGACCCGCAGGTGCTCGGCCAGCTGCGCGCACAGGGCGTCCGCATCCGCGGCGAGGTAGCCGATGTCGCGGCGTCGGGCCGGGCGACGGAAGCGGCGCCCGTCCGGGCGGTTCAGGCGGCCCATGATCAGATCCGCCAGGGGCTCGGCCCGCTGCCGCACCGCGTCCGGTCCGCGCACCGCATCCAGCCGGGCGCGCTCGGCCGCGGCCAGCTCGTCCTCGACCTCGTCCATCAGGGCGTCCACGGTCTCGGCGTCGTAGCCGCCATCCTGGGCGGGGAAGACGATCTCGCGGACCTCCGCGGAGCTCAGCTCCGGGTAGGACCCGCCCTCCCGCAGGGTCTCCAGGGATGCCTGCGCCCGGGCCAGGAAGTCCCGCACCCGCAGCACGTCGTAGCCCCGCGCGGAGGCCGGCACCCGGCGCAGCACCCCCAGCTCCCGCGAGCCGGAGACCACCCGGTCCTCGGGCTCCTGTTCGGGGCGCTGCTGCGAGGCGTGGGGGTCGGTGGTGGGGGTCATGGGTGGGCCTTTCGCTTCGTGGGGGACGGCGCGAGGATCGAGGAGCCGGCTCAGCTGAGAGCCGCGAACACGACGTAGCCGATGGCCACGGCGAACACGATGGAGTCCAGCCGGTCCATGACCCCGCCGTGCCCGGGCAGGATGTGGCTCATGTCCTTGATGCCGACCTCCCGCTTGACCATGGATTCGGAGAGGTCCCCCACGGTGGAGGCGATGACCAGCAGCACCGCCAGCACGGCACCGTGCCACCAGGGGTCGTGCAGCAGCAGGACCGCGCAGAGGATGCCCACGGCCACCGAGCCGACCATGGAGCCCGCGAAGCCCTCCCAGGTCTTCTTCGGGCTGATCCGCGGGGCCATGGGGTGCTTACCCCACAGGACGCCGGCCAGGTAGCCCCAGGTGTCGTTGCCGATCGCCATCACGACGATCGTGAACACCCGCGCCGGGCCGTCCTCCCCGCGGAACAGGACCACGGCCAGCGCCAGCATGAACGGCACCCAGGACATCGTGAACACGGCGGCCATGATGGAGGGCAGCATCCCCTCCCGGGGGCCGGCCATCCGCCACAGCACCACCACGATCACGGCCGCGAGCACCGAGTAGAGCAGCGCTTCTCCCCCGCCCAGATACGCGGCGACGGGGAACAGGGCCCCGGTCACGACCGCCGGGGCCAGCGGCACCTGCAGCCCCGGGCGCAGGTTCAGCGCCCGGGTGACCTCCCAGGTGCCGACCCCGGCTCCGGCCGCGGCGACCGCGACGATCACCGGCGGCACGAAGAACATGCCGATCACCACCAGCGCGCCGAGGACCACGCCGACGCCGATCGCGGCCGGCAGGTCGCGTCCGGCGCGCGGCGTGCGCTTCGGCGTCGGCTGGGTGGGGGTGGACGGCGGGGTGGGCTGGGCGGACATCAGACGGCGAGCAGCTCGGCTTCCTTGCGCTTGAGCAGCTCGTCGATCTGCTCGATGTGCTTCTTGGTCACGGCCTCGAGGTCCTTCTCCGCGCGGGTGCCCTCGTCCTCGCCGGCCTCGCCATCCTTGACGAGCTTCTCGATCTCGGTCTTGGCGTGGCGGCGGATGTTGCGCACGGACACGCGGGCCTCCTCGGCCTTGCCGGAGACCATCTTGACGTACTCGCGGCGGCGCTCCTCGGTCAGCTCCGGCATGACCACGCGGATCACGTTGCCGTCGTTGGCGGGGTTCGCGCCCAGGTCCGAGTTGCGCAGGGCCTTCTCGATCTCGTTCAGCGCGGACTTGTCGTACGGGGTGATCAGCAGGGTGCGGGCCTCGGGGTTCTGGAAGGAGGCCAGCTGCTGCAGCGGGGTGGGGGCGCCGTAGTAGTCCACCAGGAGGGAGGAGAACAGGGAGGGGTTGGCGCGGCCGGTGCGCACCGCCGCGAAGTCCTCCTTGGCGGCGTCCACGGCCTTGCCCATCTTGGTGCGGGCTTCGGTCAGGGAATCTTCGATCACGGGGGTCTCTCCTGGATTCGGGGGTGGGTGCGGGTGCTCCGGCCTCCAGCTTACCGGCCCGCCTCCGAACGGGCCGGGGCGGGTCGCGGCCGGACACAGGCCGGTGGGGTGTCAGGCGGTGACCAGGGTGCCGATCTGCTCGCCGAGGATCGCGCTGGCGACGTTGCCCTCCCCCTCCATGCCGAACACGCGCATCGTGACGTCGTTGTCCCGGCACAGGCTGAAGGCGGTCTGGTCCATCACGCGGATGTCCCGCTGCAGGGCCTCGTCGTAGGTCAGGTGGCGCAGGCGCTTCGCGTCCGGGTTGGTCTTGGGATCGGCGGTGTAGACCCCGTCCACCCCGTTCTTGGCCACCAGCACCTCGTCGGCGTGGACCTCCAGGGCGCGCTGGGCGGCCACGGTGTCCGTGGAGAAGTACGGCAGGCCGGCCCCGGCGCCGAAGATCACCACGCGGTCCTTCTCCAGGTGGCGGATGGCCCGGCGGGGGATGTAGTTCTCCGCGACCTGCGCCATCTGGATCGCGGACTGCACGCGGGTCTCCACCCCGGCCTGCTCCAGGAAGTCCTGCAGGGCCAGGGAATTCATCACGGTGCCGAGCATGCCCATGTAGTCCGCGCGGGAGCGGTCCATGCCGGCCACGGACAGCTCCGCACCGCGGAAGAAGTTGCCGCCGCCGACGACGATCGCGGTCTCCGCCTGGCCCACCGTGGAGGCGATCTGCTCGGCGATGCGCCGCACCACGCCGGTGTCGATGCCGACCCGGCCGCCGCCGAAGACCTCCCCGGACAGCTTGAGCAGGACGCGGCGGCGGGTGGGGGCGAGGCGGGGAGTCTCGTCGGGCATGGTCTTGTATCCTCCTGGCGCGCGGACGGCGCGGTGGTGGGTCCCGGGCGGCGCGGTGCGGCGGGGATGCCCGCGGCGGGCTCGCGGACCCCGGGGGCGGTCTGGTCCGGGCACCAGCATACGCAGTCCACGCGCGAGGAGCGCCCGCCGTGTGACGGCGGACGCTCCTCGATCAGACCCCGGGGCTATGCCCCGGGTGCGGTGTGCGCGGTGCGCGGGGAGGTCAGTTCCCGACGCGGAAGCGCACGAAGCCGGTGGCCTTGGCCCCGGCCTCCTCCAGGACCTGACGCACGGACTTCTTGGAGTCCTTGGCGAAGTCCTGGTCCAGCAGGGTGTTCTCCTTGAAGAAGCCCTTCAGGCGGCCCTCGACGATCTGCGGGATGATCCGCTCCGGCTTGCCCTCGGCCTTGGCGGTCTCCTCGGCGACGCGGCGCTCGTCGGCCACCTCGTTCTCCGGGATGGAGGTCTCGTCCAGGAACTTCGGGGACATCGCGGCGATGTGCACGGCGACGTCGTGGGCGATCTCCTCGACGTTCTCGCCCTCCACGGCCAGCAGCACGCCCACCTGGGCGGGCAGGTCCTTGGAGGTCTTGTGCAGGTACTGGGACACGTGCGCGCCCTTCAGGCGGGCCACGCGGCGCACGATGACCTTCTCGCCCAGCAGGGCGCCGGCTTCGGTGACCTGCTCCTCGACGGTCTTGCCGTTGGACTCGGCCTTCAGCAGGTCCTCGAGGTTGTCCACGTCGTTGGCGACGGCCGCCTCCAGCACGGAGTTGCCGAAGTCGATGAACGGGGCGGACTTGGCGACGAAGTCGGTCTCGGAGTTGACCTCGACGAGGTAGCCCACGCCGTCCTGGACGCGGGCGGCGACCAGGCCCTCGGCGGTGGCGCGGCCCTCGCGCTTGGTGACGCCCTTGAGGCCCTTGACG
Organism: Rothia kristinae NBRC 15354; assembly: GCF_001570865.1. Lineage (GTDB taxonomy): Bacteria > Actinomycetota > Actinomycetes > Actinomycetales > Micrococcaceae > Rothia > Rothia kristinae. The sequence continues at coordinate 64,011 of NZ_BCSM01000003.1, forward strand.
CGGATGATCTCCATCGCCTTCTGCTGGTCGCCGTCGGCCTCGTCCAGGGCCTTCTTGACGTCGAGCATCCCGGCGCCGGTGCGCTCGCGCAGGGCCTTGATGTCGGCTGCGGTGTAGTTCGCCATGTGTGCTCCTTCGTAAAGAGTCGTGTTCTGCGGCGTAGGTGTCGGTGGCGCACCGGGGGCCATCGGGCTCGGGCGGGGCCGGATTCCGACGGCGCCCCGATGCGGTCGGTCGGCACCCCGGTGGGGCGCCGTCCGGGTGCTACTGGCCGGAGACCTCGTGCTCGGCGGCCTCGGCCTCGGCGGCCTGCTCGTCCTTCTTGGCGGCCAGGGCCTCGGACTCGTCGACGATCGCGCCGGCCTCGGCCTGGGCCTCCATCTGCTGGTGCTGCTCCAGCAGCTCCTTCTCCCACTCGGCCATGGGCTCCTCGGCGGTCTCCTCGGAGCCGGACTTCTTGGAGTTGCGCTCCAGCAGGCCCGCGGCCACGGCGTCGGCGACGACGCGGGTCAGCAGGTTCACGGAGCGGATGGCGTCGTCGTTGCCCGGGATCGGGAAGGCGACCTCGTCCGGATCGCAGTTGGTGTCCAGGATGGCCACGACCGGGATGCCCAGCTTCTGGGCCTCGTCCACCGCGAGGTGCTCCTTGTTGGTGTCCACGACCCACAGCAGGGACGGGGCCTTGGTGAGGTTGCGGATGCCGCCGAGGGTCTTCTCGAGCTTCTCGAACTCGCGGCGCAGGAGCAGCAGCTCCTTCTTGGTGTACTGGGAGGCGGCGACGTCGTCGAAGTCCACCTGCTCCAGCTCCTTCATGCGCTCGATGCGCTTGGAGACGGTGGAGAAGTTGGTGAGCATGCCGCCGAGCCAGCGGTGGTTGACGTAGGGCATGTTCACGCGGGTGGCCTGCTCCGCGATGGTGGCCTGCGCCTGCTTCTTGGTGCCGACGAACAGGACGGTCCCGCCGTGGGCGACGGTGGCCTTGACGGCCTCGTAGGCGCGGTCGATGAACTCCAGGGACTGCTGGAGGTCGATGATGTAGATGCCGTTGCGCTCGGTGAAGATGTAGCGCTTCATCTTGGGGTTCCAGCGGCGGGTCTGGTGGCCGAAGTGGACACCGGAATCGAGCAGCTGGCGCATGGTCACGACGGGCATGTCGCTCTCCTTCATCACGACGCCGGCCGCGCACCGGCGCGGAGCGTCGCGTTCTCGTGGGTTTCGGTTTCTGTGCGGCACCGCTCACCGGCCCCCTGCGGCGGGGCGGCTCGTCGGTGCTCCTGGCGGTCGATGGGATCCCGTCCCGCATCCCCTTTCGGGGACGGAGGGGTATCCGCGCGGCCCGTGCCGAGCGGTCACCGTCAGGTGCCCGCGTGCGGAACCGAGAGCCGCGCCCGCATCGGGACGGGTGCCACCTGCTGGGGTGGTGGTCCCTGATGCGCATCGCCCACGCGAAGTCAGCGGGCGCACTGCGCCCACTGCTGCCCCTCAGTGTACCCCACCGACGCGCGGGGGCCGAGACCCTCCGAATGCGGCGCCCGGGATGGTGGACGCTGGGGCCGCGGACCGGGGTGCCGGGTCTCTGCACGCCCTGGGACCGTGGATGGGCGCCCCGATCCCGGCGGGTTCTCCCCAGCGGCCCCGCCGGAGCGCGGAGGCCCGGCCCGCGCACCCGAGGTCTGGGGCTGGAATGGGACCCATGAGAGCCCCCATCGCGTCCCGCGCCCCGGTCCCGCCGTCATCACATCCCGCACCCCGGCCGCGCGCGGTCGCGGTGCTGGTCGTCTCGCTCCTGCTGCTGGTGGGACTGCCCGGGGGCGCGGCTCCGGCAGCCCTGGCCGGGACCGACCGGCCGCGCTGGGAGTGGCCGCTGTCCCCGCGCCCGGCCGTGGTCGGGGCGTATCGGCCCCCGGCGCAGCGGTGGCTGTCCGGGCACCGCGGGGTGGATCTGGCGGCCGCCCCGGGCCAGGAGGTCCGCTCCCCCGCGGCCGGGACCGTGAGCTTCTCCGGGACGGTCGTGGATCGGGGCGTGATCACGGTGACCACCGCGGATGGGCGCCGGATCAGCATGGAGCCGGTGGCTCAGCAGCTGCCCCGCGGCACGCGCGTCTCGGCCGGGCAGCGGATAGCGGTGCGCGATGAGCAGGCAGTGCACGAGCCGTGCGGGACCTGCCTGCACTGGGGCGTGCGTGAAGGCGAGGAGTACGTCAATCCCCTGCTGTTCGTCGGGGATCTGCGCCCTTCGGTGCTGCTGCCGGTCCCGGAGCACCTGAAGTGACCGGCCGGAGCGCGCGGGCACCGGGCAGGGGCGTGCGAGCCCTCGCTGAGACGCGGGTTCTGTGCTGAGATACCGCGTTCGTGCTGAGATGCGCCCCGTCGTGACGCATCTCAGCACGAACCGCGCATCTCAGCACGAAGGCACCATGTGAACTAGTAGGGGGTGCGGGGCTTGAACCCGCGACCCAAGGATTATGAGTCCTCTGCTCTGACCAGCTGAGCTAACCCCCCGCGATCACTCCCGACGCACCGCGGCGCGCCGGGGGCGGATCGGTGCACCACTGTACCGCAGGCCCGCCCGAAGCACGGGGAGGCCCAGAGGTACGGTTCAGCCGGCGACGTCGGGCGCGGTCTCGGGCAGGGGGTGCTCACCGCGGTACAGGGCCTCGAACAGGTCCCAGGTGCGGTGCACATCGTGCTGGCGCACCAGCTCGCGACCGGCCCGGCCCATCGCGGCCCGCTCCTGCGGGGTGGCCTCCAGGACCAGGCGCAGCTTCGCGGCGAGGTCCTCCGGGTCCTGCGGGGTGAACAGGTAGCCGTTGACCCCCTGGCGCACCAGGTGCGGCAGGGCCAGGGCATCGGCTAAGACCACGGGTCGGGAGGCGGACAGCGCCTCCAGGGTCACCAGGGACTGCAGCTCCGCGGTGCCCGGCTGGCAGAACACGGTGGCGCTCAGGTATTCGCGGCGCAGCTGCTCGTCGGAGACGTACCCGAGGAACTCCACGCGATCGGCCACGCCCTCGGCGCGGGCGACCTCGCGCAGGGCCGGCTCCACCTCCCCGGTGCCGGCCAGGCGCAGGCGCGCGTCCAGCTCCTTCGGGAGCCGGGCCAGGGCGCGGATGAGCACGTCCACGTTCTTCTCCACCGCCAGGCGCCCGGTGAACAGGATGGTCGGGTGCGCCGGCTCCTCCACGCGCTCCCCCGGGCGGAGTTCGTAGGCCGCGGAGTCGATGCCGTTGGACACGGGCAGGATCGGCTTGGCGAAGCCGTGCTCGTGCATGGACCGGGCGCCGATCGGCGTCGGGGTGGTGATGACCTCGGCGCGCCCGAGCACGTGCTCCATGTCCTTCCAGGACAGCTTGGCGAAGCCGCGCAGGAACCAGTCGGGGAAGGGCAGGAAGGGATTGAGGTTCTCCGGCATGAAGTGGTTGGTGGCCACCAGCCGGATGCCGCGGCGCTGGGCGGCCCAGGCGAGCATGCGACCGACGACGTAGTGGCATTGGATGTGCACGACGTCGGGCCTCACCTCGTCCAGGATCCGCCCGACCCGGTGCTGCATCTCCCACGGGAAGCACAGCCGGTAGTACGGGTGTGTGGGCGGGTGGTGGCTGCGCAGGCGGTGCTCGGTGATGCCGTCGATGTCGATGGTGTAGGAGGGGCCGGCCCCGGTGCGGGCGGCGACGACGTGGACCTCGTGCCCGCGGTCCCGCATGCCCATGGCCAGGCGGTGGCCGAACTGGGCGGCGCCGTTGATGTCCGGCGGGTAGGTGTCCGCGCCGATCAGGATGCGCAGGGGCTTCTCGGGCATCGGTGGGGCTGCACCTCTCGTCGCGGGGCGTGCGCCGGGCTCGGACGCATCGACGCCCCAGTCTACCCGCGCCCGTCCCGCCCATGAAGCGCCGATGCCTCCCCACCCGGGCGGGTGGGGAGGCATCGGCGGTCGGTTGCGGCGGGGTGCTCAGCGGCGCTTGAGCAGGCGCCCCAGGAAGAGCACGAACGCCCCGAGGGAGACAGCCAGCGCGGACAGCGGGGCCCAGCGCTGCTTGGCGGCCTCCGGGTCCATGGCGTTGTCCGCGAGGCCCTCGGCGACGTCGCGGGCCCGGTTCGGGACGGCCTTGGCGTCCGCGGTGGTCTTGCCGACCAGGCCGCGGGCGGTGGAGCTGACCCGCTCGGTCTGGCTGGAAAAGTCGTCGCGCAGGGTCTTGAGGTGGTCGCGGCGGGCCTTGGTCCGCTGCTCCACCTGCTCGCGGGTGGGGGTGGGCTCCTCGGGCACCTCGCCGGCATCCTCGCGGCGCTTCTTCTCCTTCTTCTCGGCTTCCTTCTCCTCCTGCTTCTCGCGCAGCTCGCGGCGCACGCGGGAGGAGGTGTAGGCGGAGCCTTCCTTAGCCACGCCGAGGTCGTAGAGCAGGCCGAAGATCGCCGACTCCGGCTTCAGCGGCAGCTGCTTCTTGATCTTGGAGATCCCGACCAGCACGAAGATCGCGAGCAGAATGAGGAAGAGCACGCCGAGCAGCAGGGCGGCCAGCCAGGCCTCCATGACCTTGGCCAGCCCGGCCACGGCAGCCACGAGCAGCACGATGACGGCGAACAGCGCGAAGACGAGGCCGACGGCGACGAAGGCGGCGCCGACGCCCAGCTTGGCGCCCTTCTCCTTCATCTCCATCGTGGCGATCTTCAGCTCGTCCTTGACCTGCTTGGGGCCGAGCCGGGAGGCGACCCTGGAGATGCCCACGACCTGGCGGGCGCCGTTCTTCAGCGACGCGAAACCGCCCCGGTAGGACCGGGGCTCAGCGGTGGTGCGGGTCTCCGGCGCACCGGGTTCGTGAGACATCAGTACTCCCTTGTGACGACGTGATGGTTCAGCTCCCAACGTACCATCACGGATCTGCATCGACGGCCTCGGGGAGGAGCCCCCGGCCGGGGTTCACCCCGCTTTCGTCGCGCCCCATTTCCTCCCGATCACCTGCCGGTTCATGCCTCGGCCCGAGCGATCGCCTCACGGGCCGACTGCGTCCGATAGATGAACCCGCGCATCGGGACAGCCACACCCACCTGCCCGGCCCGGGCCACCACAGTACCGGTCTGATCCTCCAGCTCCGACGGACGCCCAGCCGCAAGATCCCGCTGCATCGACGACGTCGTCCCCGCCGCGAAGCCATCGGCGTACACCGCGAAGACCTCAGCAGCATCCTCCTCGGTGAACTCCACCCCATGGGCCCGAGCCACCGTCCGCACCTCCTCGATCGCCTCCCACACCAGGGACCGGGTGCCCTCATCCGCACGGGTCTGCCCCACCGTCAGCCCCGTCACCGCCCCGACCCCGCCGTAGGAGGCGATCAGCGCCAGCTTCTTCCACAGGGCCCGCTGCACATCCGCCACGGGCACCAGCTCCACCGTCTCCTCGGCGTCCTCCGTCGCGATCCGCACCCGGGGAGCATCCGCCCACCCCGTGCGGGCCACCAGGCGCACCCGATGCCCGGCCTGCTGCAGCCGAACCGCGAAGTACAGGCCCATCGCCCCAGCCCCATGGATCATGGATCTCCACGATCCGACTCCTCCCCGTCCGGAATGGGCGAGGTGCGCATCACACCCCCAGGGTAACCCGGACGGGACGCAGAAACGGCCCCCTCCCCTTCCGGGGAGGAGGCCTCCAGACTGGCTCCCCCGACTGGACTCGAACCAGTAACCCTTCGATTAACAGTCGAATGCTCTGCCAATTGAGCTACGGGGGACCGTGGCCGCAGCGGCTCGCGCCGCTGGCAACAACACGGTACTCTACCGGCCGCCGCGCGAGCGCGCAAAACCGGCCCGCGGTGACACTGAGCACGCCCGACGTCTGCCCCGAACCGGACGACCCGCCTCAGGTTCCGGCCAGCTGACGGCGTCGGGACTCCAGCTCCAGCAGGTCCCGCTGCACGGCCTGCCACCGCTCCCGGTCCCGGGCGGCGTCCAGCCGGTTCAGCTCCGCGAGCTTATCCGCCTTGCGGGCCACGAGCTCCTGGATGAGCAGCCGGTTGAGGATCCCGGCCGCGTAGCGGGTCAGCTGTTCCGGGGTCGCGGCCGGGATCTGCGCGACGGAGAGCTGGGCGATGAGCCCGTGGGCCTCCGGATCCGCATGGGCGCGGATCGCGTTGACCCACGCGGCCCCGGGCGCCCGGCTGGCCTCGCCCGCCGCGGCCAGCACGGCCCGCAGCACCTCGTGGTGCAGGGCGTAGCGCACCCGGGTGCGAGCCAGCACCTCCCACTGGGAATCCGCCACCAGGTCCGGCTGCTGGACCAGAACCTCCAGGGCCTCCCGCTCCATCCGCGCCGCCGGATCCCGCAGATCCGGGACCTCGAAGCGCCGCGTCTCCTCCCGGTGGGCATCCTGCTCCTCCGGCTGGGCGCCGCTCTGCTGCTGTGGAGCGGGCTCACCGGGGGCGCGGGCGGCGGCGTCGACGGCCCGCTCCACCTCCACCGGCTCCATCCCGATCCACCCGGCCACACGCCGCGCGTAGGCCGGACGCAGGGCAGGATCCCGGATCGTCGCGATCATCGGCACGACGGCGCGCATGGCCCGCACCCGCCCCTCCAGGGTCTCCAGGTCGTAGTCCTCCAGGGTCACCCGGATCGCGAACTCGAACAGGGGCCGCTTGGTCTCCAGCAGGTCCCGCACGGCCCGGTCCCCGCGGGCCAGACGCAGATCGCACGGGTCCATCCCGTCCGGGGCCACGCACACGTAGGTCTGGGCGGTGAAGCGCTGATCCTCCTGGAAGGCGTGCAGCGCGGCCTTCTGCCCGGCCTCGTCGCCGTCGAAGGTGAAGATCACCTCTCCCCCGGAGCCGTCATCGCCCAGCAGGCGCCGCACGATCTTGATGTGCCCCGCGCCGAAGGCCGTGCCGCAGGTGGCCACGGCCGTCTCCACCCCGGCCAGGTGCGCGGCCATCACGTCCGTATACCCCTCGACGACGACCACCTGCTGCCCCTGGGCGATCTTCCGCTTGGCCAGATCGATGCCGTAGAGCACCTGGGACTTCTTGTACAGGGCGGTCTCCGGGGTGTTCAGGTACTTCGGCCCCTGGTCCTCCTCGAACAGCTTCCGCGCCCCGAAGCCGATGGTCTCCCCCGTGATGGTGCGGATGGGCCAGATCAGGCGCCCCCGGAACCGGTCGTACAGTCCCCGCCGACCCTCGGAGAACATGCCCGTGGCCTTCAGCTCCTCCTCGGTGAAGCCGTGGTCCCGCAGGTGCTTGAGCAGGTGGGACCAGCCCTGCGGGGCATAGCCGACGCCGAAGCGCTTCGCCGCGGCGCCGTCGAATCCGCGCCCGCCGAGGAAGCGCTGGGCGGCGGCGGCCTCGCGGGTGTAGAGCTGGCGCTCGAAGAACTCCTGGGCGATCTTGTGCGCGTCCACCAGCCGCTGCCGCCGGCCCTTCTCCTCCCGGTCAGGGCCGCGCCCGTTCTCGTAGTGCAGCTCGTAGCCCACGCGGGCGGCCAGCCGCTCCACGGTCTCGGTGAAGCCGGTGTGGTCCATGGCCATGAGGAAGGCGATGACGTCCCCGGACTCCCCGCAGCCGAAGCAGTGGTAGGTGCCCATCTGCGGGCGGACGTGGAAGGAGGGGGTGCGCTCGTCGTGGAAGGGGCACAGCCCCTTGTAGGAGCCGATGCCGGCGGACTTCAGCGTCACGTAGCCCTCGACGATCTCCCGGATGTCCGTGCGCGAGCGGACCTCGTCGATGTCTTCGCGTCGAATCAAACCAGCCACGGTCGCATCCTAGCCGCCGGGTCCCCGAGTCCCTCCCGAATTCCACAGTCGGCCGAATCGAGGCACATCCCCGCCGGTCTCACCAGAGCGGCTTGTCCCCGATCCGCCAGGACAGCCCGGTGATCCGATCGTGCAGGCGCACCGCGGAGGAATCCGTCAGGGAGGCCACCTGGTCCACGGCCAGGCGCAGCCGGGCGGCGTCGTCGGTCGGGCCCAGCTCCCGCCAGTCCGCGGCGAACACCGGATCCAGGAAGAGCCCGTCGGTCTCCAGCAGGGCCTCCACCAGCACGGTGAGGATCTCCCGCTGGTTCTCATACAGCGGCTCCTGGTCCCGCACGGCCATGACGTAGGCGGTGGCGATGCCCTTCATCACGGCGATCTCGTTCTCCGTCTCCCGCGGCACCCGGATCTGCGCGGCGTAGCGGGTCAGGCGCCCGTCGCCGAACTCGGCGCGGGTCGCCGCCAGCGCCGCTCCGCTGAACCGGCCGATCAGCCGGCTGGTCAGGGCCTTCAGGGCCGCCATCGACGCCCGGGTGCCGATCATGTCCGGCAGCCACTCGGGCAGGGCCTCCAGCCGCCGCAGCGCCGCGTCCAGCTCCTCCGGGTCCCGGTCCGGGGTGTACCAGCGGCGGGTCCACAGGATCACCCGCTCCCGCTCGGCCGGCCGGGACATCCAGCCCAGCTGCACGTGACCGGCGAACACGGCGTCCTCGACGTCGTGCACCGAGTAGGAGATGTCATCGGCCAGGTCCATGACCTGCGCCTCGAGGCACTTGGTCCCCGCCGGGGCGCCCTCGCGCAGCCACGCGAACACCGGCAGGTCATCCTCGTAGACCCCGAATTTGCGGGACCGGGCGCCCTTCTTCACGGGGGCCTCCGCCCGGGTCCAGGGGTACTTGCAGGCGGCGTCCAGGCTGGCGCGGGTCAGGTTCAGTCCGGCCGAGACGCCGTCCGGTCCGATGACCTTGGGTTCCAGGCGGGTGAGCAGACGCAGGGTCTGGGCATTGCCCTCGAAGCCGCCGGCGTCCTCGGCGATCGCGTCCAGGGCCGCCTCCCCGTTGTGCCCGAAGGGCGGGTGCCCGAGGTCGTGGGACAGGCAGGCCGCGTCCACGACGTCGGGGTCGCACCCGATCATCCGGCCCACCTCCCGGCCCACCTGCGCGACTTCGAGGGAGTGGGTCAGCCGGGTGCGCACGAAGTCATCCGAGTTCGGGGAGACCACCTGGGTCTTGAAGCCCAGGCGGCGCAGGGCCGAGGAGTGCAGCACGCGCGCCCGGTCCCGTTCGAAGTCGCTGCGGTACAGACTGCGGTGCTCCTCCGGAACCCACCGCCGGGCGTCGTCGGCGGTGTACCCGGGGGTTTCCGGGCGCACGAGGTGCGGATCAGCCATGCTCACCCTCCGGAGATGTCGAGTTCGGCGTCGGCCAGGCCCAGGCGCTCGGCGTCGCCCAGGATCCGGGAATCCAGCCAGCCGTCAGGAAGGTGGGGCTTCTTCGGGGAGCCGGCCCGGCCCCGCGGACCCTCCACGGCCGCCCCCGGATAGGGCAGGGACAAGTCCAGCTGGTCCAGCAGCTCGCGGAACTGCTCCAGGGTCGCCACCTGCGCCATCTGGGCGCGCAGCTGCCCGCCCACCGGGTAGCCGTGGAAGTACCAGGCCACGTGCTTGCGGATCTCGCGCATCCCGCGCTGCTCGTCCCCGAAGGTCTCCACGAGCAGCTGCGCGTGCCGGTGGATGATGTCCGCGACCTCCGCGACGCCGGGGCGGAAGCGCTCCGGGCTGCCCTCGAAGGCGTTCTGCAGGTCCCCGAACAGCCAGGGGCGGCCCTGGCAGCCGCGCCCGACGACGACGCCGTCCACCCCGGTCTGCTCGACCATCCGGGCCGCGTCCTCGGCGGAGAAGATGTCCCCGTTGCCCAGCACGGGCACGTCCGGGATGGCCTCGCGCAGCTCGGCGATCGCGTCCCAGTCCGCCTGACCGGAGTAGTGCTGGGCCGCGGTGCGCCCGTGCAGGGCGATCGCGGCGACCCCGGCGTCCCGGGCGGTCTTAGCGGCGTCCAGGAAGGTCAGGTGGTCCTCGTCGATGCCCTTGCGCATCTTCACGGTCACCGGGATCTGCGCCCGGGAGGCCTCCCGCACGGCAGTGGTCACGATCGCCTCGAAGAGGTCCCGCTTCCACGGCAGGGCGGAGCCGCCGCCGTTCTTCGTGACCTTGGGGACGGGGCAGCCGAAGTTCAGGTCGATGTGATCGGCCCGATCCTCCTCCGCGACCATCCGCACGGCCTTGCCGACGTTGACGGCGTCCACTCCGTAGATCTGGATGGAGCGGATCTCCTCGTCGTCGTCGTGCTCGATGATGCGCAGGGACTCGGGGCGTCGCTCCACCAGGGCGCGGGCGGTGACCATCTCGGTCACGTACAGTCCGCCGCCGTAGTCCCGGCACAGCCGACGGAAGGCCCGGTTGGTGACCCCAGCCATGGGCGCCAGCACCACGGGCACGTCCACGGTGAGCTGGCCCAGCTGCAACGGGGGCAGGCTGAGCCTCGTCGTGGGGGTGGTCTGGAGGGTCGGAGCTGGTGCGGTCACGTCCGTCATTGTGTCACAGGGTGTTTCGCCCTCCGCAGGAAATCCGCGCCCGCCCCTGGGGCGCTCCGCGACCCCGTGCCTACTGTGGAAGGGATGAGCCCGGCGCCGCGCCGGGCCCCGCACAGAGGACGTCGAGCCGGGGCGCGTCCTGCGCCGGTGCCGAAGGAGGACGCATGCAGCGCTATGAGAACCGTCGAGCCGTGATCACCGGTGCCGCGACCGGCCTGGGGCGGGCCATCGCCCAGCGCCTGGCCGCCGAGGGCGCCCGCCTGGAGCTGGTGGACATCGACCGGGAGGGGCTCACCGGCACCCAGGCCGCCGTGCACGGGCAGAGCCCGCAGGCCCAGGTGGGCCTGCACCTGGTGGACGTGGCAGATGAGGCCGCGGTCCAGGAACTGGCCCGGACCCTCGGGGAGGACGGGCCGGTGCACGTGCTGGTGAACAACGCCGGGGTGGATTCGCGCGGCGGCAAGGTGCACGAGTACCCCACCGAGCTGTTCGATCGGATCATCGCGGTGGATCTGAAGGGCACCTTCCTGATGACCAAGCACCTGGTGCCCCTGATGTTCGACGCCGAGGACCCGGCGATCGTGAACATGGCCTCCTTCTCCGGGCTGGCCGCGGACTTCGACCGCTCCGGGTACAACGCAGCCAAGGGCGGCGTCGTGAACTTCACCCGCGCCACCGCCGTGGACTACGGCGAGCAGGGCATCCGCGCCAACGCCGTGTGCCCCGGGACCATCGAGACCCCGCTGATCGACAAGCTGGCCGGCTCCGAGGACGAGGCCGAGGGCCGGAAGTTCCGCGAGGATCAGACGCGGGTGACGCCGCTGCGTCGCCTGGGCGACCCCTCGGAGATCGGCGCGGCCGTGGCATTCCTGGGCTCCTCGGACGCCTCCTTCATCACCGGTCAGACCCTCACCGTGGACGGCGGGGTCATGGCCTACACCTGGCCGCAGGCGATGCTGTAGGTCGTTACCTCACCGGCGGGGGCCGCCGGGGATCTGCGCGAGGCTCGGCAGGTCCGCGGTGGCCTCCCCCCAGGCGCGCTCCAGCGACTCCCGCTCCATCAGGACCCGGGGAAGATCCACCCGGGCCGCACCCGGATCGACGTCGGCCCCCGGCACCCCGGAAGCGGATGAGGCGAGCAGACCCTCCTCCCGCCAGTGCGGCAGGGCACGGGCGGCGTGGCCGGGGATCGTGCCGGCGGCGTTGACGATGCGCCACCAGCACTGCTCCGAGCCCCAGGCGTGCATCGTCCAGCCGACCACCCGCGGCACCTCCCCCACGACGTTCCCGATCAGCCCGTAGGTGGCGGCCCGGCCGCGGGGCACGCATTCCACCGCGCGCAGGATGCGCTCGACCCGCAGGTCATCCATCGTGCCGGACCTACCGGTCCGCGAGCACCAGGGTCTCCTCCTCCACGGAGGCGGAGCCGCGCTGGATCAGGGCGTCGACGAGCTCGACGAGGGTGGTCATGGCGTCGTCCACCTCGATGACGATCGGGTACTGGTTGACCAGCAGCGCGATCAGCTGCACGAGGTCCTCCCCCACCCCGGTCCGATCCGGGTCGTAGCCCAGCAGCACCTCGGTGGCCTCGTCATCGGAGACCTCCCGCCCCGGGGCGTCGGCGTCCAAGGAGCGGTAGCTGATCGCGAAGGCCGCGATCGGCGCCTTGCGACCCTCCCGCTCGGCCTCGAGCACGTCCTCCCGCAGCACGACGGCGCCGAAGGCCTCGGCCTCATCCGAGAGGAACAGCCGGTTGACCCGGCCCAGGGACTGCTCGGCCGGCGGGTCCCACTGGTGCACCCGCACGTAGAAGTCCCACAGGGCGCGGGTCAGCTCCAGCGAGCCGGTGGCCAGGTCCTCCACGGCCTGGGTGGGGCGCCCGGCCTCATCCTCGCGCAGCGGCTGCGGGGGCAGGGCTCCGGGCTCCACGCGGACCATCCGGCTGCGCTGGATCGAGCCGAGGCCGGCCCACTGGGCGAAGGCCGCCCCGGGGCTGCCCGGGACCACCTTGGTGCGCAGGGCGGTGACCCCGCTGGGGGCGGACTCGGCGTGTTCGCGCAGCCGCTCCAGGATCCGCGCGGCCAGGCCGGCGCGCCGGTGATCCGGGGCCACCTCCACGTAGCACCACAGCCGCTGGGAGTGCAGCGAGGTCTCGTAGACGGTGCCGGCCGCCACGGGCACCCCCTGGTGCTCGACGACGACGCTGCGCTGCCACGGCTGGTCCGCGTCCGGGCCCAGCTTGGCGCGGAACACGGAGGCCTGCACGTTCTCCGCGTCCGGCCACAGCTGCATGAGCTCGAGGTCGTCGCCATCGCGCCAGGGGCGCAGGGTGTACTCGGACATGGTGCTCCTCGCGGTGCGCGGTGGTGGGTGCTACTTGATCAGGCGGCCGGCCAGCCAGGACTTCACCTGGTCCAGTCCGACCCGCTCCTGGGCCATGGTGTCCCGCTCGCGGATGGTCACGGCCTGGTCCTCGAGGGTGTCGAAGTCCACAGTGATGCAGAACGGGGTGCCGATCTCATCCTGGCGGCGGTAGCGGCGCCCGATCGCCCCGGAGGTGTCGTAGTCGACGTTCCAGGCGGTGCGCAGATCCGCGGCGAGCTTCTCCGCGACCGGGGTCAGCTCCGGCTTCTTGGACAGCGGCAGCACCGCGGCCTTGACCGGGGCCAGGCGCGGGTCCAGCTTCAGCACGGTGCGCACGTCCACCCCGCCCTTGGTGTTGGGCGCCTCGTCCTCGGTGTAGGCGTCCACGAGGAAGGCCATCATGGAGCGGGTCAGACCGAAGGAGGGCTCGATGACGTAGGGGACGTAGCGCTGCCCGCTGCCCTGGTCGAAGTACTCCAGGCGGGCGGTGGAGTGGGCGTTGTGCACGCCGAGGTCGTAGTCGGTGCGGTTGGCCACGCCCATCAGCTCGCCCCACTCGCCGCCCTGGAAGCCGAAGCGGTACTCGATGTCGATGGTCCCGGCGGAGTAGTGCGCCCGGTCCTCCTCCGGCACGTCGAACTTCCGCATGTTGGCGGGGTCGATGCCGAGATCCGTGAACCAGTTCCAGCAGTCCTCGACCCACCGGTCGAAGTGCTGCGGGGCGTCGTCGGGGTGGACGAAGTACTCGATCTCCATCTGCTCGAACTCGCGGGTGCGGAAGATGAAGTTGCCGGGGGTGATCTCGTTGCGGAAGGCCTTGCCGATCTGCCCGATGCCGAAGGGCGGGCGCTTGCGGGAGGCGGTGAGCACGTTATTGAAGTTCACGAAGATGCCCTGGGCGGTCTCCGGGCGCAGGAAGTGCAGGCCCTCCTCGTTGTCCACGGCTCCCAGGTAGGTCTTCATCAGGCCGGAGAACTGCTGCGGCTCGGTCCACTGGCCGCGGGTCCCGCAGTTGGGGCAGGCGATGTCGGCCATCCCGTTCTCGGGGGCGTGGCCCTTCTTCTCCTCGTAGGCCTCGATCAGGTGGTCCTGGCGGGCGCGGTGGTGGCAGGAGCGGCACTCCACCAGCGGGTCGGTGAAGGTCTCCACGTGCCCGGAGGCCTCCCACACGGCCTTGGGCAGGATGATGGAGGAGTCCAGGCCGACCATGTCCGCCCGGGAACGGACGAAGTGCTGCCACCACAGCTGCCGGATGTTCTCCTTCAGCTCCGCACCCAGCGGGCCGTAGTCCCAGGCGGAGCGGGAGCCGCCGTAGATCTCACCGGCCTGGAACACGAATCCGCGGCGCTTGGCCAGCGCGATGACGTTGTCCAGCGTGGACTTGGGTGCCATGAATGGGGTCCTTCCGTGGAAAGCATGGACGCGCCGGGCAGCACGACGCCGCCCGGCGCGGTCGGGCGTCTGCCCACCAGACTACCGGGCGGCGTCGGGCTCGGTAGACTCCGAGGGATGAGCACCGATCCCGAGCCGCTGAGCATCCGCGACGACATGATCCGCCTCGGCCAGGCGATGAAGCTGGCCAACCTGGTGGAGGACGGCCAACAGGCCCGCACCGTGATCACCGAGGGCTACGTCAGCGTCAACGGCCGGACCGTGACCGAGCGGGGACGCCAGCTGCACCCCGGCGACGTCATCGAATTCTCCGGGCGGGCGGTGCGGCTGGAGAAGGAGGCCTGAGCCCTCAGTCCTGATTCCGGTAGCGGATTCTGCCGACGAAGTTGCCGAGACTGCTTCCCAGGGCGGAGCTCAGCTGCTGACGCCGTTCCCCATCGACTCTCGTCCAGGCAGAGCATGCCCAGCACCGATGTCCCGACGGATCGCACATGCGCCTGGATGGAGAGCCGATGGGGATGCGCGATCGGGTGAGCGGCCATCACCCGTTGCCCGTCCGCGCTCCAGCGATACTGCTGGGTCATCAGCTTCGAAGAGCTGGAACGGGGCCGTTTGTGGATGCACAGCTGCTCGGCGTAGCCCATGCTGGCGTGTGCCTCATGCAGGCGCAGGCACAGCTCGTAATCCTCACCCGCCCGTGTGAACGACTCGTCGAATCCGCCTACGGCGGTGAAGGTCTCCGCCCGGGCGCCGAAGCTGCACCCCATCGCCATGGGCAGGCCTGCGAAGCGCAGGGCGACCCCGGCAGGCTCGGTGCGCTCCACCTCACGCAGCACCGCCGACGCCGGGCAGATCCCCTCCATTCCGTCGAAGGCCCGTAGGGACCCCGCGCCGGAGGCGAACTCGTGGCTGCGCAGCACGTCACTCATCAGGCGCACGAAGGCCGGCGTCACGATATCGTCGGCGTCGCAGAACAGCAGAAATCGACCGTGCGCCGCTTCCACCCCGACGTTGCGGGCCACGGCCGGTCCGCGCCCCCGGGAGGCATCCACCCACCGGAACCGCGGATCCGCGGCGGCGAAGGTCTCAGTCACATCCGCGGTCCCATCCGTGGAGCCGTTGTCCGCCACGATCACCTCGTACGGAAGGTCGGAGTCCTGATCCCGCAGGGCGGCCAGCTGGCAGGGCAACTCCGCCTGGGCGTTGTAGGCCGGGATGATGACGGAGACTTCGATGTCGGCGAGGTCCCTCCCCCGATCATCAGCAGTCATCTAAGCGATCCTCTCTATGTCCTCTATGTCGCAGCTCATCTCGCGTCGCTCGGCCCGCGCGACTGGGCACGGCGAGACAGCTCATGCCTCAGCCTCCCGTGCCACGTGGCGCAGGAACTCCCCCACGTGCCCGATCTCCTGCGGGCACACGCTGTGCCCCATCCCCGAGTAGAGCACCTTGGTGACCTCCGCGTGCTCTCGCAGCCAGCCCAGGGTCTCGGCGACCATCGGCTCCGGGATCACCGGGTCCTGCTGATCCCGGCCGTAGAAGACGGGCAGCCGAGGGCGAACCTGCGCCAGGGCGGCGTCGTGAGCGAAGTCCTCCGGCAGGGACGGGACGAAGCCGGACAGGCCGACGAGGGCCCGGGCGATCCCGGGCCGGTGGCGCACCGCGGAGGAGGCCACGGCCAT
Source organism: Rothia kristinae NBRC 15354 (assembly GCF_001570865.1). GTDB lineage: Bacteria > Actinomycetota > Actinomycetes > Actinomycetales > Micrococcaceae > Rothia > Rothia kristinae. The sequence continues at coordinate 79,773 of NZ_BCSM01000003.1, forward strand.
GCCCTGGGAGAAGCCCAGCAGGATGACCCCGGCGTAGGGCTCCCGGTGCTCCTCGATCCAGGTGACCAGGCCCTCGGCCGCCTCGCGCAGCCCCTGCTCGTCCACGCCGATCCGCTCCCCGGGCGTCCCCGTCAGCGGGAACCACTGGAATCCGGGGCCACAGGGCTGCGGGGCGCGCATCGCGGCGTAGGTGAAGCCCTCGCCGGGCAGGGACGGGACCATGCTCATCAGGTCCCGCTCATTCGAGCCGTAGCCGTGCAGCATCAGCACCAGGTGGGTGCCGGCGCGCTCGGCCTCGGGGCGGGAGTACTCCACGACGGGGTCGAAGCTCATGCCCACCATGCTATCCGCCCTCCGCACCCGCAGAACTGGAGATGCGCGGCATCACGGGAGACGTCAGCTCCGGGAATGTCACGCATCTCCGGTTCTGCGCAGGGGGTGCAGGAGGGGTGGTCACAAGACGGTCTCGGTGAGGATCCTCCCCAGCTGCTGCGTCTCCGTGAGGAAGCCGTCGTGCCCGCGGGTCGAGGCGATCCGGCGCACCCGCACCGGGCGGGGCAGGCTGGCCGCCAGCAGCTCGGACTGCTCCGGGTGGAACAGCCGATCCGAATCCACCGCGGCCACGGTCCACCGGCAGGTGGTGCGGGCCAAGCCCGCCCGCAGCCCGCCCCGGCCCCGTCCCAGGTCATGCCCGAGCAGGGCCTCCGTCAGCCCCAGGTACGCGTTGGCGTCGAAGCGGCGGGCCAGCTGCCGGCCCTGGTGGTCCAGGTAGCTCTCCACCCGGTACCGCCCGCGCCCGTGCACCGCCCGGTCCTCCTCCGTGCCCTCCTGCCCGCGGCGCCCGAAGCGACGGTCCAGCTCGGCAGGTGAGCGGTAGGTGATGTGGGCGATGCGCCGGGCCAGCTCCAGGCCTCGCACCGGACCCGCCCCGAGGGGGTAGTCGCCGTCGCGGAACTCCGGATCCTGCCGGATGGCCAGGGCCTGGGCGTGGCCCCACGCGATCTGCTCGGCGGTGGCCGCGGGACCGGCCGCGACGACGGCGCAGGCCCGCACCCGCTCCGGGAAGCTCACCGCCCACTCCGCGGCCCGGCAACCGCCCAGGGACCCGCCCACCACCAGGTGCCACCGGTCGATGCCCAAGGCATCGGCGAGCAGGGCCTCGGCCGCGACGGCGTCGCGCAGGCTCGCCCGCGGGAAGCGGGAACCCCAGATCCTCCCGTCCGGGCCCGGCGAGCACGGGCCCGTGGAGCCGTCGCAGCCGCCGAGCATATTGGGGCACACCACGAAGTACCGGTCCGTGTCGATGGCGCGCCCCGGCCCGATCAGGCCCTCCCACCAGCCCGGCCGGCTCGCGGCCAGCCGGGTCTGCTCGGGGGCCTCCGGTCCCACCCGCCCGGCGGCGGCGTGGGTGTCCCCGGTCAGGGCGTGCAGCACCAGCACCGCGTTCGAGGCGTCCGGGGCGAGCTCGCCCCACGTCTCGTAGGCCAGGGACGCAGCGGGCAGCACCTGCCCGCTCTCCAGGGCCAGGGGCCCAAGGCCGAGGGTGCGCACCACACCCTCGGCCCGGGTCCCGACGGGTGCTGCCACCGCGGTCACGCCGCCGGCTCCGGGGCCCGCGCGTCCTGCGCGGCCCCCTCGACGGCACCCGTCTCACGGGCCTCGGCGATCCGCTCGAAGCCGTGCTCCAGGTCCGCGAGGATGTCCCGGATGTCCTCGATGCCCACGGCCAGCCGCACGAACCCGGGGGCCACCCCGGCCGCGCGCAGCTCATCTTCGGACAGCTGGGAGTGGGTCGTGGAGGCCGGGTGGATCACCAGCGAGCGCACGTCCCCGATGTTCGCGACGTTGGAGTGCAGCACCAGGGAGTCCACGAACCGCTGGGCCGCCGGGGAGCCGCCGTCGATCTCGAAGCCGACCACAGCACCCACGCCCTGCGGGCCGTACTTGCGTCCCAGCTCGTACCACGGGGAGGAGGGCAGACCGGCGTAGTGCACCTTCGTGACCTCGGGACGGGCCTGCAGCCATTCGGCCACCTTCTGGGCGTTGTCCACGTGGCGCTGGACCCGCAGGGACAGCGTCTCGATGCCCACGGAGATGTTGAAGGCGTTGGTCGGGGAGATCGAGCAGCCCAGGTCCCGCAGCAGGGTCACCCGGGCCCGCAGGATGTAGGACAGGTTCACGCCGAACACGCCCTTCTCCCCGAGGTCCTCCGCGAAGACCAGCCCGTGGTAGCTGGGATCCGGGGTGTTGAACTGCGGGTAGCGCTCCGGGTCCCGGCCGTAGTCGAACCTGCCGGCATCCACGATCGCCCCGCCGATGGAGTTGCCGTGCCCGCCGAGGTACTTGGTCGCCGAGTGCACGACGACGTCGGCACCCCACTCGATGGGCCGGATCAGGTACGGGGTGGGCACCGTGTTGTCCACGATCAGCGGCACCCCGGAGTCGTGGGCCACCGCCGCGAGCGCCTCGATGTCCAGGACGTCGCTGCGCGGGTTCGGGACGGTCTCCCCGTAGAAGGCCTTGGTGTTGGGGCGCACGGCCGCACGCCAGGCCTCCGGGTCGGAGAAGTCCTCCACGAAGGTGGTCTCGATGCCGTAGGCGGCCAGGGTGTGCTTGAGCAGGTTGTAGGTGCCGCCGTACAGGCTGGGGCTGGCCACGATGTGGTCCCCGGCCTGGGCCACGTTGAGCAGCGCGAGGGTGATCGCGGCCTGCCCGGAGGAGACCAGCAGCGCCCCGACCCCGCCCTCCAGGGAGGCGATGCGGTTCTCCACGACCTCCTGGGTGGGGTTGGTCAGGCGGCTGTAGATGGGGCCCAGCTCCTTGAGGCCGAAGCGGTTGGCCGCGGTCTCGGCGTCGGGGAAGACGAAGGAGGTGGTCTGGTAGACGGGCAGCGCCCGGGCGCCGGTCGCGGCGTCGGGCTCCTGCCCGGCGTGGATCTGGCGGGTGTCGAATCCCCAGCCCTGCGGGGCGGAGGGGGTCGGGAGGGTGGTGTTCTCGGTCATGGTTGCTCCTGCGCTTCTGTGTCAGGGGCGACGACGTCGCACACGGGAGGACATCACCGGTGGGAGCCCGCGCACTGCCTCTCGACCCGGAACCCGCTGGTTCACCGGGGAGCAGCCTCTCGGCGTGCGCGGAGGTCTGTCGGCGACCTCCCGGGCACTCGTGCGCCCGCGCTTGCCGCGTCCGCCGGTCGGCGGTGCGGCCAGGTCCTCACCCAGGGCACCCCACCGCGGTGGGAGGGTTGCCGGCCAGCTAGCTGGGGCTTGTCGCTGGCTCTCGTGACCTGGCATCAACCCTGCTCCCCCGTCCGGCGCCGGTCAAGGACGGCGGCGAATGGGTCCGCGGATGACGGATCGTGACGCGTGTGACGCCGCCGCGACGTCCTCTAGGGTGGAACGGTGCGCGAGGACGGGCCGGGGGCGGACTGTCCGCATCCTCCGGTGCGCCGCGCGCCCACGCACCGCTTTCGTCGTCCGATGAGGAACTCCATGTCCGGTACCAGCCTCCCCTCGCCGTCCCCCGCCGACGCCGCGGATCCGACCACCCTGCAGCGGGGGCTGACCCTGCGCCACATCCGCTTCATCGCGCTCGGCTCCGCGATCGGCACGGGCTTGTTCCTCGGCTCGGCCTCCGCGATCGGCTTCGCCGGGCCCTCCGTGCTGCTGGCCTACGTGATCGGCGGGGCCGCGGTGTTCATGGTCATGCGGGCGATGGGCGAGATGGCCCTGGCCCATCCGGTGGCGGGGGCGTTCTCCGAGTACGCGCACCTGTACCTGGGCCCGTGGGCCGGGTTCGTCACGGGCTGGTCCTACGCCTTCGAGATGGCGCTGGTCGCGGTGGCCGATGTGACGGCGGTCGCCCTGTACATGCGGTTCTGGTTCCCGGGCACCCCCAGCTGGGTGTGGATCACCGCGGTGCTGCTGCTGCTGGCGGCGGTGAACCTGGGGAAGGTCAAGGTCTTCGGGGAGGCGGAGTTCTGGTTCAGCATCATCAAGATCTCCGCGATCGTCGCGATGATCGTCGGGGGTGCTGCCCTGCTGGTCTTCGGCGTGCAGCTGGATCCGGTCCAGCCCTCCACGGTGGCCAATCTGTGGGATCAGGGCGGCTTCTTCCCGAACGGCCTGGCCGGGTTCCTCGCCTGCTTCACGGTGGTCATGTTCGCCTTCGGCGGGGTGGAGACCATCGGGATCACCGCCGGTGAGGCCCAGCACCCGGAGGTGTCCATCCCCCGGGCGGTGAACACGGTGCCGGTGCGCATCCTGCTGTTCTACGTGCTGACCATGGGCGTGATCATGTCCCTGACGCCGTGGTCGGCCATCGACGGCGATTCCTCGCCGTTCGTGCAGATCTTCTCCGCCCTGGGCGTCCCGGCGGCCGCGCACATCCTGAACTTCGTGGTCCTCACCGCCGCGGTCTCCGCCATCAACGCGGACATCTACGGGGCGGGGCGGATGCTGTTCGGCCTGGCCGAGCGCGGTCAGGCGCCGCGGGCCTTCGCCCGGGTCTCCTCCCGCGGGATCCCGCTGTTCACGGTCCTGGCGATGATCCTGGTGCTGGTGGTCGGGGTGCTGGTCAACCACTTCTTCGAGAACGCGTTCCTGATCGTCGCCTCCCTGGCCACCTTCGCCACGGTGCAGGTGTGGGTGATGATCCTGCTGACCCACCTGGCCTTCAAACGCCGGATGCGCGCCGAGGGGACCGCCACGGCCTTCCCCACCCCGCTGTGGCCGCTGGCCTCCTGGCTGGCCCTGGCGTTCATGGTGGGCGTGGTGGTGCTGCTGGCCTTCTTCGAGGACACCCGGGTGGCCCTGTACGTGGGGGTCATCTGGTGCGTCCTGCTGGCCGCGGTGTACCCGCTGGTGCGCCGCCGCGGCGGTGGGGCCGGGCCCTCCCCTGCCCCTACAGTGGAGGGATGAGCCAGACTCCCTCCCCCGTCTGGGGCGACGCCGAACCCCCGAGCACCCCGCAGGAACCCACCGTGCGCACCCTGCACGGGGATGCCTTCGAGGACCCCTACGAGTGGCTGCGCGCCAAGGAGGAGCCGCGGGTGCGCGCCCAGCTGGAGGCGGAGAACGCCTACGCCGAGGCCGTGACCGCCCCGCTGGCCGGGCTGCGCACCCGCCTGTTCCGGGAGATCCGCGAGCGCGTGCAGGAGACGGACCTGACCGTGCCCGTGCGCGACGGCGCCTGGTGGTGGTTCGCCCGGACGACCGAGGGCCACGATCACCCCGTGTACTGCCGGGTCCCCGCCGTCGGCGACGAGCGGGATCCCGAGGCGTGGGAGCCGCCGGTCATCCGGCCCGGCGAGAGGCTGGACGGGGAGCAGACGGTGCTGGATGCTCAGGGGCTCTCCGAATCCGTGCCGTTCTTCGCGCTGGGCTCCTTCTCCCGGGACCGGACCGGGAACCTGCTGACCTACTCCGTGGATGACTCCGGGGATGAGCGCTACACCCAGTACGTCAAGGATCTGCGCACCGGGCAGCTGCTGGCGGATCGACTCGAGGAGGTCTTCGCCGGGGGTTTCCTGACCCCGGACGGGCGCTGGCTGATCTACACCCTCGTGGACGAGTCCTGGCGCCCGTGCGAGATCCGGGCCCACCGGATCGGGACCCCCGTGGAGGCGGATCTGAGCCTGCTGGTCGAGCAGGACCCGACGATGTGGCTGGGCTGCGGGTTGAGCTCCGATGAGACCCACCTGATCTTCGAATCCGGGCACTCCGAGGCCACCGAGATCCGACTGCTGGAGCTGTCCGAACTGGACGCCGATGACCCGGCGGTGCCCTGGCTGCTCCTGGACCGCGGGGCCCGGGTGCTGGCCAGCGCGGACCCGGTGGAGCTGGAGGGCGTCCCGGCGGTGCTCCTGGTGCTCGACGACGCCGCCCCGGACGGCCAGCTGGTGGTCCTGGACCGGGAGGCCGCCCGGGCGGCGTCGGGCCGCATCGAGCAGCTGCGCCGGGCCTGGACCGCGCTGCTGGCCCCGCAGCCCGGGCGTCGGGTGGAGGCGGTGGCCCTGGGCGCGGGCCACGCCGTCGTGGGGCTGCGTCAGGAGACCATCAGCCAGGTCGGGTTCCTGCCGCTGAGCGAGATCGCGGCGGCGCTGCGCGGCGGCGTCGTCCCCGAGCCGTTCTTCCCGGCCTTCGACGAGCAGCTGTTCACCGCGAGCCTGTCGCACTGCTCGGTCCGCTCGCCCGTGGTGCGCCTGGCCGTCACCTCCTGGACCACCCCCTCGCGGGTGTACGACTACCTGCCCCAGGGGCGGCGGCTGCTGCTGCGCCGGGAGCAGCCCGTGCTCGGCGGCTTCGACGCGCGGGACTACACGGCGTACCGGGACTGGGCAGAGGCCCCCGACGGGACCCGCATCCCCGTCTCCGTCATGCACCGGGCGGACCTGGACCTCGACGCGGAGCACCCGGTGCTGCAGTACGGGTACGGCTCCTACGAGACCAGCATGGACCCGTACTTCTCCATCCCCCGGCTGTCCCTGCTGGATCGCGGCGTGATCTACGTCGTCGCCCACGTGCGCGGCGGCGGCGAGCTGGGCCGGGCCTGGTACACGGACGGGAAGAAGCTGGCGAAGCGGAACACGTTCACGGACTTCCTCGCCGTCACGGACCACCTGGCGGCCCAGCCGTGGGCGGATGCCGCCCGGATCGCGGCCGAGGGAGGGTCCGCCGGGGGCCTGCTGATGGGGGCGGTGGCCAACCTGGCTCCGCAGAAGTACGCGGGGATCCTGGCGGTGGTGCCCTTCGTGGACCCGGTCACCTCGATCTCCGATCCGCAGCTGCCGCTGTCCGCCCTGGAGTGGGAGGAGTGGGGCAACCCCATCGAGGATGAGGCGGTATACCGGTACATGCGCCAGTACGCGCCGTATGAGAACGTCGGCGCCCTGCCCTATCCCCCGATCGCCGCGATCACGAGCCTGAACGACACCCGGGTGCTGTACGTGGAGCCGGCCAAGTGGGTGCCGGCCCTGCGTGCGGCCTCGACCTCCGGGGCGCCGGTGCTGCTGCGCACGGAGATGGACGGCGGGCACGGCGGCGGCTCCGGCCGGTACCAGCGCTGGGAGGACACCGCCTGGGAGTACGCCTTCCTGCTGGGCTGCCTGGGTCTGGCCGAGGCCGAACCCGTCCACGACGACGCGGCCGCAGACAGGCTCCGGGAACAGGGCGGGTCCGGCGCGTGAGCCGCGTGCCGGGATCGGAGCGGAAGGCTCCGCCGCCGATCCGCCGGGTGGTGTTCGCCGAGGACGCCGTCGGGCGCTTCGGCGGGGTGGAGACCCTCCTGCGGGTGCTCGCCCCGCGCCTGCGCGAGCGCGGCCTGCGGGTCGAGTACCTCTCTCACGAGCCGCCGAGCGGCCCGGCGCCCACCCCGGGTGCGGTGCGCTGCTTCGCGGTGCCGGGCTCCGCCTCCCGGTGGCGGCGACTGGCGGCCGGACTGCGCCGACGGGCCCTCCTGGCCTCGCTGGGCCCGCGGGATGCGCTGGTGATGATGAATGAGACCACCGCGGCCGAACTGCTGCCGGGCCTCAGCATGGCCCACCGCCTGCGCCCGCGATCCCGGCGCCCGCTCAGCGTGATGCAGTTCCACAGTCGCTTCGACTCCGCCTGGCGGGTGCGCGGAGACGCGATCCTGCGCCGGGCGGCCGCGATCTGCGAGGAGTTCCTGGCGCTGAACGAGCAGGAGGCCCGCCGCTTCGCCGCGGCCTACGGACGCCCGGTCGGGTCCATCCCCAACCCCGTGGCGGTGCCGGTGGCCCCGACCCCGCGCACCCGACGCCCCACCCGGGTGGTGTGTGTGGCGCGGCTGGCCCCGGAGAAGCGGGTGGACTGGGTGCTGCGCGCCTTCGACGCCGCGGCCGCCCGGCACCCGGGCTGGGAGCTGGAGGTCGTCGGAGACGGCCCGGAGCGGGCCGCGCTGGAGCGGCTGACCGCGGGCCTGGAGCACGGGCAGCGGATCCGATTCCGCGGGGAGGTGCCCACCGCAGACCTGGCCGAGGTCTACGATGCCGCCGGGGTGCTCGCCCTGGCCTCGGCCTTCGAGGGCACCCCGATGGTCCTGGCCGAGGCCATGGCCCGCGGCGTGCCCGTGGTGTGCACGCCGTCCTCCGAGGCGGTGGCGGCCACCGCCCGGGCGGCGGGCTTCCTCAGCGAGGACTCGCCCGGAGCCTTCACCCGGACCCTGGCCGACGCCATGGGCCAGGAGGAGACCGCCTGGCGGGAGCTGTCCGCCGCGGCCCTGGAGCAGGCCCACACCCACGACCCGCAGGCCGTGGTGGAGCACTGGCTGCGGCTGCTGCGCCGCTGAGCCCAGATGCGCGAGGGGCCGGGCGCCGCAGGGTCCCGCCCTGCCTCGCCCGGCCCCTCAAGCGGTCTCCCGGTGTCGGGGGCTAGCCCTGCACGCCGAGCTTCTCCAGGATCAGCTCGCGCACGCGGGCGGCGTCGGCCTGGCCGCGGGTGGCCTTCATGACCTGCCCGACCACCGCACCGGCCGCCTGGACCTTGCCGCCGCGGATCTTCTCCGCGACCTCCGGCATCGCCGCCAGCGCCTCGTCCACGGCCGCCCCCAGGGCGGAGTCGTCCGAGACGACGGCCAGGCCGCGGGCCTCCACGACCTCGGCCGGGGTGCCCTCCCCGGCCAGGACGTGCTCGAGGACCTTCCGGGCGATCTTGTCGTTGATCTTGCCGTCCTCGATCAGCCCGTTCAGCTCCACCACGGTGGCGGGGGTGGCCCCCAGCTCGCCGGGCTCCACCTCGCGCTGCTTGGCCAGGCGGGCGATCTCGCCCATCCACCACTTGCGCGCCACGGCCGGGCTGGCCCCGGCGGCCACGGTCTGCTCGATCTCCTCCAGCACCCCGGCGTTGACGACGTCGCGGAACTCCTCCTCCGAGTAGCCCCACTGCTCCTTGAGCCGCTTGCGCCGCTGCGCGGGAGGCTCCGGCAGCTCCGCCCGCAGCCGCTCCACCCAGGCCCGGTCCGGCACGATCGGCACCAGATCCGGCTCCGGGAAGTAGCGGTAGTCGTCCGCATCGGACTTCGGGCGCCCCGAAGTCGTGGAGCGGGTGTCCTCGTGCCACATGCGGGTCTCCTGCAGGATGGACCCGCCGGCGGCCAGCACCGCGGCGTGACGCTGGATCTCGTAGCGCACGGCCCGCTCCACCGAGCGCAGGGAGTTGACGTTCTTCGTCTCCGTGCGGGTGCCGAACGTCTCGGCGCCCTTGGGCATCAGGGACACGTTGGCGTCGCAGCGGACGTTGCCGCGCTCCATGCGGGCATCCGAGATCCCCAGGTTCTTGACGATCTCCCGGATCGCGGCCACGTAGGCCCGCGCCAGCTCGGGGGCGCGCTTGCCGGCCCCGGTGATCGGGCGGGTCACGATCTCGATCAGCGGCACCCCGGCCCGGTTGTAGTCCACCAGGGAGTACTGGGCGCCCTGGATGCGTCCGGCCCCGCCGTGGTGCCCGAGCTTGCCGGCGTCGTCCTCCATGTGGGCGCGCTCGATCTGCACGGTGAACACCGTGCCGTCCTCCAGCTCCACGTCCAGCGCGCCGTTCTCGCAGATCGGCTTGTCAAACTGGGAGGTCTGGAAGTTCTTCGGGGTGTCCGGGTAGAAGTAGTTCTTCCGGGAGAACTCGGTGACCTCGGCGATGTCGCAGCCCAGGGCCAGACCCAGCCTGATCGCGGACTCCACGGCCTGCTTGTTCACGCTGGGCAGCACCCCGGGCAGGCCCAGGGAGACCGGGCTGGTGTTGGTGTTGGGCACGTCGCCGAAGGCGTTGGGCGCCCAGTCGAACATCTTGGTGGCGGTGTTCAGCTCCACGTGCACCTCGAAGCCGAGCACCGGGTCGTAGGCCTCCAGGGCCTGATCGAAGTCCATCAGCTCATCGGTCATCACTCGGACACTCCTTCGGCGTCGGCCTCACCCGAGGCGGCGAGCAGGTCTTCCACGGCCGGGCGGCGCTGCAGCAGCGGAGCCCCCCAGGCCTTCTCCAGGGCGGCCTCCAGGCCGGCCGCGGCACGGTACATGCGGGCGTCCTCGCGCACCGGGGCGATGAACTGCACGCCCACCGGCAGGCCGTCGTCCTCGGACAGCCCCGCCGGGACGGAGATCGCGGGGACCCCGGCCAGGTTGATCGGGATCGTCGCGATGTCGGACAGGTACATGGACAGCGGGTCGTCGGTCTTCTCCCCGAAGCGGAAGGCCGTGGTCGGGGAGGTCGGGGCCAGCAGCACGTCGGCCTGCTCGAAGGCCGCGGTGAAGTCCTCGATGATGCGGGTGCGGGCTTTCTGGGCGGAGCCGTAGTAGGCGTCGTAGTACCCGGCGGACAGGGCGTAGGTGCCCAGGATGATGCGCCGCTTGACCTCCGGGCCGAAGCCGGCGGCCCGGGTCGCGGCCATGACCCGCTCGATGGTCACGGGGCCCTCCTCGGGCTCCACGCGCAGGCCCCAGCGCACGCCGTCGTACTTGGCGAGGTTGGAGGAGACCTCCGAGGACATCAGCAGGTAGTACGCCCCCAGGGCGTAGCGGTAGTGCGGCATGTCGATCTCCACGATCTCCGCCCCGGCCTCACGCAGCGCCTCCAGGGCGTCGGCCACGCGGGCGGCGACCCCGGGCTGGATGCCCTCGGCCTGCTGCAGCTGGCGGATGACGCCGATGCGCATCCCCCGGATCCCGCCCTCGACGGCCCCGGCGCGGGCCTGGGCGGCGAAGTCCCCGACCTCATCCGGCAGGGAGGTGGAGTCCTTGGGGTCGTGTCCGGCGATCAGCTCGTGCAGCAGGGCCGCATCCAGCACGGTGCGCGCGTGCGGGCCGATCTGGTCCAGGGAGGAGGCCATCGCGATCGCCCCGTAGCGGGAGACCGATCCGTAGGTGGGGTGCACCCCCACGGAGCCGGTCACTGAGGCCGGCTGGCGGATGGATCCGCCGGTGTCCGTGCCCAGGGCCAGGGGCGCCTGGTGGGCGGCGACCGCCGCGGCCGCGCCGCCACCGGAGCCGCCGGGGATCCGGTCCAGGGCCCACGGGTTGCGGGTCGGGCCGAAGGCGGAGTGCTCGGTGGAGGAGCCCATCGCGAACTCGTCCAGGTTGGTCTTGCCCAGGATCGGCATCCGCGCCTGGCGGATCCGCTCGACGACGGTCGCGTCGTAGGGGCTGACCCACCCGTCGAGGATCTTCGACGCCGCGGTCGTGGGCTGCCCGGTGGTGACGATGTTGTCCTTCACGGCCACGGGGACGCCGGCCAGCGGGTGCAGCGGCTTCCCGGCGGCGCGATCTTCGTCCACGGCGCGGGCCGTGGCCAGGGCGCCCTCGGCGTCCACGTGCAGGAAGGTGTTCAGCCCGTCGGCCCGGCCGGTGGCCTCGATGCGCTCCAGGTGGGCGCGCACCAGCTGCTCGGAGGTGATCTCCCCCGCGGCCAGCAGGTCAGCGGCCTGGGCGGCGGTGAGGGTGGTGAGGTCTGCGGCGCTCATCGGCATCTGGCTACTCCTCCCCCAGGATCGCGGGCACCTTGAACTGGCCGTCCTCGGCGTCGGGGGCGCCGGACAGGGCCTCCTCCTGCGTCAGGGTGGGCCCGACGACGTCCTCGCGCAGCACGTTGGTCAGCGCGATGGGGTGGGCGGTCGGGGCGACGTCCTCCTGGGCGATCTCGGACACGGACTGCACGGATTCGACGATGACCTCGAGCTCGCGGGACATCGCGTCCAGCTCCTCGTCGGTCATGTCGATGCGCGCCAGCTCGGCCAGGTGGGCGACCTGCTCGCGGGTGATCGCAGACATGGATTCTCCTGCTCGGGTTCGGTGGGTGCGGGACCCCGCGCCCGGCGCGGGCGTCCCGCAGGTCAGTCTAGTCGCGCCGCCGCGGGCTAACCTCCCGGGCGGGTCCGCCGGAGCGCACCCGGGGACGCGACGACGCCCCGCTCCCCTTCCGCCGGAGCGGGAGGGGAGCGGGGCGTCGGAGTCGAAGTCCGCTCAGCCGCGGGGGCCGGAGCGGATCAGGCGCTTCACGCGGCCGGGATCTCCAGGACCTGACCCGGGTAGATCAGGTTGGGGTTGGAGACGGTGGAGGCGTTGGCGTCGGCCAGGGACTCCCAGGAGACGCCGTGGGCCGCGGCGATCGCGGACAGGGTGTCACCGGCCTGCACGGTGTAGGTGCCGGCAGCCGCGGTGTACTGGGTCTGCGCCGGGGCGGCCTGCTCGGTCTGCGCCGGGGCGGTGTACTGGGTCTGGGCCGGAGCAACCTGCTCGGTCTGGGCCGGGGCCTGGGTCTCAGCCTTGGGGGCCTCGACCTGCTGGGTCTGGGCCGGGGCCTGGGTCTCAGCCTTGGGGGCCTCGACCTGCTGGGTCTGGGTCTGCGCAGCGGAGGTGCTCTGCTGCTCGGTGGCGCCAGCGGCGGAACCGCTGGTGTCGGCGGCACCCAGGCCGACGCCGCACACGGGCCAGGCGCCCTTGCCCTGGGTGGCCAGGACGTTCTCGGCCACGCGGATCTGCTCGGCGCGGGAGGCGTTCGCCGGGTCACCGGTGCCGCCGTTGGCGGCCCAGGTGGAGGCGGTGAACTGCAGACCGCCGGAGAAGCCGTTGCCGGTGGAGGTGCTCCAGTTCCCGCCGGACTCGCACTGGGCGACGGCGTCCCACTGGGCCTCGGTCGCAGCGTGGGCCGGCATGGACAGGGTCGCGGCGGCGGCGCCGCCGACGACGAGGGCGGCGGTGCCGCGGCGGACGTTACGACGGATGGTGGAAGTAGTCTTCACGATGCTCCTCGGGCCACCTGCGCTCCGTCCATCCCTGGACTTCTCCGCGCCGTCGTCTACCCATCGATGTGTGTGGGGATCTTCTCGAGGTGTCTGCCCTGTAGACGACTCCGGTGTACGGCAGCACCCAGCATGTTCGGCCCCTGCACCATGCGCAGGATGACCAGCGTGATCGCCTCGCGGCGATGAACTTTGATAACGATACAATAACGATTTTGGGCTTGGCAACCAAAAATCGTGACGGAAGCTTGACCTTCCGTCGTCCCGCCGTCGGAAGCACCTCAGCGGGTGTCCTTGGCAGGACGCGTGCCAGCCTAAGCGGACCCCGCGCAGGGGGTCAAGACCGCAGCCCATGGCGGGGGCCACAGGTCACGGGCCGGTCACGAACCCCGAAAGGCCCCGGAACCCGCGGAATCACGCGGCATCGAAGGGGGCCGGGCCCTCCCGCAGCAGCACCGCGAAGCCCTCCGCATCCAGGATCTTCACACCCAGCTGCTCGGCCTTCTCCAGCTTGGAGCCGGCGTTCTCCCCCGCCACGAGGAAGTCCGTCTTCTTGGACACGGAGCCGGTGGACTTCCCGCCGCGCCGGATGATCGCCTCCTTCGCGGAGTCCCGGGTGTAGCCCTCGACGGTGCCGGTGACCACGACCGTGACCCCCTCCAGCACCCTCGGCACGGTCTCGTCCCGCTCGTCCTCCATCCGCACCCCGGCCGCGGCCCACCGGTCCACGATCTCCCGGTGCCACTCCTCGGCGAACCAGTCGATCACGGCGTCGGCGATCACCGGGCCCACCCCGTCCGTCTCGGCCAGGGCCTCGCGATCGGCCGCGCGGATCGCGTCCATCGAGCCGAAGCGGGTGGCCAGGGCCCGTGCGGCGTTGGGACCCACGTGGCGGATGGACAGGGCCACCAGCACCCGCCACAGCGGCTGGGTCTTGGCCTTGGCCAGCTCCTGGAACAGGGTTTCGGTGTGCTTCTGGGGCTGATCCCGCCGCAGCCCCTTGACCCGCGCGGGGGCGTCCACCGGGATGCGCCCGTAGAAGTAGGGCACCAGCTCCTGCTCGCCGGTGCGCTGGAACCGGCCGTCGGCCCCGCGCACCCGCTTGCCCGCCTCGTCGGTGAGGAAGGTGTCCCGCCAGGTCTGCACCGGCTCCAGATCCTCGGGTCTCAGCTCGAACAGCCCCGCCATGGACACCAGCGGCGGTTCGGCGGGCTCGGCCGGCTGGGTCAGCGCCTGGGCCGTCTCCTCCCCCAGGGCGTCGATGTCCAGCACCGAGCGGGAGCCGATGTAGGCCAGGGTCTGCCACAGCTGGGCCGGGCAGGAGCGGTGGTTGGGGCAGCGCAGGTCCACATCCCCCTCCTTGGCCGGGGCCAGCCGCGTCCCGCAGGAGGGGCAGGTCTCGGGCATCCGGAACTCCCGTTCGGTGCCGTCGCGCAGGGCCGCCACGGGCCCCACGATCTCCGGGATCACGTCCCCGGCCTTGCGCAGCACCACGGTGTCCCCGATCAGCACCCCCTTGGCCTTCACCACGTCCTGGTTGTGCAGGGTGGCCATGGACACGGTGGAGCCTGCCACCTTCACCGGCTCCATCAGCCCGTACGGGGTGGCCCGTCCGGTGCGCCCGACGCTGACCTCGATGTCCAGCAGCCGGGTGTTGACCTCCTCCGGCGGGTACTTGAAGGCCACGGCCCAGCGCGGCACCCGGGAGGTGTGCCCCAGCAGGGCCTGGGTGCGGAAGTCATCCACCTTGACGACGATGCCGTCGATCTCGTGCACCAGATCGTGCCGGTGCTGCCCGTAGTCGGCGATGAACTCCAGGATCTGCTCCTCGGTCTCCAGCACCCGGGCATAGGGGCTCACCGGCAGCCCCCAGGAGGCCAGCAGCTCGTAGGCCTGCGACTGGGAGTCCGCGGACAGCTCCGTGCGGTGCCCGATGCCGTGGATGAACACGGACAGCCGACGCCGCGCGGTGACCTCCGGATCCTTCTGCCGCAGGGACCCGGCCGCGGCGTTGCGCGGGTTGGCGAAGGGCGCCTTGCCGGCCGCGACCAGGGCCTCGTTCAGCTCCCGGAAATCGGCCGAGGCGATGAAGATCTCCCCGCGCACCTCGATCTCCGCGGGTACGTCCTCATCGGTGAGCCGCTGGGGGATGGAGGCGATGGTCGCGACGTTGCGGGTCACGTCCTCCCCCGTGGTCCCGTCCCCGCGGGTCGCGGCGCGCACCAGGCGCCCCTCCCGGTACAGCAGGTTCACCGCCAGTCCGTCGATCTTCAGCTCGGTGAGCCAGGCCGGGCGCGCCCCGGGTCGCAGCCGCTCGATGGACTCCCGGGCCCGGGCCAGCCAGGCGCGCAGCTCCTCGACGGAGAACACGTCCTCCAGGGAGTACATCCTCTCCAGGTGCCGCACCGGGGCGAAGGCCTCGGAGACCTCCCCGCCGACCTCCTGGGTCGGGGAATCGTTGGCGACCAGCTCCGGATGCTCGGCCTCCAGCGTCTCCAGCTCGCGGTACAGCGCATCGTAGGAGGCGTCGGAGATCCTCGGGGCGTCCTCCAGGTAGTAGGCGGTGCGCGCGGCGCGGACCTGCTCGATCAGCTCGGCGTAGCGGTCCTTCAGCCGCTCCTCGGGGATCTCGCGGTCGGCGTCGGCGGTGGCGTGCTGGGCGCGGGTCTTCTCGGTGCTCACGGCAGACCATTGTCCCCCATGGCCCCCGGCCCCGCCCACCGGGGGACGCGAGCGGGCCCGGGGCCGACGCTCAGCGCTCGGGATCGACCGTGGTCTCCTCCGGGGCCAGGGGGCCGTCCGGATCCTGGCCCGGGTTGAAGGAGTCCAGGTCCAGCACCCCCTCCTCCGGGGCGGTCTCGTGCACCCCGTCGGTGTCCCCGTCGCAGCCGTGGTCGGTGCAGGAGCCCGCCGGCACGGCGTCGGCGACGATCACGGAGATGTTGTCCCGGCCCCCGGAGCGAAGCGCGGCGGCCTGCAGCACGTCCGCGGCGTCCTTGGGGTGCTCCACGGTGGCCAGGACCTTGGCCATGTACCCGTTGGACAGCTCCCCGGAGAGCCCGTCCGAGCACATCATCAGCCGGTCCCCCACCTGGGCGGGGATGACCCAGAAGTCCGGCTCCCAGTAGTTCCCGGTGCCCAGCGCCCGGGTGATGACGTTGCGCCGCGGGTGGATCAGCGCCTCCAGGGCGGTGATCTGGCCGGTGTCCACGAGGTACTGCACCTCGGAGTGGTCCACGGTGATCTGCTCCAGGCTGATCCCCTCCACCGGGGACTGGGAGACGGACAGCGGCTCGTGGCTGATGGGCTGGTCCGTGTCCCGACGCAGCCGGTAGGTGCGGGAGTCCCCCACGTTGAACACGATCCACAGGGGCTGCTCCCCGATGCGGGTCAGCCAGGCCCCGGTCAGCGTGGTGCCGGCGCGCATGCGTCCGGCCTTCTTGATGTTCTCGTCGGCCTCGCCGATCACGGCCTTGACCCGGCCGAGGACCTCCATGATCTTCGCGTTCAGGGCGGAGGTGGACTTGCGGCGGCGCCGGAACAGGCCCCGGGAGCTCTCCTCGGAATCCTCCTCGGCGGGCACGTCGAAGTGCTCGGTGCCGAACAGCGGGGCCTCGGCCAGGGTCCGCACGGCGATCGAGCTGGCGACCTCCCCGGCCTCGTGTCCGCCCATGCCGTCCGCGACGACGCAGAGGTTCCCGCGGGTGATCAGCGAATCCTCGTTGTTCTGACGGTGGCAGCCCTGATGGGTCGTGGCACCGATGCAGGTGGCCAGCTCGGCGGCAGTCGTCATTCGAAGTCAATCTCCAGTTCGGGGCCGATGCCCGGGTCCAGGACCACGGGTTGGACGTCTCCGAATCCGCGCACGTTGCGCACGCTCTGCGGACGCAGGACGAACCGCTCGTCTCCGCGCAGCACCTCGGCGGTGTCGGCATCGACCAGCACGACGCCGGGTTCGGCCAGGGCCACCAGGCGCGAAGCGAGGTTCACGGTCGGACCGTAGACGTCCCCCAGCCTAGGCAGGATCCGGCCCCAGACAAAAGCGACGCGGGCCTCCGGCAGGGCCGGATCCTCGTCGATCATCCGGGACAGTGCCAGGGAGATCCGGGCGCCGGCCTCCGGGGATTCGGTGAGGAACAGGATCTCATCACCCACCGTCTTGATGATCCGGCCGCCGCCGACCGCCACGATCTCGGCGCAGCGCTGCTCGAAGTGCTGGACCAGGCTGGCCAGGGTGGATTCGCCCATGCGCCGGGACAGCGAGGTGTAGGAGACGAGATCCGCGAAGCCGATCCCGCGCACCAGCGGCAGCGGGCGGAACCGGTCGTCCCCGTCCTCGTCCGCGTCTGCCTCACCGGGCTTCTCCGCCTTCAGCGCCAGACGGATCACCGCCGCGTTGAGCTGGCGACGGAAGCCGTAGTGGATCAGCTGATCCAGCTGCTCGATCAGCTGCGGCAGGATGGTGAGCAGGTGGCGCCGCGCCTCGGCGTCGGTGACCCCGCGATGGGCGACCATGTCCTCCACCAGCGCCTCGATCTGCCAGGCGACCATCCGGTCCGTCATCTGCCCCACCGACCGGACGATGGACATGACCCCGGACTCGGTGATGTCCGCGTTGTCCACCAGATCCGCCATGGTGCGCAGCGCCTCGACGTCGAAGGGAGTGAAGAAGACGTCCTCGTCCTTGAGGTTGGGCAGACCCAGGGCGCGCCACATCTTCCGCGCCCCGAGCAGGGAGACGTCCGCGGCCTCGGCCGCCTCCTCCCGGCGCAGGCTGCGGTTCTGCCCCAGCAGGGCGCGTTCCAGCGCCCCGACGGCCGCCTTGGCCTCCACGGAGCCGTAGAGGTTGGACTGGGCCGGGTTCGCGAGGTTCAGCTGGCTGGTCTGCGGTCCGGTGTAGACCGGTGCGTCCTCGGGAACGTCCTGGGGCACGATGAGCTCCACCTTCTTGGTCTCGGGGTCGGGGGTGCGGCGGATCCTCTGCGCGCGGTCGGGGCCGACGGGGCGGCGCGCCGCTGCCGACCGCGCAGGGGGCGGCGACGGTGCCGTCACTGCGACCGGAAGGGTTGTCCGGGTCACAGGCCATGCATGAGAAGCCTACACCCCGGACCTCCTGCGTCGGCCGATGAACTCGGCCCGCTGCTGTTCGCACAGGCGCGCGAAGCGGGCGGGCTCCTTCTGGTGGGTCAGGTCGAAGGCCTGCCCGGGCAGCGCCACGCGCACCGTGCCGCTGCCCAGCACCCGGTGGAGCACCCCGCGCGGCCCGACGACGCCGAGCACGTGCTCCAACGGCAGCGCCAGGGGCCGTCGGGCCCGCAGGGAGCGGAAGATCACGATGCGGCGGGTGGTCAGCGCGTATCCCGTGACCAGCCAGCGGCACATCCTGACCACGGCGTAGATCACGGCCGCGACCAGCAGGATCGGGCCCACCGGGGACCATGCCGGATACACCCCGGCGACCACCTGCAGGACACTGGCCAGGAAGATCGCGCCGAGCAGGGTCAGGGCGGGGCGCAGCAGCCGGGTGGGGTGGGCCCGATTGCAGGTCACGACCTCCTCCCCCGGCTCCAGCGGGGCCCGGTACCTCATGCCCACCGCCCTTCGGCGGATCCGGCGTCCGGGCGCAGGTGCACGACGTCGCCCACGGAGACCTCCTCGAGCGCCCCGTCCTCTCGGCGCACCAGGAGGGCGCCGTCGGCGGTGAGGTCCTCGGCCGCGCCGCGGAGGTCGGGCTGCCCGTCGCGCTGCACGCGCACCCGGCGCCCCAGGGTGTCCAGGCGGGGGCGGATCGCCTCCAGCAGACTCGGGCCGGGCCGCGGATCCCCCGCGGAGTCCTGCCCCATAGGCGAGTCCTGATCCACCGCGGAGGCGGGCAGCGGCCGGGACGGATCGCCGCCGACGGCCTCGAAGCGCTCGAGCAGATCCCGGAACCCGGCGATGAGATGGGCTGCCAGGATCGTGCGATCCACGACGGGCTCGGCTCGATGTCCCGTGCGGGCCTGATCCGTGCGGGTCAGCTCGGCCCGCA
Organism: Rothia kristinae NBRC 15354; assembly: GCF_001570865.1. Lineage (GTDB taxonomy): Bacteria > Actinomycetota > Actinomycetes > Actinomycetales > Micrococcaceae > Rothia > Rothia kristinae. The sequence goes on from NZ_BCSM01000003.1 coordinate 98,542, forward strand.
GGGAGGTCGCGGTGGGCACCGGCAACTGGTCCCTCTCCAGATCGACGTTGATCCCGATGCCGACCACCACGCACAGGCGCCCTTGCGGGTCCGGGGCCACCCGCGCGAGGATCCCCGCGGTCTTGGCCCCGTCCAGCAGCAGGTCGTTGGGCCACTTGATCCGCGCCGGAAGGCCGGTGGTCGCGCGGATGGCTCGCTGCCCGGCCAGCGCCATGAGCAGGGTCAGCCAGTGCAGGGAGTCCGGCTCCAGGGTGCGCGGGCGCCCGGGGCGTTCGGGGCGCACCAGCGCCGAGAGCATCACCGAGCTGCGCGCCGGCGCCGTCCAGGTCCGGTCCCGCCGTCCCCGTCCGGCCCGCTGGTGCTCGGCCAGCAGGACGCTCCCGTGCACGGGACGCCGGATCGGATCCGCCAGTCGGCGCACCAGCTCGTCGTTCGTGGAGTCCACCTCCCCCAGCACCTGCACGGGGGCCGCGCGCAGCAGCCGCGCCAGCTCCGACACGACGTCGTCCGCGCCGGTCAGGACCTGCCGACGCAGCGGCGCCCGTGCCCCGCCCTGGGCGGGCTCGTGCGGGGCGGGGAAGTCTTCGGACACGGGATCTCTCCTTGGCAAGGGCCGGGTGGTGTGCCCGCGGCGGGCGCGGACGCGGACGGGGGTGTGAGCTAGTTTAGGAGGCGGAGCCGGGCGTCGGCTGGATGCGCCCGCACCGACCCATCCCCGCCCGAGAGGACCCATCACCGTGAGCGAGCACTTCGCCGTCCTGTACAGCTACGGCCCGGCCGAGGCGCAGGCCGCGCACCGGCCGGCCCACCGGCGCTTCCTCGCCGGACTCCTGGATGAGGGGAAGCTGCTGGTCTCCGGCCCGTTCACCGACGGCTCCGACCAGGCGCTGCTGATCCTGCGCGCGGAGTCCGAGGAGGAGGTGGCCCAGCTGCTGGACGAGGATCCGATGCGCACCGGAGGAGTGGTGACCGAACGCCGGATCCACCGCTGGAACCCGGTGCTGGGTACAGTGGGGGCACCGGAGGCGCCGACCAGCTGAGGCTGATCCGCTCCTTCGCCCGCGACCACGGCGCGCCGTCCCACCGTCCGCGCATCGATCCGCATCGTCTGAGGAAGTGCCCATGACCGAAACCCCCGCCCCGCAGGACTCGAAGCAGCAGGACGGACCGGATCTGTCCACCACCGCCGGGCGCATCGCCGACTTCTACGCACGGCGCGAGGCCTCCCTGCTGCCCACGGGGCAGGCGCCGGTGGACCGGCAGCACTCCCGCGGCAAGTCCACGGCCCGCGAGCGCCTGGAGATGCTGCTGGACGAGGGCTCCTTCGTGGAGTTCGACGCCCTGGCCACCCACCACTCCACGGCCTTCGGGATGGAGAGGAAGAAGCCGCTGGGCGACGGCCTGGTCTCCGGCTACGGCACCGTGGACGGGCGCCTGGTGGCCGTGTACTCGCAGGATTTCACGGTCTTCGGCGGCTCCCTGTCCCGGGTCAACGGGGAGAAGATCGTCAAGGTGCAGAAGTTCGCGCTGCGCAACGGCTGCCCCGTCATCGGGATCAACGACGGCGGCGGGGCCCGCATCCAGGAGGGCGTGGACTCCCTGGCGATGTTCGCGGACATCTTCCGGATGAACGTGCGGGCCTCCGGCGTCGTCCCCCAGATCTCGGTGATCATGGGCCCGTGCGCGGGCGGGGCCGCCTACTCCCCCGCGCTGACGGACTTCGTGATCATGGTGGATAAGACCTCCCACATGTTCATCACCGGCCCGGACGTCATCAAGACGGTCACCGGCGAGGAGGTGGACATGGAGACCCTGGGCGGGGCGCGCTCCCACAATGCGGTGACCGGCACCTCCCAGTACCTGGCCGAGGACGAGGAGGACGCCTTCGACTTCCTGCGGGAGCTGCTGGAGTTCCTGCCGTCGAACAACCTCATGGACGGGCTGGTCCTGGAGCACGATCAGGACCCGGAGATCACCCCGGAGGATGAGGAGCTGGATGCCCTCGTCCCGGATTCGGCCAATCAGCCCTACGACATGCGCACCGTGGTGGAGACCGTGGTGGATGACGGGAACTTCCTGGAGATCCAGGGGCTGTACGCCCCGAACGTGATCACCGGCTACGGGCGGGTGGAGGGCCGCACCGTGGGGGTGGTCGCCAACCAGCCGATGCAGTTCGCCGGGACCCTGGACATCGCGGCCTCGGAGAAGGCCGCGCGCTTCGTGCGCCACTGCGACGCCTTCAACATCCCGATCCTGACCTTCGTGGATGTGCCCGGGTTCCTGCCGGGCACCGAGCAGGAGTTCAACGGGATCATCCGGCGCGGGGCCAAGCTGATCTACGCCTACGCGGAGGCCACCGTCCCGCTGATCACGGTGATCACCCGCAAGGCCTACGGCGGGGCGTACATCGTCATGGGCTCCAAGAAGCTGGGCGCGGACATCAACCTGGCCTGGCCCACCGCGCAGATCGGCGTGATGGGCGCCCAGGGTGCGGTGAACATCCTGTACCGCCGGGACCTGAAGAAGGTCGAGGAGGAGGGCGGCGACGTCGAGGCCGCTCGGGACGAGCTGATCCAGCGGTACGAGGAGGAGCTGCTGAACCCGTACCAGGCCGCGCAGCTGGGGTACGTGGACGCGGTGATCGCCCCGGCCGAGACCCGGGTGAACATCATCAAGGGGCTGCGGGCCCTGCACGACAAGCGCGCGGCGATGCCGGCCAAGAAGCACGGGAACATCCCGCTGTGAGTGCGCGACGGCATGAGGAGCAGGACCGGGCCCAGGAGCCGCTGTTCTCGGTGGTGCGCGGGAACCCCACCGAGGAGGAGCTGGCCGCGCTGACGGTGGTGCTGCTGCAGCGGCGGACCGCCCCGAAGCCGGCCGCCAACCCGCTGGCGGAGGTGGGGCGGCTGCTGGCCCGGCGCCAGCGGCTGGGCGCCGGGCTGCGGCCCGGCCCCGGGTCCTGGAAGCGGGCTCGGCCGCGCTGAGCACGGCCCGGTGTCGAGCCGGAGGCCGACCCGCGACCCTGTCCCGGCAGCGAGCACCCCGGCGCTACAGTGGGTGCCATGACCGAGAACACTGTGACCGGTGTGACGCCGGACGAGCTGCCCGAGGCCCTGCGCCTGGACCGAGACCGCACCGCCATCGACGAGGCCGCGGACGCCTACTACGAGGAATACCTGGCCCTGCATCCGGATGCGGCGACCATCGAGGGGCGGCCCGGGCACGAGACCGAGTACTCCGATTACTCCCCCGCCGGGGAGGAAGCCGACGTCGAGCTGGCCCGGCGCACCCTGGAGGCCGTCAACGCGCTGGAGCCGCGCGACGCGGTGGACCGGGTGACCCTGGACGTGCTCAACGAGCGCCTGGGCCTGCAGATCGAAGCCCACCTGGCCGGTCTGGGCGCGTGGGAGCTGAACCCGCTGGCCACGGAGGCCCACGGAATCCGCCAGATCTTCGACCTGATGCCGCAGGAGACCGCGCAGGACTGGTCGCACATCGTCGGTCGGATGGCCAACGTGCCCGCGGCCATCGACGGGTTCATCGAGACCCTGGAGCATCACCGGGAGGCCGGCCGGGTGGCCGCGGCACGGCAGGTGCGTCTGCTGGTGGAGCAGTTCCGCGCCTACGCGCAGTCCGGCGGGTTCTTCGACGGGCTGGCCGAGCAGGCGGTGGCCGCCGACGCCGGGCTGGACGGGTCCGCGCAGGACGCGGCGAGGGCGGCAGCCGGCGCGTACCGTCGCCTGGCCGATCACCTCGAACAGGTGCTGCTGCCGGAAGCTCCGGAGGAGGACGCCGTGGGCATCGAGCGCTACCGGCTGCACTCCCGGCAGTTCCTCGGTGCCGAGGTGGACCTGGCCGAGACCTACCGCTGGGGCGTGGAAGAGCTGGAGCGGATCATCGCCGAGCAGGAGCAGGTGGCCGAGCAGATCCGCCCCGGAGCGAGCATCGCGGAGGCCAAGCGGGCCCTGGATGCGGATCCGGATCGCCGGCTCGAGGGCACGGACGCCCTGCGGGAGTGGATGCAGGGGGTCTCGGACCGAGCCGTGGAGTTCCTGGCCCGGGAGCACTTCACCATCGAGGGGCCCATGCGCACCATCGAGTGCATGATCGCCCCGACCCACGACGGCGGGATCTACTACACCCCGCCATCGGCGGACTTCTCCCGGCCGGGCCGGATGTGGTGGTCCGTTCCCGAGGGGGAGACGCAGTTCACCACCTGGGCGGAGACCTCCACCGTCTACCACGAGGGGGTTCCGGGCCACCACCTGCAGTTCGCCACGGGAGCGGCCCTGGCCTCCTCGGTCAACGACTACCGGGCGCACGGGGTGTGGGTCTCCGGGCACGGCGAGGGCTGGGCCCTGTACGCCGAGCGGCTGATGGAGCAGCTGGGATACCTGGAGGATCCCGGGGACCGGATGGGCATGCTGGACGGGCAGCGGATGCGCGCGGCGCGGGTGGTCTTCGACATCGGCGTGCACTGCGGCTTCGAGATCCCGCAGGCCTGGGCCGAGCGGATCGGGCACTCGGGGACGTGGACGGCCGAGGCCGGGCACGAGTTCCTGGCGCAGAACCTGGACATCTCCGAGGGGCAGCGGGAGTTCGAGTTCCACCGGTATCTCGGCTGGCCGGGCCAGGCCCCCAGCTACAAGATCGGCCAGCGCATCTGGGAGCAGCTGCGCGATGAGGCCCTTCAGCGCGGGGAGTCCCTGCGCGAGTTCCACACCCGGGCCCTGCTGATCGGCTCGGTGGGCCTGGACACGCTGCGTCGGGCGCTGCAGGATCCGGAAGCGTAATACGACGACGCATTTGGTTTACCGGAAAAGCATCCGCTCCTAGCCTGGAGCGCATGTCCGAACGCTCCACTGCGCCCGCAGCGCGCCGCCGCCTGCCCTCCTGGATGACGAACTTCGGGGTCCAGATCCTCCTGGGCCTGCTCATCGGCGTCCTGCTGGGCTTCGCCGCCCTCGCCCTCGGCGGGGATCCCGAGACCTCCCCGAACTGGCTGATGACCACCCTGGACACCATCGGCTCCAGCTACGTCAGCCTGCTCAAGGCCGCCGTCGTGCCGCTGGTGGTCACCGCAGTGATCACCTCGATCGCCAACCTCTCCGCCGTGGCGAACGCGGCGCGCCTGGCGGTGAAGACCCTCCTGTGGTTCGCCGGGACCGCGCTGATCGCCGTGATCATCGGCATCGTGCTCGGCGTCGTCTTCCGCCCGGGGGTCGGCACGGGCCTGTCCACCCCGGACTCCTACACCGGCACCCAGGGGTCCTGGCTGGCCTTCGTCACCAGCATCGTCCCGGCCAACGTGCTCGGGCTGTCCGCGAGCACCCGGGAGACGGCCGACGGGCTGCACACCTCGGTGAGCTTCAACATCCTGCAGATCCTGGTGATGTCCGGGGCGGTGGGGATCGCCGCGCTGAAGATCGGCAAGCCGGCCGAGCCGTTCCTGAACTTCATGCGCTCGGCCCTGGCGATCGTGCAGAAGATCCTGTGGTGGATCATCCGCCTGGCCCCGCTGGGCACCCTGGGGCTGATCGGCACGGCGGTGTCCACCTACGGGTGGGCCACGATGGGCTCCCTGGCGAAGTTCGTGCTGCTGCTGTACGTGGGCCTGGCGATCGTGGGCTTCGTGGTCTACCCGCTGCTGGCCCGGCTCAACGGGCTGTCCATCCGCCAGTTCTTCACCGGGGTGTGGCCGGCCGCGCAGATCGGCTTCGTCTCCCGCTCCTCGATGGGTACGATGCCGGTGACCCAGCGGGTGGCCGAGCGCAACTTCGGCGTGCCCCCGGCCTACGCCTCCTTCGCCGTGCCCTTCGGGGCCACCACCAAGATGGACGGGTGCGCGGCGGTCTACCCGGCGCTGGCGGCGATCTTCGTCGCCCAGTTCTACGGCGTGCCGCTGGGGATCACGGACTACCTGCTGATCGTGGTGGTCTCCGTGCTGGGCTCGGCGGCCACCGCCGGGACCACGGGAGCCACGGTCATGCTGACCCTGACCCTGTCCACCCTGGGCCTGCCCCTGGACGGCGTGGGGCTGCTGCTGGCCATCGACCCGATCATCGACATGGGCCGCACCGCCCTGAACGTGACCGGGCAGGCGCTGATTCCGGCGATCATCTCCCGCCGGGAGGGGATCCTGGACGAGGACCTCTACAACGCTCCGCGCTCGGCGGACTGGTTCGACTCCGATCTCACCGCCGCCCAGTGGGCGCAGGAGCACGGGGCGAACGCCGAGCAGACCGGGCAGGACGACGCCGTCGGGCCCCACGCCGAGCCCGCACGCCTGGGCTGATCCCGCCCGCCCGGGACGCCGCATCGAGGAGGTGCCCGCTTGCCCTCGGCCGCTAGGCTGGGGCGGGTGAGCACCTCCTCCCGCACGTCCGCGCCCGCCGACCCCTCCGGCTCCGTCGATCCCGATCGGCCCCTGCTGATCCTGGGCTCCCAGTCCCCCTCCCGCGCGCAGATCCTGCGCCAGGCCGGGCTGGAGTTCTCCGTCCTGGTCTCCGGGGTGGATGAGCCGGCAGCCGTGGAGGAACGGCGTCGGGCCCTCGGCCGGGAGCCCTCCCCCGCCGAGACCGCCGAGATCCTGGCCCGCACCAAAGCGCAGGCCGTGGCCGGGCTGCCGGAGGCCGCCGGGCACCTGGTGCTCGGCTGCGATTCCGTGTTCGAACTGGACGGGCGAGCCTACGGCAAGCCGGGCACCGGGCAGGCGGTACGCGAGCGCCTGCGGGCCATGTCCGGGCGCACCGGCATCCTGCACACCGGCCACTGGCTCGTGGACCGGCGCGACCTCGCTGCCCCGGCCGAGGGCACGGGGCTGTGCGTCAGCGCGCGCGTGTCCTTCGCCGCGATGACCCCGGAGGAGATCGACGCCTACGCCGCCACCGGCGAGCCGCTGTGGGTCGCCGGGTCCTTCACCCTGGAGGGGTACGGCGCCGCGTTCATCACCGGGGTCGAGGGGGACCCGCACGCGGTGCAGGGACTCAGCGTGCACGGGCTGCGCGAGCTGCTGGGCCGTCTCGGCGTGGGCATCCAGCGGCTGTGGCGCGCCCCCGAGCAGACTGCCTGAGCCGGCCCGCCGAATGCGGAGCACGGCCCGCGCGAGGCCCCGGCGCTTAGGCAAATGCTGAGTCCAGAGACTAAGCTCGCGCTGAGGATGATAAGGAGTTTCCCCGTGACCGATACCGTGTCCGCGCCGCAGGCGACCCCCGCAACCCGCTACGCCAGCGGTCCCGTGACCAAGGTGCTCGTCGCCAACCGCGGTGAGATCGCGGTGCGCGTGATCCGCGCGGCCCGGGACGAGGGACTGCCCACCGTCGCGGTCTACGCCGAGCCGGACCGGGACGCCCTGCACGTCAAGCTCGCGGATGAGGCCTTCTCCCTGGGCGGGTCCACCGCCGCGGACTCCTACCTCGTCATCGACAAGATCATCGACGCCGCCCGCCGCTCGGGCGCCGACGCCGTGCACCCCGGCTACGGGTTCCTCTCCGAGAACGCCGACTTCGCCCGCGCGGTGCAGCAGGCCGGACTGACCTGGATCGGCCCCTCCCCGGAGGCCATCACCGAGCTCGGGGACAAGGTGGCCGCCCGGCACATCGCCGAGAAGGTCGGCGCCCCGCTGGTGCCCGGCACCAAGGACCCGGTCTCCGGGGCCCAGGAGGTCCTGGACTTCGCCGACGAGCACGGGCTGCCCATCGCCATCAAGGCCGCCTTCGGCGGCGGGGGCCGCGGGATCAAGGTCGCCCGCACCCGGGAGGAGATCCCGGAGCTCTACGACTCCGCGGTGCGCGAGGCCACGGCGGCCTTCGGGCGCGGGGAGTGCTTCATCGAGCGCTTCCTCGACTCCCCCCGCCACGTGGAGACCCAGTGCCTGGCCGATGCCCACGGCAACGTCGTCGTCGTCTCCACCCGGGACTGCTCCCTGCAGCGGCGCAACCAGAAGCTCGTGGAGGAGGCTCCGGCCCCGTGGCTGTCCGAGGAGCAGCTGAGCAGCCTGTACGCCTCCTCCAAGGCGATCCTCGCCGAGGCCCAGTACCAGGGGGCCGGGACCTGCGAGTTCCTCGTCGGGCAGGACGGGGTCATCTCCTTCCTGGAGGTCAACACCCGTCTGCAGGTGGAGCACCCGGTCTCCGAGGAGGTCTCCGGGCTGGACCTGGTCCGCGAGCAGTTCCGGGTGGCCCGCGGAGAGGAGCTGGGCTACGGGGACCCGGTGCTGCGCGGACACTCGTTCGAGTTCCGCATCAACGGGGAGGACCCGGGACGCAACTTCATGCCGGCCCCCGGCACCGTGGAGGTGCTCACCGTGCCCTCCGGTCCCGGGGTGCGCTGGGATTCCGGCGTGGTCCAGGGGGATGTGATCGGCGGGAACTTCGATTCCATGCTCGCCAAGCTCATCGTCACCGGGGCCACCCGCGAGCAGGCCCTGGAGCGCTCCCGCCGGGCCCTGGCGGAGCTGACCATCGAGGGGATGCCCACGGCCGCGACCTTCCACGAGGTGGTGGTCTCCGACCCGGCCTTCGCCCCCGCCGACGGCGAGCCGTTCTCCGTGCACACCCGCTGGATCGAGACCGAGTTCCACAACGCCATCGCCCCCTACGGAGGGGTGCCCGGTTCCGTGGATGAGGAGCAGGACGAGCGCGAGCGGGTGGTCGTGGAGGTCGGCGGCAAGCGCCTGGAGGTCCTGGTGCCGCACCTGGCCGGGGCCGGCGCCCCGGCGGCCAAGCCGGCCAAATCCCGCTCCTCCCGCCGCAGCCGGCAGTCCGCGGCCGCCGCGGCCAGCGGGGATGACCTGACCTCGCCCATGCAGGGCACGATCGTGAAGGTCGCCGTCAAGGACGGTGCGAAGGTCAGCGAGGGCGATCTGGTGGTGGTCCTGGAGGCCATGAAGATGGAGCAGCCGCTGACCGCGCACAAGTCCGGGAAGATCACCGGGCTGAAGGCCAAGCAGGGGGACACAGTCTCCGCCGGCGGGGTTATCGCGACCATCAAGTAGCCCCTCCGCCGGGATCCAGTCTCAGGATGCGGAACGCGTTGTCCAGCCTGTGAGCACCGCTCTACGCTGATGACACCCCGTTCCCATGGGCCCCGTCACCCGCCGCACCCGGTGGGCGACGGGGCCCGATCGCACCTGTTGATCCGCAAGGAGAGGCCATGTCCTCCACCCTGGTCGCCGAGGAGTCCCCGGGCTCCTCCCCCGCCGAGACCGATCCCGTCGCGCGCGTGCCCAAGCACCGCATCATCACCGCCTCGCTCGTGGGCACCACGATCGAGTTCTACGACTTCTACGTCTACGCCACCGCCGCCGTGGCCGTGTTCCCCGCCCTGTTCTTCACCGGGGCCGACGACACCACCCGCCTGCTGGCCTCGATGGCGACCTTCGCCGCGGCCTTCTTCGGCCGGCCCATCGGCTCGGTGGTCTTCGGGCACTTCGGCGACCGGATCGGACGCAAGGCCACCCTGGTGGGGGCCCTGCTGACCATGGGGCTGGCCACCTTCCTCATCGGCCTGCTGCCCACCTACCACCAGATCGCCTTCTGGGCCCCGGCGATGCTGACCATCCTGCGCTTCGCCCAGGGCCTGGGCCTGGGCGGGGAGTGGTCCGGGGCGGCGCTGCTGGCCAGCGAGTACGCGGAGCCGGGCAAGCGGGCCCGGGCCGCGATGTGGCCGCAGCTGGGCGCCCCGTTCGGCTTCATCCTCGCCAACGGCTTCGTGCTGGGCTTGACCACCTGGTTCGGCTTCAACTCCGCCCGGGACGGGGCGGACCTGAGCCACCCGTTCATGGTGTGGGGCTGGCGGGTGCCCTTCCTGTTCTCCGTCGTCATGGTCCTGGTGGGCCTGTACGTGCGGGTGCGCCTGGAGGAGACGCCGGTGTTCCGCCGGGCGGCCCAGCGCGGGGAGAAGGTCAAGGCTCCGGTGGCCGAGGTGTTCCGGGTGGCCTGGCGCCCGATGATCCTGGGCACCTTCATCATGCTGTCCTGCTACGTGCTGTTCTACCTGATGACCGCCTGGATCCTGTCCTTCGGCATCGGCAAGCCGGCGCAGGGCGGGCTGGGGATCGGCTACCACACGTTCCTGAAGATCCAGCTGGCCGCGATCGTGTTCTTCGCGGTGTTCGTCCCGATCTCCGGGTGGCTGGCCGACCGCATGGGGCGGCGTCGGCAGCAGCTGATCACCAACGTGCTGATGGCGGTGTTCGGGCTGAGCTTCGGGCTGTTCATGGCACCCGAGCGCATCGGCACCGGCGAGGCCGCGAACATCGGCGGGATCATCCTGTTCCTGTCCGTGGGCATGGTGCTGATGGGCCTGTCCTTCGGGTCCATGTCCGCGTACCTGCCGGAGCTGTTCCCCACCAACGTCCGCTACACCGGCTCCGGGATCTCCTACAACGTCGCCTCGATCCTGGGAGCTGCGATCACCCCGTACGTGGCGGTGTGGCTGAACGCCCACGGCGGGGTCGCCGCGGTCGGCTGGTACCTGTCCGCAGCCGCCGTCGTGACCATCGCGGCGCTGCTGCTCTCCCACGAGACCCGGGATCTGGACCTGGACAGCGTGGGCGCGGCCCCCGCCGCCCGCCGGGAGCGGCCCGAGCTGGCCGAGGAGCCGGCCGGCCTGGTCTGAGTCGACCTCGACTCTGAAGCCGCCCCCGACGGCGCACGGGACGGGCGGGGCACCTCCTTCGGGTGCCCCGCCCGTCCCGTGTGTGCGCAGATCCCCCGGCTCAGCCGGGCATCACGTGCAGGCGGCGGGCCGCCTCCGAGAGGGACCCGGACAGGGACGGGTACACGGTGAAGGTGTCCGCGAAGGAGTCCACGTGGATCTTGTTGTGCACGGCCAGGGAGACGGCGAAGATCAGCTCCGAGGCGCGCGGACCCACCACGACCCCGCCGATCACGGTGCCCGAGTACTTGCGGGCGAAGATCTTCACGAACCCGTCCTCCACGGCCATCATCTTGGCGCGGGGGTTGGTGCCCAGCTTCAGCATCACCACATCCGCCTGGTACTTGCCCGCGCGGATCTCCGCCTCGGTGACCCCCACGGTGGCGATCTCCGGGGAGGTGAAGATGTTGGAGGCCACCCGATGGGACTTCAGCGGGGAGACGGAGTCGCCCATCAGGTGCGCGATCGCGATGCGCCCCTGCATCGCGGCCACCGAGGCCAGCGGGAGCACGCCCGTGCAGTCCCCGGCGGCGTAGACGTTCGGCGCGGTGGTGCGCGAGACGCCGTCCACGGCGATGTGCCCGGACTCGGTGGTGCGCACCCCGGCGGCCTCCAGACCCAGGTCCGCGGTGTTGGGGATCGAGCCCACGGCCATGAGGCAGTGGGACCCGGCGACCTTGCGGCCGTCGTTCAGGGTCACCACCACCCCGTCCTCGGTGCGCTCCACGGCTTCCGCGCGCGAGCGGGGCATGACCTGCAGCCCGCGGCGCTCGAAGACGTCCTCCAGTACCTGGGCGGCGTCCTCATCCTCCCCCGGCAGCACCCGGTCCCGGGAGGAGACCAGGGTGACCCGCGAGCCCAGGCCCCGGTAGGCGGAAGCGAACTCGGCGCCGGTGACCCCGGAGCCGACCACCACGAGGTGCTCGGGGATGGTCTCCAGCCGGTACAGCTGAGTCCAGTTCAGGATCCGCTCCCCGTCCGGGGCGGCGGTGGGAATCTCCCGGGGGTGGGCGCCCACGGCCAGCAGCACGGCCTCGGCCTCCAGCTCGTAGGTCAGCCCGTCCGCGTCGGTCACCTGCACCGTGGTCGGGGACAGCAGCTTCCCCGTGCCGTCCACGACCTTGACCCCGGCCTTCTCCAGGGAGCGGCGGATGTCCTTGGACTGCTCGGCGGCCAGGCGCAGCAGGCGGCGGTTGACCTTGTCCATGTTCACGTCCAGCTCCACGAGCTCATCGCCCTTGCGGGTGCGGATGCCCAGGGCCGGAGCCTCGGAGAAGCGGTTCATGGTGTCCGCGGAGGCGATCAGCGTCTTGGAGGGCACGACGTCGGTCAGCACGGCCGAGCCGCCCAGGCCCTGGCGCTCGATGAGGGTGACGTCCGCCCCGAGGGTCGCCGCGACGAGGGCGGCCTCATAGCCGCCGGGCCCGCCGCCGATCACGAGCAGGCGCTGGGGTGCGAAGGATTCGTTCTGGCTCACACGCCTCATCCTCGCGCATCCACGCCCTGTCACCAAACCTCCGCGCACCGCACATGCCCCCGGTGGATGCGGGGCGCACGTGGGGCCCTGCTGATACCGTGGTGGGGTGAACGACGACGCCGCGCAGCTGCCCTCCTCGCACCCCGATTTCCCGCCGAACCGCGCCGCCCGCGAGGCCGCGGCCCGCCTGGCCGAGATCACGGGGGTGCCCCGCCACGATGTGGCCCTGACCCTGGGCTCCGGGTGGGGTGAGGCCGCCGAGCTGATCGGGGAGACCACCCACGAGATCCCCGCGGAGCAGATCCCCGGCTTCCACGCCTCCGGGGTCGCCGGGCACAGCGGCACCCTGCGCTCGATCCGCACCGAGGACGGGCGCCGCGCCCTGGTGATCGGCGCGCGCACCCACTTTTACGAGGGCCGGGGCGTGCACGCCGTCGTGCACGGGGTGCGCACCGCGGCCGCCGCGGGCGCCCGGACCATGATCCTGACCAACGGGTGCGGCGGCCTGCAGCCGGACTACGCCCCGGGCCAGCCCGTGCTGATCCGCGACCACCTCAACCTCACCGCGGCCTCCCCGCTGGCCGGCGCCCACTTCGTGGATCTCACCGACCTGTACTCCCCGAGGATCCGGGAGATCGCCCGGGAGGCGGACCCATCCCTGACCGAGGGGGTCTACCTGCAGCTGCCGGGCCCCCACTACGAGACCCCCGCGGAGATCCGCATGGCCCGCACCCTGGGGGCGGATCTGGTGGGGATGTCCACGGCCCTGGAGGCGATCGCCGCGCGCGCCGCCGGCATGGAGGTCTTCGGGATCTCCCTGGTCACCAACCTGGCCGCGGGGATCTCCGCCTCGCCCCTGTCCCACGAGGAGGTCCTGGCCGAAGGCCGGGCCGCCGGCCCCCGCATCTCGCGCCTGCTCGCGCAGATCGTGGCGGGCCTGAGCTCCTGATTCGGGCTCCGCACGAGCCACCCGCACACCGCCACCATCGAGGAGAGCACCGCCATGTCCGATCTCGCCGCCCTGACCGAGCAGGTCGAACGCTGGGTGGAGTCCGATCCGGACCCGGAGACCCAGCGGGAGCTGCTGGACCTGCTCTCCCGTGCCGAGGACGATCCCGCAGCCGCCCGGGAGCTGACCGAGCGCTTCTCCGGAACCCTGGGCTTCGGCACCGCGGGCCTGCGCGCGGCCCTGGGCGCCGGCCCGATGCGGATGAACCGCGTCGTCGTCGCGAAGGCCGCCCACGGGCTGGCCGCGTACCTGACCGGGCGGGCCGAAGAGGAGAGCTGGGGTGCGCCGCGCGCGGTCATCGGCTACGACGCGCGCCGCAAGTCCCAGGTCTTCGCCCGGGACACCGCCGCGATCTTCACGGCCGCGGAGATCGACGCGTACCTGCTGCCGCTGCCCCTGCCCACCCCGGTGCTGGCCTGGGCGCTGCGGCTGCTGAAGGCCGACGTCGGGGTCATGGTCACCGCCTCCCACAACCCGGCCCAGGACAACGGGTACAAGGTCTACCTCGGCGGGCACGCCGTGGACGCCGCCGGGGACGGAGCCCAGATCGTCCCGCCGTATGACGCCGAGATCGCCCGGTGCATCGAGGCGGCCCCCGATGCCGATCGGATCCCCCGGGCCGACGAGGGCTGGACGGTGCTGCCCGAGCGGATCGCGCGCGACTACGAGCACCAGGTCTGCGATCTGCTGCCGGGCTTCGCCCCCTCCCGCCGGGACCTGTCCGTGGTGCTGACCCCGATGCACGGGGTCGGCGGGGAGGTGGCCTCGATGGCCCTGTCCCGCTGCGGCTTCGACCAGCTGAGCGTGGTCCCGGAGCAGGCCCTGCCGGACCCGGCCTTCCCCACCGTCGCCTTCCCCAACCCGGAGGAGCCCGGGGCGATGGATCTGGCCCTGCGGCTGGCTGAGACCCGCGGGGCGGACCTGGTGATCGCCAACGACCCCGACGCGGATCGGGCCGCTTTCGCGATCCCCGTCCCGGCCGACCGGGCGCAGGGGGTGGGGCGCATCAGCCCCGTCGCGCCGGACTGGCGGATCCTGCGCGGGGATGAGATCGGGGCGATCCTCGGGCAGGTCATGCTCGAGCGGATCCCGGCGGGTCAGGCCCAGTCCGCGGCCTTCGCCTCCTCGATCGTCTCCTCCCGGCTGCTCGGGGCGATGGCCGCGGTGCGCGGGGTGCGCCACGTGCAGACGCTGACCGGCTTCAAGTGGATCTCCCGGGTGCCCGGGCTGGTGTACGGCTACGAGGAGGCGCTGGGCTACTGCGTGGCCCCGCAGCTGGCCCGGGACAAGGACGGCATCTCCGCGGCCCTGCTGCTGGCCGACTGCGCCGATCGGCTCAAGGGGCAGGGTCGGACCCTGCTGGACGTGCTGGACCGGCTGCACACCGAGCACGGGGTGCACGCCGCGGATCAGCTCTCGGTGCGGGTGCAGCGCCTGGAGCTGATCCGGGAGATGATGCTGCGACTGCGAGCGCAGACCCCGCGGCAGCTGGCCGGCTCCCCCGTGGTGGCCGTGGAGGACCTGCGGGACGGGCTGGCCGGCCTGCCGCCCACGGACGCGCTGCGGCTGCTCAGCGAAGACGGCTCGCGGGTGATCGTGCGGCCCTCCGGGACCGAGCCCAAGCTCAAGTGCTACCTGGAGACCGTGGAGCCGGTCTCCGGGGACCTCCCGGCCGCCCGCGCCCGGGCCGCGGAGCGTCTGGCGGCGGTGCGTGCGGATGTCGCCGCGGCCCTCGGGATATGATCTGCAACACAAGACCGTGAGCATCACCCACCGCCCAGAGACCGAGGACCCCATGGACACCGAACTCGCCGCCATCATCGACCACACCCTGCTCGCCCCGGACGCCTCCGCCGAGCAGGTGCGCCGCATCTGCGCGGAGGCCATTGAGTACGGCTTCGCGGCCGTGTGCGTGAACCCCGTGTGGGTGCCGCTGGTCGCGGCGCAGCTGGCCGACGCCGCCCCCCGCACCTGCGCCGTCGTCGGCTTCCCCCTGGGCGCCAGCACCACGGCCTCCAAGGTCTTCGAGGCCCGCGAGGCCGTCGCTGAGGGGGCCCAGGAGATCGACATGGTCATCGACATCGCGACGGCGATCGCCGGGGACGAGACCGCGCTGACGGAGCAGATCCGGGCCGTGCACGAGGCCGTGGCCGAGGGCGGGGCGATCCTCAAGGTCATCATCGAGGCCTGCCTGCTCACCGACGAGCAGAAGACCCTGGCCTGCCGGGCCGCGGTGGCCGCCGGCGCGGAGTTCGTGAAGACCTCCACGGGCTTCTCCACCGGCGGGGCCACCGTCGAGGACGTGCGCCTGATGCGCGCGGTGGTCGGCCCGGACATCGGGGTCAAGGCCTCCGGCGGGATCCGCTCCCGCGTGGACGCCCTGGCCATGATCGGCGCGGGCGCGAACCGCATCGGGGCCTCCAAGGGCCCGGCCCTGGTCTCCGCGTCCTGACCTGCGCCCCGCCCCGGGGCCTCCCTATACTGGGGTCAGACGCATCACCTCGGTCTGGCGCGCATCGGCATCCGATGCCCGCGCTGGGACCCATCATCACGAGAAGGACGGAAGGCACCATGTCCAGCACCACCCATGCCGAGACCGGACGCACCGCGCAGACGGGGCAGCGCCGCGACGGCGCCACCCGGGTCCGCACCCACTCCGGGCAGGGCCACCTGGCCTCCAACATCCTGACCTTCATCCTGTGCTTCGCCCTGCTGTGCGGCTCCCTGGTGCTGTTCTCCTACTGGATCTCGGATCCCAAGGCCGGGCCCGTCTTCGCCCTGGCGATCGCGGCCTACGTGGTGACCTTCCTGATCCCCCTGTGGCTGCTCAGCGGCGGCACCCGCAAGCACTCCGTGAGCGGGCGACGCACCATGCACGACCCCGCCTGATCCTCCCACCGTGCGCGCCACCCGCGCACGGCACCCGCCGCGAGGGCCCCCTGACCGGATCCGGTCAGGGGGCCCTCGCGCACCCGGAGGTGCGGCGGACGAGCTCGCCGTCCGGGCGGGACGCGCGGGCGGCGAGCTCGCGCCGGGCGCTCAGGCGAGGATCGCGTCGATGAACTCCCGGACCCAGGCCAGGATCTGCCCGTCCACCAGATCCTTCCCGCCCACCGGCGCCGTCTTGGGCTTGGGCACCAGGATCTGCCGGGTCTCGGTGCCCGGCACAGGCTTCACGAGCGCCCCCGGATACATCCTCTCCAGGCGCATCCGCCGGGAGTCCGGCAGGTCCACCGGGTGGAAGCGGATCTTGGCGCCCATGGTCATGATCTCGCTCAGACCCGCGGCCCGGGCGCGGATGCGCAGCCGGGCGATGGCCAGCAGGTTCCTGGCCGGCTCCGGCAGCTCGCCGTAGCGGTCGGCCAGCTCCGCGGCCACCTCGTCCACGGCCTCGTCGGTCGCCGCCGCGGCGAGGTTGCGGTAGGCCTCCAGGCGCAGCCGCTCCCCCGGCACGTAGTCGTGGGGCAGGTGCGCGTCCACCGGCAGCTCGATCTTCATCTCCGCCGGGGCCGCCTCCTCCTTCTCCCCGCGGAAGTCGGCCACGGCCTCCCCCACCAGGCGCAGGTAGAGGTCGAAGCCGACGCCGGCGATGTGCCCGGACTGCTCCCCGCCGAGCAGGTTCCCGGCGCCGCGGATCTCCAGGTCCTTCATCGCCAGCTGCATCCCGGCGCCCAGCTCGTTGTGGGCGGCCACGGCCTTCAGCCGCTCCAGGGCCACCTCCCCCAGCGGCTTCTCCGGCGGGTAGAGGAAGTAGGCGTAGGCCCGCTCCCGGCCGCGTCCCACGCGACCGCGCAGCTGGTGCAGCTGGGAGAGCCCGTAGTGGTCCGCCCGGTCCACGATCAGCGTGTTGGCGTTGGAGATGTCCAGGCCGGTCTCCACGATGGTGGTGCACACCAGGACGTCGAAGCGCTTCTCCCAGAAGTCCACGATGATCTGCTCCAGCCGCGCCTCGCTCATCTGCCCGTGGGCGACGGCGATGCGCGCCTCCGGGACCAGCCGCTGCAGGTCCGCGGCGGTGCGGTCGATCGAGGAGACCCGGTTGTGCACGAAGAACACCTGGCCCTCGCGCATCAGCTCCCGGCGGATCGCGGCGGCCACCTGCTGGTCCGTGCTGGGCCCGACGAAGGTGAGCACCGGGTGGCGCTCCTCCGGCGGGGTCGCCAGGGTGGAGGTCTCCCGGATCCCGGTCAGGGACATCTCCAGGGTGCGCGGGATGGGGGTCGCGGACATCGCCAGCACATCCACGTTGGTGCGCAGGGTCTTCAGCTTCTCCTTGTGCTCGACGCCGAAGCGCTGCTCCTCGTCGATGATCACCAGCCCCAGATCCTTGAACCTCACGGCTTGGGAGAGCAGCCGATGGGTGCCGATGACGACGTCCACGGAGCCGTCGGCGATGCCGGCCTCCACGGCCTGGGACTCCTTGGGCGTCTGGAACCGGGAGAGGGTCACCACCCGCACTGGGAAACCGGAGAAGCGCTCGGTGAAGGTCTCGGTGTGCTGCTGGGCCAGCAGCGTGGTGGGCACCAGGATGGCCACCTGCTTCCCGTCCTGCACGGCTTTGAAGGCGGCGCGCACCGCCACCTCGGTCTTGCCGTAGCCCACGTCCCCGGAGATCAGCCGGTCCATCGGCGTCTCCTTCTCCATGTCCGCCTTGACCTCGTTGATCGTGGTCAGCTGATCCGGGGTCTCGATGTAGGGGAAGGCGTCCTCCAGCTCCCGCTGCCAGGGGGTGTCCGGGGCGAAGGCATGCCCGCGGGAGGCCATGCGCGCGGAGTACAGGCGGATCAGGTCCGCGGCGATCTCCTTGACGGCCCTGCGCGCCCGGGACTTGGTCTTGGCCCAGTCCGAGCCGCCCATCTTGGACAGGGTCGGGGCGTCCCCGCCGACGTAGTTGGTGACCTGGTCCAGCTGGTCCGTGGGCACGAACAATCGGTCCTTCGGGGCCCCGCGCTTGGCCGCGGCGTACTCCAGGACCAGGTACTCCTTCATCGGCTTGGGCTGACCGGGCTTGACCATGGCCCCGGCGATGGGCCGCTGGATCAGCTCGACGAAGCGGCCGATGCCGTGCTGCTCGTGCACCACGTAGTCCCCGGCCTTCAGGGCCAGCGGGTCCACGGCGTTGCGACGGCGCTTGGCCGGCAGCTTGCGCATGTCCCTGGTGGTGTACGGGCTGGCCCGCCCGAGCACGTCCGCCTCGGTGAGGAAGGCGATCTTCGCCTCCTCGAGCACGAAGCCGGTGCCGTGGGCGGCGGTGGTCAGGGCGATGACCCCGGGAGCCGGAGGTTCGGTGAGGTCCTCGTGGATCGCGGCCGGCAGATCGGCGTCGCGGAACAGCTCGGCCAGGCGCTTCAGCGGTCCGGGGCCCTCGGTCACCGCGACCACCTGCCACTGCTCGCGCACGTGCTGGGCGACGACCTCGAGCAGGGCCTGCACGTCCCCGGCGAAGGTCAGGGGCGCGCGCACCGCGATGGTGAGGGTGTCGGCGTCGTCCTCGATGGCATCGTCCACGCCCAGGCTCGTGATGGCCCACCAGCCGATCCCCGTCTCCAGGGCCTGGGCCCGGGCCTCGGCGACGTCCATGAAGGACCCGGCGGCAAGACCCGTCTCCTGCAGGTCGATGGGCGCGGCCTGCCCGTCGGAGGCCTGCTCCCAGGCGGCCAGCAGGAACTCCTGGTTGGTGGCCACCAGGTCAGCCGCGCGGGTGCGGATCCGCTCCGGCTCGCACAGCACCGCCAGGGAGCCGGCCGGCAGGGAGGCGACGAGGGTGGTCATGGCGTCCACCAGCAGCGGCGCGAGGGACTCCATGCCCTCCACGTAGATGCCGCCGGCGATCCGCTCGAGCATGGACTCCGCGCCCGGCAGGGAGTCCTTCAGCTTCGCGGCCCGGGACATCACGGCCGGGGTGATGAGGATCTCCCGGCACGGCGGGGCGATCAGCTCCTGCGGGTCCCGCCCGTGCTGGGGGGTGAAGGTGCGCTGATCCGCAACGGCGAACCACCGCATCTGCTCGACCTCATCCCCGAAGAACTCGATGCGCACCGGGTGGTCCTCCACCGGGGAGAACACGTCCAGGATGCCCCCGCGCACCGCGAACTCCCCGCGGCGGGTCACCAGATCCACCCGGGAGTAGGCGGCATCGGACAGGGCCTGCACGGTCTGCTCGAAGTCCCGCTCCTCCCCCCCGGCCAGGCGCACCGGGCGCATCGCGTCCAGGGAGGCGGCGATCGGCTGGAGCACGGAGCGGATGGGGGCGATGACCACCCGCGTGCCATCCCGCTCCTCGGCCAGCCGGCGCAGCACGGCCAGGCGCTGGCCCACGGTGTCCGAGCGCGGGGAGAGCCGCTCGTGCGGCAGGGTCTCCCACGCAGGGAAGCGGGTCACGGCCTCCTCCGGCAGGTAGGAGCCCAGGACCGCTTCCAGGTCCTCGGCCTCCCGGTCCGTGGCGGTCACGGCCAGCACGACGGGCGCGTGTCCGTCCGCGCGCCCGCTGGCGGCGTCCGCGGCGGCCAGGCCGTCCGAGATCTGCGCGACCAGCGGGGCGCGCAGCCCCTCGGCGGCGCCGATGACCGTCTCCGCGGAGCGCTGCGCGGCGGGCACGGAGGCCTGGCGCAGCACGTTGGCGAAGGTGGGCTCCTGGGACAGCGCGGTGCGCAGACCGGTCAGGCTCATGGTGTCGGAATCCTCACGAGGGCGGGCGAGCGGAAACGGGGAACCTCACCAGGCTAGTCCCCGTCCCGCGGCGCGGGAACGGGATTGCTCGCCCGGCGAACGGCGGGACGGGCGGCGCCCGGGCGGGCGCAGCCGTGATCGGATGCACGTCCCAGGCGTGGCGTCTGCCGGTTTGGAGTAGCATCATGGGCACTGGAACAACTGAATACTGCGGTGCCCGCGAGCTCGGGGGAGCTCAGGGCGCCGTCTGTCGCATCATCTAGGGGGAAGAATGCGCAGGAGCATCATCGCTCAGCACCCGTCGACGCCGTCTGCGTCGGCTCATTCACATCTCACCGCCGCCCCGCGGGGCGGGTCCGCCCGCGTGCGGGGACGCGCCCGGGCGGCGCTGCCGCTGTGCGCCGGGCTGGCGCTGGCCGGCCTCGTCGTCGGTCCGGCTCAGGCGGATCAGGACGCCGCGGCCCCGGCCGCGCAGTTCGCGCCCAGCACGCCGAGCAAGCACATGCGCCAGGACGGCGCCCGCGTGCTGTCCACCGTGGACCTGCCCGGCCCGCTCACCGACCTGCGCCTGGGCGACTCGCCGCTGGACGCCCAGCTGGACTGCTCCAGTCTCACCGTGCAGCAGGGCGCCAGCTCACAGGGACGGCTGCCGGAGGCCTGGAGCACGGTGCAGCCCTCCGCGGTGGACTGCCGGGACTCCGGGTTCGTCCTGGGCCTGCCGGACGTTCCCGAAGGGCAGGTGCTGCGCATCACCTACAGCGCCACCCACGCCCCCGGGGCCACCGAGGCCCTGAACCGCTACGAGGTGAGCAGCCGGGAGGCCAGCGGCGCCTACACCGCGACCCTGGCGCTGACGGCGCCGGACAGCGTGCCCGGACCCAGCGCCAGCCCCTCCCCGTCGGCCACCACCCCGACCGCCCCGCAGCCCACGCCCTCGGCGACGGCCACCCCGTCCCCGAGCGCCTCCGCCACGCCGTCGGCCACCCCGTCGCCCCGTGCCACGCCCTCCGCGTCGAGCACGCCGTCGGCGACGGCCACGCCCTCCGGCGCGAGCACGCCCTCGCCCTCGGCCAGCACCTCCGCCGTGCCCTCCGCTCCGGTCACCCCGGAGGCCGGGGGCTCGAGCACGCCCTCGGCCTCCGCCAGCACGGCCGCGGCCCCGGCGCCCACCTCCGCCGGCCCCGGGGATCGCATCCCGACCCTCGGCGAGCAGGCCCAGCCCGCGGCCGGCACGACCGCGGAGCAGCCGACGTCGAGCACCGCGTCGTCCGGTGATCGGCTGGCCTCCACCGGCGCCGCCGTCACCGGCTGGAGTATCCTCGGCGTCGGCCTCCTGGCCCTGGGCGGGGCCCTCCTGGTCCTCGCCCGCCGGCGTCGGCTGAACCGCCGGGACGCCTGAGGCCGTCCTCCGGACGCGGCGGCGGGCGGGGCCCGCCGCCGCACCCGGACTCGGGCCTCCGCCGGGAGCCCGCCGGTCATCGCCGGCATCACCGCTCGCGCACCGGGCGCCCCTCCCCGCCGCACGACCGGCCGGGAGCCGGCCATCGCATCACATCGCACGTCTTCTCAGGGGGAATCCATGACGGAGCACCACCATCCCGTCGCCCGCACCCGCCGGATCGCGGTCGGGGTCCTGATCCTGGCCCTGGTCCTCGGGTTCGGTCTCTGGTGGGCGCTGGCCCGCACCGGAGCGGACCACGAGGCCGGCGACGCCGAGGCATCGGAGACGGCCGCGGCCTCCGCGGATCCCTCCCACCCGTCCGCGCAGGCTTCGGCCTCCCCGCAGCCCTCGGCCCCGGCCACCGCGATCGCCGATCCCGAGGCCCCCAAGGACAGCTTCACCGACGCCCCCGCCCCGCAGGACGCCGAACCCCAGGCCCTGGACGCCGCCCTGGCCGCCCAGGAGGAGGCCGCCGGGAAGCAGGCCGAGGAGACCGAGGACTCCGCGGACGCTGGGGAAGCGGACCCGGAGGAATCCGCGCCCGGCGCGCAGGAGCTGGCCCAGCACCTCAGCGGGTCCGCCCTGGAGGAGGCCCTCGCGGAGCTCAGCGAGGCGCAGGCCAACGGCTGGCGCATCGAGGGGCGGCCCCGCGTGGTCGGGCAGCCCCGGATGCGCACCCTCGAGCACGACGGCGCCCCCGCCCGCCAGCTGGCCGTCTGCCTGGACTCCAGCGACGTGAAGGTCCTGGACCAGGCCGGCAAGACGCTGGGCACCGGCTCCGGACCGGAGCGGGTCCTGAATCTCTACACCCTCGTCCAGCAGGACGGCACCTGGATGGTCGCCGAACACGCCCTGCCAGCGGACACCGCCTGCTGAGCCGAAGCCCGGCCACCGCGCTCGGGCCCCGGGCCCGCCGGCCCGGCCCCCACGCTGCACACCCATCACCCACCACCTCACCCGAAACGAGGCCCCCATGTCCCGACTCCTCTCCGGCCGCCGCCGGAACCACCCGGCCGAGTCCTCCTCGGCCCCGGGCCGCCGCCTGCGCCTGAGCGCCGCCGGAGCCCTCGCCCTGCTGGTGGCCCTGCCCCTGGGCGCCGCCCCGGCCACCGCCGCCCCGTCCGAGGCGGATGGCCGTTCCCAGGAGACCGCCGCGGCCTCCTGCTGGGAGATCAAGCAGAACGACCCCTCCGCGAAGTCCGGGACCTACTGGCTGTGGACCCCGCAGCTGCCGCAGCCGCAGCAGTTCCACTGCGACCAGGAGAC
Organism: Rothia kristinae NBRC 15354; assembly: GCF_001570865.1. Classification (GTDB taxonomy): domain Bacteria; phylum Actinomycetota; class Actinomycetes; order Actinomycetales; family Micrococcaceae; genus Rothia; species Rothia kristinae. The sequence continues at coordinate 121,063 of NZ_BCSM01000003.1, forward strand.
CGACGGCGGCGGCTGGGTCATGATCGGGCGCGGCCGCGAGAACTGGAAGGAGACCTACGCCGGCACCGGCTCCGCCCAGGACATCGCGGACACCCCGGACGGCACCGGCGCCTTCTCCACCGCCCAGCTGCCCTCCACCACCGTGGACGCCCTGCTGAACGGGCAGGCCCCCACCGAGCTGTCCGACGGCATCCGCCTGCGGCGGGCCCTGGACACCTCCGGCAGCCAGTGGCAGGAGGTGCGGATGCAGCGCAAGTACTCCCCGCGCTGGACCTGGACCTTCCGCTCCCAGACCCCCCTGACCTCCTTCTCCTTCGACAACCCCTCCTCCGGCAGCTCCTGCAGCTGGTGGCAGATCTTCTGCGGCAGCGGCTCCTCGTACGGCTCCGACTACTCCACCTCGCGCCCCACCGCGGATCAGACCACCGAGTACTTCGGCCAGCCCGGCAACCGCGCCTACAACCGGGTGCTCTTCCGGGAGTCCAAGGACCAGGGCTACGTGACCGGCTTCGGCTACGACCGCAGCGTGCTCCCCGGATCCGTCTCCTCCGGCGTCGGGCAGAACCCGTCCTCCTACCTCTGGTCCGAGACCAACGGCTGGGCCCAGCCCTTCACCCAGATGTACCTGCGCCCCAAGGTGCGCAGCAGCGACCTCGCCGGTCTGCAGACCGCCGAGAACGGCTCCTACACGGCCTCGGACCGCCGCGAGCTGCCCAACAGCGGCGCGGAGAAGACCTCCTGGGGCGCCACCGGCTACGCCAACGGCACCCGCACGGAGATGAACACCCAGGTCCAGGCCTTCGCCGAGGTGGACGGCACCGTCTTCGTGGGCGGGAACTTCGCCAAGCTCAACCGCGGATCCGATGCCGGCGAGAGCTTCGACCAGTCCTACCTGGCTGGTCTGGACCGGGACACCACCGCTCCCCGGCAGGAGTTCCGCCCCCGCCTGGACGGGCAGGTCAAGGCCATGGCCGTCGTGGACGGCAAGCTCGCCATCGGCGGGGAGTTCACCCACGTGAACGGCGAGGACCGTCCGGGCTTCGCCGTGCTGGACCCGCGCACCGGAGCGCTGGATCCCGCCTGGTCGGACGTGCGCCTGGAGAACCGCACCAAGACCGGCGTGGTGCAGGTCAAGGCGATGGACGTGCGCGAGGGCTCCCTGTACCTGGCCGGCGCGTTCACCCACACCACCGGACCGGACACCCCAGCCGTCTGGGCGCGCAACGCGGTGCGCATCGGCATCGCCGACCGGAAGCCGGACCGGAACTGGAACCCCAACTTCAACGGCACGGTCAACGGCATCGGCGCCAGCACGGACGGCGAGCGCGTCTACGCCGCCGGGTACTTCAGCCGCTCCAAGGACAGCTCCGCCTTCCGCCTGGCCGCCGTGAACGCCTCGGACGCCGTGCAGCCCCGGGAGTGGAACTACAAGCCCAGCTACACCCCGGCCTCCCCGGATCAGGTCATGTGGGGCTTCCAGTTCGACGTCCAGGACACCGATGAGGGCCAGGTCTGGGTCGGCGGCACCGAGCACATGCTGCACCGCTACGACTCCCGGACCCTGCAGCGCACCGGCTCCAACATCACCCGCGACGGCGGGGACTTCCAGTCCCTGTCCTCCTCCGGGCGCACCCTGTACGGCTCCTGCCACTGCGGGGATTGGACCTACCAGGGCGCCCAGTACCACTCGCAGAACGACTCCGCCTGGGATGTGGCCGATGAGATCAGCCTGATCGGCGCCTGGGATGAGCAGACCGGGAGCTACCTGCCCGAGTTCAACCCGGATCTGAAGGGCCCCGGCGGCTGGGGCGTGTGGTCCAGCTTCACCGACTCCCGCGGGGTCCTGTGGGCCGGGGGCAGCCTGGATCGCTCCGTGTCCGTGTCCGGCTCCTCTCAGTGGAGCGGCGGATTCGTCCGCTTCGCCCCCCGGGATGTGCAGCCGCCGGCCGTGCCGCAGTCCGTGGCCGTGACCGCCGGTGAGCGCGACGCCGTCACCTGGGCCCCCGTGGCCGAGAAGAACGTCACCTACCAGGTCCTGCGCGACGGCAGGGTGATCGGCTCCACCCGGGAGAACCGCCTGGAGGTCTCGCATCGAGACGGCGCCCGGTACGCGGTGCGAGCCATGGACTCGGCCCAGAACCACTCGGCCACCCTGGTTCCCGTCGCCGCCGGGCAGAAGCCGGAGGAGGAGCAGGCCCCGCAGACCCCGGAGCCCACGCCCACCCCCGAGGAGCAGACCTCCGCCTCCCCGGAGGAGCAGCCCAGCCCCTCGGCCTCCGAGCAGGCCTCCGCCGAGCCCGAGCCGAGCGCCTCCGCCTCCCCCGAGGAGCAGACCACGGCCGAGCCCACCCCCTCCGCCACCGAGCAGCCGCGGGAGACCGCGCTGGTCGAGGAGTCCGACGAGTGGGAGTACCGCCAGGCCGAGACCGCCTCGGATCCCTCCTGGAACACCGATGATCCCGCGCAGGAGGACGGGTGGCACCGGGGCACCGCTCCCCTGGGCTGGGGCTCGAAGGATCTGGGCACCACCCTGGAGCGCGCCGCCTCCAAGCCGCTGACCACCTACTACCGCAAGACCGTCCGGCTGGAGAAGGGCCACGGGGATCTCCGGCTGCGGACCTGGGCCGATGACGGCCTGCTGCTCACGGTCAACGGCAAGGAGGTGCGCCGGGAGAACCTGCCCGACGGGAAGATCACCCTGAGCTCCTATGCCACCGCCGCTCCCCGCACGGGCGCGGCCCGAAAGAGCCCGATCACCGTGACCATCCCCGCCGAGGATCTGCCGGAGGAGGGGGAGATCGTGCTGGGCGCCGAAGTCCACGCCAACTACCGCTCCACCCCGGATTCCAGCTTCGGCCTGACCGCCGCGCTCCTCGCGCCCGCGGGTGCCGCCGAGGATCAGGAGGACGCCCGATGAGCCGCTCCCAGACCGACCGTCCCGGCTTCGCCGAGACCCTCCGAGCCCTCAACGGCGCCCAGAAGCCCGGGCACGGCGTGCCCGCCTACACCCGGTGGGTCAACCGCCGGGCGGCCCGGGTCTTCGCGGCCGGCGCCGTGGCGCTGGGGATCGGCCCCAACGGGGTCACCGCGGTCTCCGCTCTGCTGTCCGCCGGGGCCATCGCGGTGCTGCTGCTGGCCGATCCCACGGTGCTCACCGCCGTGATCGCGGCCCTGCTGTTCGCCCTGGGATACGCGATGGACTCCGCCGACGGCCAGGTGGCTCGGGTCACCGGGGCCTCCTCGCCCGGCGGGGAGTGGCTGGACCACGTCGTGGACTCCGTGCGCGTGCCCGCCATCCACCTGACGGTGGCCGTCGGGTTCCTGCGCCACCCCGAGCACTTCCCCGGCCACGGCTGGGGCTCGGCCTGGATGCCGCTGCTGTTCTGCGTGGTGGCGGTGGGCCACTTCATGAGTCAGATCCTCGCCGAGCAGCTGCGGCGCACCCGCCGCACCGCCGCGCCCTCCTCGGGCGGGACGCTGCGCTCCTTCCTGAACCTGCACATGGACGCGGGCACGCTGTGCTGGATCTTCCTCCTGTGGGGCTTCGGCACCGTGTTCGTCATCGCCTACGGCCTGCTGCTGGCCGCGACCGTCCTGACCGTGGCCGTGTCCATGCGCCGCAAGTACCAGTCCCTGAACACCCCGGGAGATCCCTCATGAGCACCCTGCCCCGCGTCACCGCGGTGATCGCCACCATCGGACGTCCGGAGCTGCTGCGCCGGGCCGTGCGCTCCCTGCTCGCCCAGGACTACCCGGGGGAGGTCGAGGTGATCGTCTCCTACGACCACATCGCCATCGACCCCCTCGAGGACGTGGCGGTGCCCGCCGGGCGCACCCTGCGCACCGTCGCCAACCAGCACCGCCAGGGGCTGGCCGGCGGACGCAACACCGGGGCGCAGCTGGGCACCGGGGAGCTGATCGGGTTCTGCGACGATGACGACGAGTGGCTGCCCGGCAAGCTCGACGCGCAGGTGCGGCTGTGGCGCGAGCACCCGGAGGCCGCGGCCGTGTCCTGCTCGGTGCTGCTGCGCAGCGACGGACGGGACCATCGGATGCTCGCCCCCGCCCGCGCCGAGTTCGAGGACCTGCTGCGGGACCGGGTGGCGGCCCTGCACTCCACCTCCACCATCTACCGGCGGGAGGACCTGCTGCCCGGCGGGGCCATCGGCCCCTTCGACGAGGAGCTGCCCGCCTCCTACGGGGAGGACTACGACTTCCTGCTGCGCACGGCCCGCACCGGCCCCATCCTCAGCGTCACCGCTCCCCTGGTGCGGGTCCTGTGGGATCGTCCCTCCTTCTTCGCCCGCCGCTGGGAGAACATGGCCGCCGGTCTGACGTACCTGCTGCGCAAGTTCCCGGAGTTCGAGTCCAGCCCGCGCGGGCTGGCCCGCATCGCCGGGCAGGTGGCGTTCTGCCACGCCGCCGCCGGACACCGCGGCCGGGCGCGCACCTGGGCGCGGGCGGCCCTGCGCCGGGATCCCCGCCAGCTGCGCGCTTGGGCCGCCCTGGTGGTGGCCGCCGGCGTCATCTCCGGGGAGACCCTGGTGCGGTGGGTGGAGAAGACCGGGAAGGGGCTGTGACCCCTTGACCGCATCCGCCGCCGTGCGCCCCGCCGCCGAGGCCTCCGCTGCCCGCCCCCGTCCTGCCGCCGGCGGGCGGGCCCTGCCGGCGTGGCCGCTGCTGGGTCTGATCTGGGGCTACCCGGTCCTGTGGGCGCTGGGGCTGTCCCAGTTCGCCCCCACGGTCCTGTGCCTGCTCATGCTCGCGCTGCTCCTGCTGCGCGGGCACCTGCGGGTGCTGCCCGGCCTGTGGGCCTGGGGGGCGCTGCTGCTGTGGATGCTGGGCTCGACGGCGATGCTCGGCTCGGCCACGGACCTGATCGGCTGGGGCATGCGCTTCACCGTCGTGCTCAACGCCGGGATCTGCGCGCTGTACTACGCCAACGCCCGCGAGACCCTCGGCCCGGATGCGGTGCTGCGTGCCCTGTCCGGGCTCTGGGCGGCCTGCGTGCTGCTGGGCTGCCTGGGCCTGGCCTTCCCCGAGGCGCGCCTGAGCACCCCGATGGGCGCCATCATGCCCGGCGGGCTGCTGTCCAACGACCTCGTGCACGACTACGTCGCTCCCCGCCTGACCGAGACCCAGCAGCCGTGGGGCGCTCCGGCCCCCTACATCCGCCCCTCCGCACCGTTCGTCTACGCCAACAGCTGGGGACTGGCCTACGCCCTGCTCACCCCGGTGGTGGTGGCCCGCCTGCTGCGCGGGGCGCGGCTGCGCGTGGTCCTCTGGTACGCGGGCCTCGGCGCGCTGTCCGTGATCCCGGCCCTGGCCTCCAGCAACCGGGGCATGTTCCTCGGGCTGGGTCTGTGCGTGCTGACCGTCTGGATCCGGGCCGGACTGCGCGGCCGGTGGGCCGCGGTGGCCGCGGGCGGGCTGGGGCTGCTGGCCGCCGGCATCGCCCTGTTCGCCTCCGGCGCCGCGGGCTCCGTGCTCGCCCGCCAGGAGTACAGCGACTCCACGGGCGGGCGCAGCGCCCTGTACCGGGCCACCTGGGAGCGCTCCCTGGAATCTCCCCTCCTGGGCCACGGCACCACCCAGATGGAGCCCTCCGTCGGCGTCTCCCTGGGCACCCAGGGCTACCTCTGGACACTCCTGTTCTGCTACGGGTTCGTCGCCGCGGCCCTGTTCCTGTGGTTCCTGCTGGGCGCGGTGCTGCGCTGGGCGCGGCCCGTGGGCACCAGCGGCCTCTGGCTGCACGCCGTGCTGGTCTCCTGCTGCCTGATGTTCGTCTTCTACTCCTTCGACACCATGCAGATGATCACCCTGCTGCTCCTCACTGCCCTGCTGGGCCGCGCCCGTCTGGACGGTGATCCGCTGTGAGCACCCGCCGTCCCTCCCTCGCCCGCTCCGGGGCCCTGTCCTCGGTGTTCGTCCTGTACGGGGCCGCCGCGGCCTTCGCCGCCTCGCTGATCGTCTCCAACGCGATCGGCGAGCGCGGGGCCGGCAGCTTCTTCAACATCATGGCCCTGTTCACCATCGCCACCTCCTTCAGCGTCTTCGGCGCGGACACCGGCCTGGTGCGCACGGTCTCCGCCCAGACGGCTCGCCCCGGCGGCACCCCGGTGCGCGATCTCGTGCGCTTCGCCGCCGGGCCCGTCCTGCTGCTGTCCGCGCTCACCGGTCTGGCCGGGGTGGCGTGGAGCCTGCTGGCCCCCGACGCCGGGGAGGCCACCCGCACCGCGGTGCGCATCGCCGCGCCCTTCCTCGTGCTGGCCGCGGCCATGACCCTGGTCTTCGGCGTCCTGCGCGGGGACCAGCAGGTGGTGCGCTTCACCGCCCTGCAGAACGGGCTGCTGCCCACCCTGCGCGTGGGCGCCGTGGGGGCGGCCGTCCTGCTGGGCGGGTCCATGGGGCTGCTGGCCGCGGCCTGGACGGTGCCCGTGCTCGTGGTGCTGGCCGTGGGCCTGCCCCCGGTGCTGGGGATCCTGCGCCGGGACGACGCCCGCCACCAGCCCGGGGTCCCGGCCTCCGAGCACCGGGAGACCCGAGCCTCCTTCTGGAGCTTCAGCTCCGCCCGAGGGGTGGCCGCCCTGGTGGAGGCCGTCCTCGAATGGGTGGACGTGATCGTGGTCGGGGCGGTGATGGGCCTGGCCGCCTCCGGGATCTACGGGGCGGTGAACCGGTGCGTGCGCGTGGGAGTCATGGTCGAGCACACCGCGCGCGTGGTCACCGGACCGGCCATCAGCGCCGCCCTGGCCTCCGACGCCCTGGAGCGGGCCCGCCGGATCTTCGTGGACACCACGCGGGCCCTCGTGATGCTCGCCTGGCCGTTCTACCTGACGCTCATGCTCTTCGGCCCCGGGATCCTCGGGATCTTCGGTGCCGGCTTCCCCCTGGGCGCCCAGGCTCTGGTGATCATCTGCCCGGCCATGATGCTGGCGATGTCCGCCGGCGGCGTGCAGTCCGTGCTGCTGATGGCCGGGCGCTCCCGGTGGCAGCTGTACAACAAGCTCTCCTCGCTGGCCGCGGCCGTGGCGCTGAACCTGACGCTGGTCCCCCTGTGGGGGCTGCGCGGGGCGGCTACGGCCTGGGCCGCCGCCGTGCTGATCGACTGCGGTCTGGCCGCCGAGCAGGTGCACCGGCGCCTCGGCATCCGCGCCCGGCCCGCCGAGCTGCTGCCCGCCGCCGGCCTCGCCCTGGGGGTGGTGGGCCTGGGCGGGCTGCTGGTCCGCCTGCTGCTCGGCCCCGGCCTGGTGGGGCTGCTCGTGCACGCCGTCGCCGTGTGCGGGGCGTACCTGGCGCTGCTGTGGATCCTGCGCCGCCCCCTCGGCCTGGAGGCCTTCCTCTCCGCCCGCCGACGCACCGGATGAGCCGAACGCCGATGCCCGACCCCCGAACCGACCCTCCCGTCCCCGTACCTCCTGGAGAACCGATGACCATCCGCCCCGCTCCCGCCTCCGCCGAGGCCGTTCCCACCGCCGGCGAGCAGGCCCGCCGCGTGCTGCGCCGGTGGCCCACCCTGCTCCTCGTCTGGGGCCTGGTCCTGCTCCTGGCCCTGCTCCTGGGTCTGCTGACCCCGCGCAGCTACACCGCCTCCACGGAGGTCCGGGTGGATCCGCTGAGCTCCGTGGTCACCGCCGCCCCGTCGGCCGGCCAGAAGGTGGAGATCGCCACCGAGCGCAAGATCGCCGCCTCCGAGGAGGTGGCCCGCCGCGCCCACGAGCAGGAGAAGCGCTTCGGCACCCAGCAGCTGCGCTCGCACGTCTCGGTCTCCTCGGACACCGGCACTTCCGTGCTGACCTTCGAGGCTCACGCCGAGGACGCCGGACAGGCCGCGGACATGGCCGACGCCCTGGCCCAGGCCTACCTCGACCAGCGGGCCGAGGACGTGGACCAGGCCGTGGACGAGGCCGTGCGGCACCTGGACGAGCAGATCGGCGGACTCTCCCCCGAGGCGGACGAGCAGCAGGTGCGCCGGCTGCGCGAGGCCCGGGCCCAGGCCCTGGCCGCCCCGCGCCAGGCCGGCGCCGTGATCACCCCGGCCGATCAGGACGAGCACTCCTCCTCCCCCGGCCTGGCCTACTACCTGCTGGCCGGGCTGATCGGCGGCTTCCTCCTGGGCGTGGTGGCCGCCGCGGTGCGGGACCGCACCGATCCCCGGGTCGCCTTCCCCGACCGGGCCGCCCAGATCCTGGACGCCGAGGTCCTGGAAGCCGACGCGCAGGACCTGCCGGAGCAGACCGCGCTGCTGTGGCGCCGGTGGGGCCTGCGCCCCGGCGTGCAGCCGGGCTCCGCGACCGTGCTGAACCTGCCCGCCGACGAGTCCATCGGGTGGCTGGTGGCCGATTCCCTCCAGGAGACCAGCGGGGCCGAGACGCACCACCTGAGCCTGACGGGGGTGGACGCCCGCACCGCCGAGGAGCTGGACCGCAGCCAGCGCCTGATCCTGGCGCTGAGCCCCACCACCCGGCGTCGCGCCCTGCGGCGCCTGGCCGCCGCCTGCCGCCGCGCGGACCTGGAGGTGGACGCCGTCATCCTGCTCCGCTGATCCGCTGAACCGCCGCCTCACCGCCTCCGAAGGAGAACCACCATGAAGCTCATGCTCGTCGCCTCTGCCGGCGGCCACCTCGCCCAGCTGCTGGCGCTCAGGTCCCTGTGGGAGCACCACGACCGAGCGTGGGCCACCTTCCGCCTGCCCGAGGTGGAAGCCGCCCTCAGCGGGGAGACCGCCTACTGGGTGCACCACCCCACCACCCGGAACCTGCCCAACGCCGTGCGCAACCTGCGCCTGGCCTGGCGCTCCCTGCGCCGGGAGCGACCCGACGCCGTGATCTCCACCGGCGCCGCGGTCTCCGTCTCCTACTTCATCGCCGCCCGCCTGCTGGGCATCCCGACGGTGTTCATCGAGGCCTACGACCGCATCACCATGCCCACGCTCAGCGCCCGCCTGTGCTACCCGTTCTGCGACCTGTTCGTCGTGCAGTGGGACCAGCAGCAGGAGGCGTTCCCCGAGTCCGTCAACATCGGCGCCGTGCTGTGAGCGCGCCGTCCGAGGAGGTTGCCATGTCCGCCGCAGAACCCGTGACCGATCCCGCCGTGCGGGAGTACGACCTCGTCGTCTCCCTCGGCACCGACCACCACCCCTTCGACCGGCTCCTGGACTGCTGCGAGGACTACGCCCTCGCCCGGCCGGGCACCCGGTGCCTCATCCAGCACGGCTTCACGAAGGCGCCGCAGCGCTGCACCGGGGTGGAGCGGATGCCGCGCGAGCAGCTGCTGGAGACCTACCGCGGCGCCGCCGCCGTGCTCGTGCAGGGCGGCCCCGGCTCCATCCTCGACGCGCGGGAGGCCGGCATCGTGCCCGTGGCCGTGCCCCGGCGCCAGGACCTGGGCGAGGTGGTGGACGACCACCAGATCCAGTTCACCCGGATCATGGCCGAGCAGGGCGAGGCCGTCATGGCCACCTCCCGGGAGGAGCTGTTCGACGCCCTGGACCGGGCCCTGGCCCAGCCCGAGGCCTTCCGCACGGCCCCGCGCCTGCCCCACCCGGAGCAGGCCGCCCGCAAGCTGGAGGACTCGCTGACCACGCTGCTGGAGGCCCCGAGCCCGCCCCGCCGGCGCTTTCCCCGGCGGCTGATGCAGCTGCTCTCCCGCCCCGTCCGCCCGCTTCCCGAGAACCGCTGAAGGAGTCCCCATGACCATCGGATACGCCGCCGGAGCCTTCGACCTGTTCCACATCGGCCACCTCAACATCCTGCGGGAGGCCAAGCAGCGCTGCGACCACCTGATCGCCGGCGTGGTCTCCGACGAGATGCTGGAGCTGACCAAGGGTCGGGCGCCGATCATCCCGCTGGAGGAGCGGATGGAGATCGTCAGCCACATCAGCTACGTGGACCAGGTGCACCCGGAGACCGTCGAGGACAAGCTGGAGACCTGGGAGCAGCTGCACTTCGACGTGTTCTTCAAGGGCGATGACTGGAAGGGCACGGACCGCGGCCATGACCTGGAGCGGCGCTTCGCGGAGGTCGGCGTGGAGGTGGTGTACTTCCCGTACACCCGCCACACCTCCAGCACCAAGCTGCGCACCGCGCTGGAGCTGCTGAGCCGGGAGGCGCAGGTATTCAATGCCTGAGACCCTGCCGACGGCCTCCCCCCGCGGGCTCGGGGAGCAGCCGGGACTGACCACCGCCCGCATGTCCTGGCATCGCAAGGCGGAGCGGCTGCTCAGCGTGACGGATCTGCTGGTGCTGATCGCCGCCGTGGCCGGGGCCCAGCTGCTGCGCTTCGGGCTGGCCCGGACCCGGCTGCTGGACGGGGCCGGCGCGGAGACGATCTCCTACACCCTGTTCTCGGCGCTGCTCGTGCTGGTCTGGTGGGCGGCCCTCGGCGTGGGCGGGGCCCGGCAGGCCAAGATCCTCGGCGCCGGCAGCGAGGAGTACCGGCGGGTCGTGCGGATCTCCCTGTGGCTGTTCGCCGCCCTGGCCGTGCTGGCCTACATCAGCCGCACGGACCTCGCCCGCGGCTACGTCATCCTGGCCGCGCCCCTGGGCATCGCCCTGCTGCTGCTGAGCCGCTGGATGTTCCGGGTGGCCCTGGTGGCCTGGCGACGCCGCGGCCGGGCTCGGATCAAGACCCTGCTCATCGGGGATCTGCCCTCGATCGGCCACCTGGACCGGCGCCTCGTGGAGGCCTCCAACTACGGGTACACGCCCGTGGGGGCCTACCCCGCCGGACACGAGCTGCCGGAGCGCGGCCTCCTGCCCGGCACGGACCTGCCGCTGCTGGGCACGGATCCGGAGCCGGAGGCGGTGATGGCCGTGGTCCGCGAGCGCGGGGCCGACGTCGTCGCCATCTCCTCCGGGCACCTGCTCACCCCGCGGCAGCTGCGCCGGCTCGGGTGGATGCTGGCCCAGGAGCACGTGGGACTGGCCATGGCCCCGGCGCTGACGGACATCGCCGGTCCGCGCCTGCAGATGCAGCCGCTGAACGGGATCCCCCTGGTCCACGTGCACACCCCGCGCATGGGCGGCGGCACCGCGGCCGTCAAACGCGGGATGGACGTGGTGCTCAGCGCCCTCGGTCTGCTGGTCCTGGCCCCCGTGTTCCTCCTGCTCGGACTCCTGATCAAGGCGGACTCCCCCGGCGGCCCGGTGTTCTTCCACCAGGAGCGCATCGGCCGGGAGGGCCGCCCCTTCCGGATGCACAAGTTCCGCTCCATGGTCCCGGACGCGGACCGGCTGCGCCAGCAGCTGGCGCGGGAGGGCGCCGGGAACGAGGTGCTGTTCAAGATGGCCGACGACCCCCGGATCACCCGGGTGGGGAAGGTGATGCGCAAGCTCTCCCTGGACGAGCTGCCGCAGCTGTGGAACGTCCTGGTGGGCGAGATGTCCCTGGTGGGTCCGCGCCCCCCGCTGCCGGAGGAGGTGGCCGCCTACGAGCAGGACATGTACCGGCGGCTCATGGTCAAGCCCGGGATCACGGGCCTGTGGCAGGTGGGCGGACGCTCGGACCTGTCCTGGGAGGAGTCCGTGCGCCTGGATCTGTACTACGTGGAGAACTGGTCCGTGACCGGGGACCTGCTGATCCTGGCCCGCACCGTGAAGGCGGTCTTCGCCGGGGCCGGCGCGTACTGAGGGCTTGGGTAGACTGCCTGGCATGAGCATTCACGAGACCACCTCCATCAACGCCCCCGTGGACAAGGTCGTGCAGGCCTATGCCTCCGAGGACTTCGCCCGCCACGTCAGCCAGCAGGCCGGCGTGCAGTTCGAGAGCTTCTCCGTGGACGGGGACACCGCCGGTGCCTTCACCGTCACCACGGTGCGCTCCGTGGGCGGGGACAAGATCCCCGGCTTCGCCCAGAAGTTCATCAAGAACGGCGTGACCCTCACCCAGAAGGACCTGTTCAAGGCCCCCGGCGCGGACGGCTCCCGGGACGTGGAGACCTCCGTGAGCGCCGGTGCCGTGCCGGTCTCGGCGAACCTCACCCAGAAGCTCACCGCCGAGGGCGAGAAGACCCAGGTGGCCCTGGAGGGCGAGGTCAAGGCCAACATCCCGCTGGTCGGCAAGAAGCTGGCCCAGGCCGCGGAGCCGTACATGTCCAAGGCCCTGACCCTGCAGAGCCGCGAGGCCGAGCACTGGATCAACAAGTAGACTCGATCACCTGCACCGACGACGGCGCCGACGCCCACCCGCGCGGCGCCGTCGTCGTTCCATCGCACCGCACCCGTCCCCACGGCGCCGAGCCGCGGGACCGTCACGGAGGAACCCATGGTCACCACACTGGAAGAGGAAGGCTACAGCGCAGGGAGGATCGCGGACCGGCTGCGCGCCGGGAACACCGGAGGCCTGCTGCTGCTGGCCGCGATGCTGCTCGGCCTGATCTTCGCCAACAGCCCCCTGGAGGGCCTGTACTTCGGTGCCCGGGACACCCACCTGGGCATCCCCGGGGTGGAGGCGCTGAACCACACCATCGGGGAGTGGGCTTCGGACGGTCTCCTGGCGATCTTCTTCTTCATGACGGGCCTGGAGCTGAAGTCCGAGTTCGTCGACGGTGAGCTGCACGACGTCAAGAAGGCCATCGTGCCCATCACCGCGGCCTTCGGCGGCGTGCTGGTGCCGGCCCTGATCTACGCGGGCATCAACCTGGCCTGGGGCGACGCGCAGACCCTCGCCGGGTGGGCCGTGCCCACGGCCACGGACATCGCCTTCGCGGTCTCCGTGCTGGCGGTGGTGGGCTCCGCCCTGCCGACGGCGGCTCGCACCTTCCTGCTGACGCTGGCCGTGGTGGATGATCTGATCGCCATCGTCATCATCGCCTTCGTCTACTCCGAGGGCGTGCAGTTCGGCTTCCTGGCGGCCAGCATCGTGCCGCTGGCCCTGTTCTGGTTCCTCACCCATCGGTACCCGCGCTTCTTCGCCTTCTCCCCCTGGGCCCCGTGGGTCATCCTGCTGCCCATCGGGGTGCTCACCTGGCTGCTGGTGTACTCGGCGGGGGTGCACGCCACCATCGCCGGGGTGCTGCTGGGCTTCATGGTGCCGGTGCTGCACCGGACCGATCCCCAGCACGGGGAGGCGCCCATCGGCCTGGCTCCGCGCCTGGCCCACCGCTACCAGCCGATCTCCAACGGCGTGGCCATCCCGGTCTTCGCGTTCTTCGCCTCGGGGGTGGCCGTGGGCGGGGTGGACGGCATCGTCTCCGCGTTCACGGACCCGGTGGCGCTGGGCGTGATCTTCGGCCTGGTCCTGGGCAAGACCGCGGGCATCTTCTCCTCCACCTGGCTGCTCACCACCCTCACCCCGGCCACCAAGGACGAGGACCTGAAGTGGCCGGACGTCCTCGGGTTGGCCATGCTGGGCGGCATCGGCTTCACGGTGGCGCTGCTGGTGGCGGAGCTGAGCTTCGGTCTGGGCAGCGCCCACGACGACCACGCCAAGGTGGGCGTGCTCACGGGGTCCTTCCTGGCCGCCATCATCGGCGGGGTGCTGCTGGCCCTGCGCAACGCCCACTACAAGAAGCTGCGCGCCCAGGGCGTGGCCGTGGACACGTTCGACGGGCAGGAGCCGGACGCCGAGCAGGCGCGAGCGGCCCAGGAGCGGGACCGGTACCACGAGGGCGAGAGGGACTGAGGCCGCGGCGGCAGGCCCGGTTGACGGGTTTTCCCACCCCCACATAAGATCTTCGAAGACCACCGTGAGGGCCTCCCTCTGCTCCGGGGGAAACCGGCACCGGGAGGCTTCTTCGCGTGGGGGACACCGAGGAATTCAGGGGGAGATCCATGTCCGTGGACGCACCGCAGTCCGCCCATCCGATATCGCGCCGCACGCTGGCCCGCGGGGCCGCCTGGTCCCTGCCCGCGGTCGCCGCGGCCGCCGCCGTCCCGGCCCAGGCCGCCAGCCCGAAGCTGGGCCTGCAGGGCTCGGTGCAGATCCAGCGCAGCTGCCGCAGCAGCACCACCACCATGACCATCGACGGCAGGGGCAGCTACCCCGAGCGCGGCCTGTGGGTGGAGGGGGCGACGTCGGCCACGAAGGTGGCGGACGCCCAGCTGACCCTCTGGTTCCCCACCAGCCTGGGCCGGCTCGGCTGGAGAAACCTGGGCTCCAGCCAGTGGTCCATCAGCTCCGCGCAGCAGGATCCGAACCGTCCCGGCTACTACGCCTACACCCTCACCTACACGGGCGGGTGGTCCTTCAACGCCCAGGGCCAGTACAAGTCCGCGACCGAGCAGCCCTACTTCACGGCGTCCGTGAGCGGCTGCGTGGGCACCACGCCGGTGTACAGCCGACGGGAGGTGACCGTGGACGGGGAGACCTTAGTCATCGAACGCGGCCCCGTCTACGTCTGAGAACGGACCACCGCGCCGGCAGGCGCCAGAGAGCACAGCAGCAGACACCGGACAGCACAGCCAGGAGATGAGCATGGACAGCAGCGAGCAGCAGCACCGGAGCCAGCAGGAGTCGGAGGGGACCGAGCAGGCCACCCCCTCCCCCACGGCGGGCGAACCCACCGCGGAGCAGGAGGAGCAGGTGGGTGAGGACTACCGGTACCCGCCGGAGGTCACCGACGTTCCGATGCACACCGTCCTGATCTGAGTCCCGCGGCGCCCGGCCCCGGACGGCGGCGCCCGAGCGAGCGCGAAGCCCCCCGGCGCAGGAGCCCAGCTCCCGCGCCGGGGGCTTCGCGCGTGAGCAGCGCGGACCGCCCTCAGCCCTGGTGCTTCCACACCCGCACGTAATCCAGCTCCATGGACTGCCCGGAGGCCGTGGCGGCGGTGGGCCGTCCCCAGTAGGAGTTGCCCACCTGGAAGCTGATCCGCAGGTTCAGCTTCTTCCCGGCAGGGAAGGCGGCGCGGTACGCGGCGGTGCCGGAGGGCACGTCGAGGATCTTCTCCCCGTTGAAGAATCCGCGCACCCCGGCGGGGGTCTTCTCCACGGCCCAGGTGTTCCACCGGCTGTAGATGTCGGTGCCGCTGGGGCTCCACCCGTGCAGGGACCCGGTGCGGCGCTGGTTGAAGTGCACCGTGGTCTCCGCGCGGCTGGTGGGGTCGAACTTCGTCTTCGCCTGGGAGGATTTGGAGCCGTAGGTCTCGACGATGTCCACCTCCCCCGGCACGGACCCGTCATCCGGGCGCAGCCACACGGCGGCCCACAGCCCCACGCTGCGGTTCGGGGCGGCCGGCATCTTGGCCCGGACCTCCCAGCGCCCGTGCTCCAGGGAGAACTTCCCCAGCGTGTTCACCTCGGCCCCGGACCACTCCCGGCGTCGTCCGTCCGAGGTGGTGACCGGGGAGGCCAGCTTCCTGGCGGTGAGCTTGAGCGCACCTGCCGCGACCGCGACGTTCGCCGCGGAGATGGTGCTCCAGTCGTGGCTGAGGTAGGTCCGGTCCCGGACGTTCCACCGGGATGAGCTCAGCGAGGACCCGGAGAAGTCGTCCTCGAAGACCGCGTTGCCCCACCCGGAGCGGTAGGTGCCGGCGGCCTCGGCCGGCGGGGCCCAGGCCGCGGAGCCCAGCAGGGCCGCGGCCACCCCCGCTCCCCCGTATCCGAGCGCGCGGCGTCGCGTGATGGCCTGATCCATGGGCATGTCCCCCTGATGCGATGATGGACGGTCAGGGGAAGAATCTTACCGGACCCGCGCCCGCAGGACCCGGGCACGGGGCGGGTCGGCGGGAGCTTCAGCCCCGGGAGTGGTACTGCTGCTGGGTGTCCGTGAGGCCGTGGACCATGAGGGAGACCACCGCATCCGCGGCATCCTCCACGAGCACCGGCAGCTGCTTGGCCTCCGCGGCGGTGAACGGCTTGAGCACGTAGTCCGCGGCGTCCATGCGCCCGGGCGGACGCCCCACCCCCACGCGCACGCGCAGGTACTCCTTGGTCCCCAGCGCCTTGGTGATGTCGCGCAGGCCGTTGTGCCCGCCCTCTCCCCCGCCGCGTTTGAGCCGGATCGCGTCGAAGGGGATGTCGATCTCGTCGTGCACGGCGATCACGTGCTCCGGGTCGATGCCGTAGAAGGAGGCCAGCCCCGCCGTCGGCCCGCCGGAGGTGTTCATGTACCCGGTGGATCGGGCCAGCACCACCCGCGGCCCGCCGATGCCGGCGCGGCCCTCCATGACCATCGCCCCGGCCTTGTGGCGCTTGAGCGTGCCGCCCATGCGCTCGGCGAGGTTCTCGATGACCATCTGCCCGACGTTGTGCCGGGTCCGCTCGTACTGCGTCCCGGGGTTGCCCAGGCCCATGACCAGCCACGTCTGGCTCATCTGCTCTCGCACTCCTCACTGGCTGCGCCCCGCTGCGCGGCGGCGCTCCTGCCTGACCGATGCCGGCACGACGACGGCCCGCCGCCGTTCCGCGGCCCCGCGAGCGGGGCGTGCGCGGATCCGGGCGACGGGCCGGCCTCGCGTGCGGGCGCCGGAAGCGGCGCCCGCGAGGGGGCTACTCCTCCTCGGAGCCCTCCGAGGCCTCGGAATCCTCGGACTCCTCGCCCTCCTCCTCGGTCTCCGGCTCCTCGCCCAGGTCCTGCTCGACCTCGGCGGAGACGTTGACGACGATCAGCTCCGGGTCGGAGACCAGGGTGACGTCCTCGGGCAGCAGCACGTCCGCGGCGGTGACGTGCTCGCCGTCCTGGCGGTCGGTGACGTCCACCAGCAGCTCCTCGGGCACGTCCAGGGCGTCCACGTCCAGCAGCAGCACGGACTCGGACTGGGTGGAGATGTTGCCGGGGGCCACCTCGCCCTCGACCACCACGGGGACCTCCACCTCCACGCGCTCGCCGCGGCGCACGGTCAGCAGGTCCACGTGGTAGATCTCCGGGCGGATCGCGTGGCGCTGCACGTCCTTGATCAGGGTCAGGTGGTTGGTGCCGTCCACGTCCACGGACAGCACGGCGTTGGGGTTGCGGGCGGCGAGCATGGTCTCGTGCCCGGGCAGGGCGATGTGGACGGGCTCGGCCCCGTGGCCGTAGATGACGGCGGGGATCTTGCCGGCCTTGCGCAGGCGGCGGGCGTAGCCCTTGCCGAAGTCGTCGCGGGCTTCGGCGGAGATCTTGATGCGGTCTGCCATGTCGGTGACCACCTTTCCGGTCGGTTCGTTGCTTCAGTGCGTGCGCCAAGTCCCCCGTTGGCCACCCGTGCGGGCGGGCGGGGCGAGACCGGCGCGCTCGCACACGTCAGCGCGGGAAGCGCAGCTCGTGCGTGAGCCGACCAGCCTTCGTCGATCACGGCGTCACCGTCGGATGACGCCCTCGCCTTGGCATGCAGACCCACAGCCTACCGCCCGCGGACCCGCGCGGCAATGCCGAGGCCCAAGGGCCCGGCCACCGCACCCCGCCGCGTCGACCCTCGCGCACGCCGCACCAACCCCCGCGTCGGGCCCTCCCCACGGTTTAGGAGCCGTCCGGTGTTTCGGGAGCACTGCGAGCACTCCCAAGACACCGGACGACTCCCGAACCCGCCGGGACCGGCGAGGAGGGGCCAGCCAGCCAAGTACGCGTCTAAGGCCTGCCTGTCACGACCGACGGGGGAGAGCGGCCGATGCTGTTCAGCGGTAGTCCGTCAGCTCCACCTCCAGCCGATCATCTTGGAGGATTCTCGGCAGGTGCTTGAGCTGCAGCGGGTGATAGATCTTGCCCAGGACATCCGTCCAGGAGACCGGGTACCCTACCACCTCGCCCCGGATCCCGCCGGGGAACTCGGCCAGCTGATCGGCGAAGTAGTCCAGACGCCGCTCGATCTCCCGGAGCCATTCAGCGGTGAAGTCGGTGTGCGAGCGCGTGATCAGAGCACCACTGGACACCAAACGACTGTAGTGCTTCCGAATGTCATGGCCCAGGCGCCCGGGAAGTCGGGCCGGGTCATTCACGTGCTGCTCGGGATAGCCGATGATCCAGCGGTCCGGGTGCTCTTCGAGTGCGTCGAAGGATCCGTTCCAATCATGCAGCGCTCGTTTGATGACGCAGTACCCACCCCCGTAATGGTGCAGAAGATAGGCCCGCAGATAATCCGACCGGTGGACCAGCGACAGCTGGTCGTAGGCGGGATGTAGCGGGTGATCCGGGAGCAGCCAGTCGTCGAGGTTCTCGGGGCGAACGAGATGGACGGGCACCCCGACGATCTCCTGTGTCGCCTATAGGTTGCGGCTGCGGGCGGGGGTCAGGTCATTCTCACCAGTCCAGACCATGAACACCTGACGCGGGAGCTGAGAGGGCTCCTTCTGCGGCGGAGCGGGCCGCACCAGAAAGCTGCGCCGGTAGAGGGAAGGATCGAAGGAATACGGGGAGATGCGGGACCGGACGGGATTGATGACGTCGGCGACCCGATTCCTCGTCCTCGTCGAGAGCGCTCTGCCGTGCTTCTCCGCGAGAAATCCCCAGTGTTTGACCTGGCGAGCGCCATGCATCGCGGTGTCCTTGAAACTGCTCATGCGGATTCCACCTCTCGTCCCGCCAGGTACGCGGCCAGGGCCTCGCGGTGATCCCGCGGGCGGAAGCCGGTCTGCTCGAGCTTCGTCAGATCCAGCAGGGAGTTGGCCGGGCGCGGGGCGGCGTCGGGCTTGTCCGCGAAGTACTCGGCGGTGGTGGTCGCCGAGACCCGGGCCGGGTCGTGGCCGGTGAGCTCGTAGACGGACGCCGCCAGCTCGGCCCACGTGGTGTCCGGCCCCTCGTTGCTCAGGTGGTAGATCCCCGGGGCGGCATTCTGCTCCAGCAGGTGCAGGATCCCCGCGGCCAGGTCCTCGGTGAAGGTGGGTCGCCCGTGCTGGTCCCCCACCACCGCGGGGTCCACGCCGCGCTCGGCGAGGGAGGCCATGGTGCGCACGAAGTTCCTCCCCTCCCCGATCACCCACGAGGTCCGCACGATGTGGTGCTGCGGCACCGCGGCCACCGCGGCCTCCCCCGCGGCCTTGGACTGCCCGTAGACCCCCAGCGGGGCGACGGCGTCATCCGGGGTGTAGGCCTGCCCGACGGGGCGGGCCCCGTCGAAGACGTAGTCGGTGGACACGTGCATCAGCGGCAGTCCGTGCTCGACGGCCACCGCGGCCAGGGCGGCCACCCCGGTGGCGTTGGCCGCCCAGGCCTCCCGGCGCCCCTCGGGGGTTTGGGCCGCGTCCACCGCGGTGTGCGCGGCGGCGTTGACGATGGCGCGGTAGGAGCGCCAGCGGAAGGAGGTGCGCCAGGACTCCGGGCGCGCCAGGTCCAGCTCCTCGCGGCCGACGGCCCGGTGCGGGATGCCGCGCTCGCGGCACTGGCGCACCAGCTCCCGGCCCAGCTGCCCGGTGGCCCCGGTGATCAGCAGCGGGGCGGGGGCCACGGGCTCCACCTCGGCCAGCCGGGGGTGGTTCCGATCCTTCTCGGACAGCTCCGCCTCGGCCAGGGGAACGGGCCACTCGATGCCGGCGGTCCCATCGGCGAGGTTGAGGAAGGCGTACTCCCCCTGGGCGTCGGCGGACCAGTGGTCATTGACCAGGTAGGCGTACGCCGTGTCATCGACGAGGGTCTGGAAGGCGTTGCCCACCCCGCGTGGCACGAACACCGCGCGGGCTGGATCCAGGCGGGTGGTGAAGACCCGGCCGAAGCTCTCCCCGGCGCGCAGATCCACCCACGCCCCGAAGATCTCCCCGGTGGCCACGGAGACGTACTTGTCCCACGGCTCGGCGTGGATGCCGCGGGTCGTTCCCCGGGCGGCGTTGAAGGAGATGTTGTTCTGCACGGGCCCGAAGTCCGGCAGCCCGGCGGCGGTCATCTTCTCCCGCTGCCAGTTCTCCTTGAACCAGCCGCGGTTGTCTCCGTGCACGGGCAGGTCCACGACGAGCAGCCCGGGGATGGGGGTGGTGGTGATGCTCAGCTCGGCCATGCTCACTGCCCCGCTTCCGCGTACTTGGCCTCCACCTGCCGCTTGAGCGGCTCCCACCAGTCCCGGTGCTCGTCGTACCAGGCGATGGTCTCGGCCAGGCCGGCCTCGAAGTCGCGGAAGCGGGGCTGCCAGCCGAGCTCCTCGCGCAGCGCGCTGCCGTCGATGGCGTAGCGCAGGTCGTGCCCGGGGCGGTCGCGCACGTGGTCGAAGTCATCCTCGGCCCGACCCATCAGCCGCAGGATCGCGCGCAGCACGGTGAGGTTGTCCCGCTCCCCGTCCGCGCCGATCAGGTAGGTGCGCCCGATGCGGCCGCGCTCCAGGATCGCCAGCACCGCGGAGGAGTGGTCCTCGGCGTGGATCCAGTCCCGCACGTTGCGCCCGTCGCCGTAGAGCTTGGGGCGGATCCCGGCCAGGATGTTGGTGATCTGGCGGGGGATGAACTTCTCGATGTGCTGGTAGGGCCCGTAGTTGTTGGAGCAGTTGCTCAGGGTCGCCTCGATGCCGAAGGAGCGCACCCAGGCGCGCACCAGCAGGTCCGAGCCGGCCTTGGTCGAGGAGTACGGGGAGGAGGGGTTGTACGGCGTGGTCTCGGTGAACTTGGCCGGGTCATCCAGGGCGAGGTCGCCGAAGACCTCGTCGGTGGAGATGTGGTGGTAGCGGGTCCCGGTGCGCCGCACCGCCTCGAGCAGGGTGAAGGTGCCCACCAGGTTGGTGTGCACGAAGGGCGCGGGATCCGCCAGGGAGTTGTCGTTGTGGGATTCCGCGGCGTAGTGCACGACGGCGTCGGCCTCGGCCACGAGGTCTCCGACGACGTCGGCATCGGCCACGTCCCCGCGCACCAGGCGCACCCGATCCTCGGGCAGCCCGGCCAGGGAGTCCTCGTTGGCCGCGTACGTCATCTTGTCCAGCACCGTGACATCGTGCTCCGTGCGCTCCACCAGGTGGTGGACGAAGTTGGAGCCGATGAACCCGGCGCCGCCGGTCACCAGAATTCTCGCCATGCCGGCCATCCTAGGTGAGCCGAGCTCCGGGGCGCCCGTGTCACAATGACTCCCATGAAGGGCATCATCCTCGCCGCGGGGACGGGAAGCCGCCTGCACCCGATCACCCTGGGCATCTCCAAGCAGCTGACCCCGGTCTACGACAAGCCGATGATCTACTACCCGCTGTCCACGCTCATGCTGGCCGGGATCAGGGACATCCTGGTGATCACCACCCCGCAGGACGCGGATCAGTTCCGCCGCCTGCTCGGGGACGGCTCGGCCTTCGGCGTCGAGCTGTCCTACGCGGTGCAGGAGTCCCCGGACGGGCTGGCGCAGGCCTTCCTGCTCGGGGAGGAGCACATCGGGGAGGACTCGGTGGCGCTGGTGCTGGGCGACAACATCTTCTACGGCCCCGGCCTGGGCACGCAGCTGCGCAAGTACCAGGAGGTGGACGGCGCGGCGGTGTTCGGGTACCGGGTCTCGGATCCCAGCGCCTACGGCGTCGTGGAGTTCGATGAGGAGTTCCGCGCCGTGTCCATCGAGGAGAAGCCGGAGCATCCGCGCAGCCACTACGCGATCCCGGGGCTGTACTTCTACGACAACGACGTGATCGAGCACGCCCGGAACCTGCGCCCCTCGGCCCGGGGGGAGCTGGAGATCACGGATCTGAACCGGATCTACCTGGAGCAGGGGAAGCTGCGGGTGGAGGTGCTGCCGCGCGGCACGGCGTGGCTGGACACGGGGACCTTCGATTCTCTGGCGGATGCCACGAGCTTCATCCGCACCGTGCAGGCCCGGCAGGGCCTGTCCATCGGCTGCCCGGAGGAGATCGCCTGGCGCACCGGGCTGATCGACGACGCCGGGCTGCGGGCCCGCGCCGAACCACTGGTCAAGAGCGGGTACGGCCGGTACCTGCTGAACCTGCTGGAGGAGTGAGGCCCCCGAAGCCATCAGCCCGCGGAGTCCCCGTCGTCGGTCTCTGCGCCGCTTCCGCGGCCGCGGGAGCGGCGCGCCTCCCGGTGGGCCAGCAGGGACCAGAACGCCAGCCCCGCGCCCACCCCGAGGATCCCCCCGAGGGAGTTGAAGCAGGCGTCCACCGGGTCGAACTTCCGGCCCGGCAGGAACAGCAGCTGGGTCAGCTCCACCGAGCAGGCCAGCGCCACGGCCGCCAGGCACCACAGGGCGGGGCGGATCCGCGGCAGGAGCAGCTGGGCCCCGCAGAACACGGGGACGAACACCAGGGCGTTCAGGGTCTGCTCCACGTCCTCCGGGCTGATGGCGCGCCGCAGCGCGGGCGTGGGGGTCAGCCACAGCCAGATATCCAGCAGGATCCGGCGGATCTGGCTGCCGTCGGGCCACAGCAGCAGGACGCCCACCACCAGGACCACCGGGATCAGCACCCAGATCGCCGCGCGGCGCACCCGACGCCGCGTCGTCGCGCTGGTGCGTCGGGCCGGGTGGATTACACCGCGCCGGATCACCGTTCCCTCCGAGGCCGGATGGTACCCTCGAGGCATCGCGACGGGCGGGCACCCGAGCCGTCAGGGCCTCGCCGTGCCCTGAGGGCCTCACCCAGCAGAGGGGGCCGACCGCGCCGATCGTCTGTGTCGTTTCTCAAGGGGACCCCATGACTTTGCTCGACTTCCTGCGCCTGACCAGGGCGAACCTGAAATACCTCATCATCTTCACCGTAGCCGGGGCGCTGCTGGGCCTCGGCGTCGCCGCCCTGCAGCCCAAGGTCTACTCTGCCACCTCCAGCGGATACGTCACCGCCGGCGGCGGCTCCGCCGTCGGGGACATCCTCTCCGGGGACTCCGCGGCGCAGGCGAAGGCCTCCGCATACCTGCCGCTGGTCACCAGCGGCCCGGTCGCGAAGAAGATCGCCGAGAACAACTCCGTGGGCATCGACGAGTCCGCGATCCCCTCGCACCTGAGCGCCTCCGTCGAGCCGAACTCCACCCTCATCAAGGTCACCGCCACCGCCTCCTCCCCGCAGGACGCGGCCACGCTGGCCAACAACGCCCTGCAGGCCACCGCGGACTACGTCTCGGACCTGGAGGGCCGGGAGTCCGCGGTGAAGGTCACCCCGCTGGATGATGCCCAGGCCCCGGACGGACCCGTCTCCCCCAGCTACCGCAACTACCTGCTGATCGGCGCCGCCGTGGGCCTGGTCCTGGCCTACCTGATCGCCTTCCTGCGCAAGTTCGCCGACGTGCGGGTGCGCACCACCGATGACCTGGAGAACGCCACCGAGGCGGGGACCCTGGGCATCCTGCCGAAGTCCTCGGCCTTGGATGAGAACACCTTCCTGAGCGACCGCGCGGATCACCAGTCGGAGGAGGCGCTGCGCCAGCTGCGCACCAACCTGCGCTTCGTCTCGGTGGATGCCCCGCCGCGCTCGATCATCGTCTCCAGCCCCAACCCGGGCGAGGGCAAGTCCACGGTCTCCGCCTCCCTGGCCCACGCCTTCGCGAAGGCCGGTCAGCCGACGATCCTCATCGACGCGGACCTGCGCCGCCCCACCCAGGCGAAGATCTTCGGCCTGGACGACGCCGTCGGGCTCTCCCAGGTGCTCTCCGGACAGGTCGGCCCGGAGGAGGCCATCCAGCGGATCGGGGACACCGAGCTGTACGTGCTGCCGGCCGGTCGCATCCCCCCGAACCCCTCGGAGCTGCTGGGCTCGTCCAAGATGCAGCGGCTGATCCAGGAGATGTCCCAGGAGTACCTGGTAATCATCGACGTCCCGCCGCTGCTGCCGGTCACGGACGGCTCTCTGCTCTCGGCCAATGTGGACGGGGCCATCCTAGTCAGCGTCTGCGGGCGCACCCGCAAGGATCAGGCGCAGGCCGCCGCGCAGGCGCTGGGCCGGGTCAACGGGCACCTGCTGGGCACCGTGATGAATATGACCCCGGAGAAGGGTCTGGGCTCGCACTACTACGGCTTCGGCTACGGCGGCTACCGCAGCGGCTACCAGGCCTACTACGGCCAGGACGGCGAGGGATCCGGCTCCGGGTCCTCCCCCGCCGCCGGCGGCAAGCACGGGGCGAAGGGACGCGGGCGCCGGGCCCGCACCTCTCACAGCAGCTGATCCTTCGAGGCGGCCCCTCCCCTTCCCCGGGGTCGGGGCCGCCTCGCGGCATCGGGGCACTTCGACGCAGCGGCGGAGCCACCGGGAAGGAGGCAGGGGATGCACGGACTGGAACTGGGCGATCGCATCCGCCTGGCCCACGCCGCCCTGCAGGCCACCGCCGACGGCGTCGGCGCCGATGTGCTGCACATCAAGGGCTACGCGAGCATGCCGGGGCTGTACCGGGTGGATCGGGTCAGCACGGACGCGGACGTGCTGGTGCGCCCGGAGCACCTGCAGCGCTTCCTCGGTGCGCTGCGCGAGCAGGGCTGGGAGGTGGTGGCCCACTTCGACTCCGGCTCGGCCTTCCAGCACGCCATGACCCTGCGCCATCCCTGGTGGGGCCCGGCCGACATCCACCGGCACTTCCCCGGGATCCTGCGGGACCCCTCCGCGGCCTTCGAGCTGCTGTGGTCCAGCCACGAGCGGATCCCCATCGCCCACCTGCCCTGCGCGGTGCCGCAGGTGCTGGACCAGATCCTGGTGCTGCTGATCCACGCCGGGCGCGACGGCGTGCGCGGGCGCCACGACGTGCACCACCTGATGCGCATCCTCAGCGCCGAGGACGTCGCGATCCTGCGCTCGCGCGCGCAGGTGCTTCAGTGCACGCTGGCCCTGGCCACCGCCCTGGGCGAGCTGGAGAGCTTCCGCGGGCACCGGGACTATCTCCTGTGGAAGGTGATCTCCCAGGGCGGGTCCCGCCTGCAGGAGTGGGAGGCCAGGTTCCGGGCGGCCCGCTCCCTCGGGGATCGGCTGCGCCTGCTGCGCTCCATGGTGCACGTGAACCGGGATCACCTGGCCATGCGCCTGGGCCACGACCCCTCGGAGCAGGAGCTGCGCGCCGAGGCCGCCCGGCGTCGACGGCGGGCCCTCCGGGAGCTCGGGGCCGCCGCCGCGCGCCGGGTGCGCGGGGTGTCTGCTGTCGCCCGGGGATGGATCGGGAGGCGCCGGTGAGCACCGAGCACGCATCAGAGGAAGTGCCCCTGCCGCCCTTCCGGATCAGTCCCCGAACCGCCTGGGTGGACAGCCGGGCGACGGCCCAGCTGTGCTACGTCGCCCGGCCGCCGGAGATCGGTCCGCAGACCCTCACCGGGCCGGGCCGGGCGCTGTGGCTGTCCTGGGCGGACGGGGAGCCCTTCGACGCCGGGGTGCACCGCCTGGCCCGCGAATACGGCGCCCCGGTCCAGACGGTGGCCGCCGACGCCGAGGCGCTGGCCCGCCAGCTGCTGGACCTGGGTCTGCTCGAACCGCTCGAGGAACCCGAGGAGCCGGGCCGGGGCTGACCCCGCCCGGCACGTCCGGAGACCCCGGGCCGGGCCCGGGCCGGGCGGTCCTCAGCCGCAGAGCAGGCCCCGGCGTCGCAGCTGCTCTCGCAGCTGGTCCTCGAAGCGCTCGATCCCGAAGGCGCGGGCGTGCTCCCGGATCCGCTCGGCGTCGTAGTCCCGCGGGTCCAGGGCCTGCACGGCCTCCCGGATGGCCGGGGCGGTGGGCTCGTCGATGAACGCGCCGGTCACCCCCTCGCGCAGGGTGTCCAGGAATCCTCCGGCCCGCAGGGCGATCACGGGCTTGCCGTAGGCCCCGGCTTCCAGCGGGGTGATCCCGAAGTCCTCGTAGGAGACCGCGAGCACCGCGCGAGCCCGGGAGTAGGCCCAGCGCATCTGGGCGTCGGTGAGCCCGCGGGCCACCCGCACGTTGGGCGGCGCCTGGGTGCGCAGGGGCTGGTACAGCGGCCCCGCTCCGATGACCAGGAGGTTGTGCTCCGGCAGGTCCCGGAAGGCCTCCACGGCGTGCTGCACGTTCTTGTACGGCAGCAGGCGGGAGACGATGACGAAGAACTCCCCGGTCCCGCCGTCGGCACGCGCGGTCCCGTCCCACGGGACCTCGTCGATGGGCTCGACGGGGGCCTGCACGTCCACGCATTGCGGCGGGAAGAGCACCGGAGCTTCGAATCCGTAGACCCGGCGGATGCGATCGCGGACCACGCTGGAGTTGGCGAGGTAGTCGCCCTCGTGGCGGTGTGCGGCCTTCTGGTCCCAGCGGCGCAGGAAGGGCAGCATCGCGGCGAGCACCCAGGACATGGGACCCTTCCCCGCGCGGTCCCCGAGGTACTGGTCGCTGAGGTAGATCCACCGAGCGGGGCTGTGGCAGTAGACCAGGCGGTCCCCGTCGAAGCGGAACCCGTGGGCCCATCCGGTCGTGGAGACGATGCTCAGCCGGGCGGGGACCCGCAGCAGCGAGGAGGCCAGCGACAGCAGGGGCAGGGCCATGCGGTGGTGCCGGCGCAGGAAGCCGATCCGATTCAGCGGGGAGGTGATGATGCGGGCGTCCCGGAACTCGGGGAAGGTCCCCTCCGGGTCGTACAGCGTGGTGAAGATGGGGGCGTCGGGGAAGATCCGGTGCAGGGCCAGCACCACCCGCTCCGCTCCTCCGCGCTGGGTGAGGTAGTCGTGGGCGATCGCGATCTCGTGGCGGGGAGTGCGGTGAGGGGATGCGGGGCGGGGGCGGATCAGACGGCGGAGGGCGTTCGTGGGGGAGGCGAACATGTCTCTCAGAAGGTTCCTCGGGCTCTGTCGGGGTGGCGCTCACCGGCGTGGGCTGCCGCTTCCACGCACAGCGCCACCAGCTTACGGCCCAGACCTTCCGGAATGCGGGGCAGAATCCGGTCTACGCCCCCGGCGATCCTCTCCAGCCGGGTTTCGGTGAGCACGGCGGCGAGTCCGCGCACGGCAGCACCCCAGAGACCCGCGGGGCGCCGCTGCGGTCCGAGGGCCTCCTGCCCGTGCTTGGCCAGGAACAGCTCCCGCGCGGCCCCCGAGTGCAGGGCACGGCGGGCGCGGGAGGCGGTGGTGGTGGCGGCGACGTGGTGCGGGGTCAGCAGCCCGGGCTCGATGCGCACGCTCGCCCCGGCCTGCACGAGCCGCCAGCCCATGTCGACGTCCTCCCAGCCGTACCGCCGGTAGTCCCGGTCGTATCCGCCGGCCAGGTCATGCGCACGTCGGGTCACCGAGCAGTTGCCCGCCCAGTAGCGCCATTGGCGCCCGGCCGGCGTCGCCTCGGCGTCCTCCTTGAAGCGGGTGTTCATCGGGCGCCCGTACACCCGCGCATACGGGGTCTCCGGGTACCTGTTGTCGTACAGGCCGATGACCCCGGAGAGGCCGTCCGGGGCCGGATGCGCCTCGAGATGGCGCTGCACATACTCGGCTCCCGGTTCCAGGTCGTCATCGCAGCGGATGAGGATGTCCCCGCGGGCGGCGTCGAACCCCGCGTTCAGCGCGGCCGAGCGCCCCCGGTTCTCCGGGAAGACGATGCTGCGCAGCCGGGTCATGCCCTCGCGGCGGTAGGTCTCCAGCAGGCCGGCGGTGTCGTCCACGTCCCCGTCCACGACGACGATCACCTCGAAGTCGTCGATGCTCTGCCGCTGGAGCGCATCCAGGGGGTGGTGCAGGCGGTCGCGGCCCCCGCGGGTGGGGATGATGACGGAGGCGCGCACGGCAACGTCGGCGGTGGGCTCGTGCTCGGTCATGGGCGTCCTTCCTGGGCGGGCGGAACGGGGTCCTGGCCGCGCCGGATGCGGTCCAGCACCTCGGCCACTCGTGCCCGGCCGGCTTCCGGTGAGTACAGCCGCCGCCACCTCGAGTGGGCGGCGTCGGTGATGCGCCGGACCCGGGCGGGGTCCTCGCGCAGAGTGCGCAGGGCCGAGCGCAGCACGGCGGCCAGGTCCTCGGCGTTACCCGCGCGGGCGATCCACGGGTGCTCCGGGCCGAGCAGTTCCGGGAGGGCGCCGTCATCGGAGACGACCAGCGGCACCCCGGCGCTCATCGCCTCGGCGGCGGTCAGCCCGAAGACCTCGGAACACTCGGAGGCGACCACCAGGAGATCCACCTGCTCGAGGAACCGCTCCGGCACGACGCGGCCGCAGCGCACGACCAGCTCCGCTGGGACCCGACCGATGGCCCGTTCGACGACCGCCACCTCATCCTCGGGGATGTGCCCGTGATCGCCGGCCAGCCAGAGCTCGAGTGATCCTCCTGCGGAAGGGTTCCCGGCGAGCTCCCGGACGGCCTGAGCCAGCGTTGCGACCCCCTTCATGGGGGAGATCCGCCCGAGGAAGCCGACGCGCACGGGCTCGCTGGGAGGCGCAGGACGGCCGGTGATGCTGATCACCGGAGTCCAGTTGGGAAATCCGCGGGTCCCGCGGACCGCGGCCGCGCCGTAGTACGAGGGGATCAGGCTCACGGAACCGCCGATCCGCAGCGCGGCCGCGAAGATCCGATTGGCGCCGGTCGGCACCTGGTGCAGGTGGGTGATCCTGCGGCGGTGCCCGATCAGCGCGAAGGAGGGCACCAAGCCGTTGCACCAGATCCACGCGTCGCGGTGTCGGGCGGCCCACCGGGCCAGCTGCAGCATGTAGGCGGGTCGGGAGTCGGCGGCCAGGCGCACGACGTCGTATCCCTCGGCATCCGCGCGGCGGCAGACCTCGTCCGGGGTGCGCGGGGCGATCACGGAGACCTCCCAGCCCTCCTCCCTCGCGGCGCGCGCGATGGCGAAGAGCATGACCTCACCGCCGGAGATGTCCCCGTTGTTGGTGGCCAGGTAGAGACGGGTCATGACCCGGTTCCGCTCCGAGCGCCGAGGCGGCGCTTCAGCAGCCCGCCGAGAGGGCCGTAGACGATGCAGCCGTAGACGCGGCCCCATGCGGCCACGACCCGGCCCGCGTCGGTTCGGTCCACACTGCGGGTCCGCAGGGCGGCGCCGAGCACCCCGACGGAGACCCCCACGGCGTCCTTCAGGGTTCCGCCGACCGTGTAGCGCCGCGCGTCATAGGCCGGAAAACGACGGGCCATGAGCACGCGGCCCTGACCGAGTCGGAACCGCTTGCGGATGCTCGCGGAGTTTCCCGATACCGTGAAGTCCACGGCGGCGTCCGGAACGCTCAGGAGGGGGAATCCCGCTTCCTGGACCCGCCAGGAGAAGACCACATCCTCGAAGCCATAGGTGGGAAGCGTCTGGTCGAAGCCCCCGACAGCATCGCAGGCCGCGCGGGTCACGGCCATGCATGCCCCTCCGACGTGCGAAAGGTACGGTGTCTGCACCACACCGAGGGCGCTCGCACCGGTCTCGGAGTCCCCCGGATGATGCGGATGCACGCTCCCCCCGGCGAGGGCCTCCCGGTCCCGCAGCGCGTCCCCGAACGCCTGGATCCAGCCATCCCGGATGGCGTCATCCGCATCGCAGAAGGCCAGCACGCGACCGCGAGCGCGGCGGATCCCCGCATTGCGCGCGGCCGGAATGCCGGGGACCGACCCGCCGTCCACGATCTGCACGGGGAACCTCTCGGCGTCGTGCTCTTCTGCGGCCCAGTGCCGGATGAGCTCGGCTGTCCCGTCGGTGGAGCCGTTGTCCACGATGACGAGCTCGAAGGGGTGCGTGCTGCGCTGGGCCTCCACGGCGGCCAGCTGACGGCCGAGCGTGTCCGCCCCGTTGCGGACGCAGATGATCACCGACACCAGGGGCGTCATCGGGCCTCTCTCCTCGCGACGATCCGCGGTGCAGCGCTGGTCGCGGACATGGCCGGTTCCGAGGCGCCACCTCGCGCCGACACTGCGACGAAGATCGCGAGGCCGAGCACCACCGCCCACGCATTCGTGTAGAAGACCTCCCCCAGGCGCCACGCGCACACGAGCAGCGCGACGGCCGCCCCCTGGGCGATCCGCCCCGCGAGGGGGTCTGCCACGGAGATCGAGCTGAACGGCCGGACGCCCACGAGCACGGTCACCGCGACGATGGAGATCAGCCAGGGCCAGCCGCCCTCCACGAACGCGGACCAGTAGGAGTTGTGGAAGAACCATGCCTTCTCCTCCGTGCCGCCGGAGGAATCCAGGAGGTGCACCACGGCTTCGCCGAGCCCGCGGCCGAAGAAGCCCGTGGTCTGGACCTTCGCCCACGACGCGTCATCGATCCGGTCCCGCAGGGCATCGCTGCCCACGCGATCGGAGAACACGCCGACCTGCGAGAAGTCCTCATTGAGCAGGTTGACTCCCCAGTAGATCACCAGCCCCAGCACGAGCTTCCAGAACACGGACAGCCGGGGCGCCAGCAGGATCCACAGGGCCCCGGCCGCGAAGGCCGCCAGAGAGGTGCGCGAGCCGGTCAGCCACAGCGGCACCGCGGCCGCCAGCAGCCACAGCAGCCGCGCCGGGAGGGTGCGGAACAGCATCAGGCCGAGCAGCCCGAAGATCGCGTAGGCCAGACCGGACTGGTTCTTGTCCCCGATGAATCCGGTGAGGTACCCGCCGTAGTCGTTGGAGGCCAGCCCCGCGTAGAAGGCCGGGATGTTCAGCGCCAACCCGGTGAGATAGCCGATCACCGCGGAGCGGATGTGGATCCGCCCGGAGGCGATGAACCACAGCATCGCCGTCACCACGGTCATGCGGAAGAGCCGGCGCTTCCAGTCCTCGGCATCCGCGGACTGATCCGCCAGCGCGGAGACCAGCCCCACGTAGACCAGCATCAGTGCGTTCAGGACCACCAGCCAGCGGTACTCGCCCAGGGCCACCGCCGGACGACGGCACAGACCGTAGAGGACGACGACGATGGGCATGAACTGGTGGGTGTCCAGGCCGACCCCGGGCACGTGGAAGGGCAGCACCATCACCAGGAACAGGAAGAACTCCACCAGGCGCAGCCGCCCCGCCTCATCGCGCACCCGGTCACGGGTGCGCTCGTACCAGACGGAGCCGGAGCCGGCGGGCCGGACCGTCGTCGTGCTCATCGTGCTCTCCTCCCAGTCCCAGGGGTCCGGACCTCGTCATAGGCCGCGGCGATGCCCGCGCACATCTGCGCGGCATCCCACCCGCCCGTCGCAGGCCCGGGTCCGGCTTCCGCGGTCATCAGCTTCCGCGCGATCACCGCCGGGTCCGGAGAGCTCACCAGGCTTCCCGCGGGCAGGATCTCGGCGTTGCCGCCGACCTCCGTGGCCACCACGGGCAGTCCCACGGCCGCCGCATCCAGCAGCGTATAGGACAGATTCTCCCAGGCCGACAGCTGCGCCAGCACATCGGCCCGGCCCATCGCCTCGATCGGATCCGCGAAGCCGACGAAGCGCACGGCCTCCGCCACGCCCAGCGTCCGGGCGCGGTCCTCCAGCTGCGAGCGCAGCGGCCCCTCCCCCGCGACCTCCAGAGTGGCTTCCGGGACCTGCTCGCGCACCCGCGCGAAGGCCTCCAGCAGGACGTCCAGGTTCTTCTCCGGGGCCAGCCGAGACAGGCTGAGCACCCGCAGGACCCCCGGGGCACCGGGCATCCGGGCGGCGTCGAAGCGCCGTCGCAGGGTCGGGGCGTCCACCCCGTTGCGCACCACGCGCACCCCGCGAGCTCCCCACTTGGCGGCCATGACCTCGGCCGTGGAGGCGCTGACCGCCAGCTTCACGTCCGTGACCCGCAGCCGCACCCCGTGCACCAGATTCATCACCCGGGCGCGCAGCGTCGAGGACTGGTAGACGGAGTCCTCCGGGGCGATCCCGTGCTCGGTGGTGGCCAGCACCGGGCCCCGACGTCGCAGCCCCGGCAGCCGGGAGAGTCCCAGAGCCGCCGCGGCGACGACGTCGGCGAAGGCCAGGTGCGTGTGCACCACTACCGGGCGCAGGGCGCGCACCGTGGCGCGCAGGGTCCGCACCGACGCCGTGAACCCGGCGCCGGTGCCGAAGGCCCCGGTGACCACGGCGGAACCCTGCCCGCGCAGGGCCTCGGCCAGCGCCCCCTCCGGGCACAGCACCACGATGCGATATCCGGGGATGCCCTGTCGCGCGGCGTCGAGCACGTGGCGGGCCACGCCCCCGATCTCGGGGACGGGGACGCACCACAGCGCGATCGGAGCGTTCTGCTCGCTGCCGGAACGGTGTTCCGGCGGTGGAGTCACAGCCACTGCTCCAGGCGGTCCAGGGCGACGAAGAAGCCTTCGCCGTTGTTCACATGCCCCATCCAGATCTCGGGGATGAAGGAGGCATCCGGCACGATCCGGCGCAGCTGGGCGCCCAGCGCGGCCCAGTCGACGTCGCCCTCGCCCACCTGCACGCCCTCGCCGTCCACTCCGGTGCCGTCCACCAGGTGCAGGTGGATGGTGCGCGGAGCCAGCAGCTCGACGGCCTCGCTCAGCGGCATCTTCAGGAAGTTCGCCGCGAGCATCGTGTGGGAGATGTCCAGGCAGAGGTCCACATCGTACTCGTCCGCGAACTCGCGGGTGTCCCGCGGATCCAGGAAGAGGTTGTGGTACTGCTGCCCGCCCATCAGCCACGGGTACGGCGGCAGGGTCTGCGCGGCGATGCGCACACCGTCGGCGTCCAGTCGCCGCAGGGCCTGCCCGATCCGGGCGTACTTGGCTTTGCGCTGCTCCGGCGGGATGTGCCCGTTCTTGGTGAACCCGCCCATGGTCACCACCATCACCGGGTCATCCTCCAGGGTGAAGTACTTCTTCATGTCCCGGGTGATGTCGATGGTCCGCTGCACCTCGCGGATGGAGCGCTCCCAGATCTCCTCGTCCTCGGAGGCCAGGTCCACCAGGAAGTCCCCGGCGAACAGGTCCGGCAGGTGCGTGGTGAAGGACATCGGCAGCTTCTCGTCGAAGACCTCCTCGATGTCCATCTCCAGGTCCTTGTAGGAGAAGTGGAACTCCAGGAAGTCCGGCTTCGCCTCCTCGATCAGGGCCCGGTAGTCGTGGAAGCGCACCGGCAGACCCCAGGGCCGGTCGAAGGAGAAGTCCCGGCGCAGCACGGCGTCGTCCTTCAGGTCGCCCTCGAAGAAGAAGTCCCCCTCGGCGACGTCGCGGTGCAGGGTCCGCCCGATCAGCTGATCCGCATAGTTGGGCTGCAGGCCGCGGCCCGGGGACTTCACGGCCACGTCCTCGGCGGTAACGGTCTCCCCGGCCTTCAGGGCCCGGGTGGCCACCAGGGACTTGGCGAGGTTCACCCGGTTCATCAGCTCGCCGGTGGTCACCTCGCGGGGACCGGCCGATCCGATGGCCTCCTCGACGTCGCGCACCTGACGCACCATCGCCGCGAACTCCTCGGGCAGCAGGGAGACGGTGTGGTCGTTGCCCTCGAGGGTCTTGTCGATGGTGAAGTGCTTCTCGATGATCTTGGCCCCGCGGGCCACCGCGGCGATCGGCACGTGGTACCCGCGCTCGTGACCGGAGTAGCCCACGAGGGTCTGCCCGATCTCCTCCAGCCGGGACATGTACGCGAGGTTCACGTCCTTGTACGGGGCCGGGTAGGCGGACTGGCACTGCAGCAGGGCGAAGCTGGCACCCACCGAGCGCAGCACCTGCACCGACGCCTTGATCTCCTCCTCCCGGGACATGCCCGTGGAGACCAGCATCGGCAGACCGGTGCGGCCCATCGCCCGCAGCAGGTCGTGGTTGGTCATATCCGCGGAGGCCACCTTCAGACCGGGAATGCCGTAGGAGGTCAGCGCCTCCAGGGAGGGGACATCCCACGGGGTGCACAGCACGTCGATGTCCACCTCCTTGCAGTGGTCGAACACGTCGTACATCTGCTCCACGGTCAGGGAGAACTTGGACAGCAGGTCCAGGGTGTACTGGGCGCCGAGATCCTCCCCGGCGGAGGTGCCGCCGGCCTGGCGGTACAGGGCGTCCATGTCCCGCAGCTGGAACTTCACCGCATCCGCCCCGGCCTCGGCGGCCAGGTCCACCAGGCGCTTGGCCAGCTCCGGGTCCCCCTGGTGGTTGTTGCCGATCTCCGCGATGAGGAAGGCGGGGTGGTCCTTGCCCACCGTGTGCCGTCCGATCTGCAGCGTCTCCGCGGAGTCCATGGCAACGGCCAGCAGGTGCCCCCGCTCATCCACCAGCGGCAGATGCTCGATGCCGCCGCCGAACAGCCCCGCCAGCTCCGCCGGCTCGGCCCCCTCCGGAGCGGTGCGGGGGTTCCGGTTGGCGACCTCCAGGCAGGAGACGGACAGGTCCGCGCTCGGGTTGGCCAGCAGCCACCGGCGGAAGTCGCCGTCGGTCAGGGCGCCCTGGAGGATGCCGTGGGCATCCACGCAGAACACGATGCGGGCCCTGTTCGCGGAGATCTTCTGCAGCCCGGTGAGCACCGGGTCCTCGGAGAAGACGACGTAGGGGGAGATGGTGCGTTCGATGATCACTGGTGGGTTCCTCGGTTCTGCGTCTCGTCCTGCGGGTAGGTCTCCCGCAGCTGTGCCTCGGCCGTGGCGAAGTCCACGGGGGTGTCGATGTCCACGCCCTCCACCTCGTCCAGGACGAACAGGCGGATGCGCCCGCCCAGGCGGTTGTGCAGCTCGTCGTAGATGTGCGGTGCGGTGACGTAGAGGGAGCCGTTCTCCCGGTAGCGCAGGGTCTGCTCGGTCAGCTCCTGACGGCGGGGCCGGTGCATGACCTCGTACTCCGCGCTCGGTTCCTCCCCGGGTGCGCCCTGGCGCCAGATGAACGGGGACTCGGGGATCACCCCGACCATGGACTCCGCATCCGAGTCCAGGAACTCCCGGACTGCCCGGGCGATGGTTCCCGGCAGGCGCAGCGGAGAGGTGGCCTGCAGCAGCATCACCGCATCCGGGGCGAAGCCGTCCGCGCGCGCCCAGGCCAGGGCGTGCTCGATGACGGGTTCGGTGGCCGTGGTGTCCTGCGCGAGCTCGGCCGGACGCAGGAAGGGCACCTCGGCGCCGGCCTGCCGGGAGATCTCGGCCAGCTCCTCATCGTCCGTGGAGACGATCACGCGCAGATCCGTCTCCGGGGCGAGTTCGTTCCGGGCGGCCAGCGCCTGGGCGATGGTCCAGGCGACCAGGGGCCGTCCGGCGATGGGTCGGAGGTTCTTGCGGGGGATCCCCTTGGATCCCCCGCGCACCGGGATGACGGCCAGGACCTGGCTCATGGTGTCGGTTCCTCTTCCTGCTGCTGTGCGATGGTGTGCGGGGCCGACGGGTGCCGGTCCTCGGTGAGGATCTGGGCGATCCTGCGGGCGGGCTCGACGTCGGGCCGGTCGGGCGCGGGGGTGGGCTGTCCGCCCCAGGGGCGCATGCCGTAGCGTCCCCACAGCTCCCGCAGCCAGGCGGGCGGTCGGCGGTGGTGCACCCAGGCGGGCAGACCGAGGGCCGCGGCCTCCAGGACCCCGGTGGAGAACACCGAGACCACGGGCGATCGCAGCCGCGTCAGCGGCTGGCCGGCGTCGTCGAAGGCGATGCCGCGCCGGCACCACCAGCGGTGCACGAGCCGGGAGAGGAGGTCCCGTTCCCCGGGATGCGGGCGGTAGACCGCACCCTGCTTCCTGCAGAAAGCGTAGCAGGAGCGGATCAGCCCGATCCTGGGCAGCTCGGCCCCGTGCAGCTGGCCCAGGAACACCGGGGCGGCCTCGACGGCTTCTGCGGGACCGCGCGGGGCGGCGCCGGCGCGCCACAGCAGCTGGGAGCCCACCACCTCCGCCGTGGTGTCCGGACGGCCCGCGGTCCAGTAGGCGGCGTCCGCGGCGGAGAAGGCCAGCAGGTGCGCGGCCCGCGGCAGCGGGGGTGCCATCGGCACCAGCAGGCCGTGCTGGACCACCCAGAACGGCAGGTCCCGCTGCTCGCGCCAGGCGTCCGCCGCGGCGCCGACCGGCAGGTAGGAGCCGACCCCGAGCACCCGGCGCACGCTGCGCAGCTCGGGGGCCTGCCCCAGCTGCTGCCCCGTCAGCTCCCGGGTGCGCCAGGGCCCGCCGGGCAGGTGCTCGGTGACCTCGTGGGGGGCGAGCACGGCGAGGTCGCGTTCCGGCAGGTGGGTCAGGGGCTCCAGCAGGGCGGCCCGCTGGGTGGGGCCGGTGGTCTCCAGGGCGACGAGCAGCTCGGGCGCCTCGCCGCGTACGTGCAGCGCGAATCGGGGCTGCGGCTCGGGGATGCGGCGGATCCGCCGGACTCCGCGGGCCGCGGCGGTCTTCAGGGTGCGCGGCAGGTTGCGCCGGGCCTGCCAGCGGTGCCAGGCGCGCAGGTCCGCGGGGTAGGTCAGTCCCACAGCTTCTGCACCTCCCGGGCCCGGTGGGCGAAGGTGTGCTGCGCGAGGGTCCGAGCGCGCCCCGCGGCGCGGATGCGCTCGGACCAGGGCCGATCGGCGAGGACCCGGCGGGACAGCTCCAGCAGCTGCTCGGGGCTGCGGTAGATCAGCACCTCCGTGCCGGGGTCGTAGAACTCCTCGACGTCGGGGCGGTCGATCAGCTGGATGCCGTTCATCCCGGGCACTTCGAAGGTGCGCATGGCCAGCCCCTCCTGCAGCCCGTGCACGTTCAGGGCTGCGGCGGCGCGGGCCTGCACCGCGTAGGCCTGCGCCAGGGGGATGTCCCGCTCGGAGGGCAGATCCGGGCGGGCCCATTCCCAGGTGCGCAGCTGGTCCACCGGGTGGTGGGACCAGCCGCGCCCGTAGGCGCGCACCGGCACGCCGTGCCCGG
This sequence comes from Rothia kristinae NBRC 15354, assembly GCF_001570865.1. Taxonomy (GTDB): domain Bacteria; phylum Actinomycetota; class Actinomycetes; order Actinomycetales; family Micrococcaceae; genus Rothia; species Rothia kristinae. The sequence goes on from NZ_BCSM01000003.1 coordinate 157,453, forward strand.
ACAGGTGCTCCAGCAGCTGCACCCGGTTGGGGTAGCGGGAGCCGACGAAGACGATCTCCTCCTGGGTGCGGGTCTGCGGCGGGGCCAGCTCGGGGTCGAAGCCGTTGGGCACGTAGGCCGCGGGCACCCCCGCCTCGGCGAGCATGTCCGCTTCGGAGCGGGCGTAGCTGATGACCCCCGGCAGCTGCCGCAGGAAGTCGAAGTCGTAGCGGTGGCGGGAGAGGTCGTCGTAGAGCCACAGCAGGTGCGGGACCCCCTGGGCGCGCACCTCCTCCCAGAACGCCTGCCCCAGGGCGTCGGCCTTGATGACCAGCAGCCGGTCCGGTCGGTGCTCGCGCAGCACCTCCACGGCGCGCCGGGTCAGGTCCGCCTCGGCCCGCTCCCGGGAGTCCGCGCCGAAGCGCTCGGGCAGCTCGTAGCGCAGCTTGTTGCGCAGCTTGGCCCCCACGGTGTCGAAGGCGTCGTAGCGGTGCACCGCCGTCTCGTAGCCCAGGGCCCGGAAGCCGCGGGCGATGGAGTGGCAGTACCCGTGGAAGGCGGGGCTGATGATCAGCAGCCGCTGGCCGCGGGGCTCGCTCACTGGTTCGCCCCTCGTTCGCTGAGGCCGGTCAGGGCCCATTCCTCCCGGAACGTGCGCAGCGGGGCGACGTCGCGCCCGGCGGCCCGGCGCAGCACCTGGTGCCCGAGGTTCACCAGGGTCGCGGCCCGCAGCGCGGCGCGCAGCCGACGCTCCCCGCCCCACTTGCGGGCGTACAGGAAGCGGGAGGCCACCAGCCACCGGCGACGCAGCCCGGGGTTGGAGGAGCCGCCGCTGGCGTGGGTGACGGTGATATCCCCGAGGACCGCTGAAGACACTCCGATCTCCCGGAGACGCCGTTGCAGATCGACCTCTTCGGCGTTCATGAAGAATCTCTCGTCGAATCCACCGACCGATCGCACGGCCTCCACCGGAAGAATCATCGCGGCCCCCATGACCCAGTCCACGGGGTGTTCTCCGAGAGCCTCTGCCTGGGTATCATGCCCGACTGCCTCGTGGAGGGCCCGACGATCTCGGTACCTGGCCAGCGGTGTCAGCCACTCCACGACCTGTTGCCTGACCGTGGGAAAGTGCCGACCCACCCATTGGGCGGTGCCGTCTTCATTCAGAACGCGGGGCGAGTAGACGGTGGGCCGAGCCCCACGCACTCTTTCAGTGATGCGGGCGACCACGCCCTGAGCAAGATCCAGGTCGGAGTTGAGGACGAGTGCCCAGGGAGTCGTGGCCTCAGCCAATCCGGTGTTCACGGCAGAGCCGAATCCGCCGTTGCTCTCCCGTCGCACCACCTTGACGATCAGCCCGTGGGGGTTCTCTTCTTCGGAGAGCTCCGCGTCCTGGTCCAGGAAGGGTCGGGGCGAACAGTCATCCACGACGATCACCCGCAGGTCGGCGATCCCCTGCTGCCCAGCGAGCTGCTTGATCAACGACCGAGTGTCATCGGGCGTTCCGTAGTGGGGGATCACCACGGTTACAGGGTTCTCCTCAGGACTGACAGATGTGTTCGCTCCTGCACCGGACGTGGCGCCGGCGACCGGATGGTCCAGCTGACGGGGAGGGACCCGCCCGGCGATTCGATAGCGCCAGTGCCCCTCGAGGATTCCCTCAGCCCACCCGAGGTGCTCCCAGCTCGCGCGACGCTCAGCTGGGTCGACGTTCGGCCGAAGGGTGAGCACCGCCTTCAGCAGGTCCTCGGGGTACCGGCGGAGGGAGCCTGCGAAGGATATCGGCGGCAGCGGCCTGCCCTCTCGGAACCGAGCCCAAAGCAGCATCCACCCCAGAGCGTAGGCTCGACGCTGCTTTCGCACGGCACGCATCGTGCGCCGCTGCACGTACCAGGAAGAGGCGAGCGTCGTCGTCGTGAGCTGGAATCCCGCTTCCTGCGCTCGCCAGTCGAAGTCGACCTCCTCGTGCCCGGTCGGGAACGATTCGTCGAAACCCCCGATGGCATCCCAGACGGTCCGCTTCATGCCCCTGCTGGACCCATGCGTATAGGGCAGGTATCCCATCGTCCGGTATTCCGGGCCGAGCTTCCTGCCGGTGTCGGTCTCCACCCAGGTGCCCACCAGATCTGCCTCATCGAGGGCTCGTGCCACCACACCGACCCAGTTTCGACTCACGCGATCATCAGCGTCGCAGAGCAGGATCTTCGATCCGGACGCAACCGCGATTCCCGCGTTGCGGGCATGGGAGGGCCCTTGAGTCTTGTCAGCCCGGACCACCCGCAGGTCCCCGGGGACGCGATCGGACCAAGCCAGCGCCGCTTCCCGTGTCCCATCCGTGGAGAGGTTGTCCGCGACGATGATGTCGAATGCCGGCGAGTCGACCTGCTGCGACAGCGCTTCCAGCTGCCCCCCGATGCTGTCGGCGGCATTGAAGGCGGGGATGACCACGGTGATGTCTGCGGGATGGCTCACGATGCGCTTCCTGTCGGGCTGGAGAGGTCCGGATGAATGGTGCTGAGTGCGCGTTCGGCGGCTTCGCTGCCGAATCGACGCCGAAGCTCAGCAGCAACGGCCTCGGATCGTCTTCGATAGGACGCCGGAGCGCCGAGCACGGAGACCACGGCATCGGCGAAGGCCTCCGGATCCGAGGTCACGCCCGCGAACCAGGAGTCGTCCCCGATGCCTTCGGCTCCCACGGGAGTGGTGACCACCGGGACTTCAGAGGCCAGGGCATCGAGGGTCTTGAACTTGACCCCGGCGCCCTGGAGAAGCGGGACCACGGCCACGTCGGCCCGAGCGTATTCCTCGGCGAGGTCCGGGACGAAGCCGAGCAGCTCGGCCCCCGTCCCGTCGGCATCTCGCCGGACGGTGTCGCGGATGCCTCCTCCAGCGATCCGCATCCGGACATCGGGAACCTGCTGCCGGATGCCGGGCAGCACCTCGCGCAGGAACCATCGCAGCCCCTGCTCGTTGGACCAGCGAGCCAGGTAGGCGACGAACAGGATCGTCGGCGGCGCCGACTCCTCGACCGATCGCGTCGACGCTGCGGGAAGATCAACCGGCGGAGGCAGGGTGCGCACACGGGGAGATCGCGGCAGCAGCGCCGCGTCCTTCTCGGACAGGACCACCAGGGCGTCGGGCCCACCGGACCCGGTGGCCAGACGCCGTTCATCGCGGCGGACGCGCCCGACCGCCCATCGGCTGTAGACATTCAGAAGAAGTCGCGAGATGCCGGTGCGCGGGCTGGTCTGGGCGGCTCGGGAGAGCTGCTGGCTCAGCACGTCATGAAGGGTCACCACCGTGCGAGCCGAGGGGTTGATCCGGCGGATCGTGCGCAGCAGGTCAGCCTGCTCCTGCCACTGCAGATCGACGACGTCCGCCTCGTGCAGCAGCCGGGTGGCCGCCGGATCCTCGCGCAGCCGATGGTGCATCCAGCGGGAAGCTCGCCCGGTCTCGAGAAACCGGGACACCCGGGAGCGCAGAGCCGACCGCTGGGCCGGGGTCTCGAGGATCACCACGTCACGCAGCCAGGACGCCGGGCGGGCCCGGCGCACGGCAGGACCGTCGGGGACGATGACGCTGACATCCGCCCTGTCCGCAAGCCACCGACTCGTGCGGGAGATGAGAACGCCGCCGGCGTGCTCCGGGTTCTCCTCGGGCACAAGAGGCGTGATCATCACGACCCGCTGCCGTCTCGAAGCCCTCATCATCGCATCAGCGCTGCCCGCTCGATCACCGGAAGCACCTTCCTCGCCCAGCAGTCCCAGGACAGGACGCTCTCGAATCTTTCGCGGGCCTGCGCACCCCGTCGATCCCGCAGCTCTGGGTCCACCAGCTCGGTCAGCGCCCTGACCGCCTGATCCTCGTCGTCCACCAGACTCCCCGTGACGCCGTCCACCACGACATCCGCGACGCCGCCGGTGCTCTGCACGACGCACGGCAGGCCGAAGCCCGCCGCATCAGCGAGCGTGATTCCGCCAGCCGCCCCCCGAGTCAGCTCCAGCAGGACGTCGTGCCGCGCGTACTCCTCGGCCATCTGGGGCCGGGACACACGCCCCGGAGCTCGCACCCACGTGGGCAGCGGCGTTCTGGGAGTGTCACCGAGGACGGTGAGCACCGCCGACACACCGGAGTCCCGGAGCCGTCCGACGACCTCGACGGCCCGGTCCCCGCCTTTCCTGTGCCAGTCCGTCGCCACGGCGAGCACACGCAGCACCCCATCCTCAGAGGTTCTGCGGGGCATGCCGTCGGGGTTGCCCACGGCTGGCCCGAAGGGCGCCACGGTGATCCGCTCCGGCTCCGCCCCGTAGTCCTCGACCAGGGAACGTCGCGCCCAGTCGGAGGCCACGACCATCTGGTCAGAACGGCGCAGCGCAGCCCGCTCGATGGCATCTCCCTGCCACCGTGCGAACGCGCTGAGATCCGTGAACTGGGGATACAGCCCCTGGATCGCCCGGAACGTCGCGTCGGTGATCTGGACGCAGGGAACATCCAGCCGAGCCCGTGCGAGCACCCCGGATGCCGCAATGCCGACCACAGCGTCGGGGCGGCGCTTTTCGACTTCGCTCCGGGTTGTGCGGCCGGACCTGCCCGCGGTCGCCCACGAGTGCTGGGGGAGATAGCCGCGGCGCAGGGCACCTGAAGCTCTGGCCAGGACCCGGTCCACCCGGTGGTGGGAGACACTGATGCTCGTTGCGGTGAGCCGGTGCCCACGGGCCTCAGCCTCCCGTCGCAGGGCTTCCAGCATCGGGACCACGGCGCCCGACCAGGCCCGCGGATCCTTGAGGTCCCACGGGCTGACAACCAGGATCTCCAACGCTAACTTCCCTCCGAGGGTCCGTTCCCCAACGGGGGAGGCGCACCTCAACTCGCTGACTGCCGCTCCGCCGTCGTGCGGCTTCAGCTGACCCCGTTGAACAGGCTGGTCACGGAGCCGTCCTCGAAGACCTCCTTGATCGCGCGGGCGATCAGCGGGGCGATGGACAGCACCGTGAGGCCCTCGAAGCGCCGCTCCTCCGGCACCGGGAGGGTGTTGGTCACGACGACCTCGGTGGCCCCGGAGTCCTTCAGCCGCTCCACGGCCGGCCCGGAGAACACGGGGTGGGTCGCGGCGATGATGACGTCCTTCGCCCCGGCCTCGCGCAGCACGGACACCGCCCCGGAGATGGTCCCGGCGGTGTCGATCATGTCGTCGATGAGCACGCAGGTGCGGCCCTTGACGTCCCCGACCACGGTCTTGGCCACGGCCTGGTTGGGCACGGAGATGTCCCGGGTCTTGTGCACGAAACCCAGCGGGGCACCACCCAGCAGCTCGGCCCACTGCTCGGCCACCCGCACCCGGCCGGTATCCGGAGAGACCACCGTGACGCCCTCGGTGCCGACCTTGTCGCGGACGTAGTTCGCGAGGATCGGGATGGCCATGAGGTGGTCCACCGGACCGTCGAAGAACCCCTGGATCTGGGCGGTGTGCAGGTCCACGCTCATGATGCGATCCGCCCCGGCGGTCTTGTACAGATCCGCGATGAGCCGGGCGGAGATGGGCTCGCGGCCCTTGTGCTTCTTGTCCTGTCGGGCGTACGGGTAGAACGGCGCGATGACGGTGATCCGGCGGGCGGAGGCGCGCTTGAGCGCGTCGATCATGATGATCTGCTCCATGAGCCAGTCGTTGATGGGCGCCGGGTGGGACTGCAGGACGAAGCAGTCCGCTCCGCGCACGGAGTCCTCGTAGCGCACGTACGTCTCGCCGTTGGCGAAGTCGTAGGCGGACACGGGCAGCAGATCGCATCCCAGGTTCTCCGAGATCTGCTCGGCCAGCTCCGGGTGGGCGCGGCCGCTGACCAGCGCCAGCTTCTTCTCCCCCGGGTTCGTCAATTTGCTGCTCATGGATCAGCCTTCCTCGCCGTCGTGCTGTGCGTGTGCTGCGCGCTGGGCCCGGGCGGCGGCATCGGCCGCCGCGGTACCGGGTCGCTTCCTCTCCACCCAGCCCTCGATGGTGCGCTGGGGGGCGTCGTTGATGGCCAGTGCCCCGGCGGGGACGTCCTGGCGGATCACGGTGCCGGCGCCGGAGTAGGCCCCGTCACCCACCGTCACGGGGGCCACGTACATGTTGTCCGAGCCCATCCGCACGTGCGAGCCGATCACGGAGCGGTGCTTGTTCACCCCGTCGTAGTTGACGAACACGCTGGCCGCGCCGATGTTCGAGTGCTCGCCGATGGTGACGTCTCCGGCGTAGGACAGGTGCGGCAGCTTGGAGCCCGCCCCGATCTGGGCGTTCTTGGTCTCGCAGAAGGTGCCGATCTTCCCGCCTTCCCCGAGCCAGGTGCCCGGGCGCAGGTAGGCGAAGGGCCCGACGCTCGCCCCGGGGCCGATCTCGGCGTCGGAGCCGTGGGTGCGCACGACCTCCGCGCCCTCCCCCACCAGCACATCGGTCAGGGTGGTATCCGGGCCCACGGTGGCCCCGGTCTCGATCACCGTGGTCCCGTGCAGCTGGGTGCCGGGCAGGATCGTGACGTCCTCGCCGATCGACACGGTCGCATCGATCCAGGTGGTGGCCGGATCGACGATGCTCACCCCGGCGCGCATGTGCCGCTCGGTGATGCGGTCGTTGAGGACCCGGCCCAGCCGGGACAGCTGGACGCGGTCGTTGGCGCCCTCCACCTCCCAGCGGTCGGCCACGCTCAGCGCGGAGGTGCGGTGCCCGTGGGTGCGGGCGATCGAGAGCACGTCCGTCAGGTACTTCTCCCCCTGGGCGTTCTCGGTGGTGACCTCGCGCAGGGAGTCCCGCAGCACGGCGGCGTCGAAGGCGTAGATCCCGGAGTTGACCTCGGTGATGGCCAGCTGCTCCGCGGTGGCGTCCTTGGCCTCCACGATCGCGGTGACCTCCCCGCCCTCGTTGCGGATGATCCGCCCGTAGCCGCCGGGCTCCGCCAGGTGGGTGGTCAGCACGGTGACGGCGTTGCCCGCCTCGCGATGGAAGCGGGTCAGCTCGCCGATGGTGGCCGGGGTCAGCAGGGGCACGTCCCCGTAGGTCACCACCACGGTGCCCTCCAGGGGTGCACCGAGCCCGTCCAGGGCGTCCACGGCCACCTCCACGGCGCGCCCGGTGCCCGGGATCTCGTCCTGGTCCACGAGCAGGGCCTCGGCGTCGAAGGCGGCGACGTGCTCGGCGACGCGCTCGCGCTGGTGGCGCACGACGACCGCCAGGTGCTGCGGGGCGAGCTCGCGGGCGGTGGCCACGGCGTGCTCGACCATGGAGCGGCCGCCGATGGGGTGCATGACCTTGGGCAGGGCCGACTTCATGCGGGTCCCCGCCCCGGCGGCGAGGACGATGACGGCGGTCGGTGCGCCGGTGGCTTCGGACTGGGGTGCGGAGGTCAAATCGGAAGTGCTCCTCGACGTAGCTGTGCCGGCGCCGCGGCACCGTGTCCTGGTCGTTCCGCCTCTAGGACTCGAACCTAGAATAACGGCTCCAAAGGCCGCTGTGTTGCCGATTACACCAAGGCGGAGTGCGCCCCGGAGGCGGTCTGGGAGCGTCAGGGACGGACGGTTGCCCATGCTACCAAAGGGGCGAGGAGCCTCCCGGACCCGCCTCGCGGCAGCTGCGGCCCGGCAGCACGTACGCTGGGCGGGTGGCACATCTACTGGGTGGAGAGTCCCTGCACGTCCGCTTCCCCACGCGGACGGTCTTCGAGGGCGTGACCGTGGGGGTCAACGAGGGCGACCGCATCGGCATCGTCGGGCGCAACGGGGACGGCAAGTCCACGCTGCTGTCCCTGCTGGGGGGGCGCCTGGAACCGGATGCCGGGCGGGTCACCAAGCGCTCCGGGATCACCGTGGGCTACCTGGATCAGTCCGATGTGCTGGACGGGCAGGACTCCGTGGGCCGGGCGATCGTCGGCGACGCCGCGGAGCATGAGTGGGCCTCGGACCCGAAGATCCGCGACGTCGTCTCCGGTCTGGTGGGGGACCTGGACTGGGCCGCGCCGGTGGCCTCCCTGTCCGGCGGGCAGCGGCGGCGCGTGGCCCTGGCGAAGCTGCTGGCCGGGGACTGGGACGTGCTGATGCTGGATGAGCCCACCAACCACCTGGACGTCGGGGCGATCACGTGGCTGGCCGAGCACCTGAAGCGCCACTGGTCCCGCACCGCCGGCGGCCTGCTCACGGTCACCCACGACCGTTGGTTCCTGGACGAGGTCACCAGCCGTACCTGGGAGGTGCACGACGGCGTCGTTGAGCCCTTCGACGGCGGGTACGCCGCCTACGTGCTGCAGCGGGTGGAGCGGGACCGGCAGGCCGCGGCGGCCGAGGCGAAGCGGCAGAACCTGATGCGCAAGGAGTTGGCGTGGCTGCGCCGCGGCGCCCCGGCGCGCACCTCCAAGCCGAAGTTCCGCATCGAGGCGGCCAACGAGCTGATCGCGGACGTTCCCCCGGTCCGGGACACGGTGGGTCTGGCGCAGATGGCGGTGTCCCGGCTGGGCAAGGACGTGGTGGACATCGAGGACGCCTCGGTCTCCTATCCCCTGCCCGACGGCGGCACCCGGCCGGTGCTGCGCGAGGTCACCTGGCGCATCGCCCCCGGCGAGCGCACCGGGATCCTCGGGGTCAACGGCGCGGGCAAGTCCACCCTGCTCGGCCTGGTCACCGGCGCCGTGCAGCCCACCGAGGGGCGGGTCAAGCGCGGCACCACCGTGCGCATCGCGACCCTGACCCAGCAGCTGGACGAGCTGGAGGAGGTGGCCGAGGACCGGGTCTCCGAAGTGATCGGCCGCAAACGCACCAGCTACGTGGCGGACGGGAAGGAGATGACCCCGGGTCAGCTGCTGGAGCGTCTGGGCTTCACCAACGCGCAGCTGTCCACCCCGGTCAAGGACCTCTCCGGCGGGCAGAAGCGGCGCCTGCAGCTGCTGATGATCCTGCTGGACGAGCCGAACGTGCTGATCCTGGATGAGCCCTCCAACGACCTGGACACGGACATGCTCGCGGCCATGGAGGACCTGTTGGACACCTGGCCGGGCACCCTGCTGGTGGTCTCCCACGACCGCTACCTCATGGAGCGGGTCACGGATCAGCAGTACGCGGTGCTGGATGGCCGCTTCCGCCACCTGCCCGGCGGGATCGACGAGTATCTGCGTCTGGAGGCCGCCCACGACGCCGGTTCCTCCCGGCGGGACCAGGCCAATCCGATGGGCGCGGCGTCGTCCCCGTCGGCCTCCGACGCCGCCCCGGACGCCGTGGCACCCCGGTATTCGGGGGCGCAGGTGCGGGAGGCGCAGAAGGAGCTGAAGTCCGTGGAGCGGAAGCTGGCGAAGCTGGAGGAGGCCAAGCAAGCGGTGCACGCGCGCATGGCCGAGCACGATCAGACGGATTTCCAGGGCCTGGGCGAGCTCAGCGCGGAGGCCTCCTCCACCCAGGAGGAGATCGACGCCTTGGAGGAGCGGTGGATGGAGCTGTCCGAGATCGTGGAATAATCCGATTCCGCAGTCACGGCTCCACGGCCGCCGTCCACCCCTTGGAGTGAGCACCCTTGACACGACCGAAGGTCCTACTGATCGAGCCCAATCCGGTCTTCGTCGTCGAGGGGAGACTCTGGGCTCCGCGGAAGTCGCTGGAGAACCAGGACCTCTTCTCCCGCCGTCTGCTCCAGCTCGGGAGTTCCCTGCGCATCGGAGGACTGCTCGTCCGGCCGGCAGCTCCTGAGGAGCTTCCCGTCGGCTATGCAGCCGTCGAGGATTTCCTCAGCGAGCGCAGCGTCATCCCCGAGTCCCTCACCCCTGAACTGGTGCGCAGGGATTCCCCGGATGTCATCTGGATGCTCAGCATCCGCAGGACCTCCTGGCTGACGAAATTGGGCATTCCGACGTATCAGATGACCGAGGTGCTGCTGAGTGTGCGCATGGATCTGGCTCGCGCATCCGGTGGTTCCCGCGCGGATCTCCTGCGCAGCGCGATCGGGTTGCGTCGTGACGAGCTGCTCCTGCGCCGTCGGCTCCGTCGAGCCGCCGGCGTCGAATTCAACGGGGTCGCGGCCCGAGATGCCTACGCGTCGCTGAATCCGCGTCATCTCACGTTCTACGATCACCGGATCTACCAGGCGGATCTGGATGTCCTGAGCGCCTCCACCCAGCCTCCGAATACCTCCCCTCGTCTACCGGACGCTCGGATGAGCATCGCGTTCTCCGGTCGGCTGGAGCCCTTCAAGGGAGCCCAGCTGCTTCCGGAGATCGCCCGTCACCTGCAGGACCTGACTCCCGGGACCGTGCTCCATGTGCTCGGGACGGGGGCGCTGGAACAGAGCATCCGCACGCAGGCCCCGGCGAACCTCGTCATCCATGGGTTCCTCGACATGGATGAGTGGAAGCAGTTCGTCCGGGATTCGGTGGACATCGTCATCTTCCCCCATCTCCAGGGGGATCCCTCCTGCACGTACTTCGAAGCTCTCGGGTGCGGAGCCGCGATCGGCGGATTCGACAATGAGACCCTGACGCCGCTGGTGCGGGAGCACGCGGTGGGATGGACCGCGCCTCGGGGCGACGCTCGAGGATTGGTTGAGCACATCGCCGCCGTCCAGCGGAACCCGCATGACCTGATCACGGCCAGACGGCGGGCTGCCCGTTTCATGGCGAACCGGTCCGTAGAGCAGACGGCGCGGCAGCGGGTGGATCACCTCGTCTCCTGCCTAGCGGCTGTCTCCGCGAGCTGATCTGAGACTTCCGGATCGTCGGCTCATGAGCTTCGGAAACACTCCGGATGAGCGCCACCTCTCTCTTCTGGTCAGCAGCGCCCCGCCCGGGCGATGCCGATGAAGCCCTCGATGCCCAGCCGCTCTCCCCGCAGGGTCGGGTCGATGCCGGCCGCGGTCAGGATCTCCCCCGCCCGCCCCGCCGAACCGGCCCAGCCGGCCAGGGCCGCGCGCAGGGTCTTGCGACGCTGGGCGAAGGCGGCGTCGATCACCGCGAAGACCTCCCGGCGGGTCACGTCCTCCGCCAGGGGCCGCTCGTAGCGGCGGAAGGCCACCAGGCCGGAGCGGATCTTGGGCGCCGGCCAGAACACGTTGGTGCCGATGACCCCCGCCTTGGAAACCTCCCCGAACCAGCGGGCCTTGACCGATGGCACTCCGTAGACCTTGGAGCCGGGAGCGGCGGCCAGCCGGTCGGCCACCTCGTCCTGGACCATGACCAGCCCGTGGGTGATGCTCGGGAACTGGGCGAGCAGGTGCAGCAGCACCGGCACGGCCACGTTGTACGGGAGATTGGCCACCAGCGCATCGGGTTGTGCGGGCAGCTCGGTGACGGTCAGGGCATCATGCAGCACGACGTCGAGCCGATCCGCGCTCTCGGGGCGGAAGCGGCGCACCGTCTCCGGCAGCTGGGCGGCCAGCGGCGGGTCGATCTCCACGGCGACCACGCGCGCCGCGGCATCCAGCAGCCCCAGGGTCAGCGAGCCGAGCCCCGGGCCGACCTCCAGCACGACCTCTCCCGCGTCCACCCGTGCTGTGGTGACGATCCGTCGGATGGTGTTGGCGTCGATGACGAAGTTCTGGCCCAGCGTCTTGGTCGGCTGGATGCCTGCGCGTGCGGCCATTTGGCGGATCTCGGCGGGGCCCAGGAGGGGTGCGGTGCTCACCCGGGGGATTCTACCGAGCGGACGCGCAGAACCGATCATGGATGCCACCGGCGTGAGAGACTGACCCCATGAAGATCGTAGGACTATTCGATCATGGAGGCGTCCGACGCCGGCAGAATCGTGTAGCTGCAGACCGACGGATCGCAGGTCCATACCGCGTGGACCTGCTGATGGAGCACGGAATCGATCTGATACCGGTGCCTCCGGCCAAACACCCGTGGCATTGCAAAGCGCGTGATGTGATCGAGCATCGGACGGGCACACGCGTGGACCTCGCGGTGCGCTCCGCACCGAGGATTCTGGGAGCCGAAGGGGTGTTGGCGCTCTTGGAGGACAAAGCCGTCCTCCCAGGGAAACTGAGACGACTCGGGATTCCTCCCTATCACCGCGTGCCTCTGACAACCGTGAGTTGCTGGTGGGCGGAGGAGCTTCGCCACGGCTCCCCCGAGCGGGTCCGCGCGATCCGCACCGCCCTGCGTGGAATCGATGACGCGATCTGCTTCAGCCGCAACCAGCGCTCGATCTTCGCGGCCGCGGGGATGCCCGAGGACCGAATCCATCCCGTCCGCTTCGGCGTCGACCCGGACTACTACTGCCCTGGAGAAGGGACCAGAGACTTCGACGTCGTCGCCATGGGCATCGACCGCGGCAGAGACTACGAGACGCTGCTGGACGCCGCTCGGCGACTTCCGGATACCCGTTTCGACATCTTCACCCAACCCGGCCGTGTGTTGGACCCGCCGCCGAATGTGATGATTCATGGGCCGGTCTCCATGGAGCAGCATCGAGACAATCTGCGGTCTGCCCGATTGGTCGTGGTTCCCACCCATGCTCTGGCATATCCGACGGGTCAGAGCGTGCTCTTGGAGGCCATGGCCTGCGGAGCGTCGGTAGCGGCCACCGCCACCGCTGCTATGGAGGAGTATCTCCAGGATGGACACAGCAACCTGGCCCTGCCCGCGGGTGACCCCGTCGGCGTCGCCAAGGTCATCGAACGTGCTCTAGGGGACGAGGCTCAACGCAGGCGCATCGGCCGAGCTGCACGCCATCGGGTTCTGGATTCCTTCACCTTCCAACAGCTGTGGGCCGCCGTCGCGGACATCCTCCGGGAGGCTGCTGTCCGGCCTCGTTTCTGATGTGGGCCCGAAGCTCTCACTCCCAAGAGCCGTACACGGCCTGGGCGTTGTCCCGGATCCGGGTGCACAGCTCCGCCAGGTGCATCCCCAGCCGTTCGGCCATCCACCGCACCGTGTACACGGTCATGTAGGAGGCGTTGGGCCGCCCCCGGAACGGGTGCGGAGTGAGGAAGGGCGCATCGGTCTCGGCGAGGATCAGGTCCGGGCGGGCCATGTCCAGGGAGGCCTGCACCGCATGGGAGTTCTTGAAGGTCACGGTCCCGGCGAAGGACATGTACCAGCCGCGCTCATTGCAGATCGCCGCCAGCTCCGGACCGCCGGAGTAGCAGTGGAACACGGTCCGCTCCGGAGCCCCCTCCTCCTCGAGGATGCGCACCACGTCCTCGTGGGCGTCCCGGTCGTGGATCTGCAGGGCTAAGCCGTGCTCCTCGGCCAGGCGGATGTGCCGGCGGAAGCTCTCCTGCTGCGCGTCCCGCCCGGACTCGTCCGTGCGGAAGTAGTCCAGCCCCGTCTCCCCGATCGCGCGCACGCGGGGGCGCTGCGCCATCTCGTCCAGCGCCGCCATCGCCGCCTCGAAGGTCCCCTCCGCGATCAGCCCCGGGGCCTCATTCGGGTGGATCGCGACCGCGGCCAGCACTCTCGGATCGGCCTCGGCGGCGGCGACGGCGTAAGCGGAGGAGGGCAGGTCGCAGCCGACCTGCACGATCCCCCCGATGCCCACGGCCTCCCCCGTGTCCAGCGCGTCCTTCGCGGTGACGGCGGTGTCCCCGTCCAGCAGATCCATGTGGGTGTGGTCATCCACGATGGGGACGGGCAGCGGCTCGGGGGCCGGCGGGAACTCCAGGTTGCGCCTGCGCCCGCCGTCTCCCTCGGTGCCGCGGCGGCGGGTGCCCTCTCCCGAGGGCTCCCCGGCGACGTCGTAGTTCTCCGCTCGGTAGGCCGGGGGCACCTCCCCGGGAAGCACCTCCGGGGCGGCATCTCCGGCCCACAGGCTGCCACTGAGCCGCTCGGCCTCCGGCATGAGCGTCGTCCAGTCCGTCATCACGGCTCCTCAGTCCTCCCGTCGCCGCGCCAGCACGGCCTCGTACAGCTCCCTCTTGCCCACCCGGTGCGCCTCGGCCACCTGGGCGGCAGCCTGCTTGAGCCGCAGGCCCTCGGCCACCAGGGCCTCCACCTCCCCGGTGAGGTCCGCGGCCTCCTCCGGCTCCGGTTCCGGGGCCCCGGCCACCACGACGGCGATCTCCCCGCGCACCTGGCCCTCCTGGGCCCAGGCCAGCAGCTCGCCCAGCGTCGCCCGCCGGACCTCCTCGTGGACCTTGGTCAGCTCCCGGGCCACCACGGCCCGGCGCTCGGGGCCGAAGGCTCCCGCCAGCGCCTCCAGCATCGCGGCCAGCCGGTGCGGCGCCTCATAGAAGACGAGGGTGCGCCGCTCCCCGGCCAGCTCGGCCAACCGGGTGCGCCGCTCGGAGGCCTTCCGCGGGATGAACCCCTCGAAGGCGAAGCGGTCGGTGGGCAGGCCGGAGACCGCGAGCGCGGCCAGCACCGCGGAGGGTCCGGGCAGGCAGGTCACCGGCAGGTCCTCCGCCGCGGCGCGCTCCACCACCCGGAAGCCGGGGTCGGAGACGGTGGGCATCCCGGCATCGGAGATCAACAGCACGGTGGATCCGCGGCGCACGGCCTCGAGGAGTTCCTCGGCGCGCTGGCCCTCGTTGTGGTCGTGGTTGGTCACGATGCGCCCGCGGGTGCTCACCCCGAGCCCCGCGGTGAGGGTGCGCAGGCGCCGGGTGTCCTCCACCGCGATCACGTCTGCGCTCTCCAGGTGCGCCCGCAGGCGCGGGGAGGCGTCCTCCAGGTTGCCGATGGGCGTGGCGGCCAGGATGAGCAGGCCCTCGGAGTGCGGGGAGCTCACCGGTTCCGTGGGATCCGGGGTCTCCGGGGACTGGGCGGGGGTGCTGGGCGGACGGGTCACCGTCCCAGCCTAGCCATCCGCGGCGGCCCCGCGCGTCGCGGCGTCGTCGTCGCGGGCCGCGCGGGTGGCGGCCAGGCGCCGTTCCAGGACGACGGCGGCGGCGACCACGAGGAACCCGAGCACGCCCACCAGCAGAGCGGCTCCGGCGGCCTCCCCGACCGGCTGCAGCGCCCCGGTCTCGGACTGCCAGGGCCACAGCCCGCGCAGCCCGCCGATCATGACCCCGGTCAGCACGGCCAGCGTGACCCGATGCCGGTGGGCCAGCAGCCACTCCAGACCCTTGACCACGGTGGCCAGCCCCAGCAGGGCCCCGAGGGCGAACAGCGTCAGATACCCCAGGTCCCGCTGGTTCACCGCAGCCAGGGTCGGCTGGTACATCCCGAAGGTCAGCAGCAGGAAGGACCCGGACAGGCCGGGCAGCACGAGGGCGCAGATCGCCACGGCCGCGGCCAGCACGATCACCCAGGGGGCGGGATCGGCCTCGCCCTGGCGCGGCAGGGACACCACGGCCCAGGTGGCCACGGCCCCGGCCGCCGCGGCCAGGACGTCTCGGGCCCGCCAGCGGCCCACCCGGGCGGCGGGCACCGCGGTGCAGGCCAGGACCATGCCGAAGAACGCCGCGGAGGTCAGCACCGGGTGGTCCTCCACCAGCCGGCCCATGACCCCGGCCATCACGACGACGGCCAGCGCCATCCCCAGGCCCACGGCCAGCAGCATCGGCCAGGCCACCTGACGCAGGTGAACGCGCGCCTGTCGGCGGTGCTCGACGGCGCCGGCCCCGCGGGACAGCAGACCGAGCAGCGCGCAGCGGGCGGCGGAGACGAGGTGCCCGAGGGAGCCGATGAGGCTCTCGTAGAGTCCGACGACCAGCGCCACGGTTCCCCCGGAGACGCCGGGGACGGTCTCCACGGCGCCGATCAGCCCGCCGCGCACCACATCCAGCAGCAGCCGAGCCGGCGTCGGGCGACCCGCGGACCGGGGAGACCGCCGTTCGGGGTCCTCGGGCCCGGTGGGCTGGAGGGTCTGTGCCTGGGTCGCCGGGGCTCCGACCGTCGGCGTCTGGGGGCGGGTCTGCGGGGAGTCGGCGGGGCGGGGGGTCTGGGAGCGATGAGTCATGGCGGGGTGCGTCATGGCCTTCTGTGCGGGCGCCGTCCGGCACCCCGGGGCCATGCGGCGCGCGGATACGGGAAGCGGACGGTGCGGGCGGGGCGGCGGCACCGGCTAGAGTGGATGGACCGCCGCGGGGTCGTCCCCGCATTCTTCCAGGTTTCGGGCTCCCGGGGTACGTGACGGTCTTCTCCTCTGGCATCGCGCCGGCCTCCGCCCCCACCTCGGGCCGGATACCCGCGTCCCGTCTTCCGCTTCCCGTGAGGATCTCCGTGCTCTTCCGCCTCCTGAGGACCCACGCCGCCCCGCACTGGCGGGTCATCCTGGCCGTGCTCGTGCTGCAGCTGGTGGCGGTGCTGGCCACCCTGTACCTGCCCAGCCTCAACGCCCAGATCATCGACCGCGGCGTCGCCACCGGGGACACCGCCTACATCTGGCGCACCGGCGGGTGGATGCTGCTGGTGGCCTTCGCGCAGATCATCGCCGCGATCACCGCCGTCTACTTCGCCGCGCGCACCGCGATGGGCCTGGGCCGGGACCTGCGCGCCGCGGTCTACGAGGCCGTGGACGGCTTCGGAGCTGAGGAGGTCTCCTCCTTCGGCGCCCCCACCCTGATCACCCGCGGCACCAACGACGTCCAGCAGATCCAGATGCTGTTCCTGCTGATGCTCAGCTTCATGGTCAATCTCCCGCTGATGGTGGTGGGCGGCATCATCATGGCGGTGCGCGAGGATGCGGGCCTGTCCTGGCTGGTGTGGGCCTCCGCCCCGGTGGTGGTCATCATCATGGCCCTGCTGATCCGGCAGCTGATCCCGCTGTTCACCGTCATGCAGGAGCGCACCGACGACGTCAACGCGGTGCTGCGCGAGCAGATCATGGGCCTGCGGGTCATCCGCGCCTTCGTGCGGGAGGAGCACGAGACTCGCCGGTTCGCCGCGGCCAACGACGCCCTGACCGACGTCGCGGTGCGCATCGGGCGGATCTTCGTGCTCATGGGGCCGATCCTGATCGTGCTGATGCACGCCGCGGAGGCCGCGGTGCTGTGGTTCGGCGGACATCGGGCCGAGGCCGGGCAGGTGGAGGTCGGTTCGCTGACCGCGTTCCTGCAGTACCTGATGCAGATCCTCATGGCCGTGATGATGGCCTCCTTCATGGCGATGATGTTCCCGCGGGCCATCATCTGCGCCCGGCGCATCGGGCAGGTGCTGGACACCGTGCCGCGGGTGCGCGACGCCGAGACCACCCGCGTGCCGGAGCAGCGCCGCGGCGTCGTGGAGTTCCGGGACGTCTCCTTCGCCTACCCCGGGGCCGAGGCCCCCGTGCTGGAGGGGATCAGCTTCCGCGCTCAGCCGGGCACGACGACGGCGATCATCGGCGCCACCGGGGCCGGCAAGACCACCCTGCTGCACCTGATCCCGCGGCTGCACGACGCGACCGAGGGCCAGGTGCTGCTGGACGGGGTGGACGTGCGCGAGCTGCCGGCGCAGCAGATCACCTCCCGGGTGGGCCTGGTCCCGCAGAAGCCGTACCTGTTCTCCGGGACGGTGGCCTCGACCCTGCGCTTCGGGGACCCCCAGGCCTCCGAGCAGCGGCTGTGGGAGGCCCTGGAGACCGCGCAGGCCGCGGATTTCGTGCGGGAGCGCTCCACCGGCTCAGGCGCGGAGGCGGCCACCGGGCTGGATTCGGCGATCGCGCAGGGCGGCACGGACGTCTCCGGCGGGCAGCGCCAGCGGCTGAGCATCGCCCGGGCCCTGGTCGCGGACCCCGCGGTGTACCTGTTCGACGACTCCTTCTCCGCCCTGGATGTGGCCACGGACCGGCGCCTGCGCGCGGCCCTGGCCCCGCGCACCCGGGACGCCAGCGTGATCGTGGTGGCCCAGCGCGTCTCTACCATCACCGAGGCGGACCAGATCCTGGTGCTGGAGGCCGGACGCATCGTGGCCCGCGGCACCCACACCGAGCTGCTTGAGACCTCCCCCACCTACCGGGAGATCGTGCAGTCCCAGCTCTCCGCCGAGGAAGCCGTATGAGCGAGATGCCCCCCGCCCCGCGCACCGCCCGCGCCTTCTGGCCCACCGCGGGCCGGCTTCTGCGCGAGCTGACCCGCTGGCCCGGACGCCTGAGCCTGATGACGGCCCTGCTGGTGTCCTCGGTGCTGCTGACCGTGTTCGCCCCGCGGGTGCTGGGACATGCCACGGACCTGATCTACGCCGGCGTCGTCGGCCTGCAGTCCCCGGCAGGGGCCGACGCCGAGCAGGTGATCGCCGGGCTGCGGGAGCAGGGCCGGGACCAGATGGCGGACATGCTCACCGCGGTGGACTTCACCCCCGGGCAGGGCATCGACTTCCCGGCCCTGGGCGCGACCCTGCTGCTGGTGCTGGGGATGTACGTGCTGGCCGGGGTGTTCCTGTGGCTGGAGGGGCGGATCCTCAACGACCTGGTGATGCGCGTGGTGCGGGACGTGCGCCGCCGGGTGGAGGCCAAGCTGCACGCCCTGCCGCTGAGCTACGCGGACACCCACCAGCGCGGAGACCTGCTCTCCCGCACCACCAACGACCTGGACAACATCCAGCAGGCCCTGCAGCAGGCGCTGGCGGAGCTGGTGCAGGCGATCCTCACGGTGCTGGGCGTGGCCGTGATGATGTTCGTGCTGTCCTGGCAGCTGGCCCTGGTGGCGCTGATCGCGGTGCCGATCTCCGGGGTGGTGGTGGCCTTCGTCGGGCGCCGCTCCCAGAAGCTGTTCGCCGCGCAGTGGAAGGCCACCGGGGAGCTGAACGGGCACATCGAGGAGGCCTTCACCGGCCACGAGCTGATCCGCGTCTACGGCCGCGGGCAGGACATGGGCCGAGCCTTCCGGGAGCGCAACGACGCCGTGTTCCAGGCCAGCTTCCGCGCCCAGTTCCTCTCCGGGACGATGATGCCGATCATGCAGTTCGTCTCCTACCTGGGCTACGTGGGCATCGCGGTCCTGGGCGGGCTGAAGGTGGCCAGCGGCCAGCTGTCCCTGGGCGGGGCGACGGCGTTCATCCAGTACTCTCGCGAGTTCACCCAGCCGCTGGGCCAGATCGCCGGCATGGCGAACATGCTGCAGTCCGGGGTGGCCAGCGCGGAGCGGGTCTACGACCTGCTGGACGAGCCGGAGCAGTCCCCGGACTCCCCCGCCGCGGTGGCCGCCGACGCCGCCCGGGAAGGGCAGCGAGCCCGCGGGCGCATCGAGTTCTCCCACGTGGACTTCTCCTACACCGCCCAGCGCCCGCTGATCCGGGATCTGTCCCTGGTGGCCGAACCGGGTCAGACGGTCGCGATCGTGGGGCCGACCGGGGCGGGCAAGACCACCCTGGTCAACCTGATCCTGCGCTTCTACGAGATCGACGCCGGGGAGATCACCCTGGACGGGCAGGACATCCGGGAGATGACCCGGGACCGGCTGCGCCGAGCCACCGGCATGGTGCTGCAGGACGCGGTGCTGTTCCGCGGCACCATCCGGGAGAACATCCGCTACGGCCGACTGGAGGCCACGGATGAGGAGGTGCTGGCCGCGGCCCGGGCCACCTACGTCGACCGCTTCGTGCGCTCCCTGCCGGAGGGCTACGACACAGTGGTGGATCAGGACGGCGGCTCGGTCTCGGCCGGGGAGCGGCAGCTGATCACGATCGCCCGGGCTTTCCTGGCGGACCCGGCGGTGCTGATCCTGGACGAGGCCACCTCCTCCGTGGACACCCGCACGGAGGTGCTGGTCCAGCAGGCGATGGCCGCGCTGCGGGCATCCCGCACGTCCTTCGTCATCGCCCACCGGCTGTCCACGATCCGCGATGCGGACACGATCCTGGTCATGGAGCACGGCAGCATCGTGGAGCAGGGCAGCCACGACGAGCTGATCCACCGGGACGGGGCCTACCGGGCGCTGTACCGGGCGCAGTTCGCAGGCGACGGCGGGCAGGGCTGAACTAGCATGGGGCGGGTGAGCAGCCACTCCCCCCGCCCCGTGCCCTCCGCGGCCTCAGGCCCGCGCTTCCCCACCGGGGCCTTCACCCGCGACGCCCTGCTGGATCGCCTGCGGGCCCTGCCCGTGCCGCTGCCCCGCTGGGGCTGGGTCTTCCCCGCCCTCGTGCTGGTCCTGGCGGCCGCGCTGCGCTTCGTGGGGCTCACCCACCCCAACGCCGTCGTGTTCGACGAGACCTACTACGCCAAGGACGCCTGGTCCCTGTGGCACTACGGCTACGAGCGGTCCTGGCCGGACGGGGCGGATGCGAGCTTCGTCGCCGGGCATCCCGTGAGCCCGGAGGATCAGGGCTCCTACGTGGTGCACCCGCCGCTGGGCAAGTGGATGATCGCCCTGGGCTACGTGCTGTTCGGGGACTCCTCGCCCCTGGGCTGGCGCTTCTCCGCGGCGCTGTTCGGCACCCTGTCCGTGGCGGTGCTGATGTGGGTGGCGTGGATGATGTTCCGTTCCTTGACGCTGACCGGCATCGCCGGGCTGCTGATCGGCATCGACGGGCTGCACCTGGTGGAGTCCCGCCTGGCCCTGCTGGACATCTTCCTCATGTTCTGGCTGCTGCTGGCCTTCGCCTGCCTCGTCGCGGACCGCTTCTCCGCTCGGCACCGCCTGGCCGTCCTGCTGGCCGCGCAGGCCGGGCCCGGGGGCGCCCCGCCCTCGGCCGCAGCGTTGCGCTACGGACCCTGGCTGGGGATCCGGTGGTGGCGGATCGCGGCCGGGGTGTGCTGCGGCGCGGCCCTCGGGGTCAAGTGGAACGCCCTGTTCTTCATCGCGATCTTCGGGATCCTCACGGTCCTGTGGGACATCGGCGCCCGCCGGGCCGCCGGGATCCGCGGCTGGTTCACCGGCGCCCTGCTCAAGGACGCCGGTCCGGCCTTCGTCTCGATCGTCGGGATCGGCCTGGTGACGTATCTGGCCACCTGGATCGGCTGGTTCCGCTCCGACGGCGCGTACGACCGGCACTGGGCCGAGCAGCACCCCGGCGAGGGCATCGGGTGGCTGCCCGCGAGCCTGCGCAGCCTCTGGGAGTACCACCGCTCCGCCTACGCCTTCCACACCGGCCTGGATTCCCCGCACACCTACGCCTCCCCCGCCTGGCAGTGGCTGATCCTGGGGCGGCCCACCTCCTACTACTACGAGGCCGAGCACGCCGCGGCCTGCGGGGCGCAGAAGTGCTCCGAGGCGATCCTCAACGTCGGCAACCCGCTGATCTGGTGGACGGGCGCGGCCGCCCTGGTGCTGTTGATCCTGTGGTGGATCCTGCGACGAGACTGGCGTGTCGGGGCCATCCTGCTGGTGGTGGCCGTCGGCTGGCTGCCGTGGTTCGCCTACCCCCACCGCACGATGTTCTACTTCTACGCCCTGTCCTTCCTGCCGTGGCTGATCCTCGGACTCACCGCGGTGCTGGGCCTGGCCCTGGGCCGTCCCGGGGACTCGGTGCGCCGACGCCGGTACGGCCTGGGGGTGGTCGGGCTGTTCGTGGTCGCGGCCCTGCTGATCAGCGCCCACTTCTGGCCCATCTGGACCGGCCAGTCCATCCCCTACGAGGACTGGTACGCGCACATGTGGTTCACGGGCTGGATCTGATGCGCACCCCGTCGAGCACCCCCGGTCCCGCCCCCGCCCCGGGCCAGGACGCCGCCGGATCGCGGCGGAGCGGGCGCGCCGCGCACGCTCGCAGCGCGCCCTTCGCGTTGCTGTTCGTCTGCCAGGGCAACGTCGCCCGCTCCCCCGCCGCCCAGCTGCTGGCGGCCCGCCGCCTCGCCGCGGCGTCGGCCGCGGGGGCCGGGATCGAGACGGCCTCGGCCGGAACCGGCGCCCTCGTGGGTGCGGGCATCGCCCCGGAGATCGGGACCGAGCTGGCCGAGCACGGGGTGGACGCCTCCGGGCACCGCGCCCAGCAGCTGGGGGCCGGGCTGCTGCGTGCGGCGGATCTGGTGCTGGTCATGGAGGCCGAGCACCGACGCTGGATCCTGGAGGAATGGCCGGGGGCGGTGCGCTCCGTCTTCCTGCTGGGCACCGCCGCCCGCGTGCTGGGAGCGCAGCGCTCGTCACCGGCGACGCTGGTCGACGCCGGAACGCTGCCGCCGCACGGGGCCGGGGACCCGACGACCGGTCTGCCCGGGGAGCCTGCGAGCCCCGCGGATCCGCTGGCGCTGCTGCGCGCCCCCGGGGTGCGCGTGCTGCCCGAGGACGGCATCGCGGACCCTTACCGCCGGGGCCGGGAGACCGCCCGCCGGGCGGTGGCGCGGATCGATCAGTGCCTGGAGCTGGTGCTTCCCGCGCTGGTGTCGCGGCCGCGATCCGAGCGGGGCTGAGCGCCCGCCGCGTCGTCCCGGGTGGTCCCGTCCGAGCCGTCGCGGACGGCCTGCCGGCGGGTGCCTGCCTGGCGGTTCGCCTCCTGGCGGGCGTGGGCCCGGGCCAGGTCCCGCTGCCGACGGTGGGCCAGGGGCCAGGTGGCCACCAGCAGCACGGAGACGGCCAGCACGGTGATCAGCGCGATGAGCACGGCCGAGTCCACCCAGAACTGATCCGGGTACAGCCGGATCAGGGTGTCCGAGGGGTAGAAGGCCCAGTTCCCCTCGGGGAAGAAGATCTCGTGGAAGCCGGTGAAGAACCGCTCCCACCCCAGCAGGGACAGCCCCAGCAGCCCCAGGATCAGCAGGATCGTCAGCCAGGCCCCGGCGAACAGGGCGCGGCGCAGGGCCCCCGGGGCGCCGTCGCCCAGGCGTCGGGCGCACAGCACGGCCAGCACCAGCCAGCAGCCCACCAGCAGCAGGGACCACAGCATCACGTGCTTCACGTCCGTCATGTGCCCCACCTCCGGGGCGGTGAAGGCGTGCCGGCCATCCGGCAGCATCACGTCCCCCAGGAAGCGAGCGGGGGCGAAGTTGAGGATGTAGTCCAGGCCGTGGGAGCCGTAGACCATGCGGTCCTCGGTGGAGAAGCCGTAGGCATCCGCCGGGAAGCCGGGGCGGTGGTACTCGAACCACAGGAACGCCGGGGTGGCCACGGCCCGGATCGCGGCCATGAGGATCACCAGCGGCACGGCCACCGCGATCACGGCCTGACGCAGGCGCAGGGCCCGGGGGCGGGTGCGGACCGGCCGAGCCGCAGGCTCCTGCCGGGCGGCGGGCTCCCGTTGGGTGGTGGACTCCCGTCCGCCCGCAGATTCCCGCCGAGGCCCGGGTTCCTGCCGAGGTCCGGGCTCCTGCCGGGGCGCGGACGCGGCGGTGGAGCCGCCGCGGGTCCCGGCGTCGACGGCCGGGGCCAGGGCGTCCCACTCCTGGGTTGCGGAGGACCAGGGAGCTCCCTGTTCCTCGGGATTGCTGCGCGGGCTCACTCGGCGGCCTCCTCGGGTGCGACGGAAGCGTTCCTGTTCGGGGCCCGCCCTCCCCGCCGTCACACCGGAGACGGGCGGGCCCTGGCGGGTCTCCTACCAGTTCCCCTTCCAGGAGGCGTCCTGGTAGTGCTCGAAGGGGATGTTCCAGTCCCCGTAGCCGTTGTCCGGGTCGGCCTCACCGTAGCCGGTGTTCACGGTCTCCACCACATCGCCCACGCGGAAGGTGTTGAAGAAGTACTCGGCGCCGTCGGGCAGCAGGCCGATGCAGCCGTGGGAGATGTTGGTGTTGCCCACGTAGGGGTACCCGGAGGGCTCCGCCTGGTGCACGAAGGCCCCGGAGGAGGTCAGCCGGCAGGCGTTGCTCGCGTAGAACGGCTCGTACCAGTGGGAGTCCCCCGGCTTCAGGCCCAGGGTGCGGGAGTCGAAGAAGTAGCTCTTGGCCTTCTCCATGACCACCAGCTGCCCGGTGACCGAGGGCCACTGCGGATCCCCCAGAGTCACGGGGAACTCCTTGGTGAGCTTGTCCGACTCGTAGATCTTGATGGTCTTGGTGTTGTTGTCCACGTAGGCGTAATTCTTCGGCCCGGTCTTGAAGCTGCGCTCGTAGTTCTGGTTCATGATCATGCCGTTGCCGATGTCCGTGCCGAGCAGCTTGATGCTGACGTTCACCTGGGAGTTCGGCGCCCACTTGTCCTTGGGGCGGTAGCGGACCATCTGGTCGCTGTACCAGCGGAACTTCCCCTCCTGGTCCCCAGCCCCGGTCACGGTCACGGCCTTCTCCACCGCGGCCTTGTCGGTCACCGGCTCGGAGAAGTTCAGCTGGATGACCTGCCCGGTGCCGTAGGTGCCGCCGTCCTCGAAGTCGAAGCTCAGATCCGCCTCGTTGGCCGCGGAGGTCGTGGCGAAGCCGGTGGAGCCGCGGTGCTCGACGTCGTCATCGTTGACGATCGTGTACTGCACCCGGTAGTCCTTGGCGAACTCCAGAGGACCCTTGGCGGTCCAGGTCCGGCCATCCTCGGAGATCGTGCCCTCCACCGCCTTGCCGCCGGTGACCTCGACCGCCTTGACCCGCCCGGCATCGGTGACCACGGTGACCGGGGCGGTCGGGTTGTACTCGCTGGCCCCATCCTGCGGGGTCACGGTGACCTTCGGGGTGAAGGTGGGGGTGGGGGTCGCCGAGGCGGAGGCGGCGCCGGAAGCCGAGTCCTCGCCTCCGTCCTGCCCGCAGGCGGTCAGTACGACGGCGCCGAACAGCCCCAAGGCGCCGGCGCCCACCAGCCGACGGCGGGTCAGGGGGCCCACCGGGTCCCCGGCGGAGGCGTCATCACGGGAGGCGCGGAAGGGGAAGCGGGGAGTCAAGACCAGGGGTCTCCTTTCGGGACGGAAGGGGGAGGTGTCGAAGCGTCGAGGAGAGATGAGGAGAGGACCGGCCCGTCCGCGGCCCGGTCAGCGGCGCGTGGGCAGCCCGCGCAGGCGCGTGCGCGCGTCACCGGCTTCGGGAGACTGCGCTTCCGAGGACGGCTGTGACGGCTCGGAGGCGGTGTCCGCCTCCGGGTCACCGGGCGCGGCGGCGTCCTGGCCGACCCGCACGACCTCCCAGCCGCGCGGGGCCGTGAGCCGATCCGCGTGGAAGGCGCACAGATCGTAGGCGTGCGGCTCGACCCGCGGCGCCAGCGGACCGATGACGGCCGTGGAGTCCGCGTACGCGTAGGTCAGGGTCCAGTCGGCCTCGCGCCGGCACATGGTGCGCGAGCACAATCTCTTGTTCTCTGCCATTCTCCACAGGCTACTCCACCGGACCGCGAGCTCCCCGTGCCGGGGGACAGGGGGCTCAGCGGGACTGGCGGCGCAGCCGGCGCCGCTCCCGCTCGGACATCCCGCCCCAGATGCCGAAGCGCTCGTCCTTGGCCAGCGCGTAGTCCAGGCAGGCGGTGCTCACGGGGCATTCGGAGCACACGCGCTTGGCGTCCCGGGTGGAGCCGCCCTTCTCCGGGAAGAACGCCTCCGGATCCGTCTGGGCGCACAGGGCCTCGGCCTGCCAGGCCAGCTCCCCCTCATCCTCGTCGGTGCCGTAGGCTCCGGCGGCGGCCTGCCACAGCCGCAGCACCTCGGGGTCCGAGGAGAACAGGTCCACCCCCTCCTCAGAGACGGAGCGGGGCAGGGTCGGGGTGGTCTCGTGAGAGGGCTGAGCAGGGCCCATGCTGGTCCTTTCCTGCACCGATCACGGCCGCCGCCGCGTCCCGGGAAGACCGGGCGGGGTGGTCGCGGACGGAAGGTGCCGGCCGGTGCCGAATTCGGCGTGATTCACGATAATTACAGCCGTGTCATCCGGTGCCCGTCAAACCGATGACGCGCGGTCCGGCCCGCTACCATGGCGAGCATGTCCCACCGCACCTTCGCCGACGTCGAAGCCCTGTTCACCACCCTGGGCGCCTCCCCCACCCCGGCCGTCGTCTGGTACGGCCCCGGCGGCGAGCGCACCGAGCTGTCCGGACGGGTCCTGGAGAACTGGGTGGCCAAGACCGCCAACCTGCTCGTCGAGGAGCTCGACGCCGCCCCGGGCTCGACCATCGCCCTGCGCGCCCCCGCGCACTGGCGCAGCCTCGCGATGGGACTGGCGGCCGTGCGCACCGGGCTGGTCCAGCTGCCCCGCACGGATGGCGCACGGGAAGCCGAGGCCGTTCCGGCGCAGGTGTGGGTGGGCTTCGAGGCCGAGGGGGCCCAGGCACGGACCGCCCAGACCCGGCTGCTGCTGGCGCGCGGCGCCCTGGCCGCCTCCTACGACGGGGCGAGCCCGCTGGATGCCGATGCCGTGGACTATGCCGCGGCGGTGCGCTCCTTCGCGGACTCCTATGACCCCTTCGATCCGCTGGACCCGGAGCTTCCCCTGGAACCGGGCGAGGCCGGGCTGAGCCTGGGGGCGTGGCTGGACCGGGCTCAGGAGGCCGGCCAAGGCGGCGTCGTCCTGGGGGCCGTGGCGGACCGGGAGGCCGATCCCGGGCTGCTGGCCGACTGGGCCGGGCTGCTGGCCGACGGCGGGACGCTGGTCCTGCTGGACCCGCGGCTGGGGCAGCAGCAGCGCGAGCGCGCCCTGGCCCAGGAGGGCGCGGATCACTCCGGGCGCTGAGCCGGGTCCTCCCCGCCCAGGGCTCGGCGGTCCCGGGTCCCGCGGCGCACCGCGTCCACATCCAGGCGCCCGGTGACGATGTCGGTGGCCTCGGTGACGAACCGGGCGACCTTCTCCTCGCGCGTGTACTCCTGCTCGTCCGCGCGCTGGGTGACCCCGCCGTAGACCCAGAAGCGGTAGGCGAAGTAGCGCACGATCGTGCCCAGCACCGTGCCGATGATCGTGCCGCCGATGAACGAGGCCGTCTTGGAGGTCAGCCCCAGTCCGTAGTTGGTGACGAACACGCAGGCGGTCTCCACCCCGATCCCGATCAGGTTGACCAGCGCGAACTGCCAGGCCTCCCGCCAGGTGTTCTCCTGGCGCTTGTCCCGGAACGTCCACAGGCGGTTGAGGATCCAGGAGAAGATCGTAGCGACGACGCCGGCGACGAATTTGGCCTTGGAGTGCCCGTCCGCCAGCCACGTGCTCATCAGGAACCAGGTGACGGAGGCGTTGACGATGAAGGCCAGTCCGCCGACGATCCCGAACTTCAGGACCTCTTTGAGGAACAGCTCCCACAGGCCGTGGATTTTCTCGGAGAAGGTTGACACGCGGGGCTCCACAGGGTCGGGGTCGGCGGGGCGGGTCCGCGGCGGACGCGGGCGGGAGGACCGCCTCGTCCCCCGCGCCCTCGCGCCCGACCCGGTGCGCACGGCGGCCGGGCGGGTACCGCGTCGCGGGTGCGGACTGCGCTGAAAGTCTACAAGCAGGCCCCGGGGCCTCCGGGCCGCGACGCCGCCCCGCCCCCGTGAGATCGGTCAACCCCGCACACCACTCGGGAGGTTCGCGCGCGGCAGGCCAGCGGGTAGCCTGGGAGGCGTGAGCTTACCTGTGACCGCACCCGTGATCGGCGTGATCGGCGGAGGGCAGCTGGCCCGCATGATGTCCCCGGAGGCCTCCGAGCTGGGCATCGAGCTGCGCGTGCTGGCCGAATCCCCCGAATCCTGCGCCGCCGCCGTCATCCCCCACGCCCCCGTCGGGGACCACACCGACCTGCCCACCCTGCGGGAGTTCGCCCGCCGGGTGGACGTCGTGACCTTCGACCACGAGCACGTGCCCACCGAGCACCTGCGGGTCCTCGAGGAGGAGGGGGTCGCCGTGCGGCCGGGCCCGCAGGCCCTGGTGCACGCCCAGGACAAGATCCGCATGCGCGAGGCCGTGGACCGCCTGGGCCTGCCCAACCCCCGGTGGGCGGCGGTGGCCGACGCCGATCAGCTGCTCGCCTTCGGGCGGGAGGTCGGCTGGCCCGTGGTTCTGAAGACCCCGCGCGGCGGATACGACGGCAAGGGCGTGATGCTCGTGGCCGAGGACGCCGTGGGCTCCGCCCCGGTGCGCGCATGGTTCGAGGCCATCCCGCAGAAGGGCTGGAGCGGGCTGCTGGTCGAGGAGAAGGTGCCCTTCACCCGGGAGCTGTCCGCCCTGGTCGCCCGGCGCCCCAGCGGCGAGGTGCGCGCCTGGGACGTCGTCGAGTCCGTGCAGACCGACTCCGTGTGCGACGAGGTCACCGCCCCCGCCCCGGGGTTGGACCCGCAGGTCGCGGCGGCCGCCCAGCGGATCGCGCTGCGCCTGGCCGAGGAGCTCGGGGTCAGCGGCGTGATGGCCGCGGAGCTGTTCGAGGTGCCCGGGCGCGAGGGCGGGGTGCTGGTCAACGAGCTGGCCATGCGCCCGCACAACTCCGGACACTGGACCCAGGACGGGGCGGTGACCAGCCAATTCGAGCAGCACCTGCGCGCCGTGCTGGATCTGCCGCTGGGCTCCACCGCCCCGGTGGCCGGGGTCACCGTGATGAAGAACGTGCTCGGCGGGGCCAACGAGGACCTGGCCGGGGCGTGCCCCGCGGCGATGGCCGCGCATCCCGAGGCCAAGGTGCACCTGTACGGCAAGGCGGTGCGCCCGGGCCGGAAGGTCGGGCACGTCAACCTCAGTGGCCCGGCCGCCGAGCTGGCGCAGGTGCGCCGGGCGGCCCGGGAGGCGGCCGCGATCCTGCGGGACGGTCCCGCCGCCGACCCGGCCGCGACAGACCCGACCGACCGCTGAGCCCCAGCCCGCCGATAAGCCCCAGCCCACCAGCACCACAGCACACCAGGAGCACATCATGAGCACCCCCGCCTCGCAGAACGCGCCGCTGGTCGGCGTCGTCATGGGTTCGGACTCGGACTGGCCGGTCATGGAGGCCGCCGCCGAGGCTCTCGAGGAGTTCGGCATCGCCTACGAGGCCCGGGTGGTCTCCGCCCACCGGATGCCCCAGGACATGCTGGCCTACGGCCAGGAGGCCGAGCAGCGCGGGCTGCGCGTCATCATCGCCGGGGCCGGGGGTGCCGCCCACCTGCCCGGCATGCTCGCCTCGGTCACGGCCCTGCCCGTCATCGGGGTGCCCGTGCAGCTGAAGACGCTGGAGGGGCTGGACTCCCTGCTGTCCATCGTGCAGATGCCGGCCGGGGTGCCCGTCGCCACGGTCTCGGTCAACGGGGCGCGCAACGCCGGGCTGCTGGCCGCGCGCATCCTCGGGGCCGGCCAGGATCCGGCCGCCGCCGCGGAGATCCGCGGCGATCTGCGCGAGTTCGCCCGGAATCTGCGCCAGTCCGCCCAGGACAAGGGCGCGGCCCTGACCCGCCGGCTGGAGTCCCGCCGCGGCCCGGAGGAGGAGACCGAGGCCCACCGCCCGGCACCCCGCTCCCAGGCCCCCGACGCCGACGATCCCGCCCAGCCCGGCCCCTACGCTCCGTAGATCCCCGTTCCCGCCCACCTCGGTCGGACCCCGCGACGTCGTCGATCCGCCGGGGCGGGCGCCGACCACCGCCCGCCCTTCCCCGACCGGCAGGTACTCCCCGATGCCCCCCTCCACCCCGTCCGAGAACCCCCGCGACCCCGCCGCCGGAGCCGAACGCCCCCGCGGGACCGATGAGATCACGGGCGCGCGCCCGGAGGGGCACCGGCCGGGACCGGCGCACCGCACGGACCCTCTGCGCCACCCGGAGGCGTCCGGGGCTCTCACCCGCACCAAGCGGGCGTGGCTGCTGCTGCTGCTCACCGCCGTCCTGCCCGGCTCCGTCCAGCTGCTGATCGGCAACCGCCGCCTGGGGCGGCGCGCCCTGGGTGTGACCCTGACCGTCTGGGCCTGCCTCATCGCGGCCCTGATCCTGCTGGCGGTGCACCGGTCCTGGCTGTTCTCCCTGGTCACCGGCCGGTTCACGTCCCTGGTGCTGATCGTCGTGCTCGCGGTGCTGGCTCTCGGCTGGGCCCTGCTCTTCCTCGACGCGCTGCGCCTGATCCGGCCCGCTCTGCTGGCCCGGGGCATGCGGCCGATGGTGGCCCTGGGCTGCGCGGGCCTGATGCTGGTCACCGCCGGCACCCTCGGCTACTCCGCCTATCTCGTGGGAGTGGGCCGCGGCGCCCTGGGCAACGTGTTCTCCGGCGGCTCCGGCTTCGAGGCCGCGGACGGCCGGTACAACATCCTGCTGATGGGCGGGGACGCCGGGGCGGACCGGGTGGGGCGCCGCCCGGATTCCATGACGGTGTTCAGCATCGACGCGAAGACCGGCCAGGCCGTGACCATCTCCCTGCCGCGCAACCTGCAGAACGCCCCCTTCGCGCAGGGCTCGCCGCTGTGGCAGGTCTGGCCCGAGGGCTTCGACTGCGGGGACGAGTGCATCCTCAACGCCCTGTACCCGCAGGTCGCCCAGGAGCACGCGGACCTCTACCCGGACGCCGCGGATCCCGGGGCCGAGGCCATGAAGGACGCCGCCGAGGGCATCACGGGTCTTTCGATCCAGGGCTACGCTCTGGTGGACATGGACGGCTTCGCGGACCTGGTGGACGCGCTGGGCGGCATCGAGCTCGACGTCGGCGGCCGGGTGCCGATCGGCGGCGGGACGAACGAGATCACCGGGGAGAAGAACCCCATCGACGGGTGGATCGAGCCCGGCCGCCAGCACCTGGACGGCTTCCACGCCCTCTGGTACGCCCGCTCCCGGGAGGGGGCCAGCGACTTCGAGCGGGAGGCGCGTCAGCGCTGCGTGCAGTCGGCGATGCTCGCGCAGCTGGATCCCGCGAACGTGCTGACCAAGTTCCGCTCGATCACGGACGCCGGCCAGCAGATCGTGGAGACGGACATCCCGGAGGCCCAGCTCGGGGAGTTCGCGGACCTGGGGCTGAAGGCCAAGGACCACGAGCTGATCCAGTATGGGGCCGGCCCGCCGTACTGGGATGACATGTTCCCCACCTACCCGGACTACGACGCCTTCCGCGCCGGGGTCGCCCAGGTCATCGAGGGGTCGGCGGAGGGGAAGACCCCTACCCCGGCCGCCGACGACGCCCAGGCCGCGGGCCCGGCCGGGGTGGTCTCCGCGGTGCGCCCCGCCGCCCTGCTGGCCACCCTGTCCCTGCTGCCCGGCGCCGGCTCTGTCCAGGCCCAGGACGGCCCCGCGGTGAGCACCGTCGCCGAGCTGGGCCCCAACGGCACCTGCTCGGTGCCCTGAGCCTGACCCGTCCGCCAGCTGCCCCGACCCCACCCAACCACGCCCCGCCGGTGCCCTGCCGGCCACGTCCTACAGTGGAGACCATGACGAATTTCCTGCAATCCGATGCCTGGGCCCGGTTCCAGTCCGACCTCGGCCACGAGGTGCTGCGCGGGGCCGGGGAGGGATACTCCTACCTGGCCACCGTGGAGGGCGGGCGCGCGGGGCGCTACCTGTACTGCCCCTACGGCCCGGAGGCGGACTCCCCCGAGGCGCTGACCCGCGCCCTGGCCGAGCTGAAGGAGCTGGCCCGGGCCCACCGCTGCCTGTTTGTGCGCGTCGAGCCCAGCGACCCCCGCTCCTTCGCCGAGGGCACGGACCCGGAGGCGGACCTGCGAGCCCGCGGCCTGCGCTTCTCCCCCCGCCAGATCCAGCCGTCCCACACCTGGATGGTGGATCTGACCCAGGACGAGGACGCGCTGCTGAAGGGCATGAACGCGACCAACCGGAACCTGCACCGGAACATCCACAAGAAGGGCGTGAGCTTCCGCGCCTCGCGGGACCCCGAGGAGATCGGGATCCTGCTGCGCTACCTGAACCAGACCGCCGAGCGGGTGGGGTTCAACCGGCAGAAGGATGACTACCTCACCCAGGCGGCCCGCTCGCTGATGCCCCAGGGCGACGCCGCGCTGTACGTGGCCGAGCTGCACGGAGAGCCCATCGGCGCGGCCTTCGTCTACGACTCCGCGGACACCCGCACCTACGCCCACGCGAGCATGGATTATGCCCACCGGCGCCTGTCCGCGAACAACCCCCTGGTCACCCGGATGATGCTGGATGCCAAGGAGGCCGGGCTGCGGCGCTTCGATATGTTCGGCATCGCCCCGGAGGGCCAGCCGGATCACGAGTGGGCCGGGTTCACCAAGTTCAAGAAGTCCTACGGCGGCTACCCGGTGACCTACCCGGGCACCTGGGACCTGCCGGTCTCGACCGTCGCCTACGCCGCGTTCCGCTCGGTCTACGCCGCCAAGGAGGCCGCCAAGGAGAAGGGCCTGCCCGCGGCCCGCCGCCTGGCGGGAACCGCCGAACAGAAGGTCCGCGGACTGGTGGGGCGCCTGCGCCGCTGAACCTGCGGCACCCCGCCCGACGTCGGCCCGGGCCGGGCGGCGTCGGGCGGATCGCGACCGGGCGCTCAGTCCAGTCGGCCCAGCTCCACCAGGCGGGCGAACTCCGGCTCGGTCTCGCGCAGCTGCGCCATGGTTCCGCGCGAGCGCAGGCGCCCGCGGGAGAAGAACAGGATCTCGTCCGCGTTGCGCACCGTGGAGAGCCGGTGGGCGATCACGATCACGGTGATCTTCCCGTGCAGGGCCTCGATGGTGCGGGTGATCTCGTGCTCGGTCTCGTTGTCCAGGGCGGAGGTCGCCTCGTCCAGGATGAGCACCTCGGGCTGGGAGTACAGCGCCCGGGCGATGCCCACCCGCTGGGTCTGCCCGCCGGACAGGCGCGCCCCGGCGTCGCCCACGAGGGTGTCCAGCCCGTCCGGCAGCTGCGCCACCAGCTCCTCCAGGCGCGCCTGGCGCAGGACCCGGGCCAGCAGCTCCTGGTCCACCTGATCCTCCGGCTGCCCGAAGGTGATCAGGTCCCGCAGGGGCACATCCCACAGGAAGACCTTCTGGGAGACCATCGCGACCCGGCG
The DNA here is from genome assembly GCF_001570865.1 of Rothia kristinae NBRC 15354. GTDB lineage: Bacteria > Actinomycetota > Actinomycetes > Actinomycetales > Micrococcaceae > Rothia > Rothia kristinae. Next base: position 189,925 of record NZ_BCSM01000003.1, read on the forward strand.
GCGCCATGCCCGGGGATGCGCGGAGATATCCACCCCGCCGACCGTGACGCTGCCGCTGGTGGGGACGTAGAGCCCGGCCAGCAGGTCCGCGAACGTGGTCTTGCCGGCCCCGGAGGAGCCGACGAGTGCGACCGTGCGGCCCACCGGGATGCTCACGTCCACCCCGGTGAGCACGTCCCGGTCGGCGTCGGCGTACCGGAAGCCCAGGTCCCGCACCTCCAGGGAGGCCCGGGGGATCTGCACCGGCTGCTCCGCATGGGAGGGATCGGCGTCGGCCTCGGCCTGCAGGCCCCGCACCTCGGCGGCGACGGTGCGCAGGGAGGGCTGCCCCGACCGGACGCCGTTGAGTGTGCCGACCACCCGGTTCAGGGCCGGCACGATGCGCATGGCCGCGGCCGCGAAGGCCGCCAGCAGGCCGAAGGCCGTCATCTGGTCCGTGGTCGCGAACAGCACCAGCGCGATGACGAGGATGCCGAAGATCATCACGACCTCCAGCAGGTACCGCGGCAGCTCCGCGAAGAACTGCTGGGGCTGGGCGTAGTGGGCGTTGTCCGAGCGGTTGCGGCGGAACCCGTCCGCGAACAGCCCCTCCCGCCCGAAGATCCGGGTCTCCCGGAAGCCCTCGATGGCCGGGGAGAGCAGGGCGAAGCCGTCCTTGCTCAGCTCGAACAGCCGGTGCGCGTAGCGCAGGGCGAAGGGCCGGACCACCCGGGCCAGCAGCAGCGCGGCCCCGCCGAACAGCACCAGGGCGGCGATGAACCCGACCGGGGAGAGCACCAGCAGGGTGCCCATGAGCAGGACGATGGTCGCCGCGTCCACCAGGATCGAGATGTAGCCCAGCAGGACGCTGTTGAACGCCTGGGGCACGCCGGTGTTGATGTTGTTCAGGATCGCGGCCTTGGAGCGGTGCCGGTGGGCCTCATACGTGGCCTGCAGGTACCGGTCCAGCATCTCGGCCTGCACCGAGGAGGACGCCCGCTGCACCACGCCGATGGACCACCAGCGGATCCCGATCAGCGCGGCGTTCTTGACGAGGAAGGCCAGCCCGACCAGCAGCGCGAGGATCAGCAGCAGCCGCTGCCGATCCTCGGTGCCCACCAGGGGCGCCAGGTGCTCCTGGACCACCGGGGGGACCTCCCCGTGGGCGGTGAGCATCTGGGTCAGCGGCACCATCGTCGCCACCGCGAGGATGTCCAGCAGGGAGGAGGCGAAGGCCACCAGGACCATGCCGAGGATGCGCGGGCGCATCCGCCACGGGATCAGCGCGAAGAGCGTGCGCAGATCGCGCACGTCCGCGCGCACGGCGGATTCCTGGGCCTCGGCAGCGTTCATGGGCTCCCCCATCCCCACCGCGCCCCACGGTGGTCATCGACGACGTCGGTCTCCGACAGCGCCGCCCGTCGGGCATCCGCGGGAGCCGCGGCGGCGCGCCGTCAGGGAATCCTACCCCGACGCCGCGCCCGTCCCCGGATCAGCCGCGGGCGTACCGCTCCCACTTGGCCGCCTGGTGCTCGGCTTCGACCATGCGCACGGTCCCGGACTTGGAGCGCATGACGATGGACTGGGAGGTGATGGTGGGCCCGGAGTAGCGGACCCCGCGCAGCAGATCCCCGTCGGTGATCCCGGTGGCGGCGAAGAAGCAGTTGTCACTGGTCACCAGCTCATCCGTGGTCATCACGGCCTCCAGGTCCAGCCCGGCGTCGATGGCCTTCTGCTTCTCGTCATCGTCGGTGGGGGCCAGGCGCCCCTGGATGATCCCGCCGGTGGCCTTGATCGCGCACGCGGCCACGATCCCCTCGGGGGTGCCGCCGGTGCCCAGCATCACATCCACCCCGGTGTTCTCGCGGCAGGCGGCGATCGCCCCGGCCACATCCCCGTCCAGGATCATGCGGGTGCGGGCGCCGGTGGCCCGCACCTCCTCGACCAGCTGGGCGTGGCGCGGGCGATCCAGGATGCACACGGTGAGCTGGTTGACCTTCTTCCCCTTGGCCTTGGCCACCAGGTGCAGGTTCTGCTTGATCGGCAGGCGCAGGTCCACCATGTCGGCCGCGTCCGGGCCGGTCACGAGCTTCTCCATGTAGAACACGGCGGAGGGGTCGAACATCGACCCGCCGTCGGCCACCGCGATCACCGCGAGCGCGTTGTTCATGCCCAGGGCGGTCAGGCGGGTGCCGTCGATGGGGTCCACGGCCACGTCCAGGGCCGGGCCGTCGCCGTCGCCCAGGGACTCGCCGTTGTACAGCATGGGGGCCTCGTCCTTCTCCCCCTCGCCGATGACGACGGTGCCGTTGAAGCTGACGGTGGAGAGCATGCTGCGCATCGCATCCACCGCGGCCCCGTCCGCGGAGTTCTTATCCCCCGCCCCGACCCAGTGCCCGCCGGCGATGGCTGCGGCTTCAGTCACCCGCACCAGCTCCAGGGCCAGGTTGCGGTCGGCTTGGTTGTTGTTCTCATCCTGTACTGCAGACACGGTGCTGTTTCCTCGTCCTTGAGTTCGGCGCCCGCGAGCGGGCCCCTCTGGCTGTGCTCTCCAGCATAGTGGGCACCGCCTGCCCCGCCGGGCACGCGCCCCGGCCGGACGGAGCGCGCCCGCGGGTGGGGCACAATGGGGGACGTGGAGGAGAACGAGCAGGCCCGGGACCGGAGCGAGCGGGATGAGCCGGTGGTCCCGCAGATCACCGAGAAGCAGGCGCGGCGGCTGAACACCCCGGTCGGGGCGATGGTGATCTCCGTGATCGCCCTGCTGGGCATCACCCTGCCGTTCGTGTGGCTGCAGCCGCGCCCGGACAACCAGACCTACCGCCCCCAGGTGGACCTGGTGCAGACCGCCCAGCAGGCCCGCACCGATGCCGGCTTCGACGTCTTGGCCCCCGAGCTGCCCGCGGACTGGCACGCGAACTTCGCCCGCTGGCACCCCGCCGATGACCAGGAGGTGCCGTACTGGGAGTTCGGGGCGGTCACTGCCTCCGGCGGCTTCCTGACGCTCGCCCAGACCGACCGCGCCGATCCCACCTGGACGGCCGAGCGGATCGACCGGGCCCCGCAGACCGGGACCGTGGATGTCGAGGGCATCCAGTGGCGCCGCCACTCCAGCACGGACCGCAAGACCGGGGAGACCACCGTCTCAGCGGTCGGGCGGCTGGCGGGGACCACGGTGGTGGTCACCGGGGACTCCCGGGATGAGGAGCTGAAGGATCTGCTCTCCCGCCTGGCCCGCGCGGCGGACGGCGCGGGGGCTGCGGCGTCGGCCAGCGCCTCCGCCGCCCCCTGACCCCTCACCGACCGACCCCGTTCCACACACCCCATCGACCCCCGCGCGGATCCCGCGCGGCCCATCGCAGACGACCCACGAGAACAGATCCGAGGACCCATGAGCACCAGCACCCGTCCCACCCCCGCCGAAGCCTTGCAGCGTCTGCGCGCGGGCAACGCCCGCTTCGTCGCCGGCGCCTCCGAGCACCCCAACCAGGACGCCGCGCGCCGGGAGTCCCTGACCGACGGGCAGCACCCCTTCGCCGTGATCTTCGGGTGCTCGGACTCCCGGCTGGCCGCGGAGATCATCTTCGACCTCGGGCTGGGCGACACCTTCGTGGTGCGCACGGCCGGGCAGGTCGTGGGCAACGCCGCACTGGGCTCCCTGGAGTACTCGGTGACGGATCTGGACGTGCCGCTGATCGTGGTCCTGGGCCACGACTCCTGCGGCGCGGTCACCGCCGCCTCCGGCTCCTACGACTCCGGGCAGATGCCCGGCGGCTTCGTGCGGGACCTGGTCGAGGGGATCCTGCCCGCCGTGGTGGAGACCCACCGCGAGGCCCAGGGCGAGACCCCCACCATCAACGACATGGTGCGCACCAACACCCGGCAGACGGCCCAGCGGGTGCTGGACCAGTCCAAGATCATCGACGCCGCGGTGCGCGAGGGTCGCACCGCCGTCGTCGGGGTGTTCTACAACCTGCGCGACGGCCGGGCCGAGCTGGTGTGGTCCTCCCAGGAGCTGGCCGAGGACTGATCCGGTCCGGGCCCGTCGAAGGTGGGCCGGACCACGTCATGGACCGGGTCGCGGCATAGGATGGTGCGTATGAGCGACACCACCGAATACCGCATCGAGCACGACACGATGGGCGAGGTCCAGGTCCCCAAGGACGCCCTGTACCGGGCCCAGACCCAGCGCGCCGTGCAGAACTTCCCGATCTCCGGCTCCACGCTGGAATCCGCCCACATCGCGGCCCTGGCCCTGGTCAAGAAGGCCGCCGCCCAGGCCAACGAGGAGCTGGGAGTCCTGGACGCGGACCGGGCCCGGGCCATCCGCGACGCCGCTGACGCCGTCGCCGCCCACACCTACGACGAGCACTTCCCGATCGACGTGTTCCAGACCGGCTCCGGGACCTCCTCGAACATGAACGCCAACGAGGTGCTGGCGACCCTGGCCACCCGGGCCCTGGAGGATCAGGGCATCGAGGTGCACCCCAACGACCACGTCAACGCCTCCCAGTCCTCCAACGACGTCTTCCCCACCTCCGTGCACGTGGCCGTGACCGGCGCGCTGATCAAGGACCTCATCCCGGCCCTGGACACCCTGGCCTCCTCCTTGGAGGCGAAGGCCGAGCAGTTCGCGGACGTGGTGAAGTCCGGGCGCACCCACCTGATGGACGCCACCCCCGTGACCCTGGGGCAGGAGTTCTCCGGCTACGCCGCCCAGGTCCGCTACGGCATCGAGCGCATCGAAGCCTCGCTGCCGCGGGTGGCCGAGGTCCCCCTGGGCGGGACGGCCGTGGGCACCGGGATCAACACCCCGGACGGCTTCTCCGCCCGCGTCATCGAGCTGCTGGCGGAGGAGACCGGTCTGCCCCTGACCGAGGCCCGCAACCACTTCGAGGCCCAGGCCAACCGGGACGGGCTGATCGAGGCCTCCGGGCAGCTGCGGAACATCGCATACTCGCTGATGAAGATCTGCAACGACATCCGCTGGATGGGCTCCGGGCCGAACACGGGCCTGGGCGAGCTGCACATCCCGGACCTGCAGCCGGGCTCCTCGATCATGCCGGGCAAGGTCAACCCGGTGATCTGCGAGGCCGTGATCCAGGTGGCCGCCCAAGTCATCGGCAATGACACCACGATCGCCCTGTCCTCCACCAACGGCGCCTTCGAGCTCAACGTCGGCATCCCCGTGATGGCCAAGAACCTGCTGGAGTCCATCCGGCTGCTGGCCAACTCCTCCCGGGTCATGGCGGAGAAGATGGTGGACGGGCTGGAGGCCAACGAGGAGCGGGCCCGCTTCCTGGCCGAGGCCTCCCCGTCCACCGTGACCCCGATGAACAAACTCATCGGCTACGAGGCGGCCGCGAAGATCGCCAAGCACGCCGTGGCCCACAAGACCACCGTGCGCGAGGCCGTGGAGCAGCTGGGCTACGTCGAGCGCGGCGAGGTCACCGAGCAGCAGCTGGACGAGGCCCTGGACGTGACCCGGATGCTGGGCCGGCGCTAGCCGTCCCGCCCGCCGCGTCCCACCCACGCCCCGGCGTCGCGTGCGCGTTCCCCGCGCCGATCGACGCCGGGGCGTGCGCCCACCCGAGGAGGCGGCCGCGACATCGCTCACAAGGGGGTATGGCCTCTTCCACCGGGAGGGGCGTTCTGGAATATTGGTTCGATGCAGCGGTGTTGTCATAGACGGCATCACCGGGCTGCGTGGGTGCCCCTGTGCCTGCAGGAGGCCACCCATCCCCGTGAGAAGCGAGAAGAGAGATCGAGGCATCGTGAAGCTTGCAGAACAGATCGTGAACCAGCTGGTCGAGGCCGGCGTTCACCGCATCTACGGGATCGTCGGAGACTCCCTGAACCCCATCGTCGACGCCGTGCGCGCCACCGGCGGCTCCAAGAAGGGCGGGATCGACTGGGTGCATGTGCGCCACGAGGAGGCCGCCGCCTTCGCCGCAAGCGCGGACGCCCAGCTGACCGGGGAGCTCGCCGTGTGCGCCGGTTCCTGTGGCCCGGGCAATATGCACCTGATCAACGGCCTGTACGACGCCAACCGCTCCCAGGCCCCGGTGCTTGCGATCGCCTCGCACATCCCGAGCAAGCAGATCGGGCAGGGGTACTTCCAGGAGACCCGCCCGCAGCAGATCTTCGAGGAGTGCTCCGTCTACAACGAGATGGTGCTCTCCCCCGAGCAGTCCCCGCGCGTGGTCGCCTCGGCGATCCGCCACGCCGTCGGCGACTCCGGGGTGGCCGTGGTGACCATCCCGGGCGACATCGCCGATGAGGACACCGCCACCGAGGCCCCGGTGCTGGGGACCCTGCGCCGGGCCCCGAAGGTCCCGCACCAGGAGACCATCCAGGAGCTGGCCTCCCACATCAACCGCGCCAAGAAGGTCGCGCTGTTCGTCGGCGCCGGCATCGAGGGCGCCCACGACGAGGTCGTCTCCCTCGCGGAGAAGGCCGCCGCCCCGGTCGGGCACTCCCTGCGCGGCAAGGACTTCATCCAGTACGACAACCCCCTCGACGTCGGCATGACCGGCCTGCTGGGCTACGGTGCGGCCGCCGAGGGCATCCACGACGCCGACCTGATGATCATGATCGGCACGGACTTCCCGTACGACCAGTTCCTGCCGGAGACCACGACCATCCAGATCGACACCGATCCCTCGGTCATGGGTCGGCGCACGGACGTGGACCTGCAGATCGAGGGCTCCGCCCTGGAGACCCTGCGGGCCTTGCTGCCGCTGGTGGAGTACAAGAAGGACCGCAAGTGGCTGGATCGCGTGCTGAAGAAGCACGACCAGATCATGAACAAGGCCGTCGGCGCGTACACCCGCAACGTGGAGAAGCACCAGCCGATCCACCCCGAGTACGCCGCTTCCGTGCTGGATGAGGTCGCCGCCGAGGACGCCGTGTTCACCGCGGACACCGGCATGTGCAACGTGTGGTCGGCCCGCTACATCCGCCCCAACGGCAAGCGCCGGCTGATCGGGTCCTACCTGCACGGGTCCATGGCCAACGCGATGCCGCAGTCCATCGGGGCGCAGTTTGCCTACCCGGGCCGCCAGGTCATCTCGCTGTCCGGCGACGGCGGGCTGTCCATGCTGCTGGGCGATCTCATCACCATCGCCACCTACCGCCTGCCCACCAACGTCGTGGTGTTCAACAACTCCACGCTGGGCATGGTCAAGCTGGAGATGCTGGTGGACGGCCTGGCCGACTTCGGCGTGGACGTGCCGGACACCAACTACGCGGACATCGCCAAGGCGATGGGCTTCCACGCCATCCGCGTGACGGACCCGAAGAAGCTGAAGAAGGCCTACCAGGAGGCGCTGTCCTTCGACGGCCCGGCCCTGGTGGAGGTCATCACCGATCCGATGTCCCTGTCCGTGCCGCCGAAGATCTCCTCGGACCAGATCTTCGGCTTCGCGACCGCGATGTCCAAGATCGTGCTCAACCGCGGCGCGGGCGAGGCCGTGTCCATGGCCCGCTCCAACCTGCGCAACGTGCAGGCCGTGCGCCAGTGGTAGCACCGGCGCCGTCGGGTCGCTGAGGCCCGCCCGCTGAGGCTGACGGAAAGGGCCCCATCCCGCGATCGCGCGGGGTGGGGCCCTTTCCGTGTCTTCGGGCTCAGGCCCGGCGACGGTGCCGCAGCGTCAGCGCACCGGCGCCCAGGGCGAGCAGGAGCGCACCGACCGCCAGGTACCCGCCGGTGCGGGCCCCGGTGGCCGCCAGGCCGCCGCCGGAGCCGTCGTTGCCGGAGCCGGCATCGCTGGGTCCACCGGTGCCGCCGTTCTCGGGGCTGTTGCCGCCGCCGGTCCCGACGGCTCCGGCCCGATCGGAGCGGTCGGCCGAGTCATCGGGGCCGGGCTGCGCGGTTCCCGCGCCGCCCACTTCCTGAGCACCCTCCGGATCCTCGGCGTCGGCGTCCTCGTCACCGCCGGGCGCCAGCACGGTCGGGTCGGCGGGGTCCGACGTCGGCTCCGCGGTGGGCTCGGCCATCGGCTCGGCGGTGGGCTCGACGGTCGGTTCGCTGGTGGGCTCCGCGGTCGGCTCCGCGGTGGGGTCAGCGGTCGGCTCGGCCGTGGGCTCCGCCATCGGCTCGGCCGTCGGCTCGCTGGTCGGCTCCGGCGTCGGCTCGGCGGCCTTCTGCTCGGCGTCGAAGCTCACCGACAGCGGCAGTGGGGTCTTCTTGGCGTCCCCACCGGACCCGGAGGCATACCACCGGGGCCGCATATCCGGGTGCAGCGCGTCGATGAACTCCCCCGGGAAGGACCCGGAGAACACCCGGTCGCCCTCGCGGTACTCGCGGCCCGCGAAGTCCGGGGTCCCGGTGACCGTCACCCGCTGGCCCTCCCGGCTGAGCTCCACGTGATCGAAGGTGGCCATGGTGACCCGGTGGTACCCGCCGCTGTTCTCGTCGTTGAGCATCCAGCTCAGCTCCACGCTCAGTCGCGCCGAGCCGTCCGCCTCCACATCCAGGCGGGGATTCCCGAAGCTGGTGATCACCCCCGGGGCCATGATCGCGTAGTGCCGGATGCGCACCCCGCCGTCCCAGGCCACCGAGGCCCGTCCGCTGCGCCCGTCGTACCAGCCGCGGCCCTCACCGAAGACGTACTGCTGCCCCTCGCGGGTGACCGGGCCCAGCGATTCGGGGGTCCAGGACCGCATGTAGTCGTTCACCGCCCAGGACAGGCTCGGGTGGGAGACCTCCACCGCATCGGCGGGACGCTGCAGGGGGTCCGCCGTCGCCGGACCATCCCAGGGCTCGCCGCCCGGCCCCGGCTCCTGCGGGTCCGGCGCCTCGTCCTGCCCCGGGGCCACGCTCAGCGGCGTGACCTCGGGGATGTCCCCGGACCGGTCCAGGATGGACACCCGGCCGGTGCGCTCGTGGGAGACGTAGACCCCGGTGCCGTCCGCCCCGGTCTCCACGTCCGTCACGTCCGAGGTGAAGAAGCCCGCGGGACCGGTGATCCCCGCCGCGTGCAGATCGAGGGAGGAGGCCACGGTCCAGGTCTGCGGGGAGATCACCGAGACGGTGTTGGCCCGGCCGTGACCGGCCACGACTTCGTGGGTGCGGGGGTTCACCGTCAGGGAGGTGGACTCCCCCACCACGGAGATGGGAGCCCCCAGGTGCTTGCCGGTGGAGGTCTGCACCACCGCGACCTTGCTGCCGCTGGTGCCGATGTACAGGTTGCCCAGCTGGGGATCGATCGCCAGCGATCGCGGATTCGCTCCCAGGACGGTGTCCTCGAACCGGTACTCGGCCACCGGGACCCGCACGGTGCGCACCCACTGGTGGGTCACGGTGGAGTACGCGGTGACCACACCTTCATTGGCGTTGGCCAGCCACACCAGCCGGTGCTGGGCGTCGTAGACCGCATCCCGGACGAAGGGCCGTTCGTGCCGGCTCACCTCGGTGCGCTCCATGACCTCCCCGGTGCCGGGGATGACCCGCTGCAGGCCGAAGTTGTCGAACACGTACAGGTCGCCGCTGTCCGAGTCCAGCACGATGCCGTTCGAGGAGGTGACCACGCCCTCGATCTCCCGCTCGACGGCCCCGCTGCGGGCATCGAGCACCGTGATGGAGCCGTGGGAGGCGTTGAGCACGTACAGCCGAGACCCGTCGGCGCTGGAGACGACGTCGCTGGGCCGCGGCTGGGTGACCTGATGCCGCTGCTGGGTCTGCGGGTTCGCCAGGTCGATCCGGGCGATGTGCCCGACGGGCGCGTCGGCGTCCTGCCCGGGCAGGATGGAGTCCTGCTGCACGGGCACGGACAGCTGCTGGCGCGCGGCGTCCACGTCCAGGTCCCGGGGGCGTCCGCCGGTGGTGATGGTGGTCTCCGGTGAGAGGCTGACCCCCTCGCTCGCCTGGGCGGGGGCCACCAGGACGGTTCCGGTCAGGGTCGACAGGGTCGCGATCGCGGACAGCGCGGGTCCTCGGCGCATCGATCCTCCTTGAAGATGCTTTCGTCCGCAGCACCCGGTGCGGCGCAATGACAGAGTGAGGCCGACCTGCGGGTCGGCTCAGGTGCCCGTAAGGATTACCTGATCTTCATCTGAGTACACCCTTAGTCTTTAGCGCTACGAAGGGTCCGACGCCGCCTCGGATCCGCGGCCGCTCGGGGATCCCGAGTCCCCGGCTCCCCCGTTCTGCGCTTCCCTGCTCTGTGCGCCGCCGACCGCGAAGTCGGTGCGCCCGGAGAACCCCAGCGCCGCGGCGATGCGCCGGTGCATCCGCTCGGACATGGAGGGAAGATCATCCAGCGGGAACCAGCGGACCGCGGTGGACTCCTCGTCGTTGACCCGGGCCCGCCCGCCGACCCAGCGGCATCGGAAGGTCAGATCCAGGAACTGCGCCCGGTCCCCGTTGGGAAAGACCAGCGGCGGATTGCTCAGCACCGAGGCCAGCCCCTCCACCGCGATCCGCACTCCGGTCTCCTCCTCGGCCTCCCGCACGGCGGTGTCCGCCGGCTGCTCCCCCGGATCCACGATCCCGGTGATCGGGGTCCACGCCCCGTTGTCCGCGCGCCGGCACAGCAGGATCCGCTCCCGGTCATCCAGGATCACCGCGGTGACCCCGGTCATCCACAGCAGGTCGTGGCCGATCTTCTCGCGGATGCTCAGCACGAACTCAGGGGTGGGCATGGGTTTCTCCTTCTCGATGCGTCGGTGGGATCACGGGAGTCACAGCAGGCAGGCGGGCAGGGCCAGCCAGGCCGCAGCCGTGCCGAGCAGCATCCAGGGGCCGAAGGCCACGTGGGAGTCCGCATCCGCCCGGCGCAGCAGGATCAGCCCCGCGGCCCAGAGCCCGGCCAGCAGGAAGCTCAGCAGCAGTCCGACCAGGGCGTGCGGCACGGAGACTAGCCCGAGGCTCCAGCCCAGCAGCGGGGCCAGGCGGACATCACCCAAACCCATCGCCGCCGGGGAGGCCAGGCGCACCGCGCCGTAGAAGATCCCGGTGCCCGCCGCGCCCAGCAGCCCGCCGAGCAGGCTTCCCGGTCCCTCGCCGAGCGCGAAGGCGGCACCCAGCAGGATGCCCAGCACCGGGTAGGCCGGCAGCACCCAGGCCCGCGGCAGCCGGTGCTCGCGGGCGTCGATCACGGTGAGCACCGCGGCCAGCACCAGGAAGGCCAGCGCCCCGGCCGCCCCCAGCGCGACGGCGCCGTATCGGCCGGCCGCCGCCCAGTCCCCGAGCATCCGCACCATGGTCTGCTCCCCTTCCCGCCCGGTGTCTCAGGAGCCGAAGCGCCGCTGCCGCCCGGCGTAGTCGCGCAGGGCCCGCAGGAAGTCCACCTTCCGGAAATCCGGCCACAGCGCCTCGCAGAAGTAGAACTCGGAGTACGCGGACTGCCACATCATGAACCCGGACAGCCGCTGCTCCCCCGAGGTGCGGATCACCAGATCCGGGTCCGGCTGGCCCCGGGTGTAGAGGTAGTTCTCGATGTCCTCGGCCCCCAGGGTCTCGGCGAGCTCGGCGATCTCGCGTCCCTCCCGGGCGGCGTCGCGCAGCAGCTCCCGGACCGCGTCCACGATCTCCTGCCGTCCGCCGTAGCCCACGGCGATGTTCACGTGCAGCCCCTCCACCTCGGCGGTGCTCACCGTGGCCCGCTCCAGGGTCGCGGCCAGACCCTCCGGCAGCAGCTCGAGGGCGCCGACCGGCTGCAGCCGGGCCACCCGGGAATCGGCCAGGCCCGTGAGCAGCTCCTCGATGATCCCCAGCAGGTCCGTCAGCTCCTCGGCCGGCCGGCTGAGGTTCTCGGTGGAGAGCATGTACAGGGTCACGACGTCGATCCCCAGCTCCCGGCACCAGCCCAGGAACTCCTGGATCCGCTCCGCCCCGGCCTGGTGTCCGTGCCGGGTGGTCTGGCCCATCAGGGCGGCCCAGCGACGGTTGCCGTCCACCATGACCCCCACGTGCTTCGGCAGGCGCTCCGCCGGAATCCCGGCGACCAGGTTCCGCTCGTACACGCTGTACAGCGGCTTGCGCAGCTTCATCTCGGTCCTTCTCCTGCGCGCCCCTCGGCTCTCCTGCGCACCCGTCCTCGGGTGCGGTGCCGACCGGGCGCTGGGCTGGCGGGTCGGCGCACCGGGCGGCGGTTGCGCCCACCCCGAGCGTCGGCCGCGTCGGGCGGTCGGTCAGTCCCCACCGTACCGCGAGCCGCGCCGAGTCGGGGCCACCGGGGCCGGCATCCGGACGCGAGGACTAGAATGACCACAGCATCCCGCACCGGCAGGAAGGGGCCGCCGTCATGGCGCCGTCGCGCACGCAGCATGGGAACCAGTCCGGCCATCCGCACCGGGAGGCGGACGCCGCCAGCCTGCTGGATCGGGCCGAGGCGGCGACCCGGCGCGCCACGGACCGGGCGGAGGAGGCCGCCGTCACCGCGGCCGAGCGCTTCGCCGAGGTCCTGGAGCGCAAGCCCGCCTGGCGCGGGTGGATCCACGCGTCCTTCGCTCCCGTGGCCTTCGCGGCCGGGATCGTGCTGATCGTGCTGGCCGGCGGCGGGGCGCTGTCCCTGGCCTGCGCCGTGTTCGCGCTGACCAGCGTGATCCTGTTCGGGGTCTCCGGGATGTACCACCGGGCGTACTGGCCGGATCGGACCCGGATGGTCTTCAAGCGCCTGGACCACTCGAACATCTCCCTGATCATCGCCGGCACGTACACGCCGCTGGCCCTGACCATGCTGGACCCGCCGAAGACGCAGATCCTGCTGTGGAGCATCTGGGGCTGTGCCCTGCTGCTGGTGCTGTTCCGGGTGCTGTGGACCGGCGCCCCGCGGCTGCTCTACACACCGCTGTACGTGGTCATGGGCCTGGCCGCGGTGTTCTTCCTGGGGGACTTCTGGGCGGTGAGCCCGACGGCGACGATCCTGATCTGCTGCGGCGGGGCCTGCTACATCGTCGGAGCGGTGTTCTACGCGCTGAAGCGCCCGCACCTGGCGCCTGCGGTGTTCGGCTTCCACGAGCTGTTCCACGTGTGCACGATTCTCGGGTTCATCTGCCACTGGATCGCCATCGTGTTCTCGATCTACGCCGGCTGATCCCCGTCCGCACCCGTGCCCGGGTCCTTCTGCTCGGTCGGTCTCTCGGCGGTCTCCTCGCGCTCGCCGGTCCCGGCGGCGGCTGCGGCCCCGCCGTCGCCCGCCCGCTCCTCGGGCTGTTCGGCGCGGCGTCGGTCCTGCTCGGCGCGGGCCATCGCGTAGTCGAAGCGGTTCTTCATCCGGCGCTGGCGCCGCGTGTGGTCCAGGGCCACGAGGATCACCAGGATCACCATCACCAGGGTCGCCAGGAAGCCCACCGTGCCCGGGGAGACGTCGGCGGTGTCCAGCCCGGGCTTCAGAGAGGGACTCTGCTCGGCGGCCGCGAGCGCAGCCGTCCGGACGGGGCCCACGAGGGCGAGGACCGGTGCGCCCATCATCGACGCTCCCCCGCCGGTGCGGCGTCGAGGCCGATCCCGGCGGCCAGATCGTGCTCAGGCAGGCTCTCCGGGACGCGGCTGGCGGCCAGCACGTAGTCCTCCCACGGCCACACCTCGCGCTGGATATCCTGGGCGACGGCGAAGAAGAAGCCCTCCGGGTCCACCTGGGACTCGTGGGCGCGCAGCGCGTCGTCGCGCACCGCGAGCGTGTCGGCCATCGGGATCTGCGTGGTGGTCTCGTGGCGGGAGACCGGCGGGGCGCCCTCCGGCTCGGATTCGGCCCACTGCGCCAGCCGCTCGGCGTATGGAGAGGGCAGTCCGCGCTCCACCAGCGCCTCGTGCAGGGCCTGGAAGCGCTCGACGTTGAAGGCCCGGTCGTAGTACAGCTTCAGCGGCGTCCAGGGCTCACCGGTCCCCGGATAGCGCTCGGGGTCCCCGGCCGCGTCCCAGGCCTCCACGGCCACCCGGTGGCTCATGATGTGGTCCGGGTGCGGGTAGCCGCCGTTCTCGTCGTAGGCGAGGATCACGTGTGGGCGGAAGGAGCGCACCAGACGCACCAAGGGCGCTGCGGCCCGGGCCAGCGGCAGGGTCGCGAAGGAGTTCTGCGGCAGCGGCGGCAGCGGATCCCCCTCCGGCAGACCGGAATCCGTGAACCCCAGCCAGCGGTGCTCGACCCCCAGGATCTCCCGGGCCCGGGCCATCTCCTGCCGACGCAGCCCGGGCAGGTCCCAGTGGGACCGGGGATTGCGCTCCACGCCCGGGTTGAGGATGGACCCGCGCTCCCCGCCGGTGCAGGTGGCGACCATGACCCGGGCGCCGCGCGCGGCGTAGGCGGCCATCGTGGCCGCGCCCTTGCTGGACTCGTCGTCGGGATGCGCGTGGACGGCGAGGATCCGCAGCCCCGAATAATCCGAGGCGAGGGCGGCGTCGAGCGGGACCACGGGGCCTGCGGTCTGGGTCTTGAGCGGCTCTGGCACGGCCTGGCACACATCCTTTTCGCTAGAGTGGGGATCAGTCCATGAGCACCCGCCGGAAGCGAGCGAATTGACCTCCTCCACTCTAGACCAGCGCTACGGGAAGAAGCCCGCCCGCACCCGGCCCTCGCGGCGTGCGCTGGCCCTGCTGGCGGTGCTCGTGCTGGTGCTGGCCTCCGGTTTCGTCGCCTGGATCGCCGCCCACCGGGGCACCGCCCCGACCTACCAGGAGAAGAGCGTGCAGGTCAGCTCCCCGCTGCGCACCTCCCTGGACTTCGACCTCACCAAGCGCCCGGACGACGACGTGCGCTGCGCGGTGCAGGCCGTGAACGATCAGCGGGCCGTGGTCGGCTGGAAGGAGATCCAGGTGGGCCGCGACGCCGGGGCCACCTCGCGCCAGCACGTGGACCTGCTGACCACCGGGCGGGCCGAGACCGCCACCGTGGAATCCTGCTGGGTCGTCGACGGCGCGTGAGCGCGACGGCGTCGGCGTCGGCGTCGGCATCGGTGTTCCGCAGAGCTTAATCGGCCGGCGGCGCGCCGCGCGCGGCTACACTGGGAGCCTGACGTCACCCGCAGCCCGACCCCGTGCGGTCCGCTGCGGGCCTGATCTGCATGACCAGACGCACGCCGTCTCGCGGCGTCGGCCCGGGGCCAGACCCCGGCACCGGCCCGCAAGCGCGCCCGGACCGTCCGGGGCCCGCGGCGGGCGTCCCGACCGAGGAGACACGATGTCCGAAGAGACCACCGAATCCGCAGCCTGGCTGACCCAGGAGGCCTACGACCGCCTCCAGGCGGAGCTGGAGGAGCGCGAGGGCCCCAAGCGCCAGGAGATCGTGGACCGCATCGAAGCCGCCCGCGAGGAGGGCGATCTGCGCGAGAACGGCGGCTACCACGCCGCCAAGGAGGAGCAGGGCAAGAACGAGGGCCGCATCCAGCAGCTGAAGTACCTCCTGGAGAACTCCGAGGTGGGCCAGAAGCCCGCCGACGACGGCGTCGTGGAGCCCGGGATGCGCGTGGAAGCGGAGATCGCGGGGAAGAAGATCACGTTCCTGCTGGGCTCCCGCGAGGTCGCCGACACCCTGGTCGGCGATGACGACCTGCAGGTCTACAGCGAGAAGTCCCCGATGGGTCAGGCCATCATGGGGCACAAGGTGGGCGACGAGCTGACCTACCAGGCCCCCAACGGCAAGGACATCCCGCTGAAGGTCCTGGCCGCCAAGCCCTACTGACCCCTTTCCTCCTACTCCACCGCAGAGCGGGAGATGCTTCCCATTCCTGGACGTGACACGTCCCGAGATGGGAAGCATCTCCCGTTGTGCGGCAGGGGGTGGGTCAGTTGATGACTTCGGGGCGGAAGCCCTCGGCCTGGAGGGCCTCCAGGACCTCGTGGGAGTGGTCCTTGCCCTTGGTCTCCATGTCGATGGTGATCGACACGTCCCCCATGGACAGCGCCCCGCCGACCCGGGTGTGGTCCACGCCGGTCACGTTCGCATCGCATTCGGCGATGATCCGGGAGATGTCGCGCAGCTCCCCGGGGTGATCGGTCAGCATGATGCGCACGGTCAGGAAGCGCCCCGCGGCGGACAGGCCCCGCTGGATGACCTTGAGCATCAGCATCGGGTCGATGTTGCCCCCGGAGAGCAGGCACACCGTGGTGCCGAGGTTCCCGTAGGCTTCGTTGAGGGTCCCGTTCATCAGGGCCGCGACCCCCACCGCCCCGGCCGGCTCCACCACGAGCTTGTTCCGCTCCATGAGGAAGATCAGCGCGCGGGCGAGGTCGTCCTCGGAGACCGTGACGACGTCGTCCACCAGCTCCTTGATGATGGAGAACGGCAGCTGCCCGGGCCGCCCGACCGCGATGCCGTCCGCGATGGTCGACATCTTCTTCAGCGGCACCAGCGCATCCGCGGCCAGCGACGGCGGGTAGGCGGCCGCGTGCTCCGCCTGCACCCCGATCACCCGGATCGGGCGGCCCTGTCGGGCCGCGAGGGTCTTGGCGGCGATCGCGACCCCGGCCAGCAGCCCGCCGCCGCCGACGCCGGTGATGATCGTGTCCGCGTCCGGGACCTGCTCAAGCATCTCCAGGCCCAGGGTGCCCTGACCGGCGATGATGTCGGCGTTGTCGAAGGGGTGGATGAAGGTCTTGCCCGTCTCATCCGCATGCCGCTTGGCCTCGGCCAGCGCCTCGTCGACGGTGGTGCCGTGCAGCACCACCTGGGCCCCGTGGCCCTGGGTCGCGGCGATCTTGGGCAGGGCCGCTCCCTGCGGCATGTAGATCCTGGCCTCCAGTCCCAGCTTGGACGCGGCCAGCGCGACCCCCTGGGCGTGGTTGCCCGCCGAGGCGGCGACGACGCCGGCCGCCTTCTGCTCCGGGGTGAGCCGGACCATGCGGTTGTAGGCGCCGCGGACCTTGAAGGACCCGGAGCGCTGCAGATTCTCGGCCTTCAGGTGCACCGGGGAGCCGATGCGCCGTTCCAGGGCCCGCGAGTGGGCGATCGGCGTGGTCTCGATGATGCCGTCCAGGCGGTGGGCTGCCTCCTGGATCTGCTCGAAGGTGACGGGCAGCTGCTCCAGCGCGCTCATGCGGTCTGCTCCTCCGGGTGCGCTTCCTCGCGCAGCTTCTCCTTGGCCTTCTGCTTCAGGGACTTCTTCCTGGCCTTGGCGATCTCCCAGTCGAAGCGGAACGGCTCGGTGCGGATGGCGTCATCCTGCTCCCATTGCCTGCCGGCCAGATACCGAATCACGGTGTTGAGCACGGCGAGGGCGGGCACGGCGAACACCGCGCCCACGATGCCCAGCAGCGTGGTGCCCACGGCCACGGCCAGGACCACGGCCAGCGGGTGCAGGGAGACGGCCTTGCCCATGACCAGGGGCTGCAGCAGGTGCGATTCGATCTGCTGGACCAGCAGAACCGCGGCGAGCATCAGCACGGCGTTGATGGGCCCGTTGGCCACCAGGGCCAGCAGCACGGCGACCGCGCCGGACAGCAGGGCGCCGATGATCGGGACGAACGAGCTGAGGAAGACCAGCACCGCCAGGGGGAAGGCCAGCGGAACCCGGAGGAAGAACGCGGCCAGTCCGATGCCGACGGCGTCGACGAAAGCCACGAAGACCTGGATGCGCGTGTAGGAGACCAGGGAGTGCCAGCCGCGGCGACCGGCGCCGTTGACGGCCCGGCGCGCGCTCTTCGGGGCGAGGCCGACGAGGAACAGCCAGATCCGCTCCCCCTCGAGGAGGAAGAAGATCAGCGTGAACAGGCAGATCACGAGGCCCTCGCCCACGTTGCCGGCGGTGGAGCCGAAGCTGGCGGCTCCGGCGAGGATCTGCGATGAGTTGTCCTTGATCGTCGCGGTCACGGAGCTGATCGCCTGGTCCACCTGGTCCACCGTGACGTGCAGGGGACCGTCGGCCAGCCAGTCCATGAGCTGGTGGTAGCCGGCCACCACCTGATCGGACAGGTCGGTGAACCCGGATACCAGCTGCTGGCCCACGAGGGTCAGCAGCCCCAGGACCACGACGATCAGACCGATCTCGGTGATGGCGGTGGCCCACCCGGAGCCGATGCGGTGCTTGCGCAGCCACCGCACCGCGGGGGTGAGCAGTCCGGCCAGCAGGGCGGCGACCGCCACCCCCACGAGGATCGTGGAGACGGGGCGGGACAGCCACACGATGACCCCGGCCATGATCAGCACGAACAGCAGCCGCCAGGACCAGGCGGCGGCGGTGTTCAGGGCGAAGGGGATGTGCGGATCCTGGCGACGGGAGTCCCCGGCCTGCCCGGAGGAGCGGCGGGTCCACGGCTCGGTGGGACGGTCCCCGGGCGGCGGGGTGGTGATGGGAAGCTGCGGCTCAACCGCGCCGTCCTCGGTGGTGCTCATCGGCGGGTTCTCCAAGGGTTCAGGGATGGGTGGAAGGGATCCGCACGGCACCGGGCCCCGGTGCGGAAGCCGCCGTCTCGGCGGTGCTTGCGCGCCCGGGGCCCGATGGCCGGGGGTGGGAGGGGGTCAGTCGTCGCTGCGCATGAAGTAGCTGAACAGGCGCAGGATCTCAATGTAGAGCCAGACGAGGGTCACGATCAGGCCGAAGGCCAGGCGCCAGGATTCCTTCTCCGGGACGCCCGCGCGCAGAGCCTCGTCGATGTTCTGGAAGTCCGCGATCAGGCTGATCGCGGCCATCGCCACGACGATCAGGCCCAGCGGGATGCCCAGGGGGATGCCGAAGATCTCGACGTCGCGCATCGAGGAGCCGGTGATCATCCCGAAGACGAAGTTGCCCACCAGGAACACCAGGTAGGCGATCATCCCGATGCCCAGGATCGCGACCATCCGCTGGGACAGGCGCACCCCGGCCTTGGCGTAGAGCATCAGCATCCCGATGAACACGACCACGGTGGCCAGCACCGCGTTGACGACGATCCCGCCGTACTGGGCTTCGAAGACCCCGGAGATCGCCCCGAGCAGCAGTCCCTCGGCCACGGCGTAGACCATGGTCAGCACCGGGGAGACGTTCCTCTTGAAGACCACCACGAGTCCGACGACCAGACCCACGATCCCGCCGAGGAAGCCCAGACCGGGGACGAACCAGCCCACGACCGCGCCCACGATGACCAGGCCCAGCAGGGACAGGGTCTTCGCGACGACGTCGTTGAGGGTGGCCCGCCGGGTGTCGGCCGGGGTCGCCGAGGGGGCCTGGTACATCCGGTTCAGCTGTTCGGCGTCGGCGGTCTGCGGACCGGGCTGTGCGGCGGCGGGGTTCGGCGCCGCGTACGGGGAGGGTGCCTGGGTGGTCGTCGCCCGCCCGGCGCCGTCGTAGTAGTCCAGCGGCTGGTTCGCGTAGGGGTTCTTCTGCGCCTCGGTGCTGAGACGGCTGATCAGGGGGTTGCCTCTGGCCATGGGTGTTCTCATCTCCTGAGAGTGTTCGCTCACGGTCGTCGACGGCATCGCTGGCGACGGCCGCCGCGCGGACCACAGGCTGCGCAGACGACCACGACACGTCGCGGCCCAGTCTACAAGGCGGCGGCGCCTGCGGGCAGGCCCGGGCCGGCGGGTATCGCCCACAGCGTGAGCGTGAGGCGCCCCGAGGCGACGGTCGCGGTGCCCCAGGTGGGACTCGAACCCACACTGCGCAGATTTTAAGTCAGCTGCCTCTGCCGATTGGGCTACTGGGGCGCAGGGGGCGGCCCGCCGACGCCGGGGCGCCGGGAGCCGCCCGCGCGGTGCGTCCCCTCGCGGGAGAGGACGCACCGCGCGGAGCCGAGACCGGGCTAGAGCCGGGCCTTCTTGGCCTCCGGGGCGTTGCCGGTGGCGGCCAGGAACGGCAGGCGCGGATCCCGGGCGTGGCGGATCGGGGTGGTGTCCCGGCCGAACACGGTGGACAGGATCCAGTTCGCGCCCACGCGGGCGGAGCGCTCCGCGGTGGGGATCGCGTAGCCGTGGTAGAGGCGGTGCATCAGCCAGGCCAGCGGACCCTCGAAGGAACGGCCCTTGATGTTGGCCACGCCCTTGTACGCCCCGAGCCCGGCGACCGCACCGAGGTTCTCGTGGTAGTAGTCCTCCAGCTGTCCGCCGCTGCGGGAGGCCAGCAGGTTCTTGGCCAGGCGCACGCCCTGGCGGGAGGCGTGCTGGGCGTTGGGCACGCAGAACCCGCCGACGCCGCCGCCGGTCAGGTCCGGCACCGCGGCGTTGTCCCCGGCGGCCCAGGCGCCCTCCACGGGGCCGTCGTCGCCGGTCACGCGCAGGTCGGCGCCCACGCGCACGCGCCCGCGTTCATCCAGCGGCAGGTCCGAGTTCTTCAGGAACGGCGCGGCCTGCACGCCGGCGGTCCAGATCAGGGTGTCGGCCTCGACCACCCCGGCCGAGGACTTTTCGGACATGTTCACCAGCTTCAGGGTGTGCCCGTCCTCCACCTCCCCGAGGGAGGTGTTCAGCAGGACCTCGATGCCGCGGGCGCGCAGGTGCGCGACGACCGACTCGGCCCGAGCCTCCGGGACCTCCGGCATGATCCGGCCCATGGCCTCGACCAGCACGAAGCGCAGGTCGCTGGAGCGCAGCTGGGAGGTGCGCTCCACGGCGTCGCGGGCCATGTCCTCGATCTCGCCGATCGTCTCGATGCCGGCGAAGCCGCCGCCGACGACCACGAAGGTCAGGGCTCGACGTCGGGCGTCTTCGTCCTTGAGCAGGCTGGCGACCTCGATGCGCTCGAGCACCCAGTTGCGCACGTGCTCGGCCTCTTCGATGCTCTTCATGCCGATCGCGGCGTCGGCCAGGCCCGGAATCGGGAAGGCGCGGGTCACGGATCCGGCGGCGACCACGATCTGGTCGTAGGTCAGCTCGTAGGTGTCGCCCGCGTCGATGCCGCGCAGGGTCGCGGTGCGGTTGCGGTGGTCGATCTTCTCCACGTGCGCGGCGAGGATCTCGCTGTCGCGCAGGTGCTGGCGCAGCGGGACCACGGCGTGACGGGACTCGATCGAGCCGCCGGCCACCTCCGGCAGGAACGGCAGGTAGGTCATATAGGGGTTGGGATCCACGACGGTGACGACGCCGCCGGAGGCCTTGACGTCCTTCTGGATCCGGGAGGCGACGGTCAGGCCGACATAGCCGCCGCCGACCACGAGAATACGGGGGCGATCGTTCGCCAGGTGGTTGAAAGCCATGGTGAGAATGCTACTCCTTGCGCTGGAGGGGTGGGCCCGTGGCGCCGCGGCGGGGATGGCCCCCGCGACGCCGGACCGGACGGTTCACCCGCCCCATCCTGCCACCGTGATGGCGCCCATGCCATCCCCCGTGCGAACTCGGGCCGCGGGGCGCGCGCCGCTCAGGAGAGCAGGGACAGGGCGATGCCGTCGAGGATGTCCTGCTCGGAGGTCACCGCGCCGCGGATCCGGCCCTCGGTCAGCTCCCCGATCCGCTGGGCGATCCGAGCCCAGATCTGCGCCCCCGCCCCGATGACGTCCTCCCGCCCGATCGGCATGTACTCCAGGTCCGAACGCTGCTCCCGGGTCATCCGCGTCAGCTCCCCGGCCGCCGCGGTGATCTCCTCGATGCCCAGCTCGGCCCCGTGCACGGCCTGGGAGTCGTAGCGCCGCAGGCCCAGGGCCCGGGCGGTCACGGTGGTCACGGACCCGGCCACCCCGATCAGTCGGGTCGCGGTGTCCAGCGGGACGGTCTCCAGGGTGGCTTCCACGGCGGCGTCGACGTCCTCGACCAGGCGGCGCAGCTGGGCCTCGGTGGGCGGGTTCGAGCTGAGGTAGCGCTCGGTCAGGCGCACGGAGCCGATATCGAGGGACCGAGCGGCGATCACCCCGTCGGCCTCGCCCAGCACGAACTCCGTGGACCCGCCCCCGATGTCCACGACGAGGCTGCGACCCTCGGCGGTCTGCGGCACGGCGGCCGCGGCCCCGGCGAAGGAGAGCCGGGCCTCCTCGTCCCCGCTGATGACCTCGGGTTCGATCCCCAGCCGCTCCCGGATCCCCGCGGCGAAGGCCCGCCGGTTGCCGGCGTCGCGGCTCGCGGAGGTCGCGACCATGCGCACCCGGTCCACGTCGTGGCGGCGCAGCTGCTCGGCGTAGGCGCCGGCGGCCTCGAAGGTGCGCTGGAGGGCCTCCTCGGAGAGCCAGCCGGTCGCGTCCACCCCGGCCCCGAGGCGCACGATGCGCATCTCGCGCACGACGTCGCGCAGCCGGGGCGGGGCCCCGGGGTTCCCGGGCTCGGCGTCGGCGATGAGCAGACGGATGGAGTTGGTGCCGCAGTCGATGGCGCCCACGCGCATGGTCGGGTCCTTCCCGTGGTGTCTCGGCAGGGGTGGGGCGTATCAGTCCTGGTCGCGCCAGGCGGGATCGCAGGCGCAGCGGTAAGGAGACCAGGAGGCCTCCACGGCCTCCAGGGTCTCATCCCCCAGGGGGTTGATGCCGGTCCCCACGGCCAGGGTATGTCCGAGCAGGGCGTGCAGGCACTTGACCCGCACGGGCATGCCCCCGACGGAGACGCCCTCGATCTCGGGAACCTCCCCGGTGCCGGCCAGACGCCCGATCCGCTCCCGGCGGGCCAGGTAGTCCTCGTGGGCGGCGCGATAGGCCGCGGCCAGCCGCTCATCCCGGCCCAGCCGCTCGGTCATCTGCGCCATGACCCCGGCGGCCTCCAGCCGGGAGGCGGCCTGGGTGGCCCCGGGGTGGGCCAGGTAGAAGACGGTCGGGAACGGGCTGCCCCCGGACAGCCGCGGGGCGGTCGCGGCCACGAGCGGGTTCCCGCACACGCAGCGGGCCGGGATCTCCACGACGTCGCGCACCGGGCGGCCCAGCATCCGGGTCAGGACCCGCAGGTCCTGGGCGGTGGGCTCCAGCCTGGTCTCGTCGACGCCGACGCCGGTCGCGGGGCGCACCTCGTGCCCGACGCCGGTCGGGGCCTGCGTGGGCTCGGTATCGCGGTGCTCGGCGTCACCGGAGGTGGCGTTCGGGGTGGAGCTGGGGGAGGACGGGTCCTGGGGCGAGGGGCTCAACAGGGTCTCCTGGGGTCGGTGGGGCAAGGGGGTCAGCGGGTTCCGGCCACGGATTCCCACAGGGTGGTCCCCCAGTCGGGATGGCCCTGGGCCGCGGCCTCCGCGGAGGAGTCATCGGCCTGGGCCTGGCCCTCCTGCTGGCCGATGACCATGTACGGGGTCTGCCCCGGGTCCACGTACATCAGCCGCTCACGAGCCTGCTGGCGGACGTAGTCATCCGAGTCCCAGCGCTTCTTCTGCTCCTCCAGGTCCGCCTGCTGGGACTGCAGGTCGGCGATGTCCCGGTGCAGGGACTGGATCTCGGCCTGCTGGGCGAAGTAGCGGTGCACGGTGGGCGCCAGCGGCACCACGAGCACGGCCGCGATCAGCAGCAGCAGGAGGGTGCGCCCGGAGAAGGAGCGGGCGGCCACCGGCTCCAGGGTGGGATGGCGATCCTCCTGCTCGGACCAGTCCTCGGCGCCGACCAGCGCACCCTGGGGGTCCTCCTGCTCGACCAGCTCCACCTCGGGCGGCCGCTCGGAGTCCGCCGGTCGGGTCGGTCGAGGTGCCGTCGGGCGGGATGCGGGGGCGCTGCGGACGGGGGTCCGGGTGTAGCCGAGCCAGCGGGCCGCGCCGCGCAGCGGATTCCTCATCGTGGGACTGCCCCTCTCCCCTGTCGGCGCGGACCGGGGCCCGCGCCGGCGGTGTCCTTGCGGATCCCGGCCTCGGAAGCGGCCCGGACCCGCGCGGGTCTGCTGACCCGCCCGCCCAGTCTAGCGAAGAACGACGCCGCCCAGCGCCGTCGCCCCCTCGGGTCGCGAGGGGACGGCGAGCACCGGGCGGCGTCGTCTCTCAGCGCGCTCAGCGCGCGCGGGCGGGCTCCGCGGCTCATCGGCCGCGGGTCCGGATCACTTCGCGGTGAAGCGAGGGAAGGCGGAGGCCCCGGCGTAGCGGGCGCCGCCGGCCAGCTCCTCCTCGATGCGCAGCAGCTGGTTGTACTTGGCCACGCGCTCGGAGCGGGCCGGGGCACCGGACTTGATCTGCCCGGCGTTGGTGGCCACCGCGATGTCCGCGATGGTCACGTCCTCGGTCTCCCCGGAGCGGTGGGAGATCATGCAGCGGTAGCCGTTGGTCTGGGCCATCTCCACGGCGTCGAAGGTCTCGGTCAGGGAGCCGATCTGGTTGACCTTGACCAGCAGGGCGTTGGCGGCGTCCATCTCGATGCCCTTGGCCAGGCGCTGCGGGTTGGTGACGAAGAAGTCATCGCCCACGATCTGCACCTTGTCACCGAGGTGCTCGGTGATGGTGCGGTAGCCCTCCCAGTCGTCCTCGTCCAGCGGGTCCTCGATGGAGACCAGCGGGTACTTGGCGACCAGCTGGTCGTAGTACGCGGACATCTCCTCGGCAGTCTTCTGCTCGCCCTCGAAGGAGTAGGTCTTGGAGTCCTTGTCGTAGAACTCGGAGGAGGCCACGTCCAGGGCCAGGGCGACGTCCTTGCCCGGGGTGAAGCCGGCCTTCTCGATGGCCTCGAGGATCAGGTCCAGGGCCTCGGCGTTGGAGTCCAGGTTGGGGGCGAAGCCGCCCTCATCGCCCAGGCCGGTGGACAGCCCGCGCTCCTTCAGCACGTTCTTCAGCGTGTGGTAGACCTCGGCGCCGTAGCGCAGGGCCTCGGAGAAGCTCGGGGCGCCGATCGGGGCGATCATGAACTCCTGGATGTCCACGTTGGAGTCGGCGTGGGAGCCGCCGTTGAGGATGTTCATCATCGGCACGGGCAGCACGTGGGCGTTGGGCCCGCCCAGGTACTTGTACAGCGGCAGCTCGGCGGACTCGGCGGCGGCGTGGGCCACGGCCAGGGAGACGCCGAGGATGGCGTTGGCGCCGAGCTTGCCCTTGTTGTCGGTGCCGTCCAGGTCCAGCATCGCCTGGTCGACGACGCGCTGATCCGCGGCATCCAGGCCGACGACGACCTCGGAGATCTCGTCCTCGACGGCCTTGACCGCATCCAGGACGCCCTTGCCGAGGTACAGGTGCTTGTCGCCGTCGCGACGCTCCACGGCCTCGAACTCGCCGGTGGAGGCACCCGAGGGCACCGCGGCGCGGCCGACGGAGCCGTCCTCCAGCAGGACCTCGACCTCGACGGTCGGGTTGCCGCGCGAGTCCAGGATCTGGCGGGCGTGCACGTCCAGGATGATAGCCATGGTGTTCTCCTTTGAATCGGGAAGGATGATGGGCTGATCAGTGCTCGGACCCCGAAGGGCCCTCTGCCACGAGTCTACCAATTCCCCACACGATCACACAGAGTTTCAGGGAAACCCAACTGGACGGCTCGGGAGGAGGCCGAACGGACCGGGGCCGACGCCGCGGCTCAGCCGACCCGGTGCACGTAGCGACGCACCGCGGCACGCAGCGCGGCCTCCGGGTCCACCCCCAGCTGCCGGGCCCGCACGACCAGTCCCAGCAGGGCCTCGCCCAGGGCCTCCTCGGTCCCCGCCGCCCCGGCGTCGGGCCCGGGCGGATCCGCGACCGGCGGGAGATCCAGGCCCGCCTTCGCGGCCCGGCCCAGGATCTTCTCCGCCCGGGCCAGGGCGGGCAGGCTCGGCGGGATGCCGTCGAAGGGCCCGGTGCGCTCGGGCTTCTCCCGCCGCTTGAGCTCCTCCCACGCGGCCCCGCGCTCCTGGGCGGTCGGAGCGGCGTCGGCCGGAGGCAGATCCTCCGAGGCCTGGGCGGCGTCCCCGGCGAACACGTGGGGGTGGCGCCGGATCATCTTGGCATTCAGCCCCGCTACCACGTCCGCGGCGTCGAAGGCCTCCTCCGGGCTCTCCTGGGCGATCCGGGCGTGGAAGACCACCTGCAGCAGCACATCCCCGAGCTCCTCGCGCAGCAGCGCGGCATCCACCCCGGGCCGCTGCGGGGACTCGATGGCCTCGATGACCTCGTGGGTCTCCTCCAGGAGGTACTTCACGAGGCTCGCGTGGGTCTGGGCGGCATCCCACGGGCATCCCCGCTCCGAGCGCAGCCGCCGCATGATCCGCACCAGATCCCCGAAGGCCCGTTCCGCCCGCGGCGCGACGGGTTCCTCCGCGGCGCCGCCGGGGGCAGTCTCAGTCTCGGGCGCGGCGGGCGGCAGGACGGCGTAGGCCTCCCGGATCCGCTCGGCCAGCTGCTCCCGCTGCCCGGCGGGCAGGAAGGCGTGGCGGGCGCCGGTCAGGGCCAGCTCCCGGAACTCCTCCCGGCCCCAGCCGTGGTGGTGGGTCAGCAGCTGCTGCTCCCGGGCCATCCAGGTGCCGCTCATCAGCCGGTTGTCCGGGGAGAGCAGCACATCGAAGCCCAGCGCGCGCAGCAGCGCGACCGGGTGCTCCCCCGGGGTGCGCGCCGGTGCCGGATCGTCGCGCCCGACGTCGTCCACCCGCGGGGCCGCCCCGGTCTGCAGATTCGAGCAGGGGCACACCTCCAGGCCGATCCCGGCGTCCCGGATCCCCGCGGCCAGCTCCCCCAGGACGAGCCCGGAGGCCGGATCGGCCGGGTCCGCGAGAGCCTGCGGGTCCCGGGTGACGTCCGCGAGCAGGCGCACCCCGTGACCCAGGCGCCGGGCCCGGCCGTGGACGACGGCCGAGCGGATGGACTCCGGCCCCGCGGCCTCCCCGGCGTGCAGGGTGACCGGCAGCAGGTGCTCGGCGCAGCGCTGCAGGGCCTCTCGGTGATCCGACGGCGGGTGGCCGGCCTCCGGCCCGGCCAGGTCGAAGCCGACCACGCCGTGCTCGCGGTGGGCCAGGGCCAGGTCCGCGACCCGCTCGGCGCCGTCCAGCTGGCGCATCGCGCACAGCAGCTGGCGCACCCGGATCCACTCGCCCCGAGCGGCCGCCTCCCGTTCGCCGGCGGCCAGGCCGCGAGCCACGGCCAGCACGGCCTCATCCGGGTCCAGTCCGGCCCGGGTGTGCTGCTGCGGGGCCCAGCGGACCTCGGCGTAGAGCACCCCGTCCGCGGCGGCGTCGAGCACGTACTCGCGGGCCACCCGCTCCAGCGCCTCGGCCGACTGCAGCACCGCGACGGTGTGCTCGAAGGTCTCGAGGTAGCGCTCCAGGGACCCCGAATCCGCCGCCTCCCGGAACCACCGGCCCAGGGGTTCCGGGTCGGACGCGGGCAGCTCGTGCCCGATCCGCGCGGCCAGCTGAAGGACGGTGCCCGGTCGCAGGGCGCCGTCGAGGTGGTCGTGCAGACACACCGACGGCCACGGGGGCGGCGCGCTGGCCGCCCCCGTGGCCGTCGGCTGGTGGCTCACAGGCTCCACTGCGTGAGGGCCTCGTTCATGTGCTCGGGGATGTTGGACCCGGTGCGCGGGTACATCCGCAGCTCCTCCACGTACTGCTGGGCCGGCAGCCGGTCCCGGTACTGGACGTAGCGCTCCTCGTCCGCGTAGTCGAAGGAGACCTCCGGGGGGATGCCCGGGGTGAAGCGGAACATCATCGCGATCGGGGAGCCCTGGCCCTCCTGGTAGGAGTCCTCCTTCAGGGCCAGCACCTGCAGGGCCTCCTCCGGAACCAGCTGGAAGGTGCTGCGCTGATCCCACAGGCCGTTGCCGCGCACGTGCGTCAGGGCGTCGTAGTAGGAGCCGAGGGCGCGCACCCGGATCAGCACGGTGGAGACGTCCCGGGCCGTGCCCTGCGGGCCGAACAGCGCCTGCTGGGCGTCGGTGAGGCGGGAGACCACCTGCGCCTCGGTGAGCACCAGGTTGCCGGGGGCCAGGCGGGTGTCCGAGGGCTTGGCCGGGGCCTGGGCGGGGGCGTGGTAGGAGGGGGCGATGTCGGCGTGCTCGGCCACCGACGGCGCGGACTCCGGCAGCGCGTCCTCGACGCGGTGCTCGCGCCCGGTCTGGTGCTCCTCATCCCAGGTGCTGTCCGGGACGACGGCGGGCACCGGCTGCTCGGCCCCGGCCTCACCCGCTCCGGTGGACCCGGTCTGCTCGGGGACCTCCCGGGCCTCCTGCGGGTCCCCGGCGGCGGCGTGCTCGGCGGAGGCGGACGCGGCGGCCTCGGGGGCCTCCTGCGGGTCCCCGG
>NZ_BCSM01000004.1 GCF_001570865.1 Rothia kristinae NBRC 15354
GCCCTGCGCGAGGGTGGCCGTGCCGTCCTTGAGCTGGCCGGAGCCGTCGGCCAGCTGCTGGGTGCCGTCCTTCAGCTGCCCGGCGCCGCTGCGCAGCTGCCCGGTGCCGTCGGCCAGCTGCCCCGTCGCGGAATCCAGCTGCTGGGCCCCGTCATCGAGCTGCTGGGCCCCGTCCAGACCCTGCCGCTGCCCGTCCACCAGCTGGTTCTCGGCGTCGTGCAGCTGGTGCGCGCCGCTGTTGAGCCGCTGGGAGCCGCTGACCAGGTCCGAGGTGCCGCCCTTGAGGCGATCGATGGCGCTGCCCAGCTGCACGGTCCCATCGGTGACCTTCTGGGACCCGTCCCGGGCCTCGACCAGCTGGCCGTGGATGTCGGTGAAGCTGGCCAGCAGCTGGTTGGCGGTCTCGTCGCCGACCTGGCTGGCGACGGTGTCGCGCACCGAGGTGCCCGCCTTCTCCACGATGTTGGTCAGCAGGTAGTTGTTCGCGTCGTTGGTGATGATCTCCAGGCCGGCCTTCTGGGGATCCACCTCGCCCGTCTTGCCGTTCTCATCCGGCTGGAACCGGGAGGTGGACAGCAGCTTCTGGGAGAAGTCCGAGGGGATGACGAGGGCGAAGCCGAGCTCGCCCTTCTCCACCTTGTCCACGGCCTCCTGTCGGGTGCTCACGTCCTGCCAGTCGAAGTTGCCGGCGTCCTTGAGCTCCTTCGCGACGTCCTCGCCGGTGTTCACATGCTTGCCGGACTCGTCGGTGGCGCCGCGATCGGACTGCACGAGGGCGGCCGAGACGTTGTCCACCCGACCGTACGGATTCCAGTTGGAGTACAGGTACACCCCGCCGTACAGCAGGGGCACGAGGGTCACGGCGAGCATGACCAGCTTGGGCAGCACGCCGTGGGAGAAGCGCTTGAGCTCGGTCAGGGCGAGGCGTAAGGACGTCACGGTCTTCTCCTAGTTCTCGTTCTCGGCGGTCTGGTCGGCGTCGTCGCCCTCGGGTTCGATCTCCTCGGCCGCGGCCTCCAGGTCGAACAGCTCCTCGAGGGAGAGCATCCGGGTGGGCGGGAGAGGGTCCTCCGCGGGCTGCCGGTGGCGTCCGCCCTCCTCCTCGTCGGCGATGTCGGGTCCGCGCCCGCCCTGCGGGTCCCCCTCGATGGCCACGGGGCCGTACCACTTGTCCGAGACGTGGGGGACGACGGCGATGACGGCGCGCGGGTGCTCCTCGTCCTGGGCCAGCTCCAGCAGGCGGGGGATCCAGGTGACGGAGTAGTGGGCGTGGCGGGAGGGGGTGTCGAAGACCAGCAGGTCCGCCCCGGAGTTGTGCCGGGCCAGGGCGGTCATGAGCCGGATCCGCTGCTCGCCGGTGAGCTGCTCGTCCCAGAGGTTGTTCAGATCCGCCAGGCCGTTCTCCTCGAGCCAGCGCCCGGAGTGGGGACGCTGCAGGAAGGGGTGGGGCATGTAGGAGAGCATCTCGGAGACGTAGTCGCGCACCCGCATGTGCTTCTCCATCTCGTTGAGCTCGGGGGCGTCCACGATGCTCGCGTGCCGGCGCAGGGCCTTGCGGGAGGACTCCTCGTTCCAGGTGATGGATCCGGACTCCGGTTTCATGCGCCCGGTGAGCACCAGGGCCAGGGCGGTGCGGGTCAGCTGTCCGGAGGCCTGCAGCAGCAGCAGCTCTCCGGGGGCCACGTCCAGGGAGGTGCGCTGGATCAGGGGGGCGTGGCGCCCCTTGGCGGTGATGTTCTCGGCGTGCAGCACGGCGGAGGAAGCCTCCAGGGTGGGGGTGGGATGGGTGGCGGTGCACGCCCGGCGTCGAGCGCGCGTCGTCGAGCAGAGCACCACTCTAGTTGAACTGACCGGTCAGTTCTAGATCGGAGCCCCGAATGCTTTGTGAGGTTATGCACCCGGGCGGCGGGCCGCGAAGAACTCCCGCAGCAGCCCCGCGCACTCGGCCTCCCGGACCTCGGGCAGCACCTCGGTCCAGTGGTTCAGCCGCCGCTCCCGCAGCACGTCGAAGACGGAGCCTGCGGCGCCGGCCTTCTCATCCCAGGCGCCGAAGACCACGCGGGGGACCCGGGCCAGTACGATCGCGCCCGCGCACATCGAACACGGCTCCAGCGTCACCGCCAGCGTGCACCCCGCCAGACGCCAGGTGCCCAGTTCCCGGGCGGCCTCGCGGATCGCGAGGATCTCCGCGTGGGCCGTCGGATCGGCGTCGGCTTCCCGGCGGTTGCGCCCCCGGCCGATGATCCTCCCGTCCGGACCGATCACCACGGCCCCGATCGGCACGTCGTGAGTCTCCAGGGCCGCTCGGGCCTCGCGCAGCGCCGCGTCCATCCAGCGCTCGGACTCGGACGGGATGGGGGCGCGACGCGCCGGGGGAGGGGGGCTGGCCATTCCACCATTGTCGGGCATCGCCTGCGATAGCGTGGGGCCATGCGCGTCACGATCCTGGACCACCCGCTCGTCTCCCACAAGGTCACCGTCCTGCGCGATGAGCGCACCTCCTCCCCGCAGTTCCGGGCCCTGGTGGATGAGCTCGTGACCCTCCTGGCCTACGAGGCCACTCGCAGCATCCGTGTGGAGCCGGTCACCGTGCGCACCCCGGTGGCCGAAGCCCGGGGGGTGGGCATCTCCCGGCCCCGTCCGCTCGTCGTCCCGGTGCTGCGCGCCGGGCTGGGCATGCTCGAGGGGATGACCCGGCTGATCCCGACGGCGGAGGTCGGGTTCCTGGGCATGGCCCGCAACGAGCAGACCCTGGACATCGTCACCTACGCCGAGCGCCTGCCGGATGACCTCACCGGACGCCAGGTCTACGTGCTGGACCCGATGCTGGCCACCGGCGGAACCCTGATCGAGGCCATCCGCTTCCTGCGCCAGCGCGGGGCGGACCACATCACCTGTGTGTGCATCCTCGCCGCCCCGGAGGGCATCGCCGCTCTGGAGGAAGGGGTTGCGGATCTGCCGGACGTGGATCTGGTGCTCGCGGCGCGGGATGAGCGGCTCAACGAGAAGGCCTACATCGTCCCCGGGCTGGGGGATGCGGGGGACCGGCTGTACGGCGTCGTGGACTGACCCGGCGCGGGTGAATCGGATACGATCGCGGGAGCCCTTGACAGCTTCGCGATGCTGTGATCTCGAATCCCCTCGGGGGGCTCAGGGCGGAGGGAGCTCCGCTCCGCAGCCCGAGCTGCCGCGGTGGAGACGCCCTGCGCTCCGGTGCCCCCGGGTGTGCGGCACGTGCCGTCGAGGCTGCATAGGCTGTCGGATCCCCCACATCCATCTCACGATGCGAGATAATTGCGGGCATGTTACTTGCGGCTGGTGCGGGTTCGGACGACGATGGACGCGACGGGTTCTCCCGACGGCGGACCCGTCGCCCCGCAGACCCCACGAAGAGACGAGACTCCGATGTCAGGCGCCCCCGGTTATGTCCACATCTCCCAGCGCAACCGCGTGGTCCCGGCGCGGGGGATGCGCGGGATGGCCGCTCCGGTGAGCGGGCGCGGCGCCGTCGGCGAACCCTCCTCCTACCACTCCCTGCGCTCCGGGCCGCGCCCCGTCGCCTCGAACGCCGCCCCGGGGGCCACGGATCACGAGGCCCGCGGCTTCGTGCTGTACGTGGGCCTGAACGAGGACGTTGCGGCGGAGAACGGCACCTCCCTGGTGCGCATGGTCCAGGACATCCGCGCCTACGCCCAGACCCTGGTGCCCCAGGCGGAGTCCTACGCCGCCGTCGCGATCGCCCCCACCGGCACCGACGGCTCGGACCTCGAGGTGGTGCGCGACGCGCTGGGCGATCCGACCACCCCGCGCCACCAGGCCGAGGTCGGCGCGCAGCAGGGCTTGGGCCCCGAATCCTCGCCGAGCCGGCCCGCCGGCGTGCTCATCGACCTCTCCCGCCGCGAGGTCTTCCTGGACGGGGAGGTCCTGAACCTCACCTACAAGGAGTTCGAGCTGCTGAACTACCTGGTGGAGAACTCTCGGCGCACCGTGAACCGCGAGGAGCTGCTGAGCTCCCTGTGGCGCGACGCCGAGGAGACCCCCAATGAGCGCACCATCGATGTGCACATCCGGCGCCTGCGCTCCAAGCTGGGGCGCCTGGCCAACACGGTGCGCACCGTGCGGGGGCAGGGCTACCGGTTCTACGAGCACCCCGAGGTCATCGTCTGGGCCGCCCCCGAGTACTCCATCTGATCCTGGTTTCGCACCGCCGTCTCCCTGGCGTGCGCTGCGCGGGCGCCGGGCGGGGATCATCCCTAGACTGACGCCATGAGCTCTCCGACCTCCCTGCCGAAGACCCTCGTGATCATGCGCCACGCCGAGGCGGACATGCCGTGGGGGACCGGCGACTTCGACCGCCCCCTGACCCGGCGCGGTCGGGAGCAGGCCCCGGCGGCCGGACGGTGGCTGCTGGAGCACGGCGCGGTCCCGGAGATGATCCTGTGCTCCGCCGCCCTGCGCACTCGGCAGACCTGCACGTGGGTCGCCGATGCCCTGGGCGATGAGGCGCCCACGGCGAGCCTGGACGAGCGCCTGTACAACTGCTCCCCCGCCACGCTGCTGACGGCGGTGAACCGGGTCCCGGAGACCGTGGACTCCCTGCTGGTCATCGCCCACTACCCGGCGGTGCAGGAGGTGACCGAGCGCCTGGCCTCCCGGGACTCGGACTACGACGCCGTGATGGACGCCTCCGCCGGTTTCCCACCGTCGTCCCTGGCGGTGTTCTCCTTCGACGCCGACTGGGCCGCCCTGGACGGCGCCGACGCCCGCCTCACCGCCTTCGCCGCCTTCTGAGGCACGGGCACGGCGTCGGCCTTGGGCGGCGTTCGGGTGCGAGGTTCGTGCTGAGGTGCGCGGTTCGTGTTGGGGATGCCGCACGGCGGGAGGCATCTCAGCACGAACGCCGCATCTCAGCCAGCCGATGTTATCGATCAGCTATCACGCGCCCCTCCAGGACGCGAAGAAGGCCCTCGGATCCCTGTTATAACAGGGATCCGAGGGCCTTCCCTTCGGCGGAGACGGGGGGATTTGAACCCCCGGTCCGGTGTTAGCCGGACCCTTCATTAGCAGTGAAGTCCATTCGGCCGCTCTGGCACGTCTCCGTGTGCTCTCCCGGGGGTCGGGCGGAACCGCATCCGGGAGAACAGCTCTTCCAGCGTACCGAGTGCCCGCGAGCCAGGTCAAAACCCCCGGTGCTGAGCTCGCGCCCCCGATAGACTGGGGATATGGCCAGAAAGCAGCGGATCGTCATCGTCGGAGTCGGCCCGCGCGGACTGTCCGCGCTGGAGCGCATCGTCGCCCGGGCGGCCGCGCATCCGGAGCTCGCCGCCGAGGTGCACCTGGTGGACCCCTTTCCGCCGGGGGCGGGGCACGTGTGGCGCACGGACCAGTCCCGCCTGTACCTCATGAACACCCCCGCGTTCTTCCCCACCGTGGTGCCCAGCGACCGGACCCTGGCCACCGCCGAGGGGCCGACCCCGCCCGCGCCCGTGCCGGCCGTGGCCGGGCTGACCTTCGCCCGGTGGCGACAGCTGCTGGCCGAGGACCCGTCCCGCGCCGTCGTCGGGCTGTCGGAGGAGGACGTCGCCGAGCTGCGCGCGATGGGACCCTCCGGGTTCCCGTCCCGCAAGATCTACGGGACCTACCTCTCGGATGTGCACGCCCGGCTGATGGGCGCGCTGCCCGCCGGGATCGGGGTGTCCCACCACGCCCAGGAGGCGGTGCGGGTCGCCGCCGCCGGGCCCCGCGCGGATCGGCCGTACCGGGTGGAGCTGGGCGACGGCGTCGTGCTCTCCGCCGATGCGGTGATCCTGGCCCTGGGGCACACGGACGCGACCCTGCGCGATGACCAGCAGGACCTCATGGAGTTCGCCGCCCAGCACGGGGCCCGCTACCAGCCCCCGGCCGTTCCGGCGGATGTGCGCTGGGGCGCGCTGCCGGCCGGGCGCAACGTGCTGGTGCGCGGGATGGGACTGAACTTCCATGACGTGCTGACCCGGGTCACCGAGGGCCGCGGCGGCGTCTTCGAGGAGGACCCGGCCGACTCCCAGCGGCTGATCTACCGGCCCAGCGGCCGGGAGCCGAAGATCTGGGTGGCCTCCCGCCGCGGGACCCCCTACCGGGCCAAGGCCGTGCTGGACAGCTACTACCCGCCGTCGGTGGACAACCGCTTCTTCACCCGCGAGGTCGTGGACCGAACGCGCGCGGCGGCGGCCGAGCAGGGCCGGGAGGTGGACTTCGAGGCCGAGTACTGGCCGCTGATCCGCCGGGACGCACAGTGGAACTACTACCGCACGCTGGTGCGCACCGACCCCGACGCCGTGCAGGGGGACCCGCAGGAGTTCCTGCGGGAGGTGGAGCGGATCCTGACCGATCCGGACCAGGGCTCCTGGTGGGCCAGGATGGATCGGTTCGCCGCGCAGCGGGTGCAGGAGCGGCTGATCCTGCGGCCGGAGCGGCTGATGCGCCCCTTCGCCGGGGTCAGCTTCGACTCCCACGAGGAGTACGCCGCGGCCTTGGTGCACTTCCTGGATCGCGACGTCGCCGCCTCCTTCGCCGCGCAGGACAGCCCGCTGAAGATGGCCATCGGCTCCCTGAACCTCGCCCGCGCGCTGGCCAAGCACGCGGTGCGCGACCGCGGCATCTCGGGGGAATCCTGGCTGCGGGGGCTGGAGCGCAGCTTCGGCGCCCTGACGGACGGTCTGGCCTCCGGCCCGCCGGTGCTGCGGATCCAGCAGACGGCGGCCCTGGCCCGCGCCGGAATCCTGCGCTTCCTCGGCCCGGACCCGGTGTTCTCCACCGATCCAGAGACCGGGTGCTTCGCGGCCTCCTCCCCGTGGGTGCGCGACGAGCCGGTGGAGGCCACATGGATGGTCGAGGCCCTCGCCCCGGCCAACGACGTGCGCGCCAGCACCTCTCCGCTGATCGGGGGACTGTTCGAGGACGGGCTGGCCCGGCCGTGTCCCCTGCGTCTCGGGGACGGCGCGGCGCCGACGCCTGGGCGCGGCTTCGACGTCACGGCCTCCCCGTACCGGCTGATCCGGGCCGACGGCGCCCCGGAGCCCGGGGTCTACGTGCTGGGTCTGCAGCTGTCCTCCGCGCAGTGGGGCACGGCGATCGCCGCGCAGACCGACGCGGAGCTGGCTTTCAGCGCTTCGACCCTGGCCGACGCCGAGGCGGCGGTCGCCGCGATCCTGGGCCCGGTGGGCGCATGAGCGGGTCGGCATATTTTCGGATGTTCATGGAAGGGGGCCGGCCATGCTGAAGCACCGCGACGGAGAGCCGCGTCGTCCGGAGCGGCCTCGGCGGCCCGGCACCGAGACGTGGTCCCTGGTCCTGTTCCTGCTGGCCACGGCCCTGACGATCGCGGTGCCGTGGCTGGTGGGCCTGACGCCCGGGCCCACCAGTGCGGCGGCGTTCATGTTGATGGTCGGGCCGCTGGTGCTGGGGCTGGCCGGGGCGCGCCTGGCCCTGGAGACGCGCAACATCCCCCTGGTGGCGCTGAATACCGCGGCGGCCTTCCTGTTCATGCCGATCGCCTCGGTGATTGTGAACATGACGGCCGGAGCCTGAGGGTGGACGCGGCCCGGGGCGCGTCCGTGATCGGTGGGGCGCCCCGGGCCGGGAGTGAGAGCGGAAGCTGAGGGATTCGAACCCTCGGTGCGGGGTCGCCGCACACCGGTTTTCAAGACCGGCTCCTTCGGCCGCTCGGACAAGCTTCCAAGTCAGCGCCGGGTTCCTGCCAGTAGGATGGAGGTTCGACTCGACGCGGTAGCCCATCTTACCGGCCCCGCTGGAAAGCTGTCACGGAAAGCGAGCCCCATCCCCATGCGAGCAGTAGTGGAATCCCGCCACGGCGGCCCCGAGGCCCTGGAGGTCACCGAGATCCCGGACCCGGCCTGCGGGCCGCAGCAGGTCCTGATCCGCGTGCACGCGGCCGGCATCAACCGCGCCGACGTCCTGCAGCGCCAGGGGAACTACCCCATCCCGCCGGGGGCCACCTACATCTACGGGCTGGAGGCGGCCGGCACGGTCCTGGAGATCGGCCGGGAGGCGGAGGGGCACCACGGGCTGAAGGTCGGGGACCCGGTGATGGCCCTGCTGGACAGCGGCGGCTACGCCGAGAAGGTCGCCGTGCACCACGCCCAGGTCATGCCGATGCCGGAGGACCTGGACTTCGTGCAGGCCGCGGCCCTGCCGGAGGTCGCCGCGACCGTGTGGTCCAACCTGTTCGTGACCGAGGGGCTCAGCCCGGACGGGCCCAACGACGACGAGGAGTTCGTCCTCATCCACGGCGGCACCGGCGGCATCGGGATGCACGCGATCCAGCTGGTCCGCTCCCTCGGCTACCGGGTGCTGACCACCGTGGGCAGCCGGGACAAGGCCGAGCGGGTCCGCCGGCTCGTCGCGCAGCAGGATGAGACCATCCGGCTCACCGGCGCCCACCAGGCCGGGGACGTGCGCGTCATCGACTACACCCGCGAGGACTTCGCCGCGGTGGTCCGGGAGGCCACCCGCGGGGTCGGGGCTGCGGCGATCCTCGACGTCGTCGGCGGGAAGTACCTGCAGGCCAACGTGGACTCGCTGTCCTGGCGCGGACACCTGGTGATCATCGGGCTGCAGGGCGGGGCGCGGGGCGAGCTGGATCTGTCCGCCCTGATGTCCAAGCGGGCCAGCATCACCGCGACGACGCTGCGCGTGCTCTCCCCGGAGGCCAAGGGGGAGATCCTCAGCGACCTCTCGGAGACCGAGCTGCCTCTGCTGGAATCCGGGGTCATCGACCCGATGGTGGACCGGGCGTTCCCCCTGGAGCGGGTGCGCGAGGCCCACGAGTACTTCGACTCCGGGGAGCACCGCGGGAAGGTCGTGCTGCGTCTGGCGTGACGGGGGTCTCGTCTGTGCCACAATGGTGGGGCACATCACCCGCACGAGGAGTCGACGGAGACCCATGAGCACCACCGCGCCCGCCGCCCCGCCCGAGGACCGGGCCCCGCAGGACCAGCCGCCCAACCACGTCGATCCCGAGGTCCTGGCCGCGGAATCCCGCCGGTGGACCCCCGCCCGGATCGCCGTGTGGGTCGGCGTCGGGCTGCTCGGCGGGCTCGGGTGGACCATGCTGGCCCTGGTGCGCGGGGAGACCGTCAACGGCATCTGGTTCGTCTTCGCCGCGGTGTGCAGCTACCTCATCGCCTACCGCTTCTGGTCCACCTACATCCAGGACAAGCTGGTCCGCCCGGATGACCGGCGCGCGACCCCCGCCGAGGCGCAGGAGGACGGCCGGGACTACATGCCCACGGACCGGCGGGTGCTCTACGGGCACCACTTCGCCGCGATCGCCGGGGCCGGTCCGCTGGTGGGCCCGGTCCTGGCCGCCCAGATGGGCTACCTGCCGGGGACCATCTGGATCATCGTCGGGGTGATCTTCGCCGGGGCCGTGCAGGACTACCTGGTGCTGCACTTCTCGATGCGCCGCGGCGGGCGCTCCCTCGGGCAGATGGCCCGGGACGAGTTCGGGCCGATCGGGGGGTTCGCCGCGATCCTGGCGACCCTGGCGATCATGATCATCATCACCGCGATCCTCGCGCTGGTCGTGGTCAACGCGCTGGCCGAATCCCCGTGGGGCGTGTTCAGCGTCGGCATGACGATCCCCATCGCCCTGTTCATGGGGGTGTACCTGCGCTGGCTGCGGCCCGGGAAGGTCATGGAGATCTCCCTGATCGGCTTCGCCCTGCTGCTGGCCGCGATCATCGCCGGCGGCTGGATCGCGGGCACGGAGTGGGGCCGGGCCCTGTTCACCCTGGATAAGGTGACCCTGGCCTGGTGCGTCATCGGCTACGGCTTCATCGCCGCGATCCTGCCGGTCTGGCTGCTGCTGGCCCCCCGGGACTACCTCTCCACATTCATGAAGGTCGGCACCATCGTGCTGCTGGCCGCGGGGATCATCCTCGTGCGCCCGGAGATCTCTGTCCCCGCCTTCTCCGAGTTCGCCTCCCGCGACGACGGCCCCGTGTTCTCCGGCTCCCTCTTCCCGTTCCTGTTCGTCACCATCGCCTGCGGGGCGCTGTCCGGCTTCCACGCGCTGATCGCCTCCGGCACCACGCCCAAGCTCGTGGAGAAGGAGCGCCAGACCCGCTTCATCGGCTACGGCGGGATGCTCATGGAGTCCTTCGTGGCGATCATGGCGCTGGTGGCCGCCCTGACCGTGGACCGCGGCGTGTACTTCGCGATGAACTCCGGGGCCGGGGCCACCGGCGGCACCGTCGAGGGGGCGGTGGCCTTCGTGAACTCCCTCGGCCTGACGGGGGTGCACGTGACCCCCGAGCTGCTGGACGGCACCGCCCACGCGGTCGGGGAGCACTCGATCGTCTCCCGCACCGGCGGCGCGCCGACCCTCGCGGTGGGCATGGCCGGGATCATGCACCAGCTGATGCCGAGCCTGGACCTGATGAGCTTCTGGTACCACTTCGCGATCATGTTCGAGGCCCTGTTCATCCTCACCGCGGTGGACGCCGGAACCCGGGTCGCCCGCTTCATGCTGCAGGACTCCCTGGGCAACGTGGTGCCGCGGTTCAAGGATCCCCGCTGGCGGCCCGGGGCGTGGCTGTGCACCGCGGTGATGGTCGCCGGTTGGGGGTCGATCCTGCTGCTGGGGGTCACGGACCCGCTGGGCGGGATCAACACGTTCTACCCGCTGTTCGGCATCGCCAACCAGCTGCTGGCCGCGATCGGGCTGGCCGTGTGCCTGGCGATCGCGGCGAACAAGGGGCGGGCCCGGTACCTGTGGATCATCGCGGTGCCGCTGGCCTTCGACGTCGTGGTCACCACGGTGGGCTCCTGGCAGAAGATCTTCTCGGCCAACCCGAAGATCGGCTACTGGGCCAATCACGCCGCGGCCAGGGAGGCGCTGGACTCCGGTGCCGGGACGTACGGCACCGCGAAGACTCCGGAGGCGATCGCGGCGGTGGTGCGCAACACCGCGGTGCAGGGCACGCTGTCCGTGCTGTTCGTGGTGCTGACCCTGATCGTGGTGGCCTGCTCGGTGGCGGTCACCCTCCGGGCGCTGCGCGGCCGGCCGGGCCCGGACCGCGACGACCCGTTCGTCGCCTCCCGGATGTACGCCCCGGCGGGTCTGATCCCAACCCGCGCGGAGAGGGAACTGGAGAAGGAATGGGCCGCGTTCGACGCCGCCCGCCCGCGGGGCGGTGCCGGGGGCAGTTCCGGGGCCGGTACCGATGCCGGTGCGGGGGCCGACCGGTGAGCGGGGGCCGCGGCGGGATGGGTCTGCTGATGCGGCTGCGCGAGTCCGCTCCGGTGCGCTTCGCCGCCGGGGTGCTCGGGGCGGACAAGTACCGGGGCTACCTGGAGTACCACCGCCGAGCAGGCCTCGCCGATCCGCCGATGACCGAACGCGAGTACTGGCGCCGCCTGGCCGAGCACCAGGAGGCCCACCCGGGGGCTCGCTGCTGCTGAAACCGCCCGCCTCTCGCCGCGGCGTCGTCGTCATCGGGTCCGTTTCCGCCCAGAGGGCATCTCCCGGAACGGGGTTGCCCGGGTGCGGAGCCGTCCGAGACAGTGGTCTCGGAGAACCTGGACCCCGGGTCGCACGGGCTCGACCCCGTGAGGAACCACAGCCCCTGGAGGGATCATGACGGAGAAGAACATCGGGCAGCACGACGCCGCGGCCCCGCAGCCGGGCGATGCCACCCTGGAGCAGCTGGTGGACCAGTACGCGCAGATGTTCGCCACCGGGGTGCGCACCCCGGTGCTCAAGCGCCCGGACGACTACGGCATGGCCTTCGAGGAGGTCACCTTCCCCTCCCTGGACGGGGTGCCGCTGGAGGGCTGGCTGATCCCGGCGGATTCGGATCGGCTGCTGATCATCAACCACCCGATGACCTGCAACCGCTACGGCTTCCCCGGCCATCTCGCCCCTACGACCAGATGTTCGGCGGCTTCGAGGTGGACTTCCTGCCGGAGCTGAAGCACCTGCACGAGGCCGGGTACACCATCCTCACCTACGATCTGCGCAACTGCGGGCTGTCCGGTCAGGGCAACGGCGGCTTCTCCGGGCTGGGTCTGCTGGAGGCGCGCGACGTCGTCGGCTCCGTGCGCTACGCCCGCTCCCGCGAGGACCTCGCGGGGATGAAGCTGGGCCTGTTCAGCCGCTGCATGGGCGGGAACTCCACGATCATCGCGATGGACCGCTGGCCGGAGGAGTTCCGGGACGTGCAGGCGCTGGCGGTGCTCAACGTGGTCTCCGGGCGCACCTTCGTGGAGCAGGGCGCGCGCAACATCGGAGCGGATCCGCGGGAAGCGGTGGCGCGGCTGAGCGAGAAGCTGCTGCAGACCAACGGCATGCGCCTGGCCGAGGAGACCCCGGCTCCCCACGCGCCGGCGGTGAAGGTGCCGACCCTCATGGCGCAGCTGCACCGGGACTTCCTCATCGACGCCGACGGCGACGGGCGCGAGATCTTCGAGGCCCTGGGCGCGGAGGACAAGGAGCTGTTCTGGATCGAGGACTCCAACCAGCGGTTCTACGCCTACAACCACTTCGGGCAGCACCCGGAGAAGCTCATCGGGTTCTTCGACGAGAAGATGGCCTGATCAGGTCCCCGACCCGGTGGACGCGCAGCGAGAGAAGGAGACGATGATGACGAAGGTGCTGGTGCTGGGAGCCGCGGGGCAGATCGCCCGGCAGGCCATCCCGATGCTCGACGCCGCAGGCGCCCAGCTGACCCTGTACGCCCGGGACGCCTCCCGGGTGCAGGCCCCGGCCGGAGCCCGCGTGGTGGAGGCCGATGTGAAGGACGAGGGTGCGCTCGCCGAGGCCCTGGCCGGCCAGGACGTGGTCTACGCGAACCTGGGCGCGGACCTGGACGTGCAGGCGGGGATCCTGGTGGAGGCGATGGGCCGGGCCGGGGTCTCCCGGCTGATCTTCGTGGACGCCCTGGGCATCTACGACGAGCTGCCGCCCGCGTTCAACGACTGGAACCAGTCCATGATCGGGGAGCCGCTGAAGGTGTTCCGCCGGGCGGCGGACACCGTGGAGGTCTCGGATCTGGAGTGGACCATCCTGCGCCCGGCCTGGCTGACCGACGCCGATGAGGTCGACTACGAGCTGACCGGCCGGGAAGAGACCTTCCGGGGCACCGAGGTGTCCCGGAAGTCCGTGGCCGCCTTCGTCGCCGAGCTCGCGGCCCACCCGCAGGAGCACGTCCGGGAGAACCTGGGACTGGGCAAGCCCGGCACCGACGGCGACAAGCCCTCCTGGTACTGACGCCCCGGGGGTCAAGCACCTGCGCTGAGGTGCGGGTTTCGTTCTCAGATGCGGGGTTCGTGCTGAGATGCCGCACGCCGTGACGCATCTGAACACGAACCTCGCATCTCAGCAGAAACCCCGCATCTCACGCGGGGCCCGCGCCGCTCAGATCGCGTCGAAGATGTTCAGGTACCGGCGCACCCGCTCGGACTCGGAGGTGAAGAACTCCTCCGGGGTGCCGTCGAAGCCGATGCCGCCGTCGGCCAGGAACACGATCCGGTCCGCGACCTTCCGGGCGAAGCCGATGTTGTGGGTGACCACCACCAGGGAGCGGCGCTCCCGGGCCAGCTCCACCATGACCTTGATGACCTCGGCCTCCAGCTCCGGGTCCAGGGCGGAGGTCGGCTCGTCGAAGAGCAGGTAGTCCGGCTCCACGGCCAGCGCCCGGGCGATCGCCACGCGCTGCTGCTGACCGCCGGAGAGGTTCTGCGGGTACTCCTCCAGGCGCCCGCCCATGCCGACCTTCTCCAGCAGCTCGACGGCGCGCTCGCGGGCCTGCGTCCGGTTCAGCTTCCCGTTGAGCACCGGCGGCAGGGAGACGTTGGTCAGCACGGTCTGGTTGGGGAACAGGTGGTAGTCCTGGAAGACCATGGCCGAGTGTCGGCGGATCCGGCGGATCGCGGCCTCGGCCGGGCGGGCCCCATCGAAGTCCACCGCGTCCTCCCCGATGCGCAGGGTCCCGTCGTCGGGGATCTCCAGCAGGTTCATCAGCCGCAGCAGGGTGGACTTGCCGGAGCCGGAGGGCCCCAGCACCACGGTGGTCTGCCCGTCGCGCAGGGTCAGGTCCACTCCACTGAGCACGGTCTGGCCGGAGAAGGACTTGGCGATGTTCTTCAGCTCAAGCATTGCTGCTCCTGAGGTAGCGGTTGGAGGCCCGCTCCACGCGGGACTGGATCCAGGACAGGACCGTGAAGATCACCAGGTAGACCAGGGCCACCTCGGTGTACAGGGCCAGCGGCTGGAAGGTCGTGGCCGCGATCTGACGGCCCACCTGGAAGACGTCGGACAGGGTGATGACCATGACCAGGGAGGTGCCCTTGACCAGGTCGATCAGGTCGTTGCCCAGCGGGGGCAGGGCGATGCGCAGGGCCTGCGGGGCGATCACGTGGC
Source organism: Rothia kristinae NBRC 15354 (assembly GCF_001570865.1). Taxonomy (GTDB): domain Bacteria; phylum Actinomycetota; class Actinomycetes; order Actinomycetales; family Micrococcaceae; genus Rothia; species Rothia kristinae. The sequence goes on from NZ_BCSM01000004.1 coordinate 14,426, forward strand.
GCAGCATCTGCGGTCCCGTGTAGTTCAGGGTGCGGGCGGCCTCGAGCTGCCCGCGGGGGATCGAGTGCACCGCGGCGCGCAGGGTCTCCGCGGCGTAGGCCCCGGTGTTCAGGCTGAAGGCGATGATCGCGGAGGTCCACGCGGAGAAGGTCACCCCGATGGCCGGCAACCCGTAGAAGATGATGAACAGCTGCACGAGGATCGGGGTGCCGCGGAACAGCCAGACGTACACCGCGGAGATCCAGCGCAGCGGGGCCACGCGGGACAGCCGCATCGCGGTGGCCAGCACCGCGATCAGCAGGGCCAGCGCGAAGGCGACGGCGGACAGCGGAATGGTCACCTTGAGGGTGGCCAGGAGCAGCTGGGGCAGGGATTCTCCCCAGAGGTTCAGCAGGTCGGTCATGGGTTCAGCCCTTGGTCTGGGAGGCGGAGGGAGTGAGGTCCTGGGAGACGTACTTCGCGTAGATGCGGGTGAGGTCCCCGTCGTCGATGTGCCGGCGCAGAGATGCGTCGATCGCGTCCTTCAATGCGGTCTGTCCCTTGCCCATCAGGATCGCGGAGTCCACGGCATCGCCCAGGACGCCGTCGAGCAGGCGCACGTTGATGTCGGGACGCTCCCGGAAGAACGCGTCGAAGGTGACGAAGTCGTTGGCGGTGCAGTCCACCCGGCCGTAGTGCACGAGCATCGCGGCCTCGTCGAAGCCGGTCACCGGCACGATCTGGGCCCCGTGCTCGGCCATCTGCTGGCCGTAGTTGGAGGTCAGGGTCTGGGCCGCGGAGTGTCCGGAGACCTCGTCCACCGAGTGCAGGGCGGAGTCCTTGGCCACCCCGACCCGGCCCTCGCTCACCGCGTAGGGGATGGAGAAGTCGAAGGCCTTCTTCCGCTCGTCGGTCGGGGCGATGTTGTTGATGACGATGTCGTAGCGTCCGGCGTCCACCCCGGCGATCAGGGAGTCCCACTGGGTCTCCACGTACTCGGCCCTCACCCCGAGGTCCGCGGCGATCAGGTCCGCGATCTCCTTCTCGAAGCCCACGAGCTTCCCGGAGGAGTCGTGGTAGCCGTAGGGGCGGAAGGTGCCCTCCATCCCGATGCGGATCACCCCGTCCTTCCGGATCCGGGCCAGGGCGTCGTCGGAGCCGGCAGAGGCGCTCGAGGAGCCCTCGGCATCGGAGCCGGCGGTGCCGCAGGCGGCCAGCACCGCGCCGAGGCCGGCGAGTCCCGCCAGGCCCAGGGCCCGACGCCGGGTCACCGGCCCACCGGGGGCTCCCGGCCCTGACGGGTGCCCGCCCCTTCGTGGAGGACGGGCGGTGCTCATGCCGCCTCCAGGGCCTGGGTGAGATCCGCGATGAGGTCTTCGGCGTCCTCGATGCCCACGGCCACGCGCAGCAGCTGCTCGGGGATCAGGGCGGCCTCGCGGTGCTCGTCGGTGTAGGCCCCGTGGGTCATGTGCGCGGGCAGGCAGATCAGGGATTCGATGCCGCCCAGGCTCACCGCGAAGCCCCACACCCGCAGGGCCCCGAGGAAGGCGCGCACGTCCCGGCCCTCGGCCAGCTCCATGGAGAACACCGCGCCGGGACCGTCGGCCTGGCGGGCCTGGATCTCGGCTTCGGCCTCGCTGTGGGAACCGGGCACGTGGACCTTCGCCACCGCCGGGTGCGCTTCCATCGCGGCGATGACCTTCCGGGCGTTGTCCTGCTGCCGGTCCATCCGCACCGCGAGGGTCTTCACGTCCTGCAGCAGCCGGTAGGAGTCGATGGGGGAGAGCACCGCCCCGGAGACCAGCTGGGACTGGGTCATCCGGGCGGCGATCTCGTCGTCGTCGGTGCTCACGACGCCGCCGAGCAGGTCCCCGTGCCCGGCGAGGTACTTGGTCGCGGACTGCACGACGACGTCGGCACCCAGGGCCAGCGGGCGCTGCAGGTACGGGGTGAGGAAGGTGTTGTCCACGACGACGTACGCGCCGTGGCGGTGGGCCAGCTCGGCGACCCGGGCGATGTCGGTGACCCGCAGGGTCGGGTTGGCCGGGGTCTCGATGAACACCATCTTCACGGAGTCGTCGAAGTCCTCGTCGGTCAGCTCGTTCAGGTCCGTGACGAAGCGGTGCCCGATGCCGCGCTGGGGCAGCTCGATGGTCGCGAAGCGGTAGTTCCCGCCGTAGACGGGCAGGCTCATGATGATCGAGTCCCCGGTGCGCAGCAGGCCCATCGCCGCGGAGGTCGCGGCCATGCCGGTGGCGAAGGCGAAGGCGTGGCGGGCCCCCTCCAGGGCGGCCAGCGTCTGCTCCAGGGCGGTGCGGGTGGGGTTGGCGCCGCGCTGGTACTCGTATTCGCCCTCCCCGCCCGCGGTGGGCTGGAGGAAGGTGGAGGCGGTGTAGATCGGCGGGACCACGCCGCCCTGCTCGACGTCGTGCAGCGCGTGGATGGTGCGGGTGGTGATGCCTGCCAAGGGGCCTCCTCGATCGGGTGCGTCCGGTGTCACCTGAGCCAAGCATGGCAGAGGGGGAGGAAATTCCCGGGTCGGTGGGTTTGTGGGTCGCACCGCGGCCAGTATGACGTCGCGTGTCCGTCAGCTGGTGATTTCCTGGGTGTGGCGACCGATCCCGATGACGCTCTGTCGCCAAGTCCCCGCCGGCGGTAGACTGGTGGGGACTTAGGGTGACCTCACCTGCGCGCGAGCCGCGCCGCGGTGGCGTCGCCGACACGGGCGCGACGGGAAGGCGGTGATGGACATGGGGCTGACGACGTTCCTGCAGGCGCGCCGCGATGCCGCGGAGCTGGGTGAGGGCGTGTGGCGCCGCGCGCACGATCGCTTCCGCCGGGGCCTGGACCGTTTCCACCAGATCCTGGAGCGCCTGCCCGAGGGCGAGGTGCTGGAGCAGACGATCCCCCTGGCCAACGAGCTGGCGGACCTGCTGCTGCGGGTGCGCGCCGTGGCCGCGGCCGCCCAGGCCGCAGCCCCCAGCTCCTCCACGGACGTCCCGGCCTCCCGGGATGGGCGCTGGTCCGAGCTGCACCGGGCGCTGTCCAAAGCCGGCAATGCCGTCGCGCAGTGCGCGGAGGCCCTGGCGATGATGCGCTGCAGCGGCGCCTGCGCGAGCGGATGCGCCGCGGCCGACGCCGTGAGCCGGCGCGTGGCCGCCGTCGTCGAGCAGGTGGCCGCCGCCGAGGCGCTGCTGCCCGGCCGTGAGCAGCCCCAGCCCGCAGCACCCGCCGTGCCCGCCCCGGCCGACTCCGCCGCCTGAGGCCCGTCCGCACCGGGGCGGTGGCCCGGCCCCGTCGGCTCGGTTCAGAGCAGCCGGCGCTCGCGGGCCGCGGCCACCGCGGCGGTGCGGGAGCCGACCCCCAGCTTCTCGTAGATGTGCACCAGGTGCGTCTTGACCGTGGCCTCGGAGATGAACAGGGTCCGGGCCAGCTGCCGGTTGCTCGCCCCGGTGGCCAGCAGCCGCAGGATCTCCGTCTCCCGTTCGGACAGGGCCGTCTCCGGGCGGCTCATCCGCTGCAGCAGCGCCGCCGAGACCTCCGGGGCCAGGGTGCTGCGCCCGGCCGCGGTGTCCAGCACCGCCCGGCGCAGGTCCTCCGGCGGGGCGTCCTTCAGCAGGTACCCCAGGGCCCCGGCCCGCACCGCCGCGAGGATGTCCGCCTGCGTGTCGAAGGTCGTCAGGATCAGCACGGGCGGGCCGCCGGCCTCCCGGAAGCGGCGGGTCGCGGTGATCCCGTCCATGCCCTTCATCTGGATGTCCATCACGACGACGTCGGCCGACTCCCCGGCCGCCGCCAGCTGGGCCGCGCGCTCCAGCGCCGCCGCACCGTCCGCGGCCTCGGCGGCCACGCTCAGCTCCGCGAACCCCTCCAGCAGGGCCCGCAGCCCCGCGCGCACCACGGGGTGGTCATCCACCAGCAGCACCCGCACGGGGTGCGCCGTCTCGTTCCCGTCCATCATCCTCGCCTCCCGTCCTGCGTCTCCCTCGGGCCCGCCGATGGCGCCGCCCCGGCGACCCGCCCGGCCGTCCCGGCCGCCGCATCGAGGGCTGCCGCGGACTCCGCGGTCTCCTCCGAGGCGTCATCCGCGGTGCTCGCGGACCCGACGGCGTCGCCGGTCGCGGAGGTCAGCGGCAGGCGCATCCCGATCACCGTGCCCTCCTCGGGTGCCGAATCCACCGTCAGGCTCCCGCCCAGGGTCTGCAGCCGACGCCGCAGCCCCGGCAGCCCGTACCCGGAATCCGACCCGCCCGCGGCCCGGGGATCCTCCAGGGTCGCGGGGTCGAAGCCGACGCCGTCGTCGTAGACATCCAGCAGGGCCTCCTCCGCGGAGACGGTCAGGGTCAGCACGGCCCGGGCCGCCCCGGCGTGGGCGGTGACGTTGGCCAGGCTCGCCTGCGCCCCGCGCAGCAGCGCGGTCTGTACCGGCTCCGGCAGCTGCGTCGCCTCCCGGCCCTCCAGCCGCAGCGAGCACTCCAAGCGCTGCCCGCGGGCCGCCTCCTGCGCCTCGGTGCGCCGGCACAGGACGGTCAGCGCCTCCGGCAGCCCCGGCCCCTCGGGCACGGCGGCCAGATCCCGCACGAACCGGCGCGCCTGCGCCAGGTTCTCCCCGGCGCCCTCCTCGATCACGGCCAGCTGCCGCTGCACCTGCCGGGTGTTCCCGGCCGCCAGCCCGGCGCGCGCCGCCCGGGCGACCAGCAGGATCGAGGACAGTCCCTGGGCCACGGTGTCGTGGATCTCCCGCGCCAGCCGCTCCCGCTCCTCGGCGCGCCCGGCCCGCCGCTCCCGCTCCGCCAGCTCCGCCTGGGCCAGGCGCAGCGCCTCCGCGGTGCGTGCGTGGTGCTCGGCGTCGGCGGCCAGGGAGCGGTACGTGGAGGAGATGACCACCGCCAGCACGGCCCCCAGCAGCGGACCCACCGCGGCGCCGGCGGAGTAGTCCCCGCCGCCGTGGGCCAGGGGCACCAGGGCCGAGACCGCCCACAGCAGGACCACCGCGGCCAGGCCTGTCCGATGCGGGCACAGGTGCAGGAACAGGAACATCAGCGGGAAGACCACCCACACGAAGTCCGGGGAGATGGCCACCAGGCACAGCCACAGCAGCGTCACCGCCGCCAGCCACGACCCGGCCCACCGCCGCGGAACCCCGGAGGGCGCACCCTCCGGCCCGGCGCCAGGCCCGGCTCCCGGTTCGGAGCCCGGGACGGTCTCACCCCGCCCCGCCCGGCGCGCGTGGCGGTTCTCCCACACGGTCCCGGCCAGGTACACCGCGGCCAGCAGCGCGGTGGCCGCGATGGCGCAGGCCGCCGGGGCGGCGTCGGGAACCCGGGTGCCCGTCCAGAGGTAGCGGACCAGGCCGAAGCCCAGCAGGAACGCGAACATCACGTGCAGCGCGACCCGCAGGGTCCGCAGCACGGGCAGCTGGGGCCGGGTGGCCCGGGAGACCGGGTGCCCGGTCGCGGAGTGCCCGGCGGACGCGGTGCGGGACCGCCCGACGGCGCGGGCGCGCGAGGCGGCGACGGGATCGGCGGTCGGATCGGCGGGTGGGTCGAGGGGGCGGGGCACGGGATCACTGTAGCTGCCGTGGGCCCCGCCGGGCCGGGTGCGGGCGGCGTCGGACCCGGACATCAACCGAACGGATGAGCCCGGATCCGCCGGGGCCCCGATGTGCCGGACACCCCCGCCGCCGGAGAGTGGAGATCGATACGGACGAGACCCGAGAAAGGAGCCCACGATGTACCTGGGCATCCGCGACATCCGCGCCGCGAAGGGCCGGTTCGCGCTGATCGGCTCGGTGGTCGGGTTGATCACCCTGCTGCTGGTCATGCTCACCGGCCTGACCGGCGGGCTGGGGGCGCAGAACACCTCCGCGCTGAGCGCGTTGAAGGCGGACCGCTTCGTCTTCGGCCCCGGCACCTCGCAGAGCGACGACGGGAAGCCCCCGCAGGCCGAGGTCTCCTTCACCGCCTCCGGGATCACCCGGGAGCAGGCCGAGGCCTGGCGGGGCACCGACGGGGTGGAGCAGGCGACGCCGATCGGCATCACCCAGACCCGGGTGGAGGGGGACTCCGCCGCCACCGCCGCGATCTTCGGGGTGCCCGACGGCTCCGACCTGCCTCACCGGGCCGCCGGCGAGCCGCTGCAGGGGACCGCGCAGATCCGCTCCGGGACCGCCGTCGTCTCCCGCACCGCGGCCTCTGACCTCGGCGTCGGGGTGGGGGACCGGGTCGCCGTCGGCGGCCGGACGCTGGAGGTCACCGGGGTGCTGCCCGACGAGTGGTACAGCCACAGCCCCGTGATCTGGACGGACACCGGCGCCTGGCAGGGCCTGACCCACGCCTCCGGCGCCGGAGAGCAGACCCCCGTCGGCACGGTGCTGGCGGTGCGGGGGAACCTGGACGACGCCGCCTGGACCGCCGCGGAGCATCGCACCGACACGGTCACGGCCACCACCCGCGGATCCTTCCAGGGGCTGGCCTCCTACTCCTCGGAGCGGGGCTCCCTGCTGACCATGCAGGGCTTCCTCTACGGGATCTCCGCGCTGGTGACGATCTCCTTCCTCACCGTGTGGACCATCCAGCGCACCCGCGACATCGCGGTGCTGCGAGCCCTCGGCGCGGCCGGGTCCTACCTGGTGCGCGACGCCGTCGGGCAGGCCGCCGTGATCCTCGCCGTCGGGGTCGCGGCCGGGACGCTGGCGGCCACCGGACTCGGCGCCCTCGCCGCCCGCGGGGTGCCCTTCACGCTGGACGCGGCCACGACCCTCGTCCCGGCCGCCGGAATCTGGATCCTCGGGATCCTCGGCTCGCTGGTCGCGGTGCGCCGAGTCGCCACCGTGGACCCCATGATCGCCCTGGGAGGCAACTGATGAGCACCATCGAGAAGATCGAGAAGACCCTGCACCCGACCGCCGGACACACCCCCGAGCACCGGGCCGGCGAGCACCGGGGTGCTGGCCATCGGGCCGACGAACGCCCGGTCGAGCGGTCACGGCGTGAGCCGGTCGGCGAGGCCGCCTCTTCGCCCCTGGTCCTGCGCGGGGTGAGTCTGGAGTACCCGGACGGCACGGACGAGGACGGCCGGCCGCGGACCCTGCAGGCCCTGGATTCCGTGGATCTGAGCGCCGAGCGCGGCCGACTGTGCGCCGTGGTCGGGGAATCCGGTTCGGGGAAGTCCTCGCTGCTGTCCGTGGCCGCCACGCTGATCGCCCCCACCGACGGGTCCGTGCGCATCGCCGGGACCGAGACCGTCGGGGCCGCGGAGAAGGAGCGGGCCCGGCTGCGGCGGGAGGAGATCGGCGTCGTCTTCCAGCAGCCCAACCTCATCGCCTCCCTGACCGCGCTCGAGCAGCTGCTGATCGCCGAGCACATCCGCGGGCTGCGCGGGAAGCGGCTGCGGGCCCGCCGGGAGCGGGCCCAGGAGCTGCTGAACCGGGTGGGCCTGGCCGGTCTGGGGGATCGGCGCCTGCACCAGCTCTCCGGCGGGCAGCGTCAGCGGGTCAACATCGCCCGCGCGCTCATGGGCTCCCCGTCCGTGCTGCTGGCCGACGAGCCGACCTCCGCACTGGACGCCTCCCGCTCGCGGGAGGTCGTGCGGCTGCTGGCGGAGATCACCCGGGAATTCGACGTCGCGACCCTCATGGTCACCCACGAGACCGAGCTGCTGGACGCGGCGGACCGGGTGGTGACGATGAGCGACGGCCGCCTGACCGAGGGTGTCTGAGCCCGCCGGTCCGTCGGCGCGGGGACGCGGTGCGGTCAGTCCCGCCAGAGGCCGTAGGTCTGGGCCAGGGTGGAGACCTTCCGGGCTCGAGCCAGGCGCGGCAGGTAGGAGCCCTCCTTCGGGACGGCGCCGTCCTTCTCCTTCTTCAGCATCTCCCGCGCCCAGGAGATCTCCTCCTCGGAGGGAGCCAGGCCGCGGTTGATCGCATCCGTCTGCCCCGGATCCAGGGTGAGCTTGCCCGTCATGCCCATGGTCGCGGTGATCCGGCAGGCCTCCCGCAGGCCCGCCTCGTCCACGCCGTTGGCGGGGCCGTCGATGGGCCCGGGCAGGTTGCCCACCCGGGAGGCGATCACCAGGGTGGAGCGAGCATGGGCCATCGCCATCGGGTCATCGGAGATGCCGGTGTCCTTGCGGAAGTCCCCGGTGCCGAAGGCCAGGCGGAAGGTCCCCGGGGCCTTGGCGATGTCCACCGCGTTGACCAGGCCCACCGCGGACTCGATCAGCCCGATCACCGGGGTGCCCGCGCGGGACATCATGGCGGTGCGGGTGATGTGATCCGGCTGCTCCGTCTCCGCCAGCACGATCCCGCGCAGCCCCTCCGCCTCGGACAGGGCCGCGAGGTCCTCGCTCCACTGGTCGGTGGTGATGGCGTTGACGCGCACCCACGCGCGCATGCCCGAGTTCAGGGCCCGCACCACGCGCTCGCGGGCGGAGTCCTTCTGATCCGCGGGGGTGCCGTCCTCCAGGTCCAGGATGATCGAATCCGCCTCGGACTCGTAGTTGGGCTCGAAGGAGTCCTCGTTGGCCGCGGAGGTCAGCAGCCAGGAGCGGGAGAGGCGGGCGGGCAGCTGGGCGGCGCGCTCGTTGCGGTGGAAGGTGTGCGGCATGGGGACCCTTTCGGACGTCGTCGGTTCGGCTCCCCACCCTACGCGGGGGCCCGCGCGGCTGTCTGTGGGGCGGGCCGCGCGGCGTCGGCGGCGGGCGCGGCGGCCACGTTGTGGGAGCCGTGCGGTGTTTCGGGAGCCCCGGCAGTGCTCCCGAAACACCGCACGGCTCCCGAATCCGGATTGCGGCTGCGCCCGGGTGCGTCCGACGGCGTCTGGCGGCACCGGGAGGGAGAGGTGCGCAGGACGCGACGCGGGCCGCGGCGTCGTCGTGGTGACGAGGCCGCGGCCCGCGGTGGTGGAGCCTCCTGCCGGAATCGAACCGGCGACCTAATCTTTACGAGGGATTCGCTCTACCGACTGAGCTAAGGAGGCAAGCGCTGGCCGCGCCCCGGCGGGAGGGAGCGGCGCAACGCGACCATCAGGTTACCAGACCCCGCCCGGCCCCGCACGACGCTCATCCGCTCCCACCGCTCCCCGAGCCGGCGCATCCGTTCCCGAATCCGGCGATTCTGGGAACCGATGCGCCGGGTCGCGGGAGGGGGAAGGCGGGAGGAGCGGGAGCCGACGTGCCGGCTCAGCTCCCCGGGATGCCCGGAATAACGGCCCCGGCCGACCCCGTTGCACCGGATGACACGCCGCGAACAGCGGGAATCCCCGCGACGCCCCCGGGTGGCGGATGCCGCGCGGGACCCCGCAGAACAGGAGCACACCATGAGCACCATCGGCATCATCGGCGGACACGGCAAGGTCGCCCTGCTGGCGGCCCCCCTGCTGGTCGAGCAGGGCCACCGGGTCCGGTCCGTCATCCGCAAGCAGGAGCAGATCGCCGACGTCGAGCAGACCGGGGCCGAGGCCGTGGTCCGCGACGTCATGGACCTGTCCACCGATCAGATCGCCGCGCTGTTCCGCGATCAGGCGCTGGACGCCGTCGTGTGGTCCGCAGGCGTGGGCGGCGGGGACCCGGAGCGCACCTGGAAGGTGGACCGCGACGCCGCGATCCGCACCATGGACGCCGCCGTGCAGGCCGGGGTCTCCCGCTACGTCATGGTCTCCTACCTGGGCTCCTCCCTGGAGCACGAGGTCCCGAAGGAGGACGACTTCTACGCCTACGCCCAGTCCAAGGCCGAGGCCGATGAGCACCTGCGCGGCACCTCCCTGGACTACACGATCCTCGGTCCCGGGATGCTGACCCTGGAGGAGCCCACCGGGAAGATCGACGTCACCACGGACCCGCAGGATGCCGACACCTCCCGCGCCAACGTGGCCCGTGTGATCGCCGCGGTGCTGGCCGATGACTCCACCATCGGCAAGGCCATCCCCTTCACCGACGGGGACACCGCGATCGCCGAGGCCGTGGCCGGCGCCCCGGAGAGCACCCGGCTCGCCTGAGCCGCCCGACCGAGGCCGCCCTCCCACCTCGACGCCGCCCGCACCCGCCCCTTCCGGCGGGTGTGGGCGGCGTCATCGCGTCCCGGGCCGCGCTGGGAGATACTGACTCCCGGGGCCCGCGCCGCGGGCTCACGCAGACCTGACCGTCCGAGACGCGAGGAGCACACCATGGTCTTCCGGCAGCGCAAGAACGACGACGCCGAGCGCCCCGCCCCCGAGGCGCGGCTGGAGGCCACCGTCTCCGGGCGCGTGCAGGGCGTGGGGTTCCGCTGGTGGACCCGCGGGATCGCCGTGGACCACGGCCTCACCGGCTACGCCGAGAACCTGCCCGACGGGGACGTTCAGGTGGTGGCCGAAGGCACCCGCGACGGGGTGGAGGCGCTGTACGCCCAGCTGACCTCCGGGGACACCGCCGGGCACGTCAGCGACGTCCGGCACCGCTACACGAGCGCGACCGGCGAGTTCGAGGACTTCGGCACCCGGTGAGCCGGAACCACGATCACGGGGACGGCGGGCACACCCCGGAGGAGCACCCCCACGGCCACGACGCCGGGGGACACGGACACACCCACGGCGTCGGGGCCGGGCGGCGTCGGCTGAGCATCGCCCTGGGCATCGGGCTGGTGCTGTTCGTCGCCCAGCTCATCGGATCCATCATCACCGGGTCCCTGGCGCTGCTGTTCGACACCGCCCACGTGCTCACCGACGCCGCCGGGCTGGCCATGGCCCTGGGGGCTGCGGTGCTCGCCCAGCGTCCGGCCACCGCCCACCACACCTGGGGGCTCAAGCGCGCGGAGATCCTCGCGGCCACCGTGCAGGCCGCGGTGCTGCTGGGCGTCGGAGTGTTCGTGGTCATCGAGGCGGTGCAACGCTTCGTGCATCCCGAGCCGGTGGCCGCCCCGGAGATGATCCTGTTCGGGGTCATCGGGCTCGTGGGCAACATCGCCGCCCTGCTCGTGCTGACCGGCGGCCAACGGAACCTCAACCTGCGGGCGGCCTTCCTGGAGGTGGTCAACGACGCCCTGGGCTCCGTCGCGGTGATCCTCTCCGCCCTGATCATCACCTGGACCGGGTGGGTGCAGGCCGACGGCGTCGTCGCCCTGCTGATCGGGCTGCTGATCATCCCGCGGGCCCTGAAGATCCTCGCCGAGGCCGTGGGGGTGCTCCTGGAGCGCACCCCGCCGGGCCTGGACCTGGATCGGGTGCGTCAGCACATCGAGGCCCAGCCGCACGTGGTGCGGGTGCATGACCTGCACGCCGGGCGCATCTCCACGGACCTGCCCTTCCTCACCGCGCACGTGGTGCTGGAGGACGAGTGCTTCGAGGACGGGCACTCCGCGCAGCTGCTGTGCACCCTGCAGGAGTGCATCGCGGAGCACTTCGACGTCTCCATCGCCCACTCCACGATCCAGCTGGAGCCGGCCCGCCACGCCGCTCATGAGGCCCAGGACTTCACCGTATGAGCGTCGGCGACGCCGGGGAGGGCCCGGAGGCCACCGTGCAGCTGTCCTTCTCCGGGGCCACCGCCAGGGTGCGCCCCGACGGGTGGGGTGAGGGCGGCGTCGTCCTGGAGATCGACGGCGCCGAGCAGTCCCACGTGATCCCGGCCCACCCGGAGCGGATCCGCTACGAGTACCTGCGGCGCATCGCCCACCTCGCGGATCTGATCGGGGAGCCGGGGGAGCCGATCGCGGCGGCGCACCTGGGGGCGGGGGCCCTGACCCTGCCGCGATACGTGCAGGCCACCCGGCCCGGGTCGGCGCAGGTCGCGGTGGAGATCGAACGCGAGCTGCCCGGCTTCATCACCCGGCACCTGCCGCTGCCGCCCGGCACGGATCTGCGGGTGGTCATCGACGACGCCCGCGCGGCTCTGCCCGGGCTGCGCTCGGCCGCCGGCATGGGGTCGGCGCAGGGATTCGACCTGGTGGTCGTGGACATCTTCGCCGGGGCGGACTCCCCGGCGCACCTGGCCTGCCGGGACTTCTACGCCGAGGCCCTGGCGCAGCTGGGCTCGCGGGGGATCCTCGCCGTGAACGTGGGGGATGACCCGCCTCTGGACTTCTTCGTCGCGCAGGCCGCCGCGCTGGATGCGGCCGCCGCCGACGCCGGGCTGCCCGGTCCCTGGACCCTCACCGACGCCGGGATGCTCACCGGGCGCTGTCCCGGGAACCTGATCCTGGCCGCCGGGCCGGGGCTGGGCGAGGAGCACCGGGCTCGGCTGGAGGCGGCCGGGCCGCATCCGGCGGCCGTGCTGGATCCGGTGCGCACCCGGGCCTTCCGGCCCTGAGCCGCGCGGGCGCGTCCCATGATCGCTCGGGCCGAGGGCCTTCTGACGTGGTTCAATGAACCCATGGCACCGAATCTCTCCGAGTCCGCCCTGAAGAACGCCTTCGACGACGACGGCAAGCCCAAGCCCGCCCTGAACAAGGCCCTGGACTCCGTGCTGCGGATCCAGCGGCCGCTGGTGGTCGGGTCCATCAAGCGGATGCGTAAGAAGCACCCGAAGGACACCCCCGAGCAGATCCTGAAGCGCATCGAGAAGATCTACCTGCGCGACGTCACCGTCGGCGGCGGTGCCATCGGCGCCTCCGCGTTCGTGCCCGGGATCGGCACCGCGACGTCGCTGGGGCTGTCCTTCGTCGCCATCGGCGGGTACCTGGAGCGCACCGCGATCTACTGCCAGTCCGTCGCGGAGCTGAACGGGGTCCACGTGCAGGACCCGGAGAAGGCCCGCACCATGGTCATGGCGCTGATGCTGGGCGAGGACGGCAACGTGCTGATGTCCCAGATCCTCGGGCAGGCCGGCAAGGGCCGGGGCCTGTCCAGCAAGTGGGGTCAGATGATGGGCAAGGACGAGTCCAAGGGCTTCTCCGTGTCCAAGACGATCCGCACCATGTTCGTCAAGCGCTTCCTGGCCCGCCAGTCCGGCGCGATGCTCGGGCGCGCCCTGCCCTTCGGTCTGGGGGCCGTGGTGGGCGGCGGGGCCAACCTGGCGCTGGGCCGGAAGGTCATCTCCTCGACCCACGAGGCCTTCGGCGAGGCCCCGGCCCTGTTCCCGGACTCGCTGCAGCTGGACGGAGTCGCCCCCAAGTTCGAGGACCGGCGCGATGAGCGCCGCGCCAAGATCCTCTCCGGCGAGATCCGGCCCAGGAAGTTCGACCAGGCCGGGCCCGCCGCCGAGGACTGAGCCGACCGGGCCAAGATCCTCTCCGGGGAGATCTGGCCCAAGAAGTCCGACCAGGCCGGGCCCGCCGCCGAGGACTGAGCCGACCGGGCCGAGTTGCTCGGATAGCGCCGCTCGGATAGCGCGACGGCCCCCGGGCCCCCTTCGACGAGGGGGTGCCCGGGGCCGTCGCGTGAATCGGGCCGGCGGGGCCCGCCCGCCGTCGCCCCGGCTGAGACCGGACCGGGGTTCAGTCCCGGGCCCAGTCCACCAGGGCGGCGGCGATGCCGTGGTAGGCGGCGGGGGTGAGCTCGGCCAGGCGGCCGGCGGCGGCGTCGGGCAGCCCCAGGCTCCCGACGAACTCCCGCAGCCGCTGCTGGTCCACCCGGTGCCCGCGGGTCAGCTCCTTGAGCCGCTCGTAGGGGCTGTCCAGGCCCGGCGCGCCGGCGATCGCCTCCGCGCGCATGACCATCTGGATGGCCTCGGCCAGCACCTCCCAGTTGTGCTCCAGGTCCTCGGCCAGCACCTCCTCGGCCACCGCGAGCTTGGCCAGCCCCTGGGCGACGTTGGAGATCGCCAGCAGCGAGTGGCCGAAGGCCGTGCCGATGTTGCGCTGCGTGGTGGAGTCCGTGAGGTCCCGCTGCCACCGCGAGGTGCTCAGCGTCGTCGCCAGGGTGTCCAGCAGGGAGGTGGACAGCTCCAGGTTGGCTTCGGCGTTCTCGAAGCGGATCGGGTTGATCTTGTGCGGCATCGTCGAGGACCCCGTGGCGCCCTCCACCGGGATCTGGCGGAAGTAGCCGATGGAGATGTAGGACCACACGTCGGTGCACAGGTTGTGCAGCACCCGGTTGAACTGGGCGATGCCGGCGTAGAGCTCGGCCTGCCAGTCGTGGGATTCGATCTGCGTGGTCAGCGGGTTCCAGGTCAGCCCCAGTCCCTCGACGAAGGTGCGGGAGACCTCCTGCCAGTCCGCCCCCGGCACGGCGACGATGTGCGCGGCGTAGGTGCCGGTGGCTCCGTTGATCTTCCCGAGGATCTCCTGCTCGGTGACCCGCTTCAGCTGCCGCCGCAGCCGGAAGGCCAGCACGGCCAGCTCCTTGCCCAGCGTGGTGGGGGTGGCCGGCTGCCCGTGGGTGCGCGAGAGCATCGGGATCTCGCGGGTCTGCTCCGCCATCGCGAGGAGCTGATCCACGAGGTCGCGTGCGGCGGGCAGCCACACCTGCTCGACGGCGTCGCGGATGCCCACCGCCCACGCGAGGTTGTTGATGTCCTCGGAGGTGCACCCGAAGTGCACCAGCGGGGTCAGTCGCTCCAGACCCAGGGCCTCGAGGCGGCGTCCGATGTAGTACTCCACGGCCTTGACGTCGTGCACCGTGACGGCCTCGATCTCGGCGAGCTCGGCGACGGCGTCGGCGTCGAAGTCCGTCACCAGGGACCGCAGGCCGGCCTGCCGCTCGGCGTTCAGCGGCTCGAGCCCGGGCAGCACACGGTGTTCGCACAGGTGGATGAACCACTCCACCTCCACGTGCACGCGGTTGCGGTTCAGGGCCGCCTCGGAGAGGTGCTCGGTCAGGGGCGCGCTCTGGCGCCGGTATCGGCCGTCCAGGGGCCCCAGGGCCGGGGCGGGGGACTGGGCGGCGAGGCTGAGGCGGCCGTCGGGCAGGCGGGGGTCGGCGTGCTCGGACGGGGAGCCGGAAGGGGTCGGTGAGGCCATGCGGTCATTCTCGCACGGCCTCCCCGCGCCCCGGGGATCCGCGACGCCGGTGCTGCGGGAATCCTCGGCGGGAATCCACAGCCGGCTCCTTCCGCGGGTGAAGCGGGCCCGCCGTCCACAGGACCCCCGGGATCCCGCGGGAGGGGCGATTCGGGCCCGGGCGGTCCGGCGCAGGATGGGCGGGACGCCGGTCGCACCGCACGGACGGCGGCTGGCCCCCGATGGGGTTCGAGCCGCCGCCGGCTGCGGGACGGCCGATCACTGGGCACCTGAGGAGGGCGGCGGAGATGGACATGATGGACACGCTGGGGCTGGTGGCCCCCGGAGCGCTGACCGGGGCCGGGGCGGCCGCGCAGGAGCGGCTGCGCGCCCTGGCCGAGCAGGCCCGCACCTGCTCCCGGCAGATCCACGGCGCCGGTGAGCAGGCGGCCGGGGCCACCCGGATCGAGTGGGAATCGGAGGCGGCGCAGCTGTTCCGCACCGGGATGTCCCGGCACGGGAGCCAGGTGGTGCTGGCCCGGGACCAGCTGGAGCAGGCGGCCGTGGAGCTGGAGCTGGCCGGGGAGCAGATCCGGGCGCACCTGGAGGGCCTGGCCACGGCGATGGCCGCGGCCCGGGACCGCCTGGGGCAGGCCCTGCACCGGGAGACCCAGCGGCTGCTGGACGGGGTCCAGGATCTGGCCGGGGACACCGTGGAGGCTGGGCGGCGGGCCCTGGAGTCCGTGGAGGTCTGCGGGGCCCGGGCCGCCGCCGAGGCGCTGGGCGGGGATCCGCTGGCCGCCGGGGTGCGCAGCGCCCTGGCCCAGGCGGGGGTGCGGTGATGGGCGGGGTGTTCTCCCGGCTGGGGGAGTATGAGACGTTCCTGGGCGCCCCGGCGCAGGAGACCGGAGCTCTGCAGCACGATCTGGGCGCCGTCCCGGAGGGAGGGGCGCTGCTGCAGACCTCCGTCCGGCAGCAGCGGATCGACACCGAGGAGGTGTCTCGGGCCTCCCTGCTGCTGGGTGCGGCCGGTGTGGAGTACGGGGCCACCCAGCTGGAGGCGCTGCCGGTGCAGACGGAGACGGCCCTGGCCTGGTCCCACCTGTCCGTGCATGCCGCGCGCGCCGCGGACCTGCTGCTGCAGGCGCAGTCCACGATGCTGGAGCTGACGACGGACGCCGCGGACTACGCCGCCAAGCTGCAGGCTGCGGCCCTGTCCTACGAGCACGCGGAGCAGATCGCGGGGGCCCTGGTGGGCGTCTTCGACTCCTTCTACAGCGGGGCCGTGCGTCAGATCTTCACTTCCGCGTTCACCACGGTGCGCAGCCTGCCGTTGGTGCTGACCCCGCAGGGGGCCGCGGGTGCGGCCGGAGGGCTGGGGACGATGGCGCTGGTGGGGGTCGCGCTGGTGGGCGGATTCGGTGCGGATGCGCACCTGCGGGGCCGACGGGCCGCGGCCTCCTCCCTGCTGCGCGGGGGCTCCCAGGGGAAGCTGGAGGCCACCCTGCACGGGGCCCGGGGGATGAAGCAGGCGGAGCGGGCCGCCGGGATCGGCCTGGGGCGGGTCACGGGGTTCCGGGAGGCCGGAAGGAGCAGCGGCACCGTGCAGCGCGGCGGCGTCGGCGGGATCATGGCGCGGATCAACGCGGCGGGAAGTACGGACGTCCGGCTCGACGCCGAGCACGGGGCCCAGGAGGAGACCGCCCTGGGGCACGTGGACGTGCAGGTGGTGACCCGGCCCGACGGCACCCGGGCCTACACGGTCTCGATCCCCGGCTCCGATTTCGACAACCTGTGGGCGGAGAACGAACCCAACGGCACCTTCTCCGCCCTGGACCTGGCCTCCGCGGACGGGACCGCGAGCCTCGCCCAGTCCCCAGTGCTGATGCAGATGGTGGATCAGGCCCTGCGGGAGGCCGGGGCCTCCGCCTCCGACGAGGTGCTGCTCACCGGATTCAGCCAGGGCGGCATGACCGCGCAGGCGCTGGCCGCCAACGGGGACTTCCGCAGCCGGTGGAAGGTGGCCGGGGTCCTGTCGATGGGGGCGCCGACCTCCGCCTACGGCGGGATCCCCGAGGACATCCCGGTGCTCAGCGTCGAGGACGTCAACGACGTCGTGCCCGCCGTCCTGGCCGAGGGCAGCCGCCCGGCTAACGCCCAGACGCAGGAGGTGCACGTGAACATGGGTGAGGAGGAGTACGGCATCGGCCTGTTCGGCACGCACAACGGCGCTGGTTATGAGCACATGGCTCCCGCGGTGGCCCAGCAGCTGGGCCGCACCGGGGAGGGGCGGGAGTATCTGGCGATGCTGGATCGGATGATGCCGGAGGGCGCGGCGGTGAGCACCGTGACCTACGAGGCCGGCGCGGAGTACTACAACGCCGACCCCGACGATCCCCGCCGCCCCATCGCTCCGGTGAATCCGGCGTCGGTGGGCACCGCGAAGGAGGCGCTCGCCGCGGGGAAGGAGCTGGCCGGCGAGGCGGGGAAGGCGGCGGTGGGCGGGCTCACCCGGATGCCGGAGATCCGGCTGCCCGAGCCGTGCCCCGCCCCGCAGATCCCGCAGGGCGGGGAGTTCCCGGGGACCATCCGCCCGCCGCGCCTGCCCGGGCATCCGATGCCCTCCCCGGTGCTGCAGTGAGGCCCGGCACACCGGGGAGGGGCAGCGGCTACAGTGGTGTCCATGAGTCCCGAGAACTCCTCCGAGCCCCCCGCCCGCGACGCCGCCGGGCACCGCGGCATCACCCCGCGCCCCGTGTTCGACCAGCTGCCGGCCTACGCCGCCGGGAAGCCGCCGAAGGTCGTGGAGGGGCTCCGACAGTTCAAGCTGTCCTCCAACGAGAACCCGCTGGGACCGGTGCCGGCCGTCGCGGAGGTCATCGACGCCTTCCGGGACACCCACCTGTACCCGGATCCGCTGTCCACCCGGCTGCGCGAGGCCCTGGCGGGGCACCTGGAGGTTCCCGCGGAGGACATCGTCACCGGGGCGGGCAGCCTCGGGGCGCTGACCCAGATCCTCGCGGCCTTCGCCGGGCAGAACCCGGACGGGGTCCAGGACGAGGTCGTCTACCCGTGGCGCTCCTTCGAGGCCTACCCGATCGTGGTGGGCCTGGCCGGGGCCCGCTCGGTGCAGGTGCCGCTGACCGAGGACGGGGGCAACGACCTCGAGGCCATGGCCGCGGCGATCACCGAGCGCACCACCGTGGTGCTGCTGTGCTCCCCCAACAACCCGACCGGCCCGGCCCTGACCCGCGACGCCGTGGAGGCGTTCCTGAAGAAGGTCCCGGAGCACGTCGTCGTCGTGCTGGATGAGGCGTACTACGAGTTCTGCCGCCTCTCCGAGCTGACCGAGCGGGAGCGGGCCGAGGGCGGCCTGGCCGAGGGGGTGTCCCTGTACCGGGAGCACCCCAACCTGGTGGTGCTGCGGACCTTCTCCAAGGCGGCCGGGCTGGCCGGGCTGCGCGTCGGGTACTCGATCGCCCACCCGGAGATCACCCGCAGCCTGCGCGTGTCCGCCACGCCCTTCGCGGTGAGCACCTTGGCTGAGTCCGCCGCGGTCGCCGCGATCGCCCACCAGGAGGAGGTCGATGAGCAGGTCCGGTGGATCGTGGCCGAGCGGGAGCGCATCGTCGCGGCGCTGCGCTCGGACGGCTGGGAGGTCCCGACGACGCGGGCGAACTTCGTGTGGCTGCCGCTGGGGGAGCGCTCCGCGGCCTTCGCGCAGCTGGCCGAGGAGCACGCCCTGTCCGTGCGGGCCTTCCACCCGGAGGGGGTGCGCGTGAGCGTCGGCCCGCGCGAGGCCAATGACCGCTTCCTGGAGATCTGCCGGCACTTCCGGGAGCGCGTCTGAGGAAGCCGTCTCGAGGCCCGGGGCGGGTAGGCTGGGGCCAGGGCGGCCGGAGGCCGCCGCGGTGCGCCCGGGGCTCATCCCGGCCCGCTCCACGGCCCCTCTTCGCGACGCCGCCCATCCACCCCAGCCACGGAGGATCCATGGTCACCTCGCCGGAGGCGTCCGCCGCCCACCCGGGCGCCGTCGCAGGAGCCCTGCCGCTGGTCCGCATCCTGGACCAGGACGGGCGCCGCACCGCAGACCCGCGCTTCGACCCGTACCTGCGGGAGCTGTCCCGGCAGCACCTGGAGGAGGCCTACCGGCAGATGCTCGCCGTGCGCCGCTTCGACGACGAGGCCACCGCCCTGCAGCGGCAGGGCAAGCTGGCGCTGTGGGTCCCCTCCAAGGGGCAGGAGGCCGCGCAGATCGGCTCCGGGATGGCGATGCGCCCCACGGATTACGTCTTCCCGTCCTATCGCGAGCACGCCCTGGCGATGCACCGCGGCGTGGACCTCGCCCAGCTGCTCACGATCTTCCGCGGGGTCTCCGGCCACGGCTGGATCCCGCAGGAGCACCGCTTCCACCTGTACTCCTTCGTCCTGGCCTCCCAGATCCCGCATGCCGTGGGGTACGCCATGGGGCAGAAGCTGGACGGCGCCCGGGACGAGGCGACCGTCGTGTACTTCGGGGACGGCTCCTCCACCGAGGGGGAGGCGCACGAGTCCATGGTCTTCGCCGCCTCCTACGACGCCCCGGTGCTCTTCTTCGTGCAGAACAACCGCTGGGCGATCTCCGTGCCGTTCGCCACCCAGTCCCGCGTCCCCCTGGCCGAGCGGGCCGCCGGCTACGGCTTCGAGGGGATCCGGGTGGACGGCAACGACCTCCTCGGCGTCTATGCGGTGACCGCCTACGCCCTGGAGAAGATCCGGCGCGGGCAGGGGCCGGTGCTCATCGAGGCGGAGACCTACCGGCTCGGCGCGCACACCACCGCCGATGACCCCACCAAGTACCGCACCCGCGAGGAGGAGCAGGAGTGGGGGGCCAAGGATCCGCTGGTGCGCCTGGAGCGGCACCTGCGCGCCGAAGGGACGCCCGAGGAGTTCTTCGAGCAGGCCGAGGCGCAGGCGAGGGAGGGCGCCCGATCCATCCGGGAGGCCGCCCTGGCGGTGCCGGCCCCCGGGCTGGAGGAGTTCTTCGACCGGGTCTACGCCGAGCCGAACAGCCTCACGGCCGCGGAGAAGGCGTGGTTCCGGGAGTATGAGGCGGGCTTCGCCGATGCGGCGGCCGACGGCGAGCACGAGGAGGAGCGCTGAGATGATGGCACCCCGCGAATCAGCCGGGTCCGGCACCGGACCCGAGACGACGCCGACCGACCGCGTTCCGGAGCCCGAGGCCCCGGGCGCCGGCATCCCGGAGACGGAGATCCGCCGCTCCGCGACCGCCCACGACGAGCCGCGCCCCGAGGTGCAGACCCTGCCGATGGCGAAGGCCCTGAACCTGGCCATGGACGATGCCATGGCCGAGGACGAGAAGGTCCTGCTGATGGGCGAGGACATCGGGACCCTGGGCGGGGTCTTCCGGGTCACCCAGGGGCTGAAGCAGACCTACGGGGCCCACCGGGTCATGGACACCCCGCTCGGGGAGGCCGGGATCGTGGGCACCGCGATCGGCCTGGCCCTGCGCGGGTACCGGCCGGTGTGCGAGATCCAGTTCGACGGCTTCGTGTTCCCGGCCTTCAACCAGATCACCTCGCAGCTGGCGAAGATCCGGGCTCGCTCGGGCGGGCACCTGAGCCTGCCCGTCGTCGTGCGGATCCCCGACGGAGGGAACATCGGCTCGATCGAGCACCACTCGGAGTCCCCGGAGGCGCTGTTCGCACACACCGCGGGGCTGCGGGTAATGACCCCCTCCACCCCGCAGGACGCCTACTCGATGCTGCGCGAGGCGATCTCCTCGGATGACCCGGTGATCTTCCTGGAGCCCAAGCGCCGCTACTGGCTCAAGGGCGAGGTGGACCGGCGGATCACCGCGGACACCCAGCGGGCGCAGATCGTGCGCGAGGGCCGCGACCTGACCCTGGCCGCCTACGGCCCGCTGGTGCCGGTGGCGCTGGCGGCCGCCCAGGCCGCACAGGAGGACGGGCGCAGCATCGAGGTCCTGGACCTGCGCAGCATCTCCCCCCTGGACGTCGACGCCGTGGCGGCCTCCGTGCACAAGACGGGTCGGCTGGTCATCGCCCACGAGGCGCCGAGCTTCGGCGGGATCGGCGGGGAGCTGGCCGCGCAGATCGCGCAGCGCTGCTTCTACGCCCTGGAGGCGCCCGTGCTGCGCGTGGGCGGGTACCACATGCCCTACCCGGTGGCCGCGGTGGAGGGGGACTACCTCCCGGACATCGACCGCCTGCTGGAGGCCTTCGACCGTTCCTTCGCGTACTGAAGTTCCCTGGCCCCCGCGCCGCGCGCGGTGGTCGCGACGCCGGCTTGCTGCCGGCACAGGAGTGAGCCATGACTGACATCTTCACCCTCCCGGACGTCGGGGAGGGACTGACCGAGGCGGAGATCCTCTCCTGGAAGGTCGCCCCCGGTCACACGGTGGAATCCAACCAGGTGATCGTGGAGATCGAGACCGCGAAGTCCGTGGTCGAGCTGCCCTCGCCCTTCGCGGGCACGGTGCGCCGGATCCTCGCCGAGGAGGGGCAGACCGTGGAGGTCGGCGCCCCGCTGATCGAGATCGCCGGGGCGGACGCTGCCGAGGACTCCGGGGACCCCGAGGCCCCCGCCGGTGCGGCCGAGGAGGCCGACGGTGCGGGACCCGGTGACCGGTCCGCCCCGGTCGGCGCGCCGGGGGAGGCCCCCGATGCGGCCGGGACCGGGCGGCACCCCGAGACCACCGGGACCGCCGGCCGGGAGGGCGGCTCGTCCTCCCGCGCCCCGGGCGGATCCCCCGCCGATTCCCCGGCCGGCTCCCCTGCCGGCTCCGAGGGCGGGGCGGCCCTGGTGGGCTCCGGACCGAAGGCGGATCCCGTGCGTCGTCGGGCCCGGAAGCGCCCCAGCGGCGTCGTCGAGCCGTCCCCAGCGCCCCAGACCCCGCCGACCCCTCCGGCCGAGGAGCACCGGCGCGGGCCTCTGGCCGGGCTCAACTCCTTCAGCGCGGGGACCTTCGGGGCGAACCTCGCCGAGCGGGCCCGCGATGCCCTGAACCGGCTGCCGGGTCGCTCCCACGACGAGCCGATGCCCACCCCGGACGCCCACCAGCGGGTCCCGGGGGAGCCGCCGCGTCGTCCCACCCTCGCCAAGCCGCCGGTGCGCAAGGCCGCCAAGGACCTCGGCATCGACCTCGCCGATGTGCCGGGCACGGGAGCGCAGGGCCAGGTCACGCAGAAGGACCTGATCAACTACGCCGCGAACAGCCAGGATCTGGAGGCGGCCAAGCCCGAGCACTTCTGGATCCCGCAGGGCCGCGGCGGGGACCGGCTGGAGCGGGTGCCCGTCAAGGGCGTGCGGAAGGTGACGGCCAAGGCCATGGTCAAGTCCGCCTTCGAGGCCCCGCACGTGTCGATCTTCGTGGACGTGGACGCCTCCCGGACCATGGAGTTCGTCAAGCGGCTGAAGGCCTCCCCGAGCTTCGAGGGGGTGAAGGTCACGCCGCTGCTGATCCTGGCGAAGGCGATCATCTGGGCCACCGCGCGCAACCCGCAGGTGAACTCCTCCTGGACGGACTCGGAGATCCTCATCAAGCGGTACATCAACCTCGGCATCGCCGCGGCCACCCCGCGCGGGCTCATGGTCCCGAACATCAAGGACGCCCAGGAGCTGTCCCTGCGCGAGCTCGCGGTGGCGATCCAGGTGCTGACCAAGACGGCGCGTGAGGGCAAGACCCAGCCGGGGGATATGACCGGCGGGACGCTGACCATCACCAACATCGGCGCCCTGGGCATCGACACCGGAACCCCCATCATCAACCCCGGTGAGGCGGCGATCGTCGCCTTCGGGACCATCAAGCAGAAGCCGTGGGTGGTGGACGGGGAGGTCATCCCCCGCTGGGTGACCACCCTGGGCGGCTCTTTCGACCACCGGATCGTGGACGGGGACCTCTCCGCCCGGTTCATGGCCGACGTCGCCTCGGTGCTCGAGGAGCCGGCCCTGCTGCTGGATATGTGAGGATCCGGAGCCGTCGGACCATCCGAGCCCCCGCTCCGAGGCGGGGCTCGGGTGGGACGGCGGCTCCCGAGGAGGCGGAGGGACTCCTGGCCGGTGAGGACGACGTCCGAGATCCGCGACCGGCCGCGCCAGGCGGACGGTCGCCCCACGTCCCTGCCCGGGACGCTCAGAACGCCTGGAAGCCCCATCGGTCCGCGCGGCGGTGGTAGGCGGTGCCCCACCACCCGCCCAAGGTGGCCGCGGCCAGCGCGATCAGCGCGGTGCCGGCCACCGTCAGGCCCGTCCACCCGAGGTTCGCCCCGCCGTAGTCCTGGGCCGCGACCGGCATCGTCCCGCCGGCGGCCCCCAGACCCAGGGCCTGCACGACGATGCTGGACACCGCCGTGATCATCAGGAACCACAGGAACACCCCGACGCCCTGCTTGGCTCCGCCGAAGCGGGCCGCCCGGCCCGCGGCGTAGCCGCCGCCCAGATACCCCAGGAACACGGCCACCGCGTAGGCCAGCACCCACATCCCGGCATCCGCTTCCCCCGCGCCCAGACCGGACAGGGCCGCGCCGGAGGACTCCGGGGCGGGTCCGACGCCGAAGCGCGGCAGCGCCTGCTGCGCCAGCCACATCAGGAAGCCGGTCAGCGGCAGGGCCGCCAGCCAGCCGAGCAGCCCGGGCAGCAGCTGCACCCGCGCGTACTCCTCCTTCTGCCGGGCCACCACGACCGTGCGCAGCTGCTCCCCGGAGAGCACCCGGGCCGGCTCCTCCTCCCCGTAGGTCCCCGCGCCGCCGGGAGCGTGCGGGGACTCGAGCCAGGCCGTCGAGGCGTCGCGCCGCGATCCGGGGGCCCCGGGGGCATCCAGCACCCGGGTCGCGCTGGGATCCGCCGGGTGGGAGCCCGCACCCAGCACCCGCGTGGCGTCGGGATCCTCCAGCACCTGCGTGGCCTCCGGGTCCCCCTCGACGGCGGACAGGTGCCGCGGGGCGGCGCCCAGCACCTCGGTGGCCTCGGGATCCCGGATCACCTGCGTGGCCTGGGCATCCGGATCCCACCACCCGCCGTCCCGCGGGGAGCCGGGCTCCAGGGGGCGGGTGGCGCCGTCATCCACCCAGCCATCCCCGGCCCCATCCGCTCCCGATGATTCGGAGGAGCGCCACGGCGTCCGCCCGTCCCGGCTCACCGGGCCTCCTCCGCGCGCACCTGATCCCGGTACTCGGCCGGGAAGTTCTCCAGAGCGTACTGCCCCGTCCGCTCGGTCGGATCGATCCGGCGGATCACCCGGGCCGGGGTCCCGGCGACCACCGTGCCCGGCGGCACGTCACGGGTCACCACGGCACCGGCGGCCACCACCGCATCCCGCCCCACGGAGACCCCGGCCAGCACGATCGCCCCGCCGCCGAGCCACACGTTGTCCTCGATCGTGATGGGCAGCCCGCCCTCCCACTGCCGCTTCCGATCCACCGGGTTCAGCGGGTGGGTGGGGCACAGCAGCTGCACGTGCGGGCCGATCTGCACGTCGTCGCCGATGCGGATCTCGGTGACGTCCAGGGCTGTGAGCCCGAAGTTCGCGAAGACCCGGCTGCCCACGTGGATGTTGTACCCGTAGTCCACGTGCAGGGGCGGGCGGATCGCCACGTGCTCGCCCACCGAGCCCAGCAGCTCGGCCAGCAGGTCCTGGGCCGCCGAGCGGTCGGTGAGCATCAGCTCCCCGTAGCGGGCGGCCATCGCGGCGGCCTCCCCGGAGCTGCGGTGCACGACGCCGTCGGCGCCCTCGGCCGGGGTGGCTCCACCGCCGCGGTAGGGCAGGCCCGCGTGCATCCGCTCCCGCATGCTCAGCTCGGCGTCGCCGGGGGCGGGGGAGGCGGCCGCGGAACGGACCGGATCGCTGTGCTCGGACATGGACATGCTCCTCGGAAGGTGGGGAAGGGGAATGGCGTGCGGGGCCGTCGGCTCAGCGCCCGAAGATCACCACGAGCAGGATCACCAGCAGACCGACGCCGATGGCGACGCCTGTGGCGACCAGCAGCCGCCGGTTGATCTGCTTCATGACCTGGCGGACCTCGGCCTCGGTGAACGGACGGGTGCGCTGGGGGCGGCGGGGAGTGCTCATGGGCCACCAGTATTCCAGGTCACCGGGGCGAAGCCGATCGGTAGAATCTCCCCCATGGCTGATACGTCCCCCGCCGCATCGCCGCGGCCCTGGCTGAAGAACTACAACCCCGGCGTGGCCCACGACCTGGACCTGCCGGAGACCTCCCTGGTCCACGTGTTCGAGGAATCCGCGCGACGGGCCGGAACCCGACCGGCCCTGGAGTTCTTCGGCGCGAGGACGACGTACGCGCAGCTGGCCGAGCAGGTCTCCCGCGTGGCCGAAGGGCTGCGGGTCATGGGGGTGCAGCCCGGGGACCGGGTGGCGCTCGTGCTGCCCAACTGCCCGCAGCACGTGGTCGCCTTCTACGCGATCCTGCGGGTCGGCGGCGTCGTCGTGGAGCACAACCCGCTGTACACGGCCGGGGAGCTGCGCCACCAGTTCGAGAACCACGGGGCGAAGATCGCGATCGTGTGGGACAAGGCGGCCGCGAACATCACGGACCTGCCCTACGACCTGCGCCCGCGCAGGATCATCGCGGTGAACATGGTGGAGGCGATGCCCGCCGGGATGCGCCTGGCGCTGAAGCTGCCCGTCGGGAAGGCCAAGGCCGCCCGGGAGAAGCTGGAGGGCCCGGCCCGCGGGTGCATCCCCTGGCGCCAGCTGCTGAAGAGCGCGCCCATCGCCGAAGACCACCGCCGCCCCACGGCCCACGACCTCGCCCTGCTGATGTACACCTCCGGGACCTCCGGGACCCCCAAGGGCGTGGTCCTCACCCACCGGAACCTGGAGTCCAACGCCGCGATGGGCCGGGAGTGGATCCAGCCGGACGAGCGCGAGACCATCTACGCGGTGCTGCCCCTGTTCCACGCCTACGGGATGACCCTGGGCCTGGGCATCGCGATGGCCATCCGGGCCAAGCTCGTGCTGTTCCCGACCGTGGACATCGACCTGATCCTCACGGCCATGCGCAAGTCCCCGCCGACCATCCTCCCGGCGGTCCCGCCCGTCTACCAGCGGCTGCTGGAGGCCGCGGACGAGCGGGGCGTGAGCCTGTCCGGGATCAAGTACTCGGTCTCCGGGGCGATGAACCTGCCCGTGGACCTGGTCCAGGCGTGGGAGACCCGCACCGGGGGCTACCTGGTGGAGGGCTACGGGCTGACCGAATGCGCCCCGCTGGTCTCCTGCAACCCGCTCAACGACACCCGTCGGGCCGGGTCCATCGGCATCCCCTTCCCCTCCACCCTCATCCGCCGGGTGGATCCGGACACGGGTGAGGACGCCGCCGAGGGGCGCCCCGGCGAGCTGTGGGTCAAGGGCCCCCAGGAGTTCCAGGGGTACTGGAAGAACGAGGTCGCCACCCGGGAGACCCTCACCGCGGACGGCTGGCTGCGCACCGGGGATGTGGTGACCATGGACGAGGACGGGTTCCTGTTCGTCGTGGACCGGGTCAAGGAGATCATCATCACCGGGGGCTTCAACGTCTCCCCGTCCGAGGTGGAGACGGCCCTGAAGACCTTCGACCCGGTGGTCGACGCCGCCGTCGTCGGGATCCCCTCCGCGAAGGGCGGGGAGGAGGTCGTGGCCGCCGTCATCATGAGCCCCGGCACCGCCCTGGACGAGCAGGCGCTGCGCGAGCACTGCTACACCAAGGTCACCCGGTACAAGGTGCCCCGAAGGATCGTGGAGCTCGAGGAGTTCCCCCGCTCCATGCTCGGCAAGACCCTGCGCCGGGAGGTCAAGAAGCAGATGGAGGCCAAGCTCGACCGCGCCTCCGACTAGCGGCGCATGATCTTCCGGGCCAGCAGGTTGCCGACCAGCTGCACCAGCTGCACCAGGATCACGATGATGATGATCGCCACCAGGGTCACGTTCCAGTCGAAGCGCTGGTAGCCGTAGCGGATCGCGAAGTCGCCGATGCCGCCGCCGCCCACCGCGCCGGCCATCGCGGACATGTCCACGACGCCGATGACGATGAACGTGTATCCGAGGATCAGCGGACCCAGGGCCTCCGGCAGCATCACCGAGAACATGATCCGCAGCTTCGAGGCGCCCATCGCGCGGGCGGCCTCGATCACCCCGGGGTCGATGGAGACGAGGTTCTGCTCCACGATCCGGGAGATCGCGAAGGTCGCGGCCACCACCATCGCGAAGATCCCGGCCCTGATCCCGATGCTCGTGCCGATGGTCTGCAGCATGACCGGGCTCAGCGCGGCCAGCAGGATCACGAAGGGGATCGGGCGGATCAGGTTGACCACGAAGTTCAGCAGCGCGTTGACCGGCCGGTTGGCGAGGATGCTGCCCGAGCGGGTGGTGTACAGCAGGGTCCCGATGATCAGACCGAAGATCCCGGCCAGGACCATCGTCACCAGCACCATCTGCAGGGTCTCGGTCACGGCCGGACCGATCTTCGGCAGCACCGTGTCCCAGTCGGTGGTCTTGGCCGCCAGCACCGGGGCGTGGGCGAGGGCGGCGTCGAACTGTGCGTGCATCAGGCGCGCACCTCCTTCACGGTGGTCACGAGCTTCAGCTGCTCCACGGCGGCGTCGATCGCGGTGATCTCGCCGAGCAGCTCCAGGGTCAGGCGGCCGTAGGTGCGGCCCTGCAGGGTCTCCAGCCCGCCCTGCACCACGGTGAAGGTGACCCCGCGCTCCCCGAGTCGGGACAGCACCTGTCCGACCTCGGCCTGATCGTGGATCTCCACGTTGACCAGGTGCCCGCGGTGCCGGGCCTTCAGCTCCTTGGCCTCATCCCCGCTCGGGGCCTGCTTCACGGTGGTGGACACGAAGCGCTGGGCCGGGGCCGTCTGCGGGTCGGAGAACACGTCGTAGACGTTGCCCTCCTCCACCACGCGGCCCTTCTCCATCACGGCCACCCGGTCCGCGATCTTCGCGACCACGTCCATCTCATGGGTGATGACCACGATCGTGATGCCCAGATCCTCGTTGACCCGCTTGAGCAGGTCCAGGACCTCCTCGGTGGTCTCCGGGTCCAGCGCGGAGGTGGACTCGTCGGCCAGCAGCAGGTGCGGCTCCGTGGCCAGGGCCCGGGCGATGCCCACCCGCTGCTTCTGCCCGCCGGAGAGCTGATCCGGATGGCTCTTCGCCTTGTCCGCCAGCCCCACGAACTCCAGCAGCTCCGCGACCCGCGCCCGGCGCCTCTCCTTGGACCAGCCGGCGATCTTCAGCGGGAACTCCACGTTGGCCGCGACCGTCTTGGAGTTCATCAGGTTGAACTGCTGGAAGATCATGCCGATCTCCGTGCGGATCCGCCGCAGCCGGGATTCCCCGGCCCCGGAGATCTCCTGCCCGTCCACGGTCAGGGTCCCGGAGGTCACGGTCTCCAGGCCGTTGATCAGGCGCACCAGGGTGGATTTGCCGGCCCCGGAGTAGCCGATGATCGCGTAGATCTCGCCGCGGCGGATGGTGAGGCTGACGTCGTCGACGGCGGTCACGGAGCGGGAGCCGACCCGGAAGGTCTTGCTCACCCCGTCCAGGACCACCATCTCCGTCCCGGACTGCTCGGGGCGGGTGCGGGTCTGTGCTGTCATGGTCTCCCTCGGGTGGGTGTGGCTGGGACGGGTCAGCTGTTCTTCTTCTCGTCCTCGAGCCTGGTCTGCACCTTGCGCAGCTCGTCGGTGCGGTCCTTGCTCACGGACACGGCGGTGCCGCCGGACTGCTTCTTCTCGGCTTCCTGCACGGCGTCCGAGTGGTAGACGTCCACGATCTTCTGGTACGTCTCGTTGTCCTCATCGCCCTTCTTGGACACGAAGAGGTTCACGTACGGCAGGGCGTCCTCGTTCTTCGGGTCATCCTGGTACAGGGCGTCCTCCGGCGAGAGGCCGGCATCCTCCAGGAAGGTGTTGTTCACGATGGAGGCGGCCACCGAATCCATGGACACCACGGTCTGCTTGGCATCCACCGCGGTGAGGGTGACCTTGGAGTTCGCGGTGTCCACGTCGTCCTGGGTGGGCTGGACCTTGTCCTCCTTGAGGGTCAGCAGGCCGGCGGCCTTCAGCACCAGGATCGCGCGGGTCTCGTTGACGGCGTCGTTGGGGATCGCGATCTCCCCGCCCTGGGGGATGTCCTCGACCTTGTCGTACTTCTTCGAGTACAGGCCCAGCGGGTAGATCGAGGTCGGGCCGACGATCTGCAGGTCGTCGTCGTTGTCCACGTTGTAGTTGGCCAGGTAGGCGATGTGCTGGAACCAGTTCAGGTCCGCCTGCCCCTGGGCGACGGCGGGGTTGGGGCGGGAGTAGTCGCCCATCTCCACGTACTCGACGTCGATGCCCTCCTTCTTCGCCTCCTCCTGCAGGGTGTCCTGGACCTGGTTGTGCTCGGTGATGGCGATCTTGACGGTCTCATCGCCGTCACCGGATCCGCCGCAGGCGGTCAGACCGAAGGTCAGGGGGACGATGGCGAGCAGTGCTCCCAGCTTCTTCTTCATGGTGGTTTCCTCGATGCGGTGGCGGGTGGTGCGCAAACGCCGCGCGTCGGACTCCCGCCGATCCGGAAGGTCGACCGGATTCCGGGCCCAGGGCAGGGCCGGCGGAGCGCCGACGGCGGCGCGATGCGTCCATTAGACCACGGGGTTTTCCGGTCTCTCCAAAGACGTCGGCAGATGAAACCGACGCCGACACCGGGTGTCATACGGCGTCACAGAGGGGAGGGCGCGCCGCGGTGAGAGCCGTCGGCGACGGCGCCTGGGGCATCGTGAGCAGGGTCGGATGGGCCTCGGGGATCGGCTGGGGCGGGGGCGGATGTCGTCGGGTTCCGACGTCGTCGGGGCTGGGTGTCGGGAAGGGAGCGCGGATGCGTCACGAGGTGCGGTTGGAACGGGATGGGGTGCTGCTGCGCCCCCTGAGGCCCGAGGACGCCGAGGTGCTGCACCCGCACCTGGATGAGCGGATGTGGGCGGGGATGTCGGCGCCCCTGCCGCCCTCCCCGGAGGCGCTGGCCGAGGAGTTCTGCGCGCTCATCAACCGCCCGGACTGCCTGGCCTTCGCTGTGGAGGAGGAGGGCCGCGTGCTCGGCCGCACCACGTTCTACGACCTGGTCCCCGGCCTGCGCACGGAGATCGGCAGCACCGTCTACCTGCGCTCGGTGTGGGGGACCCGGGTCAACCCCGTGTGCAAGCTGCTGCTGTTCGAGCACGCCTTCGAGGAGCTCGACGTCGGCCGGGCCGCGCTGCGCTGCGATCACCGGAACCTCCGCTCCCACCGGGCGATCGCCCGGCTCGGCGCCCGCTTCGAGGGCACGCTGCGCGGGTACCGGCGCGCCGCTGACGGGACCGTGGCCGACGTCGACTACTTCAGCGTCCTGCGAGCGGAGTGGCCGCGGGTGCGGGACGGGCTGGAGCGGCGCCTCGCGGGGTGAACGGGTGATCCACCGTCTCCCCGGGGGCCCACGTGCGCGAGGCGGCGCATCCCCGGGGGACCCACATGCGCGAGCCGGCGCATCCGTTCCCGAAAAATGCGTTGGTGGGAACGGGAGCGCCGGCTCGGTGGGGAGGTGGGAACGGGAGCGCCGGCTCGGCGCAGGGGAGCGAACGAGAGCGCCGGGTCAGCGGCGTCGGCCGCGCAGCCAGTCGGAGTCGTAGAGTCCGGGGTCGCCGCCATCGCGACGGCGTTCGCGCTCGCGGGCCCGGCGGGCGTAGTCGGTGCGGCGCAGGATCGCGTCGTCCTCATCCGGCACGGTCCACAGAGACAGGGCCACCAGACCGGTGCCCAGCCCGCCGGCGAGGATCAGCACGAAGCCGATCTCCACCCACAGCATCACGATGTTGCGGATCCACCCGGGATCCCGGCCCGCCAGCAGCTCCGGCATCCGGTTGCCCACGATCACCGCCGCCAACCCGAGCACCGCCAGCCCCAGCGGCAGCAGGAACCACCCCCTGCCGCGGGTGCGCGGACCCGGCTGGCCGGGATCCCGCAGGGCGGGGTGCAGGCGGCGTCGCACCGCGATCATCCCGGCTACTCCCGCCAGCAGCGGGGCCGCCCCGATCAGCGTCCATCGGGGATGGCCCAGCGCGAGCAGGCCCAGCACGGTCAGCACCCCGAGCAGGCACAGGGCGAAGGAGATCCCGCCGACCATCCGCCGCGCGGCTCGGGCGGCGTCGCCCGAAAGCGGCGGCTCACCCTCCATCTCAGGTGCCATGCGCCCATCACCTCCCGCCGCGCTCGGATCCGCAGGTCACGTTCTCCTTCCGATGCTAATCCCGCCGCGCGGCGCGGGCACCCGTCCACCCGCGCACCACCCCCAGGAACTGGGGGTCCAGGAAGGAGCAGACCAGTGCGGCCGCGGGGAAGCCCGGCGCCGAGACGGGATCCCCGCTCCCGTCGGCCGCGACCAGGCCGACCACCCGGGTCCCGGCCCGCACCGCCGCGGTGGCCCCGGGCGCGGAATCCTCGAAGGCCACCGCCTGCCCCGGTGCGCAGCCCATCCGCCGCACCGCCTCCGCGTACATGTCCGGGGCCGGCTTGCCGGCGGGCACGTCATCGGTGGAGACCCATGTGCTCAGCAGCGGGGCGTAGCCGCCGGAGCGCATCTTCAGATCCAGCACGTCCCGGCGGGAGTTGGAGGCCACCGCCACCGGCATGACGGCGGCCAGGGCGCGCACCAGCTCCAGGGCCCCGGGCAGCAGATCCACCCCGCGGGACAGGCGCTCCATGTCCAGGTCCGTCAGCGCGGTGAGGATCTCCGCCTCCAACGACGCCGGGGCTGTCCCCTCCGGATCGCGGGCGTCCCCCGCGCATGCTCCCGGTGCGGAAGCGGAACCGGGGGCCGACGCCCGACCCGGGAGGCGCTCGGCCGCCACCGCCTCGGCCACCCGGTGGGCGATCTGCTCCGCGGTCATCCCGGTCAGCCCCTCCGCCAGACCCTGGGGGTCGGCCAGGCCGTACTCCCGCGCCACGGTGGCCACGGAATCCACCCACTGCCGCTCGGTGTCCATCAGCACCCCGTCGCAGTCGAAGACGGCGCAGCGGGGCACCCACCCGGGATCCAGGGGCGAGGGCTGGGAGGAGGCGGCGGGATTCGGAAGGAAGGACATGCTCTCCATCCTTCCAGGCACCATCCCCCGGGCCCTGCACCGTGGCGGTGCTCATGGCGGGGTCTGGGGATAACAGCACATCCGAGTGCGCTAATGGCGTCCGGGGCGGTTAGGATGGGGCGGGTCCGGCGCGCGGCGCCGAACCGGCAGAATCACACCGGCTCTCGACAGGAGACCCCCATGCCCTCTCTGACCCGCGGCGCGTTCCTCAAGACCGCCGCCGCCTCCGCCGCGGCCCTCGCGCTGGCCGCCTGCTCCACCGGCTCCAACGGCGGCTCGGATTCCAGCTCCTCCGCCTCGGCCTCCTCCTCCGCCGAGCAGGATGCCTTCCCGGTGACCATCGAGCACGCCTACGGCAAGACCACCGTCGACGCCGAGCCGAAGCGCGTCGTCGGCATCGGCTGGATCAACGCGGAGGTGGCCCTGTCCCTCGGCGTCGTGCCCGTGGGCTCCGGGCAGGTCGGCTGGGGGGAGAACTCCAACCACTCCACGGACTGGTTCGATGACCGCATCAAGGAGCTCGGCGCGCAGCAGCCCACGCGGTTCACCGAGACCGACGGCATCAACTACGAGGAGATCGCCAAGCTCGAGCCGGACCTGATCCTCGCCGTCGTCGGCACCGTGGACCAGGAGGCCTACGACAAGCTCTCCAAGATCGCCACGACGGTGACCCACGCCAAGGACTCCGACGGGTGGACCACCCCCTGGCAGGACTACACCAAGGTCATCGGCACCGCCCTGGGCCGCCCCGAGCACGCCGGGACCGTCATCTCCGAGACCGAGGAGAAGATCCAGGACAAGGCCGCCCAGCACGAGGAGCTCAAGGGCGCCACCTTCATCTCCTCGGCCCTGGCCGTGACCGACGGGCAGCCCTCCATCAGCGTCTACACCAAGGGCGACGGCCGGGTGACCTTCATGAAGTCCCTCGGGATGGAGGAGGCCGACGCCGTGAAGAACGCGAAGGCCGACACCTTCTACATCCAGTGGTCCAACGAGAAGGCCGCCGATCTGAAGTCGGACATGATCTACTCCTGGATCGACAAGGACTCCGACGTCCAGACCATCGAGGACAACGCGACCCTGAAGCAGATCCCCGCGATCGCCAAGGGCGCCTCCGTGCTGGACTCCGACAAGAAGGAGACCCTCGCCCTGGGCATCTCCCCGCTGGGCATGGACTGGCTGGTGGAGCACACGGACTTCATCGACAAGGTGGCCCAGGCCGCCAAGACCGGTCGGGAGTAGTCCGCCCTGTCCGCCGCCCAGACGACGCCGACCCGACCGGCCCCGCCCACCGCGGGAGCGGCCGGGGCCGGCGCGTCCGCGCGCTCTCGACGCCGCGGCCCCGCGCTGCTGATCGTGCTCGCCCTGCTCGCCGCGGCGGTGCTCGCCTCCATCCTGATCGGGGCGAACCCGCTGAGCCCCGCGCGCGTCTGGCACGCCCTGGCCGAGCTGGACGATCCGGTGAGCCCGGACGGGGTGATCGTCGCGGATCGGGTGCGCCGCACCGTCGTCGGCGTCGTCATCGGCGCCAGCCTGGCCGCGGCGGGAGCGGCGATGCAGGGGGTCACCCGCAATCCGCTGGGCGATCCCGGGATCCTCGGGATCAACGCCGGGGCGGCGGCCACCGTGGTCCTGGGCATCACCCTGCTCGGGATCAGCGGCACCATGGCCATCGCCGTGTGGGCCCTGATCGGGGCGGGCCTGGCCGCGGTGGTGGTCTACGCGATCGCCAGCATCGGACGCGAGGGGGCGACGCCGATCAAGCTCGCCCTGGTCGGGGCGGCGTTCTCCGCCGGGGCGGCGTCGCTGACCTCGGCCATGAACCTGCAGCACCAGGAGACCCTGGACTCCTTCCGCCGGTGGCAGCTGGGCGCCCTGACCCGCGCCTCCTACGCCGATGTGCTGATCCTGCTGCCCCTGATCCTGCTGGGCCTGCTCCTGACCGTGGGGATGGCCCGCTCCGTCAACAGCTTCGCCCTGGGCGATGACATGGCCCGCGCCCTGGGCACCCGGGTGGGGCCGGCCCGGGCCCTGGTCTTCGCCGGGGTCACCCTCCTGTGCGGGGCGGGCGTGGCCCTGGCCGGGCCTATCGCCTTCGTCGGGCTCATGGTCCCGCACGCGGTGCGCTCGCTGACCGGCCCGGACTACCGGTGGATCCTGCCGCTGAGCGCCCTGGCCGGTCCCGTGGTGCTGCTGCTGGCCGACGCCGTCGGGCGGGTGGTGCTGCCGCCGACCGAGGTGGAGGTGGGGGTCAGCATGGCCGTCGTCGGCGTGCCCGTGTTCCTGGCGATGATCCGCTCGCGGAAGGCGATGAGCCTGTGACCGCCGCCGCGACCCGCACCTCCCCTTCATCTGCGCACCGGGCCCTGACCGGTGCGGACCTCTCCCGGCTGCGCGCCCGCTCCCGACGCCGCCCGCGAGCGGTGCTCGCCGTCCTGGGCCTGACCCTGCTGGGCGCGATGGCCGTGCGGGTGCTGCTGGGCACCTACACCGTGACCATCCCGGACTTCCTCACGATCCTCGGCGGGGGCACCGTGGACGCCGCGCCCGCCGCCTCCTTCATCGTCATGGAGGACAAGCTGCCGCACGCGGTGCTCGGGGCCCTGGCCGGGCTGGCCTTCGGCACCGCGGGGGCGGTGTTCCAGCTGCTGCTGCGCAACCCCCTGGCCAGCCCGGACGTCATCGGCATCAGCGCCTCCGCGAGCCTGGGGGCGATCGCCTCGGCCGCGTTCTTCGGCGCGGCGGGGCTCGGCCTGGCCGCGGGCGGGCTGATCGGGGCCGGGCTCGCCGCCGTCGCGGTGTTCCTGCTCAGCGTCTCCGGACGGGCCGCGAGCGGCCCCGGGGCCGGGGAGGCCGTGGGCGGGCGGTTCATCCTCACCGGGCTGGGGATCTCGGTGCTGGCCATCGCCGTGACCAACTACCTGCTGTCCCGGATGAGCGTGTACCAGGCCGCCGACGCCGCGATCTGGCTCACCGGCTCTCTCGGGGCCTCCTCCTGGCAGCGGATCGGGCTGACGGGCGCGGCGCTGATCGCGCTCCTGCCGCTGCTGGCGCTCCTCTCCCGCCCCCTGCACGCGATGGCCGTGGGGGAGGAGCTGGCCGCGGGCCTGGGGGTCCCGGTCACCGCCGTGCGGTGGCTGGGCATCGGGCTGGCCACCGCGTTGGCGGCCGTGGCGGTGTCGATGACCGGGCCGATCGCCTTCGTCGCCTTCGTCTCCGGGCCCGTCGCCCGGCGCCTGGTCGGCGGCGGGCACACCCTCGTCGGATCCGCGCTGGTGGGCGCGATCCTGGTGGTGCTGGCGGACTTCACCGCGGCGAACCTGATCCCCGGGGGCCGCTTGCCGGTGGGCGTGATCACCGGACTCATCGGCGCACCGGTCCTGCTGTGGCTGGTCGCGGGGGAGCACAAGGAGAGGACATGAGCATGAGCACTGAGAGCACGACCCCCGGCGCCCCGCCGCGCTCGAGTCCGCCGGAGCTGGTGGCCGAGGGGCTGGAGCTGGGCTACGGGGACCGTCGGGTGGTCCGGGAGCTGAGCCTGCGGGTGCCGACCGGGCGGGTCACCGCGATCATCGGGCCCAACGGCTGCGGCAAATCGACGCTGCTGCGCGGGTTCTCCCGGCTGCTGCGCCCGAGCGCCGGGACCGTGACCCTAGGCGGGCGACCCCTCGGCTCCTTCGGGGCCAGGGAGTTCGCCCGCACCGTGGGCCTGCTGCCGCAGCAGCCGGTGGCCCCGGACGGGATCACGGTCGCGGACCTGGTCTCCCGCGGGCGCTACCCCCACCAGGGGCTGTTCTCCCGGGCCTCCGCGCAGGACGACGCCGCGGTCGCCTGGGCGCTGGCGGCCACCCGGACCGGGGAGCTGGCCGAGCGGCCCGTGGCGGAGCTGTCCGGCGGGCAGCGCCAGCGGGTGTGGATCGCGATGGCCCTGGCCCAGCAGACCGATGTGCTGCTGCTGGACGAGCCCACGACCTACCTGGACCTGGCCCACCAGGTGGAGGTCCTGGACCTGGTGGTGGAGCTGAACCGCGAGCACGGGACCACCGTGGTCATGGTGCTGCATGAGCTGAACCTGGCCGCCCGGGCCGCGGACCACCTGGTGGCCATGAAGGACGGGCGCATCGAGGTGGCCGGCGCCCCGGAGGAGGTGCTCACGGAGGGGCACCTGGCGCGCGTGTTCGGCCTGGACGCCCGGGTGCTGCGCGCCGAGGAGGGCGGGGCCCCCGTGGTGGTGCCGCGGCGTCGGTGCCCGTGCCCGGCCCCGACCGCCGACGAGGCCGCGCCCGGTCACGAGAGGCCGGGCAGCGGAGCATCGGGGACCGCCGCACCGTGAGCCCGCGGCCGACGCCGTCCGCCCGTCCGCACCCCTGATCCAGAAGGAGGCACCATGCCGCGCCGACCCATGACCGTGTTCCGCACCCGGGTGACCGGGGTGCGGCCCCTGAGCCGGGACTTCCTGCGGGTGAGCCTGGCCTCCCCGGGGCTGATCGAGCTGGCCGCGCCCGCCGGGGACGGGGCGGGCCCGGTGCTGGACGCCTATCTCAAGCTGCTGCTGCCCCACCCGGAGCACGAGGGACCGGTGCTGCCGGATCTGGAGGCCGCGGACTGGCATCGGGCCTGGTTCGCCGCCTCGGCGCGGGAGCGCGGCGGGTGGATGCGCACCTACACGCTGCGCGCGGCTCGCCCGTGGACCTCCCCGGAGGGGAGTCCCGGAGTGGAGATCGACGTCGACTTCGTGCTGCACGGACACGGGGACCAGCAGGGGCCGGGGGCCGCCTGGGCGGCCTCGGCCCGCGTGGGCGATGAGCTGAGCCTGCTGGGGCCCACGCGCGAGGACGTCCTGTGGGGGACCTGGGATCCGGGTCGGGCCGAGCGGTATCTGCTGGGCGGGGACGAGACCGCGGTGCCGGCGGCCTGCTCGGTGCTGGAGGCCCTGCCCGCCGGAACCCAGGCCGCCGTGCTGCTGGAGGTGTCCGCGGGCAACGCGCAGGATCTGGCTGCCGGCCTGCCGGAGGCGGCCGCCCGCCCCGAGGTGCGGGTGCGGCTGTTGGAGCGGGAGCCGGAGCGGATGCGCGGCCGAGCGCTGCTGAGCGCTCTGCGCGAGGAGCTGGGGCTGGTGCCGCGGGCCGCGGAGGAGGACGCCGCCGGGATCGCCGCGCAGCGGGCCGAACCCGGGGAGCTGGTGTGGGGTCGAGCGGAGGAGTCCGAGGATCCGGCGGGGGTGTCGGTGTGGCTGGCCGCGGAGGCCGCCGTCGTGCGGGCCGCCCGCCGGGTCTGCGTCAACGAGGCCGGGATCGACCGGCGCCGGATCTCCTTCATGGGCTATTGGAAGGCCGGGCAGGCCGAGTCCTAAGCTGGAGGGGCCGTGCCCTGCCGGTGGCTCCCGTCGACGCCGCGCCT
The DNA here is from genome assembly GCF_001570865.1 of Rothia kristinae NBRC 15354. Lineage (GTDB taxonomy): Bacteria > Actinomycetota > Actinomycetes > Actinomycetales > Micrococcaceae > Rothia > Rothia kristinae. Next base: position 51,775 of record NZ_BCSM01000004.1, read on the forward strand.
GCGGCGCGCGCCGGTCCGGGGGAGGCGGCGGGGCGCGAGTTCGAGCATGCAGGCAGGAGATCCATGAGCACCGAGTACAGCGAACACGAGCCGGCCGCCGATGCCCCGGGGGCCCGGGAGCCGGAGGAGCACCAGATCCGCTACGTGGCGCTGGGGGACTCCTTCACCGAGGGCGTGGGCGATGAGGACGCGTCCCGACCCAACGGGGTGCGCGGATGGGCGGATCGGGTGGCCGAGCAGCTGACCCTGCGCTTCCCGCAGACCCTCTACGCCAACCTCGCGATCCGCGGCCGCACCCTGGAGCCCATCCTGGCCGAGCAGGTGGACGCCGCCCTGGCGCTGCGCCCCACGCTGGTCAGCCTCTACGGCGGGGGCAACGACATCCTGCGCCCGAGCATCGACGTGGACGCGCTGATGGCCGACTACGACGAGGCCTTCGGACGCCTGCGGGCCTCCGGGGCCCAGGTGCTGACCCTGACCGGCTTCGACGTCAAGCACTTCTACGGCGTCTTCAAGGCCACCCGCGGGCGCACCGCGATCTACAACGAGCTGCTGCGGGAGATCGCGGAGAAGCACGACCTGATCCTGGTGGACTTCTGGCGCTTCTCCGAGGAGTTCTCCGACGCCCGGTACTGGGCCAAGGACCGCCTGCACATGAACACCCTGGGGCACATCAAGATGGCCGGGAAGGTCCTGGAGGCCCTGCAGGTGGGGGCCGGGGAGCTGGGGCTGGAGCCGCTGCCGCAGATGCGGGAGGTCTCCCGGGTCCAGGCCACCCGCGCCAACCTGGAGTGGGTGCGCACCTTCGCCCTGCCGTGGGTGGGGCGGCGCCTGCGCGGCACCTCCTCCGGAGACTCCCTGAGCCCGCGCTACCCGGACCTGCAGTCCCTGCAGGTCACCGAGGGCGGCGACGCCGCCCGGGGCCGGGAGGAGAGGGAGGCCGGCGCCCCGCCCGCGTGATTCCGCGGTGATTAAGGCCATGGGCGCGGCGCAGAGGTTGCCATCGCGGGCCGGGATCCCTAGTATTTAACGCTGTCGTAGTGGTGCGTCCACCCTTCGGCACCGAACCAAGCTTCACCGTGATCCCGCGGCAGGGGCAGGTCCCGGACCTCTCACACCGGGCCTGACTCCCACACTCAGGCCCGGCGACTCATCCGGTGCTCTCACGGTAGGTGACGGGGCGCTGTTCGAGCCGCCCGCCCGGCTGGCGCGAGAGCGCACCGTCATTTCGTCAACATTGGAGGAGTAACTATGGCAGCCGTCTGCCAGGTGACCGGAGCTGTTCCCGGCTTTGGACACAGCATTTCCCACTCGCACCGCCGCAACAAGCGCCGGTTCGACCCCAACATCCAGAAGAAGCGCTACTGGGTGCCGTCCCTGCGCCGCAACGTGACCCTGAACGTGTCCGCCAAGGGCATCAAGGTCATCGACGCGCGCGGGATCGACGCCGTCGTCGCTGACATCATCGCCCGCGGGGAGAAGATCTGATCATGGCTTCCAACACCAAGGACGTTCGTCCGATCATCAAGCTCAAGTCCACGGCCGGCACCGGGTACACCTACGTGACCCGCAAGAACCGCCGCAACAACCCGGATCGCCTGGTCATGAAGAAGTACGATCCCGTGGTCCGCAAGCACGTCGACTTCCGAGAGGAGCGCTGAGACACACATGGCCAAGAAGTCCAAGATCGCCCGCAACGAGCAGCGCAAGGCCATCGTCGAGCGCTACGCCGCCAAGCGCGAGGAGCTGAAGAAGACCCTCGTCGACGAGAACGCCTCCCCCGAGGCCCGCGAGGAGGCCCGCCTGGGCCTGCAGAAGCTGCCCCGCAACGCCTCCCCGGTGCGCGTGCGCAACCGTGACCAGATCGACGGCCGCCCCCGCGGGACCTTCCAGAAGTTCGGGATCTCCCGCGTGCGCTTCCGCCAGATGGCCCACCGCGGCGAGCTGCCGGGCATCACCAAGTCCAGCTGGTAATTTGGGGCCGCGGGTCGGCTATGCTGACCTGAGCCGCTTACATCCGATGTCTCAGGAGGGACACAACATGGCGAAGAACCGCAGCGAACTCGTGGCCGAGGTGGCCGAGAAGTCCGGGATGTCACAGTCCGCCGTCAACGGCGTGCTGGATGCCCTCTTCCAGGTCTTCGAGTCCTCCGTCGCGCAGGGCGAGAAGGTCACCATCCCGGGCTGGCTCTCCGTCGAGCGCACCGATCGGGCCGCTCGCACCGGGCGCAACCCGCAGACCGGTGAGTCCATCGAGATCCCGGCCGGCCACGGTGTGAAGCTCTCCGCCGGCTCCAAGCTGAAGGCCGCCGTCGCCAAGAAGTAGCTCTTTCCGCTGAGGCATCAGCATCCGAGGGCCCCGCGCCCGCGATCCGCCGTGATCGCGGGGGCGGGGCCCTCGTCGCACCCCGACGCCGGGCGGGGATCCGGCGGGATCGGCCGGGGCGCGGCACCGGAGGTGAGCGGGGGTCGGACGGTAGGATGGAGGCCGCTTCCGCGTTCCGCTCATCAATCGCCGCCCGACCCGAGGAGGTGCCCGTGGTCCCGACCCCCAACCCGTGGGGCCTGCCCGAGCGCATCCATCGCCTGCTGCGCGGGTGGGGCGTGGCCTCGGTGGCGGTGTTCGTCGGCGCGGGTTCGCACGCGGTCCTGACCGGACACCTCCCGCACCCCCTGATCCTGGGTCTGTGCTGGTCCCTGTCCGGGATGCTGTGCGTGCTCCTGGCGGGGTTGCGCCTGCCCCGACTCTCCACGGGCCTCGGGGTGCTGGGCTCCCAGGCCGGGTTGCACACCCTCCTGACGCTCGCCGGGCACGGCGGGGTCGGGACGGGTGCCGTTGCGGCCCACGCCGGCCACCACGGTGCGGCTCCGCTGGGCTCCGTGCAGCCGGCGGCCTCGGCGGATGCGGTGCATCAGCTGAGCCCCCTCATGGTCGCGGTGCACGCGCTGGCCGCCGTCCTGACGATCCTCGCGATCCGCCGGGGCGACGCCGCGCTGGCCGGTCTGCTGCGCGCCGTGCGCCTGGGTCTGCGGCGCCTGCTGACCCTGCCGGGCCCGGTGCCGACCCCCTCGCGCCGCCCCCGGCCCCTCATCCTGTCCTGCCGAGCCGTCCTGGTCTCCCGGATCCGCCCGGGCACGGTGGACACCCGCGGTCCCCCGCTGGCGCTACCCGCCTGAGCCGAGCGCTCGGGCCCACCACCGGATCCCGCCGCACCGCGGCGTCGAGCGCCGAGTCCTTGCGGACCGGCCGCCGCGTCATCGCCGGGGTCCGTCACCGCAGCACCGCAAGCACCCCCGCATCAGCATCGCTCACCCGGCTTCACCGGGTCTCGAGCGCTGCGCGGGGAACCGACCGAAAGGGTCCACCACCATGGGAATCTCCCGCACCCCGGGCGCCGGCGCGCGCCCCGACCACCGCACCCGCCTCCGTCCTGCCGCCCATCGCCTGCCCGCGCTCCTCGGCGCCCTGCTGGCCCTGTGCCTGGCCCTGTTCGCCGGGGCACCCGCGGCCCAGGCCCACGATGAGCTGCTGCAGGCCGATCCGGCCGACGGCGCGACGCTCGAGCAGGCCCCGGACCGGATCACGCTGACCTATTCCGGGGACATCACCGCGCTGGGCAACGAGGTCCGCGTGACCGACTCCCAGGGGAAGACCGTCTCCACCGGGGACGTCACCGTGGACGGCACCCACGTGATCCAGCGGATCAGCCCGGAGGCCGGGGACGAGACCTACACCGTCTCCTGGCGGGTGGTCTCCTCCGACGGCCACCCCATCGAGGGCACCTACTCCTTCACCGTCGGTCAGGGCGGGGCCGGGCAGCCCGCCGCGTCCTCCTCCGCCGCCGCCCACGACCACGGCGACCACGACGCCGCCGAGCACCACGAGCACGCCACGAGCCCCGCGGCCACCGAGAGCCCTGAGCAGGCGACCAGCTCCGCGCCGGCCTCCGCCGAGGGACAGAGCCTGCCCCTGTGGGCGGTCGCGCTGATCGGCGCCGTGGGCGCCGTCGTGCTGGTGGGCGTGATCATTCTGGTGGTCGCCTCGCTGCGCGCCCGCCGCACCCGGGGCGCAGACACCGGACGCGAGACCGGCCGGGGGTCCGAGCACGACGACGCCGCCGCGAACGGGCGGTGATCAGCATGACGACGACGCCCACCGCCGCCACCGGAATCACCGGCACCGCGGCCACCGGCTCCGGCATGGGCAACGGCTCCGGGAGGAGCCCGCGCCGCGCGGCGGCCCGGACCGCGTCGCGGGTGGGCCACCCGCGACGCCGCCCGCTGCGCACCGGCGCGGTCCTCACCCTGACCGGTCTGCTCGGTCTGGGGTTGAGCGCCTGCGGCGGGGGAGGGGAGACCGCCTCGAGCGCGGATCCCACGGCCTCCGCCTCGGCGTCGGCGGCCGGGGCGCTCACGGCCGAGGACGTGTGGGTCAAGGCCGGGGATTCCGGGATGACCTCGGCCTTCGGGCACGTGGTCAACCACACGGATCACACCGTGCGGATCGTCGGGGCCGAGTCCCGTACGGCCGGGTCCGTGCAGCTGCACGAGACCGCGCAGGAGGCCGGCGGGTCCAGCACCATGCGGGAGAAGGAGGACGGCTTCACCATCGAGCCCGGCCAGTCCCTCGAGCTCTCCCCGGGTGGGAACCACGTGATGCTCATGGACCTGCGCTGCGCCCTGCTGGCCGGAGATGAGACGCAGCTGGTGCTGCGCACCGAGGGCGACGGCCAGCTGCGCGTCAGCGCCCCGATCCGGGACTACGCCGGCGCGCAGGAGCACTACGACCCGACCGCCGAGGCCTCGGCCGGCGCGGATCACGACGACCGCGGCGAGCATGCCGGGCACGGCATGCACGCCGCGGACCCCTCCGACGGCACCGCCTCCGCGCTGCCGCGCTGCTCGGGGTAGCCGCGATGTCCGCCACCAGGAGAGGATCCGGCACCTCAGGTGAGCGCCCGGAGCCCCGGCGTCCGGGAGTCCGCCCGACCCGCCGCGCCACCCTGATCGGCGGCGCCACGGCCACGGCCGGGGCCGCCGGGGCGGTGGGGGTCGAGCTGCTGCGTCGCAGTGCGCAGGAGCCGTCCCCCGCCGCCTCGGCGGACCCGCGCGATGCCGCCGCCCCCGTGCCTGGCACCCCGCTGGCCACCGCGCGCATCGGCTTCCACGGCAGGCGCCAGGCCGGTGTGGACACCCCGCCGCAGGCCCACGCCGCGTTCCTGGGGATCCGCCTGCACCGGCAGGTGGACCGGGAGGGGGTGCGGCGGCTGCTGCGGGTGCTCACCGCCGACGCCGCCCAGCTCACCCAGGGGCAGGCCCCGGTCACCGACCAGGAGCGGGAGCTGGCCGAGATCCCGGCGAACCTCACCGTGACGGTGGGCTTCGGCGAGCGGATCTTCGACCTCGTGGCACCGCACGCCAAGCCCTCGTGGCTGCGGCCCCTGCCCGCCTTCCCGCAGATCGACCGGCTGCAGGAGGAGTGGGGTGCCGCGGATCTGCTGCTGCAGATCGGCTGCGAGGACCGGGTCACCCTGGCTCACGCGCAGCGGGTGCTGCTCAAGGACGTGCGCGGCTTCGGCACCCTGGCCTGGACCCAGCAGGGCTTCCGCAACGCCGCCGGGTCCGTGCGGGCCTCCCAGACCACCCGCAACCTCTTCGGGCAGGTGGACGGGACCGTGAACCCCAGCACCGAGGACGGCTCCGTGGAGGACGTGGTGTGGGGCCGGGCCGAGGGGCTCACCCCGTGGACCCCGGACGGCACCTCCGTGGTGATTCGCCGGATCCACATGAACCTGGACACCTGGGACGAGGTGGACACCCCGGGGCGGGAGGACGCCGTCGGGCGCACCCTGGCCGACGGCGCGCCCCTGACCGGGGGCACCGAGCACACCCCCGCGGACCTCTCCGCGACCGGGCCCCACGGCTTCCCCGTCATCGCTCGGGACGCCCACCTGCGCCGGGCCACCGCGACCACCCCGCTGGAGCGGATCCTGCGCCGCCCGTACAACTACGACCTGCCGGTCGCGGAGGGCTCCGGCTTCTCCGGGGCGGGGCACACCGACGGCGGGGTGAGCCGCACCGGTCTGATCTTCGCCGCCTACCAGGCGGACCCGGTCCGGCAGTTCGTGCCCATCCAGCGGCGCCTGGCCGAGCTGGACCGGCTGAACACCTGGACCGTGCCCATCGGCTCCGCGGTCTTCGCGATCCCTCCCGGGTGCGAGGACAATGGATTCGTCGGCGAGACCCTGTTCTCCTGATCCGCTCCCGGACACCGCCGCACCCCCCGCCCCCTGACCGTCGAACCGAGGACCCCATGCCCCCAGCCACCGCACCCGCCGCCCCCACGCCGGATCCCCTGCCCACGGGGATCGCGCGCGGGCTGCACCGGCCGTGGCTGCTGGCGGTGCCCGCGGCCATGCTGGTCTTCCTCGTCGTCTCCCTGGTGCTCAGCGGCTCCGCGGCCGGCACCGCCCTGAAGGACCCGGGGGCCTTCGTGCGCTGGGCGCTGCCGGTGGCGGAGGCCGTGCTGAACCTGTCCATGGCCGCCACGATGGGCGCGCTGCTGTTCGCCGTCGCGTTCATCCCGCGGTTCGCCCGCGATGCCCGGGGCCCGGCCGGCGGGCGTACCCGGACCCGCCCCGCCGCCCAGGAGGAGGACGCAACGGAGTACGGGCCCTTCGCCGCGGTCCTGAATCTCGCGGCGGTCTCGGCTCTGACCTGGACGATCGCGGGGCTTACCGTGCTGGTCCTGGCCTACGCGGACATCTCCGGGACGCGGATCTCCGCCGACGCCGCCTTCACCAGCCAGCTGCTCGGCTACATCCAGGGCATCGGCACCGGCCAGGAGCAGGCCGCCGTGGTGATCGTGGGCGCGGTGACCACGACCCTCGTCTTCGCGGTGCGCCAGCTGCTGGGCCTGTTCCTGACCCTCGCCTTCTCCTTCATCGCGATCGTCGCGATGGCCCTGAGCGGGCACTCCTCCGGCGGGGACGACCACATGGGCGCGGTCAACTCGCTGGGGCTGCACCTGTTCGGCGTCGTCCTGTGGTTCGGCGGTCTGCTGGTGCTGGCCTATCTCTCCCGGGACCTCACCGGGCCCGACGCCGGCACCGGCACGGTCCCCGAGCGGGTGCGCGGGAAGGCGACGGCGGCCTCTCGCCGGGTGCCCATGGCCGTGGCCGTGCTGCGCCGCTACTCCGCCGTCGCGCTGCTGGGCTTCCTGCTCGTGGCGATCTCCGGGGTGCTCAACGCCGCGGTGCGCCTGCACGGCTTCTCCGATCTGGGCACCTCCTACGGGCTGCTGATCGTGGCCAAGGCGTGCCTGACGGCGCTGCTGGGGCTGGCCGGTGCCGCGCATCGGCTGTGGCTGATCCCGCGGGTGGAGGACGGGCGGCTGAGCGCCTTCCGGGGGATCTGGCAGGTGATCGCCGCGGAGCTGATCATCATGGCCGGGGCCGCGGGGCTGGCCGTGACCCTCTCGCGCACCGCCCCGCCGGTCAGCGAGGAGCTGCCGCCCACCGCCTCCCCGGCCCGGATCATCACCTGGTACGAGATGCCGCCGCAGCCGCACGGGATCGGCACCTGGCTGGGCACGTGGCGCTTCGACTGGTTCTGGGTCTTCGTCGTCGCGATGCTGGCCTGGGCCTACGTGTGGGCCTTCGTGCGGGTGCGCCGCCAGGGCCGGAGGTGGCCGGTGCTGCGCCTGGCCTCGTGGCTGGTGGGCCTGACCCTGGTCACCTACGCGACGTCGGGGGCCTTCGCCGTGTACTCCCGGGTGCTGTTCTCGGTGCACATGATGGAGCACATGTCCCTGACCATGATCATCCCGATCTTCCTGGTCCTGGGGGCGCCCGTGACCCTGCTGCTGCAGGCCCTGGAACCGCGTCAGGACGGCACCCGCGGGCCGCGCGAGTGGATCCTGCGCCTGGTGCACTCCGGGTGGTCCAAGGTCATCACCCACCCGATCTTCGCGGCGGTGAACTTCGCGGGGTCCATCGTGCTGTTCTACTTCACCCCGCTGTTCGGGGTCACCCTGCGCTACCACGTGGGCCACGAGTTCATGATGGTGCACTTCCTGGTCACCGGGTACATCTTCTGCCTAGTGCTCATCGGGGTGGATCCCATCCCGCGTCGCCCGGACTACCCGATCCGCATCATCATGCTGGTCGCGACCCTGGGCTACCACGCCTTCGTCGGCATCGCGATCATGTCCACGACCGTGCTGCTGCAGGCCTCCTGGTACGGCAACCTCGGCCGGGCCTGGGGCCGCAGCGCCATCGAGGACCAGCAGTACGGCGGGGCGTTCATGTGGGCGCTGGGGGAGATCCCGACGATGGTGCTCGCCGTGATCCTGGCGATCCAGTGGTCCCGGGCCGGGGACCGGGAGGCCCGGCGCATCGACCGGCAGGCCGAGCGGGACGACGACGCCGAGCTGCGCGCCTACAACGCGATGTTCGAGCGGCTGAACGAGGACGAGTCCGCCGGGCGCCGTCGCTGAGCAGGCCCCGACGTCGAGCGGGCCGCCGTTGAGGCTGGCGTCGCCGGCCCGGCTCAGTCCGGGTCGCCCAGCCGCAGGCGCACCAGGCGCACTACCCCCGTCAGACGCAGCAGGCGCGCCCGGGCCCGGGTGGCCCCGGACAGCCCGGCCGGCAGCGGCCCCTCGCGCAACAGGGGCTCGGAGTCGAGGACCCTGGCGTCGGCCTCCCAGGAGGCCGCCTCCGCCGGCAGGTGGGCCGCGGGCAGCGGGGCGCCGTCGGCGGGGCCGAGCAGGGTCCCGGCCTGGCGGGCCCCGCGGCGGGTGGCGGCGTCGGTGAGCACCTCGACGCCGGGGAAGCGCGCGGCCAGGTCCCGCATCAGCGGGCGCAGCTGCTCCCGGCTCAGGCCCGCGAAGGCCCCCGGGGCCAGGATCAGCACCGGATCTCCGGGGCGCAGCCCCAGGGTCTCGGCGACCTCCTTCGGCCAGGCGGGATCCGTCACCGCGGAGGGCACCCCGTGCACCCGCAGGTGCGTGGGCAGCAGCCGCTGGCGCAGGGCGATCACCTCGCGCCGGTCCACCGCGCACCAGTGCGCCTGCTGCGGGGCGACCCGCCACAGGGCCGTGGACAGCCCGGCCTTCAGCTCGATGATCGCGCCCCGCGGGTGCTCGGCCACGAACCGCTGGACCTGCGCATCCAGGCTGCGGGTGCGGGCCAGGCAGCACAGGTCCGCGAACTCCGCGGTGGGCCCGGTGGACAGCAGCCCCTGGCCGGGCAGCGGGGCCTCCGGTTCGGCGCCCTTCTTCTGCGTCTTCGGATCGGCACCCGGATCCGCCCTCTGACCCGCGTCCGGTTCGCCGCCCCGGGGGGCCGCCGGAGACGGACCCGGGTGCGGGGCGCGCCGGCGCAGGCCGCGCAGGCGCCGCAGCAGCAGCTGGCCGGTGGGATCCTCGAGGGTCCCAGGCCAGCGCCGGGCGGCGCGCTCGCGGGCCAGCAGGGGCGCCAGCAGCTGCCCCGGCACGGAGGATAGGTCGAAACCGGCCAGGGAGTCCTGATGATCGGCGAACACGGAAGGCCTCCTGGGCTCTCGCCGCGGCCGCGGCGGTGGATGGGCATCGCTTCCTCGATCTTCGGCCACCGGGGCCCGCGGGGCAAGCGCATCGCCCCGACGTCGGGACCGCGGTGGGAAGAGCCGCGGCCCATCCGACGTTGCTACCCTCGACGAAGAGATCCCCGATCACCCCAGGAGCACCCCATGGCAGACCGCGAACCGCGCGTGCGCGCCTCCGAGCTGACCGGCCGCGGCTGGCTGAACACCGGAGGCCGAGACCTGAGCCTGCAGGAGCTGCGCGGGAAGATCGTGATCCTGGACTTCTGGTCCTTCTGCTGCATCAACTGCCTGCACGTGCTGGACGAGCTGCGCGAGCTGGAGGAGCGCTACGCGGACGTCCTGGTGACCGTGGGTGTGCACTCGCCCAAGTTCGAGCACGAGGCGGACCCCGACGCGCTGGCCGCGGCCGTGGACCGCTACGACGTGCGCCACCCCGTCCTGGACGACCCCGAGCTGGGCACCTGGCAGGCCTACACCGCTCGGGCCTGGCCGACCCTGGTGGTCGTGGACCCGGAGGGATACGTCGTCGCGCACCTGTCCGGGGAGGGCCACGTGCAGGGGCTGGTCTCCCTCGTCGAGGAGCTGGCCGCCGCGCACGAGGCCAAGGGCACCCTGCACCGCGGGGACGGGCCCTACGTCCCGCGCCCGCCGCAGGAGGGCGTGCTCTCCTTCCCCGGCAAGATCACGGCCCTGCCCCCCGAGCTAGCCGCCCCGGACGCGCAGGGCCCCACCTGGCTGGTCACGGACACGGGCCGGCACCGCGTCGTCGAGCTGGACGACACCCTGGAGACCGTGCTGCGCTCCTGGGGCGGGCCGGAGAAGGGCCACGCCGACGGCGGCCCGGGGGACGCCCGCTTCGACGAGCCGCAGGGCCTGGCCGTGCTGCCGCCGGCCATCCGCGAGGCCGCCGGGTACGACGTGCTCGTGGCGGATTCCGTGAACCACCGGCTGCGCGGGATCCGGCTGGCCGACGGCGCGGTCAGCACCGTCGCCGGCAGCGGCGTGCAGCGCCTGCTCGACGCCGAGGGCGTGCGCACCGGGGACCCGAACCGCATCGACCCCGCAGCCGATCCGCTGGGCGTGTCCCTGTCCTCCCCGTGGGATGTGCTCTGGTCCGAGGCGGCCGGGCTGGTGCTCGTGGCGATGGCCGGAACCCACCAGATCTTCTCCTTCGACCCCGTCACCGGCTCCGTGCAGGTCTTCGCCGGCACGGGAGCCGAGGGCCTGCTGGACGGGCCCGCCCACGAGGCCTGGTTCGCCCAGACCTCCGGCCTGGCCGCGGCCGCCGACGGCACCGTGTGGCTGGCGGATTCGGAGACCTCCGCCCTGCGCCGCCTGCGCTTCGACGCCGGCGAGCAGGTCCGCGCGGAGACCGCGGTGGGCGAGGGCCTGTTCGACTTCGGCTTCCGCGACGGCGACGCCGCGACCGCGCGCCTGCAGCACTGCCTGGGGGTCGCGGTGCTGCCGGACGGCTCGGTGGCTGTGGCCGACACCTACAACGGGGCGGTGCGCCGCTGGGACCCGGCCTCGGGGCAGCTGAGCACCCTGGCCCGGGGCCTGGCCGAGCCCTCCGACGTGCTGCTGGAGCAGCGCGGGCAGGACCAGGAGCCGCTGCTGCTGGTCGTGGAGACCAACGCCCACCGCATCACCCGCCTGCCGATCCCCGCCGAGGCCCAGCGGGTGGACGAGGGCGCGGCGCGAAGCCAGCGCGCGGTCTCCCAGATCGCCGGGGGCACGCTGACCCTGCGCTCGCGCTTCACCGCCCCCACGGGGCAGAAGCTGGATGACCGGTGGGGGGATCCCACCCAGCTGAAGGTCTCCGCGACCCCGCCGGAGTTCCTCCTCGACGGCGCCGGGGCCGCCCAGGGCCTGGAGCGCACGCTGCGGCTGAACCCGGAGATCACCGAGGCCGTGCTGCACGTGACGGCGCGGGCGGCCGCCTGCGACGGCGAGCCCGGCGGCGAGATCCCGGACCACGCGGCCTGCCACCTGTACCAGCAGGACTGGGGCATCCCCGTCGTCGTCACCGGGGATCCGGCGGACGAGGCGGAGATGGTCCTGGACCTGCGCGGCGTGAACTGAGGGCCTCCCGATGGCGGAGAACACCCGGGACATCCCCGAGCGGTACGGGAAGCTCGTGCAGGGCTTCCACCCGCGCATCGGCTCCTACGGGCGCAGGCTGCTGGCCGTGGCCCCCAACCTCCTGCTGGCGGCGCTCCTGCTGGCCTACCTGGCGTACAAGCGTCCGGCGGCGACCATCACCGTGATCGCGGTGCTGCTGATCGCGGGGTCGGCGGCCGCCTGCTACTCGGTGCTGCGCCCGGCCACCGCGGCCCTGACCGAGACGCACCTGCTCAAAGCCCGGCTGATCGGATGGACGGCGGTGCCCCGGGAGCGGATCGCGGGCACGGTGTTCGTCGCCCGGCTGCGTCCGGCGGGCGCGGATGCCGCCCGCGGGCCCTTCGCCCGGCTGCGGTCCCGCGGGGTCCCGGCCCTGTGGTTCACGGACGCGCAGGGACGCCGGCTGATGCGCTTCGATGGGCGGATCTGGGATGCGAAGACCCTGCGGGGGCTGTCGGGGAAGCTGACCCCCAGCACCGAGGTGTACGAGCTGGCCGACGTCGAGCAGATCGACGCCGCCCACCCGCACCTGATCACCTTCGCCGAGCGCCACCCTCGGTTCCGCTCCACGGTGCTGACCGTGCTCGGGGTGCTCATCCTGGTGCTCGTGCTGCTGCTGGCCTTCTGGCCGGAGCTGCTGCACGCCCAGCGCCTCGTCTGATCCCCGCAGGCCCTGCCCGAGGGGCGCCGCCCGACGCGGGCCCCGGCGGCGGGCTCCTAGACTGGCCCCATGCGTGAACCGTCTCTGTGGGAGCAGCAGGTCCAGCGGAATCCCGAGCACTCCCGGTGGTACATCCAGCGCTTCGAGGCCATGCGCGCCGCGGGCGCGGACCTGGCCGGGGAGGCCCGGACCATGGACGCCCTGCTGCCGCGCGCGGCTCTCGTGCTCGACGCCGGCGCCGGGCCCGGCCGGGTTGGCGGGCAGCTGCTGGCGCTCGGGCACCGCGTGGTCGGGGTGGATGTGGACCCGGTGCTGGTCGAGCAGGCGCGGGCGGATCATCCCGGGGCTCAGTGGCTGGTCGGGGACCTGGCGCAGCTCGGCGCGGTCCTGCCCGCGGGTTACCTCGGGTCCTTCGACGGGATCGTGTGCGCGGGCAACGTGATGACCTTCCTGGCGCCCTCGACCCGGCGGGACGTGCTGGCCGGATTCGCCGCCGCCCTGAAGCCGGGGGCCCGGGCGGCGGTCGGCTTCGGCGCGGGGCGCGGCTACGGCTTCGGGGAGTTCCTCGACGACGCCCGCGCCGTCGGTCTGGAGCCGGCGACCCTGCTGGGCACGTGGGATCTGGAGCCGCTCACCCCGGACTCGGACTTCCTGGTGGCCCTGCTGCGTCGCCCGCAGGATCCGGCCCGCGACGCCGGATCGCGCACGAGCCTCCTCTGAGGGCCGGCGCCCCGCGAGACCGCACAGAAAAGCCGAGACCGCACAGAAAAGCCGAGACCGCACCCGGCGGGTGCGGTCTCGGCATCTTCGTGCGGTCTCGACGTCGTCGAGACGATGGAGCGGCTGACGGGAATCGAACCCGCGTATCAGGCTTGGGAAGCGTGCGCTCTACCATTGAGCTACAGCCGCATGCGCCGTTCCGGCACCCCATGACTCTACCCCACGATCCGGAGGCGGCACAAACCGCACCCGCGGCGCGCCGGCGCCCGTGCTCTACAGTGGAACCGTGCTGATATCGGACCGTGACATCCGCCGGGAGATCGACGAGGGCCGCATCGGCCTGGACCCCTACGATCCCGCCATGCTCCAGCCCGCGAGCATCGACGTGCGCCTGGACCGCTTCTTCCGGCTGTTCGACAACCACAAGTACCCCCACATCGACCCGTCCCAGGACCAGTCCGAGCTGACTCGGCTGGTGCAGACCCGGGCCGACGAGCCGTTCATCCTGCATCCGGGGGAGTTCGTGCTCGGGGCGACCTACGAGAAGGTCACCCTGCCCGACGACGTCGCCGCCCGCCTGGAGGGCAAGTCCTCCCTGGGCCGGCTCGGGCTGCTCACCCACTCCACCGCGGGCTTCATCGACCCCGGGTTCTCCGGTCACGTGACCCTCGAGCTGTCCAACATGGCAACCCTGCCGATCATGCTGTGGCCGGGCTCCAAGGTCGGGCAGCTGTGCTTCTTCCGACTGAGCTCTCCCACCGAGCACCCCTACGGCACCGGCGAGTACGGCAACCGCTACCAGGGTCAGCGCGGGCCCACCGCCTCCCGCGGCTACCTGAACTTCCACCGCACCCGCATCCCGGAATCCTCCGAGCCGAGTCCGCGGGCATGACCCCGCCGCGCGTGTTCACCCTGCGCGCCATGGGTCGGCGCGTGCAGGTGTGGGCCGAGCCGGGCGTGCCGGAGGCGTTCCTCGAGCGGCTGCGTGTGTCCTGGGCGGACTGCCTGGAGCCCGATGACGCGGTGTCCGACGACGCCGAACCGGCGGGGACCGAGTCCCCGGGCGCCGATGCCGTGCTCCGGCTGGTCGGCCCGGACCTCCCGCCCGCCGATCCCGCATCCGCTGCAGCCGCCGATGCCGAGCCCGCCCCCTCCCGCCCGGAGGGCGCCGACGCCCCCGAACCCGCCCGCCTCGTGGTCGGCCCGGAGTCCACCTGGCCCGGCGCGGAGCAGTCCTTCACGACCCTGGTCACCACCACCCTGCTGGGGCTGCTGGTGGGGCGGGTCCACCTGCTGCACGCCGCGGCCCTCACGCCCCCCGAGGACGCCGTCGGGGAGGGGCCGTCGTCGGCCCTGGTGCTGGTCGGCCCCTCCGGGCGCGGCAAGACCACCGCCTCCCTGGCGCTGGCCCGGGCCGGGTGGGGCTACCTCTCGGATGAGACCGCGGTGATCGACCCCGCGGATCGGGCGGTGGCCCCCTATCCCAAGCCGCTGTCCGTGATCGAGGAGGCCGGGCGCCCCAAGGTCCAGCGCGCCGTCGGCGGAATGGGGCTGGCCGTGCGCCGCCGGGGTGCGCCGCTGGGCGGACTCGTCCTGCTGCATCGGCTCGGCCAGGAGGAGGACCCGGGCGGCCCGGTGCCGCGCATCGAGCCCCTGCCGCTGGCCGAGGGGCTGCAGGCCCTGGCCGAGCAGTCCTCCGGGCTGGAGCGGATGCCCGACGGCGTGGTCCAGCTGGCCCGGCTCGTGCAGGACACCGGCGGGGTGCGTCGGGTCCTGTACCGGGAGGCCGCGACCCTGGACCCGGTGTTGCGGGGCCTCGCCCGGGACCCTGAGGCCACCGCGGTCCGCGAGCCCTGGACCCGCATCGCCGAGGAGGAGGGGGCGCCCCGATCCGGGCGGGAGGGCCGATGGCGCCGGGCCCCCGAGACCCACGGGATCGACACCGAGCAGGCGGCCCTCGTGCTGCGCCCCGGGCACAGCTACGTGCTCACCCGAGCCGCGGCCGACGCCTGGCTGCTGCTGGAGGGCCCCGGGCGCACCGCGACCGACCTGCGCGGCGCACTGGAGCGCCGCCACGGCCCGGCCCCCGACGGGGCGGTGGAGGACATCCTGGCCACGCTGGCCGAGGAGGGACTCCTCCGGGACCCCGGGCAGAGCGCCGACCCCGCGGTGACCAACACTGCCGCCCCAGTCAGCACCGCCCCGGCCGCAGGCCCCCGGCCATCCGCAGAAGCACCCCGTCCCGTCGAAGAGGAACCCGCCCCATGATCACCGCCGCTCTGGCCCTGCCCCTGATCCTCGCCGTCGTCCTGGTGCTCAGTGGGATCGCCAAGCTGCGCGCCCCGCAGACCGTCGCCGCGGGCTTCCGGGACCTGCGTGTGCCCGCCGCCCTGGACCGGGCCTGGCTGCGCGCTCTCCTGCCGTGGGGGGAGCTGGTTCTGGCCGCGGCCCTGCTCGCCGCCCCCGGGGCGCTGGCCCCGGTGGCCGCCATCGCTGCGGCCCTGCTGTTCCTGGCCTACTGGGTGCTGATCCGCCGGGCCCTGTCCTTCGAGGAGCCGGTCAGCTGCGGTTGCTTCGGGGAGGCCAGCGCGGAGCCGGTCAGCGGGTGGACCCTGGCCCGCAACACCGTCCTGGCCCTGGTGGCCCTGGGCTGGGTCGCCTGCTCCTTCGTCACCTCGGGCCCCGGGCTGATCGCGGCCCTGCGCGGGGCGGATGCCCTGTGGCTGCTCGGCGGGGCGCTGGGCGCGCTGACCCTGTGGCTGAGCATGCCGCGCGGTGCGGCCGCCCCCGCCGCCGTCGACCCCGCGGCGGGCGCGGGGACCCTCGGCGCGCCGCGCCCCGCGGGCGCCCCGGGTGAGGCGAGCGCCGATCAGGAGGCCGAGGACTACGTGCGCCGCCCGACCCCGGGCATGCTGCTGCGCGATGCCTCCGGCGAGCTGATCTCTCTGCGCAGCCTCGCCTCGCAGGGGGCACGGCTGCTGCTGCTGGTCTCCCCGGGGTGCGGCTCGTGCACCATCACCATGGCCGACGCCGTGCAGTGGCGGGGGAACCTGGGCCCGGTCACGCTGCACCTGATGACCCAGGCCCCGCAGGAGTCCCTGGAGGCCCAGACGGACGCATCCCTGCACGAGGACGCGCTGTACGACGTCGGCGGCTTCGCCTACGAGCTGCTGGGCATGGCCGGCACGCCCACGGCCGTGCTGGTGGGGGCCGACGGCGCCCTGGCCGGGGGACCGGTCGGCGGCTACGAGGCGATCCGCGAGTTCGTGGCCCAGATCCGGGACCAGCTGGCCGAGGCGGAGCAGCTCGACCCCGCCCAGGACGACACCGGGCAGGCCGATGCCGATCAGAGCGGTGAGGCCCGCCCTGCGAGCTGAGCCCGGGCCCCCGCGGGGGCTCAGCCCTCGCGCACCCGCAGGCCGTCGGCGTCGGCCTCCGCGGCCGGCTGCTGGGCACCGCCGACCCGCGGCAGGGTCAGGGCGAGGATCAGCCCCGCGGCGAGCACCAGGATGATCCCGGCCACCCCCCAGATCTGCTGCCCCGTGATCGCCACGAACAGGGAGAACAGGGCCGGGGCGAGGAAGCTCATCGCCCGTCCGGTGGTCGAGTACAGCCCGAAGTACTCGCCCTCCTTCCCCGGCGTCGTGATCCGGGAGAGGTAGGTGCGCGCCGCGGACTGGGCCGGCCCGACGAAGCCGCACAGGATCAGCCCGCACACCCAGAACGCCGCCTGCCCGCGCAGGAGCAGCAGGGGGCTTGCCGCGGCGATCAGACAGACCAGCGAGATCACGATGACGCGCTTGGGTCCCAGCAGATCGTCCAGGCGCCCGCCCAGCAGCGCCCCGGCCCCGGCCACCAGGTTGCCGGCGATCGCGAAGACGATGACCTGGTTGGTCGAGAAGCCGAAGGTCCCGGCGGCCAGCACCCCGCCGAAGGTGAAGATCCCGGCCAGCCCGTCCCGGAACACCGCCGAGGCGATGAGGAAGCGCAGCGTCGCCGGCTCCTCGCGCAGCAGCCGCAGGAGGGTCCTGCCGAGGCGCCGGTAGGAGTCCCGGATGGACTCGCGCGCGGCCTGCGGGGCGAGGTCCTCCACCGCGGTCTCGGGGAAGCGCACCAGGATCGGCAGGGAGAGTGCTGCCAGCCACACCGCGGAGAACACCGCGACGCCGCGCAGGTTCAGCGCCTCCTCCTCCGGCAGGCCCAACAGGCCGGGGGAGATGAACCCCAGCAGCACGATCAGCAGCGCCAGGATCCCGCCGAAGTAGCCGAAGGACCACCCGATCCCGCTGACCCGCCCCACCGTCTTCGGGGTGGAGATCACCGGCAGCAGGGCGTTGTAGTGCACCGTGGCGATCTCGCTGAAGATGTTCGCCAGCCCCAGCAGCCCCACCCCCAGGTACAGGTAGGCCGGCTCCGGGCGCACGAAGAAGCACGCGGCCACGCACACCGCCACCAGGGCGGTGTTCAGCCCCAGCGCCCGACGTCGGGACCCAGCCCGATCCGCCCGCTGCCCCACGACCGGGGCGCTGAGGGCGACGACCAGCCCCGCGATGGCCAGCCCGGTGGAGAGCACCCGGGAGGTGTGCGCCTCGTCGCCGAAGGAGGCGCTGGTCAGATACACGGAGAAGACGAAGGTGGTCATCACGGCGTTGAAGCTCGCCGAACCGGCGTCCCAGAGGGCCCAGGCCAGCGTCGGACGGCGGCGGGGTGTGATCATGCCTACAGGGTACAGCCCGGGCGGTGCACCGCTCCGGGGATCGGCGTTCGGCGGCCCCCGGGCGGGTTGCGGGCTTTTGGTATCCTGGGGAGGACCTGCTCCCCGGGCCATGTTAAGGAGTTCACCCGTTTGACCGCCGTGATCCTCGCCCACGGGATCGCCGCCCTGGTCTGCCCGTTCTTCTTCCGGCGCTGGGGTCGCACCTGCTTCTACGTCCTGTCCCTCGTCCCCGCCGTCTGCTTCGTCTGGCTGTGCACCCTGGCCCCGGCCGTGCTGGGCCGCGGCGAGCAGCTGAGCACCTCCCTGCCCTGGATCCCGTCCCTGGGGATCTCCCTGACCTTCCGCATGGACGCGCTGTCCTGGATCCTCTCCGCGATGGTCCTCGGCGTCGGCGCCCTGGTCCTGTTCTACTGCGCCCAGTACTTCCGCCACACCAACCAGCACTCCGGGCGCTTCGCGGCGGAACTGGTGGCCTTCGCCGGGGTCATGTTCGGCCTGGTCACCGCGGATGACCTCATGGTCATGTTCGTGTTCTGGGAGGTCACCAGCGTCCTGTCCTACCTGCTGATCGGGTACTCCAACGCCCGCCAGTCCGCGCGACGGGCGGCCCTGCAGGCGCTGATCGTGACGACGGCGGGCGGGCTGGCGATGTTCATCGGCCTGGTCATGCTCGGCAACCTCGCCGGGACCTACCTGATCTCGCAGATCGTGGACACCGCGCCCACCTGGCTGGTCGGTGCGGACCCGGGCTATCTGGCCGCGGTCGTCGTGCTGGTGCTGGTGGGGGCCGGGTCCAAGTCCGCGCTGTTCCCGCTGCACTTCTGGCTGCCCGGCGCCATGGCCGCCCCGACGCCGGTCAGCGCCTTCCTGCATGCCGCGGCCATGGTCAAGGCCGGCATCTACCTCATCGCCCGCCTGGCCCCCGTGCTCGCCCCCGTGCAGCCGTGGCTGCCCATGGTGCTCGGGCTGGGGCTGTTCACCATGCTGTTCGGCGGCTACGCGGCGCTGAAGCAGCACGACCTCAAGCTGATCCTCGCCTACGGGACCATCAGCCAGCTGGGGTTCCTCGCCGCCGTCGTGGGCCTGGGCACCCCGGACTCGCTGTACGCGGGGCTGGCGATGATGGTGGCCCACTCCCTGTTCAAGTCCACCCTGTTCCTGCTCACCGGGGTCATCGACCACCAGGCCGGCACCCGGGACATCCGGCGCCTGTCCGGGATCCGGCACCGGGCCCCGTGGCTGTTCGCGATGGCCGTGGTGGCCTCCGCCTCGATGGCGGGCATCCCGCCGCTGCTGGGCTTCGTCGCCAAGGAGGCCGTGGTGGAGGTCGGGCTGGACGCCTCCCACGGGGAGGTGGCCGGGCTCGGCGCCGGGGTCGGCTGGCTGGTCCTGCTGGGCATCGCCGTCGGCTCGGTGCTGACCCTCGCGTACACCGCCCGCTTCCTGTGGGGCGCCTTCGCGGACAAGCGGCCCTCGGACGTGCTGGCCGAGGTGCGGGACGAGGACGGCGCGGTGCGTCCCACCGGCTTCCACCGCATCTCCCCGGCCTTCGCCGTCGCCCCGGCCGTGCTCGCGGTGCTGTGCCTGGGCCTGGGGCTGTGGCCGGAGCCGGTCTCCGCCGCGGTGCACGCCTACACCGAGCAGTTCGGCCACGGCCACCTGCACCTGGCCCTGTGGCACGGACTCACCCCGGCACTGGGGGTCTCCGCCCTGATCATCGCGGCCGGTCTCGGCCTGTTCGCCGCGCGCCGGCCCGTGCAGTCCTTCCAGCTGGCCCTGCCGCAGTGGCCCGCCGCCGACGCCGTGTACCGCGCCGTCGTCGGGGCGATCGACTGGGCGGCGGTGCGCGTGACGGGTGCGACCCAGCGGGGTTCGCTGAGCTTCTACCTGGCCGTCATCATGGTCACCGCCGTGCTGGTGCCCACGGTGGGGCTGTTCCTGGTGGACACCCCGCCGCTGAACCCGCTGCGCTGGACCGATTCCCCGGCCCAGTGGGCCACCGTGATCATCATGATCGCCGCGGCGCTGATCGCTCAGCGGGCCCGCAAGCGCTTCCTGGCGATCCTGATGGTCTCCGTCACCGGCTACGGCATCTCCCTGCTGTTCGCCCTGCGCGGGGCCCCGGACCTGGCCCTGACCCAGATGCTCGTGGAGACGATCTCCCTGATCGCCTTCGTCCTGGCGCTGCGCATGCTGCCCTCCGGGCTGTGGAACCGCTTGGGCGCTCGGGTGCGCCATCGGGCCGCCCGGGTGGCCATCAGCATCGGCTTCGGCGCGTTCATGATGGTGCTGGCCGCCTTCGCCCTGTCCTCCCGGATCACCGACCCGATCTCCCTGGCGATGCCGCAGGCCGCCTACGAGATCGGGCACGGCAAGAACGTCGTCAACGTGATCCTCGTGGACATGCGCGCCTGGGACACCTTCGGGGAGACCTCCGTGCTGGCCCTGGCGGCCACGGGCGTGGCCTCCCTGATCTTCATCGCCGGGCGCCAGGACCTCTCCCGGGCCCGCAAGCGCCTGGACACCCAGGGGCTGCGCACCGTGACCCGGCGCTACGCCGGGCGCACCGACCTGTCACCCGGGGCACAGGTGGCCAACGACTTCATGGACGTGCAGCGGGACCCGTTCCTGGTGGCCGGGCGGACCCTGGCCCCGGAGAACCGCTCGCTGATGCTGGAAGTCGTGACCCGACTGATTTTCCACAGCATCCTCATCGTCTCCCTCTATCTGCTGCTGGCCGGGCACAACCTGCCCGGCGGCGGCTTCGCCGGGGGGCTGCTGGCCGGGCTCGCCCTGGCCCTGCGCTACCTGGCCGGCGGGCGCTACGAGCTGTCCGAGGCCTCCCCGGTCAACGCCGGGGTGCTGCTGGGTTCGGGCCTGCTGATCTCCGGAGCCTACGCCCTGTCCCCGCTGCTGTGGGGCGGGGACGTGTTCACCTCCTACGCCTTCGACCTGCACCTGCCCGTGTTCGGGGAGGTCCACCTGGTCACGGCCCTGATCTTCGACATCGGGGTGTACCTCGTGGTGGTCGGGCTGATCCTGGACGTGCTGCGCTCCCTCGGCGGGAAGATCGACGAGAACCTCGAGCAGGAGCGGGAGGCCTCGGCGCGTCGGGCCCGCGGGCCGCGGCGCATCCAGGTGCGCCGTTCCTCCACCGTCGCAGCCACCCCCTCCGGCCCGGTCACCGCGACCCCGGTGGACGAGGACGGCGAGGCGACCGCGGACACCGCCGCCGTCGCCGGGGAAGGAGGCCGAGCATGATCGACGCCGCGCTGCTGCTGGTGATGGGCGTGCTCTACGCCGTCGGGGTCTACCTGATCCTGGAGAAGGCCCTGACCAAGGTCCTGCTGGGGCTGATGCTGATCACCAACGCCACCAACATCTTCATCCTGCACGCCGGAGGCCTGCCGGGCCGGGCCGCCTTCTGGGACGGCACCACGGATCCGGCGGATTACACCGACCCCCTGCCGCAGGCGCTGATCCTCACCGCGATCGTCATCTCCTTCGCCGTCACCGCGCTGATGCTCGGGATGATCTACCGCAGCTGGGTCCTCTCCCGCAAGGACGACATCCAGGACGACGCCGAGGACCGGCGCGTGGCCGCCCAGTCCGACTACGACCCGGAGGACGACGACGCCGCCCCGATCGAGCCCTCCGAGTTCGAGGGCTCCGAGGAGGAGCGCGAAGCCGAGTACCGACGGCGCAAGGAGCGCCAGGCCGCCGCGGGTGGAACCCGCGATGAGGCACGACGAGCACGGAAGGAGCGCCGCCGATGACCATCTTCGATCTGGCCCCGGCGGCGGTGATCCTGCCGCTGATGACCGCCGGCTTGGACTTCGTCTTCTACCGCCGCCCCAACGTGCAGCGGGTGGTCTCCCTGGCCGCCGTCGTCGCGGTGCTGGTCCTGGAGATCGGGCTGCTGGCGGCCAGCTGGTCCTCCGGGCCGGTCTCGGTCTCCCTGGGCGGGTGGGGCGCGCCGCTGGGGATCGTGCTGGTCGTGGATCGGCTGGCCTCCCTGATGCTGGTGGTCTCCTCCACCGTGTCCCTGGCGGTGCTGGTCTACGCGACCGGCCAGGGCCTGGCCGACGGCGACGACGACTCCCCGATCTCCGTCTTCCACCCCACCTACCTGGTGCTGCTGGCCGGGGTCTCCAACGCGTTCCTGGCCGGGGACCTGTTCAACCTGTACGTGGGCTTCGAGATCCTGCTGACCGCCAGCTACGTGCTGCTGACGATGTCCGGCTCGGCCCCGCGCATCCGCGCCGGGGTCACCTACACGGTGGTCTCGGTGGTCTCCTCGATGCTGTTCCTCATCGCCATCGGGATGGTCTATGCCGCGGTGGGCACCGTGAACATGGCCGACGTCGCCGCGAAGATCCCGGATCTGCCGGAGGGCACCCAGACCCAGCTGCACCTCCTGCTGCTCGTGGCCTTCGGGATCAAGGCCGCCGTGTTCCCGCTGTCCCTGTGGCTGCCGGACTCCTACCCGACGGCCCCCGCCCCGGTCACCGCGGTGTTCGCGGGTCTGCTGACCAAGGTCGGGGTGTACGCGATCATCCGCACGGAGACGCTGCTGTTCCCCGGCAACCCGGTCAGCGACCTGCTGACCTGGGTCGCGATCCTCACCCTCGTGGTCGGGATCCTGGGTGCGCTGACCCAGACGGACATCAAGCGCACCCTGTCCTTCATCCTCATCAGCCACATCGGGTACATGATCTGGGGCATCGCCCTGGACACCGAGGCCGGGCTGATGGCGGTGGTGTTCTACGTCGCCCACCACATCGTCATCCAGACCAGCCTGTTCATGGTCGTGGGCCTGCTGGAGCGGCGCGGCGGCACCGCCAACATGGATCGCCTGGCCGGGCTGGCGAAGATCGCCCCGGTCCTGGCGGTGCTGTACTTCATCCCGGCGATGAACCTGGGCGGCATCCCCCCGTTCTCCGGCTTCCTCGGCAAGGTCGCCCTGATCGACGCGAGCGTGCAGAAGGGCGGCTGGGAGGCCTACACGATGGCCGGCGTCGGGGTGTTCGTCTCCCTGCTGACCCTGATGGTCCTGGCCCGGGTGTGGAACCGCGTGTTCTGGCGCCGTCCGGAGGACGCCGAGTTCCCGGACCCGATCCTGCTGGCCCGGACCGGCGACGGGGACTACGGGGTGCTGACCTCCGGTCAGACGGCCTCCGGGGCCTACTCGGAGAAGGACGTGACCCTCCTGCCGCGCACCATGGTCGGGTCCACGGCGGCCCTGGTGGCCGTGGGGGTCGCTCTCACGGTGTTCGCCGGGCCCATCTTCGACTTCTCGGGTGCGGCCGCCCACAGCCTGGATGACCAGCAGACCTACATCCGCGCCGTGCTGGGCGAAGCGGCGGAAGGAGGCCGGTGATGAACGAGCCGACCGGGCGCCTGCCCACCACCCGCCCCTCGGGGGCGCACCTGACCGAGGTCGTGCTGATCCTGTGGCTGGTGGTGCTGTGGGGCGCGCTGTGGCAGGACTACGGCATCGGGAACCTGGTCTTCGGGCTGGTGCTCGCGGTGCTGGTGGTGCGCGTGTTCAAGCTGCCGCCGGTGCGCTCCTCGGGCCGGTTCAACGCGCTGCGGGCCCTGGAGTTCCTGGCGAAGTTCCTCTGGTGGGTCTTCCTCGGCTCGGTGCAGGTGCTGTGGCTGGCCGTGCGTCCGGGACCGCAGCCGAGCAACGCCGTGGTCTCGGTGCGCTTGCGCTCCACGGATGACCTGATCATGACCGCGGTGGGCCAGGTGGTCTCCCTGATCCCCGGTTCGGTGGTGGTGGAGGTGGACCGGCGCAGCGCGACCATCTACTTCCACGCCATCGACGTCGCCACCGACGAGGACGTCCGCCGCTTCCGGGACCGGGTGTTCGCGGTGGAGCGGCTCGTGGTCGAGGTGATGGGCAGCCGGGAGCACCTGGCCGAGGTCCGCGGGCGGACCGGCGGACGCACCCGGGTGCGCCGATTCGAGAACACCGGGCCGGAGCGGGCCGTGCAGCGCCCGGAGGCCGCGGCGTCGTCGCCGGGGCCCGGCGCGGGCAGCGAGGAGGAGAGGCAGTGATGGAGGGCTTCGTCGTCGTGTGCGGGGTGATCCTGGTGGCCGCGACCCTGTGCACCATCTACCGGCTGGCCAAGGGTCCCACCCTGCTGGACCGGGTGGTGGCCTCGGATGTGCTGCTGGCGATCGTGGGGGCCGCGGTGGCCGTGGACATGGTCTACCGGCGCAGCTACGAGAACATGACCCTGGTGCTCATCGTCTCGCTGGTGGGCTTCCTGGGCTCGGTGACGGTGGCGCGCTTCGCCAACAACCAGAAGCCCGCGGAGGAGACCCCGGCCTCCGAGGTGCCGACCACGGCCGGGGACCCGGGGGTGGATCGATGAGCGGGATGGACGTCGCGGCCGGAATCTGCCTGATCATCGGGTGCCTGATGTCCCTGGGAGCGGGGATCGGCATCGTGCGCTTCCCGGACGTGCTGACCCGTCTGCATGCCGGGGCCAAGCCCCAGGTCTTCGGGCTGTTCATGCTGCTGCTGGGGGTGGGGCTGGCCGCGCGCTCCTGGGCGCTGGTGCCCCTGCTGGTGTTCGTGTGGGTGCTGCAGCTGGTGGTGATCCCCGTGTCCTCGCACATGGTGAGCCGTTCCGGGTTCCGCAACAAGCACTTCCGGCCCGAGTCCCTGTCCCACAACGAGCTGGCGGACCTGGTGCAGCGGATGTCCGAGGAGGACGCCCAGCGAGCGGACGCCGGAAACGCCCCGCAGACCGGGGCGGATGATGCGGGGGTGCGCGAACCCGGCGCGGACGCCGACGCCGACGCCGCGCGGACCGGTCGATCGGACTGACCCGCCCGCGCGGCGTCGGCGGGGCCGGTGCGGCTCAGACCTCCCGCTGGCCGCCGCGCTGCACCTGATCCTTCCGGTCGGCCTTGTTGGCCGCGCGGGTGATGCCCACCTTGATGAGGGTGCCCACCAGGCCGGTGATCAGGGACCACACGATGATGTCGCGCAGCGACTCCTCGGGATCCGCGTTGTCCTCGGGCGGCTCGTTGCCGGTGACCTTCCGCCACCCGGCGCTGAGCACCTTGTTGGCCAGGGCGACCCCGCCGAGGGAGGCCACCGTGGAACCGATCTTGATCAGGGGATTGCTCATTCCTGCTCCTTAGCTTTCGTGGTTCGCCGGCGCGGGCACCCGGCGTCGTCGAGTGATCTCCCGCGCATCCACCTCAGCTTACGGCCCGCTCGGCCCCGCCGCACCCGCCGGTGCGGGAGGGGGCGCCCCGATGCGGGAGCCTTCCGGTGGTTTGGGAGCACTCGGAGGGCTCCCGAAACACCGGAAGGCTCCCGAACCGCCGCTGCGCTAGGGTGGGGACGTCCACTACGACAGGGGAGCCCCGACCGGGGCTGAGAGTGCACACCGGTGCAGACCCTCGAACCTGACGCGGTTCATACCGCCGGAGGAAGTCGAGTTCTCGGACCCCGCGGCCCATCCCGGCCCCTCGCCGGGCGACGTCGCGGCGTCTCCCCTCCTGCCATCCCCAGGAGGAGCCCTCATGAACACCACCACGAGCACCCGACGCCGCAGCTGGCGGGTCGTGGACATCGTCATCGCCTCGGTCATCGCCGCGGCCTGCTCGCTGATCTTCTTCGTCTGGAACAACGCCGTGTACCCGGCCAGCAGCGCCGCGACCGCCGGGTTCCCGCCGCTGGGCGGGCTGATCGGCGGCGCCTGGCTGATCGCCGGCCCCCTGGGCGGGCTGATCATCCGCAAGCCCGGGGCCGCCCTGTACTGCGAGCTGGTCGCCGCGATCATCTCCGCCCTGCTGGGCTCCAGCTTCGGGCTGACCGTCATCTGGTCGGGGCTGTACCAGGGCGTCGGGGCGGAGCTGGTGTTCCTGCTGTTCGCCTACCGCCGCTTCGACCTGCCGGTGGCCCTGCTCTCCGGTCTCGCCTCCGGGGTGGTCATGGCCGTCATGGAGAACATCATCTACAACCCCGAGTGGACCATGGACTACAAGCTGGTCTACGTGCTGTGCGGCGCCGTCTCCGGGCTGGTCCTCGCGGGTCTCGGCGCCTGGGCGCTGACCCGCGGGCTGGTGGCCACCGGCGTCCTGGACTCCGTGGCCGCCGGTCGGGACGCCCGGCGCGCCGCTTCCCGACGTCGCCCGGCCTGACCCCGATGCGGACCCGACCGATGGCGTCTCGCGCGGCCGCCGTCACCACCGAGGGCTTCGGCTGGCACTACCCCAACCGGTCCGAGCCGGCCTTCCGCGACGTCACCCTGGAGATCCCGCCGGGGCAGAAGGTGCTGCTGCTGGGGCCCTCCGGCGCCGGGAAGTCCACGCTCCTGCACGCCCTGGCCGGGGTGCTGGACCAGGAGGAGGACCCGGCGCTGGGCACCGCCCTGATCGACGGGTTCCCCGCCGCCCGGGCTCGGGGCCGGGTGGGGCTGATGCAGCAGGACCCGGAGGCCTCGATCGTGCTCTCCCGGGTGGGTCAGGACCTCGCCTTCGGGCCGGAGAACCTCGGGGTGCCCCGCGAGGAGATCCGCCCTCGCTGCGAGGAGGCCCTGGCGGCGGTGGGCCTGGACCTGGACTGGGAGCGTCCGACGTCGGCGCTGTCCGGCGGGCAGAAGCAGCGCCTGGGACTGGCCGGGATCCTCGCGATGCGCCCGGGTCTGCTGCTGCTGGATGAACCCACCGCCAACCTGGACCCGGCCGGGGTGGAGGAGGTGCGCGACGCGGTGCTGCGCGCCGTGCGGGAGTACGGCTCCACGCTGGTCGTGGTGGAGCATCGCGTGGGGGTGTGGGCCCCGCACGTGGACCGGGTGATCGTGCTGCGCCCGGCCGGCGGCATCAGCCACGACGGCGCCCCCGAGAAGGTCCTCGGCGCCGCCCGTCGGGAGCTGATCGACGCCGGGGTGTGGGTGCCCGGGCACGTCCCGGTGGGTCCGGGGGAGGCCGACGGCGTCGCAGGAGGCGGGTCGAGGCCCGCCGTGCCCGGGACCGAGGAGGCGGGGACCGCCGATGCCGGGAGCACCGGGCGGGACTCCGGCGATGCCGAAACCCCCGCGGGAGGCGAGAGGCTGCTGGCGGCCCGGGATCTGGCGGTGACCCGGACCCATCCGCAGCGGCGCTGGGCCCGGGCCCGACGCCGCGCCGCGGCGTCGTCCACCGAGGCGCCTCCGGCCGCGGCGGCCGAGCGGGAGCCGTGGGCCCGGACGGCCCCGGTGGCCTCCCGCGGCATCGACCTGACGCTGCGCGCCGGGCAGCACCTGGCCGTGGTGGGCCCCAACGGCGCGGGGAAGTCCACCCTGGCCCTGACCCTGGCCGGTCTGCAGTGGCCGGCCGCCGGGCTCGTCGTCGCCGCCGGGGGGCTGCGCGGGGATTCGGGGGTGTCCTGGGACCCGATGTGCTGGTCCTCACCGGAGCTGATCCGGCGCATCGGCACCGTGTTCCAGGAGCCCGAGCACCAGTTCGTCAAGGCCACGGTGGCCGAGGAGCTGGAGCTGGGGGCGCGGCTGAGCGGGGCCGAGGATCCGGGCGCCCGGGCCGAGGACCTGCTGGAGCGGCTGCGCCTGGACCGGGTGGCCGAGGCCAACCCCTTCACCCTCTCCGGCGGGGAGAAGCGCCGGCTGTCCGTGGGCACGGCCCTGGCCGCCCGCCCGCGGGTGCTGGTCCTGGACGAGCCGACCTTCGGGCAGGACGCGATCACCTGGGCCCGGCTCGTGCGGCTGCTGGGAGAGCTGATGGCCGAGGGCACCGCCGTCGTGTCCGTGACCCACGACCTGGACTTCGCGGCCGCCCTCGGCGGGCGGCGCCTGGACCTGGGTGCGCGCGAGCACCGCCCCCGGAAGGCCGACGACGACGGGGGCGCCCGCCGCGCCGTCGGGCTCGGGGAGGTGGGCTGAGGTGGAGCTGATGGATCCGGTCTTCGCCCGGGCCAGCGCCCTGGGCCGCACCAACGCCGCCACCAAGATCGTCGTGGCCACCCTGCAGACCCTCGTCTTCGTGGTGAGCCTGGATTGGGTGACATCCAGCCTGGGGCTCGTCCTGCTCCTCGCGGCGATGACGGCGGCCGGGATGCGCCCGTGGGCGGTGGCCCGGAAGCTGTGGTTCATCTTCGCGGCCGCGGTGCTCTCCGGGTGGGCCACGGCCCTGATGGCGGAGAAGTCGGGGCGCCTGCTGCTGGATCTGGGGCCGTGGCAGGTCAGCACCGGCTCCCTCGACTCCGGGATCGCCATCATGCTGCGCGGCTGCGCGCTGGCCCTGATCTCGGTGATGTTCCTGGCCAGCACCGACGCCCACGAGCTGGGGGAGTCCCTGGCCCAGACCTTCCGGCTGCCCGCCCGCTTCGTGCTCTCCGCGGTGGCGGCCTTCCGTCTCATGGGTCTGCTGGCCGCGGAGTGGCAGACCCTGGCCGCCGCCCGGCGGGCCCGCGGCATCGGCTCCCGCTCCGCGCTGGTCGCGCTCACCACGGGCTTCGCCCAGCAGGCCTTCGCCCTCATGGTCCAGGCCCTGCGCCGCGCCTCGCGGCTGGCGGTGACGATGGAGGCCCGCGGCTTCGGCGCCGGGCCGCGCACCTGGCTGAACCCGCCGACCTACCACCGGGTCGACGTCGTGGTGCTGATCCTCGGGCTGCTGATCCCGGTGATCGCGGTCGGCGCCTCCCTCGCCCTGGGCTCCTACCGCACGATCTTCTGACCCGCCCGGGATCCGGCCCGTTCCGTTCGGTTCCGCGACCCGGCGCATTCGTTCCCATCCCTCTCCTTCCTTCTCGCGAGGCGGCGCATTCGTTCCCGAAAATGCGGATTCTGGGTACGGATGCGCCGGGTCGTGGGGGACGGACGTCATGTGAGGGCTGGCGGGGAGGGGAACAGTGGAGCCAGGTCTACCCCGGATCAGATCTGGGGCCACTGACTCCAGCCCCGCGCTTCACGAGAGTGGAGGGTGACAGAAAACGTCCCCGATCCCCCGAGGAGCGATCCCACCGTGACCACCCAGCCAGACTCTCCCTGGGCCACCCCCACCGTCGTACAGCCCGGGCCTGGGCCCGCTCACTCCGAGCCCGCCATCCCCGCCTCCGCCACCGCCCAGCCCGATCCCGCCCGGGAAGCGGCCCCCGTCGCCGTCGCCCGCGGGGTTCGGAAGATCTACGGCACCGGCCCGCAGGCCGTCACCGCGGTGCGCGGGGTGGACCTGGAGGTGGCCCCGGGCGGATTCACCGCCGTCATGGGACCCTCCGGCTCCGGCAAATCCACCCTGATGCACCTGATGGCCGGGCTGGAGACCCCCACCGAGGGCCGCGTGTGGATCGGCGGGCAGGAGATCACCGGGCTGTCCGACGCCGCGCTGACCTCGGTGCGCCGCCGCCGCGTCGGCTTCATCTTCCAGGCCTTCAACCTCATGCCCACCATGGACGTGCGGGAGAACATCCTCCTGCCCTTCGAACTGGACGACCGCAGGCCCACCGCCGAGCAGCGGCAGTGGATCGACCTCCTGTTGGAGCGTCTGGGTCTCACCGGGCGCGTCAACCACCGGCCCGGGGAGCTCTCCGGCGGGCAGCAGCAGCGGGTGGCCATCGCCCGGGCGCTCGCGACCCGTCCCGCCCTGGTCCTGGCCGACGAGCCCACCGGCAACCTCGACTCCCGCGCGGCCGGGGAGGTGCTGAGCCTGCTGCAGGCCGCCGCCCGGGAGATGGGCCAGGCCATCCTGATGGTCACCCACGACCCCAAGGCCGCCGCCCACGCGGACCGCGTGGTCTACCTGGCCGACGGGCGCATCGTCCGCACCGAGGGCTCCGGAACCCCCGAGCAGATCGCCGCGACCATGCTGAACCTGGAAGCGTAGCACCATGGCCAAGACCGTCAGGAACGCCGTCCGCGAGATCGCCCGCGAGCCCCGCCAGCACCTCTCGACCCTGCTGATCTGCGCCGTCGCCGCCTTCTTCGGGGCCGCCATGATCGCGGGGACCCAGCTGCTCGCCCACCTTATCGCCGGTCCGGAAGGCGCGGACGGAGCGGAGGGTGGGATCGCGCTGATGCTCGGCCTGCTCGGCACCGTCTTCTTCGGCATCGCGATCTTCGTGGCCGCGATCGTCGTCGTGAACACCTTCTCGATCGTCGTCGCCGGACGCACCCGCACCATCGCCCTGCTGCGCCTGCTCGGCGCCTCGGCTCCCTCCCTGCGCCGCGGGATCGGCGTGGAAGGGCTGATCGTGGGCGGGGTCGGCGCGGTGCTGGGCACGGTCCTGGCCGACGTCGCCGCCCTCGGCGCGGCCGCCTGGCTCGAGCACCGGCCCGACGCCGCGCCCCTGGGCTTCGCGATCATCCCCGGCACCGCAGTGCCCGGTGCGGTCGTGGTGCTGATGGCCTGGTGGGCAGCCTGGCGCGGGGCCCGCCCGGTGCTCGCCGTCTCCCCGATCGAGGGGACCCGGCGCACCGTGGAACCCGCCCTGAAGACCCTGCGCCGCGGCAGCCGGGCGCTGCTGGTCCTGGCGCTGCTCGGCATCGTCCTCGGTGCGGGCCTGCTGGGTCTGGGCGTGCTGGTGGGCTTCGCCTCCTCGGCGGGGGTGCTCCTCGGCTTCCTCGGCGGCATCGTCTCCTTCACCGGGATCGCGCTGGGCTCGGCGTGGATCATGCCCGCGTTCCTGGGGCTGGCGGGCCTGCCGCTGCGGGCCTCGGCCGCGGGGCGACTGGCCGCCGGCAGCGCCCGACGGCACCCGCTGCGCGCCTCGCGCACCTCGATGGGCCTGGTCATCGGGATCACCCTCATCATGATGTTCGCGACCCTGGGGCAGACGTTCCAGACGGTCATGACGCGGTGGAGTCGGGAGCTGGGGATCGCGGAGGATCAGACCAGTTCGGTCATGCGCAGCATCGACGACGTGCTGTGGTTCCTCACCGCGATGCTGGTGTTTTCCCTGGTCATCGCCGCGATCGGGGTGGTCAACAACATGCAGGCCTCAGTCATGCAGCGCACCCGCGAGCTGGGGATGCTGCGCACCATCGGCCTGTCCACCGCGGGGCTGTGGCGGATGATCCTCGCGGAGACGGCGCAGCTGACGCTGGCCGCGGCCCTGTTCGCGATCCCGCTGGGCATCCTCTACGGCTGGTGCGGCGCGCTGTCCATGCTGGCCAGCGTGGACGGGATCGGGTTCTTCCTCCCCACGCCGCCGTGGGCGATGATCGGGCTGGTGCTGCTGGGGTGCGCGGTGATCACCGGGATCGCCGCCGCGCTGCCGGCCCGCCGGGTCACCCGGGTCTCCCCGGTGGCCGCCCTGGCCGCGGACTGAGCCGACGCCGTGCCCCGGCGGCCCGGTGCTCTCGTTCCCGACCCCTCGCGACCCGGCGCTCTCGTTCCCGGTCTCTCGCGAGACGGCGCATCCGTTCCCATAATCGCGGTTTTCGGGAACGAGAGTGCCGTTTCGGCGAGGGATGGCCTCCCGTGTGGGAACGGGAGCGCCGACTCGGCGAGGGGTGGCCTCCTGTGTGGGAACGAAAGCGCCGGCCCGGCGGGGAGATCGCCGGGCGGCCGGTGCTCAGGCCGTGAGGAAGGAGGTCAGGAGGCGGGTCAGCTCCCGATCCACGGGCAGGACCTGGTGGTCCAGGTGGGTCACGGGGGCGAGCAGACGCACCGAGGAAGCCAGCCACACGCCGTCGGACTCCAGCAGGTCCACCGGGTACAGGGGGCCGTAGCCCAGCTCCCAGCCGCGCTCGCGCGCCGCCGCGAAGATCGCCCCCTGGGTGGTGCCGGGCAGGATGCCGTGGTTCGGCTCCGGAGTGAGCAGGGTGATCCGGTCCCCGGTGCGCCGGGCCGCGATCACCGAGCTGGTGGCCCCCTCCAGGATCCGGCGATCCGACGCCGTCCAGATCGCGTCCTGCGCGCCGAGGGAGCGGACGTGGCGCAGCACCGCCATATTCACCGCATAGGAGAGGGTCTTGGCGCCGGTCAGCAGCCACGGGTAGGCGGCGTCCTCGGCGGGATCGTGCCCGCGGGGCAGCAGCAGCGCCCGCACCCCCTGCTCACGGGCGGCGAGGGTGGATTCCGGCACCGGGGAGACGATGACGAGGCCGTAGGCCCCGCGCGTCGGGTCTCCCCGGCTGACCAGCAGCTTCACCACGGTCTCCTCGCCGAGGTCGGTGGCGGTGCCGATGCCCTCCCGGGCGGCCACCCGCAGGACCGTGGCGACGGCGGCGCGCCACCGGTCCTCGTCCGGGGCCGGCAGCTGCAGGAGCCGGGCGGAGTGGGCCAGGCGGGCCAGGTGCCGGGGCAGCTTCCGCACCGCGCCGTCGACGGCGAGCATGGTCTCGAAGACCCCGTCCCCGCGGGTGTACCCCTCGTCCTCGATGCCGATCAGGGGCGCGGCGGCGTCGAGCACCTCGCCGTCCGGGTGCGCGTCATCCACTCGGACGACGACGGGCGGCCTGCGGTCTGCGGGAAGCTCACTCATGCCCCCATTCTGCCCACCCCGCCGCAGCATCCCCTGCGCCCTGGCGCCCAGTCATCGATTCCGACGGATTTTCAGGCGAAAAGTCGTCGGAATCGATGACTCGGCGCCAGGGCGGGCGTCGGGGGCGGGGCGTCGGGCCGGGCGTCAGAGAGGGGGCGTCGCATCAGGTGGTCTGGGGGTGGGTGGCGGTGCGGGCGCGGGTCGTCAGGAACACCGTCAGGGCCGCGAGGGCGCAGATGCTCATGCTGATCGCCATCGGGGCGACGGCGTGGTCCCCGCCGAGCCCGACCAGCGGGGAGACGAGCCCGCCCATGCCGAACTGCAGGCACCCCAGCAGGGCCGACGCCGCCCCGGCGTAGTCCCGGCCCTGGCTCAGGGCCAGCGACGTGATGTTGCCGAAGATCAGGCCCTGGCAGCCGGCGCACAGGAACAGCAGCACCAGCACCACGGGCAGCGAGAGGGCCCCGGCGAGGGTCAGGCCCAGCAGGGTCAGGGCCGAGACCGCGACGATGCTCAGCCCCACCGGGGCGATCCGCTCCGGGACGGTGCGGCTCAGCAGCGCGTTGGACAGGACGGAGAAGAGGAGGATCCCCAGGGAGTTCGCCCCGAAGGCCAGGGCGTAGGCGGTGGAGCTCATCCCCAGGACGTTCTGCAGGACGTAGGTGGACCCGGAGATGTAGGAGAACAGGGTGCCGAAGGAGAGGACGAAGGCGATCACGAACCCCACGTATCGGGGGCGGCGCACCATCGCGGCCACCCCGCGGCCCACCGTCCGCAGGCCCCCGGAGTGGCGGCGCTCGGCAGGCAGGCTCTCCGGGACCAGGACGAACACCGCCGCCGCCATCAGCAGGGTCACCGCGGTGAGCACCCAGAACACGGTGCGCCAGGTGGACACCGCCAGGATCAGCCCGCCCACGGTGGGTGCCAGCACCGGGGCCAGGCCGTTGATCATCATCATGTAGTTCATGTACCGGGTGGTCTGGGTGCCCACGGTCAGATCCGCGATCATCGAGCGGGCCAGCACGATGCCGGCCGCCCCGGACAGCCCCATCAGCAGCCGGAAGCCGATGAGCACCTCCACGGTGGGGGCCAGGGCGCAGCCCAGGGAGGCCAGGAAGCACACCGCCGAGCCGATCATCAGGGGGCGGCGTCGGCCCCACTGGTCCGAGAGCGGGCCGATGAGCAGCTGCCCCAGGGCCAGCCCCAGCATGCACGCGGAGAGGGTGAGCTGGATCGTGGAGGCCTGGGTGTCCAGGTCCTCGGACATCCGGGGGAAGGCCGCGAGGTACATGTCCGTGGCCAGCGGTCCGATCCCGGAGAGGGTGCCGAACACGATCAGCAGGGGGACGCTCACGCGGGGAGCGGTGCTCTGGTGGCCCATGGGCGAGGAGGTCCCTTCCTGGGGAGCGCGGACCGGTCGAGGCGGTCGGCGGGGAGTCCGGCGTCGCGCCGGCTGACGGGACGATGGTAGAGGAAAAGCGGGCGCCCCCGTAAGCCGCGCCGGCCCGGGGGACGGCGTCGGGTGGCCCGGGCGAGGCCCGCCGGCCCGGCTCAGGGCAGTCGGGCCAGCAGCGCGTCCTCCTGCGCGGCCCAGCGCTCCCAATGCGGACGGTAGAGCTCCCCGTCGCGGGCCAGCGCCCGCCGACGCCGCTGCGCCGCGGGCAGCTGCAGCCACACGGTCAGGTCCGGCACGACCTCGGGGTGTCCGGGGGCGCTGGCCCCGACCCCCTCGGCGATGATCAGGGCGGCCTCGGCCGACAGGATGCGCTCGGCGGGATCGGGGGCGCCGGCCGCCCAGTCCCAGGCGCGCCAGGCGGCGTCGCGCCCGTCCAGCAGGCGGGTGAGCATCTCGGTCCACAGGCGCACGCCCTCGGTGAGCCCATCCCAGCCGGGGTAGAGGTCCTCCAGGTGGAACAGCACGACGCCGGCCGGGCACCGGGCCGCGGCGGCCGCGGCCAGGCGGGCGGCCAGGGAGGTCTTGCCGGCTCCGGAGCGCCCGTCCACCGCGAGCACCAGCGGCGCCCGGTTCCTCCAGTGCTCGGGCGGGAGGGTTCCGTCGCGGCCCAGCAGCTGCTCGAGGATTCCGGCGACGTCGGCGTCCTCGGGGTCGTGGTTCTCGATGACCCAGGTGCGCCCGGCGGACACGGCGGCTCAGCCCCGCGCGGTCTCGGCGTCGGCCGGACCGTGCTCGCGGGCCCAGTCCACGACGCCGGGCACGGCGGCGTCGATCATCTCGAAGGTGGTCTCGAAGTCCTCCTCGTCGCCGTACCAGGGGTCGTAGATGCCGAGGCTGCGGTGCTTCAGGTGCGCGGCCTCGGGATCGAACTCGCGCAGCAGGTGGATCTTCTCGGCGTCCCGCTCGGTCTCGGCCAGGCCGCGCAGGGCTCGCTCGTGCGGCAGGTCCAGGGCCAGCACGAGGTCGGCCGCGGCGAGGTCCGCGGCGGTGACCTGGCGGGCCCGGTGCCCGGAGGCGTCGATGCCCTCGGCCTGAAGCACCCGGGCGGCGCGCGGATCCACGGGGTTGCCCCGCTCCTCGTCGCTGATGCCGAAGGACTCCACCGTCACCTCCGGCAGGTCGGCCCGTTCGACGGCGCGGCGGATCAGGTACTCGGCCATGGGGGAGCGGCAGATGTTGCCGGTGCACACGGTGATGATGCGGGTCATGGGTTCAGCCTACCCAGGCGCGGTGAGGGAAGGGCGGCGGGTGCCGGAACCGGCGCGATCCAAGGCGGCGCAGAAAAGTTGAGTCGAACCGACTCAAACCTGTTGACAGGTGGGGTCCGATGCGTAGACTTGAGTCAGGACAACTCAAGAAGTGAGACCTCCGGGTGCTCACCTCCCGCGGGCAGCGGGCGGGGCCCCGGTTCACTCGAGACCATGAAGGAGCATCACCACATGTCACGTGCAGTCGGCATCGACCTCGGCACCACCAACTCCTGCGTCGCGGCCCTGGAGGGCGGGGAGCCCGTCGTCATCGCCAACGCGGAGGGCACCCGCACCACCCCGTCCGTCGTCGCCTTCGGCAAGGACGGCGAGACCCTGGTCGGCGGCGTGGCCAAGCGCCAGGCCGTCACCAACGTCGAGCGCACCATCTCCTCCGTCAAGCGCCACATGGGCACCGACTGGACCGAGGAGATCGACGGCAAGAAGTACACCGCGCAGGAGATCTCCGCGCGCATCCTGCAGAAGCTGAAGGCGGACGCGGAGGCCTACCTCAACGACAAGGTCACCGACGCGGTCATCACCGTCCCGGCCTACTTCAACGACGCCGAGCGCCAGGCCACCAAGGAGGCCGGCGAGATCGCGGGCCTGAACGTCCTGCGCATCGTCAACGAGCCCACCGCCGCGGCCCTGGCCTACGGCCTGGAGAAGGGCAACGAGGATGAGCTGATCCTGGTCTACGACCTCGGCGGCGGCACCTTCGACGTCTCCCTCCTGGAGGTCGGCAAGGACGACGACGGCTTCTCCACCATCCAGGTCCGCGCCACCGCCGGCGACAACCGCCTGGGCGGCGACGACTGGGATCAGCGGATCGTGGACTGGCTGCTGCAGCAGGTCAAGTCCAAGACCGGGGCTGACCTGTCCAAGGACAAGATCGCCCTGCAGCGCCTGAAGGAGGCGGCGGAGCAGGCCAAGAAGGAGCTGTCCTCCGCCTCCTCCACCAACATCTCCCTGCAGTACCTGTCCGTCACCTCCGACGGCCCGGTGCACCTGGACGAGTCCCTGTCCCGCGCCAAGTTCCAGGACCTGACCAAGGATCTGCTGGATCGGACCAAGAAGCCGTTCCACGACGTCATCGACGAGGCCGGGGTCAAGGTCTCCGACATCGCCCACGTCGTGCTGGTCGGCGGCTCGACCCGCATGCCCGCCGTCGTGGACCTGGTCAAGGAGCTCTCCGGCAAGGACCCGAACAAGGGCGTGAACCCGGATGAGGTCGTCGCCGACGGCGCGGCCCTGCAGGCCGGCGTGCTCAAGGGCGACCGCAAGGACGTCCTGCTGATCGACGTCACCCCGCTGTCCCTGGGCATCGAGACCAAGGGCGGGGTCATGACCAAGCTGATCGAGCGCAACACCGCGATCCCGACCAAGCGGTCCGAGACCTTCACCACTGCCGAGGACAACCAGCCGTCCGTGTCCATCCAGGTCTTCCAGGGCGAGCGCGAGTTCACCCGGGACAACAAGAACCTGGGCACCTTCGAGCTGACCGGCATCGCCCCGGCCCCGCGCGGGGTGCCGCAGATCGAGGTCACCTTCGACATCGACGCCAACGGCATCGTGCACGTGTCCGCCACGGACAAGGGCACCGGCAAGGAGCAGTCCATGACCATCACCGGCGGGACCTCGCTGTCCAAGGAGGACATCGACCGCATGGTCAAGGACGCCGAGGCCAACGCCGAGGCGGACAAGAAGCGCCGCGAGGCCCAGGATCTGCGCAACACCGCGGAGAACAGCGCCTACCAGATCGAGAAGCTGCTCAAGGACAACGAGGACAAGCTGCCCGAGGACGTCAAGTCCGAGGTCCAGTCCGACGTCGACGAGCTGAAGAAGGCCCTGGAGGGCGAGGACGACGACGCCGTGAAGTCCGCCTTCGAGAAGCTGCAGTCCTCCCAGACCAAGCTGGGCGAGGCCATCTACGCCCAGGCCCAGGCCGGTGAGGGTGCCGCGGACGCCGGTGCGGCCAACGCGGACGCGAACGAGGATGACGTCGTCGACGCCGAGGTCGTGGACGACGAAGACGAGAAGAAGTAAGGGATATGGCTGAGAACACCACCGAGAACCCGCAGGACGGGGACCCGCTGGAGGAGGCCTTCCACGCCCCCGACGCGGAATCCGCCTCGGAGGCCGAGGGCGCCGAGGCCACCGCGCAGAGCGCTGCGGACGAGCAGGAGGCCGCGGAGGAGCCCGCGGACTCCGAGTCCGCGGCCCAGGACGGGCACCGGCTGGCCGAGGAGCGTTTGGAGGATCTGCGCCGCCTGCAGGCGGAGTTCCAGAACTTCCGGAACCGCTCGGCCAAGGAGAAGGACGGTCTGCGCGAGTACGTGGTGGGCGACGTCGTCACGGCCCTGCTGCCGGTGATCGACGACATCGACGCCGCGCGCCGGCACGGGGACCTGGCGGAGGGACCCTTCGCCTCGATCGCCCGGAAGCTCGAGGAGGCGCTGACCCGTCAGGGCCTGGAGCGCTTCGGCGAGGTCGGGGAGGCCTTCGACCCGCACGTGCACGAGGCGGTCATGCAGCAGCCCACCGAGGAGGTGGAGCCGGACCGGCTGGCCATGGTCATGCGCAACGGCTACCGCATCGGCGAGCGGGTGCTGCGCCCGGCCCAGGTGGCCGTGGCCGTGGCCCCGTGACCCAGGGGTAGGCAGGATCCCCGGACCCCGCGCTTGCGGAGGTCAGTTGCGACGCCGGGTCCCCGCGCCGTCGTTCCCGTCCGAAAATGGGCGGGCGCGGCGGGTGCGGACCCGGCGTCGCTTCTCATCTGCGCAACCGCCCCGGGCGCGCCCCGCCCGGGCGCACAACAGAACATCAGCAGACGGAAACGAGCACAGCGAGACTGTGGGAAGGAGGCGTCGATGGCGAGCGAGAACTGGCTGGAGAAGGACTTCTACAAGGTGCTGGGCGTCTCCAAGGACGCCAGTGACGAGGACATCAAGAAGGCGTATCGGAAGCTGGCCCGGAAGTACCACCCGGACCAGAACCCCGGGGATGAGGCCGCCGAGCGGCGGTTCAAGGAGATCTCCGAGGCGCACACCGTGCTGGCGGACCCGGAGCAGCGCAAGCAGTACGACGCGATCCGCGCGATGGGCTCCGGGGCCCGGTTCAGCGCCGGCGCCGGCGGGGCCGGCGGCCCCGGGGCGGGAGGCTCGGCCGGCTTCGAGGACCTGCTGGGCGACCTGTTCGGCGGCGGGGCACGCCGCTCCCGGGGCGGCTTCGGCGGCGCTGGGGGACCCCGGATGCAGTACACCAGCACCGGCGGCGGCGATCCGTTCGCGGACCTGTTCGGCGGGGCCGGCGGGGCCAGCCCCTTCGGGCAGCCGCGCCAGCCGGCCCCGGCCGACGTCGAGACCAGCGTGACCATCGACTTCGCCGAGGCGCTGGAGGGCACCCAGCTGCGGGTCAGCCAGC
Source organism: Rothia kristinae NBRC 15354 (assembly GCF_001570865.1). Classification (GTDB taxonomy): domain Bacteria; phylum Actinomycetota; class Actinomycetes; order Actinomycetales; family Micrococcaceae; genus Rothia; species Rothia kristinae. The sequence goes on from NZ_BCSM01000004.1 coordinate 90,151, forward strand.
AGGACGGGCGCAGCGTCACCATGCGGATTCCGCAGGGGGTGCGCGACGGGCAGAAGGTGCGTCTGCGCGGCAAGGGCCAGACCGGCCCCGGCGGGTCCTCGGACCTGATCGTGACCGTGCACGTGCGCCCGGATCCGGTGTTCACCCGGGAAGGCGATGACCTCACGGTGCATGTGCCGGTGACCGTGGAGGAGGCCGCCCTGGGCGCGGTGATCACGGCCCCCGCCCCCGGCGGGAAGATCGTGAAGCTGCGGCTGAAGGCCGGTCAGGAGCCCGGCACCCGGATGCGGGTCAAGGGCCGCGGGGTGACGACGAAGAAGCACACCGGCAACCTGTACGTGATCCCGCAGGTCCAGGTGCCCTCGGAGCTGTCCGAGGAGGCCGTCGAGGCGCTGCGCCGGTTCACGGAACTGGCGCACCAGCCGGATGTGCGGGCGGATCTGCTGCGGGAAGCGGGGGTGTAGACCATGGCCTTCGGCAACGCGGACCAGCCCCTGTTCGTGATCTCGGTGGCCGCCGAGCTGGCCGAGATGCACCCCCAGACCCTGCGCCAGTACGACCGGCTGGGTCTGGTCACCCCCTCCCGGCTGCCCGGGAAGGCCCGGCGGTATTCGCAGCGGGATGTGGAGAAGCTACGCCAGATCCAGCAGCTGTCCTCCGAGGGGGTCTCGCTGGAGGGGATCCGGCGGATCATCCAGCTGGAGAACCAGGTCCAGGCCCTGCAGCACCGGGTCCGGGAGCTGACCGAGCAGCTGCAGGAGAGCCAGGATCGGATCCAGGAGTCCCGGCGGGTGTTCGCGGCCGGGCTGCGCGGCGACGTCGTGCGGCTGGGCCGCGGGCAGCGCCCCGAGCGCTTCTCGACGAGCCGGGCGCTGACCCTGTACCGGGGGTGAGGCTGTTGCTGGGAGACTCTGTGCTGGGGTGAGCGAGCCGGGTCCGCGGGCGGGGGTCGGCGGGTTTTCCGGGCGGAAACACGGGTGTGGCATGATGATCCGCATCACTTCTCAACCGCACCGATCCGTGGGGGCCACCGCATGCTCGAGACCCTGGACTCCGTCCTCTCCGCCATCGACAAGGTCCTCTGGGGCCCGTTCATCCTCATCCCGCTGCTGCTGGGCACGGGCCTGTACCTGACCATCCGCCTCGGCGGGATCCAGCTGACCAAGCTCTTCCAGGCCCTGCGCCTGGCCTTCTTCACCCGCAAGGACGAGGGCGCCCAGGGCGGGGACATCTCCCAGTTCCAGGCGCTGACCACCGCGATGGCCGCGACCGTGGGAACCGGCAACATCGTCGGGGTGGCCACCGCGATCGGCACCGGCGGTCCCGGGTCCCTGTTCTGGATGTGGATCACCGCGATCTTCGGCATGGCCTCCAAGTACTCGGAGGCCTTCCTGGCGGTGCGCTTCCGCACCACGGACGCCAAGGGCGAGATCTCCGGCGGCCCGCAGTACTACCTGCAGCGCGGCATCCGCGGCGGCTTCGGGAAGTTCCTGGCCCTGTTCTTCTGCGTGGCCGCGATCATCGCCTCCTTCGGCATCGGGAACACCACCCAGGGCAACTCCATCTCCGTGAACATGGTGGACTCCTTCCACGTGCCGGAGTGGATCACCGGGCTGGTGCTGGCCGTGCTGACCCTGCTGGTGCTGGTCGGCGGCATCAAGTCCATCGGGCGGGTCACCTCCAACCTGGTGCCGATCATGATCGTCTTCTACGTCGTCGGGGCGATCTACATCCTGTGCGTGAACGTCGGGGGGATCCCGGAGGCCTTCGCGACGATCTTCGAGTCCGCGTTCACCGGGCACGCCGCCGTCGGCGGGTTCCTGGGCTCCACCATCATCCTGGCGGTGCAGATGGGTGTGGCCCGCGGCATCTTCTCCAACGAGTCCGGGATGGGCTCGGCGGCCATCGCCGCGGCGGCCGCGCAGACCACCCACCCGGTGCGTCAGGGCCTGGTGTCCATGACCCAGACCTTCATCGACACGATCATCGTGGTCACCTGCACCGGGCTGGTCATCATCACCACCGGGCAGTGGACCGCCGGGGCCGACGCCGCCGGCACCATGACCTCCCGCGCCTTCTCCACCGGGCTGCCGGGCAGCTGGGGCGGGTGGATCGTGACGATCGGCCTGGTGCTGTTCGCCTACTCCACGATCCTCGGCTGGGCCTACTACGGCGAGCGGTGCATCGAGCGGCTGTTCGGGCGGCGCGGGGTGCCGGCCTACCGGGTGCTCTTCTCCGTGATCGTCTACGTCGGCTGCACCGTCCCGCTGTCGCTGGTGTGGACCTTCGCGGACATCGCCAACGGCCTGATGGCCATCCCCAACCTGATCGGCCTGCTGATCCTCTCCGGTCTGATCGCCCGGGAGACCCGTCACTACCTGCGCAACGACCCCTCCGTCACGGCGGACAAGGATGAGGTGGACGAGTTCATGAAGGGCCACCCCGGGGCGATCGACACCTACGAGACCCAGTCCATCCCCCAGGTGGACCGCCGCTGAAGCTAGGTGGGGGGTGTCCGGCGTCGACCCGGCGCTCTCGTTCCCGAAAACGCGGAAAGTGGGAACGGATGCGCCGTCTCGCGGGAGGGGATGCCTCGGGGGGACGGGGCACCGGTGTGCGGATGAAGAGAAGGAGAGCAGACGTGAGCAGCGATGCGAGCGACCGTGAATCTGAGCAGAACGGTCAGTTCGGGGCCGAGAAGGAGACGACGCCCGTCGTCGAGATGGTGAGGTTCCGCGTGATCGCGGGCCAGGAGGCGGCGGCGCGGGAATGGGTGGCGTACCTGCGGGACCATCCCACACAGTTCCGGGAGACGATGATCCCGGAGCGGATGCAGGTGGAGACCATTCTCAGCGATGAGCAGGAGGGCCGGCTCCATCTCACCTGGTTCTCTGTGCAGCTGCCTGGGGGAGCGCCGGTGCAGGACTCCGAACACGAGCTGGACCGGATCCACCTGGACTACTGGCGTCGGTGCATCGACCCTGACTGGGGGCCGCAGCGGCTCACCCCGGAAATCTTCATGACCTCCGAGCCTGTCCAGAGGGCCTTCGAGCAGTAGTCGAGAACTGCCCGGCTGCGTCATCATCGACTCGGCGCTCCCGTTCCCGCCCCTCCGCCGAGACGGCGCACCCGTTCCCGGAAACGCGGAAAGTGGGTACGAATGCGCCGGGTCGCGGGTGCTCCGAAATCCCAGCTCCGAACCCTGGCCGCCCCGCCCGGGGTCAGGCCCGGCGGTAGGTGAGGTCCCAGGGGTGGCGTCCTGCCTCCCCGGCCTTGCGCTCGAAGCTGGTGAGGATCCGGCCCTCCCAGCGCGGGGCCCAACCGCCGGTCGGGTCCTCCTCGGTGGCGCCGCGCCCCGGGTTCTCGTTGCTGAAGTCCTCGGAGGCCTCCAGCACCTCGCGCATCACCAGGGCGTACTCCTCCCAATCCGTGGCCAGGCGCCACAGTCCGCCGGGCCGGATCACCCGGGCGGCCAGCCGCGCGAAGTCCGGGGAGACCAGGCGGCGCTTGTGGTGGCGGGTCTTGTGCCACGGGTCCGGGAAGAACACCCACAGCTCCTCCACGCTGGCCGGCTCCAGCAGGTTCTCCAGCACCTCCGGGGCGTTGGCCTGCACCACCCGCACGTTCTGCACACCGGCCTGACCCATCTTCATCAGCAGGTCCGCGATGCCGGGGGTGTAGACCTCCACCGCCAGGTAGTCGTTCTCCGGGTGCTCGGAGGCCGCATGCACGATGGCCTCACCGAGCCCGGAGCCCACCTCCACCACCAGCGGCGCCCCCTCCCGGCCGAAGACCTCGGCCTGGTCGAAGCGGGCCTCGGGGGCCACCGAGGTGTCGGTGACCAGCCGGGGGACGTCCAGCACGTGGGTGGAGGAGAACTCGTCCCAGGCCTTCTGGCGCCGTGCGGTCAGCCGATCCCCCCGGCGCACGAAGGAGTACGGCTGACGGTGGAACTGCTGGGGGACGTCCTCGGACATGGGCTCTTCCCTTCGGGTGGTGGCGGTCCAACCCGTCATCGTACCCGGTGCCTCAGGCGGAGGGCCGCCCGGCGGCGTCGCGCACGGCGGCGGCTCGGCGCACCTCCTCCTCGCGCAGCACCCGCATCCGGGTGGTGTCCGGGTGCTCCAGCACCGGGTGCGGCCGGGTGAGGTCCACCTGGTGGTCGATCTGGGCGTCCAGGCTGCCCGGGTGCTCGCCCATGAACGCGTCGATCTCCTCGGCGGTGGCCGTGAAGTGCGGATCGTGGCGCAGGTACCGCCGGGTCTCGCGCACCACCAGCCCGGAGAGGATCAGCAGCCCGATGAGGTTGGGGATGGCCATGATCCCGTTGATCACGTCGGAGAAGGTCCACACCATCGTCAGCGGGGCGACGGCGCCCAAGCCGCAGGCCACCGCGAACACGATCCGGTAGATCAGGATGCCCCGGTGCCCGCCGCCCAGGCGCTCGATGCAGCGCTCGCCGTAGTACGCCCAGCCCAGCACCGTGGAGTAGCCGAGCAGGATCAGGCAGATGGTGACGATGATCCCGCCCCAGCTGCCGGGCAGCCCCGTGGCGAAGGCGGTGGAGGTCATGGTGGCCGGTTCGCCGTTCTCCCACACGCCGGTGGTGATGACCAGCAGCCCGGTGATGGAGATGACCACGAGGGTGTCGATGAAGGTCTGGGTCATGGACACCAGGCCCTGGCGCACGGGGTGGGCGGTCTGGGCGATGGAGGAGGGGATGGAGGCGGTGCCCATCCCGGATTCGTTGGAGAACAGGGAGCGGGCCACGCCGATCTGCATGGTCATCAGCAGGGAGCCCGCGGCCCCGCCGGCCGCCCCGGAGGGGGTGAAGGCGTTGCCGAAGATCAGCGCCAGCGCGTGCGGGATGCCGGCCCAGTTCACGGCGAGGATGTACAGTCCGCCGCCCACGTACAGCGCGATCATCAGCGGCACGCAGAACACGGTGACCTTGGAGATGGACTTGATGCCGCCCACCAGCGCCCCCAGGGTCAGCACCCCGATGACGACGGCGGTGATCGTCGGGGCCACGTGGAAGGTGGACTCCATGTTGGAGGCGATGGCGTTGGACTGGGTGGTGTTGCCGACGCCGAAGGTCGCGACGACGGCGCAGGCGGCGAAGGCCACGGAGAGGAACCAGCCGAAGCGGTTGGGGATGCCGCGCACCAGGTACACCTGGGGCCCGCCGGTCAGCTCCCCGTTCTTGTCCCGGGTGCGGAAGCGCACCCCGAGGAAGCACTCGGCGTACTTGGAGGCCATGCCGATCAGTGCGGTGATCCACATCCAGAACAGGGCCCCGGGCCCGCCGAGGTGGATGGACAGGGCCACGCCCACGATGTTGCCGGTGCCCACGGTGGCTCCGAGGGCGGTGGCCATCGCCTGGTAGGAGGAGATCTCGCCCTTCTGGCCCGGCTGTCGGGAGCGGCGCCCGAAGGCCAGGGACATGGCCTTGCCGAACAGGCGGAACTGCAGCCCGCCCAGGCGCACGGTGAGGAACAGGCCGGTGAGCAGCAGCAGCGGCAGGATCAGCCACGGTCCCCACACGATCGCGTCGGCCCGGTCCAGGATGGTCTGCAGGGTGTCCATGTCTCCTCGTTCCCGCGCTCGCGCGTCAGGCGGTCACCGGAAGACGCGGACGCCCGCTCACCGGGGCTGGTGGGCGGGCGTCGTCGTCATGCGGGAAAGCCGAAGCGCGGTGCGCTACTTCTTGCTGCTCTTCGCAGCCTTCTTGGCGGCCTTCTTCGCCTTCTTCTTGTCGCTCTTGGACTGCAGGATCAGGGCCGCGGCGATGGCGGCGAGCCAGGAGTCCTTGGCGACGGCGGTGCCGGCCTGGGAGGGGCGGATGCCGTCCTCCTCGGTCATCTCGTCGGTGTTGAAGTACATCGCGAGCAGTCCGGCGGAGAAGGCGCCGAGGGCCAGCCCGGCCAGGCGGCGCGGGACGATGGGGGTCAGCAGGGCGGCGCCGACGGCGATCTCGGAGCCGGCCAGGACCTTGCCGAAGGTCTGGGGGCTCAGGCTGCCGAGGGCGGGGACGCCGTTGACGGCCATGCCCTGGAGGGTCTTGGCGGTGTCCTCGTCGAGGTTGAGCTTGCCGAGGCCGGAGTTGAGGATGAAGGCGCCGGGCACGGCGCGCAGGGCGGCGTTGGCGAGGTGGAAGGCCATAGGTGATCCTTTCGTGGAGATCCGGTGGTGTTCGGTCGGGTCGGAGCGGGCTCCGGGGGACCGATCGTCCTGCTCCACCCTAACCCTCGGGGGGCGTCGGGCAGGTGTCGGTCGTGTTACCGGGAGACGCGAAGGCCCCGGATTCTCGCCACCAGCGAAATGCCGGTGCGGCGGGAAGCCGGGGCCGTCGTCGTGGAGCCGGGAGGCGGGGTCAGCTCAGCTGGCCGTCGGCGTCCTCCAGGTGGGCGCGCATGAACCACTGGAACTTCTCCAGCTCGGTGGTCTGCTGGATGAGGATGTCCTCGGTGATGGGATCCACGTCCCCGACCTTGGCGATCGCGGCGCGGTGGTCCTCGATCAGGCCGGTGTAGACCTCGTCCAGCGCGCGCAGGTGATCCATGGCCGAGGCGCGCCCCAGCTTGTAGTCCTCCCAGTCGCGGGTCTGGACCAGGTCCCCGGGCAGCCCGTTGGGGGCCACCCCGAGGGCGGACATGCGCTCGGCGAGCTCGTCGGCGTAGCCGCGCACCAGCTCGATCTGCGGGTCCAGCATCTCGTGCACGCCGATGAAGTTGCGCCCGACCACGTTCCAGTGGGCGTGCTTGAGGGTCAGCTGCAGGTCGTTCAGGGCGTGCAGGCGCGGCTGCAGGATCTCGGCGACCTGGTGACCGCCGTCCACGGACAGGCCGGGGACGGTGTACGGGGCGTTCTTCTCAGACATGGCGTTCCTTCCTGTGTGCGCGGGCCCGGTGTGTGATGCGGTGTGTGTGATGCGATGGGCCCGCGGACGTTGTTATGAGTGACTCATAACTGCGTTGTTATGAGTCAATCAAAATAGCGCGGGCGGGTCAAGGACCTGCGGAGGTGCCATCGATCGCCTCAGGCGAACACCGAGCGCAGCGTCGCCAGGCTCAGCTGCTCGTGCTCCGCTCGGGCGTCCCCCGCGCCGTCGGGCACCGGCTGCATCCCCGGCACGACGACGACGCGCGCGCCCGCCGCGTGAGCCGCGGCCACCCCGGAGGGGGAGTCCTCCACGACGACGCAGCGGGTGATGTCCACGCCGAGCCGCTCGGCGGCCAGCAGGTACGGCTGCGGATCCGGCTTGGGTCGCTGCACATCCTCATCCCCGATCACCGTGCGGAACAGACCCTCCGGGGCGCGGGAGGCGGTGACCCGGGCGATCTCCGTGGTGGCGTTGGTGACGATGGCCGCCGGGATCCCGGCGTCGGCGACCTCGCGCAGCAGCGGCTCGATCCCCGGCAGGAAGCCGATGCCCTCCTGCGCCACCACCTGCTGGCCGGTGGCGGCCAGGCGGCGCACGATCTCCTCGGGGGAGAGCCGCACCCCCAGCTCTCGCAGCCGATTCACCGTCATGGACATCGGCTGGCCCAAGCAGGCCAGGGTGTCCTGCTCGGTCCACACGGCGTCGAACTCCGCGGCCACCTCCTCCTTGGTGCGGGCCCAGACGGGCTCGGTGTCCACGAGGGTGCCATCGTGGTCGAACAGGACGGCCTCGGGCAGGGCGGTGCTGGGAGCGGGGGAGTCGGAGACGGAGCGGCGCTGATCGGTCATGGTCCCAGCGTATCGGCCGGCGCCCGGATCGCGGGCCCGGCTCCCCGCGGTCGGGCGGGGCGCGTCCTAGACTGGCTTTCCGTGAGCAGCACCTCCCCGATGACCCCTCCCGTTCGCGCCGCCTCCCCTTCGGCCGCGGTGCGCCTGTGCACCGGCGCGGCCCTGCCGATGGCCGTGCTGACGGGGCTGTGGATCACGGCCGGACGCGCCCTGTTCGGGGCGGGCGGGCTGCTCGTCGGCGTCTTCGCGGTGACCGTCCTGCCGGTGTACCTGGCGGTGCTGGGCCTGGCCTGCTGGCGCCTGCTGCGCGATGCCCGACGCCGCCCGGGCGGGGCCACGACCCCGGCGATCGCCGGCGCGCTGGTGTGCACCTGGGTCCTGGCGCTGATCTTCGGCTTCCTCGTCCCGGACCGGGTGGAGGGGCGGGTGGTCTCGGCGGCCTCGGCGGTGCTGGGCCCGGACGTCGTCGGGCTCTCCGCCGGCTTCGGCAACACCTTCGGCATCCTGACCTTCGTCGCGGCCTTCGCGACCCTGGGGCTGGCGATCGCCCAGGATCGGCGCGGGTGCCGCGCGGCCGACGGGCGCCCGGCCACGGAGGACGAGATCCTCGACGCCGCCGGGTACGACGGCGGCCGGCTGGACTGAACGGCCGGGCCGATCTGCGGGGCCGTTCCGTCGGCCCCGTCGGCTTCCGGGGGCCGCCCGATCCCCGCCATCGTGCGGAAGAACCTGTGGAAAACTCCTGCGGAACCCCTTGCCCCCTCAAGTTGAGCGGAGTAGACTCAAGGTAGTTGATACAGACGTGGGCAGATCGGCGGGCGTAGCGGCCCGCCCCTCGCCCTGTAACCACCGTGAGGAGCCGCCATGGACACCCGATTCACCACCCAGAGCCAAGAGGCTTTCAACGCCGCGAACATGAACGCGCAGACCGCGGGCAACCCGCAGATCGAACCCGCGCACCTGCTCAAGGCCCTGCTGGACCAGCGCCAGTCCGTGGCCGTGGCCGTCCTGAAGTCCCTCGAGGTGGACGTGGACGCCCTGTCCGAGCGGGCCTCGGCCGCGATCAAGGCCCTGCCCGCCGCCTCCGGGTCCTCGGTGGGCCAGGCCCAGTTCTCCCGCCAGTCCCTGCGCGTCGTGCAGGGCGCGCAGCAGGCCGCGCAGCAGCTCGGGGACCAGTTCGTCTCCACCGAGGTGCTGCTGCTGGGCATCGCCCGGCTGGGCTCGGAGGACCCGGCCGCCGCGGCCCTGTCCCGGGCCGGGGCGGGGGCCGTGGCCATCGAACAGACCATCCCCGACGTCAGAGGAGGACGCACCGTGGACACCCCCGATCCGGAGGGCACCTTCCAGTCCCTGGAGAAGTACGGCACGGACCTGACCGCCGTCGCCCGCGAGGGCAAGCTGGACCCGGTCATCGGCCGGGATGCGGAGATCCGCCGCGTCATCCAGGTGCTCTCCCGGCGCACCAAGAACAACCCGGTGCTGATCGGCGAGCCCGGCGTCGGCAAGACCTCCGTGGTGGAGGGCCTGGCCCAGCGCATCGTCTCCGGGGACGTCCCGGAGACCCTGCGCGGCAAGACCCTCATCAGCCTGGACCTCGGCTCGATGGTCGCCGGCGCCAAGTACCGCGGCGAGTTCGAGGAGCGGCTCAAGGCCGTGCTGGACGAGATCAAGAAGTCCGAGGGGCAGGTCATCACCTTCATCGACGAGCTGCACACCCTCGTCGGGGCCGGTGGCGGCTCCGATGGGTCCATGGACGCGGGCAACATGCTCAAGCCCATGCTGGCCCGCGGCGAGCTGCGGATGATCGGGGCGACCACCCTGAACGAGTACCGCGAGAACATCGAGAAGGACGCCGCCCTGGAGCGCCGCTTCCAGCAGGTCTACGTCGGCGAGCCCTCCGTGGAGGACACCGTCGCGATCCTGCGCGGACTGAAGGAGCGCTACGAGGCGCACCACAAGGTGCAGATCGCCGACTCCGCACTGGTGGCCGCAGCCAATCTCTCCAACCGCTACATCCAGGGTCGCCAGCTGCCGGACAAGGCCATCGACCTCGTGGACGAGGCCGCCTCGCGCCTGCGCATGGAGATCGACTCCGCCCCGGAGGAGATCGACGCGCTGCGCCGCCAGGTGGACCGGATGACCATGGAGGAGCTGGCCCTGAAGAATGAGACCGACGCCGCCTCCCAGGACCGGCTGGCCACCCTGCAGCAGGAACTGGCCGACCGGCGCGAGGAGCTGGACGCCCTGAACGCCCGCTGGGAGGCGGAGAAGGCCGGGCTGAACCGCGTCGGGGAGATCAAGAAGCAGGTGGACGAGCTGCGCTCGGCGGCCGAGGTCGCCCAGCGCGAGGGCAACCTCGGGGAGGCTTCACGACTGCTCTACGGGGAGATCCCCGCCAAGCAGCGGGAGCTGGAGGAGGCCCAGCGGGCTGAGGAGCAGACCGAGGCCGAGGACACCATGGTCTCCGAGGAGGTCACCGCCGATGAGATCGCGGACGTCATCTCCGCCTGGACGGGGATCCCCGCCGGGAAGATGCTGCAGGGCGAGAACGAGAAGCTGCTGCACATGGAGGCCGAACTCGGCAAGCGCCTGATCGGCCAGCACCGCGCGGTGCAGGCCGTGGCCGACGCCGTGCGCCGCTCCCGCGCGGGGGTCTCGGACCCGGATCGGCCCATCGGCTCCTTCCTGTTCCTGGGCCCCACCGGCGTCGGGAAGACCGAGCTGGCCAAGTCCCTCGCGGAGTTCCAGTTCGACGACGAGCACGCGATGATCCGCATCGACATGTCCGAGTACGGCGAGAAGCACACCGTCTCCCGGCTGGTCGGCGCCCCTCCCGGGTACGTCGGCTACGACGAGGGCGGACAGCTGACCGAGGCCGTGCGGCGTCGGCCCTACTCCGTGGTGCTGCTGGATGAGGTGGAGAAGGCTCACCCGGACGTCTTCGACATCCTCCTGCAGGTCCTGGACGACGGCCGCCTGACCGACGGGCAGGGGCGGACCGTGGACTTCCGCAACGTCATTCTGATCATGACCTCCAACCTGGGCTCGCAGTTCCTGGTGGATCAGACCCAGGAGGAGCAGAAGAAGCGCGAGGCCGTGATGAACGTGGTCAACGCCTCCTTCAAGCCCGAGTTCCTCAACCGGCTGGACGACATCATCATGTTCGACCCGCTGACCACCGAGGATCTGGGGCGGATCGTGGAGCTGATGATCGAGGCGATGGCTCAGCGCCTGCAGCAGCGGCGCCTGACCCTGGACGTCACCCCCGCGGCCAAGGAGTGGCTGGGCCTGACCGGCTACGACCCGGCCTTCGGCGCCCGCCCCCTGCGCCGCCTGGTGCAGAAGGAGGTCGGCGACCGCCTGGCCAAGGGCATCCTCGCCGGGCAGATCTGGGACGGGGACACCGTGCGGGTGGACGTGAACCCGGACGTCGCCGAGGACGGCCTGACGGTCACCTCCGAGCGCGCCTGACCCCCGGAGGCCCCGCGAGACGGCGCTCTCGTTCCCACCTCTCACCGAGACGGCGCTTTCGTTCCCAGAAATCGGATTCTTGGGAACGAAAGCGCCGCCTCGGTGCAGGTGGGCGGGGGAATGGGAACGGGAGCGCCGTCTCGGTGCACCCGAGGGCCGGACGTGCCCGGGAATCCCCGGACATGCCGGCCCCGGGACGCCCGCCGGCCCTACGCCCCCGGCGTCGCCGGGTTGTTGCCGCGGCCGCGGGCCAGGACCATGGCGGCCACGGTCACCGCGAAGCACACGCCCATATACCCGGCGGCCGGGCCGACGGCGCCGTCCGCGGTCTGCAGCAGCCAGGCCACGATCATCGGGGTGAAGCCCGCGACCAGCGCCCCGCTGGTCTCCCGGGCCAGGGCGGTGCCGGTGAAGCGGGTCTCGGTGGGGAACAGGTTCGCCACGAACGCGCCCTGCGGGCCCGAGGTGCAGGAGAGCACCACGCCGTAGGACACGCACAGCACGCCCAGGCTCGCCGCCCAGCTGCCCGAGGTCAGGCCCAGGAACAGCGGCACGGCGAACAGCGCGCCGGCCACCGCCCCGAAGCCCATGACCTTCGCCGCGCTGAACCGGTCCGCGGCCAGACCCGCCACCGGGGAGAGCAGGACCCCCAGGATCGAGGCCAGCAGCACCGCCGTCAGCGCCTGCTGGCGTTCCAGTCCGCCGTAGGTGGTCATGACGGTGATGGAGACGATGGAGATGATGTAGTTGTTGGCGTTGTGTCCGGTCACGGCCATGAAGCCCAGCACCACGCCCTTCCAGTCCGTGCGCAGCACCTCGCCCAGCGGGGTGCGTCGGGCTTCGCGGCGCTGCCGCTGAGCGGCCATCGCCGCCCGGTACTCGGGGGACTCCTCCAGGCGGGTGCGGATCCAGATGGCCAGGGCGAACAGCACCACCGAGACCAGGAACGGCAGCCGCCAGCCCCACCCGAGGAACGCCTCCTGCCCCAGCCCGGCCACGGCCAGGAAGCTCAGGATCGCGATCGCCGAGCCCGCGGCCGGCATCGAGAGCACCAGGGAGGTCCAGAAGCCGCGTCGGGCCGGCGGGGTGTACTCCGCGACGAGGGTCAGCGCCCCGGTCAGCTCGGCCCCGGCTCCCAGCCCCTGGGTGAAGCGCAGCAGGATCAGCAGCACCACCGCCCACACCCCGAGGCTCTGGTGGGTGGGCAGCAGCCCGATCCCCACCGTGGAGACCCCCATGATGAGGATGGTCAGCAGCATCGCCGGCTTGCGTCCGCGCCGGTCCCCGAGGTGCGCGATGAGCACTCCGCCCAGCGGCCGGGCGACGAAGCCCACCGCGAAGGTCGCGAAGGCCGCCACCGCCTGCCCGCCCTCCAGGCCCCCGAAGAACAGCGGGCCGATGACCAGGGACGCCGCCGCCCCGTACAGCGCGTAGTCGTACCACTCCACGAGCGTGCCGATCATGGACGCGATCAGCGCCCGCCCGGCCCCGGGGCGCAGCCCCGTTCGTCCCACCTGCTCGACGCCCGCTCCAGTGCCACCGCCAGCGCTCACGTCCGCCCCCGCCCCGGGTGCGGGCCCTCCTCCGACGACGCGGCTCATGCGCTCCTCCAATCCAGGGCCACCATCTCCGGGGTCAGCTCTTCCATCCGGGCCACGCCCATCAGCTGCATCGTGCGCACCATCTCGGAGCGGAAGATCTCCAGGGCCCGGGCCACGCCCTCCCCGCCGCCGGCCATCAGCCCGTACAGGTAGGCCCGCCCGATCATCGCCGCATCCGCGCCCAGGGCCACCGCCGCGACGACGTCGGCCCCGGACATGATCCCGGTGTCCACCAGCACGGTCGGCTCCGGCCCCAGCCGACGGCGCACCTCCGGCAGGGTCAGCAGCGGCACCGGCGCCCGGTCCAGCTGGCGCCCGCCGTGGTTGGACAGCACGACGCCGTCGGCCCCGGCGGCCACGGACCGCTCGGCGTCCTCGGGGGTCTGCACGCCCTTGATCAGCAGGGTCCCGGGCCACTGCTCGCGCAGCCAGGCCAGGTCCCGGAAGGCCAGGGTGGGGTCGAACAGGGACCCGATCGCCTGGATGGACTGGGACCCGGAGCCGAAGTTCGTGAAGCCCAGGGGCTCGGTGGTCAGGAAGTTGATCCACCACTCCGGGCGCCAGGCCGCATCCAGGAACGTCTTGGCGGTCAGCTGCGGTGGGAAGGTCATGCCGTTGCGGGTGTCCCGGTGCCGGGCCCCGGTCACGGGGGTGTCCACGGTGACCATCAGCGTGTCGTACCCGGCGGCGTGGGCCCGGGCCACGAGGTCCTCGGCGATCCCGCGGTCCTGTCCGGCCAGGTACAGCTGGAACCAGCGGCGCCCGTCGGGCCCGGCCTCGGCCACCTCCTCGATGGTCGCGGTGCCCATGGTGGACAGGGTGAAGGGGATGCCCGCGGCGTGGGCGGCCCGCACCCCGGCGGTCTCGCCCTCGCTGTGCATCATCCGGGTGAAGCCGGTTGGGGCGATGACCAGCGGCATCGCGCTCGCCGCGCCGGCCACGGTGGTCTGCGGGGTCACGGAGCCGACGTCGCGCAGCACCTGCGGGCGGAAGGCCAGCTCGTCGTAGACCTGCCGGGCACGGCCCAGGGAGATCTCCCGCTCCGCGGCGCCGTCGACGTAGTCGAAGGGCCCGGTGGGGGTGCGACGCTTGGCGATGCGCCGCAGGTCCCACAGGTCCGCGGCCTTGGCCAGGCGCGCGGCCCGGCGGTCCAGGGTGGGCTTCTGCAGGTGCAGGTAGTCCCGCAGGGTCGGCAGATCGGGCAGGCGACGGCGCAGGGGCGCCAGGCGCGGGCTGTGCAGGGGCACGGTGGGGCCTTTCCGGGATGGCGATCGGGTTGTCCCCGACTGTAGTGATCCGCGAGATATCCGCCCATTCGTTGCGTCGCGTCGCCCAGATGACGCAGGATCCCGACGTCGCGGTGCGGCCGGTCTGCGTAGGCTGGGCCCGTGACCTCCTCCTTCCCCGCCGCTGCGGGGGCCGCCCACCGGGCCGCCCTGCGCTCGATCGCCCGCGTGGTCGAGGAGACGGCCCGCCCCACGGAGCCCGCGGCCGCGCTGGCCGGGATCGTCGGGCTGCTGCGGGCCGGCGGGGTGCTGGTGCTCACCGGGGCGGGGGTCTCCACCGACTCCGGGATCCCGGACTACCGGGGACCGCGCGGCTCGCTGCGGCGGCACCGGCCGATGACGTACCAGGAGTTCCTGCACGATCCCGACGCCTCCCACCGGTACTGGGCCCGCTCCTTCGTGGGCTGGCGGATCATGGACCGGGCTCGTCCGAATCCCGTGCACCACGCCCTGGTGGAGCTGGAGCGGGCGGGCATGCTCAGCGGGATCATCACCCAGAACGTGGACGGGCTGCACCGGGCCGCAGGCTCCCGGACCGTGCTCCAGCTGCACGGCGGGCTGGATGCGGTGGCCTGCCTGGACTGCGGGCACCGCGAGGACCGTCGGGCGCTGGATGAGCGCCTGGCGGCGGCGAACCCGGGGTACCTGGAGCGGATCCGGCTGGATCCGCGCGCGGTGAACCCTGACGGGGACGTGGAGCTGTCCGAGCAGCAGATCGCGGGCTTCCGGATGGTCGGGTGCCCGGTGTGCGGCTCCGTGCGGCTGAAGCCCGACGTCGTGTACTTCGGCGAGTCCGTGCCGCCCGAGCGCAAGGCGCGGGCGCGCCAGATGGTCCGGGAGGCCCGGGCGCTGCTGGTGGCCGGGTCCTCCCTGGCGGTGATGAGCGGGTACCGTCCCGTCCTGGACGGGCTGGCCCGCGGTCTGCCGCTGGCGGTGATCAACGGCGGACCGGGGCGGGCCGATGCCCGGGCGGACATCCTGTGGCGCACCCGGGTGGGGGAGGCCTTCGGCGAGATCCTGGACGCCCTGCAGCTGTGAGCCGCGGCGCCTCGTCGCGCGTGGGCACGGGCTGGACAAACCATGTACCCTGGGATCACGACAGAACTGACAGGGATCCGGGGTCGCAGTGTGCGCTCAGCGTGGCTGCGCCCGGAGTGAGCGATAAGAGGGGGTCACGCCATGGGGCGCGGCCGTCAGAAGGCTAAGGCAACCAGGCAGGCGCGGGAGATGAAGTACTACTCCCCGCAGACCGACTACACGGCGCTGGAGCGGGAGCTGACCGGTGCCAAGAAGTCCGACCGATCCGCGGACCGCTCCGGCGGCGCGCGCGAGGAGTTCGCCGACTACGAGGATCCGTACGCCGAGGAGTACGACGAGCGCGGCTGAGCGCCCGTCACCCCCGGCCAGCGGGCGACGTCCCCGGCAGCACGGACGTCACACCCCGCAGCCGCATCGGCAGCGCGAGGGCCCTGGAACCGAGCAGGTTCCGGGGCCCTCGCGCGTCGTTCGCGGGTTCGGCACGCTGCGCGTCGGCAGGTGCCGGATCGATGGGCTTACGCGTACTCGCCGAGCAGGCGCACCGCGCCGCCGTCCACGCCCTTCGCGCCCTGCACATAGTCCGGGTCCTCCAGGTCCGCAGCGGCAGGGGCCTCGCCCTGCTCCACGGTGCCCATGACCCAGGCGTCCACGCCGCGCTCGCCCAGGTGCGCCACCGCCTGATCCGCGACGGACGGGTCCACCACGGCCACCATGCCCACGCCCAGGTTCAGGGTGCGCTCCAGGTCCGCCTGCGGGACCTTGCCCAGCTGCCCGATGACCCGGAAGATCGGCGGGACCCGCCAGCTGCCGCGGTCCACCCGGGCCTCCAGGCCCTGCGGCAGCACGCGCGCCAGGTTCGCGGCCAGTCCGCCGCCGGTCACGTGGCTGAAGGCCCGCACCCCGGTGCCCAGCCCGCCGTCCTCATCCAGCACGGGGAAGGTGCGGGCCAGGTCCAGCACGTCCGCGGCGT
The DNA here is from genome assembly GCF_001570865.1 of Rothia kristinae NBRC 15354. Classification (GTDB taxonomy): domain Bacteria; phylum Actinomycetota; class Actinomycetes; order Actinomycetales; family Micrococcaceae; genus Rothia; species Rothia kristinae. The sequence continues at coordinate 106,248 of NZ_BCSM01000004.1, forward strand.
AGACCCGGGTGGGCTCCAGCAGCTCCTCGCCGAGGGTGCGGCCGAACTCGGAGACCTCCCGGTCCAGGGACCACCCGGCCACGTTCACGACCTTGCGCACCAGGGAGTACCCGTTGGAGTGCAGCCCGGAGGAGGCCATCCCGATCAGCACGTCGCCGGCCCGCACCCGGTCCGGGCCGAGCAGCTCGTCGGCCTCCACGATGCCGGTCGCGGCCCCGGCGACGTCGTACTCCTGCGGGCCCAGCAGCCCCGGGTGCTCGGCGGTCTCCCCGCCCACCAGGGCCGTGTCCGCCGCGGAGCAGGCCGCGGCGATCCCGCGCACGATCCCGGCGATCCGCTCCGGGACCACCTTCCCGCAGGCGATGTAGTCGGTCATGTACAGCGGATTCGCGCCGACCACCACGATGTCGTCCACGACCATGCCCACCAGGTCCCAGCCGATGGTGTCGTGGATCTCCAGGGTCTGGGCGATCGCGACCTTGGTGCCCACCCCGTCCGTGGAGGTCGCCAGGTAGGGCTTGCGGTAGCCGCGCAGCGCGGAGAGGTCGTACAGCCCCGCGAAGCCGCCGACCCCGCCGACCACCCCGGGCCCGTGCGTGGCCTTCACGGCCTCCTTCATGAGGTCGACGGCGCGGTCCCCGGCCTCGACGTCCACGCCGGACTCGGCGTAGGTCAGGCCGGTCTCGGGCTGCTGGGTGTCTGCCATGTGGTGTCCTTCGGGTCGGTCCTCCCCGCGCGGGGGAGGGGCGTGGATCGGATCCGGTCGTCGGGAGGGGGGGATGTCAGTTCAGGGGCTGGCCGTGCTCGTCCACGGGCACCGCCCGGTAGCGGCGCACCCTCTTCTTGGAGCGCCGGTCCAGGATCAGGCCGATGATCGCGCCCACCAGGGCGCCGGCGGTCCCGAAGATCACGGCCATCATGCCGAAGATCGCGCCCAGGGTGTAGGCCTGGTCCACCGGGCCCAGCAGCGTGGAGAACAGGGCCACGACCAGCCCCACGGCCACCCCGACCAGCAGGAACGCGATCACCGACGGGGCCCGGCGCACCTCGAAGGCCTCCACCGGCTCGGCCCCCGCGCGCTCGGGGGTCGCCTCATCATCCGGGGCGGGGCGGACGGTCTCGACGTCGTTCGCGGCGTCGGCGTCCGGGGAGCCCGCGGGGGAGGAGGACTGCGGGGAACGGGGGGCGGAAGGGTGCTGACTCATCTACCCCAGGGTACCTTTCCGGGCCCGCCGCGCGGCGGTGCGGGTCGCGAACAGCGGCAGCAGGGCGGAGAGGTCGCTGCGGTTGCCGGAGGCGTCCACCGCGTGCTCGGCGCGGGCCTGCCCCCAGGTCAGGGAGCCGGTGGCCAGACCCAGCCACACCGGGGCCGGCATCTCCACGACGTTGGGCGGGGTCCCGCGGGTGTGCCGCGGACCCTCGATGGCCTGGGTGACCCCGAAGGGCGGGACCCGGACCTCCACCGAGTTGCCCGGGGCGCGGTGGGCCAGCTCCTCCAGGGCGTAGCGCACGGCCGTGGCCACCGTGGAGCGCCCGGCCCCCTCCGGGTCGGCCTCCCAGGCGCGCACCGCCGCCAGCCCGGTCTCGTCCGAGATCCGCCGGGCCGCCATCAGGCCTCCTGTCCCGCGTCGTCGGCGGCCTGGCCGGCATCCGCGAAGCCCTGGTCGGCGTCGCCTGAGCCCTGCTCGGCGTCGTCGAAGGCCGCACCCAGGCGGATCGCGCCCACGGGCTCACCGCCGCCGGTGATCGGATGCAGAATCTTCCCCAGCACGGCCTCCACCGCCGCCCCGGGCAGGTGCCCGGCACCGGCCAGCAGGGTCAGGGCCGTCAGGGTGGCCGGGCGGGAGGAGCCGTCCAGGACCTTCACGGCAGCCGCCGCCCCCTGCGGGGTGGCCACGCACAGCACCCCCTCGGCGCCGAGCTTCGCGATGACGTCCAGCCCCTCGATGACCACCGTGTTGGGCTCCCCGTGGCCCTGGACCATCTCCGGGTAGTCCACCATCGCGGTGGCCAGGGTCGCGGTGCGGGCGTCCTCCCCGATGTTGCGGATCGCGGCACCCAGGCGGGCGTAGCCGCGGGCCAGCCCGGCCAGGGTGATCGCAGGCAGCGGCGCACCGCACCCGTCCACCCCCACCAGCGCCGGGGCGTCCCCGGTGAACTCCTGCACGGTCTCCAGGACCAGCCGCTGCAGCGGGTGGTCCTGGTCCAGGTAGGAGGCGGTGTCCCAGCCCTGCACCGCGCACGCCCACAGGAACGCCGCGTGCTTGCCCGAGCAGTTCATCGCCAGGGCCTGCTTCCCCTCGCCCCGCTCGCGCAGCCGGTCCCGGGCGTCCTCGTCCTTCGGCCAGGCCGGCGGGCAGCGCAGATCCTCCGGGGACAGCCCGGCCGCGGCGAGCATCCCCGCCGCGGTGCGCATATGCTCCAGGGAGCCGGTGTGCGACCCCGCCGCGATCGCCACCTGCGCGCCGACCAGCGGCGCACCGGCCTTCATCGCCGCGATCGCCTGGAAGGGCTTGAGCGTGGAGCGGGGGAACAGCAGGGCGTCGGGATCGCCCAGGCGGCGCGAGACCGCGCCGTCGGGCTCCACCACCACGGCCGAGCCCACGTGCCGGGACTCCACGAAGCCGCTGCGGGTGACCACCGCCAGCTCGGCCGCCGCAGCGGGCTCGACGGTCTCCAGGGGCTGGCTCATCTCAGGACTCCTGTTCGGCGGCGACGTAGTCGAGGTACTCCGTGGTGATGTCCCCGGTGATGTACTCCCCGGTGAAGCAGGACATCTCCAGGTCCGCGATGTCCGTGGACTCGGTGATCGCCGTGCGCATGTCCTCCACCCCCAGGTACACCAGGTGATCGCAGCCCAGGATCTGCCGGATCTGCTCGATCGAGCGGTCATGGGCCACCAGCTCGCCCGCGGTGGGCATGTTGATCCCGTACACGTGCGGGTAGCGCACCGGCGGGGCCGCGGAGGCGAAGGTGACCTTCTCCGCGCCCGCCGCGTACGCCATCTCCACGATCTCCTTGGACGTGGTCCCGCGCACGATCGAATCGTCCACGATGAGGATCCGCTTGCCGGCGAACTCGCTGGGCAGGGCGTTGAGCTTCTGCCGCACGGACTTCCGGCGCACCTCCTGCCCGGGCATGATGAACGTCCGGCCCACGTACCGGTTCTTGTAGAAGCCCTCCCGGTACTCCTTACCCAGGGAGTGGGCCACCTCCAGGGCGGCCGGGCGCGCCGAATCCGGGATCGGCATCACGACGTCGAAATCCTCGTCCGGGACCTGGCTGCGGATGGTCTGGGCGAGCTTCTCGCCCATGCGCAGCCGCGCCTCGTACACCGAGATCCCGTTCATCACCGAATCCGGGCGGGCCAGGTAGACGTACTCGAAGGCGCACGGCACCAGGGTGGTCTCGCGGGCGCACTGGCGCGAGTGCAGCGTGCCGGACTCGTCGATGAACACCGCCTCGCCCGGTTCGATCTCCCGCACGATCTCGTACCCCCCGGCATCGAGCACCAGGGACTCCGAGGCCACGACCCACTCCTGCTCCGGCAGCCGCTGATCCATCCCGTAGGTCTCGCGGTAGGTGCGCGCGGCCTGCGCCGTCTGCTCCGTGACCGGCCGGCGGCCCAGCACCAGCGGGCGGATGCCGTGCGGGTCCCGGAAGGCCAGCAGCCCGTGACCGGCGATCAGGGCGATCACCACGTAGGCCCCGCGGATCCGGGCGTGGGTCTTCATCACGGCGTCGAAGATCCCGGAGGCGTCCAGGTGGCGCCGGCCCACGTTCTCCTGCAGGGAGGCCGCCAGCACGTTGAGCAGCAGCTCCGTGTCCGAAGAGGAGTTCAGGTGCCGGAAGTCCCGGCGCTTCATCTCATCGGTCAGCTCCCGGGTGTTGGTCAGGTTCCCGTTGTGCACCAGCACGATGCCGTACGGGGCGTTGACGTAGAACGGCTGCGCCTCATCCAGGTTCACCGCGCTGCCCTTGGTCGCGTACCGGACGTGGCCCAGGCCGATGTTGCCCACCAGCTCCCGCATGTCCCGGGTGCGGTAGGCCTCCCGGACCTGGCCCACCTTCTTCTGCAGGTGCAGGGTGCGGTCCTCCGCGGTGGCGATGCCGGTGGAGTCCTGCCCGCGGTGCTGCAGCAGCAGCAGCGAGTCGTAGACCTGCTGGTTGACGGGACCGGCCGAGAAATGGCCGACGATTCCACACACGGGCGCTTCGCTCCTGGGGTTCGCGGTGAGGGGGTGCGGCGTCCCGGCCGGGGTGTGATCCGTGACGCCGCAACGAGTATCCCACCTGCGCGGGGCGGATGCGATTCGCGTCGCGCGGTGGTCGTTCCGTGGTCGAGGCGCGGCCGTGGGCGGCGGGCGTCCTGCGCACCGTTATCGATTCGTTACCATTGGGCCATGAAGGTTCTGGTCCTCGGCGCCGGCGGGCGCGAACACGCGATCATCACCGCGCTGCTGCGCGATCCTGCCGTCACCGAGGTGCACGCCGCCCCCGGCAACGCCGGGATCGCCCGCGTCGTGCCCGTGCACCGCATCGACCCGTCCTCCCCCGAGCAGGCCACCGGACTGGCCGAGGACCTCGACGCGGACCTCGTCGTCATCGGCCCCGAGGCCCCGCTGGTCGCCGGGGCGGCCGACGCCCTGCGCGAGGCCGGGATCCCCGTGTTCGGTCCCGACGCCGCCGCGGCCCGGCTGGAATCCTCCAAGGCCTTCGCCAAGGAGGTCATGGTCGAGGCCGGGGTGCCCACCGCCGAGGCTGCCGTCGCCCGCGACCTCGAGGAGACCCGCGCGGCCATGGACCGCTTCGGCGCCCCCTACGTCATCAAGGACGACGGGCTGGCCGGCGGCAAGGGCGTGGTGGTCACGGAGGACCCCGCCGCGGCCGAGGCCCACGCCGCCGCCTGCTTCGAGGCCGGCTCCGCCGTGGTCATCGAGGAGTACCTGGACGGCCCGGAGGTCTCCCTGTTCGTCCTGTGCGACGGCGTCCACACCGTTCCGCTGAGCCCCGCCCAGGACTTCAAGCGCATCGGAGACGACGACGCCGGACCCAACACCGGCGGCATGGGCGCCTACACCCCGCTGCCCTGGCTGCCGGAGGGCTTCACCGACGAGGTCGTGGCCGCGGTGGCCCAGCCCGTCGTGGACGCGATGGCCCGGCGGGCCACCCCCTTCGTCGGCGTCCTGTACTGCGGGCTGGCCGTCACCGCCCGCGGCGTGCGGGTCATCGAGTTCAACGCCCGCTTCGGGGACCCCGAGACCCAGGCTGTCCTGGCCCGGCTGCGCACCCCGCTGGGGCAGCTGCTGCTCAGCGCCGCCGAGGGGGAACTGGACCCGGACCAGAAGCTGCGCTGGGACCTGCGCCCGGCCGTCGACGTCGTGATGGCCGCCGAGAACTACCCCGGAACCCCCCGCACCGGGGATGAGATCACCGGGCTGGCTGACGCCGAGCAGCTGCCCGACGTCACCGTCCTGCACGCCGGAACCGCCGAGCAGCCCGACGGCGTCGGGAACACCCGCGTCGTGACCGCCGGTGGGCGGGTGCTGGCCGTCGTCGCCCTCGGGGAGGACCTGGCCGACGCCCGCGCCCGCGCCTACGCCGGGGTGGAGGCGATCTCCTGGCCCGGCGAGCAGCACCGCACCGACATCGCCCGCCGCGCCGCCGAGGGACGGATCACCATCCCCGCACCCTGACCCGAACCGCCGCCCCGCTCGATCCCCGAGCGGGGCGGTCTCCGCATCCGCACCCCGCATCCCACGCCCCCACGCACAGGAGTCCACCGCATGACCGCTGAGTCCATCGCCGTCCCCGGCTGGCGACACATCTACTCCGGCAAGGTCCGGGACCTCTACGTCCCCGAAGACGGCGCCGACCTGTCCGGCTCCTCCTTCTCCGACACCGCCGAGATCCGCGCCGGGGCGGTGATGGTCGTGGCCTCGGACCGCATCAGCGCCTTCGACCACGTGCTGCCCACCCTCATCCCGGACAAGGGCAAGATCCTCACTCAGATGTCCGCCTGGTGGTTCGAGCAGCTCGCGGACATCCCCAACCACGTGCTGACCCTGGACGTTCCGGAGCAGGTGGCCGGGCGAGCCATGATCTGCAAGTCCCTGTCCATGTTCCCGGTGGAGTGCATCGCCCGCGGCTACCTCACCGGCTCCGGGCTCAAGGAGTACCAGGCCCATGGGGCCCTGTGGGGCCGGCCCCTCCCCGAGGGTCTGGCCGACGGCTCGCGCCTGGAGACCCCGGTGTTCACCCCCACCGGCAAGGCGGAGGTCGGCGAGCACGACGAGCCGATCAGCATCGAGCAGGTCAACGAGGCCGTGGGGCAGGCCATGGGGGACCGGCTGCACGAGCTGACCCTGCAGATCTACACCACGGCCGAGCGGATCGCCCGGGAGCAGGGGATCATCCTCGCGGACACCAAGGTGGAGTTCGGCCTGGATTCCTACCGGGGGGAGGTGACCCTCGGCGACGAGGTGCTCACCCCCGATTCCTCCCGCTTCTGGGACGGGGCCCAGTGGGAGCCGGGCCGCCCGCAGGCCAGCTTCGATAAGCAGTTCGTCCGGGACTGGCTGACCTCCCCGGAGTCCGGCTGGGATCGGCAGGGTCCGCCGCCGGAGCTGCCGGGCGACGTCGTGGAGATGACCCGCGGCCGCTACGTCGAGGCCTTCGAGCGCCTGACCGGCACCGAGTTCACCCCGTAGGGGAGGCGGGGCGCCCGTCCTGCGCTCCGCCGCGCTCTGCCCCTCCCCGCGCCCCCTTCCGGCGCGTTGGGGAGGGGTTTCGGTGTGTGGGAGCGTTCTCGTGGCTCCCAGACGTCGGAAACGCTCCCAAACCCGGGGGAGAGGGCGGCGGGGCTTGTGTCAGGCGGGGGTCGGCCAGGCGGTGGCGTGGAACCAGGAGATGTGCTCGGCGACGGCGGCCGCGGCCTCCTCCGGGCGGGCCCGCTCCACCGCGGCCAGGATCCGGCGGTGCTGTACCTGCAGCCGACGCCGCACCCCCGGCCAGTCGTCCAGGCGCAGCACCCCCTCCTGCACGTAGCCGACGGTGGCCTGGCGCAGGGAATCCAGGATCGTGGTGACCACGATGTTCCCGCCCAGCGAGCTGATCAGCAGGTGGAAGGCGGCGTCCTGCGCGTGGAAGCGCTCATCCGGAAGTCCAGGATCGTCCAGCTCCGCCAGCAGGTCCGATGCCTCCGCCAGCAGGGCCGTGGTCCGGGCGAGCCGCTCCTGGTCGGCGGCCCCGTCCTCGACGGCGTCGGTGGCCTCACCATCGCGGGCGACACCGACGGTGCGGGCGGCGTCGGCGGCCGCGCGGGATTCCAGGGTGATGCGGGTGGCCACCACGTCCGGCACGGGCAGGGATCGGGAGGCCAGGTGCATCCGCAGCCCCCACCCCAGCGCGGCCGAAGGCTCGGAGATCACCACGGCCCCCGCGTTCGGACCGGAGCCCACCCCGGAGCGCACCAGACCCATCGCGTCCAGCACCCGGATGGCCTCGCGCACCGAGCCGCGGGAGATGCCGAAGCGCTCGGCCAGGCTGCGCTCGGAGGGCAGCCGCTGCCCCACCCGCAGCTGCCCGGTGCGCAGCCCGGTCTCGAGCCAGGTCAGCACGACGTCGTAGGTGCGGCTGGCGGGCATCTGCCGCCTCCTCTCCGGATCGGTTGGTCGATGGGATCAGTGGGACCGGCTGGTCGGCGGGGCCGGCCACGGCGGCCGACCGGCTGGATCGGAGGCACCGGCAGCTCCGCCGGACCGGCGAGCCCGCCCGGACCAGCGAAGCCCGGCTGGGACGCGGGCGCCCCGCCCGACCCACCACCCCGGCCGAAGCCGGAGGGTCGGGGCCGGTGCGGGGCGCTGGCAACGGGGCGCGCGCGGCGGGGGCCCGGCGTCGGCTTACGGGATCATCCAGGCCAGGGCGTGGGACTGCAGGAACACCAGGACGCAGATGATCAGCAGCAGGCCCACGGACCACGGGAACACGGCCTTGAAGATCTCCGACTCCTTGCCCTCCATCTTCACGGAGGTGGCCGCGATCGCCAGGGACTGCGGGGAGATCATCTTGCCGACCACACCGCCGGTGGTGTTGGCCGCGACCAGCAGGTTCGGGTCGATCCCGGCGTTGGTGGCCGCCGTGTGCTGCAGGTTGGCGAACAGCGCATTGGCGGAGGTGTCCGAGCCGGTCACGGCGGTGCCCAGCCACCCGAGGATCGGGGACAGGAAGGCGAAGGCCCCGCCGAGGGAGGCCAGGTACACGCCCACGGAGACGGTCTGCCCGGAGAAGTTCATGACGTAGGCCAGGGCCAGCACCGCGATGATGGTCAGCGCGGACCAGCGCATCCGGTGGAAGCACACCCCGATCTGGGCGAGGGCCGGGCCCATCCCGAGGCGGTAGCGGCCGTTCTCGGTCCAGATCGTGTAGATGATCGCCACGAGGATCCCGGAGATCAGCAGCATGGTGCCGGGGCTGGAGAGCCAGCTGAAGGTGTAGGTGGTCCCGGAGATCGGCTCCCCGGCGGAGGTGAGGATGCGCTCGTGGATCACGGGCCAGTGGATCTTCAGGTCCGTGGCCGTCAGGGCCGCGGGCACGTCCACCCCGAGCTTCCACATCTTGCCGATCGCGAAGACGACGACGACCAGCAGGTACGGCAGCAGCGCCATCCACACGCGCACCGGGCGCAGGGTGGTGTCCTGCGCGGCCGGGCCCACGCCCAGGCGCTCGCGGAAGGCCTCCGCGCCGCGGGGCTTCCAGATCTTGAGGAACAGCACGGCCACGCCGAGGGAGACGAGGCAGGCGACGATGTCGGTCAGCTCGTAGGAGAAGTGGGTCGCGGACCACCACTGGGCCACGGAGAAGGACAGCCCGATGACGACGGCGGCCGGCCAGCCGTCCTTCACGCCCTTGAACCCGTCCAGCAGCAGCAGGAGGATCAGCGGCACGAAGAACGCGACGAAGGGGGCCTGGTGTCCGACGATCGCGCCGATCACGGCCGGGTCCTCGTTGGTGAGGGTCCCCGCGGTGGTGATGGGGATGGCCAGGGCGCCGAAGGCGACGGGGGCGGTGTTGGCCAGCAGCACGACGACGGCGGCCTTCAGGGGCTTGACCCCCAGCGCCATGATCATGGTCGCGGTGATGGCCACGGGTGCGCCGAAGCCGGCCAGGGCCTCCAGCAGGCCGCCGAAGCAGAAGGCGATGAGGATGGCCTGGATGCGCAGGTCCCCGCCGCCGATGCGGTCGAAGGTCAGGCGCAGGTCCTCGAAGCGCCCGGACTTCACCGTGAGCTCGTAGAACCACAGGGCCATGACGATGATCCACACGATGGGGAACGCGCCGAAGGCTCCGCCCTGGGTCGCGGTGATCAGGGCCAGGTCCAGGGGCATGCCGAAGCCGAGCCAGGCGACCAGCAGGGCCGCCAGCAGCGCGGTGAGCGCGGAGGTGTGGGCCCGGGCCTTCACGCCCAGCAGCATGATGAAGAAGGTCAGCAGCGGGATCAGCGCCACGAGGGCGGACAGCCCGGGGGAGCCGCCGACGGCGTCGGTGGCGGCGGTGAAGGTGTTCACGCGGACTCCTTGGGTCTGGATCGGAGGTCGCGAGCGCACCGGGACGGGCGGCGTGGCCGCAGCGTCGCTGGTGCGGTCGGTGGACTGGAAGGGCCGTCACGGTGGATTGTGTCTCACCTAACAGCCAGTGGTCGGACCACAGCTTACTCGATCACGCCGCCCGGGCCAACTCCGGTGCGCGCGGATGACCTCGGGCCCGCTCCGACCGCACGGGAGACGCGCATCCCGGAATTAGGCAAAGAAAAGCTGATCTAATGTCGCCGGTGAATTTCCCGAGAAATCGCACACAGAGTTTCCGACGGCGACACACCGTCACTATCGTGTTAAGGGACAAGCCCCATCCCGCCGCCTGCCGCGCGCCGCCGTCGACGCCCCGCCGGCCCCGGGAGATCCACCGGAAACGGAGAGACCATGCGGATCGCCCTCTTCTCCACGTGCATCGTCGACGCGATGTATCCCCGCGTCGCCCGCGCCACCGTGGACATCCTCGAACGCCTCGGCCACGAGGTCGTCTTCCCCCCGGGGCAGACCTGCTGCTCCCAGATGCACGTCAACAGCGGCTACTTCGATGACGCCTACCCCGTGGTGAAGAACCACGTGAAGGCCTTCTCCGCCGCGGACTACGACGTCGCCGTCGCCCCCTCGGCCTCCTGCGTGGTCTCCCTGAACCACCAGCAGGGCATGGTCGCCCGCCACGCCGGGGACGAGGAGACCGCGCAGCGGGCGGAGGAGATCGCCGGACGCACCTTCGAGCTGTCCAAGCTGCTCATCGACGTCCTGGGCATCACCGACGCCGCCGAGCAGCTGGGTTCGTACTTCCCGCACGAGGTCACCTTCCACTCCTCCTGCCACGGGATGCGGCTGATGAAGCTCGGCTCCCGGCAGTCGGACCTGATCAAGACCGTGGAGGGGGTGCAGTTCAAGGAGCTGCCCAACCTGGAGGAGTGCTGCGGCTTCGGCGGGACCTTCTCCTTCAAGAACGCGGACACCTCCGGGGCCATGGCCGCGGACAAGCTCAAGAACATCGAGAAGACCGGCGCCTCGATCTGCGCCGGCGGGGACGTGTCCTGCCTGATGAACATCGGCGGGGCGGCCCTGAAGGAGAACAAAGACATCACCACCGTGCACTTCGCGGAGATCCTGGCCAGCACCCGGGAGCACCCGCTGGAGGTCACCGGACGCGTCGCGATGCAGGGCGCAGGGAGGAACTGAAAACACCATGACCGTCACCCAGCTCGGCATGCCCACCGTGCCCCCGCACGGGCAGGGCAACATCTTCGCCGAGGAGTCCTTCACCCACCACGCCGCCCGGGATCTGCACGATGAGACCATGCGCGGGAATCTCAACTTCGCGATGAGCAAGATCCGCACCAAGCGGGCCACCGTCGTCTCTGAGATGCCGGACTGGCAGCACCTGCGCACCGCCGGATCCGAGATCAAGCAGAACGTGCTGGCCCGCCTGCCGGAGCTGCTGGAGCAGTTCGAGGAGAACTTCACCGCCCGCGGCGGGCACGTGCACTGGGCGCGCGACGCCGAGGAGGCCAACCGCATCGCCCTGGACCTGATCCGCGAGCAGGGGGTTACGGAGGTCTCCAAGATCAAGTCCATGGCCACCCAGGAGACCGGGCTGAACGAGTACCTGGAGGCCCACGGGATCGAGGCCGTGGAGACAGACCTGGCCGAGGAGATCGTGCAGCTGGGCCATGACAAGCCCTCGCACATCGTCGTCCCCGCGATCCACCGCAACCGCAGCGAGATCCGGGACATCTTCAAGAAGGAGATCCCCGGGGTCCGGAAGGACCTCTCGGACGATCCGGCCGAGCTGGCCGAAGCCTCCCGCAAGAGGCTGCGCCGGAAGTTCTTCGAGAACAAGGTCGCCGTCTCCGGGACCAACTTCGGGGTGGCCGAGTCCGGGACCCTGACCATCGTGGAGTCCGAGGGCAACGGGCGCATGTGCCTGACCCTGCCGGACACCCTGATCACCTTCATGGGCATCGAGAAGGTCATCCCGCGCTTCGAGGACCTCGAGGTGTTCCTGCAGCTGCTGCCGCGCTCCTCCACCGGGGAGCGGATGAACCCGTACACCTCCCTGTGGACCGGGGTGACCCCCGGGGACGGCCCGCAGAACATGCACGTGATCCTCATCGACAACGGCCGCACCGCGGTGCTCAAGGACGAGCTGGGCCGCCAGGCCCTGCACTGCATCCGCTGCTCCGCGTGCCTGAACGTGTGCCCGGTGTACCAGCGGGCCGGCGGACACTCCTACGGCTCCGTGTACCCCGGACCCATCGGGGCGATCCTGTCCCCGCAGCTGGGCGGCATCGAGGCGGAGGCCAACAACTCCCTGCCCTACGCCTCCTCCCTGTGCGGGGCCTGCTACGAGGTGTGCCCGGTGAAGATCAACATCCCGGACATCCTGGTGCACCTGCGCGGCAAGGACATCGACGCCCAGCACGGCAAGGGCGAGGAGGGCACCAAGCGCGGCCTGCCCACCCAGATGGACGGCATGATGGCCGGGGCCCGGGTGGCCTTCGGCTCCGGGAAGGTGCTGGGTCTGGCGGAGAAGGCGCTGCCGGCCGGGCGCGTCGTCGCCGGGAAGGACCACCGGATCGACAAGCTGCCCGGGCTGGTCGGCGGCTGGACCAAGTACCGCGACATCGACACCCCGCCGAAGGAGTCCTTCCGGTCCTGGTGGAAGAAGAACCGCGGCAAGGCCGCGGCCCCGCGTCCGGCCTCGGAGCGGGTGGACGTGGAGGAGCTGATCCGCGCCAACCGCGGCAAGGCCGAGGCCCTGCACGAGCAGCAGGCGAAGCGCTACGCCAAGGACCAGGATGACTACACCCGCCTGATGGCCTCCGAGCGGGTGGCCATCCAGCGCTCGCAGGCGAAGGGGGATACCGTGGCCGACTACGCCCGCGGCACCGAGGAAGACTACGAGGCCTAGGAGGACATGGTGAGCGACGCGAAGAGCGAGATCCTGGCGCGGATCCGCACGGCCCTGGCGGACAACCCGACCCCGCCAGAGCCCACCCGGGACTACCGGCACACCTCCTCGGCGAGCCTGAAGGACCGCCGGGAGCTGCTGGCGGACCGGCTGATCGACTACAAGGCGCAGGTGCACGAGGCCACCGAGGACACCATCGCGACGACGATCGCGGACCTGCTCGGGGACCGGGCCCGGTACGTGGTGCCCACCGGGCTGAAATCCGAGTGGCTGCCGGAGGACACGGCCACCCGCACCCGCTTCGTGGACTCCGGGAACACCGAGAAGTCCGGGGCGCTGAGCAACAAGGAGCTGGACGCGATGGATGCGGTGGTGACCTCCTCCACCGTCGCCTGCGCGGAGACCGGCACCGTGTTCCTGAACTCCAACCCGGACGAGGGGCGTCGGGCGATCTCCCTGATCCCGGACCACCACATCTGCGTGGTCCCGGAGGAGACCATCGTGGAGATCGTCCCGGAGGCCCTGGCCCGGGTGGATCGGGCACACCCGGTGACGATGTTCTCCGGGCCCTCGGCGACCTCGGACATCGAGCTGCAGCGCGTGGAGGGCGTGCACGGCCCGCGGCGCCTGGACGTGATCCTGCTCGGCGCGAAGAGCTGAGCCGACGGGCTGACGCGAAGGGCTGAGCCGATGACGGTGCGGTGACCGACCGGTCGCCGCACCGTCTCCTTCTGTCCCCGAGCCGGTGGATCTCGCCCCGGCTGTCGCCGGAGCATCCACAGCCGCCCCGTCAGCACGCGGGTCCGCGCAGGAGAGCCTTCGACGCCGTCCACCCGGTGCTGCTGGTATGGGCCCATGGGACGCCATCGCACGCCGCGGCCGATGCCCGCACCACGGCCGGCACTCTCGCGCCGGGCCGCTTCGGTCCCGGTGCTGCTGGCCGCCGTCGTCCTGCTGGTCTTCGGCTTGTGGTGGCGCGGCCTGCTGAGCCCGCCGTGGTCCGGGGGACTGGGCGGGTGGGGTGCGCCCCGTGAGGTGGTGCTCTCGGAGGCCACCGCCCGGGAGCTGGCGGCGATCCCGGTGCGGGAGAAGACGACGAGCCCCGCCTACCGGCGGGAGGCCTTCGGCCAGGCGTGGGCGGACACGGATCGCAACGGGTGCGACACCCGCAACGACATCCTGGCCCGGGACCTCACCGAGGTGTCCTACAAGAACGCCCAGCGGTGCGCGGTGGCCGGCGGCCTGCTCGCGGATCCGTACGCGGGGCGGCAGATCGCGTTCACGGCCGGGGCCCGGTCTCGGCAGGTGCAGATCGACCACGTCGTCGCGCTGGCCGACGCCTGGGCCTCGGGCGCCTCCGCCTGGGAGCCCCGGCGTCGCACCGAGTACGCGAACGACCCGGAGAATCTGCTGGCCGTGGACGGCCCGGCCAACGAGGACAAGGGCGCGCAGGACGCCGCCTCCTGGCTGCCGCCGCAGGAGGGCTACCGCTGCGCGTATGCGGCCCGGCAGATCCGCGTGAAGGCCAAGTACGGGCTCAGCGTGAGCCCACCCGAGCGGGCCGCGCTGCTGGAGGTGCTGGGGGACTGCCCGGGGTTCCAGCTGGGGGGCCCGTGACTCTCAGCGGGCTCAGGCGCCGTCGAGCTGGCGCTGGACGCGGTGCACCAGCATGTCCAGGGCCACCAGGTTGCCCCCGCCCTCCGGGATGATCAGATCCGCCTTCCGTTTGGAGGGCTCCACGTACAGCTCGTGCATGGGCTTGACGGTGGACAGGTACTGGGCCTCCACGGACTCCACCGAGCGACCCCGCTCCAGCACGTCCCGCTTGATCCGGCGCAGGATGCGCACGTCCGCGTCCGTGTCCACGAAGATCTTGATGTCGCAGCGGCGGCAGATCGCCTCGGAGGCGAACAGCAGGATCCCCTCCACGATGATGATCGGCTGGGCCTCGATGAACAGGGTCTCCTCGGAGCGGTTGTGATCCGCGTAGTCGTAGACCGGGCACTCGATGGACCCGCCGGCGATCAGGGTGTCCAGCTGCCGGACCATGAGCTCGTCGTCGAAGGCCTCCGGCGCGTCGTAGTTCAGCCGGCAGCGCTGCTCGAAGGTCAGGTCATCGTGGCGCTTGTAGTAGTTGTCGTGGTAGACGACGGCGACCCGCTCGCGCACCGCCTCGATCAGCTCGCGGGTCAGGGTGGTCTTCCCGGAGCCGGTGCCCCCGGCGATCCCGATGACCAGGGGCTTGGTCCGGCTGTGCTGCTCCAGGGGCATGGGTGGCCCGCTCCTCACGACGTCGGCGATATGCGGCTCCCCCCATTATGGCCGCTGCCGCCAGCCCCGCCTCCCTGCGCAGGCCTCAGGCCGCGGCACCCGCGCGCAGCGGCCGCGGTATCGCCGCGATCAGCTCCCGCGTGTACTCCTGCTGCGGGGCGCGGAAGATCCGGGAGACCGGGCCGGCCTCCACGATCCGGCCCTCGCGCATCACCAGCACGTCCTCGCACAGCCACCGCACCACCGCCAGGTCGTGGGTGATGAACAGCAGGGACAGCCCGCGCTCGTCGCGCAGCCGCTGCAGCAGCCGCAGCACCTGGGCCTGCACCGAGGCGTCCAGGGCGCTGACCGCCTCATCGCAGACCAGCACATCCGGGGACACGCTCAGCGCCCGGGCGATCGCCGCGCGCTGCAGCTGACCGCCGGACAGCTCCCGCGGGCGGCGCGCGGCCAGCCGGCGGTCCAGCCCGACGTCGTCGAACAGCCGCCCCAGCAGCTCCCGCCGCTCGGCCCGGCCCACCGAGCCCAGGGCCCGCACCGGCTCCAGCACGGACCAGCCCACCGAGTGCGAGGGATCGAAGGAGGAGTGCGGGTTCTGGAACACCGGCTGCACCGTACGGCGGAATGACCGGTCCCGGCGGGTCACCTCCGCCCCGCGCAGGGTGATCCGACCGGCGTCGGCCCGCTCCAGGCCCAGCAGGATCCGGGCCAGCGTGGTCTTGCCGGACCCGGACTCTCCGACCACGGCCAGGCTGCCGCCCTCGGCCAGGCTGAACGCGGCCTCGCGCAGCGCGTGCACCGGTTCGCGTCGGGAGCCGAAGGCGCGGGACAGCCCCTCACCGGTCAGCACCGGGGTGCGCGCGCCGTCGACGCCGACCGGCGCCTCTGCTCCGGCGTCGGTCCGTGCCGCAGGGGAATCCGCCGGGTTCTGGTCGGCCCAGGGGGCAGCCTTGCCGTCGACCGCGGTCCTGCCGGCCCCCTCGCCGTCGACCCCGAGGCCGTCGGTGTCGACGGCGTCGGCGGTCAGCGCCATCGCCTCCGCCAGGGCCCGGCCCTGCGGGGTGCTCGGGTGCAGCAGCACCTGCTCGCTGGGGCCCTGCTCCACGGCCTGGCCCCGGCTCATTAGCACCACCCGGTCGGTGCGCTCGGCGGCCACCGCGAGGTCGTGGGTGATCATCAGCAGGGCCGTGCCGCGCTCGCGCACCAGCTCCTGCAGCCGATCCAGGATCCGCTTCTGCACCGTGACGTCCAGGGCGCTGGTGGGCTCATCGGCCAGGATCAGATCCGGGTCCGTCACGATCGCCGCGGCGATCAGGACCCGCTGCCGCTGCCCGCCGGAGAGCTCATGGGGCCAGCGCCGGGCCAGGGACTCCGGGTCCGGCAGGCCCGCCTCCCGCATCGCGGCCAGAGCCCGTTCCCGATGGGTGTCCGGGTCCCCGATGCCGTGGATGCGCAGCGGCTCGACCACCTGCTCCAGCACCCGCAGCAGCGGATCCAGGGAGGTTCCCGGATCCTGCGGAACGTAGCCGATGCGCCGGCCCACCAGCCGGCGCCGCCCGGTAGCATCCAGCGCGTCCAGGTCCTGCCCGGCCAGCCGGAGGCTCCCCTCCCGGCGGGTGCCGGAAGGCAGCAGGCCCAGCACGCTGCGGACCAGGGTGGTCTTGCCGGAGCCGGATTCCCCGACCACGGCCACGGACTCGCCGCGCCCGACGCTCAGGCCGACGCCGTCGACCGCCGGGGTCGAGACCGCGCCGCGCCGGCCCGGGTAGGCCACGCGCAGCCCGGACAGCTCCAGGACGGGGGCGGGGGAGGAGGAAGCGGTGTTCATGGTCAGACCTCTCGGGTGCCGATGCTGCGGGTCAGGCGGTTGGCGCTGAGCACGGTCAGCGCGACGATGATCGCGGGGCAGATGCTCCACCACCAGGCGCTGGCCACGTACAGCCGGCCCTCGTTGATCTGCGAGCCCCACTCCGCGGTGGGCGGCACCGCCCCGAAGCCGAGGAAGCTCAGGGCGGCGATCGACAGGATCGCCCCGCCCAGGTCGATCCCGGCGACCACCGCGACCGGCCCGGCCGCGTTGGGCACCACGTGGCTGAACAGGCCGAGGAAGCGGCGGGTGCCGCTGGTGCGGGCCGCGTCCATGTACGGCATCGCGCTCACGCGCAGGGTCTCGGCCCGGGCGATGCGCACGAATCCGGGGATCCCGGAGATGCCCACCGCGATGGCGACCTTGGTGACCCCGAAGCCCAGCACGGAGATCAGCGCGAGGGACAGCAGCAGCCCGGGGATGGAGACGATGACCTCCACGGACCGGGAGATCACCGCATCCACCCAGCCGCCCACGGACCCGGCGAGCATGCCCAGCAGGCCCCCGACCACCAGGGAGATCGTGATCGCCAGGACCCCGGCGCGCAGGGAGACCCGGGCGCCGTAGACCACCCGGGAGTACACGTCCCGCCCGTTCAGATCCGTGCCGAACCAGTGCTGCCAGCTCGGGGCGGCAAGGGAGTCCCCGACGATCTCCGTCGGGTCGGCGGTGGCGAACAGCCCCGGGAAGAGCACCCAGCCGATCATCAGCAGCACGAACAGCCCGGCCAGCACGGTGCCGGGGCGGCGCAGCAGGGCCGCACCCGTCCGGGCCCCGGGGCGACGGGCCCGCGTCCGGGCGTCGGAGAGCGGGGGCCCGGGCCGCTCGGCGTCGGGGGCGCCCGCTGCGGCGGGGGAGGAGGTGATGTCCGTCGAGCTCATGCTCGGCTCCTTCCGGCCGCGGGGGAGGCCACCCGCGGGTCGATCAGGGGGTAGGTGAGGTCCACGATCAGGGTCACCAGCACGTACAGGCCGCCGGTGAGCACGATCAGCGCCTGGATCAGCGGGAAGTCCCGGCCCTGCACCGCCGTGACGTAGAGGTTGCCGATGCCGGGGCGGCCGAAGATCGTCTCGATGATCGCCGCCCCGGAGACCACCCCGCCCACGAGCATCCCGACGATCGTGTACACGGGCAGGCTGGCCTGGCGCAGCACGTGCCGGGTGACGACCTTGCGCGGGGCCAGGCCCCGCACGCGGGCCACCTGCACGTGCTCCTGGGCCCGGACCTCCCGGATGCTGCGGGCGTAGACCTGGGACAGGGTCCCGGCCCCCAGCAGGGCGATGGTCACCGCCGGCAGGATCAGCGAGTCCAGGCCGCCGGCCCCGAACGCCGGGAACCAGCCCAGCCGGAACGCGAAGATCTGCAGCAGCAGGATCGCCATGACGAAGCTGGGCACCGCGATGCCCAGGACGGTGAAGCCCTCGAAGACCGAGCGCAGGAAGCGGTTCGGCAGCAGCACCGAGCCCAGGGCGAACACGACGCCGAGCACCACCATGATCAGCAGGCTCGCCAGCCCCAGCTGCACCGTGGACCCCAGCCCGTCCCGGATCACCTCCAGCACGGGCTGGCGCTGCTTGGAGTAGGCGGTGCCCCAGTCCAGGGTCACCACCCGCCACAGGTATCCGAAGTACTGGGCCAGCAGCGGCTGGTCCAGGCCCATCTCGTGGCGCAGCTGGGCCAGCTGGGCGTCGTCGGCCGCCCCGGCGTCCCCCGCGTCGGAGCCGGCCATCAGCAGGCGGGCCGGATCCCCGGGGGTGGCTTGGACGATGAGGAAGGACAGGGTGATCGCACCCCACAGCACGATCAGCGCGTGCGCGAGGCGGCGCAGGACGTAACGGGTCACGGCGGGACTCCTGGGCAGGTGGCGGGCGGGAAGGGCGGATGCGGTCGGTTCAGCGGGGCCGGGCTCACCCGGACAGGGCGACGTCGGCGGCCACCAGCTTGTTCTCCGCATCCAGCGGGATCCCGGCCAGGCGCATCGAGGCGGCCGTGGAGGTGTAGGCGTCCACCAGCGGGAAGGAGTACCCGCCCTCCAGCAGCAGCCGCTGCGCGTCCTCGCTGGCCTGCTGGCGCTTCGCGGGGTCCGTGGTGGACTGCAGATTCAGCAGCGCCTCGTCCACCTCCTTGATCGGGTGGCCGAAGAAGAAGGACTGGTTCTCGTAGAAGGAGGAGTACACCACCCGCAGCACGTCCGGGTCCGCCCGGCCCTGGGACCAGGTGGACAGGTCGTAGGGGGCGTCGTAGAGGGTGTAGTCGCTCAGCTGCGCCTCGGTGCGCGGCTGCAGGTCGAAGCGGATGCCGACCTTCTTCCACTGGTTCTGCAGCAGCTGCAGCATCTGCTCCTTGGTGGTCCCGGAGCCGGTGTACATGAACACGATCGTCAGCGGCTCCCCGGTGTCCTCGTGGTGCCGGTAGCCGTCTGCATCCACCCGGGTGTACCCGGCCTGCTCCAGCTCGGCCACCGCCCGGTCCGGGTCGTGGCGCAGCAGATCGGACAGGTCCGCGGAGCCGGGGGTCGCGGCGGTGAGCAGGCCCGTGGCGGCCTTGGCGTTGCCCTGGTAGATCCGGTCCGCGATCTCCTGGCGGTCCGTGGCCGCGTTGATGGCCCGGCGCACGTGCGCGTCCTGGAAGATCGGGCGGTAGATGAAGGGGATCAGCGGGGTGGAGATGCCCTTGCCGGGGACCTGGGACAGGTGCAGGTCCGCCGTCTTGATCCCGGCGAGGGTGGACACGTCCAGCATCGTGCCGATGTCCACCTGCCCGGAGGTCACCGCCCCGGCCAGGGTCGTGGGGTCCGGGATGAACTGGGCGCGCACCGTGCGGAAGTGGGCCGGTCCCTTGTTGCGTCGGGCATCCGAGCCCCAGGCGTAGTCCTCCCGGCGGGTCAGCAGCACGTACTGGCCCTGCCGGTACTCGCTGAACACGTACGGCCCGGAGCCGATGACGTCCCCGCGGGCCACGTCCTTGGGGTCCTTGCCCAGGGTCGCGTCCGCGAGCATCCCGAGGGTCTGGGTGGTCGCGGCTTGCAGGAACTGGGCGTTGGGCCCGTCGAAGACGACGACGGCGGTGTGGGCATCCGGGGTCTCGGTGCGCTGGTAGCCGCGCAGGTGGCTGGCCCCGATGTAGGACAGGGAGCCCAGCCGGATGATCCGGTCGAAGTTGTTCTTCACGCTCGTTGAGGTGAAGGCCGTGCCGTCGGAGAAGGTGACGTCATCGCGCAGGTGGAAGGTGAAGCGGGAGCCGTCCTCGGAGACCTCCCACCGGCGGGCCAGGTAGGGCACGATGTCCCCGGTGTCCGGGTCCTGGTCCACGAGGGTGTCGGTGATCTGCCGGGCGATGGTGCGCGAGACCGTGTAGGGCGGCTGGTGCGGGTCCCAGTTCTCGGAGTCCTCGGGGAAGCCCACGGCCAGCTCCTCGGTGCCCCGGTCCCGGGCCTGGGAGGTCCCGCAGGCGGCCAGGATCGGCGCGAGGGCCAGGGATCCGGCGGCGAAGCGCAGCAGCGTGCGACGGGACAGGGGGGTGCGGGCGGGCATACGGGGTCTTTCCGGGTGGGGACGGATCAGCGGTGGGCGGTCCATCCCGTCCACGGGTGCCATCTCAGTCCCGTCCGCCCCCGCCGGCCAAGCCGTGTGTCCCCGCGTGTGCGCAGATGGCGCCGCGTGTCCCGAGGGCTCGACGCGCGGGCGACGCCGGTGCTATCCGCGCGCGGGCTCGGCCTCCAGCGCCCGCAGCCACACCTCCGAGGCCGTGGGGTAGCAGGGCACCGCGTGCGCAAGGGCCCGCAGGGTCAGGCCCCCGGTGATCGCGACGGTCGCGGCGTGCACCAGCTCCTGCACCTCGGGGCCGAGGAAGGCGGCGCCGAGCAGGACATCGTCCTCGGCGCGGCTGAGCAGCTGCACCGTGCCCTCGGCGTCGTCGCGCAGCAGGGCGGCCCCGGCCGCCGCCGTGTACGGGACCCGCCGCACGTGCACCGCGATCCCGCGCTCGCGGGCCTGGGCGGTGCTCAGTCCGGTCCAGGCCGCCTGCGGGCGGGAGAAGACCACCTGGGGCACGGGGGCCGCGGCGGCCCCGTCCCGGTGCGGATCGAACACGGCCCACGGGTCCTCGCCCCGGGCCGCGGTCCGCACCGAGGCGCCGACCAGGCGCGCCCGGTACTTGCCCCAGTGGGTCAGCGGGGCCTCCCCGGAGGCGTCGCCGACGGCGTAGAGCCAGTCCGGCAGCGGGGAGCCCGGACCGCCGTGGGCATGGGCGGTGACCTGCTCCGGGCTGACCCCGATGCTCTCCAGCCCGAGGTCCTCCAGGGCCGGGCGTCGCCCGGTCGCGGCCAGCACCTCGTCCACCACCAGCTCCGCCCCGGTCCGCGGGGACGTCTCCCCGGGGGCCTCCTGGTCCTGCTCGACTCGGGCCAGGCGCAGCCGCACGGGTCCGCCGTGGGGCGCGCCCAGCGGGGCGGTCTCCGGTGTCGCGTCCGGCGCGTCGTCCGGTGCGGTCTCGGAGCGGGAGGCGCTGAGCACGCGGGTCCGCAGCAGGACCCGCACGCCCTCCTGCTCCAATCCCCGGGCCACGGCCTCCCCGATGAACGGCTCGGCGTCGGCGAGCAGGCGCGGCCCGCGCACGATCAGCGTGATCTCGCTGCCCAGGGCCCGCATCCAGCGGGCGGCCTCCACCGCGGCGGCCCCTCCGCCCACGATCCCCAGGCGGGCCGGCACCGTGCGCACCCCGGTCGCATCCCGGGTGCTCCACGGGCGCACCGGAGCGAGCTCCTCGGGCACGACGGGGACGCTGCCGGTGGCGATCACCACGGCCTGTCGGGCCCGCAGCACCGTGCGGGCACCGCCGGGACCGGTCACGGTGACCTCGCGCTGCCCGGTGATCCGTCCGCGGCCGCGCACGGGGGTCAGCCCGGCCGAGCGGGCCCAGTCCACCTGCCCGGCGTCGTCGTAGTGGGAGGTCCAGGCGTCGCGCCGGGCCAGCAGCTGCTCCCGGTCCAGGGCCACCGGCCCGGCCACCCCCTGCAGGTGGTCGGCGGCGTCGACGACGTCCACGGGGCGCAGCAGCGCCTTGGACGGCATGCAGGCCCAGTACGAGCACTCCCCGCCGAAGCGCTCGGCCTCCACCAGGGCGGCGCTGCCGTCGGTGCCGCGCACCGCGTACTCGGCGGCGTTCTCCCCGACCGGGCCGCCGCCGAGGACGATCACGTCGAATTCGCGGCCTTCGGATCCCATGGGCTCAGGCCTGGACCTCGGCGTCGTCGAAGGTCGAGACGTCGATGACGCAGCGGAACTTCACGTCCCCGGCCACCACCCGGTCGTAGGCCTCGTCCACCTCGTCCACGGAGACCTTCTCGATCACCGCGCCGAAGCCGTGCTCGGCGCAGAAGTCCAGCATCTGCTGGGTCTCCGGGATGCCGCCGATGTTGGACCCGGCCAGGGCCTTGCGCCCGCCGATCAGCGCCCCGAAGTGCAGGGGCTGGGCCTGCGGCGGCAGTCCCACCACGGCCATGACCCCGCGCGGCTTGAGCAGCCCGAGGTAGTCGTCCACGGGGATGTCCGCGGAGATGGTGTTCAGGATGATGTCGAACTCCCCGCGGTGATCCCGGAAGAACCCGTCCTCGGTGGTCGCCAGGGTGCGCGCCGCCCCCAGGTCCTTCGCCTCCTGCTCCTTCTTCAGGCTCCGGGAGAGCACGGTGACCTCCGCGCCCTTGGCCGCGGCGATCTGCACACCCATGTGGCCCAGACCGCCCAGGCCCAGCACGGCCACCTTCTTGCCCTCGGCCGCCTCCCAGGTGGCCAGCGGGGAGTAGGTGGTGATGCCCGCGCACAGCAGGGGTGCTGCGACGTCGAAGTCCAGGGCGTCCGGGATGCGCAGGACGAAGCGCTCGTTGACCACGACCTTCTGGGCGTACCCGCCCTGGGTGATGGTCCCGTCCACGTCCTCGGAGTTGTAGGTGCCGACGGCGCCGTTGAGGCAGTTCTGCTCCTGCCCGTCCCGACACTCCTCGCACTCGCCGCAGGAGTTCACCAGGCAGCCCACGCCCACGCGGTCCCCGACCCGGTACTTCGTGACGTTCTCCCCGACGGCCTCCACGACCCCGGCGATCTCGTGGCCGACGGTCAGCGGGAAGTGCGCCTCGCCCCACTCGTTGCGGATCGTGTGGATGTCGCTGTGGCAGATGCCGGCCGCCTTGATGTCGATGACGACGTCGTCCGGGCGGGGGTCGCGCCGCCGGATCTGCACGACGCGGAAGGGCTGATCCGGTCCGGTCTTCTGCAGGGCCTTGGTGGTGATGGGCATGATGCTCCTGACGTGGGTCGATGCGCGGGCTCGCCCGCGGGCCGCGGGAGGCGGCCCCGGAAGAAAAGCGGGCCCGGCGTGGTTCCATCCACCAGTCTGCCCGAATCCCCGCCCCGCACGACAGGAGTTCCATGCCCAGCGAAACCCACGCCGGCGACACCGCCTTCGACCCGACCCAGCGGCGCCTGCTCACCCTGACCCTGGTGCCGCTGTTCATGTCCCTGCTCAGCGTCTCGATTGTCAACGTGATCCTGCCGTCCGTGCAGGCCGACATCGGGGCGAGCAGCTCCGCGCTGCAGTGGGTGCTCTCCGGGTACGCCCTGGCCTTCGGCGTCGTGCTGGTGGCCGCGGGCCGGGCCGGGGACGTGTTCGGGCGGGCGAAGCTGTTCATCGCCGGGGTCGTGCTGTTCGGCGCGGGGTCCCTGGTGGCGGGGCTGGCCCCGACCCCGCTGGTGCTGAACCTGGCGCGGGTGGTCATGGGCCTGGGGTCGGGGCTGCTGAACCCGCAGGTGATCGGGCTGATGCAGCAGTACTTCTCCGGGACCCAGCGCGGCCGGGCCTTCGGGATCTTCGGCGGGATCGTGGGGGTCTCCGTCGCGATCGGGCCGGTGCTGGGCGGGCTGCTGATCAGCGTGCTCGGCGCGGGCGCCGGGTGGCGGGTCTCCCTGCTGGTCAACGTGCCGATCTGCCTGGTCGCGCTGATCGCGGCCAAGCCGTTCCTGCCGGCCTCGGCGTGGGAGCCGGTGCCCGAGGAGCACTCGACGTCGACCTCATCCCTGCCCGTGGTGCGCCGCAACGGGGCCGGCGGGGCCGGTGCCTCCGGGCGTCGTCGGGTGGATCTGGACCCGGTGGGGCTGGGACTGTTCGGCGTGGCGATCTTCCTGGTCATGCTGCCCTTCGTGGAGTCCTCGGCCGGGGCGTGGGTGTGGATCGCGCTGCCGGTGGCGGCGGCGCTGCTGGTCGCGTGGGTGCGCTGGGAGCGGCGCTACTCCGCCCGGGGTGGTGAGCCGATGGTGGACATGGGGCTGTTCCGCACCCGCTCCTTCGCCAACGGCTCCCTGCTGATCGCCCTGTACTTCGTGGGGATGACCAGCGTGTGGGTGCTGATCGCCCTGTACATGCAGGAGGGGATGGGCCACACCGCGCTCGCGGCCGGGTTCATCGGCCTGCCCTCGGCCCTGGCCAGCGCGATCACCGCGCCGCTGGCGGGGCGGAAGGTCATGCAGGTGGGGCGCCCGATGGTGCTGTGGGGGATCGGCCTGGTGCTGACCGGGATCCTGCTGAGCATCGGCGTCGTGGTGCTGCGGGAGAGCGTGGGGCTCAGCGAGTGGTTCCTGCTGGGCACCATGGTGTTCGTGGGAGTGGGGCAGGGCCTGGTGGTCAGCCCCAACCAGACGCTGACGCTCGCGGACGTCCCGGTGCGCTACGCCGGGGCGGCCGGCGGGGGCTGCAGACCGGGCAGCGGGTGGGCACCTCCATCGGGATCGCTGCGATCACCGGTGTGGCGTTCTCGGTGCTGGCCCGCACGGACTGGAACATGGCGGTGGCGGTGGGCTTCGGCCTGATCGCGGTGATCGTGGTGCTGGCCGGGCTCGTCGGGGTGCGGGACCAGCGTCAGGCCCGGGCCGAGCGCGGCTGATCCGCCGGTCGACCGTCGGACGTGGCGAAGGCCCCGGCATCGCGTTGCGATGCCGGGGCCTTCTCAATGGTCGGGATGACAGGATTTGAACCTGCGACCTCGTCGTCCCGAACGACGCGCGCTACCAACCTGCGCCACATCCCGTGGTCTGCCGCTCGAAGCCTTCGAGGCCGTCAAGCAACCTCTCCAGGATAGCGAACCCTCCGCGCCCCGGCAAACTCGGTCCTGTCCCGCTCACCACTCGGAGGGGTAGACGGGGTCCAGGCGGTCCACGATCGCCGCCAGTGCCGGGGTCAGCCGGTGGCCGCTGCGCTCGATGGGCCACAGCAGCGAGGAGCGCAGGACCTCGCTGTGCTCTGGCCGCACCTGGTGGTGGACCTCCCAGCCGTGACGGGTGAGTTCGACCATCGTCCCGCACCAGTCGCGCACCGTGACCACCAGATCGGCCCGCTCCATCCGCCGCAGCAGGTGGCTGGTGCGGGATTCGGACCATCCGGTGATCTCCACGATCTGGGCCCGGCGGCGACGACCTCGATACTGGCCCACCAGCAGCAGGACGGTGGCCTCCGGCAGGGAGATGCCCGCGCTGCCGGCACACGCCTGGGTGAAGCGCGCCTCGAGCAGCGCGTGCGCTCGCAGCCACAGCGTCCAGGCCTGCTGCTCCGCGGGTGCGAGCTCATCCGGTGGGGGCCTCCGGGTGAAGTCTTCCCGGGCATCCAGCGGATCCTCGTAGTCGAAGAGGTCGTCCTGATCGAGCAGATCCTCCATCTCGGGAGCCTCGAGGTCGTCATACTCGATGCCGTCATCCGCGCCGATGCCGTTCTCGACGCCGGCGTGTGTGTGGGTGTCCATCGCGGTGTTGGTATGCGTGCGGGGGGTCGGTCATGGGGTCGAGGTCGTGGCTGTGGTCCATGCGAGGAGTCTGGCGCATCATCTGCCACGTGCCCAGACCGCGGCGGCTCCCTGTGGATAACTTGGAGGGCAGGATGGCCCACGGGGGTGGGAGTCGGGGATCGAGCAGAGGTCCACGGGCCCACGTGACGTGCATGGGCTGAAGATTCAGGCCGCGCCCTGGACCCATGGGTGTTGGGAAAAGCTGAATATTCAGCTCCGGCCGCGTTTCCTGAATATTCAGCTTTCCCCGAGCACCACTGCCGATGGTCCGCGCTGAATCTTCAGTTGTGGGGGCGTTATCTGAATATCCATTATTCAGGGATCACCTGTGCTCACGATGTGGCCTGAATATTCAGCTTTTGTCGACCATCAGCCCTGATGATGAGGCCTGAATATTCAGTGATCGTTCAGCTTCACGGCCAGTGGATCTGGGAGGTAGATGATCTGGGGAGGGGGTGGATGATCTCGGCAGACAGTGGGTGGTGCTGTGCGGAGGGGTGGCCGGCGAACTGTGGATGACGGCGCGAATGGGGATCGTTGCCCACCGCGGAGCCTGAATATTCAGGCCGTGCCATGGGGTCAAGAGTGTTGGGAAAAGCTCAATATTCAACCCAGGCTGCGCTTCCTGAATATTCAGCTTTCGCTGAGCATCACTGCCGATGGTTCGAGTTGAATCTTCAGTCGTGGGGACGTTGACTGAATATTCAGGTTTTGCCGATCACCAGTGTCAGATGGTGCGGACTGAAGATTCAGTGGCGGGTCGGGATGGACCGGGCGGATGGGGCGGTGTGTTCGGACGGGGCGGGGCGGTGTGCTTGCGCCGGGCGGGGCAGGCTGCGTGGTCGGCGCGGTGTGCTTGCGCGCGGCGCGGTAGGGGGATTCAGCTCTGGGATTCCTCCCAGGCCGCGTTCATGCGGGCGAAGGTGCCGCCGGCGGCGATCAGCTCGGTCGGGGAGCCGTCCTCGATCACTCGGCCGGCGTCGACCACCAGCACGCGGTCCGCGTCCAGGATCGTGGAGAGTCGGTGCGCGATCACCAGGGCCGTGCGTCCGCCCAGCAGCCGGTCCAGGCCCCGCTGCACCTGGCGCTCCGAGGGCAGATCCAGGGAGGCCGTGGCCTCGTCCAGGATCAGCACCGCCGGATCCGCCAGGAAGGCCCGGACGAAGGAGAGCAGCTGCCGCTGGCCCGCCGAGACTCGCCCGCCCCGCTGCTGCAGGTCCGTGTCGTACCCCTCCGGCAGGGCCCGGATGAACTCGTCGGCCCCCACCGCGCGGGCCGCCTCCTCGATCTCCGCCCGCGTCGCGCCGGGGCGGCCCAGGGCGATGTTCTGCGCCACCGTGCCCGAGAACAGGAACGCCTCCTGCGTGACCATGACGATCTGCCCGCGCAGGTCCTCATCGCGCAGCCGGCGCAGATCCACCCCGTCCAGGGTGATCGTCCCGCGGGTGGGGTCGTAGAACCGGGCCACGAGCTTGGCCACCGTGGACTTCCCGGCACCGGTGCGCCCCACCAGGGCGACCTTCTGCCCCGCCGGGATCAGCAGGTCCAGCCGCTCCAGGGTCGGCCGCTCGGCGTCGGGGGAGTAGCTGAACTCCACGCCGTCGAAGCGCAGGGCACCCCGGGATGAGGCAGCCTCGGACACCGCCGCGTCCCGGCGGTCAGCCCCCGAAACCGCAGCGCCCCGGCCTCCGGCCGCCGACGCCGCGCCCCGGCCTTCGACTCCGCCTCCGGGCGGCAGCGGGTCGCTCGGCTCGGCCACGCTGGGCTGCTCCTCCAGCAGCCCCGAGACCTTCTCCAGGGCCGAAGCCGCGGACTGCAGGGTGTTGTAGAAGTTGGACAGCTCCATGATCGGCATGAAGATCCGCTGCGTGTACAGCACCAGGGACAGCAGGGTCCCCACCGCCAGGGTCCCGTGCAGCACGTTGAACCCGCCGAACAGCAGCACCACCGCCACCGTCATGTTGGCGATCAGCATGACCCCCGGCATGTACAGCCCGAAGATCTGCACGGAGCGCAGATTCTGCACGCGGTAGTCGTCGGCCTGCTCCAGGTACTCCCGGCGCACCCGCGGCTGATTCCGGAAGGCCATCACCGCGCGGATGCCCGTCATCGTCTCGGTGAAGCGGCTCACCAGCCGGGCCGAGGCCACCCGCTGCGCCCGGTAGCGCACCTCCGAGGCGCGGCGGAACCACAGGGTCAGCGCGACCATCGGCACCATCGCCACCAGGATCACCAGGGCCGTGCGCCAATCCAGCAGCACCACCAGCACGCTCATCATGACCATGGACATCAGCGAGGAGGCCATCGCGGACAGCCCCGAATCCAGGAACTCCCGCATCGCCTCCAGGTCCGAGGTCAGCCGCGAGATCACCCGCCCGGAGGTGTACTTCTCGTGGAACTCCAGGCTCAGCCGCTGCACGTGCCGGAAGGTGCGTCGGCGCAGGTCGTAGAGCACCCGCTGGGAGATCCTCGCGGTGATCAGCACGTTCAGGTAGATCGTCAGCGCGGAGATCCCCACCGACCCGGCGAAGGCCAGCGTCAGCCACATCAGCGGCCACGGGTTCCCGGCCTGCAGCTGCGGGAAGCCGACGTCGATCCCCCAGCCGGTGATCGCCGGGCCCAGCGACCCCAGCCCGTCCGCGATGACCACCAGCAGCAGGGTGCCCAGCGCGGGCCAGGCCACCGGGCGCAGCATCGAGGCCAGCAGCCGGAAGCTGCGCCGGCGCACCGCCCGGCGCTGGCGCGCATCCAGGCGCACCGCGTCTTCACCGGCCACACCCACCGGCGACGTCGTCCGCTCAGCCACGGGTGGCCTCCTCCGCGCTCATCACGTACCGGTACTCGGGCAGGGCCAGCAGCTCGCGGTGCGTGCCCACCGCCGCGATCCGCCCGTCGCGCAGCAGGGCCACCCGATCCGCCAGCGCCACGGTGGAGGGTCGGTGCGCGGTGAGCAGGGTCGTGGTCCCGGTGAGCACCCGACGCAGGTTGTCCACGACGGCGGCCTCGGTGCGGGTGTCCAGCGCGGAGAGCGGATCATCCAGCAGCATCAGCCGGGGATCGGCGGCGATCGCGCGGGCCAGGGCCAGGCGCTGACGCTGCCCGCCGGACAGGCTCAGCCCCTCCTCCCCGATCTGGGTGTCCACCCCGTCGGGCAGCTCCCACGCGAACTCCGCGGCCGCCGCCCGCAGCGCGGTGGTCAGGATCTGCTCCCGCCGGGCCGCCTGGTCCGCGTCCAGCAGCTCATCGGGCACGGGCTGGCCATCGGGTCCGACGACGTCCGGGACCCCCATGAGCACGTTCTGGCGCACCGAGGCGGAGAACAGGGTCGGCTCCTCGAAGGCGACGGCGATCTGCCCGCGCAGCTCGTCCAGGGACAGCTCGGCCGCGTCCCGCCCGTCCAGCAGGATCCGCCCGGCGTCGGCCTCGTACAGCCGCGGCAGCAGCATCAGCAGTGTGGATTTGCCGGAGCCGGTGGCCCCGACCAGGGCGACGGTCTCCCCGGGGCGCAGCCGCAGATCCACCCCGCGCAGCACGGGCGCCTCCGCCCCGGCCTCGTCCGGGTAGGAGAAGCCGACCCCCTCCAGGCTCACCGCGGCCCCGGAGGACTCCGCCCCCGCGGAATCCGCCCCGGAGGGCTCGTCTCCGGGGGAGCCCGCCCCGACGGAGCCGGCCCCGGCGCCGCGGGGTCGGACCGGGTGGGTGGCCCCGGTGATCGGCACGGCCTCGGTGCCGGTCTGGGCGATGATCTGCTGGTGACGCTCCCGGGCGACCAGGGCGGACTGGTACATGTTCAGCAGCATCCCGGCGTCGCGCAGCCGCGTGGAGACGAGCACCGCGGTGGCGAAGAACGCGACCACCGCCCCGGTGCTGAGGGCGCCCGCGGCCACCAGGAACCCGGCGATCAGCAGGCATGCGGCCATCACGATCTCCGGGATCAGCCAGATCCGGGCACTCAGCCCGGAGAAGACGCGGCTGCGGGTCACCTCGGTGTCGCGCAGCCAGGCGGCCTTCTCGGAGAACTCCCCCAGGGCGTGCTCCCCGCGACCCAGGGCCTTGAGCACCCGGATCCCGTGCACGGACTCCTCGACGTCGGTGGCCAGGTCCCCGGCCTGCTGCTGGGTGGCGCGGGTCAGCTCGCGGGTGCGGGGCAGGGTGCGCACGATGACCCAGAGCACCGGGCCGACGGCGATCAGGTAGATCAGGGCGAGCTGCCAGGAGTTCGCGACCATGAGCAGCAGGCCGAAGACGACCATGGTGCTGGTCTGCCCGGTCTGGCTGATGCCGAAGGCCACCCAGCGTCGGCACAGCCCGAGGTCGGACATGGAGCGGGAGAGCAGCTGACCGGAGGGCCAGCGGTCGTGGAAGCCGACGGGCAGGCGCAGGAGGTGGTCGAACAGCCGCTCCCGCATGTCCATCTCCAGGCGGGTGGAGGGCTCCAGCAGGAGGCGACGGCGCAGCCACTGGAAGAGCACCTGGGCCAGCCCGAGCACCGCGATGACACCGGCGGACTCCCACACGCGGGCGGGGGTGGCCCCGGGGGCCAGGACGGTGTCCACGAGCCAGCGCAGGGCCTGCGGGATGGCCAGGGCCATGGCCCCGCCCAGCACCGCGACGACGATGCCGGCCCGCAGCCTGCCCCGCATGGGCGCCAG
Organism: Rothia kristinae NBRC 15354; assembly: GCF_001570865.1. Classification (GTDB taxonomy): domain Bacteria; phylum Actinomycetota; class Actinomycetes; order Actinomycetales; family Micrococcaceae; genus Rothia; species Rothia kristinae. The sequence goes on from NZ_BCSM01000004.1 coordinate 136,375, forward strand.
GTACTCGGCGAACAGCTCATCGGCGGGAGAGCGGCGGGTCAGCGGGAGGCGAAGAGGCACCGTTCCACCCTACGCCCGCGGATCCCCACCTGTGACATGAGCCATGGCAGCTGCGAGGAGGGGGAGGACGGCGGCTCAGCGCGTGCGGCCGTGAGGGTCACCAGGACGGCCTCCGGCGGGCAGAACAGGCGCACCGGGGCGAAGCGGGAGGTGCCCAGCCCCGCGGAGACCTGCACCGGCATGATCCCCCGCTGGTAGGAGATGCCCTTGGCCCGGGCCGGCTCCAGGTCGCAGTTGGAGACCACCGCGCGCCCGCCCGGCAGGCAGATCTGCCCACCGTGGGTGTGCCCGGCGAAGACCACCTCGGCCCCGTCCTCGGCGAAGCGCTCCAGGCACCGCTGGTACGGGGCGTGCAGCACCCCCACCCGCAGGGAAGGCCGCTGCGGGTCCCGCGCGTAGGCCTGCGGGGCGAAGCCGGGATGCTCGTCGTAGCCCAGGTGCGGGTCATCCACCCCGGAGAAGTCCAGGCGCACCCCGCGCACGGTCAGGGAATCCGTGCGGTTCACCAGCCCTGTCCACCCGCGGGCGTCGAAGTGCTCGTGCATCCGCCGGAAGGGCAGCACCCGGCGGGCACCGCCGGAGGCTGAGACCTGGCCCTCGGCCAGGCTCGCCGGGTGCCCGCCCGCCGCGGCCGCCTTGGCCGCGGACTCCGCCGAGGTGTCCTTCCACAGGTACCGGGCCGGGTTCTTCAGCTGCGGGGCGAAGTAGCAGTTCGACCCCGGCACGTACACCCCGGGCAGATCCAGCAGCGGGTCCAGGGCCTCCAGCAGCGGGTCCAGGGCTTCGGGGTGGGAGAAGTTGTCCCCGGTGCTCACCACCAGATCCGGGGCCAGCCCGGTCAGGGACCGCACGAACTCGATCTTCCGCCGCTGCCCCGGGATCATGTGCAGATCCGACAGGTGCAGCACCCGCAGGTCCGGGGAACCCGGCGGCAGCACCGCCAGGCTCTCTCGGCGCACCGTGAAGCGGTTCAGCTCCACGAACCGCCCGTACAGCAGCGCGGCGGCCCCCAGTCCCGCCGCGGCCCCCGCCGCGATCCCCGCGCCGCGCACCAGCCTGCGGACGGAGGAGTGCGGGGGAGCGAGGGGACCGAAGGCCGCCGGGCGCGCCGTCGAGCTCATCAGGGCAGCTTGGAGACGATCTGCGTGCCCATGACCTTCGCGGAGGGGTCCGTGAAGGTCTTGTGCTCGTAGTCGTTCTTGACCTGGTTCATGTACCACTGCCACTGGGCGCCGGCGAAGGTCGCGCCGTCCACGTAGCTCTTGGACTGCCCGCCGATGCTCAGCCCGTTCAGGGAGCGACCGCCGAGGTCGTTGTTGCCGACCCACGAGGCCGTCGCCAGCCCGGAGGTGTAGCCCACCATCCAGGTCTGGGTGGAGTCATCCGTGGTCCCCGTCTTGGCCGCGGAGGCGTTCTCCAGGCCGATGCCGCGCTGGTAGCCCGAGCCCTGGGTCAGCACGTTCTTCAGCACGTAGCTCACCCCGCGGGCCACGTCCTTGTCCAGTTTGCGGGTGCACTGGGTGCCCGGAACGTCCACGGCCTTGCCGTTGCGGTCCGTGATGGAGTCGATGGCGCGCGGCTTGCAGTACATGCCCTCCGAGGCGAAGGTCGCGAAGGCGTTGGCCATGAACAGCGGCGGGACCGGCTGGGTGCCGATCAGCTGGGCGATGCCCTTCTCCGGGTGCATGTGATCCCCGGTCACCCCGTTCACAGCCCCCAGGTCCCCGGCCACATCGCCGATGGCGCACAGGTTCAGGTACCGGGCCGTGGCGAAGAGGTTGGAGTTGATGGAGTTGTAGATGCCGAAGTTCACGCTCTGCCCGGCCCAGTTGTATCCCGGCGTCGCGTTCTGGAAAGACCAGACGGAGGTGCCCGGGTTCGGACTCGTCTTCGAGTCCAAGCACGGCGTGTGCCACAGGGTCCCGGCCGGGTAGCTCAGCGGGGAGGCGTCCACCGTGGCGTTGACGCCGTTGCCCTCCTTGATCCACTCGGTCAGGGTGAACGGCTTGAAGGTGGACCCGGGGGCGTAGCCCTGCGTGCCGCCCATCAGCTCATCCGCGTTGTAGTTGTAGATGGTGTTCTCCGCGCCCTGCTCATTCGAGTAGTGCGAGTTCTGGGCCATCGAGCGGATGTTGCCCGTGCCCGGTTGCACGGAGACCAGCGAGGTGTTCACGTTGTCCGGGTTGGAGTCCGTGGGCTGGGTGCCCTCCACGGCATCCTGGGCCTTGGACTGCGCCTTCGGATCCAGGGTGGTCTTGATGGTCAGCCCGCCGCGGTTGAGCTTCGCGGCCCGCTCCTCCGGGGTCGTGCCCAGGGACTCCTCCAGGGCGATGGCGTTCTGCACGTAGGAGCAGAAGTACTGCGAGTCCTTCTTCGCCACGGTGCACCCGGAATCGGTGGGGTGGATGTCCAGGTCCAGACCCGAGTCGATGGCTTTGTCGTACTGGTCCTCGGTGATCTTCTTGTCCCGCAGCATCGTGCCCAGCACGATGTTGCGTCGCTTCTTGGAGGATTCCGGGTTGGTCGCCGGGTCGTAGAGCACCGGGGACTGCACCATGCCCGCCAGGGTCGCGGACTGCTGGATGTTCAGATCCTTGGCGTCGATCCCCCAGTAGTACTTCGCCGCGGCCTGGACCCCGTAGTTGGAGCCGCCGTAGTTGACGATGTTCAGGTACCCGTTGAGGATCTGGTCCTTGGACTTGTTCTGCTCCATGGAGATGGCCAGCTTCATCTCCTTGATCTTGTCCATCATCCCCTTGTTGGCGCCCAGCGTGGCCGTCGGGTCCCCGCCGTTCTGCACCGCGGAGTCGATCAGCAGGTTGTTCACGTACTGCTGGGTGATGGTCGAGGCGCCCTGGCGCTTGCCCGGGTTGACGATGTTGTTCAGGATCGCGCGGGCGATGCCCATCCCGTCCACGCCGCCGTGGTCGTAGAAGTCGTTGTCCTCGATGGACAGCTGCGCGTCGATCATGTGCTGGGAGATCTGATCCAGCGGCACCTCGTCGCGGTTCTCGGAGAAGAACTTGGTGATCTCCGAGCCGTCGCTGGCGAGGATCGTGGAGGGCTGGGACAGCGGCCCCTCCTGCAGGTCATCCGGCAGGCCCTTGAACCAGTTGATCGAGGCGTTGGCCGTCAGCCCGGCGGCCGCGGCCGGCGGGATCAGCAGGCCGGCCGTGACGAAGCCCGCGACGATGCTCAGCGCGATGAACTGCAGGAGGTCGCTGGGCCTGCGCCGCTCGCGGCGATCCCGACGCTGGGTGGATCTCTTGGATGAAGCCATGGGCACAGCATACAAGCAGACCCTGTGCCGTCCCGGGGTCCCGACGCCGTCGCACGTGGGGCAGCGCACCCGGCCGCCTGGAAGAGCCGGGGCAGGTCTCGGGGACTCGTCGCGGAGAGTCGTCGACCGGCCTGCGGCGGGGAATGGCCCGCCCGGGCCCGCGCGGCTACGCTGGGGCGCATGGAGAAATGGGAATACGCCACCGTGCCCCTGATGATTCACGCGACCAAGCAGATCCTCGACACCTGGGGTGAGGACGGCTGGGAGCTGGTCACCGTGCTGCCCGGCGCCGCCCCCGCGGGGGATGCCCCGGCGGGGAACATGGTCGCCCCGCAGCAGAGCAACCCCATCGCCTACTTCAAGCGCCGCAGGGAGGCCTGAGATGGCCGCCGCCGACTCCGCCGTCGAGGCCCGGCTGGCCGAGCACGGACTGACCGTGCCGGAGGTCGCCGCGCCCGTCGCCTCCTACGTTCCCGCCCGACGCGGCGGATCCTTCGTGTTCACCGCCGGGCAGCTGCCGCTGCGCGACGGGAAGCTGCCGGCCGCCGGCCGGGTCTCCGACTCCGGCGAGCCCGGCACCGTGGATCCCGCGACCGCCCAGGAGCTGGCCCAGCAAGCCGCGCTGAACACCCTGGCCGCGGTGAAATCCGCGATCGGGAATCTGGATCGGGTCGTGCGCGTTGTGAAGGCCACCGGATTCGTGAGCTCCGCCCCGGAGTTCACGGGTCAGGCCGGGGTGCTCAACGGCGCCTCGCAGCTGTACGGACTGGCCTTCGGTGAGGACGGGGCGCACGCGCGCTCCGCCGTCGGCGTGGCCGTCCTGCCCCTGGACGCCCCCGTGGAAGTGGAACTGATCGTTGAAGTCCGCGACTGATGTGCTGACCCGCAGCCCCCGGGTGATCGCCCGGACCGGCACCCCCGAGGAGCAGGAGCGCACCCCGCGCCACCTGCGCCTGTCCGAGCGGGAGTCGGCGGCGGCTAAGACATGGCTGGAGGAGCAGACCGACGCGGCCTGCTGCCCCCTGCGCACCGCCGGATGCGTGGTGCTGATCCGGGAGGGTGCGGACGGTCTGGAGGCCTTCCTCACCTACCGCACCTCCCCGGACTCGCCGCTGGGCAAGGTCGGCTTCCCCGGTGGGGCGGCCACGGCCGCCGACGAGCAGCCGGTCGGCTGGTTCGGCCCCACCCCGACGCAGTGGGCGCAGAAGTTCGGGCACGAGGAGATCCTCCCCGCCCGCTGCGCCGTCGTGGCCGCGATCCGGGAGACCTTCCAGGAGGTCGGGGTGCTGCTGGCCGGACCGGATGAGACCGCGACCGTGGAGAACTCCGAGGCCAGCGAGACCATGGCCTGCCGGGAGCGGATCACCGGGCGCGAGCTGGACTTCGTGGACTGGCTCAAACGCGGCGGCCTGAAGCTGCGCACCGACCTGCTCAAGCCCATCGGCCGCTGGCAGAGCCCCAACTTCAGCCATCGTCGCTACGACACGCACTACTTCGCCGCCGTCGTGCCCGTGGGGCAGAAGCCGCGGCTGCTGGAATCCCGCGGGGTGTGGGGCCGGTGGGTCACCGCCGCCCAGCTGGTCGCTGATCTGGATTCCACCGCCCTGGGCGAGGAGATCGGCCAGGAGAAGACCCGCGGGCTGACGGTGCAGCAGCTGATCACCCCGGGGGTGCTGTGCATCCTGGAGTCCCTGGCCCGCTCCCAGTCCGCGATCGGCTTCCTCACCAAGAAGCGCACCGTGCACACCGAGAAGCCGGAGCTGGAGCGGCGCGACGGCGCCCTGACCCTGTGCTTCACGCCGCCGGCCACCGGATGCGCGCCCCGCGCCAAGGGGGTCTGAGCCGCAGGCTCTCCGGACCGGCACGGGGCCGCATCCGCGCGCAGAGAGCAGAGAAGGGGCGGGGCGGCGTCGAGATCATCTCGACGCCGCCCCGCCCCTTCCCACTGCCCTCGAGGGGCTGGGCTCAGCGGCTGCGCTGGCGCAGGCGCTGCAGGTCCAGGATCACCACGGCGCGGGCCTCCAGGCGGATCCAGCCGCGCTGCACGAACTCGGCCAGGGCCTTGTTCACGGTCTCGCGGGAGGCGCCGACCAGCTGGGCCAGCTCCTCCTGGGTGAGCTCGTGGGCCACCAGGATGCCGTCCGTGGCCGGGCGCCCGAAGCGGTCCGCCAGATCCAGCAGGGCCTTGGCCACGCGCCCCGGAACATCCGAGAACACCAGGTCCGCCAGGTTCTCGTTGGTGCGGCGCAGGCGCCGGGCCAGGGCCTGGAGCACCTGGGCGGAGATGGACGGGGACTTCTCCATGGCCTTCTTCAGGCTCGCGTGCTTGACCCCGGCCAGCCGGGTCTCGGAGACCGCGGTGGCGGAGGTGGAGCGGGGGCCCGGATCGAACAGGGCCATCTCGCCGAAGATCTCCCCCGGGCCCATGATGGCCACGAGGTTCTCCCGGCCGTCCGAGGCGGTGCGGCCGAGCTTGATCTTCCCGGAGATCACGAAGTAGAGCTGATCTCCCGGGTCACCCTCGTAGAACAGGGTGGCCCCGCGGGAGAGGTCCACCTCCGTGAGCTCCTCGGTCAGGGCCGCGAAGGCCTCATCGTCCAGGGACGCGAACAGCGGCGCGCGCCGCAGGATCTCGTTGTCCATTGCACTCCTCACTTCTCTTCGGGTTCGTCACAGGGCTTCTCGTCCAGAGGGGAAGATCCAGCCTCCCGCGCAGACGAAGATCACCCTGTGATGTAATCAACGCCTTCTTCCACTGTATAAGCTGCCCCGGGAAACTGCCACAGCATCGCGTCGTCGGCGAGGATGCGCATCGAGTTCCCAGAGCCCCGGCAGGTCCCTGCCAGCTCGTCCGCGTACCATGGCAGGGCTCTCCCGGGGGCGGCCCGCACCGGCGCCGCCGCGGGCCTCCTCCGAACGGAAGGGCACCATGCTCCTGAATCTCACCCTGCTGGACTGGATCCTCATCCTGGTGATGGTCCTGTACGCGATCGGCGGATATTCCCGAGGCTTCTTCCTCACGCTCGGCTCCGTCGTCGGGTTCGCCCTCGGCGCAGTCGCGGCCTTCTACCTCACGCCGCTCGTGGTGAGCATGGTCGGCGGCGGCTGGCGCATCCTCGTCGCTGTGCTCAGCGTCGTGGGGCTCATCGGCCTCGGGCAGGCCCTGGGACTGGCCCTCGGCCGGCCCCTGCGCCGGCTGAGCGACCGCACCGGCCTGGGGCTCCTCGAGCGGCTGGCCGGGGCCGTGCTGAACGTGGCGACGTGCGCCCTGGTGATCGTGGTGCTCAGCTTCTCCGTGGGCCAGCTCGGGGTGGCTTCCATCACCCGGGCGCTCGGGGATTCCCGGGTGGTCACCTCCCTGGAGGGGTTCACCCCGGATCCGGTGCGCGAGGGCATCGCCCGGGCCCGTGCCGCGGTGCTCGCCCAATCCGGGATCCCCGAGCTGTCCGAGCGGTTGTTCCCGGCCGAATCCGCCCCGACCCAGACTCTCGAGAACCCGGCGCTGGACACCGCGGCGGACTCGGTGGTGCGCGTCAGCGGCACCGCCGAGGCCTGCCTGCAGAACCAGACCGGCTCGGGCTTCGTCGTCGCTCCCGGGATGGTCGTGACCAACGCGCACGTCGTCGCCGGGGTGGAGGAGACCACGGTGGAGACCCGCACCGGCAGCGCCTACGCAGGCACGGTGGTGCACTACGACGCCGCCACGGACCTCGCGGTGATCTCCGCGCCGGACCTGCCGGCCGCCGCCCTGAGCACCGGCCCGGACGCCGCAGCGGGGGACCTCGTGGAGTTCATGGGCTACCCCCTGGGCGGGCCCTTCGCCTCCCGCACCGCCACCGTGCAGGGCCTGAGCGAGACCCGCACCCGCGACGCCGACGGGAACCGGGCCCCCGCCCGGCAGATCTACCAGCTGGCCGCGGACGTGCAGCAGGGCAACTCGGGCGGGCCGCTGCTGAACTCGGACGGGCAGGTGATCGGGGTGATCTTCGCCAAGGCCGAGCAGGGCGAGACCGGCTACGCCCTGTCCCTGGCGGAGCTGCGCCCCGTCCTGGATGCCCTGGGCACCATGTCCGCACCGGTGGGCACCGGCACCTGCCACGCCGGCTAGCGGTCCAGGTGCTGGGCGAACCAGTCCACGGCCATCACGTAGCCGCACGCGCCGGCCCCGGCCAGCACGACGTCGGCCTGCGGGGAGACGAAGCTGCGGTGGCGGAAGGACTCGCGCCGGTGCACGTTGGACAGGTGCACCTCCGTCACCGGCAGCTCCGCTGCCTCCAGGGCGTCGTGGATCGCCACGCTGGTGTGCGTGTACGCCGCGGCGTTGAGCAGGATCCCGCAGGCCTCGGAGCGGGCCTCCTGGATCCAGTCCACCAGCGTCCCCTCCCCGTTGGTCTGCCGGAAGACCACCTCCAGACCGCAGGCCCCGGCCCGCTCGCGGACCATGGCCTCGATGTCCGCGAGCGTGGTGGTGCCGTAGACCTCCGGGTTGCGGGTGCCCAGCAGGTTCAGGTTCGGTCCGTTCAGGACGTACAGGGGCTTGCTCATGGGCTCCATTGTCCTCTTCCGACGGCTCCCGAGGGGGCAGGGTGGCTCAGGGGGCCGCTCAGGAGCGCAGGGACCGGGTGATCTGGTCCATGACCGTGGAATCCGCCAGGGTCGAGGTGTCCCCCACGGGGCGATCCTCGGCCACGTCCTTGAGCAGCCGGCGCATGATCTTGCCGGAGCGGGTCTTGGGCAGCTCCGGGACGATGAGCACCTTCTTCGGCTTGGCGATCGGGGAGATCGCCTCGCCCACGTGGGCCCGGATCTGGGCGGCCAGCTCCTCCCGGTCCCCGTCCTGCTCGGCGGCGGCGTCGGAGAGGATCACGAAGGCGATCACGGCCTGCCCGGTCGTCTCATCCGCGGCCCCCACGACCGCGGACTCCGCGACCGCCGGGTGCGAGACCAGCGCGGATTCGATCTCCGGGGTGGACAGCCGGTGCCCGGAGACGTTCATGACGTCGTCCACCCGGCCCAGCACCCAGATGTCCCCGTCCTCGTCCCGGCGCGCGCCGTCCCCGGCGAAGTAGGTCCGCTCCCCGAACCGGGACCAGTACGTGTCCTGGAAGCGCTGGTCATCGCCCCACAGGGTGCGCAGCATCGAGGGCCACGGGTGGGTCAGAGCCAGCAGGCCGGACTCCCCGGCGCCGAGGGGCTGGCCGAAGTCGTCGACCACCTCGGCGCTGATGCCCGGCAGCGCGCGCTGGGCCGAGCCCGGCTTGGCCGCGGTGACCCCGGGCAGCTGGGAGATCATGATGGCGCCGGTCTCGGTCTGCCACCAGGTGTCCACGATCGGGCAGCGACCGTGGCCGATGACCCGGTGGAACCAGGTCCAGGCCTCCGGGTTGATGGCCTCGCCCACCGTGCCCAGCAGGCGCAGGGACTCCAGGGAGTACTCCCCGGGGATCTGCTCGCCCCACTTCATCATGGTGCGGATCGCGGTGGGGGAGGTGTAGAGGATGCTCACCCCGTACTTGTCCACGATCTCCCAGAAGCGCCCGCGGTGCGGGGAGTCCGGGGTGCCCTCGTAGATGACCTGGCTGGTGCCGTTGAGCAGGGGGCCGTAGACGATGTACGTGTGCCCGGTGACCCACCCGACGTCGGCGGTGCACCAGTACACGTCCGTCTCCGGCTTGATGTCGAAGACCATCCGGTGGGTGTAGGCCGCCTGGGTGAGGTAGCCGCCGGTGGTGTGCAGGATGCCCTTGGGCTTCCCGGTGGTGCCCGAGGTGTAGAGGATGAACAGCGGATCCTCGGCCCCGTGCGGCTGCGGGGTGTGTTCGGCGGAGGCCCGGTCCACGACGTCGTGCCACCACACGTCGCGCTGCTCGGTCCACTCGATCTCCTCCCCGTTGCGCCGGACCACCAGCACGTGCTCCACCGACGGGGCGCCCTTGGCCAGCGCCGCGTCCACGGTGGGCTTGAGGCGGGTGGGCTTGCCGCGGCGGTAGGACCCGTCCGCGGTGACCACCAGCTTGGCCTCGCCGTCGTTGACCCGGGAGTGGATCGCATCCGCGGAGAAGCCGCCGAAGATCACCGAGTGGATCGCGCCCAGGCGCGCGCAGGCGAGCATCGTGATCACAGCCTGCGGGATCATCGGCAGGTACACCGCCACGCGGTCCCCGTGGCCGACGCCGAGCTCGGCGAAGGCGTTGGCGGCACGGCAGACCTCATCCTTCAGCCGGGCGTAGGTGTACTCCTCGGTGTCCCCGGGCTCGCCCTCGAAGTACAGGGCGACCCGGTCCCCGTGCCCGGCCTCCACGTGGCGGTCCACGGCGTTGTAGGCGGCGTTCAGGCGCCCGTCCTGGAACCACTTGGCGAAGGGCGGGGTGGACCAATCCAGGGTCTCGGTGAACTCGGTGTCCCAGTGCAGCAGGGTGCGGGCCTGCTCAGCCCAGAACTCATCGCCTCGGCGCTGCGCCTCGTCGTACAGCTCGGCGGTGGCGTTGGCCTGGGCGGCGAACTCCTCGGACGGGGGGAAGACCTGTGCGTTCTCGCTCAACGGGATGCTCCTTCGGATCGTGTGAACTGCCTCCCACTGTAGCGGAGCGCTCGTGATCCCGCTCACCTGTGGATGGTGGCGGGGCCAGAACGTGCGGTGCGTGCGGGCCGCGAGCCCGTGCGCCGGGAAAGCGGAGCGGCCCCGGACGCCGCGGACCCCGCCCTGCCGGTGCGGCAGGGCGGGGCCCGGGGTGCTCAGGGTCGGTCCTGGGGGTGCTTCACCCGCCGAAGATGGCGCGGGCCAGCTTCTCCAGCCAGGGCAGCACGTCCTGGGCGATGGCGATGGCGGCCTGGATGATGGCGGCGACGTCCACGGTTATGGGATCTCCTTCTCGGATGGGGTGGGGGAGGGGGTGGGTCAGCCGAAGACGCCGGCGGCCTGCAGGATCTTGATGATCTGGGAGGCGATGTCCAGAGCGGACTTGAGCAGATCGGTCAGGACGGACCAGTCGAAGGCGGCCATGGGGTTCCTTTCGAGGAGAAGGCGTCGAACCTGCGCGAGGCGAGGCACTCGCGAGGCAGTGCTACCCGTCACGGTGCGGCATCGGCACCACAGTATTGAGAACCCATCGCAATGACAAGAGGTGTCTGGGAAGTGCATCGGCGGTTCGCCGAGGAGGGCCTGCGCCGGGGCGCGTGCCCCGCCGCCGCGGGGCTGAGAACGGGTACCCTCGGAGATCATGAGCCCCACCGGATCCGCCCCGCAGACCCCGCCCACCTCGGTCGACGCGCCCGGACCGGCCATCCGCCGCGTCCCGGAGGACAAGGCCCGCGCCGGGGCGGCCGGGCGGCGTCGTCGGGGGCAGGAGGAGACGCACACGGGGCGGGTGCGCCGGGCCCGGCGCATCAACCGCATCCTCGCCGAGACCTACCCCTACGCCGTCGCGGAGCTGGACTTCGACTCCCCGTTCCAGCTGCTGGTGGCCACCGTGCTCTCCGCGCAGACCACGGATGTGAAGGTCAACGCCGTCACCCCCGGGCTGTTCGCCGCCTACCCCACTCCGCAGGATCTCGCGCAGGCCCCGCACGAGGCGGTCGAGGAGATCGTGCGCCCCCTGGGCTTCTACCGGGCCAAGACCCGCTCGATCATCGCGCTGGCCGACCGGCTCGTGGATGAGCACGACGGCGAGGTCCCCGACACCCTCGAGGGGCTCACGGCCCTGCCGGGGGTGGGGCGCAAGACCGCGTTCGTGGTGCTGGGCAACGCCTTCGGCCGCCCCGGGCTCACCGTGGACACGCACTTCGGGCGCCTGGCCCGCCGCTTTGGCTTCACCGAGCAGGAGGATCCGGTGAAGGTGGAGCACGACGTCGCCGCGCTGTTCCCGCCGAAGGACTGGACCATGCTCTCCCACCGGCTGATCTACCACGGACGCCGCATCTGCCACGCTCGACGCCCGGCCTGCGGGGTGTGCCCGGTCGCGGACCTGTGTCCCTCCTACGGCGCGGGGGAGACTGACCCGGAAGCCGCCGCCCGGCTGCTTAAGTACGAGTTCGCCCCCGGCCGGGAGCAGCTGCACCGGCGGTTCCTGGAGGGTGCGACTCGTCGGCAGCTGCGCGTCGAGGGGTACGGTCTCGGTGCCTGAGCGCGATGCCTCGCCGGCCTCGACCGCGCCGTCCGGCGGGCTGGGCACCGCGGCGGCGCGGGCCGTCCTGGCCCGGGAGGCCCGGACGGAGCTGGCCGCCCTGGGCGCGCGGGGCCAGCGGCTGCAGCTGGTGGACCGCGAGCCCTGGCGGCTGGGGAACCTGCCCGCCGGCAGGGCCCGGGAGGCCTCCGTGCTGATGCTCTTCGGCTCCCGCGACGGCGCCGGCATCGGCGTCAGCGACGGCGCCCGCGCGGCGGCACCTGTGGCGGAGACGGACGTGCTGATCCTCGTGCGCGCCGCGACGCTGCGCCAGCACGCCGGGCAGCCCGCCTTCCCCGGCGGCCGGGTGGACCCCGAGGACCGGGCCGCGCAGGATCCGGCCGTGGAGGCCGCGCTGCGCGAGGCCGTGGAGGAGACCGGGGTGGACCGGGCCGGCATCGACGTCCTGGGGCGCCTGGCCCCCGTGCCCCTGCCCGTCAGCGGCCACCTCGTGACCCCGGTGCTCGGCTGGTGGCGTGAGCCGTCCCTGGTGCAGGTGGTGGACGACGCCGAGTCCTCGCTGGTCGTGCGGGTGCCCGTCCGGGACCTGCTGGACCCCTCCCATCGGCACCTGGCCACGGTGACCCGCGGGCCCGCGACCCATCACACGCCCGCCTTCACGGTGCCCGTCGGCGCGGAATCCGTGACGATCTGGGGATTCACCGGCATCCTCCTGGATCGGCTGCTGCATCGGCTGGGCTGGGAGCTGCCATGGGACGCCACCCGCAGGATCCCCGCCCCGCGGTGAGTCCCGTCGGCGCGGCGTCGGCCGCTGCCGGCGGGGCGCCGTCGGGACGGGGATGCCGCCCGGCTCACTTCGCCTCGGCGTAGGAGCTCACCTGGGCCACGGTCAGCGGGAACTCCACCGGGGCCTGCCCGAACAGCAGCCGCCCGGCGGCGGCCGCCGCCTCCCGGACGATAGCCCGCACCGCCGGGGCCTCCTCGGCGGGACCGTGCAGCACCACCTCGTCGTGGACGAAGAACACCAGGCGCGTGCGCAGCGGGCCCGGGGCATCGTCGGCCCCGGCGCCGTCGGGCCCGGCTGGGTCCCCCGTTCCCGCGCCGCGCAGGCGCCGCCGGATCTCGCCCATCCAGCACATCGCCCACTCCGCGGCCGTGCCCTGCACGATGAAGTTGCGGGTGAACCGGCCCTGCGCCCGACGCAGCCGCACCGAACGGGCCTCCGCGGCGGCCGTGGAGACGTCCGCGACGGCCGCGGACCAGTCCGCATCCGGCAGCGGCGAGGTGCGCCCCAGCCAGGTGCGCACCTGCCCGCCGCGCTCCCCGACCGACGCCGCCTGCTCCACCAGGCCGATCGCCTCGGGGAACATCCGCCGCAGGTGCGGCACCAGGGCCCCGGCCTCCCCGGTGCTCGCCCCGTACATCGCGCCCAGCAGCGTGACCTTCGCGGCCTTGCGCTCGGTCAGCGCCGAGCCGGTGCGCTCCCCGAGCCGTGCGATCCCCTCGTACAGGTCCCGGCCCTGCCCGGCCACGGCCAGGGCCCGGTCCTGGGCCATCGCGGCCAGGATGCGCGGCTCCACCTGGGAGGCATCGGCCACCGTGAGCACCCACCCGGGGTCGGCCCGGACGGCTTCGCGCACCGCGTGCGGGATCTGCAGGGCCCCGCCCCCGTGCGCGGCCCACCGGCCCGTGATCACCCCGCCCACCACGTAGCGGGCGTGGAAGCGGCCGTCGCGCGCCCATTCGTCCAGCCAGTGCCACCCGTTGGCCGTCCACAGCCGGTACAGCCCCTTGTACTCCAGGACCGGGGCGATCATCTCCCGACGGCGCGGGGCCCGGGTGCCGCCGTGCTCGGCCCACTCGAGCAGGGCGTGTTTGCGGGTGGAATCCACCGTGATGCCCACCGACTGCATGGCGCGCAGCAGCTCCTGCGGGGAATCCGGATTGACCTGGGGCAGGCCCCACTGCTCGGCGATCCGCTCGGCCAGGGCCTGCATCTTCTGCGGCCGCTGCCCCTCCGGCGGACGCGGGCCCAGCAGGTCTTCCAGCAGCGCCTCGTGCACCGCACGGTCCCATGGCAGGCCCTCGCGTTCGATCTCCTGGGCGATCAGCCCGCCCTGGGACTCCGCGGCCAGCAGCAGCCGCAGCCGGGACGCGGCCGGGGAGGCGCGCACCGCCGCCTCCTGAGCGCGGAACTCCGCCGCCAGGACCGCAGCATCCGGGCGGGCCGGGCCCCGCGCGGCGGCCGGGGCATCGAACAGGGAGGTCTGCGCGGGATCCGCCCGCGGTGTGGGAAGGCGGCCCGGCGGCCGCTCCTGCTGCTGCGGGTCCAGCGGCACCGTCGGGGTGTAGTCCAGCGTCCCGTCCGGGAAGGAGGCGACTCCGGTGAGGATGCGCTGGCACAGGGTCAGATCCCAGCAGCGATCCGGTGAGACCCCGGAGGCCAGCAGCTGCGGCATCACCTCCCGGCACGAGGGCAGCACCCACCGGATCCGGGCCGCTTCCTCGGCGGGCAGGGACCGCAGCGTCGCCCCCACGGCCTCGCCCAGCTGCTCCCACGGCACCTCACGGAAGCGCCGCGGCACCGGCGATGCCCCGTCGGCCGGGTCATCCGGGGCCTCGGGCCGCACGAGCCGCCAGGCGTCGCGAGCGTGGCCTGCGGCGGCGTCGTCCGCGGCGGGGGCCGGGCCCAGGAGGATGTGCATGGACCCATCATCCCAGGCGGGCGGGCATCCACAGGGGCGCATGCCACCGCGGATTCCCGGGCGTCCTCCACAGTCGGCCCGCAGGACCGGGGCCGGGCCGGCGGGCCGGTGCGGCGCGCGGGGCAGGGTGGGCCCATGAGAACCACCGCGGCCAGCCCACTGAGCATCCCGGACCGGGCCCGACCCCTGCGCCCCGCGCCCGCCCCCGACGGCGAGGCCGAGCGGCTGATCGCCGACCGCCTCGGCGCCGAACCGGCCCACCGGGCCCCGGAGAGCGGACGCGGCGTGCTGGTCTGGGGCAGCTCCCCCGGGTTCCTCGGCATCGCCGAGGATGTCGCCCGGGCCGCCCGGATGTCCCTGCGCACCGCCGATGCCGAACACCCGCCACTGTGCGGCCCTGAGGACGTGCTGCTGGTGCAGGCCGACGACGTCCCCGGCCTGCACCAGCTGCTGATCGGCCCGGCGGCCCCGCCGGAGCCGCGCCGGCCCGCGGTGATCGCCGGGATCAGCGGGGGCGCGGACCCGTGGGCGGCGGCCCACCGGATCGGCGCGGTGTGGCGCCAGCCCGACGTCGTGCTGCTGCCTCAGGGCCGGGCCTGGCTGGCCGACCACCTGGCTCAGGAGGGGGCCGCAGAGCCCGGGCACCCGCGGATCGGGGTGCTCGGGGCCAGCGGCGGCATCGGGGCCTCCGCCCTGTCCCTGTGGCTGGCCGACCGGCTGCGGGAGGACGGACGCGAACCCGTGGTGGTGGACGCCGTCGCGGCGAGCATCGGCCTGGACTCGTGCCTGAGCGCCCGCAGCCTGGACGGTCTGCGCTGGCAGCAGCTCGAGGCCCTGCCGCGGCGCCCGGAGCCGGCCCGGCTGCTGGCCTCCCTTCCTGCTCCGCAGGGCATCCCGGTGCTCACCGCGGACCCCGCGCACCCCGGGTTCGGCACCCGGCCCGATGCCGGGCGGTGGAGCGTCGTGGACGCGCTGGGCACGGTGGCCCTGCCCGTGATCGACCTCGGCTCGGCCGCGGCCATGGTCCCGCCGGGCGGCCTGGAGACCCAGTGGGTCTCCCGCTGCAGCGTCCTGGTCCTGCTCGTGCCCTTCACGCTGCGGGGGATCTGCCAGGCCCAGTCGGCGATGCGCCGGTGGGCCCCGGTGCTGCCCATCGTGCCGGTGGGGGCCGGCCCGCGGGTCTGCGACGTCTCCGATGCGGAGGTCGCCGAGATCCTCGGCGCCCCGCTGGCCGCGGCGCTGCCCCACGTGCCGGCCGTGTACGCCGCCTACGATGACGGCGCCCTCCTGGAGGTCTCCCGACGACGCGGCCTGCGCCGCCCCGTGGCCGCGGTGGCCGACGCCGCCCTGGCCGCCGCCGAGGCCCCCGGCGGGTCCGAAGCCGGGCCCGGACTGGCCCGGCGCTCCCTCGAGGTGGGTGTGTGATGCGCGGGGTGGGCAGCGCGAGCGGGCGCCTGGCCCGCTGGGAGGCCGAGCGGGCGGAGCTGCGGGGCCTGGGCATCCTGCAGCCTCTCCTGGACGAGCCGGGCTTGACCGACATCTACGTCAACGCCCCCGGGGAGATCTGGACCGACGGCGCCCAGGGACCGCGGCGTCGGGACCTCGCCTTCCCCGATGACGACGCCGTCCGGGAGCTCGCGGTGCGGCTGATCACCCTGGCGGGGCGCCGGCTGGACACCAGCCACCCCTGCGCGGATGTGCAGACCGCGGCCGGGTACCGGGTGCACGCGGTGCTGCCCCCGGTGGCCCCGGAGCACCCGCTGCTGTCCATCCGGCTGCAGCCGGAGCACCGCCCGGACTTCGCGCAGCTGTGCGCCTCCGGGCTGTGCGAGGAGACCACGGCGCGGCTGCTGCGCCGGATCGTGGCCGCGCGGATCTCCTTCCTGATCTCCGGGTCCACCGGCTCGGGCAAGACCACCCTGCTCAACGCCCTGCTGGGGCTGTGCCCGGCCCGGGAGCGGCTCGTGCTGATCGAGGATTCCGCGGAGCTGCGCCCCGAGCACCCGCACGTCGTCTCCCTGCAGACCCGCCAGCCCAACGCGGAGGGCACCGGCGGGATCGGGCTGACCGCCCTGATCAGGGAGGCCCTGCGCATGGGTCCGGATCGGCTGGTCCTGGGGGAGTGCCGCGGGGAGGAGCTGAAGGATCTGCTGCTGGCGCTGAACACCGGCCACGAAGGCGGGGGAGGGACCCTGCACGCCAATTCGGCGCAGGCCGTGCCCTCCCGGCTGCTGGCCCTGGGTGCCCTGGCCGGGTTGGCGCCGGAGGCCGTGCGCCGGCAGGTGCTCACCGGGCTCGGGGCCGTGATCCACCTGGACCGGGGACCCCGCGGGCGCCGGGTCCGGGAGATCGGGGTCTTCCGGGACGATCGCCTGCCCGGCGCGCTTCCCGGCCCGGACGACGTCGGGCGCGCCCCGGCGGCTGGCGGCGCGTCCGGCGCGGCGGGCGGCGAGGGCCTGTCCGTGTGCCCGGCGTGGATCTGCCCGGAGAACGACGCCGCCCACCCGGGCCCGGGCCTGCCCGCGCTGTGTCGGCTGCTGGGGCTCGGGGAGACACCGGGGGAGGAGTGGACATGAGCGCGACCCTGCTGCTGATCACCGGGAGCCTCCTGCTGCTGCTCGGGCCCCGCGTCGGGAGGTCCCGACCGCTGCCCGTGGACTCATCCCGCCAGACGGGCCCGGCCCCGTGGGACGAACTGCTGGGCAGGATGCGCGCGGTGGGCGGCTCCCGGCGGGCCGTGGCGCAGCGGATCGATCTGGAACGGTGGCCGGCGCTGATCCAGCAGATGGCGGCCCTGCTGCGGGCGGGCATCGAACCGGCCGCCGTCTGGGCCGCGCTGCGCGAGCAGGGCCGCGGCGAGGCACGGGAGGAGGCGGGTGCGGTCGGGCGGGACATCGACGAGCTGATCCGCTGCGCCCACGAGGGGGCCCTGCTCGGCGCGGACCCGGCCCGCAGCCTGCGCACGGCCCGGCTGCACCACCCCCGATCCCGGGCGGTACGCGATGCGCTGGCGGCCGCCTGGGCGGTCTCCGGGCGCACCGGGGCCCCGCTGGCCGGGGTGCTGGAGGGCCTGGCCCGGGCCGTGGAGGACGAGCTGGATGCCCTGGCCGCCCGGGACACCGCCCTGGCCGGCCCCAAGGCCACCGCCCGCATCCTGTCCACCCTGCCGCTGCTGGGCCTCGGGCTGGGGATGGTCATGGGCACGGACCCGCTCGGGGTGCTGCTCGGGATGGTCTGGGGACATCTGGCCTTAGCCCTCGGGCTCGGACTCTCCGCCGCGGGACTGCTCTGGACGCGTCGGCTGGTCCGAGGCGCCGAGGAGGCCGCGCCATGACTGGTTTCGCGATGATCCTCGGCGCGGTCCTGGCGTTGTGGGGGCGCCATCCGCTGCGGCGGGCGGGTTCCGCCGTCGCCCGGGAGCCCTCCCGTGCGGCGGGCATTCCGGCGGCCATCCGGCTGGAGCTGATCGGGGCGATGCTCGACGCCGGGCTGTCCGTGACCCGGGCGGTCTCGGTCCTGGCCGAGGTGGAGCGCGCGACGTCGCTGCGGCGGGTCGCGGCCCTGCTGGAGGCCGGCCTCGACTGGGACCGGGCCTGGGCGGGTGCCGCGGACCAGGGGGCGCAGAGCCAGCGGGCGCGGGGGCAGAGCCTGCGGGGCCAGAGCTTGCGAGGCCAGAGCCCACTGGGACAGAGGAAGCGCCGCGCGGGGGAGCAGGCGCAGGAGCTGCGGACCCTGCGCGAGGCCCTGGACATCGCGGTGCGCACCGGGGCCCCGGCGGCCGCGCTGCTGCGGGCGCAGGCCGGGCGGATCCGGAACCGACGCCACCGCGACGCCCAGCAGCAGGCCGCGGCCCTGGGGGTCCGGCTGATGCTGCCCCTGGGGTTGTGCTCCCTGCCCGCCTTCGTCTGCCTGGGCGTGATCCCGGTGCTCATCGGCCTGGTCCCCGCCCTGTGGTGACCCCAAGAACCCCCGGTCGGCGGCTGCCGCCGGGTGATCCAGAAGAGAACGAGGAGAGGACGCATCATGCGACGCGAACCGAACACCCCCGCCGCGGACCCCACCTGGGCCGCGGACCCCGCCCCGGCGCAGCCCGAGACCGCGCACCCCGCGGCCACCGAGGCGGCGCCCGTCCCGGAGGTCGCGGGTCCCGGAGCAGACCCCCGGGCCGTCGAGGCCCGGGCCGTCCAGGACCCGCTGACGCTCACCGGTGACGTGGTCCGCCACCCCGGCCGGGCCGGGGCCGATGACCCGGAGCTGGGCGCGACGACCGCCGAGTACGGCATCGTCATGCTCGCCGCCGTCGGCTTCGCCGGTCTGCTCGTGGTCATCCTCAAGTCCGGCGAGGTGAAGGAGCTGCTCATGGGCATCATCCGCACCGCGCTGTCCACGGGCTGAGCCATGGGACACCGCAACGGCCCGGGGCCGGTGCACACCGGTCCCGGGCCCGCGCACCCGACCGAGATCGAGCGGGGCAGCGCGACCGCGGAGTTCGCCGTCGTCCTGCCGTGCATCGTGCTGCTGCTGGCCGTGGTGCTCGGGGCCGGGGCCTGCGCCGCGACGTCGGTGCGGGCCGAGGAGGCCGCGCGGCTGGCGGCCCGCTCCCTAGCCCGCGGGGATCCCCCGGCCGAGGCGCAGCGCACGGCCCGCGAGATCATCGGGGCCGAGGCCCGCATCGGCGTGGCCACCACTGGGGACAGCGCGACGGTCTCCGTGCGCACCCGGGCCCCGGGGATCATCGGGGCGTGGGGCGGGCTGGAGATCACCGCCGAGGCCACGACCCGGGTGGACAGCGCCCGGGCCGATGCCGCACGGGAGGCCCAGCCATGACCGGCCGGACCCCGCCGCACCGAATCCCTCGCCCGCGCCGAGCGCCCGGGCCGCGCCGGTGGGCTGCGCCGGAGCTTCTCCGATCGGGACGGGAGCGCGGGCCGACGGCGCCGGAGCCGGCCGGGGAGCGCGGGGCCTCCACCGTCGCGATGGTCGGGATCATCGCCGTGATCGGGGTGCTGCTGGCCGCGGTGTGCCTGCTGGGGCACGTGGCCCTGTGCACCCATCGGGCGGCCACGGCCGCGGATCTGGCCGCCCTGGCGGCCGCGGACACCGCCCGGGGGCTGCGCCCCGGGGTGGCCTGCGACGAGGCCGCGCGCACCGCCCGGGAGAACCGGGCCCGCCTGGTCTCCTGCGCACCCGCTCCGGAGGACCCGGAGATCATGGACGTGCGGGTCGCCGTGGATCTGGCCGTGGGGGCGCGGCTGCTGGGACCGGCCTACGGCGTGGCCCGGGCCGGTCCGCCGCCCTCGGGGTCCGCGGGATCAGGCTCGTGATCCGGGTCGGCGGCGGATCCGGGCTCGGCGTCCTCATCGGCGGTCTGCAGCATCCCCCGCAGCAGGGCCACAGCGCCTGCCTTGCTCAGCGGGTGGTTCCGGTTGCCGCACTTGGGGGACTGCACGCAGGACGGGCACCCGGTCTCGCACTCGCAGGCCAGGATCGCCTCCAGGGTCGCGCTCAGCCACGCGCGGGCGACGTCGAAGCCGTGCTCGGCGAAGCCCGCCCCGCCGGGGTATCCGTCGTAGACGAAAATCGTCGGCAGCTCCGTGTCCGCGTGCAGCGCGGTGGACAGCCCGCCGATGTCCCACCGATCGCAGGAGGCCACCAGCGGCAGCAGGCCGATCGCGGCGTGCTCGGCGGCGTGCAGGGCCCCGGGGAACTCCGGCTCCGCCACGCCCTGCCCCGCCATCACCGGTCCGGGCACGGTCCACCACACGGCCCGGGTCAGAAGCTCCTGCGGCGCCAGCTCCAGGGGCTGCTCGTCGATGACCTCGTTGGTGGCCACGGCCCGATGCTGGAAGGAGACCACCTGGGTGCGCACCCGCACCGTGCCCGAATGCACCCGCACCGGCCCCCAGTCCCGGGTCCGCTCGGTCTCCAGCACCGAGACCTCCGTGATGTCCCGCGCCTGGGTCCAGAAATCCGGGTGCGCCCGGGTCACCAGCACGGCCCCGCCCGCCTCATCCAGCTCCTCCACGTGCCAGGTGCGGCCCTGGTGCACGTAGATCGCCCCGGGGTGGGCCTGCCGGTGCGCCTGGGCGTCGTCCATCGTGCCGATGATCCCGCCGGTCTGCGCGTCGATGATCTGCAGGCGCCGCCCGGCCCCGCGCAGGTCGATCGCGGCGGCCGCGGACTCCGGGTGGGTCCAGAACCAGCCCGTCGGGCGCCGCCGCAGGTAGCCGTCGCGCACCAGCCCGTCCAGCAGGGCCTCGGCCCGCGGGCCGAACAGGTCCAGCTCCTCGGGGCGGATCGGGCGCTCCGCGGCGGCCGCGCACAGGTGCGGGGCCAGCACGTACGGGTTGTGCGGGTCGAACACGGTGGTCTCCACCGCGACGTCGAAGACGTCCCGCGGGTGGTGCACCAGGTAGGTGTCCAGCGGGTCGTCCCCGGCGACCAGCACCGCCAGGGACTCCTGCCCGGCCCGGCCGGCCCGCCCGATCTGCTGCTGGAAGGAGGCGCGGGTCCCGGGCCAGCCGGCCACCAGCACCGCGTCCAGCCCGGCGACGTCGATGCCCAGCTCCAGGGCCGGGGTGGAGGCCACCCCGAGCATCTCCCCGGAGCGCACCTGCCGCTCCAGCTCCCGCCGCTCCTCCGGCAGGTACCCGGAGCGGTAGGCGCACACCCGGTGGGCCACCGCCGGATCCAGCTCGCCCAGGCTCTCCTGGGCGATCCGGGCGAGGGTCTCCGCGCCGCGCCGGGAGCGGATGAACGCGATGGTCCGCACCCGCTCGGCCACCAGCTCGGTGAGCAGCTGGGCCGCTTCGGTCAGGGCCGAGCGACGCCGCGGCACCCCGTTCTCCCCGGGCCCGGGGCGCCCCTGCCCCGGCCCGATCCCGGGCACCGGCGGGGCGGTGTCGGCGGAAGAGGACGGGATCGACCCACCGGTGCCGGACGGGCGGTGCCCGGCGGCCAGACCGTCCGCGACCTCCTCCTCCAGCAGCGGCTCCCACAGCAGCACCGTGACCGCCCCGTGCGGGGAGGCGTCCGCGGTGACGGCGGTGACCTGTTCCGGCTCCGCCCCGAGCAGCCGGGCGAAGGACTCCCGGGGTCGGGCCGAGGTGGCCGAAGCGCCGATCACGGTGGGCGCGGCCCCGTGCAGGGCGGCCACCCGGCGCAGCCGGCGCAGCACCATCGCCACGTGCGCCCCGAACACGCCCCAGTACCCGTGCGCCTCGTCCACCACCACGTAGGTCAGCCGGCGCAGGAACCGCCCCCACCGCTCGTGGTTCGGCAGGATCCCTGCGTGCAGCATGTCCGGGTTGCACAGGATGACGTTCGCGTAGTCCCGGATCCACCGCCGGTCCTCGGTCGGGGTGTCCCCGTCGTAGGTCGCCGCGCGCACCGCGGACAGGCCCAGCGCTCGCAGCGAGGTCAGCTGATCCGCGGCCAGGGCCTTGGTGGGGGACAGGTACAGCACCGTCGCCGGCTCCGCCGCCCCGCCCTCCTCGGGTCCGACCTCCCCGCGCAGCACCGCATCCAGGGCGGGCAGCTGGTAGGCCAGGGACTTGCCGGAGGCGGTGCCGGTGGCCAGGATCAGGTGCTCGCTGCCGCGCGGGGAGACCATCCTTCCTGCCCGGCGCGCCTGCCGGGCCCGGGCGCGGGCCGTGCGCTGGAAGGCGTGGGCGGCGTCGGCGGCCAGCGCCTGGTGGCGGTAGGGGTGGGGCACGCCCAGCCCGCGGAAGGCATCGATGACCGCCGGATGGGCCCAGTCCGGCCAGTCGGCGACGACGGCCTCGCGCTCGGGCAGCACGCGCACGTGCGTGATCTCCGGGGGCTGGCTGCCGCGGTGTAGGGCGCGCAGCAGCGGGTTCTCGGCGGGGACGGGGGCGGGCACCCGTCCATTGTGCACCGCGGGCGCGGGACGGGCGCCCGGGCCCCGGTGCGGCCCGGTCCGGGGGTCGCCGCAGCGGGTCGCGCAGCTCACATGTGCGGGTGGATCATGGGACAATGGCCGCATGAGCTTTCCGATGAACATCTCCGGTCAGGACCGGCAGGAGCAGGAGCCGCGGGTGCGGGAGCTGAGCCTGGACGAGAGCTGGCAGCTGCTGGAGGCGGCCCGCTTCGGACGCCTGGGCACCGCCGACGTCGGGCGGGTGGACATCACCCCGCTGAACATCGTCGCCTCCCACCGGCACCTGTACTTCCGCTCCGCGAAGGGCTCCAAGCTCACCACGCTGCAGCTGAACCCGCACGTGGCCTTCGAGATCGACTCGGTGCAGGGCGGCACGGCCTACAGCGTCATGGTCCGCGGCACCGCCCGCATCCTCACGGACCCGGAGGAGACGGCGAAGGTGGACGCGCTGGGGCTGAAGCCCTGGCTGCGCACCGAGAAGCTCGAGTACGTGGAGATCGCCCCGGACTACATCACCGGGCGCGCCTTCCGCCTCGGCGACTGACGGCCGACGAGGCCGCGGCAGGCGACGTAGGCTCGGGGAGGACGAGCGAGGCCACCCGGCGTCGCCGCTGATCAGCCGGTGAATCCACCGGAGCGAACGTGAGGAGGGCCCATGACGGCCCAGGAGATCAGGGGAATCAACCACCTGGGAGTGACGGTGCCGGACCTGGAGGAGGCCACGCGCTTCCTGCGGGAGGGGCTCGGGGCCAAGGTGGCCTACGACGGGCTGACCGGGCAGGACGAGCCGCGCCAGGGCGAGGAGGTCGAGCGGCAGCTGGGCCTGCCGGCCGGGGCGAAGATCGTGCGGCAGCGGATGATCGTCATCGGCACGGGCCCAGCCTGGAGATGTTCCAGATCGAGGGCCCGCACCAGCCGGCCGCGGGCCTGGCCGACTACGGGCTGAACCACCTCAGCGTCTACACCGACGACATCGAGACCAGCCGGCAGCGGCTGATCGACGCCGGCGGGCAGGCGCTGTCCGAGGTGCACGGCAACTCCCGGCACGAGGACACCGAGGGCAACGGCAGCGTGTACGTGAAGGCCCCGTGGGGGATGCTGATCGAGCTGCAGACCCTGCCCCACGGCCACTACTACGGCGAGGACTCCGAAGCCGAGGTCTGGACGCCGCCGGCCCGCGACTGAGCGCTGACCCGGCCCGCGACCGAGTCCTCCCGCGCCTGAATGCCGAGCCCCGGCGGAACCCGGGGCTCGGCTGGGCCGGGCCTGGTCCGAGCCGGGGCAGGACCGGAGCGGGACTAGGCCGCCGGGTACAGCGGGTTGTGCCCGGCGGCCACCCGCTCCGCCTCCCGCACCGGGCCCGGGGCGGTGGCCCCCGCGGCGGCGTCGAACGGGGACCCGCCCAGCGCCTCGCGCCCGTGCCCGGTCAGCCACCCGGAGGTGTCCGGGCCCAGGGGCACGATCTGCGTCGGATTGATGTCCTCGTGCACCACGTAGTAGTGCCGCTTGATCTGCTGGAAGTCGATGGTGTCCCCGAATCCCGGGGTCTGGAACAGGTCCCGCGCGTAGCCCCACAGGTTCGGCAGCTCCGTGAGCTTGGACCGGTTGCACTTGAAGTGCCCGTGGTAGACGGCGTCGAAGCGCACCAGCGTGGTGAACAGGCGCACGTCCGCCTCGGTGATGTGCTCGCCCATCAGGTAGCGGCGCTCGGAGAGGCGCTGCTCCAGCCAGTCCAGCGCGGTCCACAGCCGCTCATAGGCGGCGTCGTAGGCCTCTTGGGAGCCGGCGAACCCGCACCTGTACACCCCGTTGTTGACCTCGGTGAACACCCGCTTCATCACCGCGCGCATCTCCTCCTCCAGGGCCTCCGGCCACAGGTCCGGGGCGCCCTCGCGGTGGAAGGCCCGCCACTGCTTGGAGAAGTCCTCCGTGATCTGCGCGAAGTCGTTGGTCACCACCTCCCCGGAAGGGATGTCGACGACGGCGGGCACGGTGATCCCCTTGGGGTAGTCTGGGAAGCGCTTGAGGAAGGCCTGCTGCAGCCGCTCGATGCCCAGGACCGGGTCCACCCCGTCCGGATCCAGGTCGAAGGTCCAGGAGCGGGCGTCGTGGGTGGGTCCGGACATGCCCACGGAGATCGCCTCCTCCAGGCCCAGCAGGCGCCGCACGATCAGCGTGCGGTTGGCCCACGGGCAGGCGCGCGCCGCGACGAGCCGGTAGCGCCCGGCCTCCACGGGCCAGACGCCGCGCTCGCGCTCATCCGTGCCCGGTGCCAGCCCCGTGTCCGCGAGGATGCGGTCCTCGATGTAGTCGGTGTCCCGGGTGTACTCCTGCCCCGGGGTCACGTAGGTGCCGCGGGTGCTGTGCTGATCGGTGCTCATCCTGCCATTGTGCGCGATAACGCTTGATCTGTGAACCAATCTCGTGCGCCGCGCGGCGGGTGCTCGGCGTCGTGGGAGACTGGAGGCCGTGACCTCCGACGCCCCCGCCTTCTCCCGCATCCCGCACGCCCCGCGCAGCGACGACCCCGCAGCCCTCGAATCCCTGGCCGAGGCCCTGGCCGCCGTGGACTACTCCTACGACGGCGTCCTGGCCCTGCTGGGCGAGGGGCCCTTCGAGGCGATGGCCCGGGATCAGATCGCCCCCGCCCGGCACCGGGTGCGCACCATCCTGGCCGGCACCGCCGCGATGCCCGACGGCGCACGGGCCACCGCGGGGCGGCGTCGGCTGGCCGGGGCCGTGGACTTCTTCCTGCTGGCCGGGACCCTGAGTGCTGAGGCCCTGGACGCGACCCTCGGCGAGGGCGCCGCCCGGCTGCTGGATCACCTCGGCTTCCTCACCCCCGCGAGCGAGGACCCCGAGACCGACGCCCCCGATGCCCCGGCGGCCGCGCCCCGCTACCGGGCGGCCTTCGACCTGCGCCCGCACTCCGCCGACGACGGCACGGACCTGTGGGTGGCCTCGGACCTGGGCGCCCACCAGCACCCCGGGGCGCTGCCCGCCGATCACGTGCTGGGCATCGGGCAGGCCTCCCTGACCCTGGCGCAGATCACCGAGCGCCGCCCCGTGGACACGGCCCTGGACCTGGGTACCGGCTGCGGCATCCAGACCTTCCATCTGCTGGCCCACGCCCGGCACGTGACCGCCACGGACCTCTCCGAGCGCGCCCTGGCCTTCACCCGCTTCAACCTGGTGCTCAACGCCGCGGCCCTCGGCCTGGACCCGGCCCACCCGGAGCAGCGGGTGCGGCTGCTGCGCGGCAGCCTGCTGGAGCCGGTGGCGGGACAGCGCTTCGAGCTGATCGTGTCCAACCCTCCCTTCGTCATCACCCCGCGCACCCCCGGGGAGGATCCGCGGCGGCGCTACACCTACCGCGACGGCGGGATGGCGGGGGATCAGCTCGTGGAGCGGCTGGTGCGCGAGCTGCCCGAGCACCTGGTCCCCGGCGGTCGGGCCCAGCTGCTGGCCAACTGGGAGATCCCCGCCACTGCGCCGGGTCAGCAGGCGGACTGGGACACCCGGCCCCGCCAGTGGGTCGGCGCGGAGACCGAGGCGTGGTTCGTGCAGCGCGAGGAGCTCACCCCGGAGGGCTACGCCCAGACCTGGCTGCGCGATGCCAGCCAGCAGCGGGATCCGGCGGCCTACGAGGAGGCGTTCCTGGCCTACCTCGAGGACTTCGCGGCCCGCGGGGTCGCCGCCGTCGGCTTCGGCATGGTCTGGCTGCGTCGCCCCGCCGAGTCCGAGGCCCCCGCCGACGCCGAGGGGCGGGCCCTGCGCCGCTTCGAGGAGATCACCCACCCGCTGCAGCAGCCGCTGGCCCCGTTCCTGACGGCGGCTGTTGCGGCCCACGACGCCGCGGCGGGCCTGGACGATGCGGCCCTGCGCGAACAGCACCTGACGGTGGGCGAGGACGTCACGGAGGAGCGCCACCAGCGCCCGGGAGCGGAGCACCCGGGGGTGATCCTGCTGCGCCAGGGGGCGGGATTCCGGCGCACCGAGCTGCTGAGCACGCAGGACGCCGGCTTCGTCTCCGCCTGCGACGGCGAGCTGTCCGTCGGGCAGATCCTGGACGCCCTGGGCGCCCTGCTCGGCTGGGAGGGTCCGGACCCGGCCGTGGCCCTGCTGGCGCGGGTGCGCACCCTCGTGGAGCGCGGGTTCCTGGTGCTGCCGGAGACGACGTCGGGCGCCGCTCCCGCCGCGGGCTGAGTCCGACCCCGCCCGCACCCGGCCTGGGGATGCTCGGCGGGGCCCGCGGCGTCCTCGGCTATCGTGGGAACCGCATCCACTCATCCACCGGTCATCTCGATTCCGAAGGAGTCACGTGCCAGCACAGGCGAAGGGCAAGGGCAGCGGGAGGAGCCTCCTTATCGTGGAGTCCCCCTCCAAGGTCAAGACCATCGGGGGCTATCTGGGCGACGCCTACGTCGTCGAATCCTCGATGGGGCACATCCGCGACCTGCCCCAGCCCTCGGAGCTGCCCGCCGAGATGAAGAAGGGCCCGTACGGGAAGTTCGCGGTGGACGTGCAGCACGACTTCGAGCCGTACTACGTCATCAGCCCGGACAAGAAGAAGAAGGTCGCCGAGCTCAAGCGGCTGCTTAAGGACAGCGACGCCTTGTACCTGGCCACCGATGGCGACCGGGAGGGCGAGGCCATCGCCTGGCACCTGCTGCAGGTGCTGCAGCCGAAGGTCCCGGTGCACCGGCTGACCTTCCCGGAGATCACCAAGGAGGCCATCCAGCGCGGCTTCGAGAACCTCCGGGAGATCGATGCGGACCTGGTGGACGCCCAGGAGACCCGCCGGGTGCTGGACCGCATCTACGGCTACGAGCTCTCCCCCGTGCTGTGGCGCAAGGTCAAGCAGGGGCTGTCCGCCGGGCGCGTGCAGTCCGTGGCCACCCGCCTGGTGGTCGAGCGGGAGCGGGAGCGGATGGCCTTCCGCGCCGCCGAGTACTGGAGCCTGACCGGCACCTTCGCCACCAAGGCCGAGGAGTCCTTCACCGCCCGCCTGTCCGCCCTGGACGGCGCCCGGGTGGCCACCGGCCGGGACTTCGCCGACGACGGCGCCCTGAAGCCGGCCTCCCGGGGGAAGGTCGCGCACCTGGACGAGCAGACCGCCCGTGGACTGGTCGCCGCGCTGGAGGGCGCTGATTTCGTGGTGACCTCGGTGGAGACCAAGCCGTACACCCGCCGCCCGGCCGCCCCGTTCACCACCTCGACCCTGCAGCAGGAGGCCGCGCGCAAGCTGCGCTTCTCCTCCCGCTCCACGATGCAGGTGGCCCAGCGCCTCTACGAGTCCGGGTACATCACCTACATGCGCACGGACTCGGTGGCCCTGTCCGAGCAGGCGATCAACGCCGCCCGCCGCCAGGCCACCGAGCTGTACGGGGCGGAGTCCGTCCCGCAGTCCCCGCGCCACTACGCCTCCAAGTCCAAGAACGCCCAGGAGGCCCACGAGGCCATCCGCCCGGCGGGGGACTCCTTCCGCACACCCTCGGCCGTGAAGTCCCAGCTCTCCGCGGACGAGTTCCGGCTCTACGAGCTGATCTGGAAGCGCACCGTCGCCTCCCAGATGGCCGACGCCAAGGGCCAGACCGCCTCGATCCGCCTGGCCGCGCGCACCGCGGACGGGCGCACCGCCGAGTTCTCGGCGTCGGGCACCGTGATCACCTTCCGCGGGTTCCTCGCCGCCTACGAGGAGGGCCGCGACGCCGCCCGCGAGGAGGAGGCCGACGGGCGCGGGCAGGACAAGCGCCTGCCGAAGCTGGCCGAAGGCGACGCGCTGACCGGGCGCGACGTGGCGGCCGACGGGCACGAGACCGCCCCGCCGCCGCGCTACACCGAGGCCTCCCTGGTCAAGGCCATGGACGAGCTGGGAATCGGGCGGCCCTCCACCTACGCCGCGGTGATCTCCACGATCGTGGACCGCGGGTACGTGGCCAACCGCTCCGGCTCCCTGGTGCCGCAGTGGATCGCGTTCTCCGTGGTGCGCCTGCTGGAGGAGCACTTCTCCAAGTACGTGGACTACGAGTTCACCGCGGAGATGGAGGAGGACCTGGACCGCATCGCCCGCGGGGAGCAGGGCAAGGACGAGTGGCTGACCGGCTTCTACTACGGCAACGAGACCAAGCACGGGCTGCTGCCGATCGTGGAGGACCTCGGGGAGATCGACGCCCGGGCCATCAACTCGGTGGAGATCGCCGAGGGGATCACCCTGCGGGTGGGCCGCTACGGGCCGTACCTGGAGTCCGGCGGCGGCGTGGACGAGCAGACCGGGGAGGTCACGGACCCGATCCGGGCCAACATCCCGCAGGACCTCGCCCCGGATGAGCTGACCCCGGAGAAGGCGCGGGAGCTGATCGAGCAGGGCAAGTCCGACGGGCGCGAGCTCGGCGTGGACCCGGAATCCGGGCACATGATCGTGGCCAAGGACGGGCGGTTCGGACCCTACGTCACCGAGCTCATCCCGGAGATGACCGACGAGGAGTTCGAGCGCTGGAAGGCCGAGCAGCCCGTCGAGTACTACAAGAACGGCAAGCCCAAGCCGATCAGGAAGCCCAAGGCCGCCAAGCCGCGCACGGCGTCGCTGTTCAAGTCCATGGACCTGGCCACCGTGACCCTGGAGGAGGCGCTGAAGCTGCTGAGCCTGCCCCGGGTGGTCGGCAAGGACGCCGAGGGCACCGAGATCACGGTGCAGAACGGGCGCTACGGGCCGTACCTGAAGAAGGGCTTGGACTCCCGCTCGATCGCCTCCGAGGAACAGATCTTCACGATCACCCTGGAGGAGGCCGAGGCGATCTACGCCCAGCCCAAGCAGCGCGGGCGGGCCGCGGCCAAGCCGCCGCTGGCCGAGTTCGGGAAGGACCCGAGCACGGACCTGCCGATCGTCGTCAAGGACGGGCGCTTCGGCCCGTACATCACCGACGGGCAGACGAACGTGACGGTGCCCCGCTCGGAGACCCTGGAGGGCCTGACCACCGAGCGGGTCGTGCAGCTGCTCGCGGAGAAGCGGGCCAAGGGCCCGGCCAAGAAGCCCGCCCGGAAGAGCCCCGCCAACAAGACGACGGCCAAGAAGACCACCGGGACCAAGGCCACCGCCAGGAAGACGACCGCGAAGAAGACGACGGCGAAGCGCTCCGGTGCGGCGTCGTCGGCGAAGACCACCGGGAAGGCCTGAACCCATGCGTCTGTCCGTGCTCGACGTCGGCTCCAACACGGTGCACCTGCTGCTGCTGGACGTGACCCCCGGCTCCCGCCCGGAGCCCTACGCCTCCCACAAGATGCCGCTGCAGCTGGTGCAGCACCTCACCGAGGACGGGGACATCTCCGAGAAGGGGCGGGACCTGCTGACCAGCTTCGTCGCCGAGGCCCGGGACTTCGCCGCCGCGCACGACGCCGAGGACCTGCTGGCCTTCGCGACCTCGGCCATCCGCGAGGCCGGCAACGGCGCGCAGGTGCTGGAGCACGTGCAGTCCCGCACCGGGGTGACCCTCACGGAGATCTCCGGGGACCAGGAGTCCGCGATCACCTACTTCGCGGTGCGCCGCTGGCAGGGCTGGGGTGCGGGCACGATCCTGGACCTGGACATCGGCGGCGGCTCCTTCGAGATGTCCATCGGCCAGGACGCCCTGCCCGACGCCGCGGTGTCCGTGCCGCTGGGGGCCGGGCGCCTGACCCGCCGGTTCATCGAGCACGACCCGGCCAAGCCCAAGGAGATCAAGGCGCTGCGCAAGCACGTGCGCCAGACCCTCAAGCCGGCGGTGGAGAAGATCCGCGCGGCCGGCACCCCGGACATGGTGGTGGGCACCTCCAAGACCTTCCGCTCCCTGTCCCGGATCTGCGGGGCCGCGCCCTATTCGGCCGGTCCCTACGTGAAGCGGGAGTTCCACCTGACGGACCTGCGGCTGTGGACCCGGCGCATGGAGGCCATGACCGTGGCCGAGCGGCGGGACCTGCCCGGGGTCTCCGCTCGGCGGGCCGCGCAGATCCTGGCCGGCGGCATCGTCGCGGAGACCGCGCTGGAGCTGTACGGCGTGGAGACCATGCGCTCGGTGCCGTGGGCCCTGCGCGAGGGCCTGATCCTGCACCGGATGGAGCGGCTGAACTCCGCCCAGGGGCCGACGGCGATGATCGACCCCAAGACCCTCTCGGACCTCGCCTAGGAGCATCTCTTCCGTGTCCACCCCCTCCCTTCCCGCCCCCGACGACGCGCCCCTGCCGGAGGTGCCCGGTCTGGCGCGGCCGGTGGCCCTGTCCACCTCGGCCTGCTACCCGCTGGGGGTCCCGGAGACCTTCGCGACCGCGCAGGACCTGGGCTATGACGCCGTCGAGGTGATGATCACCGGGAACCCGCTGTCCCGGGACCCGGACGAGCTGCTGGACCTGCAGCAGAAGCACCAGCTGCCCATCGCCGCGATCCATGCCCCGACCCTGCTGCTGACCCAGCATGTGTGGGGGGATGCCTGGAACAAGATCCGGCTGGCCGCGAAGATGGTGGAGCGGGTCGGCGCCGACGTCATGGTCGCCCACCCGCCGTTCGTGTGGCAGCGGCGCTACGCCCGCGGCTTCGCCGAGCACGTCTCCCGGATCTCTCGGGAGGAGGGCGTGAAGATCGCGGTGGAGAACATGTACCCGTGGACGGTGCGCGGACACTCGGTGCAGGCCTACGCCCCGCACTGGTCCCCGCTGGATCAGGACTACGAATGGGTCACCTGGGACTTCTCCCACGCGGCGGCCTCCGGCACGGACTCCCTGGAGGCGGTGCGCCAGCTGGGCGGCCGGCTGGGGCACGTGCACCTGACCGACGGCTCCGGGAAGGCCATCATGGATGAGCACCTGCGGCCCGGGCACGGCACCCAGCCGGTGGCCGAGACCCTGGATCACCTGGCGGCGGTGGACTGGCACGGGGTGGTGGGGGTGGAGGTCTCCACCCGCAAGGCCAAGGACGTCTCGATGCGCGATGAGTGGCTGGCCGAATCCCTGGCCTTCGCCCGCGCCCACCTGGGGGAGGCCCCCCGGGAGCGCGACTGAGGCTGCCCCTTTCGGCGTCTCGCGAGGGTCTCCTGACGCCGAGCCGTCAGTGGTGTGCGTTATGGGCACGTTATGCGCCACGTGGGTGACGGTTCGGCGCTCGCGTGCGGCGTCGTCATCGAGTGGTCTCCTGTGACGCGCGGAATAACGGGACGGCGTCGCGCCGTTGCACCGGGCAGAGTCCATCCGTCCCCGACGCCGCGCGGCCGCGTGCCGCGCGAGACAAGGAGTGCCGCATGTCCGCCCCCGTGATCGCCTTCCTCGGCACCGGCTCCATGAACGGCTCGATCCTCGACGGCGTGCTCGCCGGCGGGGCCGACCCGTCCGCGGTGCGCGCGACCACCCGCTCCGCGACCAGCGCCCAGCGGCTGGCGGCCGAGCACCCGGAGATCACGGTGCTCAGCGAGGAGGACGATGAGCGGGCCAACCTGCGGGCCGTCGACGGCGCGGACATCGTGCTGCTGGGGGTCAAGCCCAAGGGCATCCAGGATCTGGCCGCGAGCCTCGCCGAGGCCCTGGATCCCAGCACCGTGGTGCTCTCGGTGGCCGCCGGCATCGACGTGGCGATGCTGGAGCAGGAGCTGCCCGAGGGCCAGCCGGTGGTCCGCTCCATGCCCAACACCCCGTCGTCGGTGGGCCGCGGGGTGATCGCCCTGGTGCCCGGCACCCACGCGGGGGAGGAGGCCCTGGGCCTGGCGAAGGACGTGCTGCGCCACTCCGGCACGGTGCTGGAGGTCTCCGAGGATCAGATCGGGGCGATCACCGGCGTCTCCGGTTCGGGCCCGGCCTACGCGTTCTTCTTCGCCGAGGCGCTGCAGCAGGCCGGGCAGGCCCTGGGGCTGGATGAGCAGACCGCACGGCTGGTGGCCAAGGAGACCCTGGCCGGGGCCGGGGAGCTGCTGCACGCCGACGACGCCGACCCGGCCGCCCTGCGCGAGGCCGTCACCAGTCCAGGCGGCACCACCGAGCAGGCGCTGAAGGTCTTCGCCGAGGGCGGGCTGGTGGAGCTGACCGAGAAGGCCGTGCGCGCCAGCGCCGAGAAGGGCGCGGCCATGGAGGAGCAGTTCCGCCGGTGATGCTCACCGGGCCCTGTCATCCCCGACGGGGCGATGGTAGCGTGCGGGGCATGAGACGAATCCCCTCACCCACGGAGCGCCGGGCCCTCCATGCCCCGCGTTTCGTGGTGGCTTGTCCCGAGGCTCAGGGGCAGCACCCCACCGGCGACGACGGTCTGACGGACCGGCAGCGGGAAGCGCTGTCGCAGCGGTACCGCCGCGGCCCCGGCGCGCCCCTGACGGATGCCGAAGGGGAGATCATCCAGCGCTTCCGCGCTCGACGGCATGGCGGCTGAGCAGCTGCGGCAACTCGATCGCGCGGATTTTCCCCAGCTCCAGCAGTGGGTCTGCACCTCGCCGGCGAACGCGAGATACCAAGGAGGGCGTCGACCGTGGGATCCTCGCCCCTGGGAGCTGGAGGTGCAGTCCTATCTGCGCACCCTGAAGCCGAAGACTCCCGGAGTCCTCTGGGGCGCATTTCACGGGCCGGAGCTTCGGGCCGTCGCTCACCTGGACTTCTCCGAGGATTTCGGAGCGACGATCATCCGAGCGCTTGCACGGGCTGAGGCGTATCGAGGTCAGCATATGGGCGAGGTGATGCTCGAACAGTGCATCCGGTTCGCTGCGGGAGCGGTGCTGCGCGCGACGGCGGATGTCCTCGTCGCGAAGATCGACCACCGGAATGAACCCAGCAGGAGGCTCTTCGACAGCAAGGGCTTCACCCGCGAGGGCTCGGACCCGCACAGCGGACTGGAGCTCTGGCTCAGGAACGTCTGATGGCCAGTCTCTCGCCATCGCCGTCGCCGAGCCGTCACTGCCGTGGCGTCTGGAGGCCTCGGAGCCCACGGCAGTGACGGTTCGGCGTCGGAGGGGCTACGGCCGGGCCGCGAAGCGCTCGATCAGGTCCACCTGGCCGGAGACGATCAGCACGTCCCGGGAGGTGATCTTCGTCTGGGCGGTCGCGTAGGTGAAGTCCTCCCCGGGGGACTTCACACCCACGATGGTCACCCCGTAGCGGTCGCGCAGGTTCGCCTCCTCGATGGTGAACCCGTGGGTCTCCTTGGGCGGGTACATCTTCACGATCGCGAAGTCGTCGTCGAACTCGATGTAGTCCAGCAGGCGCCCGGACACCAGATGCGCTGCGCGGCGCCCGGCGTCGGCCTCCGGGTAGATCACGTGGTGCGCGCCGATGCGGGAGAGGATCTTCCCGTGCGCCGGGGTGATGGCCTTGGCCCAGATCCGCTCGATCCCCAGGTCCACCAGGTTCGCCACGATCAGCACGCTGGACTCGATCGAGGTGCCCACCCCGACGACGGCGGCCCCGAAGTCCTCCGCGCCGACCTGGCGCAGGGCGTCGATGTCCGAGGCGTCGGCCTCCACCACGTGGGTGAGCACCCCGGACCACTTCTGCACGGTCGCGGCGCTGCGCTCGACGGCGAGGACCTCCTTGTTCTGGCGCAGCAGCTGCAGGGCCGTGGACGCGCCGAAGCGGCCCAGGCCGATCACCAGGACGGGGGCGTTGTGGGCGGGACGCTCAGCCAATGAGGGGCCTCTCTTCCGGGTACTTGAACAGGCGCGAGCGGGAGCGCAGGGCCAGGCCGGTGGCCACGGTCACCGTGCCCAGCCGGCCGATGAACATCAGCACAGACAGGATGCACAAGCCGCTGGCGGGCAGGCGCCCGGACAGCCCCACGGACAGCCCGCAGGTCGCGTAGGCGGAGATCACCTCGAACAGGATGGTCTCCAGGGGCTCCCGGCACACCATCATGAGCGCGGCGGTGCCCAGCACCACGCAGGTCGCCGACAGCACGATCACCGTGATCGCGATGCGCAGCACCGAATCCGGGATGGTGCGGTGGAAGGCGGTGACGAACTGGTCGCCGCGCGCCTCGGCGAGGATCGCCAGGAACACCACCGCCATCGTCGTGATCTTGACGCCGCCGGCGGTGGAGGCGGAGCCGCCGCCGACGAACATCAGCATGTCCGTGATGAGCTTGGTGATGGGGTTCATCTGGTCCATGTCCACCAGGTTGAACCCGCCGGAGCGGGTCATCACGGAGGCGAACACCGCGTGCAGGGTCTTCTCCATGACGGTCTCCCCGCCGAGCGTGTCCTCGTTGCCCCATTCGGCCGCTCCCCACAGCAGCGCCCCCACGACCAGCAGGATCAGGGAGCCGAAGATGGTGATGCGGGCGTTGAGGTTCCAGCGCTTGGGGTTGATCCCGACCATCCGCAGCACGAGGATCACGGGGAAGCCGAGGGAGCCGACGAAGACCCCGGCGCACAGCGGCAGCAGGATCCACCAGTCCGTCCCGTACGGGACCAGCCCGTCCGAGTGGGGGGTGAATCCGGCGTTGTTGAAGGAGGACACGGCGTAGAAGATGCCGTGCCACACGGCCGTGAAGAGGTTCTCCCCGAGCAGCATGAACCGCGGGGCCAGGAGCACGGCGATGCTCGCCTCGATGCTCGCCGAGGTCAGCACGACGGTGCGCAGCAGCTGCGCGACCTCCCCGAGTCGGCCCTGCTTGCCGGCGATGCTCAGCCCCTCCTGCGCGAACAGCTTGGTGCGCAGCCCCAGCTTGCGCCCGAGGGCGATGGCCAGCAGCGAGGTCATGGTCAGGGTGCCCAGTCCGCCGATCTGGATGGCCAGCAGGATCACCAGCTGCCCGAACACGCTCCACTGGCTGGCCGTGGACACCGCGGTCAGCCCCGTCACGGTCACCGCGGAGGTCGCGGTGAACAGGGTCGTGGCCAGGTCCGGGGCGTGCCCGCTGCGATTGGCGATGGGCAGGCTCAGCAGCAGGGTCGCGACGATGATGACCAGCAGGAACGCGGTGATGGAGATCCGCGCGGGGGAGGTGCCGAAGATCCGTCCGGCGAAGTCCCGGGCCTGCTGGGCGCGGGTGCGCGGCTCACGGGAGAGGGTCGTGGCGGTGTCCCTGCTGAGCACGCCTCCTCCTCCCGGGTGCGTTGCGGCGTCGTGACGGGTCCGAGCCGAACGGGCGTCCAGGCGGCGGGCGGAGAGCTTCAGAGGACGCGGCGGCGGGGGCCGGTTCTCAGCGTAGCGGCTCGGTGGGCCCGGGGACGAGACTGCCGCCCCGGGGCGACGCCGCGGGGCCGGGATCGCGACGACGGCCGGTGGCCTCCACCCCCGGGGCGAGGTCCGGGCGTCATCTGGGAGGGCGCGGTTCGGGTCCGCCGGGTGCGCCGTGTCACAATCGATGACGTGAGCATTCTGCCATCCGCCTCCTCCGGGCGCGGGGCCCAGCCGGAGACCACGGTGCTGTGGGACCCGGCCATGACCGCGTACTTCTTCGGGGATTACCACCCGATGCATCCCAGCCGCCTGGAGGCCACCGCGCGCCTGGCCGCGGACCTGGGACTGTTCGACCTACCCCAGGTCACCCGGCAGAGCCCCGAGGTGCTGGACGACGCCGGTCTGCTCACCGTGCACGACGCCGAGTACGTGGCGGCGGTGCGGCGCATCAGCGCGGACCCCTCGCTGCGGATCCCCGGCACCGGTCTGGACGGGGAGGAGACCCCCGGATTCGCGGGGGTGCACGAGGCCGCGGCCCGGCTGGCCGGGGGCAGCCTGCAGGCGGCCGAGGCCATCCTGGAGGGTACGGCGCAGCACGCGGTGAACTTCGGCGGGGGGATGCACCACGCCCACCGGGACCACGCCAGCGGGTTCTGCGTGTACAACGACTGCGCCGTCGGGATCCGGCACCTGCTGGACCACGGGGTCGGCAGGGTCGCCTACATCGATATCGACGCCCACCACGGGGACGGCACGCAGGCCATCTTCTGGGACGACCCCCGGGTCATGACCATCTCCCTGCACGAGACCGGGATGTCCCTGTTCCCCGGGACCGGCTTCGCCAACGAGTCCGGCCCGGAGGGGGAGGCGGTGGGCACCGCGGTGAACGTGGCCCTGCCCACGCGCACGGGGGACGCGGAGTGGCTGCGGGCCTTCCACGCCGTCGTGCCGCAGCTGGTGCGGGCCTTCGCCCCCGAGGTGATCGTCTCCCAGCACGGCTGCGACTCCCACTTCAAGGACGACATGACGCACCTGCGGCTGTCCGTGGACGCGCAGCGGGAAGCGGCGCTGAGCATCGCGGACCTCGCCGCGGAGCTGACGGAGGACCGCTGGATCGCCACCGGCGGCGGCGGGTACAACGCCCTGGATGCGGTGCCGCGCTCCTGGACGCACCTGATCGGCATCGCCGCCGGCCGGTACCTGGATCCCGCGACGCCGACGCCGCCCAGCTGGCGCTCCTGGCTGCGGGAGCGCTACGGGGTGCGAGCCCCGGAGCTGATGGGCGACGAGGTGGACGTGTGGTGGCGCTCCTGGGAGATCGGGTACGACCCGGCCGATGACCTGGACCGCACCGTGATGGTCACCAGGAAGCAGGTGTTCCCGCTGTGGGGGCTGGACCCGTGGTACGACTGAGCCGGTCGGCGGACCCCGGCGACGGTGCCCGGACATCCGCCGTTAAGGTGGAGGACATGAGCACCGATGTCTTCTCCGTGATCGCCGACCCCACCCGCCGACGCATCCTGCGGGCGGTGCAGGGGCAGGCGCGCCCGGTCAACGGCATCGTCACGGAGCTGGGGGTCAGCCAGCCGACGGTCTCGAAGCACCTGAAGGTCCTGCGCGAGGCCGGGCTGGTGAGCGTGCGCGCGGAGGGTCAGCGGCGCCTGTACTCCCTCCTGCCGGAGCCGCTGGAGCCGGTCCGCCAGTGGCTGGAGGAGCTGATCGCCGCGGGCGAAGAGGCTCCGGCGGAGCAGACCGCGCCGAAGCAGGAGACGACGGGTCTGGGCACGGCGGAGAAGTCCGACGCGGGGGAGGCCCCGGCAGAGCAGGCCGATGCCGCGGCTCCGGCCGCGGAGGACGAGGCTCAGGGGTCTGAGTCTCAGGAGTCGAGACCGCAGGAGCGCCCCGCAGGGGCTTCGGCGCCGGCGGCCGGGGTGGTGCAGCACCGCCCGGCCCATCGCCGCACTCCCCGGCGCTTCCAGCCG
This sequence comes from Rothia kristinae NBRC 15354, assembly GCF_001570865.1. GTDB lineage: Bacteria > Actinomycetota > Actinomycetes > Actinomycetales > Micrococcaceae > Rothia > Rothia kristinae. The sequence continues at coordinate 173,547 of NZ_BCSM01000004.1, forward strand.
CTGACCCCGCTGCCGGCGACCACCCAGCCGGCCGCCCCGCCGACCCCGGAGCCCTTCGACCTGGAGGCCGCCCTGGCCTCGGCCCCCTCGCACCCGGCCGAGGGCGTGCCCACCGATGCCGAGCCCGCTCTTCCCTCCGTCGAGCAGGACATCGCGCCTGACGTCGCACCGGCCGATCCCGCACCCGCAGACGTCGAGTCCGCAGCCGCACCCGCCGCGATCGAGCCGGATCGGCCGGAGCCCCCGCAGGAGCCCGCACCCGCAGATGCCGACCCCTCGGGTCCGGTGGAGGCGGTGGACCCGCTGGCGCGCCGCACGTCATCGGAACCGGCCGATGCGGGACAGTCGGGATTCTTGGCTACGCTGTTTGGCAGGAAGCGCGGGCGATAGGAGGGCCATCCTCACGTCCTGGACCACCACCGTCGACCGTAGGGAAGAATCAGCAACGACATGGCTACCGACCGGAAGATCCTCCAGTGGCTGGAGAGCGAGCTGTTCGACGGCGCCCTGGTGCTCGGCCAGCAGCTGCCCAGCGAGCGGCGGATCGCCGCGGCCGTGGGCGCCTCGCGCAGCGCGACCCACGAGGCGCTGAAGTCCCTCGAGACCATGGGGGTCCTCCGGCTCTACGAGGGACGCCGTCACCAGGTGATCGCCCAGCTCGTGCGCGAGCCCGCGGCCTCCGCCGGCCCGGCGCTCAAGCTGCATATGGCCACCGCCGAATATCCCCTGCGCGACATCGTCCACACCCGGGTGCTCCTGGAGACCTGGGCCGTGCGCCGGGCGGACCGGGAGCACCCGGCGATGCGCGAGCTGCACGCCATCATGGAGGAGATGGACCGGGATGACCTGGGGCTGAAGGACTTCCACCAGCTGGAGGTCTCCTTCCACGTGGCCCTGACCCGGCTGGCCGGCAACAGCCTGGTCACCGGTCTGCTGACCTCCCTGCGCGATTCCATCTGCGAGTACACGATGTCCCTCGTCGGCTACGTGCCCCTGTGGTCCGCGACCGCCACCCGCCTGCGGGCCGAGCACCGCGCGATCGTCGCCGCTCTGGAAGCCGGGGACAACGAGCTGGCCGCGCGCATGGTCGCCGAGCACATCGAGGGCCACTACCTGGAGGCGGGGGTGGACCCGGACCGGAAGCAGCGCTCCTCCGCCAGCGTGTTCATGCAGCCGCAGACCGACGAGGAGGGGAAGGTCCAGCCGCGGGAGAACGCCTCGACCCTGGCCGGCAGCGTCGCCGACTCCCGGGACTCCGACGCAGACCTGCCGGATTCCGCCCCCGCCGGAGAGGACGGGCTGGAGAGCTTCCGCGCGGAGGACGACGCCGAGGATGCGGATCGCCCCGCGGCCCCCGCCGAGGCCGCGGATTCGGGGAAAGCCGACTCGACCTTGTAAAGTGTCTGAGGACCGTCGAGAAGACAAGGCAGGTACATCTATGGGTTCCGTCATCAAGAAGCGCCGCAAGCGCATGGCCAAGAAGAAGCACCGCAAGCTCCTGCGCAAGACCCGCCACCAGCGCCGCAACAAGAAGTAGTCCCTGACAGCGGACCGCGCGGCACCCGAACGGGTGCGCCACGGCCGCCCGCCGCATCCGCGGTGGGCGGCCGGCGTCGTCTGCGGGCGCTATGGGCGCGCGGGCCGGGCGCAGGCGGTTAGGCTGGGGGATATGAGTGCCGCCGTCTCCCCCTCCGCCGCCGCGGGATCCGCCGGGTCCGCGCCCCGGCTGGAGCTGCTCACCAGCGCCGGATGCCACCTGTGCGAGCAGGCCCGGCGGGACCTGGACGCCGTGACCGGGGAGTTCGGCCTCGACTGGAGCGCCCGGGACATCGACGGGGACCCGCAGCTGCTGCGCCGCTACGGCACCGAGATCCCCGTGCTGCTCATCGACGGCACCCCCCGGGACTTCTGGCGCATCGACGTCCCGCGGCTGCGTCGCCTCCTCGCCGGGCTCCTGGCCGGGCGGGATCCCGAGGCCTGACGGCCCGCGCACCCCTCGGGCCCGACGCCGTCGGCCCGCACCCGGCCCCCGCGCCTCCCGCCCGCCGGGAGACGCAAGGAATCGGAAAGGAACACCATGACCGCATCCGCGACGGTGCACCTGCTGCGCCACGGCGAGGTCCACAACCCCGAGCGCATCGTCTACGGGCGCCTGCCCGAATACCACCTGTCCGAGACCGGGCGGCAGATGGCGGAGCTGGCCGCCGCGGAGCTGGCCCGCCGGGCCGCCGACGGCGCGCGCATCGTCTGGCTGGGCGCCTCCCCGCTGACCCGCGCCCAGGAGACCGCCGCCCCCGTCTGTCGGGAGCTGGGCCTGCCCGTGCACACCGATGAGCGCCTGATCGAGGCCGGCAACTGGTTCGAGGGCCTGCACGTGGACCGCCGGGAGCTGGTCGGCAGCCCCCGGCACTGGCCGAAGCTGCTCAACCCGCTGCGCCCCTCCTGGGGGGAGCCGTACCGGGAGCAGGTGACCCGGATGGCCGAGGCCGTCAAGGCCGCCGCGGTGCGCGCCGTCGAGATCGGCGGGGACGGGGCGGAGGCGGTGCTCGTCTCCCACCAGCTGCCCATCTGGATCCTGCGCCGCAGCATCGAGGGTCGGTCCCTGCCGCACGATCCGCGCAGCCGCCAGTGCAACCTGGCCTCCCTGACCTCCCTGGAGCTGCCCGACGTGCACGCCCCGGGCCGCCCGCGGATCCGCTACACCGAACCCGCGGCCCCCCTGTACCCAGGGGTCATTCAGCTTCCCGGCTCATAATGGCCGGACCCGCGCCCGGGCCGCAGCTCGAGCGCGCCCGCACGCCAGCCACCGCCCGGAACACCCCGTCAAGAAAGCACCATGCCCCTTCCCGATCGCACGCGACTCACCCGCCGAGGATTCCTCGCGGCCGGCACCGCTCTGGGCCTGGCCGCGCTCACGGCCTGCTCCTCCGGCGATGACGGCCTGGCCGAGCAGGCCAACCGCGCCGACGGCAAGGGCTTCATCTCCGGGGACGGCACGGTCACCGAGTACGCCGAGAAGGACCGCACGGACCCCGTGCAGTTCACCGGGAACCTGTTCGACGGCGGCCAGCTCACCGGCGCCTCCCTGCACGGGAAGCCCTCCCTGCTGAACTTCTGGTACGCCGGCTGCGCCCCGTGCCGGGCCGAGGCGCCGCACCTGGTCAAGCTGCACGACGAGTTCGGGGACCGGGTGGCTTTCTACGGGGTCAACCTGCGCGATGAGAAGGACACCGCGGAGGCCTTCGAGCGCAACTTCGGGGTGGACTACCCCTCCGTCGAGGACCGCACCGGCGAGGTGCTCATGGCGATGTCCGACTACGTCCCGGCCCAGGCCGTGCCCACGACCCTGGTGCTCGATGCCCAGGGTCGGGTGGCCGCCCGGGTGCTCGGGCAGATCGACGAATCCACCGTGCGCACCCTGATCCAGGACCAGCTCGGCGGTGCCGGGGCCGCGCCGTCGGCCTCCGCGACGGCATAGGGGACGGGCGTGGGTTCCTCCTTCGGGCAGGTGGTGCTGGACGGCTCCCTGTGGGCCGCCGTGCCCCTGGCCGCCCTGGCCGGGCTGATCTCCTTCGCCTCCCCGTGCGTGCTGCCCCTGGTGCCCGGCTACCTCGGGTACGTCACCGGGCTGACCGGCTCGGACCTGCAGCAGCGCCGCCGTGGGCGGATGCTGGCCGGGACCGGGCTGTTCGTGCTCGGCTTCTCCTTCGTCTTCGTGCTGATGTCCGTGCTTCTCGCGCAGGTCGGGGCCGCCCCCTGGCTGCGCGGGCAGACCTGGATCACCGTGGTGCTGGGCCTGCTGGTGATCCTCATGGGCGTGGTGTTCATGGGCGGGATCCCCTGGTTCCAGCGGGACCGCAAGATCCATGCCCGTCCCCCGGCCGGACTGTGGGGCGCCCCGGTGCTGGGGATGACCTTCGGGCTGGGCTGGGCCCCGTGCATCGGGCCCACCTTCGCCGCGGTGCAGGCCCTGGTCTACGTGCAGGGACCCACCAGCGCCAAGGCGATCCTGCTGACCACCGTGTACTGCCTGGGCCTGGGCGTGCCGTTCCTGCTCATCGCCCTGGGCTTCCGCCGCTCCGCGGAGGCCTTCGGGGTGCTCAAGCGGCACCGCCGGGGCCTGCAGGTCACCGGGGGCGCGGTGCTCGTCGTCGTCGGGGTGCTCATGGCCACCGGCGTGTGGGGCTCGCTGATGGCCTGGATCCAGTCCGTGACCCCCGGCTATGAGCTGCCGGTATGAGCCCGGAATCGTCGAAGGGAAGCCACCCCATGAAGTCCGAGGACTCCCCGGAGCAGACCTCGCAGGACGCCCAGCCGCGGCGGGACAGCCGACGCTCCCGCCGTCGGTCGCGCACCGCCGACGCCCCCGCGCTGGGGCCGCTGGGCATGCTGCGCTGGGCCTGGACCCAGCTGACCAAGATGAACACGGCCCTGTTCCTGCTGCTGCTGCTCGCGGTGGCCGCGGTGCCCGGGTCCATCTTCCCGCAGAACATCCAGGACCCCGGCAAGGTCCAGACCTACCTCGAGGCCCACCCCACCTGGGGGCCGATCGCGGACAAGCTGCAGCTGTTCGACGTCTTCTCCTCCGTGTGGTTCTCCGCGATCTACCTGCTGCTGTTCATCTCCCTGATCGGCTGCGTCCTGCCGCGGGCCGTGAAGCACGCCAAGGACTGGCGGGCCAAGCCCCCGCGCACCCCCCGCAACCTCACCCGGCTGCCCCAGCACCGCACCCTGACCATCCCCGCGGACTCCGTGCGCACCGCCGACGGAGCCCCGCTGGACCCGCAGACCGCGGTGCGCACCGCCCAGCGGATCCTGCGCCGGCGCCGCTACCGCACGGACCTGCGCCTGGTCGGCCCCGCCCCCAGCGTGGGTGCGGAGCGGGGCATGGTCCGGGAGCTGGGCAACCTGCTGTTCCACGCCGCGCTGATCGGGGTCCTGGTGGGCATGGCCATCGGCTCCCTGTTCGGGTACTCGGGACAGAAGATCGTGGTCAAGGGGGAGTCCTTCGTCAACACCCTGGTCAGCTACGACACCTTCACCCCCGGCACGGACTTCGACGCCGACCGGCTGCGTCCCTTCTCCCTGACCCTGGACGACTTCCACGTCAGCTTCGACAGGCAGCAGGGCTCGCCCACCTACGCCCAGCCCCTGGACTTCACCGCGGACGTGTCCGTGAAGGACGACGCCGACTCCAAGGCCCGGAAGGAGACCCTCAAGGTCAACCAGCCGCTGAGCGTGGACGGCACCCGCGTGTACCTGTCCGGCAACGGCTACGCCCCGATCGTGAAGGTCACCGACGGGGACGGGAAGGTGGCCTACGAGGGGCCGGTGGTCAGCCTCGCCACGGACAAGACCTACACCTCCTCCACCGTCCTGAAGGTTCCGGACGCCCGCCCGGACCAGCTCGGCTTCGTCGGGATGTTCCTGCCCTCCGCCGTCATCCAGGACGGGCAGTCCCCGTACTCGGCGGACCCCAGCCTGTCCAACCCGGCCCTGGTGCTCTCCTCCTACAGCGGGGACCTCGGGCTGGACGGCGGCACCCCGCAGAACGTGTACGTGCTGGACACCTCCTCCCTGCACGAGCTGAACTCGATGCGCAACAAGAACGGCATCGTGCTCACCGAGCAGAACCCCAAGGCCGAGCTGCCCGAGGGCAAGGGCAGCATCGAGCTGGAGGGCGTGAGCCGCTACGTCGGCTTGGACATTCACTACGACCCGGGCAAGCCCGTGGTCCTGGTCTCCTTCCTGCTGGCCTTCGCCGGACTGGTGGTCTCCCTGTTCGTGGCCCGACGCCGCGCCTGGGTCACCGCGCGTGCGACCCGCCTGGCCGACGGCACCGACGCCGTGGTCGTGGAGTACGGGCTGCTGGCCCGCGGGGAGGACCCGCGCATCGGCGCGGAGGCGGACCGGCTGACCCAGCTGTTCGCCAAGGAGTGGGGACTAGAATTCAGCGAAGCGTGAGCCCCCGGCGGCGCCGCGCGCAGACTCGCGAGGAAAGGCAGTCATGACCCTGAACGAGAACCTCGGCCAGTGGAGCGAGATGCTCATGTTCCTGGCCGCCCTGGTCTACGTGGTGGCCTTCGTGGCCTTCACCTGGGACCTGGCCTCCCACTCCCGGGCCACCCGCCGCGCCGAGGAGGCCACCCGCGCGGAGTCCGGCGACGCCGCCTTCGGGCTGGAGCGGGTCCCGGCCGGGGTGGCCGCGGGCGGGGCCGGTGCTGATGCTGGTATTGATGCTGGGGCTGGGTCTGGTGCCGGCCGCGGGCAGGAGGGTGCGGCGCCGTCGGGGCGGGCTGCTCCGGGCTACCCGGAGGATGCCGCCGAGCAGACCGGCGTCGGCACCCGGGGCCGCGGACGCTCCCGCGCGGAGAAGGCCCGCCTGGCCGGACAGACCGCCGATGACGCGATGCTGTACTCGGGGGAGCGGCGCCCGGCCGCGAACGTGGCCGTGGCCGTGATGGTGCTGGCCGCCGTGGTGCACCTGGCGGGGGTCGTGACCCGCGGGCTCGCGGCGGGGCGGGTGCCGTGGGGCAACATGTACGAGTTCTGCACCACCGGCGCCCTCGTCGTCTCCGTGGTGTTCCTGATCTCCCTGCTGTTCCGGGACCTGCGCTTCGTCGGGACCCTGGTCTCCGGGTTGGCGCTGGTGATGATGGTCGCGGCGACGATCGGCTTCCCCACTCCCGTGGGGCACCTGCAGCCGGCCCTGCAGTCCTACTGGCTGGTGATCCACGTGTCCGTGGCCGTGATGGCCTCCGGGGTGTTCACCATCACCTTCGCGATGGCGGTGCTGCAGCTGCTGCAGGGCTGGCGGGAGCGGCGGCTGATCGAGGGGGAGCGGGACCGGATGCCGTTCCTGCGCCTGGTGCCCTCCGCGCAGGCCCTGGAGAACTTCGCGTTCCGGCTCAACGCCGTCGGGTTCGTCATGTGGACCATCACCCTGGCCTTCGGGGCGATCTGGGCGGAGCAGGCGTGGGGCCGCTACTGGGGCTGGGACGCCAAGGAGGTGTGGACCTTCGTCATCTGGGTGGTCTACGCCGCGTACCTGCACGCCCGGGCGACCCGCGGGTGGACGGGCGCCCGCTCGGCGTGGCTGTCGATCATCGGCTACGCCTGCATCATCTTCAACTTCACGGCCGTGAACACGGTCTTCAACGGCCTGCACTCCTACTCGGGCCTGTAAACCCCCTCCCCCTCGCCGCAAAACTGGAGATGCTTCGCATTTCGGGACCTGTATCGTCCCGTTCTGCGAAGCATCTCCAGTTTTGCGGGCTGGTGGGGGAGTGGGCGGGGTCAGTCCGGTTTGCGGCGCTGCTCGCGCTCCCGGTCCTTCCGACGTCGTTCGGCCTGCTTGGCCAGGAAGTCCAGGTACGCGGCGTCGTCGTCCGGGGCGCGCCCGGCCTGCGGGGCAGGTCCCGCGGAGGGACCGCGACGACGAAGGGGCTCACCGCCTGCGGGTCGGTCCCGGCGGGTGCCGAGGCTCAGCCACAGCACGGGACCGATCACCGGGAAGAGCAGGGCGATGAGGAACCAGGCCGGCTTGGGCAGGGCCCGGATCCGGCTCCGTTCGGTGCGGGCGACGTCGAGCAGGGCGTAGATGCTCAGCCCCACCAGCAGGGCCCCGACGGCGATGATCAGTACGGCGCGCATGCCAGCGATTCTACCGGGGCCCGCCGGGCCCCGCTCCTGGGGTCGCCCCTGCGCGACATGATGTCAAGCGCGCTCCTCGTAGGGCCAGTCAGTGGCGAGCAGCGCCTCCACGGCGCGATTTCGGAAGCGGTACACCTTGCCGTGTCCGCGGCGCTGGATGATGCCGCGCACGACGTCGAGGCGTTGTGAAGTGGGCCCTGCCTGACTGGATTTCGCGTACCCGGCCTCCTCCGCGATCGCACTGAGGGTCCGCGACTCAGCCGGCAGCGCGACCATGGCGTCGAGGAATTCTCGTTCACGGGTCGGCAGCCTCTGGAGGATGCGCTCGACGTGCGTTTCCGCGGCGTCCGCCGCCCGCTCCCACCCTCGGAAGGCCTGACGCTCGGTGATCACCTCGCTGGTGCCGGCGTTCCAGGCCTGTTCCCCGGCCAACTGGAAGAGGAAGGGTTCGCCGCAGGAGAGCTGGATGATCGCTCGGCGGGCGTCCGGGTGCATGCTGATGCGGGTGAGGCCGCCCTGGTCGTCGGGGACTTCCCACCCGTCGGCGACGAAGGGCTCGAGCGCCATCTCCAGATCCTCGTCGCTGATGGCCTCCAGCACCGTCGTCTTGAAGCGTCGGGCGAAGGCCGCACCGGTGCGCGCTCCGGCCATCTCCGCGAATTCCGGAAGACCGGTGAGGTAGACGGCGAGGGGAAGCACCCGCGAGAAGGAGTATCCGCCGGGCGCCTGGACCGTCTCTTCGTGGGTGAGCGCATCGCCGAGGGCGACCAGCAGCTGGGAGCGGACGTCGTCATCGTCGATGTTCTGCACTTCATCGAGGTGTATCAGCACCATGGTGTTGCGGGCCCGCAAGGCGGAGCGTCCGATCTCGATCAGCAGATCGGTCAGGTCGGTGTACGGCTCGGGGGCTTGCGCATCCCGCAGGCTCAGGGACACTCCCGCAGCTGCGATCTTCTCAACACGACGGATCAAGGCGGTCACCGAGTGCTCTCGGGCCGTGGTCAGGCCCGCCTGCCGGGCCAGATCCACCAGCGCCCGGGCGAGGCGGCGCAGCGGATCGGTCCCCCGGGGAATCCGCAGCTGGCCGGTGGTCCAGTCCCCCTGGTGCCGGGCTTCCTCGCTGATCCTGTTGACCAGACAGGATTTCCCCGTGCCCGGTTCACCCAGGATGGTCCTGCCCCGTTCGGCCCTACCTGCCAGACGACGAGGCCGGAGCACCTGATGCCAGTCATCGAGCTCCTCGCGGCGCCCAGCCCAGATCTCGGGGACCGTGTCCGACCCCGGGTTGAAGGGACAGTCAACGGGCGTTCTCATGGTGATAAATTTATCACCTATTCGATCTGCTGATAAATTTATCAGAGACGGTCGGGGGAGGGGGCGTGACGGCTGATCCACCGGGGGCTGCGGGGCCGATGGTCGGGGCGGGTCCGTCTTCAGAAGGCGTGCAGGTGCCGCGGGTACAGTGGTGGCGTGAACTTCCTGAAGTACTCGCTGATCCGCCTGGGCCTGATCGTCGTCGTGTTCCTGCTGTGCATGCTGATCGGCATCGGGCCGTTCCTGGCCGGGATCTTCGCGGTGCTCATCGGGCTGGCCGTGGGCTACCTGGCCTTCCCGCGCCTGCACACCGCCGCCGGGCAGGAGTTCACAGCCTTCTTCCGCCGCCGCACCCGCAGCGAGGCCCGACGCACCCACCCGCGCACCGCCCAGGAGGACGCCGCGGTGGAGGACGAGTACGTGGACGAGCAGCTGCGCCGCGAGGACCGTAGCATCTGACCCCGGGTTCTTCCGCGAGGCGGCGCTTTCGTTCCCTCTTGCCCTGGATTCTTCCGCGAGGCGGCGTTTTCGTTCCCTGTTTCGGCGTTTTAGGGAACGGATGCGCCGTCTCGCGTGGGCCGGGGGGAGGGGTGGGTACGGATGCGCCGGGTCGTGTTGGGGCAGGCCCACCCCCGAGAAGCCGGTCAGGGGCGGGGCGGCGTCGGCTCCCCGATGCGGCGGTTGCGGCCGGCGACGACGCCCGCGGCGAACTGCACGCACGCCAGCACCAGCAGCGACCACAGCACCGCCGCCCAGGATCCGGTGGCCTCGGCGAGGGAGCCGGCCAGCAGCGGGCCGGTCGCCGCCAGCAGGTAGCCCAGGCACTGGGACATCCCGGACAGGCGCAGGGTGTGGGCCGGGTGCACGGTGCGCAGACCCATCATCGCCAGGGACAGGGAGAAGCCGCCGCCGCAGCCGATGCCGACCAGACCACACCACAGCACGGCCCCGCCCGGCCACAGCAGCGCTCCTACTGCCGGCACCACGATCATCGAGGACAGCAGTATCGCCAGCCACGACTGGGACGCGCGGCGCTCGGCCAGGAAGCTCACGGAGAGGTTCCCCAGGATCCCGGTGACCTGCAGGGTGAACAGGTGCCACCCGGCGGCCGCGGCTCCCACGCCCAGTCGGGCCTCCATGCTCGGCAGCCACATCATCACCGTGTAGAACACCGCCGACTGCAGACCCATGTACAGGGTCACCGCCCACGCGATGGGGGAGCGCAGCATGGACACCCGGCGCAGGGACGGCGGCTCCGGGGCCGACGGCAGCACGGGCAGCGCCCCGGTGACCGCCTCCCGCAGGGGGACGGTGCGCTGCTGGGTGCGGCGTCGACCGCGGGTGCGCACCGCCCACCACAGACCCGCCGCGCCCGCCGGCACCGCCCACAGCGCCAGACTCGTGCGCCACCCGCCCGGCAGGACGGCGGCCAGCGGCTCGGAGAACCCCGCCGCCAGGGCCGCGGCCACCGAGAGCACCGCGGTGTACATCCCGGTCATCACGGATACCTGGCCGGGGAAGTCCCGTTTGACGATCACCGGCACGACGACGTTCTGCACCGCGATCCCCGCGCCCACCAGCAGGGTGCCGACCCACAGCAGGCCGGGCCCGGGCGTGGAGCGCACCAGGATCCCCGCGGCGAGCACCGCCAGCGCCGCCAGCACCGCCCGCTCCAGGCCCACGCGCTGGGCCGGCAGGGCCACCACCGGGGAGAGCACCGCGAAGGCCAGCAGGGGCAGCGCCCCGAGCAGGCCGACGCCGGCCGCGGACAGGCCGGTCGCGGCGCGCAGCGGCTCCACCACGGGCCCGACGGAGGTCAGGGCCGGGCGCAGGCAGGAGGCCACCAGCAGCACCAGCAGGCACCAGCCCCACGGGAAGGGGCGGGCGGCTCCGGACCGGGCAGCGTCGGGTCGGCTCATGCCAGGGTCGCCGGGACGACGCGCGCTGCCGGCGTCGGGACCGTTCACCCCGCCGTCGTCGGGCCGCTTCACGCCGCCATCACCGCGGCGACGACCAGCAGCAGCGCGAAGGCCAGGCTGAGGAATCCGGTCTGGCGCAGCACCGGGATCAGGGCGCGCATCTGCTGCGTCCGCAGCACGGTGCGCACCGCCGGGACGGCCAGCACCAGCGAGCACAGCACCAGCAGGACCCACGGGTTCTCCGGCACGGCGAAGACCATCACGGCGTAGGCCAGCACGATCTCCCCGGCGTACGCCAGCCGGGCCCGCGCGTCGCCCAGACGCACCGCCATCGTGCGCTTGCCGGCCACCTCATCGGTGGGGATGTCCCGGAGGTTGTTGGCCATCAGCAGCGCGCAGGCGATCAGCCCCATGGCGACGGCGGCGCACCAGGCGGTCGCGGACAGGCGGGAGGCCTGGGTGAAGGTGGTGCCCAGGGTGGCCACCAGCCCGAAGTAGATGAAGACGAACAGGTCGCCCAGCCCGAGGTACCCGTAGGGGTGCTTCCCGCCGGTGTAGCCCCAGGCGGCCAGCACCGCGGAGGCCCCGATCAGCAGGAACCACCACTGCCCCGCCAGGATGATCAGCCACAGCCCGGCGGCCCCGGCCGCGCCGAAGCACGCGAACGCCGCCAGCTTCACCTGGCGCGGGGCGGCGGCGCCGGAGCCGGTCAGGCGCAGCGGGCCCACGCGCGTCTCGTCGTCGGTGCCCTTGATGCCGTCGGAGTAGTCGTTGGCGTAGTTGACCCCCACCTGCAGGAAGAACGCGACGAGCAGCGCGAGCACCGCCGGCCCGACGTGGAGGGAGTCCATCTGCGCGGCCGCCGCGGAGCCCGCGATCACCGGCGCCACCGCCAGCGGCAGCGTCCTCAGCCGCGCCCCCTCGACCCACTGCCCCACGGTTGCCACGGCGGACGTCCTTCCCTCGATGCGCTCACGAACGGCCCCCATTGTCTCACTCGGGGCGGCGGGGGTGGTGCCTCACTCGGGACGACGGCGGGGGTGGTGTCTCACTCGGGGCGGCGGCGGGGCGCGGCGAGGGCGCGGGCGACGGCGGCCCGGTCCGGTTTGCCGGTCGAGGTCAGCGACAGGGCGCGCACCACCTCCAGGCGCTTCGGCACCGCGGCGGGGCCCAGGCGCTCGCGGACCGCGGCGCGCAGCCGGTCCTCCAGCTCCGCGGTCTCGCGCGTATCCGCGTTCCCGCGCGCGTCCGGGTCCTCGTGCGCATCCGCGGGGTGGGCGGGGGCGCTCGGCGTCGTGCCGGACAGGCCGGGGACGGCGACCATCGCGGCCACCGCCTGTCCCCACCGCGGGTGCGGCACCCCGACCACGAGGGCCTCGCGCACCCCCCGGACCTCCTCGAGGGCCGCGGCCACGGCACGGGCGGAGACTTTGATCCCTCCGGTGATGATCACGTCGTCGGCTCGCCCGGCCACCCTCAGGCGCTGCCCGGCGAGGTGCTCGGGGCGCGGGGCGTCGGAGTGGTCTGTGGGGCGGGATGCGGAGCGAGATCCTGTCTCGGGCCTGGGTCCGGGCCCGGGTCCGAACCCGGTGGGGGAACCACTTTCGGTTCCGGGCCGGGACCCCGCGAGAGACGTGATGTCCTCCAGGGTGCCGAGGTCGTCGGTGCGGTACCAGCGGGTGCCGTGCGCGTCCACGCGGAAGTGCTCGGTGTGGCGCGCGGGGTCCTCCAGGTAGCCCGCGGCCACGGTGGGTCCGCCGAGCCAGATCCGCCCCGGACCTCCGGCGGGGCCCTCGTCGACCGCGCTGGGGGATGATCCATCGAGCACGCCGGGGGCGGCAGAGACCGGAGTTCCGGGTGCGGAGCCTGGTCCGTGCGAGTCCGGCCCGTCTTCCGTCGCCGGGCCGCCCGCCGTCGTCGTCGGCTCGATGCGCACCTCGACCCCGGGCAGGGCGCGCCCGTCGTACACGCAGCCGCCGGCGGTCTCCGCGCTGCCGTAGGTGGTGACCACCGGCAGCCCCAGCTCCCGGATGCGCGCGCGCAGACTCGCTGAGGCCGGGGCCCCGCCGAGCAGGATCGCGCGGAAGGAGCGCAGCGCCTCGTGCAGCTGGTCGGCGGGGACGACGCCGGATTCGGCGGCCTCCAGCAGCATGTGCAGCTGGGTGGGCACCAGGGCAGTCATCCGCCGCGGGTGGGTCATGCGCTCGACGGCGGCCAGGAAGTCTCCGGCGGTGAACCCCGTCCCGGGAGCGAGGGACGCGGTGGTGACGGGGGTGGTCCCGGCCAGCATGGAGCGGGCGATCACCTGGGCCCCGGCGACGTAGTGCACGGGCAGGGCCAGCAGCCACTGCGCCCCGTCCGAGTCGGTGGTCTCGGCGGTGGCCCGCCCCGACGCCCGCAGCGACCCGGCGGTGAGGAGGGTCCGCTTGGGGGTGCCGGTGGAGCCGGAGGTGGCCACGACCAGCGCGGGAGCGTCCCGATCCGCCTCCGGCAGCGAACTCAGCCCGCGGGTCAGGGACTGCGGCGTCTGGGAACCGGGACCATCCAGCACCGGCACGCCGGGCCCAGGGGCGGGCGGTTCGGGGGCGGGGGTGAGCGCGGAGAAGTCCATGCCCACCAGGCTATCCGCGACGTTTCCGGGTGGGGCCGGTCTGGTCGGTGGCGGCCCGTTCCTGTCCGTCCGACGCCGAGACGGCGCATCCGTTCCCACCCGAGCGTCATCCCCACGCGAGTCGGCGCATCTGTTCCCAGAAACGCGGAAACCGGGTACGAGAGCGCCGCCTCGCGGGAAGACCCAGCCTCGGTGGGTACGAGAGCGCCGGGTCGGGATCGCCGTTTCGGTTCAACTCCGCTCATTTCACACGCGAGGCGGCGCATCCGTACCCACCCCCACGCGAGGCGGCGCATTCGTTCCCGGAAACGCCGTAAGCGGGAACGGATGCGCCGCCTCGGCGATGATCTCGGGGCCTATGGGTACGAGAGCGCCGGGTCGGCGTTCAGTCCAGCCCCACCCCGACCCCGCTCAGAAGTAGTACGGGTACGCGGACCAGTCCGGGTCGCGCTTGCCGAGGAAGGCGTCGCGACCCTCCACGGCCTCGTCGGTCATGTACGCCAGGCGGGTGGCCTCTCCGGCGAAGACCTGCTGGCCCACCATGCCGTCGTCGGGCAGGTTGAAGGCGAACTTCAGCATCCGGATGGCCTGGGGGGACTGGCGGGCGATGTCCACGGCGTACTCCAGGGCGGTCTCCTCGAGGCGGGCGTGGTCCACCACCTCGTTGACCGCGCCCATCTCCAGCATCCGCTGCGCGCTGTACTCCCGGGCCAGGAAGAAGATCTCCCGGGCGAACTTCTGCCCCACCTGCCGGGCCAGCAGGGCCGAGCCGTAGCCGGCGTCGAAGGAGCCGACGGTCGCGTCGGTCTGCTTGAACTTCCCGTGCTCCCGGGAGGCGATGGTCAGGTCGCACACCACGTGCAGGGAGTGCCCGCCGCCGGCGGCCCACCCGGAGACCACCGCGATGACCACCTTGGGCATGGTGCGGATCAGCCGCTGGACCTCCAGGATGTGCAGGCGTCCGGCGCGGGCGGGGTCGATGGTCTCGGCGGTCTCACCCTCGGCGTAGCGGTAGCCGTCCCGCCCGCGGATGCGCTGGTCCCCGCCGGAGCAGAAGGCCCACCCGCCGTCTTTGGGGGAGGGGCCGTTGCCGGTGAGCAGCACGGTGCCGACGTCGCCGGTCATCCGCGCGTGGTCCAGCACCCGGTACAGCTCGTCCACGGTGGAGGGGCGGAAGGCGTTGCGCACCTCGGGGCGGTCGAAGGCGATGCGCACGCACGGCAGGTCCCGGACCACCCGGCCGGTCTGGTCGCGCTCCACCTGGCGGTGGTAGGTGACGTCGGTGAGGTCCTCGAAGCCCTCGACGACGCGCCAGCGGGCGGGGTCGAAGGTCTCGGAGACGACGGCGGGCAGGTCGGCGGATGCTGTATCGGTCACGCCCCGATCCTAGCGGGCCGCGGCCAGCTGCCGCGCCGCAACCGGCGACCGGACCGCGGCAAGCCAGCGCCCCGCAACCGCCTACCGCCCCGCGGCCAGCTCCCGGGCCTCGTCGAACTCCCGGTCGATCCGCTCGGAGGGCTTGTGGGTGGCCAGGGAGACCACCACGCCCAGCACCAGGGCGACGGCGAAGCCGGGGACGATCTCGTACAGCCCGGTGATGCCGGTGGAGGCGGGGTCCTCCACGAGCTGCTTCCACAGGATGGTCACGGTGGCCCCGGAGATCATGGCGGTCAGCGCGCCCTCGGCGGTGAGGCGGCGCCAGTACAGGGACAGCAGCATGATCGGGCCGAAGGCGGCGCCGAAGCCGGCCCACGCGAAGGCCACCAGGTCCAGGATCGCGGAGTCGGAGTCCAGGGCGATCAGCGCGGCGATCATGGCCACGGCCAGCACGGCGGAGCGGGACATCCACAGCTGGGCCCGCGGGGAGGGCTTGCGCTTGATCAGCAGCATCGCGAGGTCCTCCACGGCGGCGGAGGAGGAGACGATCAGCTGGGAGGAGACGGTGGACATGATCGCGGCGAGCACCGCGGCCAGCACGAATCCGGCGACCAGCGGGTGGAAGAGGATCTGGGAGAGGTCCAGGAACACGGTCTCCGCGGACTTCGCGTCGGTCAGGTGCGCGTCGGGGTGGGTGGAGAAGTAGGCGATGCCGGTCAGGGCGGTGCAGATGGTGCCGGCAACGGACAGCACCATCCAACCGATGCCCACGCGCCGGGCGGCGGGGGCGTCGGCGGGGGAGCGCAGGGCCATGAAGCGCACGATGATGTGCGGCTGCCCGAAGTAGCCCAGGCCCCAAGCCAGGGAGGAGATGACGCCGATGACGGTGGCCCCGGCGGTCAGGGACAGGGCGTCCGGGTTGGCGTGGCGCACGGCGTCGAAGACCTCGGCTGGCCCGCCGAATTCGAACAGGGCGACGATCGGCACCATGATCAGGGCGATGAGCATGAGCAGGCCCTGGGCGACGTCGGTGAAGGTGGCGCCGAGGAAGCCGCCGAAGAACGTGTAGAGCACGGTGATCGCGGCGATCATGAGCATGCCCACGAGGTAGTCCCCGTTGAAGGTGGTCTGGTAGAACTTCCCGCCGGCCACCATCCCGGAGGAGACGTAGAAGATGAAGAACAGCAGGATGATCACGCCGCAGGAGATGCGCAGGATGCGGGAGGCCAGCCCGTCGGCCTTGAGCCGGTTGTCGAAGAAGGACGGGATGGTGATGGCGTTGCCGGCGACCTCGGAGTAGGCCCGCAGCCGCGGGGCGGTGTACTTCCAGTTCAGCCACGCCCCGATGGTCAGGCCGATGGCGATCCACGCGTCCACGAGCCCGGTCAGGTAGATCGCGCCGGGCAGGCCCATCACGAGCCAGCCGGACATGTCCGAGGCGCCGGCGGACAGGGCTGCGACGCCGGGGCGCAGGGAGCGCCCGCCGAGCATGTAGTCCTCGGTGTCCTTGTTCTTGGTGCTGGCCCACAGGCCGATGGCGATCATCCCGAGGAAGTAGATCCCCAGGGCGAGGTACTGGAAGGCCTGGTCTGACATGTGGGATCCCCTCATCGTCGGTGCGCTGATCGCACGGGCCACACCGTCAGTGTGACGTGCGCGTCGATGGCTCAGTATGCCAAGGGTGGTGTGAGCCACCAAATGCGTCCGGCCGGTCGGGGGAGTGGAGCGGGGCGGGGCGGGGGCGAGTCAGTCGATGCGGGGGATCTGCTGGGTGTCGATGATCTGCAGGGCCTCGGTGTGGGTGGTGATGCGCGCGGCGGAGCGGTTGGCCTTCCACGTCACCGCCGCCCCGGAGACCACGATCAGCCCGATCCCCACGTAGGCCGGCACGGAGAGCACCTGCCCCAGCATCACCAGGCCGACGACGGAGGAGACCACCGGGTCCAGGCTGAAGAACACCCCGACGACGGCGGGTCCGGTCGCGGAGGCGGCGAAGGCGTCGCAGGAGAAGGCCAGGGCCAGGCCGAAGGCGCCGATGAAGGCGGCCAGCAGCCAGTCCTGCCCGGTCATCCGGGGGATCGCGGTCGCGGTGGCCGGCAGCCACAGCAGGGCGCCGATGGTGATGGACACGGCCAGCCCGCGGATCCCCGAGGAGGCGGGGGCCCCGGAGCCGATGCGCGCGGAGAGCAGGGTGTATCCGCACATGGCGGCGGCCGCGAGGGCGGCGAAGAGGTAGCCCCACCAGTCCGTGGAGCCGAAGGTGGGTCCGGCGATCATCGCGACCCCGGCCAGGGCGCCGAGGGCGAAGATCCCGTCCTGCAGGCGGCGCACCCCGAGGATCGCGACGGTGAACGCCCCGAGGTATTCGATGGTCACGGCCACGCCCAGGGGGATGCGCTGGACCGCGAGGTAGAAGAACACGTTCATCAGGGAGGCGACCACCCCGTAGGATAGGACCGCGGTCCAGTCGCGGCGGGTGAAGCGCCAGAAGCGGGGACGGGCCACGGCCAGGAGGATCACGGCGGCGGTGAGCAGGCGCAGCCCGGACACGGCCGGCGGGGAGAAGCGCTCGAACAGGCCGGTGGCCACGGCGGTGGTCACCTGGATGCCGGTGGAGCCGATGAGCACGGCGATCAGGGCGGCGGTGCCCCGGTGCTTCTTGGGGATGCGCTCAGCAAGCTCCACAGGTGCCCTCCATCATCGGGTCCAGCACGGTCCAGGGTCGGTGGGAGATGCGGTTCGGGTCGAAGACCTCCAGCATCTGCGCGGCGGTGTGCGGCAGGCACGGGCCGTCCGGGGTGCGCAGCGGCGGCAGGGGGATGGATCCGGCGATCATCCGCCCCACCTGCTCCGGGCTGACGCCGGCCGCGCGCAGCTGGGGCAGGGTCACGGCGCCGTCGCGTTTGGCCAGGCGCTTGCCGTCCCGGTTCAGGGCCAGCGGCACGTGGGCGTATTCCACGGGGGGCAGGCCGAGCAGGTGGGCGAGGTGGGCCTGCCGGGGCGCGGAGGCCAGCAGGTCGTCCCCGCGCACCACCTGGTCCACGCCCTGGTGGGCGTCGTCCACGACGACGGCGAGGTTGTAGGCGGGGCGTCCGTCGTTGCGCACCAGCACGACGTCGTCCACCTCGCCGGTGTGCTGCCCGGCCCAGCGGTCCTGCACGGTCCACCGGGTCACCTGGGCGCGCAGGCGCAGGGCGGCGGGCCGCTGCGCTCGGCGCTGCTCGCGCTGGGCGTCGGTGAGGTTCCGGCAGGTGCCGGGGTAGGCGCCGGGGGCGCCGTGCGGGGCGGAGGAGGCCTCCTGGATCTCCCGGCGGGTGCAGTAGCACTCGTAGACCAGGCCGGCCTCGCGCAGGCGGGCGACGGCGTCGTCGTAGGCGTCCTGACGCTCCGACTGGACGAGCACGGGACCGTCCCAGTCCACGCCGAGGGCTTCCAGGTCCGCCAGCTGACGCTGGGCCGCGCCCTCCTGCACGCGGTCCAGGTCCTCGATGCGCAGGTGGAAGGCGCGCCCGGTGGTGCGGGCCATGAGCCACGCCAGCAGCGCGGTGCGCAGGTTGCCCAGGTGCAGGTCCCCGGAGGGGGAAGGGGCGTAGCGTCCGGCGCCGGGGGCGGCGGGGCTGCTCAGGGCGCGCTCGGGTGCGGTGTGATCCAGGGACATGAGACCATGGTAGCCAGGGGCATCGAGACGAGTGAGAGTGTGGAGCTGATGGATCGACGGCATGGGGAAACTCACTCGTCTCTGAGGCAAGACTGTTGGAGTACCTGTGACGAATATGAATCGCCGTGAAAGAAAATTCTATAATCAGGTTGATGCATTCCAAAAAATCAGCGAATTATTCAACAAATACAATGTAAGCTACTGTGATAAAGAGTTTCTTTGGTTATCTGGCTCATCGCAAATGAGGGTGTAAGTGTGGCCTGAAACCACCGGCCTCAAGCAGACTGCGTGCGATGTAGTTCGTGAGATTGCGGAAGCCCAGAGCGGAGCCGCGAAGGTGTTCGAGCC
>NZ_BCSM01000005.1 GCF_001570865.1 Rothia kristinae NBRC 15354
CCCCATCCGGTGCGGCGGGTCCCGCCGTAGGATGTGACGGTGCCCGCTGCGAACCCCGCCCCCGGCAGCCCCGTCGAGGGCGCCCCACGGCTGACCCGGACCCTGCTGCTCCTGATGTGCCTGGCCACGGGACTGTGCGCGGGCGGGAACTACTTCAACCAGCCCCTGCTGGACCGCATCGCCCAGACCCTCGGCGTGTCCGAGGCGGCGGCGGCCGGCTCCGTGACCGTCGCCCAGGTGGCCTACGCCGTCGGCCTGCTGCTGATCACCCCGCTGGGCGATCTGCTGGAGCGGCGTCGGCTGACCGTCGGGCTCATCCTGCTCACCGCGGCCGGGCAGCTGGCCGCGGGGTTCGCCCCCGTCTTCGGGGTGTTCCTGCTCGGGGTGGGGGCGGCCGGGCTGTTCTCCGTGGCCGCACAGGTCCTCGTGCCCTACGCGGCGCTGCTGGCCCCGCCCGGGCGGGAGGGGCGCGCCGTCGGGACCGTGATGAGCGGCCTGCTGGCAGGGATCCTGGTGGCGCGCGCGGTGGCCGGCCTGCTCGCCGAGCTGGGCGGGTGGACCCTCGTGTACCGGGTCGCCGCGCTGCTGATGGTCCTGGTGGCCCTGGGTCTGTGGCGCACGCTGCCGCCCTCGCGTCCGCAGGACCCGCCCACCTACCTCGGGCTGTTCGCCTCCATGGCCCGGCTGCTGCGCACCCATCCGCGGCTGAGCACCCGGTCCCTGGCCTCCGGGTTCTCCTTCGCCTCGATCTCCGCGGTCTTCGCGACCACCGCGCTGCTGCTGTCCGGCCCCGGCTTCGGGCTGGGCCCGGCGGCGATCGGCCTGATCAGCCTCACGGGGCTGGCCGGGACCCTGACCTCCCAGTGGGCCGGGCGCCTCACGGACCGCGGTCTCGTCCAGCGCGGCACCGGGGTGGGGGTGGCGCTGCTGGCGGCCGGGTGGGGTGCCTTCGTCCTCGGCGGGGGCAGCGTGGTGTGGTTCTGCGTCGGGATGGCCGTGGCGGACGGCGGACTGCAGCTGATCCACATCCTGTCGATGAACGCCGTCTACGCGCTGGAGCCCTCGGCCCGCGCCCGGCTGAATTCGGTGTACATGACCGTGTACTTCGTCGGCGCCGCCGTCGGCTCGGCGGCCGGGGTGTGGGCGTGGGACCGGTGGGGCTGGTCCGGGGTCTGCGGCGTCGGCTTCGCGCTGACCGCCCTGACGGGTCTGGCGGCCGCGGCCGACCTGGTGTGTGCGAGACGACAGCCGTGTAGCGTATAGCCCAGCGAATGGATCCTGGGGAGGCGGCACATGCTCGGTGTCATCGGCGGCGTGGGGCCCTGGGCGACCCAGGAGCTCTACCGGATGGTGAACAGCCTCACCGAGCAGACCAGAGCCTGCGCGGAGTTCGCCCGCTGATGCGCCGCCACCTGGGATTCCTCGGCGCCTGCCTGGGATTCACGGTGGTGCTGCTGGATACGACGGCAGTGGCCGCGATCCTGCCGGGCATCGTCGCGGACCTGGGCGACGGGAGCTCCGCCGGGATGTGGATCGCCGCGGCCTACCTGCTGGGCTTCGCGGTGCTGCTCATGCCCTGCGGCGCCCTCGCGGATCGGATCGGCCCGGGGCGGACCTATCTGCTGGGGCTGGTGATCTTCGGCATCGGCTCCGCACTGTGCGCCGCGGCCCCGGGGGCCTTCGCCCTGATCCTGGCGCGAGTGGTCCAGAGCGTCGGGGCCGCGGCCATGGTGCCCGCATCCCTGTCCCTCATCGCGGGGCTGTACGCCGAGCGGCGCCTCGCGGCGGTGCTGGGCATCTGGTCGGCGATCTCCGGGGTGGCCGCCGCGGCCGGTCCCGTGCTGGCCGGTGCGCTCGCCGCCCGCTGGGGGTGGCCCAGTGTGTTCTGGATGAACCTCCCCGTCTGCGCGACGGCCCTGGTGCTGCTCGTGGCCATCCCGCCCACCGCCGCGTTCCCCGGCGCGACCAGCCGCGATCCGAGGGCCGACCGGGACGGGGTCGGAACGGCGGCCGCCGTGCTCTCCCTCGGACTGGGAGCGGGCATCGCCGCCGCGCAGCTGCTGCCCGAGCAGCCGATCGCCCTGCCCCTCCTGCTGGCGGTCGCGGCCGCGATCCTCGTGGGGCTGGGTCTGCGCCTGGACCGCCGGCGCGGACGGCCCGTGCTGTCCCTGTTCGACCACGGCCGGTTCCGCCGCGTCACCGCGTGCGCGCTGTTCCTCAACGCCGCCTTCTACGGGCAGTTCATGATCGTGCCCTTCGTGATCCGGGACCTTCTCCCCGACGCGCAGCGGGTCATCGTCCAGGGGTACGCCCTGGAGGCGCTCGCCGCGATCGCGGGCTCCCTGGCGGCCGCCCGCGTGCTGACCTCCTGGCCCCGACCCCGCCGGGCGGCCACCGGGCTGCTGCTGCTCCTGGCCGGTCTGACGGCGGTGGGCGCCGGCTGCCGCCTCGGCCTCGCCGGACTCGTGCTGCTCGGCTGCGCGCTGTGCGGGTTCGGCAACGACGTCGCCGCCGTGCTGCTGACGGCCGACTCCGTCTCCGACGTGCCCGAGGCGGTGCGCGGGCGCGGTCAGGGGGTGTTCAACGCGGCCCGGCAGATGGGCAGCGCCGCCGGGGTCGCGGCCGTCGCTCTGGGCTCCGCCGCCCTGTCCGGGGGAGGGTGGATCGTCCTGGTGCTGGCCATACCGGCGCTGCTGGGGCTGTTCGGCGTCGCCGTCCTGCTCCGGAC
Organism: Rothia kristinae NBRC 15354; assembly: GCF_001570865.1. Taxonomy (GTDB): domain Bacteria; phylum Actinomycetota; class Actinomycetes; order Actinomycetales; family Micrococcaceae; genus Rothia; species Rothia kristinae. The sequence goes on from NZ_BCSM01000005.1 coordinate 2,729, forward strand.
CGAGCACCCAGGCCGCCGCTGCGCCAGCTCCGCCCCGGAACCCTCGACGATCTAGACTCGGGGACATGCTCGACCTCGCCGGACTGCCCCACCCCATCATCCAGGCCCCCATGGCCGGCGGCCCCTCCACCCCTGAGTTGGCCGCGGCCGTGTCCGACGCCGGGGGCCTGGGATTCCTCGCGGCCGGATACCTCGCACCCGAGGCCCTGGCCGAGCGGATCCGCACCCTGCGCGGGCTCACCGAGGCGCCCTTCGGCGTGAACCTGTTCGTCCCGGAGCGGCACCGGACCGATCCCGCCCAGCTGGCGGAATACTCCCGCGTCCTGCAGCCCTGGCGCACCCGCTGGCGGGTGCAGGCCCCCGCCGAGCTGCCCGGATCCTCCGATGACCGCTGGCAGGCCAAGCTGGAGCTGCTGCTGGCGGACCCGGTGCCCGCGGTGAGCTTCACCTTCGGCCTTCCGGGCCCCGAGGTCCTCGCCCGCCTGCGCGGCGTCGGCACCTGGACCGCGCTGACCGTCACCAGCGCCGCGGAGGCCGGGCGCGCCGCGGCGCTGGAGCCCGACGCGCTGATCGTGCAGTGCCACCGCGCCGGGGGCCACCGGGGAACCCTGGCCGCCGACGCGCCGCTGGGGCAGGAGGAGCTGCCGGAGCTGCTGCGCGCCGTGCGCCGCGTGACGGACCTGCCGCTGATCGGGGCCGGCGGCATCGGCACCGCCGAGCACGTGCGCGCCGCCCTGGAGGCCGGGGCGGCGGCCACGCAGATCGGCACCCTGTTCGCCGCCGCCGCCGAGGCCGGGACCGGCCCCGTGCACCGGGATGCTCTGCTGCGCGCCGCCGCGGACGCCGCGGCGGGCCGGCCCCCGGAGACCGCGGTGACCCGCGCCTTCTCCGGGCGGCCCGCCCGGGCCCTGGCCAACCGCTTCACCCGGGAGCTGGCCGACCACGAGATCACGGGGTACCCCGAGGTGAACGATCTGACCGCCCCGCTGCGCGCGGCCGCCCGCCGCGCGGGCGATCCGGAGGCCGTGAACCTGTGGGCCGGAACCGGGGTGGGCTGGGTGCGATCGGCTCCCGCCCGGGAGATCCTGGCCCGGCTGGTCGCCTGAGGTCGGCGGCTCGCGGCTCCCGCCGGCGAGGAGCCGCGGAGCATCGGCGCCCCGCTTCACCTAGGATGGTGAGCATCATCACTCGATACCCGCCCGGCTCACGCCACGCGGGCCGATCCCGAGGGGGACCGACATGGACAAGCACCTCATGAGGACCGCGGGTCTGGCGGCGATCGGCATGCTCGCGCTGAGCGGCTGCGGCGCCGGAGGCTCCACCGACGCCGACGCCTCGGCCTCGCCCACCGAGGACAAGCCGATCTGCCAGCAGGAGGCCTCCGAGGCCACGACCATCGACTCCGTCCCGGAGGTGGAGTGGGTGGAGCACGATGGGCGCCCCTCCACGCCGAAGTCCGAGGACCTCGGACCCGCCGAGGAGAAGGACGGCATCGGCACCTGCTACCGCCACTCCCCGGAGGGCGCGCTCGTGGCCAGCGCCGACTTCATCTCCGTGATCATGAGCTTCGACGCCGACGAGGTGAACAAGCTCACGCAGGAGCACGCCACCGGCGCCGACCGGGACAAGATCACCGAGGACTTCCAGAGGCTGGAGGACACCTACGGGGGAACCGAGACGAAGCAGATCATCGAGAGCATGAAGGTGGCCGGATACAAGGTCGAGTCCTACTCGGAGGATCGGGCCGTCATCAGCGTGGCGTACAGCATGGAGGCGCAGGGCGCCCACCACGAGATCTCCTTCGCTCTGCCGCTGACCTGGCAGGACGATGACTGGTCCTTCGCCGCCGATGCGTACGGAGACTCCTCGGAGGACCTCACCGGTTACACCCCGTGGGGCCCCGCGGCGGAGCGCCTCGAGCCCAGCGCCTCCGCCTCCTCCGGGTCGTAGATCTCCGCCGATTCGGTCCCTGACCGGCGCAGATGCCTCCGGCCCGCCGTCGACGGCTGAGTGTCACACGGCGGGTCGGAGTTGTCTTTATCAGCAGGCTGATTACTCTGGAAGGTGACCCCGGGACGGCGTGCGCCGCCCCACGTACCCGTCATCACCCGAGGATCCCATGATCGACTTCGTCCGCGAACGGTGGGGGCAGATCCTGTTCGCCAGCTGGCAGCACCTGAGCCTGGTGGTCCAATGCCTCCTGCTCGCCACGGTCATCGCCGTCGCCCTGGCCGCGCTGTGCTACCGACGCCGCAGCCTGACCTCCCTGGCCAACAACGTCACCGCCGTCGGCCTGACCATCCCCTCCTTCGCCCTCATCGGCCTGCTCGTGATCCCCCTGAGCTTCGGCGTCCTGCCCGCCGTCGTGGTCATCACCTTCTACGCCGTCTTGCCCATCCTGCGCAACGCAGTGGTCGGGCTGGCGGGGGTGGACCGGGCCACCGTGGAGGCCGCCCGCGGCATCGGGATGGGCCGGACCGCCGCCTTCCTGCGTGTGGAGCTGCCTCTGGCCTGGCCCGTGATCCTCGCCGGGATGCGGGTCTCCGCGCAGATGACCATGGGCATCGCCGCCGTCGCCGCCTACGTCCTCGGACCCGGGCTCGGCACCTACATCTTCTCCGGCCTGTCCCGGCTGGGCGGTGCCAACTCCCTGGAGTCCGTCGTCACCGGCGTCATCGCCGTGATGATCCTCGCCCTGATCCTCGATCTCATCCTCGTCCTCATCGGCCGCCTGACCACCTCAAGGGGTATCCGTGTCTGAGCACACCACCACCGCCACGCCCGACGCCGCCCGGAAGGACACCGGGTCCCAGACCCGGCAGAAGGGCGCGCAGATCCTCATCGAGAACGTGACCAAGCGCTACGGCTCCGGCAAGGCCGCCGTGGACCACCTGACCCTGGAGATCCCCGCCGGGCAGACCGTCATGTTCGTCGGACCCTCCGGGTGCGGGAAGACCACCACCCTGAAGATGATCAACCGGCTCATCGAACCCACCGAGGGGCGTCTGGTCATCGACGGGCAGGACGTCACCCGCATGAACGGGGACAGGCTGCGCCGCCAGATCGGCTACGTCATCCAGGCCGGCGGGCTCCTGCCGCACATGACCGTGGCCAAGAACATCGGCCTGGTACCCAAGATGCTCGGGTGGGACAAGCGGCGCATCGCCGAGCGGGTGGACGAGCTGCTGGACCTGGTCTCCCTGGACCCGGACACCTACCGGGACCGCTACCCCCGGGAGCTGTCCGGCGGGCAGCAGCAGCGCGTGGGCGTCGCCCGCGCCCTGGCCGCCGACCCGCCCGTGCTGCTCATGGACGAGCCCTTCGGCGCCGTGGACCCCATCACCCGTCAGCGTCTGCAGGACGAGCTGATCAACATCCAGAACGAGCTGCAGAAGACCATCGTGTGCGTGACCCACGACTTCGATGAGGCGGTCAAGCTCGGGGACTGGATCGCCGTGTTCGACGAAGGCGCGCAGATCGTCCAGTACGACACCCCCGAGCGGATCCTCGCCGAACCCGCCAGCGAGTTCGTGGAGAACTTCATCGGCTCCGGCGCCGGGCTGAAGCAGCTGGGCCTGGCCCGCGTGGAGGACGTGGACCTGCTCGAGGCGATCACCGGACGCGCCGGGGACAGCGCGGTGCAGCTGCTGGACCTGGTGGAGAAGGGCCGGCAGAACCACGCCGTCGTGCTCGACGAACGCGAGCGGCCCCTGGCCTGGCTCTCCCGCGAGCAGCTGCGGCGCCTCTCCTCCCTGCCCGTCGAGCGGGACGAGAACCTGCCGCTGGTCTCCCTGCGCTCCACCCTCAACGACGCTCTGGACACCATGCTCGTCGCCTCCACCGGCGCGGCCCTGGTGGAGGGCCCGCGCGGCCGCTTCCGCGGGGTGATCACCGTGGAGACCGTCATGAACTCCATCCGGGAGCTGCGCCGCTTCGACCCGGCCGAGCGCGCCCCGGTGGGCAACAACACCGGGGAGATCTCCCGGCTGCCGGGACAGGAGACCGATGAGGGTCCTGCCGCGGCGGACGCGGATGCCGCGGCCTCGGATCCCGCCCCGTCCGGCGGCGGGGAGCCGTGGAACGCGGGAGGTGAGGCGCGGTGAGCCGCGACACCGAGACCGTTCAGAGCACGGACCGGCGCTCCTGGAAGGGGCTCATCGCGCAGCCGCTGGTCATCGCCGCCTTCCTCATCGGCATCGTCATCTGGCTGCTCAACGCGGACCTGTCCAAGACCGAGCAGGTCACCCTGGCCCCCGCGAACCTGTGGGATCTGACCTGGCAGCACCTGGAGCTCACGGTGGTCTCCGCCGTCGTGGTGCTCGTGATCGCGATCCCCCTGGGGATCCTGCTGACCCGCCGGCCCTTCCGGAAGCTGAACACCCCCGTCCTGGCGGTGGCGAACATGGGCCAGGCCGCCCCGCCCGTGGGCATCGTCGTGCTGCTGGCCTTCTGGCTGGGCTTCGGCTTCAAGGCCACGGTGCTCGCGCTGATCTTCTACGCGCTGCTGCCGGTGCTGCGCAACACCATGGTGGGCCTGGACGCCGTGGACCCGCGGGTCATCGAGGCCGCCCGGGGCATGGGCATGTCCAATGCGGCGGTGCTGCTCAAGGTGGAGCTGCCCCTGGCGGTTCCGGTCATGCTCGCCGGGATCCGCACCGCGCTGGTGCTGCTGGTCGGCACCGCCACCCTCGGCACGTTCATCGACGGCGGCGGACTCGGCCTGCTCATCACCACCGGGGTGAACCTGGCCCTGAACCGCGTGCTGATCACCGGGTCCCTCCTGGTGGCGCTGCTCGCGCTGACCGTGGACTGGGTGGCGCGCGTTTTCGAAGAAGTCGCCCGACCGAAGGGGCTGTGACCGCATGAGCTCCGCCTCAGCATCGAAGCCGCGGCACCGCGGCACCGTCCGCCGAGCCCGGAAGGCGGCATGGCTGCCCGCCGGCGCGGCGCTGCTCCTGGGGCTGTCCGGGTGCGGCCTGGCGCCGTCCACCTCCGCAGTGCCGGAGGTGCGTCCCGCGACCATCGCGGCGATCGACGGCGCCGGGGACCGCGAGGTCACCGTGACGTCCAAGAACTTCACCGAGCAGATCATCCTCGGCAAGATGGCGGTGCTCACCGCGAAGGCCGCCGGGTTCGACGTCACGGACATGACCAACGTGCCGGGTTCCGTGCCGTCGAGGAACATGCTGGTCGATGGCGATGCCCAGATCGGCTGGGAGTACACGGGCACCGCGTGGCTGACGTACATGGGCCACGAGCAGGCCCTGCCCGACGCCGAGCAGCAGTGGCAGGCGGTGAAGGACGAGGACGCTGCCAACGGGCTGGACTGGGGGCGCCCCTCCGCGGTGAACAACACGTACGCCTTCGCGGTCAATCAGGAGACCGCCCGGAAGTATGGGCTGAAGACGATGGACGACATCCGCACCAAGGTCCCGGTGCAGGATCGCCAGTTCTGCGTGGAATCCGAGTTCAACTCCCGCCAGGACGGGATGAACCCGTTCCTGCAGGCCTACGGCATCCCCCGAGGCAGCGCCGACGGCGTCCCGGAGGCCAACGTATCCGTGATGGACACCGGGTCCATCTACGCCGCGACCGGCTCCGGGGACTGCACCTTCGGCGAGGTCTTCACCACCGATGGCCGCATCCCCGCCCTGGACCTGGTGGTCCTTCAGGACACGAGGAGGTTCTTCCCGCAGTACAACGCCTCACCGGTGTTTAACGCGCAGCTGGTCCGGGATTATCCGCAGCTTCCGGAGAGGTTCCAGGAGGTCGCCGAGCGTCTCAGCGATGACACGATGCGCTCGCTGAACTACCAGGTCGACGTCGAGGGGAAGGACCCGGGGGATGTGGCCGAGCAGTGGATGGTCGATCAGGATCTGATCAAGGAGGGCTGAGTATGAGGGGAACGAGGAAGAGCCGGTGGAGCGTGATCGCGGCGATGGGCGCCGTCGGGATGCTCGCGCTGAGCGGGTGCGGGCTGCAGCCGTCCACCGCGGCACCCCCGAACATCGGCCCCGGTTCCCTGCAGCCCGTGGAGGGGGCCGAGGGGCAGCGGATCGTGATCACCTCGAAGAACTACACCGAGCAGCTGATCCTGTCCAAGATCGCGGTGATGACGGCGGAGGCCGCCGGGTTCGACACCGTGGACATGGCCAATGTGCCCGGCTCCCAGCAGGTCCGCCGCCTGATGCTCTCCGGGGAGACGGATATGTTCTACGAGTACACCGGCTCCGCGTGGCTGACGTACATGGGCCACGAGCAGGGCATCAAGGATCAGCGTGAGCAGTGGCAGGCCGTGAAGGACGAGGATGCGAAGAACGGGCTCACCTGGGGCCCGCCGGCGCCCATGAACAACACCTACGCCTTCGCCGTGAACCGGGAGTTCGCGCAGAAGTACGGGATCACCAAGCTCTCCGACATCAAGGAGAAGGTCCCGGTGAACGAGCGCAACTTCTGCGTGGAGACCGAGTTCAACTCCCGGCAGGACGGGTTGGACCCGATGCTGCAGACCTACGGCATCCCGCGCGGGGCCCCCGACGGCGTGCCGGAGAACGAGGTGTCCATCATGGACACCGGATCCATCTACGCCGCGACCGGGTCCGGGGACTGCTCCTTTGGGGAGGTCTTCACCACCGACGGGCGCATTCCGGCCCTGGACCTGGTGGTCCTGGAGGACGACAAGCACTTCTTCCCCAACTACAACGTCGCCCCGGTGATCAACACCGAGTTCCTCGAGAAGTACCCGGAGCTCATGGACCGCTTCGATCAGGTGGATGAGAAGATCACCAACGAGATGCTCATGGACCTGAACCGGCAGGTGGATGTGGACGGGAAGGATCCCGGTGAGGTCGCGAAGCAGTGGATGATCTCCGAGGGGTTCATCTCCGAGGGGTGAGCCGCCGCGCGGAGTCGGACCGGCAGCCGGGTCCGGAGCCGGATGCGACGGCCCCGGCAGTGGCTTCGGGCCCGCCGACGGCGGAGGCGTCAGGCCGCGGTGCGCTCCAGCAGGGCAGCCGCAGCATCCGCGGCGCGCACCTGCTCCGCCCAGCCGGTGCGGATCAGGGCCCGGCTCACCGCCTGCGGGCTGATCCCCAGCGCCCGTGCCGCCTCGGCGTGCTGACCTCGCACCCCCGGGACCATGAGGTCCACGACCCGCCACTGCGCGGCGCTGCGCTCGCGGATGAGGCGGGCCGCCAGCTCCAGCAGGGCCGCGGCCGCCTCGTCGAGCACGGGATCCGCTCCCTGCACCCGGATCCCCGGTCCCTCGTCGAAGGCCCGGCGGGCACGGCCCAGCCCGACGCCGTCGGCCTGCTCGCCGTCCAGGATCACCGGTCCGGCGCCCACGGCGATGCGATCCGCACCGGCCCGCACCGCATCCAGGACGGCCCACGCGGCGGCGATGGGGGAGTCCAGGACGGCGCGCAGCTCGGTGCGGGGATCCTGCCCGTGGGGCGCGACGGTGCGATTGATGAGCGAGGGCTGAGGGCCGGCGGGGGTCTCGCGGGCGCGTCGGCGCAGGAGCCGGGCCACGGGCTCCGGGTCCGGGGCGCAGCACAGCAGAACGAACATCAGCGGCCTTCCTCCAGCAGGGCCCGCGCGTGCCGGTACTTCTGTGCCAGGCGCTCGCGGGTGGGCTCATCCAGGCGAGCGGTGCGTGCCGGATCGGTGTTGTCCTCCAGGTCCGCCTGCTTGACCGCCAGGGCGAGACGGTCGGCGCGCACCCGCGCGTAGTACTCCTCCGGGGCCTCCGCCTCCCTGCGGGTCATCGCGTCCACGCCGGTCACCACCTCCGCGGGAAAGTCCCGCTCCAGGTCCTCCAGGGACACCGGGGTGTCTTCGACGACGTCGTGCAGCCACGCCACGGCCCGCGCCGACTCGAGGTCCTGCGGTGCGGCATAGCCTCGCACCCGCTGCGCCACCCTCCGCGGGTGCTCGATGTACGCCGCACCCGCCTTGTCTACCTGACCCGCATGGGCGCGGCGAGCCACCCGCTGCGCGCGCTCGATCATCTCCGACACCGTCTCCTCCTCTACTCCCAGAACAGGGTCTCCACGTCCACGCCGCGCACCATGAGCTCCTCCTGCAGCGCCTCCCGGCAGATCAGGGGCAGGGCCAGGGACCCCAGGACGTCGTCCGGACCGGCGTAGGCGGTCAGCGCGTCGAAGCCGCGACGGAACCGGGCCAGGGAACCGCACAGGGCGACGATGCCGCGCAGGTCCTGTGCGGCGCCGAACACCCAGAAGGCATCGCGATCGGTGAGCTGGAACAGGCCCACCGGGCGGCCTTCACCGGGGATGCTGCGCGTGCGCACCCAGCCCCCGGGAGCCCCCGGACCCATCGGCGGGCAGATCGGGTCGTAGGTCCAGGAGGTGGTCTCCCGCAGCCAGGCGGGGTACTCCGGGAACCACACCGTGGCGGTCTCCTCCCGGGGCCACTCCGTCTGCTGGAACACCGCGGCGTCCATCGCCGCCCAGAACTCCTCCGCCCCGCCGGTGATCCCCACCGAGTTGATGTGCTCCGGGTCCGGATCCGGGGCGAACAGCGCCCCCTCCTCCCCGGACAGGTACGCCTGATCCCAGAAGGTGGTGCGCGGGGCGCGATCCGCGGCCAGCAGGTTGGCCTCGATCTGCTGCAGCAGATGAGCATCCCCCAGGGCCACCGTCTGGTCATCGAAGTGCAGGAGGAACGGGGTCCGCGCCCGGAAGCTGGGACGGATCACCGGAGGGCGAGCGGCGTCCTCGGCCGCCGCGGCGTCATCCCGGCTCATCCGCCTCACCTCCGTCTCCCGTCCAATCCGCGTCCCGACCGTCCATCGTAGATCCGGTGGGCTCCCGCCAGGGCAGGGCCCGACGGCGCAGCCCCGTGAACCCGCCGAGCACCGCCAGACCCTCCGGGGAGGCGGGCCAGTAGTCCGTGAGTGCCGGAGAGCTGATCAGCACCGCCGCCCACTGGCCCCGGGATACGGCCACGTTCAACCGGTTCGGAGAGAGCAGGAAGTCCATGCCGCGGGGCACCTCGGCGGCGGAGCTTGCGGCCATGGACACGATCGCCACCGCGGCTTCCTGCCCCTGGAACTTATCCACGGTGCCCACTCGGACGCCGTCATCCTCTCCGGTGAGACCCGCGGCCCCCAGAGCATGGCGGATGGCTTCCACCTGGGCGTTGTACGCGGCGACCACCAGGAGGTCCGAGGCCTCCAGCGGGCGGGGCGCTCGCCCCGTCCCGGGGGTCCAGGGTCGGCCCACCAGGGTGCGCGCCACCTGCACGACGGCGTCGGCCTCCTCGGGACTGGCCGTGGCCCGGCCCGTGTGCTCCACCTCCAGTCGGTGCACCCCCGGGGCCAGCCCGGCCAGCCGGCGGTGACCGGCCGCTTCCGCTGCGTGCAGCCGGCCCCGGTAGCTCAGCCGGGACACCGGGGCGCACAGGCTCGGGTGCATCCGCCAGGTCGCGTCCAGGAAGTACCCGAGCTGCGGGGGCAGGGTCTGCTCGCCGGCGGAGAGCCAGCCCAGGGCGGACTCGTCCACCGAATACGGGTGGGTGCCCTGGGTGACCTGCGGCAGCTGCTGGGGATCCCCGAGCAGCAGGAGGTTCCGTGCGGCCCGGGAGACCGCGAGCATGTTGGCCAGGGAGTACTGACCGGCCTCGTCGATGACCAGCAGATCCAGCTGGCCGGGGGAGAACCGCTCCGCATTGGCGAAGTCCCAGGCGGTGCCCCCGTACACCCGCCCGGGCACCGGGACCTCATCGTCCTCCCCGGCCAGGAAGTCCGGGATCTCCTGGGGGCCGATCCGCCGCCACGGCACCGTCGGCTCCGCGACCTGCTCGGCGCCGCGGGGACGACGGGGCTTGGCTTTGGCCATGGCCTCCCGCGGCACCCGGCCGTGCTGCGCGCACCCGCGCAGCAGGTTCTCGATCACCGCGTGGGACTGCGCCACCACGCCGATCCGCCACCCCCGCTGCACCAGCCGCCCGATCACGTGCGTCCCGACGAAGGACTTTCCGGTGCCCGGCGGACCCTGCACCGCCACGTAGGAGCGGTCCAGGTCCAGGACCGCGGCGAGGATCGCCTCGACCATCGGCAGGCCCGGCGCGGACCAGTCCGGGGCGGGCAGCGCCCCGCCGGAGCGCAGCCGCGGGGACCGGCGGGAGAGGATGTCCAGGCCGGCGTCGGCCGGCAGGTGCGGCAGGGTGGCGTCGACCTCCTCCGCCAGCGCCGCCAGGGCGTCCTCCTGCGCCTGGGTGCGGATCGGGGCGGGCGGGGTCAGGGCCATCGGCAGCTGGGCGAAGGCCTCGGAGTCGGCGGGTCGGGTCTCGGTGACCCGCACCCGGTAGGTCCCCTCCTGCGGCCCCGGCTCGATCTCCTCCAGCGTCGCGCGGGCCTGGGAGGCCCGCTCGGGCACCGGCGCAGCACCACCACCCTGGCCCCTCCGCTCCTGGGCCTGCAGCACCTGATCCCGCAGGTACCCGGGCAGCGGGGAGTCGTACATCGCGAACAGCCCGGACTCCCCGCCGCGCAGACTCGAGCCGTCCGGGATGCGAGCGGTGCCCTCCAGGACGCGGCGTTCGGTGCGCCCGCGCGGCGGGGTGTGCCAGTCCTCGGCCACCGTCACGCGGTCGAAGAGCACGACGTCGCGGGTGGATTCCCACTCCTGGACGGCGGAGGCCAACCGGTCGAAGTGCGACCACCAGAACTGCTTGCGCTCGCGCCGGTGGTACCCGGTGGCCGAGGCGACCATCCCGGCGGCCGTCACGGTGCGGGCCAGCTCCGCCTCGTCCAGGCCGGTGGAGGCCGTGGTGGCGTGCTGGGCGAAGTGGGTCAGGGAGGCCTCCACCGCGGAGACCTCGGCGTCCTCATCCTCGGGCGCCTCCGGGTGCGGCGCGGCCGGATCCGGTGCGCAGGCCTCCGCGGCGGCGTCGCGCCCGGCCAGGTCCAGCAGCCAGTTCCGCAGCCGCAGCGTGGACAGGCAGTCGTACTCGTTGTAGTCGGCGATGGAGGCGAGGATCCGGCGGGCCTGCTCCGGTTCGTCCGCGTCCCGGTGCGCGGCGTAGTCCGCGTAGGCCACCACGGAGGCGCCGGCGTCGGTCACGTCTCCGGCCCGCAGATGCTCGCCCATGTACAGGGGCTCGAGCTTCTTGATCGAGTACGACGGCGCGGAGATCCGCAGCCCGCGGCGCACCGGCTCGTACAGGTCCACCAGGACCTCCTGGCGCAGCAGGTCATCCACGGCTTCCTCGCCGACGCCGTGGCGCATCGCCAGGGACCGCAGCGCGCGTTTCTCGTAGTCGGCGTAGTGGTAGATCCGCATCTGCGGGTATCGCCGTCTCCGCTCGGCGATGTACTCGAGGAAGTCCAGCAGCGCCCGGCGCTCCTCGCGGCGGGAGTGAGCCCAGAACGGCACGAACCGCGGCTCGTGGTCCGGGTCCGCCAGCAGCGCCGGATCCTCCGGGGCCTCGACGACGCCGAACAGGTACTCGATGCCCCAGGAGCCGTCCTCCGGGTCCTGCCACAGCGGGTCCCCCTCGAAGTCGAAGAAGACGTCCCCGGGGGCGGCTCGCGGTATCCGCCGCAGCGGCGCCGCATCCGTGACCGCGTAGGTGAGCCGATGCTCCTCCCCGGCGGAGTCCCGGTAGGTGACCTCCCCGTCCGGTGAGCCCTCGCCCAGCTGCATCTGCGCCTGGGCGCGGGCGGCGCGCAGGGACCCCGAGAGGTGAGCGTCGTCCTCGGGCAGGTGGGCCAGATCCGCCACGGTGCGCACCCCGTGGCGTTCGCGCAGCAGGGTCCGCCGCGCCAGCGTCATCCCGGCCACCTGCAGCACGTCCTGGTTCTCCTGGATCTGCTCCAGGCAGTGGGGGCAGACGCCGCAGCGAGGCAGGGTCTCCTCCCACCAGTCCGCCGGCGCCGCGCCGGGGCGCCGACGCTTCGCGGTGAGTGCTTCGAACCGCTCCCGTCGCTCCCGATACACCTCCAGGAACCGCTCGACCTCGAAGCTCGCCTCCCGCCGGTCTCCCAGGATGAGGGTGACCTGCGGGCTCACGGTGATCCCGGCGGCGTCGAGCTGGTCCGCGTAGGCCGCCAGCTGCAGCAGCGCGGTGACCTTGGCGTGGCGAGCGAGCTTGGTGTCGTACACGGCGTAGGCGCCGTCCGGCCGGCGGATCAGGAAGTCCGCGCGGCCGTGGAAGCGGCCGTCGTAGAAGGAGGCCTGGAAGACGACGTCGGCCCCGTTGCGCAGGGCCGCCAGGGTCTCCTCGTGCTTGGCGGTGAGGGCCTCGTGGGTCATCGATCTCGCCGGCTCCACCTCGTACACCCCGCGCCCGGGCGCGCCCGCGTCCGGTGGCTGGTAGGGGCCGTACCGCTCCCGCAGCTCGGCCAGCACCTCGGCCTCGTGGCGGTCCCCGAGCCGCGCGGTGCGCTCGAGCATCGGGTCCTCGGGCACCGGCAGCCGCGGCACCCGCCCGAGCTTCTCGTCCAGGATCCGCACCGTCGCCCACGGGCATTCCGCGGCGCGCACCAGATCGGTGGCGGAGCAGACGAGGACGCGGCCGTCGGCCTCGATGCCGCCGGGGACGTCGGCGAAGAACATCTGCGGCCTCCTGGGGGTGTCTCGGGCGGTGGGTGCCGCCGTCTGGCTCCACCCTACGAGGGCCGACTGACAGATCGAACGGCCGACGGGAAGCCCGACGGCTGCAAGAAAGTATCGGAAATCGGGGCGGCAGCCGCTGTCGAGGTCCGTGCACCGCTGCGACACTGGTCACTGACAGAGCCCCGGAGCGTTCGAGACGCCTCCTCAAGGGGCGAGAACCGCACGAAGGAGTGCTGCCGATGATCCTGGGTATGCCCAAGCGCCTGGTCTGGGGGTATATCGCCCTGGCCGTGTTCATGGCCGGTGATGGCTTCGACCTGACCTTCCTCTCCCGCTACCTCGTGACCCAGCACGGGTTCACCAGCACCCAAGCGGGTCTGTGCTTCACGGTCTACGGGCTCGTCGTCGCCTTCTCCGCTTGGACCACGGGAGTGCTCGCGGAGACCTTCGGGGCCAAGCGGCTCATGCTGCTGGGCGGAATCCTCTGGATCGGATTGCACGTCCTCTTCCTGACCGTCGGGCTGATCTCCCCCGTCACCGCGATCCTCACCTACGGCGCTCGCGGGATCGCGTACCCGCTGTTCATGTACAGCTTCGTGGTGCTGATCGCCCAGTCGGTCGATCCGGGGCGCCTCGCCTCCGCGATGGGCTGGTTCTGGGCCGCGTTCTCCGTCGGGCTGGGATCTCTGGGGGCGTTCATCCCCACCCTGACCATCCCGCATCTGGGGGAGACCGGGACCCTCTGGCTGGCCCCGGTGCTCGTCGGCGTCGGCACGCTGATGTGCCTCTTCCTGGTCCCGAAGGCTCCGCCGGAGGAGCGCACCGCAGAACGGCTCGAGGGTGCCGACCGGGCCAGAGAGCTGCTGCGTGGCGTCACCATCCTCGTGGAGAACCGGCAGATCCTGCTCAGCGTCATCATCCGCATCCTGTGCAACCTGACCCTCTACGGCTTCCCGATGATGATGCCGCTGTATCTCACCGGGCAGCTCGACGATTCCCAGCCATGGTTCCAGCAGACCGAATGGATGACTCTGTGGGCGGTCATGAACACCATCACCATCGTCGCGAACATCGTCTGGGGCCGGTTGGGAGACCGCTACGGGTGGATGCGGCAGATGCGGTGGTTCGGCTTCGGCGGGATGGCATTGTCGGCTTTCGCCTTCGGATACTTCCCCCATCTGTTCGGCGCCAACTACGCGATGATGCTCATCGCCGCCGTCATCTTCGCCTGCTCCGTGACCGCGTTCGTCCCGATGGGGGCGATCTTCCCCGCGTTGGCCCCGCAGCACCGGGGTGCCGCGATCTCGGCGCACAATCTGGCCTCGGGTCTGACCACCTTCATCGGCCCGGGGATCGCCACGGCCCTGCTTCCCCTGATCGGCTCCCTCGGGGTCATCTGGGTGTACATCCTGCTGTTCCTGTCCGGCATCGTCATCACCTTCTTCATCCGCCCGCCCCAGCCCGGCATCACGGACGAGAATGGACGCATGCTCCCCGCCGGGCAGCGACGTCGAGCCCGCGCCGGAACCTCGCTGGCGCACTAGCCAACCGCAATCGAGGAGAGAAGGAGACAGATCATGTCCGAGACCATGAAGGCCGTCGTGCTCCAGGAGAAGGGGCGCATCACCATCGACGACATCCCCCGCCCCGGTGCCCCCGGGCCCGGTGAGGTGAAGATCGCGGTGCACACGGTCGGCATCTGCGGATCCGACGTCCACTACTACACGCACGGACGGATCGGGCAGTTCGTCCTCGAGCAGCCCATGATCCTGGGTCACGAGGCCTCCGGGACGGTGCTGGAGGTCGGCGACGGCGTCGAGCACCTGAGCCCCGGGGATCGGGTTGCGATGGAGCCGGGCATCCCGAATCCGCGCTCGCGGGCCTCGCGGGAAGGACGGTACAACGTGGACCCGGACGTGCGCTTCTGGGCCACCCCGCCGGTGGACGGCTGCCTGACCGAGGAGGTCACCCACCCCGCCGAGTACACCTACCGGCTTCCGGACTCCCTGAGCTACGCCGAGGGCGCGCTGATCGAGCCCTTCGCGGTCGGCATGCAGGCCGCGACCAAGGCCCGGCTGGCCCCCGGCGACGTCGCGGCGGTCGTCGGGGCGGGCACCATCGGCATCGTCACCGCGATGGCGGCCCTGGCCGGCGGCGCCAGCCGGGTCTACGTCTCGGACATCGCCCCGGAGAAGCTGGAGAAGCTGGCCGGTCTGGACGGCATCGTGCCCGTGGACGTCAGCCGGGAGGATCTGGCGCAGCGGGTCGCCGCAGACACGGACGGGTGGGGCGCCCAGGCGGTCTTCGAAGCATCCGGGGCGGGTGCCGCCTACGGCTTCGTCGCCGACGTCGCGGCCCCGGGCGGGGTTGTCGTGTGCGTGGGCATGCCCACCGGCCCCGTGCAGTTCGACGTCGTGGCCGCGCAGGCCAAGGAGCTGCGGATCGAGACGATCTTCCGCTACGCCAACGTGTACCGGAAGGCCATCGACCTGGCGGCCGGGGACACCGTGGACCTGGCCCGGCTGGTCACCGAGACCCTCCCGCTGGAGCGCTCCGTGGAGGTCTTCGACCGGGGTGCTGAGGCCCGCCCGACCGACACCAAGCTGCAGATCCGGGTGGATGGCTCCCGCTGACGGCGCCCACCCGGCGGAGCGGGAGCTGGTGGCCATGGACACCAGCAGCATCTTCCGGTGGTTCAGCCATGGATTCCCCCATCCACTGGCTCGCTGGCACCACCATCCCGAGATCGAGATCCACCTGATCCGGGATTCGCATGGAGCGGCCCATATCGGCCGCTCCGTGCGGGTGTTCGGACCGGGAAGCCTCTACCTGCTCGGGGCGGATCTCCCCCACAACTGGGTCTCCGTTCTCGAGGATCGTCGCGAGGTTCCCGGTCGGGACGTTCTCGTGCACGCTGACCCTCAGCTGCTGGCTCAGGCTGAGGAGCTTCTGCCGGAGCTGACGGGGCTGCATGCCTTGCTGGAGACGGCTCGTGCCGGGATCGAGTTCACGGGAGGCACCCGGGTGAAGGCCACGAAGGCTCTGACGGCCATGGGCGGATCCACCGGGCCGCTCCGCCTCGCTCTGGGGATCGAGCTGCTCGGCATCCTCATGGCTGCTCCGCCCGAAGAGCGAGAGATCGTCGATCCGGAGGCTCCTGCGGAGGCTGGCCCTCGCGGCGGGGAGGACTTCGACCGGGCCCTGGAATTCCTCCATCGCAATCTGCGTCGTGAGGTCCGGCTGGAGGATCTGGCCCGTGAGCTCGGCATGTCCACCTCGGCCGCCTCTCGGATGCTGACCCGGGCGACGACCGTGGGATTCTCCCGGCTGATGAGCCGCATGAGGGTCACGGAGGCGTGCCGACTGCTGCGCAGCACGCGACTGAGCGTGGTGGACGTGTGCTGGGCGTCCGGATTCCGCAACCTGTCCAACTTCAACCGGCGCTTTCGCGAGGAGACCGGCACGACGCCGTCGGCCTACCGCCGGTCGCTGGGGTGATGCGGCGTCTGTCGTCAGCCCTCCGATGCGCGGCATGTCACGGTCAGTGCAGGATGTCGCGAACGGTTCGGGGCATCCTGCACTCAGCGTGACAGAGGCCAGTGACACGGCGCGGGTCGGCAGGATTCTGTGCCGCCAGTGTCTTCCGGGACTGGATCGTGCAGTGTGAGCCGGATGATCCGGCTCGGGATGCACGATCCGGTCCGCGGAGGCACGGTACTCCGCGGACGCCGGGTGGGGCACCGTGCGGGCCGGCCCCGCGGCGCAACACCGGTGTCATCCGGGCCCGGCGGATCCGCGGCCGGACTAGCGTGGGAGGTGCTGAACAGGATCCGTCACGAAGGAGTGCACCGATGCGCGCAGCCCGCTACCACGACAACCACGACATCCGCATCGAGGAGATCGATGCGCCGACGCCCGCCGCGGGGGAGGTGCTGATCGACGTCGCCTGGTGCGGGATCTGCGGCACCGACCTGCACGAGTACCTCGACGGCCCGATCTTCGTGCCCCCGCACGGGCACCCGCACCCCATCTCCGGGGAGTCCGCCCCCGTGACCCTCGGACACGAGATGTCCGGCACCGTCGCGGCCCTCGGCGAGGGCGTGGACGATCTCGAGGTCGGCCAGCACGTGGTCGTGGAGCCCTACATCATCCGCGAGGAGGACGAGGACCAGCCGAACTACCACCTGAGCCCGGACATGAACTTCATCGGGCTGGGCGGTCGCGGCGGCGGCCTGGCGGAGCAGATCTCCGTCAAGCGGCACTGGGTCCACCCCGTCTCCGCCGACGTCCCGCTGGACGAGGCCGCGCTGATCGAGCCGCTGTCCGTGGCCCACCACGCCTACGTGCGCTCCGGTGCGAAGGCCGGGGACGTCGCGATCATCGGCGGGGCCGGGCCCATCGGCGTGCTCACCGCGGCGGTGCTGAAGGCCGAGGGGCTCACCGTGATCATCTCGGAGCTGTCCGAGCTGCGGCGGAAGAAGGCCCTGGACGCCGGGGTCGCCGACCACGCCTTCAGCCCCAAGGAGGTCGACGTCGTCGAGGAGGTCCGCAGGCTCACCGACGGCAAGGGGGCTGATGTGGGCTTCGAGTGCACGTCGGTGGACGTGGTGCTGGACATGCTGCTCGACGCCGTGCGGCCCACCGGCGTGATCGTCAACGTCTCGATCTGGGGGCACAAGCCCGCGGTGGACATGCACAAGCTGGTCATGAAGGAGATCGACCTGCGCGGCACCATCGGCTACTGCAGCGACCACCCGGACACCATCGCCCTGGTGGAGCAGGGGAAGGTGGACCTCAAGCCGTTCATCACCGGGAAGATCGGGCTGGACGACCTGGTGGACAAGGGCTTCGACACCCTCATCAACCACAACGAGACCGCCGTGAAGATCCTCGTCTCCCCGACGGGCAAGGGTCTGGAGGACTGATTCAGGCGGGCCGGCGCCGCAGGATCGCGGTGCCGGCCAGCAGGCCGAGGCTCAGCCCGACGACGTCGGCCAGGGCATCCAGCGGGTCCGCGGAACGGTGCGGCAGCAGGGTGCCCTGGATGACCTCGGAGAGCACGGCGTGGGCGGCGAAGACGACGGCGAGCAGCCGCCAGCGCACCCCGGCCGCCCGGAGGAACAGCGCGGGCAGGGCGAACATGCCCAGGTGCGCGAGCTTGTCCATCCCCGGCAGGTCCAGCAGGCCGTCGGGTCCGTCGGGCTGGGCCGGGGCGTAGAGGCCGTAGAGCTGCACCAGCAGGAACGCCGCGCCCAGGGCGAGCAGGATCCAGCGCCCCGCCCCGGAGGCGGGACGGGCGGCAGGTTCGGCGGAGGACTCGGGGCGCGCGGGTTTCACGCCCCCGATCCTACGGGCCCGGGCACCGGCGCCCCGCCGCTCCAGATCCGAAACATCCGGGTCATACACTGTGGCCCATGAGCCTTCCCGTCACCGTGCAGATCACCCGCGACGTCGATCCCGGGGCCGTCACCGAAGTGGAGGACTGGGTGGCCCGCGGCCAGTCCATCGTCGCGGGCTTCCCCGGATACCTCGGCTCCGGCTGAGTGCGCGCCCACGAGGACTCCACCGTCTGGCACATGCTGCTGCGCTTCTCCTCCGAGGACACCCTGCGCACCTGGGCGGACTCCCCGCAGCGGCAGGCGTGGATGGCGGAGTTCCACAGCCACGTCCGCGAGTTCCGCCACGTCAAGCGCACCGGCATCGAGGGGTGGTTCGACACCCCGCAGGACGAGGCCGAGCCGGACGTGGTCCCGCCGCGGTGGAAGCAGGCCATCGTCATCTTCACCGGCTTCTACCCGGTCTCCGCCCTGGCCAACGACATCGTCGGGCACGTGGTGCCGCAGGCGCCGTTCCTGGTGAAGATCCTCCTGGTGATCCTCCTGGCCACCCCCACGATGGTGTACTGGGTGCTGCCGTGGACCACGCGCCTGTACCAGTCGTGGCTGAACCGGCCCCGTCGCACCCGACGCCGGCCCCGCCGGCCCCGCTCTCGGGACGCCGAGGGCTCCCCGGAAGGCTGACCCCGGGACCTCAGGAACCCCGAGCCAGAGCCGGCTCAGGTGTCCCGGCGGGTCCGGGAGGTCACCTTCGAGCGCACGGTCAGCGCCAGCACCACCAGCAGCACGGCGTACATCCCGAGGGCGATGGGGCTGTCCACCAGCACGCCCGCGTTCCCGTCGGAGGAGATCAGGGCGTCGCGCAGGTTGGTCTCCGCCAGCGGGCCCAGCACCATGCCGATGACCAGGGGCGCCAGCGGGTAGCCGTGCAGGCGCATCAGGAACCCCAGGACCCCGACCCCCAGCAGCATCAGCAGGTCGAAGACCTCGCCGCTGGTCGCGTAGATCCCCAGCGCGCAGAACACCGTGATCCCGGCGTACAGGTACGGCTTGGGGATCAGCAGCAGCTTGGCCCACACCATCGCGAAGGGCAGGTTGATGATCAGCAGCACGACCATCGCGACGAAGAAGCTCGCCAGCAGCGCCCACACCAGGTCCGGGGAGCGCTCGAACAGCAGCGGACCCGGCTGCAGCCCGTACTGGCGGAAGGCCGCCAGCATGATCGCGGCCGTCGCGGAGATCGGCAGGCCCAGGGCCAGCAGCGCCCCCATCGCCATGCCCGTGGTGGAGTTGCCCGCCGCCTCCGGGGCCGCCAGCCCGCGGATCGCGCCCCGGCCGAACTGCGGGCGTCGTCGACGTCGGTCCAGGCGCCGCTCCACCCCGTAGGCCAGGAACGTGGGGATGTCCGCACCACCCGCGGGGATGACCCCGAAGGGCAGGCCGATCAGGGTGCCGCGCGCCCAGGCCGGGGCGGCCTCGCGCATCTCCTTCCGGGACAGCCAGGGCCGCCCCGTGGAGTTCACCATCTTCCCCGCTCGTGCGAAGCGATCCACCACCGCGCAGTGGATGACCTCCCCCAGGGCGAGGACCGCCACCGTCACCGTCACGAGTGAGATCCCGTCGAACAGGTACGGGGAGTCCATGGTGAACCGGGGCACGCCGGTCACGGCGTCCACCCCGACGACGGCGATGCCCAGCCCCAGCAGCAGCGACAGCAGGCCCTTCACCGCCGAGTCGGTGACCACCGAGGAGGTCGCGACGAACGCGAACAGGGCCAGGGCGAAGTACTCGGCCGGCCCGAAGCTCGCGGACAGGTCCGCCAGCCACGGGGCCAGGAACACCACGGCCACCGAGGAGACGAAGCCGCCGATGAACGCGCCGATCGCGGCCGTGGCCAGGGCCTGGGCGGCCCGCCCGTTCAGCGCCATCTTGTGGCCCTCGAAGGTCGAGGCGATCGCGGAGGCCTGCCCCGGGGTGTTCATGAGGATGCCCATCGTGGAATCCCCGAACAGCCCGCCGAAGTACACCCCGGAGAACATGATGAACGCGGCCGTGGGCTCCAGGGCGAAGGTCACCGGCAGCAGCAGGGCCACCGCCATCGAGGACCCCAGCCCGGGCATCACCCCGACGGCGGTGCCCAGCAGACAGCCCAGCACCACCCAGAACAGGTTCTGCCAGGTCAGCGCCCCGGCGAAGCCCTCCGCGAGCAGCGAGATCGCATCCATCAGAAACCGCCTCCCAGAATCCCGGAGGGCAGGTTCAGCCCCAGGACCATGTCGAACAGGATGTATGCCAGGGAGCTGACCGTGAGACCCGCCACCAGGCTCACCAGGTCGCGACGGGCCCCGAAGCCGCGGGCCACCGCCCAGAACAGCAGCCCGCCGCCGATCACCCAGCCGAGGGTCTCCAGCAACAAGGCGAAGATCAGGAAGCCGCCCACCACCCAGGCCAGCGAGGCCCAGGAGAAGCCGGGGGCGGCCGGGGGCTCGCCCTCACCTGCCGTCACGGCCCCGGCAGCGGCATCCGCGTCGTCGTCGTCGGCCTCCGTGGCGGGCCGGGTGCGGGAGCGCACGATCCGCACCACCTCGGCCATCGTCAGCACCAGGATTCCGACGGCGATGACCAGGGGGAAGAACCGCGGTCCAGGGAAGGCCGTCGAGTCGGGGACCTCCATGGCCGCGCAGCCGATCAGCAGGTACGTCGCGACGGCTGCGAGAACGGCCGGCATGATCAGCTCCTGGGCCCATCGCGGCCGGGTCTCCGTGGACCGCGACCGGGGTGCGCGCGTGCTCGATGCGGTGCTCACAGTCCCAGCTCCTCGTACAGCTCGCCGATCCGCCGCTTCTCCCGGTCCAGGAAGTCCGTCAGCTCCTGACCGGTCACCACGTTCTCGTTCCAGTGGTAGCGCGTGATCGCCTCCCGCCACTGCGGGGTCGCGATGGTCTCCTCGATGATCTCCAGCAGCCCCGAACGGTCCTCGTCGGTGATGCCGCCGGGGGCCACCAGCAGCCGCCAGTTCGCCAGGGTCACGTCGTAGCCCTGCTCCACGGTGGTCGGCAGGTCGATGCCCTCGGGGCGTTCCTTCGCGACCAGCGCCAGGGCCCGTAGGCGCCCGGATTCGATCTGGTCGATGGAGTCCGGGTAGCCGCTGGCCGCGGCGGTGGCGGTGCCGTTCATCAGGGCCGCCGCGGATTCCCCGCCGCCGTCGGAGTTCACGTAGATCATGGTCTGCGGGTCGATGCCCGCGGCCATCGCCAGCTCGGCGATCACCAGCTGGTCGAAGGAGCCGCCGCCGGTCCACGGGATGGAGCGCGGGTCCGCCTTCCAGGCGTCCATCAGCTGCCCCAGGGTGCGGAACTCGGAGTCCCCGGGCACCACGACGACGTCGTACTCCTCCACGGTGATGGCCAGCGGGTTCACGTCCGCATAGGTCGCGGCGGAGCCGTACTTGATGGTCGCCGCCAGCTGCCCGGTGCCGCCGACCATGAGGTTGCCGGGCTGGCCCTCCAGCACGGAGAGGTTGCCCAGGGCGATGGTCCCGCCGGCCCCCGGCATGTTGACCACCTGGGTGTTGTTCACGATGCCCTCGGCGCGCTGGGCCTGCTGCATCTCCCGCGCCACGGTGTCCCAGCCGCCGCCGGCCGCGGCCGGGGCGATGATCGTCAGGGCCGAGCGCAGGTCCCGGCCCGCCGAGGCCGAGCTGATGGAGCCGTAGGAGGCGGTGCCGATAGCGGCCAGGGCGATGACCCCGCCCAGGCCCCAGCGCAGCACCGAGCGGCGGGTGGGGCCGGCTTCCGACGCCGCGGCGTCCGGCGCTTCGGGCGCAGGGCCGGAGCCGGGACCGGTCGGACCGGCATCGGGGGCTGCGGGGTCGTACGGGTCGGATCCCCACGGGGTCTGCTGGTCGCGGTCGGATGCCACGGGGAGCCTCCTGGGCGGTGGGCGATCGATGGGTGTCGAGCACGGGTCCCGGGCTCGACGGCGAGTGTGATTCACCCTACAGTGAGGGGACGGCGCCCCGCCAACCGGGGCACCGCAGAGCCCGTGACGCACCGAGGAGACCCATCCGTGAGCATCATCCTGGCCCACACCGACACCCCCGCCGGGCGCGCCGCCCGCGAGTTCGCCGTGCGGGAGGCCCAGCGGCGCGACGCCGACCTGATCCTGTTCTCGGTGGACGATGCCGAGCCGGACCCGCGGGCCCCCGAGCTGACCGGGCTGGACCCGGATCGGGTGCGCGTGCAGCGGCCGGATCCGCGCAGCCGCAGCGCCGTCGGAGACCTCGTGGATGCGACCGGTGATGAGGACGTGGAGGCGGTGGTCGTCGGGGTGCGCCGGCGCAGCCCCGTCGGGAAGATCCTGCTGGGCTCCGCGGCCCAGCAGATCATCCTCGAGGCGGAGTGTCCGGTCATCACCGTCAAACCTGAATGATCCCGTGGTGCGCGGCCTACAGTGGGATGTATGGCCGAATACCCGATCTCCCCGAACACCGCCGAGCTGTCCGTGGTGGACGACGGCATGAACTTCCACACCCGCAAGTGGGTCAAGCCGGAGGACCTCAACGCGCACGGCACCCTCTTCGGCGGCTCCCTGCTGCGCTGGATCGACGAGGAGGCCGCGATCTACGCGATCCTGCAGACCGGCAACCGGCGCGCGGTGACCAAGCTGATCTCCGAGATCAACTTCGTCTCCTCCGCGGTGCAGGGGGACATGATCGAGATGGGGCTGAAGGCCACCCGCTTCGGGCGGACCTCGGTGACCATGCGCTGCGAGGTCCGCAACATGCTGACCCGCCGGCTGATCCTGTCCATCGAGAAGATCGTGTTCGTCTCCGTGGATGAGAACGGCCGCCCCGTGCCCCACGGGTACACGGACATCACCTACAGGCGCGACCGCATCCCGACGCGCCCGCAGAACTCTGACTGGGAGAACGACTGACCCCCACAGTGGGACAATGGGACTGACAGCACATCGCGCCGAACCACGGAAGGTGAGCCAGATGCCCAGCAGCGCCGCTGACGCCCAGACCCTGCACACCCGGTTCGAGGAGCAGCTCGCCCTGCCCTCCCCGGATCCCGACGCGGCCGAGAGGCTGCTGGACGAGGCGCGCACCCAGCTGGGGGAGCGCGACCCGTTCACCGTGCAGGTGGCCTCCTACCGCGCCACGGCCCTGGCCGCCGGCGGCCAGGTCGACCGGGCCCTGGAGCTGTTCGACGAGCTCATCCGGCAGACCTCGGCCGCATCGGATGAGTCATCAGCCGCCCAGCGCAGCTTCCTGCTCCAGCAGAAGGCCGCCGTGCTCGAGTCCGCCGAGCGCGCCGACGAGGCCATCTCCGCCCTGCAGGAGACCGTGGCCAGCTGGGCCGCCGCCGGAGCGCGGTTCTCCGAGCAGCTGGCCGAAGCCCAGCTGCACCTGTCCCGCGTGCAGCTGCGCGCGGGACGCACCGGCGACGCCGCCGAGGGACTGACCCGGCTGCTGGGCGAGGCCGATCAGGTGCTCGGCCCCGACCACGCCCTGACCTTCGAGGCCCTGCGGCTGCGGGTGGTCGTGCTGTTCGCCGCCGGCCGCTTCGACGCCGGGGCCAAGGCCCTGCGTCGGCTGCTCGTGCGGGTGCACCACTACTACGGCGCGGACTCCGCCCAGGCCGCCGCCCTGCGCCGCAGCTTCGGCCAGGAGCTGGCCTACGCCTACGACCCGGCAGCCTCCCGGTCCGCCCTGGAGTCCCTGGTGGCGGACACCGAGCAGCGGCGCGGGGAACAGGACCCGCAGACCCTGCAGCTGCGCCGCCAGCTCGCCGGGCTCCTGGAGCGGCTGGGGCTGGTGGCCGAGGCCGAGGAGCAGCTGCACCGCGGGTGGGAGGACCTGGACGAGCTGCAGCGCACCGCCCTGACCCACGCCCACCTGATGATCCGGGATCAGCACGACGCCGCCCGGACCGAGTACCGGAAGCTGCTGGAGATGGTGGTCGCGGACCCCACCGAGGAGCACCGCGAGCTGCTCACCGAGGCCGCCCTGGCCCGGGGCCTGCCGGAGCAGGTCGAGGCGGAGCAGGACCCCCGCGGCCGGGTCTCCCGCGCCCATCGGGATGCCCACGATCGGCTGATCGAAGCCCTGGACGCCTACCGCGAGGCCGAGATCCTGGGGGACGAGGAGGAGATCGCGCTGGGGCTGTTCGCCGCCGACGAGCTGCGCTACGCCGGAGCGCTGGAGGCCTCCGTGCAGGAGCTGGAAGCGCTGCGCGAGCGGGCCGAGACCACCCTCGGCGCCGAGCACCCGCGGACCGAAGAGGTCGCCCAGACCCTCGACGCCGCCCGCGCCGGGATCCGCCTCTGAGCCCTCCTCTCAGGGAGTCCACCCCTCCCCGGCAGGAAAGCATTGCGAGCCTTTCGGGTTCCGGCGGAGGGGCATTAGGCTGGTCTGACCAGGGGCTTCGCCGCGTCGTCGGCCGCGCCCCACCGCCGCCCACGTCAGGACCTCCCCATGGCTTCGACCGCCGCCCACCAGCCCGCCCCGCCCGCGGCCGTCACCGGGAGGCGGCGTCGGCTCTCCATGCTCGTGGCTGCCTTCGGCACCGTCGTGGAGTGGTACGACTTCTCGATCTTCTTCTACGTCTCCACGAGCCTGTCCCGCGTCTTCTTCGGCCCGTATGAGGGATCCCTGCTGATGACCCTGGCCATCGGCTCGGTCGGCTTCCTCTTCCGTCCCATCGGCGCGATGGTCTTCGGGCACCTCGGGGACCGGATCGGCCGCAAATCCTCCCTGGTGATCTCCGCGAGCCTGATGGCCGTGGCGATGGCCGGCATCGCCCTCGTCCCCGGCCAGGAGACCTGGGGCGTTTGGGGCGCGGTCACCGTCATCGCCCTGCGCTGCCTGGCCGGCTTCTCCGTGGGTGCTGAGTACACCGGCATCATGGTCTTCCTCATGGAATCCGCGAAGGACGGCCGCCGCGGCTTCGCCGCCAGCTGGGCCGCGGCCAACAGCGAGGTCGGCTCCCTGCTGGCCGTGGGGCTGGGCACCGTCATGGCCGTGCAGCTGAGCCCCGAGGACCTGGACGGGTGGGGCTGGCGGGTGCTGTTCCTGATCGGCGGGGCGCTCGCGGCCCTGATGATCCCGCTGCGCCGGCTCATGGTGGAGACCGAGACCTTCGAGCACACCCAGCGCAGCACCGCACAGGCCGCCCGCTCCCCGCTGATCGCCGTGCTGCGCACCCACCCGAAGTCGGTGCTGCTGGCGTTCCTCATCTCCTCCATCGGGTCCGTGACGTACTTCCTGAACATCACCAACGTGCCCGCCTACCTGGAGGAGGCCGCGCACCTGGAGTCCGCGGGCTCCCTCGGCCTGGGCACCATCGCCGCCGTCGTCGCGATCGTCGTGACCCCGCTGATCGGGCTGGCCTCGGACCGGTTCGGACGGCGCGCGCTGCTGGCCGCGTTCGTCGCGATCATCGCGGTCAGCACCATCCCGGCCTACCTGATGCTCACCCACGCCGGCCCCGGTTCGGCCATGGTCGGCGTGGCCCTGCTCGCGGTGCCCGCCGCCGGGTGGTCCGCGATCGCCGCGGCCGCCGTCCCGGAGCAGTTCACCGCGGTGGGCCGGTTCTCCGGCATGGCCATCGGCTACAACCTCGCCACCGTCCTGTTCGGGGGCCTCTCCCCGTTCCTGGCCACGTGGCTGATGTCCGCCACCGGCTCCGCTCTGGCCCCGGCCGTGTACTCCACCGCCGTGGCCGTGCTCTTCGGGATCCCCGTGGTCGCGATGGTCCGGGACATGGCCGGGCGCCCCCTGGCCGAGCTGGATCAGGACCCGGAGCTGGAGCCGGGGGTCGAGCGGTCCGGGGGCGGCCGGCGGGTCACCCACCGGGGCGCCTGAGCCAGGACCGGGGCAGACGGCCCGGGTGCGGGTCGAAGACCTCCCGGGGCGTCCGTCGGCGTTCCGCATCCCCGCCGGCCCCGGGCCGGTGTGATCCCGGACGCACGGTATACGGGTGTGCGGCCCGTGTAGAACAGTAGGCATGAGCTCCACCGGACACCTCCTGCGCAGCCTTCGCGATCCTCGCACCGGAGAGACCCTGGACGCCCGGATCCGGGACGCCCGCGTGCGCCTGGCCCCGCCCGGTGCCCTCACCCCGGAACCGGGGGAGACGGTGCTGGACGCCGAGGGCCGCTGGCTGATCCCCGGCCTGTGGGACCGGCACGTGCACGTGGACCAGTGGGCCCAGGCCCGCACCCGCCTGGACCTCACCGCGGCCGACAGTGCCGAACAGGCCCTGCAGACCGTGCGCGCGCACCTCTCCCGCCGCGAGCGCGACGGGGACCTGGACCCCGGAGAGGCCCTGTTCGGCTTCGGCTACCGCTCCTCCGTGTGGCCGCGCCAGCCCACCGTGGCCGAGCTGGACGCCGTGACCGGGCCCCGCCCCGTCGTGCTGATCAGCGGGGACATGCACAACGGCTGGCTCAACACCGCCGCCCTGCGGCTGCTCGGCGCCCCCGACACCGACGGCGCCCTGTCCGAGAACCGCTGGTTCCCCCTGTACTCCCAGCTGGAGCGGCACATGCCGGACACCGCCCGACTCATCCCGCAGACGCTGCGCGATGCCGCCTCCCGCGGCGTGGTGGGCCTGGTGGACCTGGAATTCGCCGCCAACCACCGGGTCTGGCCCGAGCGCCTGGCCGCGGGGCTGAACCTGCTGCGCGTGCGCACCGGGGTGTACCAGGAGCACCTGGAGGAGGTCGTCGAGGCCGGGCTGCGCACCGGGGACCGGCTGTGCTCCCCGGAACAGGACCCGGAGGGGCTGCTGCGGATGGGGCCGCTGAAGATCATCTCCGACGGATCCCTGGGCACCCGCACCGCCCACTGCTGCTCCCCCTATCTGGGCTCCCCGGATCCCACCCGCCCCTCCGGGGTGCAGAACGAGAGTCCGCAGCGCCTGCGACGCCTGCTGGGCGCGGCCCACGAGGCGGGGCTTCAGGTGGCCCTGCACGCCATCGGCGACGCCGCCGTGCGCCACGCCCTGGACGCCTACGCCGCCACCGGGGCGCGCGGGTCCATCGAGCACGCCCAGCTGATGCGCCGGGAGGACCTGCCCCGCATGGCCGCTCTGGGGATCACCGCCAGCGTGCAGCCGGCGCACCTGCTGGATGACCGGGACGTCACCGACGTGCTGTGGGCGGATCGGGCCGAGCGCAGCTTCATGCTCGCCTCCATGCTGGCCGCGGGGATCCCGCTGGCCTTCGGCTCCGACGCGCCGGTCTCCCCGCTGGATCCCTGGCTGGAGATGGCCGCGGCCGTTCACCGCTCCGGGGACGCCCGTCCCGCCTGGCACCCGGAGGAGGCCATCGGCGCGCAGGCCGCGCTGCGG
Organism: Rothia kristinae NBRC 15354; assembly: GCF_001570865.1. Taxonomy (GTDB): domain Bacteria; phylum Actinomycetota; class Actinomycetes; order Actinomycetales; family Micrococcaceae; genus Rothia; species Rothia kristinae. Next base: position 30,005 of record NZ_BCSM01000005.1, read on the forward strand.
GCCTCGACCGGGGGCCGTCTGGTGCCGGCCGACGGCGACGTCGCGGACCTGGCCATCGTGGAGGACAACCCCCTGGCCCCGGCCGCGGACACCGCCGAGACCGGGGCGCGGCTGCGCGGGATGCGGGTCTGGGCCACCTTCCTGGCCGGTCGCCCCACCCACGGTCCGACGGCGTGCTGAGCCGTCCCGACGCCGCCCTCGTCTCCCGCGGGCCTCCCATCGGGTGGGACGCGCCCCGGCGCCCCTCGGCAGTGTTTCACATAGTGGTACGCGTGGCCGGAGAGTGAGGGCGAGGTCTAAGCTGGGGGCGCTCTCCACTCGCATCGTCAGGCTCACCGCCGGAGGACCCCCATGACCAACGCCCCCGAAGCGGCCCCCGGCCGCCCCCGCCGCACCGAACGCACCGGGGTGGTCATCGTCGTCGCGGCGATGATGCTGTTCTCCATGTTCTTCGGGGCGGGCAACCTCATCTTCCCGCCCATCCTCGGGGCGTCCTCCGGTGAGAGCTTCGTGCCCGCGGTGCTCGGCTTCCTCAGCTCCGGGGTGCTCCTGCCGGTGCTGGCCGTGCTGGCCATCGCCATCACCGGTCGGGACGTGCAGGACCTGGCCAGCCGCGGTGGGCGGATCTTCGGCGTGATCTTCCCGGTGCTGATCTACCTGTCCATCGGCGCCTTCTACGCCCTGCCGCGCACCGCCACGGTCAGCTTCTCCACCACCATCACCCCCAACTTCGGCTGGGACTCCTGGGGCGCCACCGCCCTCTTCTCCGCGGTTTTCTTCCTCATCACCCTCGCCCTGGCCTTCGACCCGCGCAACATCGTGGACGCCCTCGGCAAGTTCCTCACGCCCGCCCTGATCATCCTGCTGGTGAGCATGGTGGTCCTGGGCATCGCCAATCTGCACTCGGATCCCGGTGCCGCGACCGAGGAGTACGCCAGCCACCCCTATTCCGCCGGGTTCCTGGAGGGGTACCTGACCATGGACTCCCTCGCGGCCCTGGCCTTCGGCATCGTGGTGGTCTCCGCGCTGCGCCAGAAGGGCGTGCCCACCGGCCCCGCCCTGGTGCGCGGGGTCAGCCTGTCCGGGATCATCGCCGGGGCGCTGCTGGCCGTGGTGTACGTGGGCCTGGGGGTGATCGGGCACCGGATCCCCGACGCCGCCGGCTACCCGGACGGCGCCTCCCTGCTCTCCGCGGCGGCCGCCCAGACCATGGGTCGGCCCGGCGCGTGGGTCTTCGGTCTGATCGTCCTGCTGGCCTGCCTGACCACCTCGGTGGGTCTGCTGGGCGCCACCTCCGAGTTCTTCGCCAAGCTCGTGCCCGCGATCTCCTACCGCTGGTGGGCCGTCATCTTCACGATCATCGCGTTCCTGGTCTCCACGCTGGGGCTGAGCACCGTCATCGCGATCGCCGGGCCCATCGTCGGCTTCCTCTACCCGGCCGCGATCACCCTGATCTTCCTGACCCTGGTCGAGCCACTGCTGCGTCGTCGCCTGAACCTGACCTACGTGTTCTCCCTGACCGTGGCCATCATCTGGTCCGCCCTGATGAGCGCCGATTCCCTCGGCTGGGTCTCCTCCTGGATCGAGCCGCTGATCGGCTGGGCCCCGGGCTACGAGCAGGAGCTCGGCTGGTTCTTCCCCACCCTGGCCGCCGCGATCGTCGGCTACATCATCGACCTCTCCCGCGGAGCCAAGAAGGCCGTGCCCGTGGGCGGGGAGACCAAGGCCGAGGCCGAGGACCGCGTCCTGGGCTGAAGGCGGCAGCCACCACCTGGAGGAAAGCCCCATGCCATCCCCTGACCCTGCACGGGAGAACAGCGACCCGCTCCTCCGTCACCGGCTCCGAGGCTTCCCGCGAACGGGCGATCGAGGCCTCCGCAGATACCTACGACGCCCTCGTGAACCTGCTCCGCGCCCGGGTCGCCCGGCGCACCGAGAGCCAGGGCGGCGGGCACCGGGACCGGGCCCTGGCCTACCTCGCCGAGGAGATCGCCCCGCAGCTGGAGGACCTCGGGTTCTCCTGGCGGATCGCGCAGAACCCCGTCTCCGCGAACCACCCCGCGATCATCGGCCGACGCGTCGAGGATCCGCGGCTGCCCAACCGTGCTCGTGTACGGGCACGGCGATGTGCAGTTCGGGCACGCGGACGACTGGAGCGAGGGTCGCAGCCCCTGGCACCTGAGCATCGAGGGCGATGCCCTCTACGGCCGGGGCAGCGCGGACAACAAGGGCCAGCACACCGTCGACCTGTGCGCCCTCGGCGCCGTCATCGGGGTGCGTGGGAAGCTCGGCTACAACGTCACGGTTCTGATCGAGATGGGCGAGGAGGCCGGCTCCGTGGGGCTGAGCGAGATCGTCCGCGAGCACGCCGGGGACCTGCACTCCGGCAACTGGGGCGGGCGAGTGCGCAACCCCGCGACCGTCCTGGCCGCCGCGATCGGCGCCTTCGTGGACGGGGACGGGGTGATCCGCGCGGACTTCCTGCGCCCCTCGCGGATCCCCGACCCCGTGCGCCGGGCCGTGCAGGCCCTGCCCGAGCCCGCCGACGACGGCGGCCCGGCCGTCGACCGTGACTGGGGCGAGCCGGGGCTGAACCCGAACGAGCGGGTCTTCGCGTGGAACACCGTCGAGGTCCTCGCTCTGGAGGCCGGTGATCCGGCCGAGCCGAAGAACGCGATCCCCGCCCGGGCGCGCGCTGTGCTGCAGCTGCGCTACGTCGTCGGCACGGACGTCTCCGACTTCGCCGCGAAGGCCGAGCGGGTCCTGCGCGAGCGCGGCATCCGCGGCGTCACGGTGCGCGCTCATGAACCGGTTCCCGCCACTCGGCTGGATCCCGCTGCCCCCGTGGTGCGCGCGGCCGAGGTCTCGATCGCCGAGACCGTGGGTCGGGAGCCCGCCGTCGAGCCGAATCTGGGCGGGACGATCCCCAACGCCGTGTTCGCCGACCAGCTCGGCCTGCCGACCGTGTGGATCCCGCACTCCCCCCCCGGGGTCCAACCAGCACGCCCCGGATGAGCACGCGCTGGCCTCCGTGCTGCGCGAGGGCCTGCGGATCATGGCGGGGGTGTTCTGGGACATGGGCGAGCGACCCGAGCAGTGGTTCCGCACCGGCCCGGACCGGCCCGGGATCCGCGGCTAGGGTGGGGCCCATGGAGCTGATCATCCGACCCGGGGACATCACCCGCACCCAGGCCGACGCGATCGTCAACGCCGCCAACCACACCCTGTACGGCGGGGGAGGGGTGGACGGGGCGATCCACCGCGCCGGGGGACCCGAGATCCTGGCGGCCTGCCGCCGGCTGCGCGCCGAGCGCTTCCCGGACGGTCTGCCCACCGGGCAGGCCGCGGCCACCACCGCCGGGGAGCTGCCCGCCTGCTGGGTCATCCACACCGTGGGACCCACCTACGCGAAGACCAAGTACGAGCAGAAGGCGCCCCTGCTGGCCTCCTGCTACCGGGAGTCCCTGCGGGTGGCCGCCGAGCTCGGTGCCGCCTCGGTCGCGTTCCCCGCGATCTCCGCGGGGATCTACGGCTGGCCCATGGACGACGCCGCGCGCATCGCCGTGGAGACGGTCCGCGCCACGGCCGAGGAGGTCGGCGAGACCGTGCGCACCGTGCTGTTCACGCCCTACGGGTCGGCGGCCGAGACCGCCTTCCGCGCCGCCTTCGGCTGAGCGCGGGGCATGCGATACGACAGAGGCCGCGCCTCCCGAGAGATCAGCTCTCGGGAGGCGCGGCCTCTGCTGCGCGGTCTGCGCGGGGGCCGGACGTCAGTCCTGCTCGGCCTCCTGGGCGGAGTCGTAGTCCGAGTGCTGGAAGCGCTCGATGGCGTCCTGGACCATCTTCTCCGCTGCCTCCTTGCCGTCCCAGCCCTCGCCCTTGACCCACTTGCCGGCCTCGAGGTCCTTGTACCGCTCGAAGAAGTGCTGGATCTCGTCCTTCAGGTACGGGTTGACGTCGCCCAGGTCCTGGATCTCGTCGTAGCGCTTGTCGGTGGCCACGCACAGCACCTTGGCGTCCCCGCCGGCCTCGTCGGTCATGTTGAACACGGCGATCGGGCGGGCCTCCACGATAACGCCGGGCACGACGTCGACGTCGAGGATCACCATCGCATCCAGCGGGTCCCCGTCCTCGCCCAGGGTGTCCTCGAAGTACCCGTAGGCGGTGGGGTACTGCATCGAGGTGAACAGGACCCGGTCCAGGCGCAGCCGCCCGGTCTCGTGGTCGATCTCGTACTTGACGCGGGACCCGCGGGGGATCTCGATGGTGACGTCGCGCTCCATGATGTGCTCCTTCAGCTGTTCGGCGATCGGGATGCGGTGCCCGCCGTGCGGCGGGCGGCTTCCCCCAGGCTAACCGACGCCGCCCCGGTAGAGTGGAGCCGCACCCGCCCACCCCGCCGCCTCGAAGGATCCCCGCCATGAGCAGCACCGCCCCGCAGGCCCCGTCCCGGGATCGGCGTCGCACCCGCCGGTGGTGGTCCGCGGCCGGGATCCTCGGCATCGCCTGCCTGGGCTCGGGGGCCGTGATCGTCCCGCAGGCGGCCGAGCACTGGGAGGACCTCACCGAGACCCCGCAGATCGCCGCCGCCGCACCGGCAAGCCCCTCCGCCGCGCCGGTGAGCACCCTGGACCCGGACGCCGCGCAGCCCGGTTCCGAGGCGGTGGCCAGCGCCCTGCGCACCGCGCAGCGGGACTTCCGCGGCGGCTCCCTGACCGCGCAGGTCGCCGACGCGCGCACCGGGGACGTGCTGTACTCCGACGACGCCGCCAAGCCGGTGATGCCGGCGTCGAACCTCAAGCTGCTCACCGCCTACACCCTGCTGTCCCACCAGGACCCCTCCGCCCGCTACGAGACGGGTGCCTACCTCGGGGCGGACGGGAGGTCCGTGGTGCTGCGCGCCGGCGGGGACACCATGCTCAGCCCCGACGAGGCCCGGCAGGGGGTCGACGGGCGGGCGAGCCTGCGGGACCTGGCCCGCCAGACCGTGGACTCCCTGCACCACCGCGGGGTCACCGGCACCGTGCCCGTGCGCCTGGACGCCTCCCGCTTCACCGGCCCCGCGGTGAGTCCGGCGTGGAGCGCGGAGGACGTGGCCAGCGGCTACGTCACCGGGGTGCACCCCATCGCCCTGTGGGACCATCACACCCAGGAGCCCGCCGACCCCGAGGAGACCTCCCACCGCCCGGACGACGCCGCCCAGGACGCCGTGGCCGCGTACCTGCGGGAGCTGGATGCCGCCGGGTCCGCCCACGGCCTGAGCTTCACCGACGCCGGGGCGGCCGACGCGCAGGATCGGGAGGCCTCCCAGCGCCTGGGTGCGGTGGAATCCGCGACGGTGCTGGAGCAGACTCGGTACATGCTCGACGAGTCGGACAACGTGCTGGCCGAGGTGCTGGGCCGCAACGCGGCGGTGGCCGCCGGGAAGGAGGGCTCTCAGGAGGCCGCGATCGCGCTGGTCCGGGAGACCCTCACCCGGGACGGGATCGGCGTCGAGGGCCTGGAGCAGGCGGACCTGTGCGGGCTCTCGGACCGCAACCGCGTCACCCCCGCGACCCTGGTGCAGACCGTGCAGCACGCGGTCACGGCCGATGACGCCCGGGCCCAGCTGGTCTCCGCCCTGCCGACCGCCGGACTGGACGGCACCCTGGCGGCCCGCTTCGAGGCCGCCGACGAGGCCGCCGGGCGCGGGTACGTGCGGGCCAAGACGGGGACCCTGCTGAAGGTCTCCTCCCTCTCCGGGGTCACCACCACCGAGGACGGGCGCCTGCTGGTCTACTCCTTCGTGGTCAACGACCTCACGGACCTCACCGCCGCCAAGGACATGCTGGACCGCTCCGCCGCCGCCCTGACCCGGCTGTAGCGCCGCCCGCTCACCCCGTGGCGAACGCGCGGGATCCTCCCTGGATTCGTCGCGGGCGAACGGGTTGAGTGAGAGCCATGACTGACACCCCGCAGACCTTCGTCATCCTCGGCGCCAACGGCGACCTCACCGAGCGGCTGCTGCTGCCCGGCATCGCCTCCTACCTCGCGACCGGGGCCGTGGACCAGCCGCTGAAGATCATCGGCTCCGGGCGCCACGCCAATGACGAGTTCCCGCAGACCGTGCGCGAGGTCTTCGCCCAGACCCTGGGGGCTGACCCCCTGCCCGGTCCGGTGGTCGAGGGCACCGCGCAGCAGGCGGAGTTCCGCGTCAGCGACGCCACCGACGCCGAGGACCTCGCGGGGCTGCTGGAGCACGAGGCCGGCCCCGTGGTCCTGTACTTCGCGCTGGCCCCGGCCGTAGCGGTGGACACGGTGGACGCCCTGGCCCGGCTGAAGGAGCAGGGGCGGCTGCCGCGGCGGCTGATCCTCGCGATGGAGAAGCCCCTGGGCACCGGGGAGGACTCCGCCAGGGAGCTGGACGCCAAGCTCGCGGACCTCGTCCCGGAGGAGGACGTGTACCGGGTGGACCACTTCCTGGGGATGCCCGGGCTGCTGTCCCTGCTGGGGCTGCGCTTCGGCAACCGGCTCTTCGAGTCCGCCTGGTCCCGGGAGGGCATCGAGAGCATCGACATCCTCTTCGAGGAGACCCTGGGCCTGGAGGGCCGGGCGGACTTCTACGACGGCACGGGGGCGGCCGAGGACATGCTGCAGTCCCACCTGCTGCAGGTCATGGGCCTGACCCTGATGGACCCGCAGGGGGACATCGACGGCGCGGCGATCCAGGAGGCCAGCGCCGAGATCATCTGCTCGGCCCGGGTGGCCGAGAGCGCCGCCGACGGCGAGGGTCCAGCGGTGGTGCGCGGGCGCTACACCGCCGGTGAGGCCGGGGGCAAGAGCCTGCCCTCCTACGTGGACGAGGACGGGGTGGACCCGTCCCGGCAGACCGAGACCTACGCCCGGGCCACCCTGGCGGTGGACGCCGAGCGGTGGCGCGGGGTCCCCGTGACCATCGCTTCCGGCAAGGCCGTGGGCGAGCCGCGTCAGGAGATCCGCATCCGGTTCCGTCCCTCCGCCCGCAGCGCGGATCTGCCCGGGGTGCAGGAGGCCCGCCCGGGGATGCTGCGCATCGGCCTGCAGGACGAGGTCATCGCGATCGACGCGAACGTGGGCGGGGAGTACGACTCCCGGGGCCTGGGGCGGATCACCCTGTCCTCCCACGTCCGCCAGGCCCCGCTGACCCCCTACGGCTCGGTGGTGCGCGGGATCTTCGAGGGTCGGCGCACCTTCAGCGTCAGCGGGCGGGCCGCCGAGCAGGGCTGGCGGGTGCTCTCCGAGATCCGCGCCGCCTACGACGACGGTCGCGCGCCCCTGCTGGACTACCCGGCGGGTTCCGCGGGCCCCGTGCCGGCGGACGAGTCCGCCGCGGAGGCCTGAGCCATGGCCCAGCCCAGGACCCCCGCCTCGAGTCCGTCCCCCGACGCCGCCGTCCCCGCCGTCCCCGCCGGATCCGCCGGGGCGCCGGGACAGCCCGCGCCCGAGGTCATCGGCTGGGAGGCGGCCGCCGCCGCGGCCCGTCGCCTGGCCCCGGCCGGGCCGCGGCTGTCCCGCCGGGAGGCCGGGGCCGTCGTCGAATCCGTGCGGTACCAGGCGAATGCCGCGGTGGACCACGTCCACGCCATCACTGGCTTGGAGGCGGCGCGCAACCTGCACGACTCCGAGGTCCTCGTGGTGGACCGGGCCGGCTGGTCCCGGGCCAACGCCCAGACCTTCGCCTTCCTGCTCAACCGCCTGCTGGCCGTGGGACCGGGGAAGCGGGTTCAGGACATGTCCGGGCTGGACCGGCGGGTCACGGCCGCCGGGGCCGCCGTCGAGCTGGGCGGGCTGCTGGCCTTCCTGTCGGGCAAGGTGCTCGGCCAGTACGATCCCTTCGCCGCGCTCGGCGGGCACGGGGCCGCGGGCGGGCGCCTGCTGCTGGTCGCCCCGAACATCGCGATGCTGGAGCGGGAGCTGAACGTGGAGCCGGAGGACTTCCGGCTGTGGGTGTGCCTGCACGAGCAGACCCACCGGGTGCAGTTCGCGGCCGCCCCCTGGCTGCGCGGGCACCTGCTGGAGCTGATCACCCGGCTGCCGGAGGGCCTCGGCGGAGGAGGCGGCGAGCTGGTCCAGCGCCTGGGGGAGGCCGCCCGGCGGGCGCTGTCCGCCCGCCGCGAGCAGGACGGGCAGGACTCCCCGGACGGGGAGCGGCCCGTGCCCGGCAACCGGATGAGCCTGCTGTTGGATGAGGACTCCGCCGCCGCGCTGTCGCAGCTCACCGCGATCATGAGCCTCATGGAGGGCCACGCGAACGTGGTCATGGACGCGGTGGACGCGAGCATCGTGCCGACCGTGAAGACCATCCGCCGCCGCTTCGACGCCCGCCCCCAGCGCGGCCTGCTGGACCGGGCGATGCGGCGGGCGCTGGGCCTGGACCTGAAGATGCGCCAGTACCGGGACGGCCAGGAGTTCGTGCGCACCATCCTGCGCGAGCGCGGGATGGACGTCGTCAACCGGGTCTGGGAGGGCCCGGAGCACCTGCCCAGCGAGCGGGAGATCCACAACCCGCACCGCTGGATCGCCCGGGTGCTGGACGGCGCGCCCGAGGACTCCGCCCCTGCGGACGACGCGGCGGCATCCGCCCGGGCGGTCGGCACCGGAGCCGACGGGGCGGACGCCGAGGGGGCCGGATCCGACGCGCCTGGATCCGAGGCGCGCGGCGTCGACGGGACGGAGCGGCGCTGATGGCTCAGAGCGGACGCACCGGACGCCTGCACCCCGCCGTCGGCGCCGCCCGACGCCGCCTGGCCCGCCACCTCGCCGAGCACGCGGGCCTGGAGACGACTCCGACGGGGCGGGCGGCGCGCTCAGCGGAGGCCGGGAGGCGGGCGGGCCGAGGCGAGCAGGACCCGGCCTCCTCGCCCGGGACCCCGAGCGCCCCCGCCCATCGCGCAGCCCAGGGGCCGCTGCTGCTGGTCGCCTGCTCCGGCGGGCCCGACTCCCTTGCCCTGGCCGCGCTCACCGCGCACTTCGCCCGCCGCGGGGACCTGCGGGCCGGGGCGATCGTCGTGGATCACGGGCTGCAGGAGGGCAGCGCGCAGGTCGCGCGGCGAGCCGCCGAGCAGTGCCGGGAGCTGAGCCTGGCCCCCGTGCTCATCCGGCGGGCCGCGGTGGAGCCCGGCGGGCACGGCCCCGAGATGGCCGCGCGCATCGCCCGCTACCGGGCCTTCGAGGAGGCCGTCGCCGAGCTGGGGGAGCAGGGCGAGACCGTGGCCGGCATCCTGCTGGGCCACACCCGCGACGATCAGGCGGAGACCGTGATGCTGGGCCTGGCCCGCGGCTCCGGAACCCGCTCCCTGGCCGGGATGCCGCCGGCGCGCCCCCTGGCCGGGCTCGGCATCGACGGCGAGCCGATCACCGCCCCGAAGAGCGAGCCGCTCACCGCGTCGATCGCGACGCCGCCCGACGAGCCGCCGCGCGCCGATCCCGACGGGACCGACGAGACTCCCTCGGCCGCCCTGCTGCTGCGGCCCCTGCTGGGCACCACCCGGGAGGAGGTCGAGCAGATCCTCGCCGCCGAGGGGCTGAGCCCCTGGCGGGACCCGAGCAACGCGGACACCTCCCTGCGCCGCAACCTCGTGCGTCACGACGTCCTGCCCCACCTGGAGCGCACCCTGGGCCCCGGCATCGCTCAGGCCCTGGCCCGCACGGCCGAGGTGCTCACCGAGGACGCGGACCTGCTGGATGCCCTGGCCGCCCGGCGGGCGCAGGACGCGCGCGCGGACCCGGGGCGCTTCCACCCCGTGCCGGAGCAGGCCCTGGCCGCGCTGTCCCTGGGGGTGCTGTCGGACACCCACCCCGCCCTGCGTCGGCGCATCCTCGCGGCGGCCCTGCAGGAGGCCGGGGGTGCTGCGCCCACCCACGAGCGCCTGGCCGCCCTGGAGGAGCTGCTCGGCGGCCGGGGCAATGCCGGTCCCGTGCAGATGCCGGGTAGAGTGACCGTGTGGCGCCGCCGGGCGCTGGAGCGGCGAGCCCCCGAGCCAGAGGCCGCGGGGGCGCTGATCCTGACCCGCACCCCGGCGGGGTGATCCGACCCAGCGGCACCGCGGCCACCGGCAGCATCACGGAAAGCAGGAGACCCCAATGGATGCGAACGACGTCAGCGAGGACCTCAAGAACGTCCTGTTCACCACGGAGCAGATCCGGGAGAAGGTCGCCGAGCTCGCGGCCCAGATCGACCGCGACTACGAGGACCGCGACGTCCTGCTCGTCGGGGTGCTCAAGGGCGCCGTGATGATCATGGCCGACCTCTCCCGCGCCCTGCACGGGCACTACACGATGGACTGGATGGCCGTGTCCTCCTACGGCTCCGGGACCAAATCCTCCGGGGTCGTGCGGATCCTCAAGGACCTGGACACGGACCTGCACGGCCGGGACGTGCTCATCGTCGAGGACATCATCGACTCCGGGCTGACCCTGTCCTGGCTGAAGTCCAACCTGGAATCCCGCGGGGCGAACTCCGTGGAGATCTGCGCGCTGCTGCGCAAGCCGGCCTCCGTGAAGACGGACGTGCCGGTCAAGTACATCGGGTGGGACATCGACCCGGAGTTCGTGGTCGGCTACGGCCTGGACTTCGCGGAGCGGTACCGCAACCTGGACTTCATCGGGACCCTCGCCCCGCACGTCTACTCCTGACGCGCCGCCGTCTGCGGCAGCCCCCCGTCCCCGCGCGGCGTCCGCCGTGAGGGAAGTCCGGGAGGCCCTGCCGGCTCCCGGCGGTAGTCTGTCACGAGACCGCTCGCGCCCCACGACGCATCCACGACGATCGGAAGGCACCACCAGCTTGGCCACCAACACCAGTCCCCAGAAGAAGACCGTCCGCCAGCGCCTCTTCAAGGGACCCTACTTCTGGATCGTCCTGGCCCTGGTGGGCCTGGCGACGGTGCTGTTCACCACGATGTCCGCGGAGACCAACCGCGTGGACACCAACGTCGGCATCGAGCTGCTGCAGGACCACAAGGCCACCGAGGCCAAGATGTACGACGGCGACCAGAAGGTCGAGCTCTCCCTCAAGGACGACTACACGGAGGGGGACCGGAACCTCGGCAAGTCCGTGGTGTTCTACTACGTCGAGCCGCGCGCCGAGGACGTCGTGCAGGCCATCGACGACGGGGACCTGAAGGGCTACACGGATCAGCCCGTGGAGAGCAACTGGTTCACCTCCCTGCTGGGGCTGATCCTGCCGTTCCTGATCATCCTGGCGCTGTTCTGGTTCCTGCTCTCGCGCATGTCCGGCGGCGGCGGGCAGCTGATGCAGTTCGGCAAGTCCAAGGCCAAGAAGTTCAACAAGGAGAACTCCACCGTGAAGTTCTCCGACGTCGCCGGGGCGGACGAGGCCGTGGAGGAGCTGCAGGAGGTCAAGGAGTTCCTCACCGATCCCCAGCGCTTCACCTCGGTCGGGGCCAAGATCCCCAAGGGCGTGCTGCTGTACGGCCCTCCCGGCACCGGCAAGACCCTGCTGGCCAAGGCCGTGGCCGGCGAGGCCGGGGTGCCGTTCTTCTCCATCTCCGGCTCGGACTTCGTGGAGATGTTCGTCGGCGTCGGCGCCTCCCGCGTGCGGGACCTGTTCGAGCAGGCCAAGCAGAACGAGGCCGCGATCATCTTCGTCGACGAGATCGACGCCGTCGGACGCCAGCGCGGGGCCGGCATGGGCGGGGGCAACGACGAGCGCGAGCAGACCCTGAACCAGCTGCTGGTGGAGATGGACGGGTTCGACGAGAACACCAACATCATCCTCATCGCCGCGACCAACCGCCCCGATGTGCTGGACCCGGCCCTGCTGCGCCCGGGGCGCTTCGACCGGCAGATCGGCGTGGACGCCCCGGACCTGAAGGGCCGACGCCGCATCCTGGAGGTCCACTCCCAGGGCAAGCGCCTGGCGGACAACGTGGACCTGGCCCAGGTGGCCAAGAAGACCCCGGGCTTCACCGGCGCGGACCTGGCCAATGTGATGAACGAGGCCGCGCTGCTCACGGCCCGCTCCAACGCCCAGATCATCGACGACCGCGCCCTGGACGAGGCGATCGACCGCGTCCTGGCCGGCCCGCAGCGCCGCTCCCGGCTGATGAAGGAGCTGGAGCGCAAGATCACCGCGTACCACGAGGGCGGGCACGCCCTGGTCGCGGCCGCGCTGCGCAACACGGATCCGGTCACCAAGATCACCATCCTGCCGCGCGGGCGCGCCCTGGGCTACACCATGGTCATGCCGGTGGACGACAAGTACTCCACGACCCGCAACGAGCTGCTGGACCAGCTGGCTTACGCCCTGGGCGGGCGGGTCGCCGAGGAGCTGGTCTTCCACGACCCCTCCACCGGTGCCGCCAACGACATCGACAAGGCCACCAAGACCGCCCGCAAGATGGTCACCGACTACGGCATGTCCGCGACGATCGGGGCGATCAAGCTCGGCTCGGATGACACCGAGCCGTTCATGGGCCGCGACGGCGGAGCCTCCTCCCGCGGCTACTCCGAGAAGACCGCCGCCCAGATCGACGTCGAGGTGCGGGCCCTGATCGACCACGCCCACGACGAGGCCTACGCGATCCTCACCGAGAACCGGGATGTGCTGGACCGGCTGGCCTTCGAGCTGCTGGATAAGGAGACCCTGAACGAGAAGGAGATCGCGGAGGTCTTCAAGGACGTCCGCCAGCGCCCGGTGCGCGAGGTCTGGCTGTCCAAGGAGACCCGCCCGGTCTCCGAGATCCCCCCGATCACCACCCCCGCCGAGCAGGCCGAGGCTCGCCGTGAGGGCACCCAGGACCCGGCGGAGATGACGCCGCAGGACCAGGCCGTGGCCGCCAAGCCCGAGCACCCCCTCGAGGTGCCCCGCAACCACACCGGCACCACCCCTCCCGGCACCGAGTCCGACGGCGGCGCCCAGGGCGGGCCCGGCGCCCAAGGGCCCCAGGGCCCCCAGCCGGGCCCCGACGCCCGGGAGCCCGAGCAGGACGGAGACGGCCCCCGGCCCGCCGGGCCCTGGAGCCGGTGATGCCCATGGACCTGCCGCGCATCGAGGCGGCCGTGCGGGAGATCCTGCTGGCCGTCGGCGAGGACCCGGACCGGGACGGGCTGCGGGAGACCCCGGCCCGGGTGGCCCGCTCCTACGCGGAGGTCTTCTCCGGGCTGGGGCAGGACCCGGCGGATCTGCTGGCCACGACCTTCGACATCGGCCACTCCGAGATGGTGCTGGTCAAGGACATCACCTTCCACTCGATGTGCGAGCACCACCTGGTGCCGTTCTTCGGCACCGCCCACATCGGGTACATCCCCGGCGCGGACGGGCGGGTCACCGGCCTGTCCAAGCTGGCACGGCTCGTGGACCTCTACGCCCGACGCCCCCAGGTCCAGGAGCGGCTGACCACCCAGATCGTGGAGGCGATGGAGCAGTTCCTGCGCCCGGCCGGGGCGATCGTCGTCGTGGAGGCCGAGCACCTGTGCATGGCCATGCGCGGGGTCGCCAAACCCGGCGCGCACACCGTCACCTCGGCGGTGCGCGGGCAGCTGCGGGACCCGGCGACCCGCGCCGAGGCGATGGGCCTGATCCGCGGGGGTGAGCGCCGGTGAGCGCCCGCTGGCCGAGCCTGCCCACCGGGCGCACCCTGGTCATGGGCATCCTCAACGTCACCCCGGACTCCTTCTCCGACGGCGGAGAGCACCTGGACCCGGAGGCCGCCGTCGCCCACGGGCTGGCCCTGGTCCGCGATGGCGCGGACCTCGTGGACGTCGGCGGGGAGTCCACCCGCCCCGGGGCCGAGCCCGTGGATCCGGCTCAGGAGCGGCGGCGCATCCTGCCGGTGATCCGCCGGCTCACCGAGCGCGGCGTCGTCGTCTCGGTGGACACCCTGCACCCGGACACCGCCGAGGCGGCCCTGCAGGCCGGCGCCGGGATCGTCAACGACGTCTCCGGGGCCCGGCTGGGCGAGGAGATGATCGAGCTCATCGCCCGCACCGGTGCGCCCTACATCCTGACCCACGCCCGCGGGGACTCCGCGACCATGGACTCCCTGGCCCGGTACGCGGACCCGGTGGCGGAGGTGCGCGCCGAGCTGCTGGGGCTGCGCCAGCGGCTGCTGGACGGCGGGGTGGACCCCGCGCAGATCGTGCTGGACCCGGGCCTGGGCTTCGCCAAGGGCGGGGATCAGGACTGGCGGCTGCTGGCGGGGCTCGACGCCCTGACGGGGCTGGGCCATCCCGTGCTGGTCGCGGCCTCCCGCAAGCGCTTCCTGGGCTCGACGCTGGCCGCGGCGCGCGCCGAGCACCGGCCCGGGGCGCAGCTCCCGGACGGCGCAGCGACGCCGGATGAATCGGGGGCTCCCGGCGGTTCGGGCAGCGCTCAGCCGCAGACCCCCGGTCCCGTCGAGCGCGACGTCGCCACCGCCGCCGTCTCGGTGCTCGCGGCCCGGGCCGGGGCCTGGGCGGTGCGGGTGCACGACGTGCGGGCCACCGCGGATGCGCTGGCCGTGCAGCGGGCCTGGAGCCGGGCCGGCGGCTGAGCCGCAGCCCCGGGACGGGCGGCGCTGGCCCGGGCATCCCATCGACCATCACATCGTCGCGAGCACCGAGGAGGAACGGTGGAGCAGAACCAGGACGGCAGCGGCACCGCGCCCCGGCAGGGGAGTGCGGGCCGGGACCGGATCACCCTGATCGGGGTGGGCGCCGTCGGCACCCACGGGGTCCTGGAGCAGGAGAAGAAGATCGCCCAGCCGTTCTTCACGGACGTGATCCTCTACCGGGACCTCAGCCAGGCCGGACGCACGGACGATCTGTCCCGCACCGTGGACTACGGTGCGGTGGCCGAGACGATCAAGGACGTCGTGATGGGTCCGAGCGTGGAGCTGATCGAAACCCTCGCGCACACCATGGCCCAGCGGATCCTGGAGCGCTTCCCGGTCGACGCCGTGGAGCTGACGGTGCACAAGCCCAAGGCCCCCATCGAGGTCACCTTCGGCGATGTGTCCGTGACGATCCACCGGGAGCGCGCATGAGTGTGGACGCGGTCCTGGCTCTGGGCTCCAATCAGGGCGAATCACGGCGCATCCTCGCGGAAGCCGTGGGGCGTCTGGGCGAGCATCCCCGCGTGAGCGTCACCGTCCGCTCCCCGGTGGTGATTACCGCGCCGGTCGGGGGACCCGTCGACCAGCCGGACTTCCTCAACATGGTCGTCGGGGTGCGCACGGATCTGCGGCCCTTCGCCCTGCTGCGCTGGTGCCAGGAGATCGAGCATCGGTTCCACCGGGTCCGCACCGTGCGGTGGGGCCCGCGCACCCTGGACGTGGACATCATCTCCTACGGGGGTCTGCACATGGACGAACCCGAGCTGGTCCTGCCCCACCCGCGGGCCGGGCAGCGGGCCTTCGTGCTCGCCCCCTGGGCGCGGATGGACCCCGACGCCCAGCTGGACGGGATCCGCGTGGCCGCGCTGGCCGAACGGGCCCCGGACGCCGACGGCGTGCGCGGCTGGCTCACCGAGGACGGGAGCTGATCCGCGATGCGTCCTCTGCGTCCCCGATGGCTGGCCCTGATCTGGACCGCGGGCCTGGTCGGCGCCCTCCTGCTGTCCCTGCTCGTGCCCGGCGGCCTGCTGGTGCTGCCCTGGATCACCCTGGCCGCGCTGATCGTCCTGGCGATCGCGGTGCTGGTGCTGGCCCGCCGGGTGCGCGCCCACGTGCGGGATCCGCGCGGGCGTCCGGTGGAGCCGCTGCTCGCGGCCCGCACCGCGGTGCTCGCGCAGACCTGCGCGGTGTTCGGCGCCCTGGCCGCGGGATGGGCCGCGGGGCTGCTGATCCGGGAGCTGAGCCTGCTGCGCTGGCGCAGCGCCACCGAGGATCTGCCCCTGATCATCGCGGACCTGGTGGTCGGGGCTCTGGTGTGCGCGGCCGGGTGCGTGGCCGAAGCCTGGTGCAAGCGCCCACCGGATGATACGGATGAGGGGCCCCAGCACGCCGATCCCCGCCGCGCCCAGCGCCGGGACATCCCCGAAGGAGAGGGTGGCTATGCCCGAGACCGCCAGAGCCCGGGTCCGACCCGGCAGTGACCGCTTCGAGGCCCGCCTGGCCGCCCTGGACGCCTGGGATGCCCCCTGGCAGCGGATGGACGCGCGGTATCCGGCGAGCATGCTGCTGGCCCGCGGCCTCGGCTGGCTCATCGTCCTGCTGCTGGCCGCCGCACCGTCGGTCCTGGGACTGCTCGGACTGCTGCCCGGCGCCTGGACGGCGGTCGGCCTCGTCGTGCTGGGCCTGCTGCTGATCTGGGCCGCGGCGGACCTGCTGCTGATCCCCCGGCAGGCCCGCGCCATGGGGTACGCCGAGCGGGAGGAGGACGTGCTGGTGCGCCGCGGGGTGCTCAGCCACCGGGTCACCGCCGTGCCCTACGGCAGGATGCAGTACGTGGAGGTCTCCCAGGGGCCCTGGCAGCGGCTGTTCGGCCTGTCCTCGGTGACCTTCCGCACCGCCTCGGCCGCCGCGGACGTCTCGGTGCCCGGGGTCTCCCGGCAGGAGGCGCGCCGGCTGCGCGAGGAGCTGAGCCGGCGCGGCCGCGAGCGGATGGAGGCCCTGTGAGCCGCGCGCCCCACCCGTCCTCCCCGGACGCCGCGCCCGCGCCGCAGCCGTCGGAGGACCCGATGAACCGGGAGGCGCCGGGGCAGCCCGAGGCGGGGCCGCAGTGGCGCCGGGTGCATCCGCTGACCCCGCTGGCCCGCTTCTGGATCACCGCGGTGCTGATCCTGGTGCTCTTCCTCCGGCCCCTGATCGAAGACGTCATCACCGGGGAGACCGACGCCGGGGACCTGGTGCGCGGCGCCGAGGAGATGGCAGGCGGGGTGAGCCTGCTCGCCGTCCTGACGGTGCTGGCGGCGGTGGCCGTGGTGATCGGGGCGATGGCCCTGACCTGGTGGTTCACCCGCTGGGCCGTCACCGAGGATTCCGTGCACGTGCGCGAGGGCATCCTGCTGCGCAAGGAGCGCCAGGCGCGGCTGGAGCGGGTCCAGGCCATCGAGATCACCCAGCCGCTGCTGGCCCGGCTGCTGCGGCTGGCGGAGCTGCGCTTCGACGTCGCCGACGCCGAGGACGCCGCCCTGCACCTGCGCTTCCTGAGCCTGCGCCAGGCCGAGGACCTGCGCGGGCGCCTGCTCTCCCGGGCCCGCCAGCTGCGCGCCCCCGCGACGCCGGGTTCAGGTGCCGCCGCCTCGGGAAACGCCGCCCCGGAGAACTCCGCCGCGCAGGACTCCGACTCGCGGGACCCGCGGGTGGTGCAGGCCAGGGGCGGCTCGATCGGTCCTGCCTCCGGGACGGTCGCCGCCGGGGGTCCCGACACCGGGATCTCCGAGGGCGGGGTTCCGCAGAGCGAGGCGCCCGAGGGCCTCGCGGAGCGGGAAGTGCTGCGCGTTCCCCTCGCCCGCGCGGCCGCGGCCCCGCTGCTGTCCGCGGGGCTGCTGAGCTCCCTGCTGGCCATCCTGCTGATCGCCGTCGCGCTGGGCTGGGCCGCGGACAGCGCCGGAACGGCCGTGGCCGGGGTGCTGCCGATGCTGCTGGTGGCCGGCAGCACGGTGTGGTCGGCCGTGAACGCCGGCGCCGGATTCCGGGTGCTGGAGGCCGACGGCGGCCTGCGCACCCGCGCGGGCCTGACCGACACCCGCGCCCAGTCCATCCCCCTGGGCCGCATCCACACCGTCGGGATCGAGCAGCCGCTGCTGTGGCGCCTGCCCGGGTGGTATCGGGTCCGGCTGACCAGCGCCGGGATCGGCGCGGGGGAGGGCTCCGAGACCCGCTCCGTGCTGCTGCCGGTCGGCACCCAAGCGCAGCTGCGTCGGCTCCTGCCGTACGTGCTGGGACCCGTGGTCCAGGATGAGGCCCCCGGGGCGGAGGATCTCGCGGCGGCGCTGCGCGGCAGCGGCACCGGCCACGGGTTCACCGTCTCCCCGCCGGCGGCGCGCTGGCTGGCCCCGCTGACCTATCGCCGCAGCGGATTCCTGCGCGGCTCCGGGGCGCTGCTGCTGCGCGGCGGGCGGCTGACCCGGCAGCTGAGCGTGGTCCCGCAGCGGCGGGTGCAGGGGGTGGTCCTGGAGGACGGACCGCTGCTGCGCCGGCTGGGGCTGGCCGATCTCCAGCTGTGCACCGTGGCCGGGCCCGTGGACACCCGGGTGCGCCGACTGACCCGGGTCGATGCCCTGGCCCTGGCCCGTGTCCTCGCCGTCCCGGCGTCGGAGGATCCCTCGGCGCGGGGGCCGGTCCGCGCGTCCGTGGGGCAGCAGCCCTCCCCGACCTCCGCAGCAGCAGAACCCGAGAACGAGGAGCCCACCGCATGAGCCCGCAGCAATCGCCCGCCGCCCGTCCCGGACGCCTCGGCATCGGGGTGATCGGGACCGGGCGGGTCGGGGCCGTGCTGGGTGCGGCCCTGCGCGCCGCCGGGCACGCGATCACCGGGGTGCACGCCGTGTCCGAGGCATCGCGCACCCGAGCGGAATCCCTCCTGCCCGGGGCGCCGCGCTGGGAGATCCCCGAGATCATGGAGCGCAGCGAGCTCGTGCTGTTCGCCGTGCCCGACGACGCCCTGGCCCCGCTCGTGCGCGGGCTGGTGGAGGGCGGGCACGTCAGCAGCGGGCAGCTGCTCGTGCACACCTCCGGACGCAGCGGCACCGAGGTCTTCGACACGGCCCGGGCCCGCGGGGCCGTGGGGCTGGCCATCCACCCGGCGATGACCTTCACCGGCCTGTCCCTGGACCTGGACCGGCTGCGCTCCTGCCCCTTCGGGGTCACCGCCCCCGCCGCGTTCCTGCCGGTGGCTCAGGCCCTGGTGGTGGAGATGGGCGGGGAGCCCGTGGTGGTGCAGGAGGGGGACCGGCCGCTGTACCACGCGGCCCTGTCCCACGGGTCCAACCACCTGGTGACCCTGGTCGGGCAGGCCCGCCAGATCCTGGAGAGCATCGGGGTGCCCGAGCCGGGGAGGATGCTCACCCCGCTGCTGCGCGCGAGCCTGGACAACGCCCTGGCCAGCGGGGACGCCGCGCTGACCGGGCCGGTGGCCCGCGGGGATGTGGGCACCCTGGCCGCGCACCGGGAGATCCTGGAGGGCTTCGCGCGGGAGGAGGACGCCGCGGACATCGGCCGGGCCTATCTGGCGATGGCGCGGGCTAGCGCCGAGCGGGCGCACCGGCGCGGGGCGCTGTCCGCGGCGGCCCTGGAGCAGGTGCTGGGGGCGCTGGCCGAGGATCGGCAGCCCCCGCACGGCGCCGAGTACCGGTAGACTCTCCTGCCGAAACCCCGAACCACGGTCCCGCCCCCGCCTCCGCGCCCCGTCGAAGAAGGAGCGCCCCGACGGCGGGTCGGACCCCGCGAGAAGGACTGTCGAGCATGACCGAGCTCATCGTGGCCCGCACCCCGGAGGAGCTCTGCGCGCACCTGGCCCAGCGCGTGGGCCAGGCCGAGGCCCGCAACCTCGCCGTCGTCGAGCAGCGGCGCGCCGCCGGGCAGACCGAGGAGGACGTCGCCCCCGAGGCCCCGCGGGTGGCCACCGTGGGCCTGGTGCCCACGATGGGCGCCCTGCACGAGGGCCACGCGACCCTGATCCGCCGGGCTCGGGAGCAGAACGACGTCGTCGTCGTGTCGATCTTCGTCAACCCGCTGCAGTTCGGTCCCGGCGAGGATTACGACCGCTACCCCCGCACCCCCGAGGCGGACCTTGAGCTGCTGCGCGGGATCGGAGTGGACCTGGCCTTCGTGCCCGAGGTGCAGACCCTCTACCCGGGCAGCGAGCCGCTGGTGCGGGTCACCTCCGGGCGGCTGGGCGAGCTGTTCGAGGGGGCCCGGCGTCCCGGGCACTTCGACGGGGTGCTCACGGTCGTGAACAAACTGCTGAATATCACGGCGTCCGGGGCCTCCGGGCACCCGGTGCGCGCCTACTTCGGGCAGAAGGACGCCCAGCAGGTGGCGCTCGTCCAGCGGATGGTCGCGGATTTCGCGCTGCCGGTCACCGTCGTCCCGGTGGCGATCGTGCGCGACGACGACGGCCTGGCCCTGTCCTCGCGCAACGCGTACCTGTCCGCCGAGGAGCGCACCGCCGCCCTCGTGCTCTCCCGGACCCTCGCGCTGCTGCGGGAGGAGGGCCTGTCCCGCGGGTACGCCGGCATCGACCTGGAGGCCGCCCGGCAGCGGATCGAGCAGTCCGACGGCGTGGAGCTGGACTACCTGGAGATCGTGGACCCGGAGACCTTCGAGCCCCCGACAGAGGACTCCCGGCGCGCCCTGGCTCTGGCGGCGATCCGGGTGGGGTCGACCCGTCTGCTGGACAACATGGACGTGGTCTGACCGGGCCCCTCCCGGCGCCCGGGATCCGACGGCCACGCGCTAGGCTGGAGGGCGTGACTTCCGCAGAATCCCCCCAGGCCCCCGAGACCACCCCGGCCGCCGAGGCCGAGCGCGCCCAGGCCGCCGCCGAGGCGAACGAGCAGATGCGGGTGCGCGCGGACAAGCGCGCCGCGCTGCTGGCCGCCGGACGCGAGCCCTACCCGGTGGGAGTCCCCGTGACCCGCACGATCCCGAGCGTGCGCGCCCAGTACGAGGGGCTTGCCGCGGGGGAGGAGACCGGCGACGTCGTCGGCGTGGCCGGGCGCGTGGTCTTCCAGCGCAACACCGGCAAGCTGTGCTTCGCGACGCTGCAGTCCGGGGACGGCACCCGCCTGCAGGCCATGCTCTCCCTGGCCAGGGTGGGCCAGGAGGCGCTGGACGAGTGGAAGGCCCTGGTGGACCTGGGCGATCACGTGTTCGTGCGCGGGGAGGTCATCAGCTCCCGCCGCGGCGAGCTGTCCGTGATGGCCGATGAGTGGGCCATGGCCTCCAAGTCCCTGCGGCCCCTGCCGACCCTGCACAAGGATCTCAACGAGGAGACCCGCGTGCGCCAGCGCCACCTGGATCTCATGGTGCGCCCGGAGGCGCAGCAGGTGGTGCGCACCCGAGCGAAGATCATCTCCACGGTGCGCCGGGTGCTGGAGGAGCAGGATTACACCGAGATCGAGACCCCGATCCTGCAGCTGGTGCACGGCGGGGCCACCGCGCGGCCCTTCGCCACGCACCTGAACGCCTTCGACCAGGACATGACCCTGCGCATCGCCACGGAGCTGTACCTCAAGCGCGCCGTGGTCGGCGGGATCGAGCGGGTCTACGAGATCGGGCGGGTCTTCCGCAACGAGGGCGTGGACTCCACGCACAGCCCGGAGTTCACCACCCTGGAGGCTTACCAGGCCTACGGGGACCAGTACACGATGGCGGAGCTGATCCGCTCGATCATCCTGGCCTGCGCCGATGCCCTGGGTGTGCGCGAGATCCCCTCCGATCACGGCACGATCCACCTGGACGGCGAATGGCGGTGGCTCGGGGTCTACCCGGGGCTGTCCGAGGCCGTGGGCGAGCAGATCACCCCGGACACCTCGGCCGAGCGGCTGCGGCAGATCGCCGCCGAGCGCGACGTCGCGGTGGATCCGGCGTGGGATGCCGAGAAGCTGGTGATCGAGCTGTTCGGGGAGATCGTGGAGCCGACCCTGATCGATCCGACCTTCGTGTGCGACTACCCGCCGTCGGCTCAGCCGCTGGCCCGCCCGCACCGGGAGAAGGAGGGGGTCATCGAGGCGTGGGACCTGATCATCGGCGGGATGGAGCGCGGCACCGCGTTCTCCGAGCTGATCGATCCCGTGATCCAGCGCGAACGGCTCACCGAGCAGTCCCGGAAGGCCGCCCGCGGGGACGACGAGGCCATGCAGCTGGATGAGGATTTCCTGCGCGCCCTGGAGTCGGCCGCACCGCCGATGGGCGGGCTGGGTCTGGGCCTGGATCGGCTGGTCATGCTGTTCACCGGGCTGGGGATCCGCGAGACCATCCTGTTCCCCCTGATGAAGCCCGAGCAGGAGTAGGCCGTGGAATATCTGGCGGTGCTGCTGCCCTCGATCGGCCTGGGCGTGCTCTTCTGGCTCATCATGCGCTGGATCCTGCGCGCGGACAGCCGGGAGCGGCGCGCCCACGCGGCCGCGGAGGAGGATGCGCGCACCTGGTATGAAGGGGTGCGCCGACGCGAGGGTGGGGATGCGATCTTCTCCTCTCCGAGAGAGCCAGACGCAGAGAAACCTGGGAATTCGTGAATTCATCGCCGCGGAGATTGTATTCTCCGCGGCGATGTTGTTATCCTCGGAATCGAACGAGCCGCAGCGCGCGATGTGAGATGCGAAGGACGATCCGCTGGATCGGATAATCCGGATCCTCACCGTTCAGGCGCGTGGCAATGACGTGAGCGAATCGGCAGGAGAACACCATGGCTCAGAAAGTGAAGATCATTCTCGAGGACGATCTGCAGGGCGGACCGGCCGATGAGACCGTCCGCTTCGGGCTGGACGGCGGACAGTTCGAGATCGACCTGACCACCGAGAACGCCTCCAAGCTGCGGGATGCGCTGCGTCCCTACGTGGCCAAGGCCCGCCGGGTGCAGGCCCGCACCGGCCGCGGCGGCGGAAAGCAGTCCTCCTCCTCCGGTCAGGCCCGCAACCCCGAGACCGCGAAGATCCGCAAGTGGGCCAAGGAGAACAACTACGACGTCTCCGATCGCGGCCGCATCCACCAGGAGATCCAGGACGCCTACTACGCCGCGATGAAGAGCGGGAAGTAGACCCCTCCCGGAGCAGTCGTCCGGCCCCGGGTGACCTCGCGGGCGGGACCGACTTCAAGCCCAGGGCGGAAAGGCTCACGCGCTTTCCGCCCTGGGCTTGATGCGTCTCTCGCCGGTGGCGAACAGTCCGCATGCGGGCTTTGGGCGTGCGTAGCATCGAGGGCAAAGCCGCGTACAAGGAGACACCCATATGTTCGAGAGGTTCACGGATCGCGCTCGGCGCGTCGTCGTGCTGGCCCAGGAAGAGGCTCGCATGCTCAACCACAACTACATCGGCACCGAGCACCTGCTGCTCGGTCTCATCCACGAGGGCGAAGGCATCGCCGCGAAGGCCCTGGAGTCCATGGGCGTGACGCTGTCCGCCGTGCGCGAGCAGGTCCAGGACATCATCGGACCCGGCCAGCAGGCCCCCAGCGGGCACATCCCGTTCACCCCCCGGGCCAAGAAGGTCCTGGAGCTGTCCCTGCGGGAGGCTCTGCAGCTGGGACACAACTACATCGGCACCGAGCACATCCTCCTGGGTCTGATCCGGGCCGGCGAGGGCGTGGCCTCCCAGGTGCTGACCAAGCTCGGCGCGGACCCCTCGCGGGTGCGCCAGACGGTCATCGACATGATCTCCGGCTACCAGGGCGGCACCGGGGATGCCGGCAAGGAGACCGCCGGGGTCGGCGCCGGCGGCGGCAAGGACGGCAGCCCGGCCGGCTCCACCGTGCTGGACCAGTTCGGCACCAACCTCACCGCCGCGGCCCGCGAGGGCAAGCTGGACCCGGTGATCGGGCGCTTCAAGGAGATGGAGCGGGTCATGCAGGTGCTGTCCCGGCGCACCAAGAACAACCCCGTGCTCATCGGCGAGCCCGGCGTCGGCAAGACCGCCGTCGTGGAGGGCCTGGCCCAGGCCATCGTGCGCGGGGATGTCCCGGAGACCCTGAAGGACAAGCACCTCTACACCCTGGACCTCGGCTCCCTGGTGGCCGGCTCCCGGTACCGCGGCGACTTCGAGGAGCGGCTGAAGAAGGTGCTCAAGGAGATCCGCACCCGCGGGGACATCATCCTGTTCATCGATGAGATCCACACCCTCGTCGGGGCGGGCGCCGCCGAGGGCGCGATCGATGCGGCCAGCATCCTCAAGCCCATGCTGGCTCGCGGCGAGCTGCAGACCATCGGGGCGACCACCCTGGATGAGTACCGCAAGCACATCGAGAAGGACGCCGCCCTGGAGCGCCGCTTCCAGCCGATCCAGGTGGATGAGCCCTCCCAGGCCCACGCGGTGGAGATCCTCAAGGGCATCCGCGACAAGTACGAGGCCCACCACCGGGTGACCATCACCGATGAGGCCCTGGAGGCCGCGGTGTCCATGTCCGCCCGGTACATCTCGGACCGCTTCCTGCCGGACAAGGCCATCGACATGATCGACGAGGCCGGGGCGCGGCTGCGCATCAAGCGCCTGACCGCCCCGCCGGAGATCAAGGACCTCGAGGACCGCATCGCGGACCTGCGCTCCCAGAAGGAGTCGGCGATCGAGGGACAGGACTTCGAGAAGGCCGCCAACCTGCGGGACAAGGAGCAGAAGCTCATCTCGCAGAAGGAGGAGGCGGAGAAGAGCTGGAAGGAGTCCGACTCCGCGATGGGCGAGGTCAACCCGGAGGTCATCTCCGAGGTGCTGGCCGCGGCCACCGGCGTGCCGGTCTACAAGCTCTCCGAGGAGGAGTCCGGCCGCCTGCTGAAGATGGAGGACGAGCTGCACAAGCGCGTCATCGGCCAGGACGACGCCATCAAGTCCCTGTCCCGGGCGATCCGGCGCACCCGCGCGGGGCTGAAGGACCCGCGCCGTCCGGGCGGCTCGTTCATCTTCGCCGGGCCCACCGGCGTCGGCAAGACCGAGCTGGCCAAGGCCCTGGCGGAGTTCCTGTTCGGCGACGACGACGCCCTGATCACCCTGGACATGTCCGAGTACCAGGAGAAGCACACCGTCTCCCGGCTGTTCGGGGCGCCCCCCGGGTACGTCGGCTACGAGGAGGGCGGCCAGCTGACCGAGAAGGTGCGCCGCAAGCCGTTCTCGGTGGTGCTGTTCGACGAGGTGGAGAAGGCCCACGCGGACCTGTTCAACTCGCTGCTGCAGATCCTGGAGGACGGTCGCCTGACCGACTCCCAGGGCCGGGTCGTGGACTTCAAGAACACGGTGATCATCATGACCACCAACCTGGGCACCCGGGACATCTCCCGGCGCGTGCCGGTGGGCTTCCAGTCCGCGGATGATGCCACGACCAACTACGAGCGGATGCAGGCGAAGGTGCAGGAGGAGCTCAAGGAGCACTTCCGCCCGGAGTTCCTCAACCGCGTGGATGACATCATCGTCTTCCCGCAGCTGACGGAGAAGGAGATCATCCAGATCGTGGACCTGTTCGTGGCCCGCCTGGCCGAGCGCCTGCGCGATCAGGACATGTCCATCGAGCTGACCGACGCCGCGAAGAGGCTGCTGGCCGAGCGCGGCTACGATCCGGCGATGGGCGCCCGGCCGCTGCGTCGGACCATGCAGCGGATGATCGAGGACCAGCTCTCGGAGAAGATCCTGTTCGGGGAGATCTCCGCGGGGGAGAAGATCACCGTGGACGTCGAGGGTGAGGGGCAGGACGCGCAGTTCACGTTCTCCTCGCAGAAGATGGCCGAGCTGTCCGAGGACGGCATCTCCTACGGGGACGAGGGGGCGGAGATCACCGACTCCCACGTGGACCCGGAGCAGCTGTCCGGTTCGGCCCTGCCGCCCAAGACGGACCGCGGCGGCGGGGAGGCCGGCCCGGCCTCCGGAGCCGCCCAGGCCTGATCCGGAAGAGGCCCGCATCCGGGATGCCGCGAACGCCCCGGACCCGCGCACGGCGCGCGGGTCCGGGGCGTTCGCCATGTTCGGGGACGCGTAGACTCGACACCCATGACCGACCTCCACCTGCGCCCGGCCCGCACCGCGGACGCCCGGGCGATCGGGCGCCTCGTCGCGCCCTACGCCGAACAGGGCGTGCTGATCACCAAGGAGACGGTGGACTACTACGAGGCGATCCAGGAGTTCCTGGTCATCGAGGCCCCCGGCGTCGGGGTGGCCGGCTGCGCGGCGCTGCACGTGATCTGGGAGGACCTCGCCGAGATCCGCACCGTCGCGGTGGACCCGGTGCTCACCGGCCACGGCATCGGGCGGCGGCTGGTGCAGGCGCAGCTGGAGCGGGCCCGCGACCTCGGGGTGAGCCGGGTGTTCTGCCTGACCTTCGAGGTCGAGTTCTTCCGGCGGATGGGCTTCGAGGTCATGGACGAGCAGGAGGGCATCGACCCGCAGGTCTTCGCCGAGCTGCTGCGCTCCAAGGACGAGGGCATCGCCGAGTACCTGGACCTCGCCCGGGTCAAACCCAACACCCTGGGCAACACCCGCATGATCCGCGCCCTCTGAGCCCCGCCCATCTGCTGAGCCCCGCTCGCGGGCGGCCGGGTCAGGGCAGGGCCACCGTCTCCGGGGTGGGCTCCGCGGCCAGCCCGTCGGTGAGCAGCCCCTCCAGGCACCGCCGCAGCTGCTCGGGCGGGGCTTCGAGGCGACGCAGGGCGCGCACGGCGCGCACGACGTCGTCAGCCTCCGCCGCCGAGCCGTGGGCCTGCTCCAGCAGCCGCGGGTCCAGCAGCAGGGCCCGGGGCACCGGGGCGCTCGCCGCGCGCAGCACCGCCATCAGGGCCCCGCGGGCCTGCCGGTCCGTGCCGTGCCAGGCCTGGCCCTTCGGGGCGACCTCCGGCTCCGGGCGCCCCGCGGCCACCCAGGCGCAGTCGGCGAGCACCGGGCACTCCTCGCAGCGCGGGGCGCGGGCCGTGCACACCAGGGCGCCCAGCTCCATCACCGCGATGTTCCACCGCACGGAATCCTCCCGATCTCGCGGCAGCAGGGCCTCGGCCAGGCGCATCTCGGCGGCGGTCATGCCCCTGCCCGGCAGGGCCCGCCCGGAGATCAGCCGGGCCTGCACGCGCCGGATGTTCGTATCCACCACGGTCTCCCTGTGCCCGAAGGCGAAGACGCTGATCGCCGCGGCGGTGTAGGCCCCGATCCCGGGCAAACCCAGCAGGGTCTCCCGGTCCGCCGGAACCTCGCCGTCGTGCTCGGCGACGATGGCCGCGGCCGCAGCGTGCAGGCGCAGAGCCCGGCGCGGGTAACCCAGTCGGCCCCACGCCCGCACCGCCTCCCCGGGGGACTCCGCGGCCAGCGCGGCGGGGGTGGGCCAGCGCCGCAGCCACTCCCGCCAGACCGGCAAAACCCGGTTCACCGGGGTCTGCTGCAGCATGAATTCGCTGACCATGACCTCCCAGGGGGTGCGCTCGGGGGCCCGCCAGGGCAGGTCCCGGGCGTGGGCGCGGAACCACGCGCCGATGCGCTCGTGCAGCTGGGACAGGGTCGCGGGATCCGGCAGGGCGGTGGGAGCAGGCATATCCCCACCACTGTAGGGCAGGCGGAGGGCCCGGGATGCCGCGGAAAGGCGGCTTCCGGCGGGTCCGGGATGGGAGTGAGCCAGGACGCGGCGGCGGGGAGAATTGGGTAATCTGAGGGCCATGGCTGACTACGAAGAATTCGACGGTGACGGGGAAGAGTACGAGCGCGAGGCGCCCGAGGTCTATCGCAGGCGGCGCATCATCGCCGCGATCATCGCGATCCTCGCGATCATCCTGGTGGTGTGGGCGCTGGTCTTCGCCTTCCAGCGGCTCACCGACTCCGGGGATGACACCGCCGCAGCCTCCAGCGCCGCCGCCGGAGACAACTTCGACAGCTTCAGCGCCCGTCCCACCGGCGGCGCCTCCGGGTCCGCCTCGGGCTCCGCCTCCGCCCAGCCCTCGGCCTCGGCCTCCGCGGAGGCGACCCCCACCGGCGAGTCCACGGCGTCGGCCGACGCCGAAGGCACCGAGGCCAGCGCCACCCCCACGGACCAGGCCGCCGCACCCACCCCGGAGCCCACGACGCAGCAGCCCGTGCAGGCCTGCTCCGACGCCTTCACCGTGAGCACCACGGTGGACAAGCAGGTCTACGCCGCGGGGCAGCAGCCGGTCATCACCACGACCGTCGCCAACGGCTCGCAGAACCCCTGCACCGTGGATCTCGGCTCCGCGAACACCACGTACCAGATCACCTCCGGCCCGGCCAACGTCTACAGCAGCCAGACCTGCCAGGCCCAGCCCACCCACGATGAGGCCACCCTGCAGGCCGGGGCGAAGCAGACCACGAGCCTCACCTGGGATCGCGGCATGAACGCCTACGGCTGCGGTCAGGCCGCCCAGCAGGCCAAGACCGGGTACTACTGGGTCACCGCGACCGTCAACGGCGTGAGCTCCCAGCCCACGCTCATCGTGATCCAGTAGCCGCGTCTCATCGACCGCGCTTCACGCCCGGCGCCGGACCCGCTCAGGGACATCCGGGGCCGGGCGCGGTGCGTTCGCGTGGGCGGCAGGGCTGCGTCTCTTCCGGTGCAGGGCGCCCGCCGCGGGGTCTCACATGAACCGCTCCAGCAGGCTGGATTCGGCGGTGCGGGCCAGGGATTCGCGGATGCTGCGGGCGCGTTGCTCGCCGACCCCGTCCACGGCGCGCAGATCCTCCAGATTCGCGGCCATCAGCGCCTGCAGACCGTCGAAGCGCTCCACCAGCCGGTCGGCCACGGCCCGCGGCAGCGACTTGATCCCGGCCAGCAGCCGGTGCCCGCGCGGAGCCACCGGCACGTCCAGGTCCCCGGCCCCGGGCAGTCCCACGGTGCGGGCCACCACCGCCAGATCCGCCAGCTCCGCCGGGTCCAACCCGGCCACCGCCTCCCGGGCCTGGGCCAGTGCGGCCGCGTCGGGCGGAACCGGGAGGTAGTCCAGCAGGAGGGCATCCGCATCGGGCTGGCCCAGGACCAGCTCCTCCAGCTGCATCTGCACCATCCGCCCCTCGGTGCCCAGCTCGACGACGGCCTGGTCCACCTCCGCGGTGATGCGCCGGACCAGCTCCAGCCGCTGCAGGGCCGCGGCGACGCTGCGCACGGTCACATCGGACTCGATCTCCAGGGAGGCGAGGTTCGCGAACTCCTGATCCAGCCGGTGGGTGTAGCGCTCCAGGGTCTGCAGGGCCTGGTTGGCGCGGAACATGATGGCCTGGGAGTCCTCCAGGGGGTAGCGGACCCCGTCCGCGTAGATGGTGATGATGCCCATGGAGGCCGAGACGGAGACCACGGGGAAGCCGGTCTGCTTCGCGACCCGCTCGGCGGTGCGGTGCCGGGTCCCGGACTCCTCCGTGCGGATGGCCGGATCCGGCATCAGGTGCACCCCGGCCCGCAGGATGCGGGTCACGTCCCGGTCGCACACGATGGCCCCGTCCATCTTGGCCAGCTCGCGCAGGCGGGTGCCGGTGAACTCGATGCCGATGTCGAAGCCGCCGGTGCCGATGGCCTCGACCATCCGGTCCGTGCCGAGCACCACCAGCGCCCCGGTGCCGCCCTGCAGGATGCGCTCGAGACCCTCCCGCAGCTCGGTGCCGGGGGCGAGCAGGGCGAGGGTCTTGGTCAGCAGATGGGTCCGCGCGGTAGCCACCCGTCCATCTTAGGTGCGCGGGCCCCGACGACGCCCGACGACGCCTGGGGCCGCGCGGATCGACCCGCCGGCCGTCCCCCGGGGGAGCAGCGACGGGTTCCCGTGCCGGCCGGACTGGGGCTTCAGCCCTTGGTGCGCCCCGGGAAGAGGGTGGCCACGGCCTCCACCACGGAGGCGACCTCCTTGACGGTGAAGCCCTCCGGGACCTGCCCGACCCCGGCGGGGGAGGCGGGCACGAGGGCGTGGGTGAAGCCCAGCCGTGCGGCCTCGGCGATGCGCTGGCGGATGCCCGGCACCGCGCGGACCTCACCGGCTAAGCCCACCTCCCCGAAGACCACCAGGCGCCGCGGCAGCGGCTTGTCCTCCGCGGCGGAGGCCAGGGCCATGACGGTCGCCAGATCCGCGGCCGGCTCGCTCAGGCGCACCCCGCCGACCGTGGAGAGATAGCAGTCCATCTTTCCGACGCCGAAGCCGGCTCGCCGCTGCAGCACGGCCAGCAGCATCGCGGTGCGCTGGGCGTCCAGCCCGGCGGTGGCCCGGCGCGGCTGGGAGGTGGAGGACTCGTCCAGCAGCGCCTGGACCTCGGCCAGCAGGGGGCGGCGGCCCTCCAGGGTCACGCTCAGGCAGGTCCCGGCCACGGGCACGGGGGTGCGGGAGACGAACAGACCGGACGGGTCCGAGACCCCGGTGATGCCGTCCTCCAGCAGGTCGAAGCACCCGACCTCATCCGTGGGGCCGAAGCGGTTCTTGACCGCGCGTAGCATCCGGATGCGGGAGTTCTTATCCCCCTCGAACTGGCAGACCACATCCACCAGGTGCTCCAGCAGCCGGGGTCCGGCGATCGCGCCCTCCTTGGTCACATGCCCCACCAGCAGGGTGGTCATGTTCCGCCGCTTGGCCTCGGCGATGACGGCCGCGGCAACCTCCCGGACCTGGGTGACCCCGCCGGCGGAGCCGTCCACCTCCGCGCTGGCCAGGGTCTGCACGGAGTCCAGGATCAGCAGGGTCGGGTTGATCCGTTCGATGTGGGCCAGTGCGGCGCCGAGGTCCGTCTCCGCGGCCAGGTACAGGGTGTCCGCATCCGCGCCGATCCGGTCCGCGCGCAGCTTCACCTGGGCGGCGGATTCCTCCCCGGTCACGTACAGCACGTCCCGGGTGCTCCCGGCCCCGCGGGCGAAGGTCGCCGCGACGTCCAGCAGCAGCGTGGACTTGCCGACGCCGGGCTCCCCGGCCATCAGCACCACGGCCCCGGGCACCAGCCCGCCGCCGAGCACGCGGTCGAACTCGGCGATGCCGGTGGAGGCGGCGCGGGCGAGGGTCGCGTCCACCTGGGTGATGGGCTGGGCGGGGGTCTGCACGCTGGCCGCGGCGCTGGTGCGCGGCCCGGAGGCGACGGCGCCGACCTCCTCGATGGTGCCCCACTGCTGGCATTCCCCGCAGCGGCCCACCCATTTGGCCGTGGTCCAGCCGCATTCGCGGCAGCGATAGGCGTTGGCGGCGCGGGGGCTCTTGCGTGCGGGGCTCATGTGCCCAGGGTAGAGGCCCCGACTGACAGATCGAGCAGGCGCCTCCCCGCCCTGAGATGCGGGTTTCGTGTTGAGTTGCGCCGTTCGTGTTGAGATGCGTCCCGCCGTGCGGCATCTCAGCACGATCCCCGCATCTCAGCACGAATCCGGAGCGCCTCAGTCCGAGTCCCGCCGGGTGCGGGACCCGGGCCGGTCGTCCTCCTCCGGGTCCACCACCGGCAGCGCCTCGGTGAGCTCCTGGCGGATCTGCACCGGGATGGTGCTGGCCTTCGCGTAGGGCAGGCCCGTGGCCGCCAGCAGGTCCACGCTCAGCGGTCGGATCAGCATCACCAGGGACTCGCCCTGGTAGGTGCGCACCCCCAGGGCCGCCGGATCCAGGCGCTGGGCCACCCGGGTCAGGTCCGCCCGGGCGCGAGCGGAGAAGGCCTCCCGGGCCGTCGTCGAGCCGCCGGCGAAGGACGCCCCGATCAGGTCTACGGCCTCGGCCAGCTCCGTGAGGATCTCCTCCAGGGCCGCCACCGCCTGGGGCCGCAGCCGCACCGTGCGGATCACGGCGGTCAGGCGCCGGGCCAGCACCCGGGTGTTGCGCACCGCGTGATCCAGGGCGTCCAGGCAGCGCTCGTAGGCTTCGATCTCCTCCAGGCGGCCGCGCCGCAGCAGGGTGAACCGCGCCTGCTCCCGGCCCATCTTCAGCGCGGACTCCAGGGCCGTGATGCTGGGCTGGGTGCGCCGGCTGCGGCGCAGGGCGCGCTGGGCGCGCTCGGCGTCGTACCCGCCCAGGGCCGCCGCGATCTCGCGCAGCACCGCGGAGAACTCCCCGCTCAGCGTGCGGAAGCCCCGCCGGGCCTCCCGGCTGGGATCCCGCGGGGAGATCGCCATGATCGCCAGCGCGAAGCAGGCCCCCACGATGGCGTCCAGGCTGCGGGCGAAGGGCCCGTCCACCGACGGCGGGAGGATCACCACCAGCACGGACTGCAGGCCCATCTGGGTGGTGAAGATCGTGCCGTTGTCCAGGAAGCGGGCCAGCAGGATCGAGACCAGCAGGACGACGGAGGCCTGCACCAGGCCCTGACCCAGCACGTGCATCAGCACATCGCCGACCGCGATGCCCAGGGTGCACCCGAGGGAGACCTCCAGGATGCGGCGCAGATGCACCGAGCCGTTTCCGTAGCCGAGGGAGACGATCGCGGCCGTGGCGGAGAACAGCGGACCGTGGTGGCCCAGCACATGCTCGGCGAAGGCGTAGGCTCCGACCGCTGCGATCGTGATCTGCAGCGACTGCCCGAAGCCCGCGCGCACCCGGCCCAGTCCCGTGCGGGTCCGACGACGGGCGTGGTCCAGCACGGCGCCTGCACGCCCGGCGATCCCGCTTCCGCTCATGCCCCCATGGTACGGAAAGCGTCCCGGGCGGGGTTCGGTCGGGTGCGGACGGGGCGCCCGAGTGTTCACCCGGCGTTCACCCGGGATCGGGCCTCGGGTCACCTGCCCTGCGTACGCTCGAGACCGCGGGCCCGGACCGGGCCCCGCACCACCATCGGTCCCCGCGCAACGGGGCGCACACCAGACCCATAGGGAGAAGAACCCACATGAAGATCTCGCGCATCGGCCGCTGGGCCGCCCTGGCCGCCGTCGGCTCCCTCGCCCTGACTGCCTGCGGCTCGGACGACGCCACCGGCTCCGGGGACTCCGGCTCGGCGGGCTCGGACTCCTCCGTGTCCGGGACCCTCTCCGGGGTCGGCGCCTCCTCCCAGCAGGCGGCCATGACCGCCTGGCAGTCCGGCTACCAGTCCGCCCACTCCGGGGCCACCGTCCAGTACTCCCCGGACGGCTCCGGCGCCGGGCGCGAGGCCTTCCTGGCCGGCGGGGCCAGCTTCGCCGGCTCCGACGTCCCCCTGACCGACGATGAGGTCGAGAAGGCCAAGTCCCAGTGCGGCGACGGCGGCGCCATGGACATCCCCGTCTACGTCTCCCCGATCTCCGTGGCCTTCAACCTCAAGGGCATCGACTCCCTGAACCTGGACGCCAAGACGATCGCGGAGATCTTCTCCGGCAAGATCACCCAGTGGAACGACCCGGCGATCGCGGATCAGAACGAGGGCACCGACCTGCCGGACACCAAGATCACCACCGTGCACCGCTCGGATGACTCCGGGACCACCAAGAACTTCACCGACTACCTCGCTGACGCCTCGCAGGGCGCCTGGACCGAGAAGGCCTCCGGCAACTGGCCCTCCGGGCTGTCCGGTGAGGCCAACAAGGGCACCTCCGGGGTCGTGTCCACCACCAAGACCACCGAAGGCGCGATCACCTACGCCGACTCCTCCGCCGTGGGGGACCTGGGCGCCGCCAAGATCAAGGCCGGGGACGGCTACGTCTCCCACGAGGAGGAGAACGTCGCCCGCGCCGTGGAGAACGCCAAGCGCCTGGATGGCCGCTCGGAGCACGACATCGCCCTGGAGATCGACCACGAGGGCACCGACGGGGCCTACCCGATCGTGCTGGTCTCCTACCACATCATCTGCTCGGCCTACGACAAGCAGGAGACCGTGGACCAGGTCAAGGCCTTCGAGACCTACGTGACCTCCGAGGACGGGCAGAAGGCCGCCGCGGACGCCGCCCACTCCACCCCGCTGCCCCAGAAGCTGCGGGATGAGGCGAAGGCCGCCATCGACACCGTGAAGACCAAGTGAGCGCCAAGTCCTCCTCTCCGGCCCAGGACCGGATCTTCGCCGGGCTCGCCCTCGCGGCGGGCCTGGTGATCCTGGTCGTCCTGGCCGGCGTCGCCCTGTTCCTCGTGCTGCGCGCGAAGGATCTGGTGGGCACGCCGGCCGGGGACTTCACGGGCGGAGACGGCTTCATCGGCTACATCCGCCCGCTGGTGGCGGGCACCCTGATCAGCGCGCTGATCGCCCTGCTGATCGCCACCCCCGTGGGCATCGGCGTCGCCCTGTTCGTCTCCCACTACGCCCCGCGGCGCCTGGCCGCCCCGGTCGGCTACGTCATCGACCTGCTGGCCGCGATCCCGTCCGTCGTGTTCGGCGCCTGGGGTGCCTCCGTCCTGGCTCCCAAGATCGTGCCGTTCTACGACTGGCTGGCCGATGAGCTGGGCTTCCTGCCGATCTTCGCCGGCCCGGCCTCGGCCACCGGCAAGACCATCCTCACCGCGAGCATCGTCCTGGGGATCATGATCCTGCCGATCATCACCTCGATGTGTCGGGAGATCTTCGCCCAGACGCCGGTGCTGCAGCAGGAGGCGGCCCTGGGTCTGGGTGCCACCCGGTGGGAGATGATCCGGATGACGGTGCTGCCCTTCGCCCGGGCGGGGATCGTCTCCTCCGTGATGCTCGGGCTGGGTCGGGCTCTCGGGGAGACCATGGCCGTGGCCCTGGTCCTGTCCGGCGGGGCCTTCAACCCCTCGCTGATCCAGTCCGGGAACCAGACCGTGGCCAGTGAGATCGCCCTGAACTTCCCGGAGGCCTACGGGATGCGGATGAACGAGCTGATCGCCGCCGGCCTGGTCCTGTTCCTCATCACCCTCGTCGTCAACATGCTGGCCCGCCTGGTCGTGGCCCGCTACCGGCACTTCTCGGGAGCCGACGCATGAACCAGCCCTCCACCGCATCGTCGCAGCGCACCCAGCTGGGTCACCGGCTGAGGACCCGCACCGCCCCGGCCTGGCTGCCGTGGGTGATCGGGGTCCTCGCCGTCATCCTCGGGGCCGCGGCCTCCGCGCTGATCGGCTTCGGCATCGCCTCCTGGGCGATCTTCTCCGCCCTGATCCTGGTGATCGCGGGCCCGCTGGCCGTCGCCGGGATCGAGGGACGACGCCGCGGGGCCGACGCCTTCGCTCGCTACCTCGTCTGGGGGGCCTTCCTGCTGGCCCTCGTCCCGCTGGTCTCGGTGCTGTGGGTCGTGCTCGCCCGGGGCCTGCCCGGGCTGAACGCGCACCTGCTGACCACCTCGATGGGCGGGGTCACCGGCGTCACGGACAACGCCGCGGCCGCCGGCGAGGGCCCCGTGTACGGCGGGGCCTACCACGCGATCGTCGGCACCCTGGTGATCACCTTCTGGGCCACCGTGATGTCCGTGCCGATCGGTCTGCTGACCGCGATCTACCTGACCGAGTACGGCGGGGCCACCCGCATCTCCCGGGCGATCGCCAAGACCATCACGTTCCTCGTGGACGTGATGACCGGCATCCCCTCGATCGTCGCCGGTCTGTTCGCGGCCGCGTTCTTCGTGCAGATCCTGGATGACCCCTCCGCGCGCTTCGGCTTCATCGCCTCCGTCGCCCTGTCCGTGCTGATGATCCCGACGGTCGTGCGCAGCGCGGAGGAGATGCTGCGGATCGTGCCCAACGAGCTGCGGGAGGCCTCCTACGCCCTGGGGGTGCGCAAGTGGCGCACCATCGTCAAGGTGGTCATCCCGACGGCGATCTCCGGGATCTCCTCGGGCGTGACCCTGGCGATCGCCCGCGTCATCGGGGAGACCGCGCCCATCCTGGTCACCGCCGGGTTCGTCACCACCATCAACTGGAACGCGTTCTCCGGCTGGATGACCACCCTGCCCACGTACATCTACTACCAGATCATGACCCCGACCTCGCCCACCAGCCCCCAGATCTCGGAGGGCCGGGCCTGGTCCGCGGCGCTGATCCTCATCGTCGTCGTCATGCTGCTGAACCTCGCCGCCCGGCTGATCGCCCGGATCTTCGCCCCGAAGTCCGGCCGCTGACGCCCCCGCACCCGCCACCCCAAGGAGAGCCTGCCCCGTGTCCAAGAGCATCGACGTCGAGCACCTGAACGTCTACTACGGCGACTTCCTGGCCGTGCAGGACGTGAGCATGCAGATCCGCGCCCGGTCCGTGACCGCGTTCATCGGGCCCTCCGGCTGCGGCAAGTCCACGTTCCTGCGCACCCTGAACCGGATGCACGAGGTCATCGCGGGGGCCCGGGTGGAGGGTTCGGTGCGCCTGGACGGGGAGGACCTGTACGGCAAGGGGGTGGACCCGGTGCGGGTGCGCTCCCAGGTCGGCATGGTCTTCCAGCGGCCCAACCCCTTCCCCACGATGTCCATCCGGGACAACGTGCTGGCGGGGGTGAAGCTGAACTCCCGGCGCCTGCCCAAGGCCCAGGCCGATGAGCTGGTGGAGTCCTCCCTGCGCTCGGCGAACCTGTGGGAGGAGGTCCGGGACCGGCTGGACAAGCCCGGGGCCGGGCTCTCGGGCGGTCAGCAGCAGCGGCTGTGCATCGCCCGGACCATCGCGGTGAAGCCGGACGTGATCCTCATGGACGAGCCCTGCTCGGCCCTGGACCCGATCTCCACCCTGGCCGTGGAGGATCTGATCCACGAGCTGAAGGAGGAGTACACGGTGGTGATCGTCACCCACAACATGCAGCAGGCCGCCCGCGTCTCGGACCGCACCGCGTTCTTCAACATCGCCGGCACCGGCAAGCCCGGCCGGCTCATCGAGTACGCCCCCACCCAGGAGATCTTCAACAACCCCAAGGAGCAGGCCACGGAGGACTACGTCTCCGGGCGCTTCGGCTGAGCGCTCAGCCCCCTCGGTGGGGCCTCCCTCTCACAGCAGCGGGGACAGCGCCAGCAGCAGCACCGCGGCCAGGACCGCGCAGGCCGGGACCGTGAGCACCCAGGTCAGCAGGATCTTCCCCGCGACCTGGGAGCGCACCGCGGTGAACCGCTGCGTGGACCCGGCCCCCAGCACGGCGGAGGCCGACAGGTGCGAGGAGGAGTACGGCTCCCGCAGCACCGCCCCGGTGCCGAGGCTGAGCAGGCTCGTCGTGGTCATCGCGACCGCCCCGCGGAACGGGTCCACCTGCACCATCCGGGTGGCCAGGGTGCGGGCGATCCGCCAGCCGCCGCCGAGGGTGCCCAGCACCATGAGCGCGCACAGCACCGCCCCGGCAGCCAGCGCCACGGCGCTGGGCGGGGTGATCCCGGCGCAGCCCAGCAGCAGCCCGCCCAGCAGCAGCAGCCGGTGGCCGAAGTACATGCCGTGGCTCAGGGAGACGACGGCGGCGCTCAGGCACAGCAGATAGCGGGAGCGATCGTTGACGGTGCGGGGGCTGGCGTGGCGCAGCAGCCGCACCAGCAGCACCGC
Organism: Rothia kristinae NBRC 15354; assembly: GCF_001570865.1. Lineage (GTDB taxonomy): Bacteria > Actinomycetota > Actinomycetes > Actinomycetales > Micrococcaceae > Rothia > Rothia kristinae. The sequence goes on from NZ_BCSM01000005.1 coordinate 66,887, forward strand.
CGCCAGCCAGGAGACCGCGTAGGCCAGCAGCGGGCCGGTCACCAACGGCAGCCACACGGAGGCCAGCAGCTGGCTCGCGGCGTCGGCCGGGGCGTCCAGGTCCACGGCGCGGGCGGCCCACCCCGCCCCCAGCAGGGCCCCGATCAGGGCGTGGGTCGAGGAGGAGGGCATGGCCCGCCACCAGGTGGCCAGCTCCCACAGGATCGCGGTGGCCAGGACCGCCGTGAGCATCCCCAGCCCGTCGGTGCTGGAGGGGACCCGCAGCCAGTCGTGGGCGGTCTCCGGCAGCGTCGCCAGCCCCACCCCGAAGCCGATGGCGGTGCACACGGCGGCCAGGGCCAGCGCGGTCGTCGCGGTCAGGGCGCGGGTGCGCACGGCGACGGCGATCGCGTTGGGGGCGTCGTGGAAGCTGCCGATCACGGCGAAGCCCGCGAGCAGCAGCAGGCTCAGGGCGAGCAGGAGGGCCACCGGTCAGGACTCCTGCACGAGGATCCGGCCGACCTCCGTGGCCACCGCGCGCAGGTGGCGGGCCGCGGAGTCCAGCTTGTCCGCGAACTGCGCGGTCTGCTCGTAGCGGCGGGGCTTGAGGGATTCGATGAGGTCCGCTCGGTACAGGTCCCCGGTGCGGGTGGACTGCTTGGCCATGCGCAGCACCTCCACCCAGTACTCGTCCAGACCCTCCAGGTCGGACAGGTGGTGCATGGCCTCCGCGGTGAGGGAGGCCTGACGCTGGATGAGGTCCAGCAGGTCCGAGGCGCGGGAGGAGAACTGGTCCAGGCCGTTGATGACGATCGTGTGGGTCGCGGCCGCGAGATCCTCCCCCGCGGTGTTCAGGTGGTGGGCCAGCAGATACAGGTCCCCGCGGGGCAGGGCGGTGACGAAGGAGGAGCGCACGTCCGTCATCACCGCGAAGAACAGGTCCGTGCACCGGCCTTCGATGTCGAAGGCCTGCTCGAGCAGCTCGGGCCGGTCCTCCACGGGGGAGCCCATGGTGCGCGAGACCGCGGAGGCGGCGTCGATGACGAGATCGGCCATCTGGGAGAGCAGGGTCAGGGCCCGGTTCTCCTGGGGGAACAGTCGTAGTGCCACGCGGTGCTTCCGGCTTTCCGGTCGAGGGGTGGTCGGGGTGCCGCTACACCATAACCGGGCAAGGTTAACGACGACGGCCCGCCCCGGGGATTCGGGGCGGGCCGTCGGATGAGGAGGTGGGCACTGGACCGGGAGCGCCTCTCGGCGGAAGGCCGCTCGAAGCGGCTTGATGATGGAGCCCGGGGCTACCAGCGGCCCAGTGCCGCCCTCCCAGTCTGGTCCCGCACCGCGGGGGCTGTCAACGAGCCCGCGCGGTGCCGGGAAGGCCGCTCAGTAGGCCGTCGGGGCCTGGCGGGCGGCGGTGACCGCGCGGTACCAGGCGGAGGAGGGCTTCAGGAACAGGAGGATCACCCCGATGATGAAGACGATCGTCCCGATGCTGCCGAGGAGGCCGCCCGTCGCCAGGCTCGCGAGGACGCCCAGGGCGGAGAGGGCCGCGAAGACGAGCAGGACGATGCGCGCCCAGTTGCGTCCCTTGCCGGCGAACCACACGAACAGGGCTCCCACCGCACCCATGAGGATGTAGGCCACGAGCGCCGTGATCCGGGCCGCGCTTGCCATCGTGGAGACGGTGGTGGCATCGACGGTCTGGCCGTTGACCTGGGCCTGCTGGGTGTAGGTGGCTTCGAAGTCCAGGGTCAGGGCGGCGATGATGCCGAGGACCACGGTGAGCGCCAGCGAGATCCACAGGATCAGGAGGCCGGTGCGCACCTGCTGGGGCTTCTGCTGGAGCAGCTGGTCCACGGAGCCGGCGGCCTGAGGCTGACCGGCGTAGGCGGGGGCTCCGTACTGCGGGGCGCCCTGGCCGGTCTGGTGCTGCGGGTAGCCCTGCTGGGGCTGGCCCTGGCCGTACTGCGGGGTGCCGCCGTCGGCGGGGTTCTGCTCGGGCTGCTGCGACATGATCGATGTGCTCCTTCGAAGGGGTCTCGGGGTGTGCGTCGTGCGTCTCGAGTGAAGTTGGTGTGCATCACCCATTCCACCAGATCACCGCGGGAAAGTCCCGCGGTGAGTCAGTAGCCGCGGCGCAGGACCTGCACGGTCTGGAACCACCGGGAGACCGGCTTGGTCCACAGCATGAGCACCCCCACCAGGTAGGCGACCTCGGCGATCAGCGTCATCACCGAGCTGATCCAGAAGGCCGGGCCGGTGGCCTCCTGCATCAGGGTGTCGATCTCCGGGTTCTCGGCGGCCAGGACCGTTCCGATGACGGGCAGGGCGATGAGCGCGAAGAGCGAGGCCAGGGCCTGCAGCCCGGCGATGATCGCGAAGACCAGCGAACTCACCCGCGCCCAGTTGGCCCCGCGCAGGCACAGCCACAGGAAGGCCGCCCCCATCACGTAGACCCCCAGGCCCAGGACCGCGCCGATGACGCCGCCGGCCACCTCGAGGGCGCCGCCGGAGATGAGGTTCTCGTCGATCATGCTGACCAGGCTGCCCAGCAGGGCCAGTCCGCAGCCGATCCAGCCGATGAGCACCCCGGTGCGCAGCCGCTGCGGGGCGGGGCCCGCCTGCCGGACATCACCGGGCTGGGGCACATACCCTCCGGAACCGGTCGCATCGCCGTAGCGGGGGACGCCGCCGGGGGCCCCGCCCGGCTGGGCACCCTGCCCATAGACCGGTGCACCCTGACCATGCGTCGGCGCGCCCTGGCCGTAGCCGGGGGCCTGCTGGTACCCGGCGTGGCCCGGGGCGGGTGCCCCCGCGGCGGGCCCGCCCGCGGCGTCGGCGCCGTCCTGCGGGGCGTACTGGCCGTAGCGCGGTTGGGGACGGTCGCGGCTCGGGTCCTCGGGGGAAGAAGGGGGCTGGGTCATCTCATCCTCATTCGGTCGGGGCGGTCTGGGACCGGTGGTGGTGCATACCACCAGTTCACCAGAAAAACCGCGACGGCGCGCCCCCGCCGGGGACGCGCCGTCGAGAGGAGGTCACGGGGTCGGAGCGCCGCCGTTGACGTCCAGCACTGAGCCGACCACGTAGCTGGACTCCGCAGAAGCCAGGTACACGTACGCCGGGGCGATCTCCACGGGGTGACCGGCCCGCCCCAGCCAGGACTGCTGGCCGAAGCCGTCCAGCTTCGCATCGGGCTGCCCGTCGGTGACCTGCAGCGGCGTCCAGAAGGGCCCCGGAGCCACCGCGTTCACGCGGATCCCCTGCGGGGCCGCCTGCTGGGCCAGGGACTTGGTGAAGGCCTTGATCGCGGCCTTCGTCGCGGCGTAGTCCGGGAGCACATCCGAGGGCTTGTAGGCCTGCACCGAGGTGGTGTTGATGATGGTCGAACCGGCCGGCATCACCCGCAGCGCCGCCCGGGACAGGGTGAACATCGCCTGCACGTTGAGGGCGAAGCTGCGATCCACCTGGTCATCGGTGAGCTCCTGGATGCTCTCGGACCAGAACTGCATGCCCGCGTTGTTGACCAGGATGTCCAGCCCGCCCAGCTCCTGAACGGCGGCCTCCACCAGCCCGTCCCGGTACGAGGCCTCCAGCAGATCCCCCGGCAGCAGCGCCGCGGTGCGGCCCTCCGCCCGGATCAGCTCGGCGACCGCCTGGGCGTCCTCCTCCTCATCCGGCAGGTAGGCGATCGCGACGTCGGCGCCCTCGCGGGCGAAGGCGATCGCCACGGCCGCGCCGATCCCGGAATCGCCCCCGGTGATCAGGGCCCGACGCCCGGGCAGGCGCCCCAGACCCCGGTAGGTGCGCTCGCCGCGATCCGGCTTCGGCTCCAGGCGGGCATCCAGCCCGGGATTGGGCTGGTGCTGGGGATCCGGGTTCAGCTGCGGGTAGGCGGTCACCGGGTTCGCGAACTCCAGCTGGGAGGCCACGGGGGTGCGCTGCTCATCGGTCACGCTCTGCTCCTTATGTTGAGGGCCCGGGGTCACCGGGCCGGGGTGCGCGCCGACGCCGTGGGCGGCGTCGGCGCGCGAGGGGCCGCGGCGGGCGCGACCGGGTGCGGGGTGCGGCCTCAGAAGGACTGGGCGCTGACCCGCACCAGCTTCTCGTTGGTGAACTCCTTCAGGCCCCACTCGGCCAGCTCCCGGCCGTAGCCGGAGCGGCCGATGCCGCCGAAGGGCAGGCCCGCCTGGGTCACCAGGTGCTCGTTGACGTGCACCATCCCGGCCTGCATCCGCCGGGCGAAGCGCTCGCCGCGCTCCAGGTCCTCGGTCCACACCGAGGCCTGCAACCCGTAGTCGGTGTGGTTGGCCAGGCGCAGCGCGTCCTCCTCGTCCTCGGCGCGGTAGACGATCACGGCGGGGCCGAACAGCTCGTTGCAGCCCAGGTCGGAATCCGGGTCCACGTCGGTGAGCAGGGCGGGGGACATGAACCAGCCGGGACGCTCCAGCTTCTCGCCGCCGGTGCGCAGGGTCGCCCCGTTCCGCACGGCGTCGTGGATGCGCTGGACCACCTCGTCCCGGGCGGTTTCGGAGGACAGAGGCCCCATGTCGGCGTCGGGATCGTCCCAGGCGCCCACGCGGATCGCCTCCACGGCCTCCTGGGCCTTGGCGACGAACTCCTCGTAGAGCTCATCGACCACGATGATCCGCTTGGGGGAGGTGCACACCTGCCCCTGCACGGAGGTGCGCAGCCCGACGGCGGTGCGCACCAGCGCGTCCAGGTCCGAGGTGTCCAGGACGACGAACGGGTCGTTGCCGCCCAGCTCCAGCACGGACTTCTTGAGGTTCTTCCCCGCGTTTTGCGCGACGGAGGCCCCGGCCCGCTCGGAGCCGGTCAAGGAGACCCCGCGCACCCGGAAGTCCTCCAGCACGGCGGGGACGTCCTCGGTGTCCAGGTAGAGGTTGATGTAGGCGTCCTCCGGGATCCCGGCCTCGTGCAGGATCTCGGCGAAGGTGCCCGCGGACAGCGGGCAGATGGCCGCCTGCTTCATCAGGATCGTGTTGCCGATCAGCAGATTCGGGGCGGCGAAGCGGGCCAGCTGGTAGTAGGGGAAGTTCCACGGCATGATCCCCAGCAGCACGCCCAGCGGCTCGTGCTCCACGATGGTCTTCTGCGCGCCCTGCGGCTGCAGCTCGGTGGGCTCCAGGACGTCGGGGCCGTGCTCGGCGTACCAGCGGAAGATGGAGGCGACCAGCTGGACCTCCTGCAGGCCCTCGCTCTTGAGCTTGCCCATCTCCCGGCCGATGATCCCGGCCAGCTCCTCGGCGCGCTGCTCGAAGAGGTCTCCGACCTTCGCCAGGGCCTGGGCGCGCTGGGCGATCGGGGTGTCCCGCCAGGGGCCGACGGCGCGGTGCGCCCGCTCGATGATCTCGGGGATCTGCTGGGCGGGCAGGGAGTCGAAGGTCTGCTCGACCTCGCCGGTGGATGCGTTGGTCACTGCGAATTCGGTCATAACCCCTAGTCAACGCCCCGGGTGGGGGACGGTTCCAGGGGTTTTCGCCGTGAGCATGACGACGGGGGCGTCATCCGGGGACGCCGGGCGTCATCGGCGCGTCGCACGGTCACATCCGCGTCCGTTCTTGGCTGGCCGCGGCTGCGCCGGTTCACTGGAGGGGTACCTATCCAGAGCGGCCGAGAGACCTGGCTCGACGACGCCGCAGCAACCACCCCCACCGCCCTCGTGCGACGGTTCGGGAACGGTGCTCCCGCCAGGACCGATGGATACCGTGCGACAGCCGCCGCGGCTGCCGCGATCCGTCGGCCGATCCTGCAGAAGGAGGCCCGACGTGCCCGCCGCACCCCCGACCCCGCCGCCCTCGCTGTCCTACGAGCTGTTCCCACCGCGCGGACCCGCCGCCCAGGACGCCCTGCTGCGCACCCTCGACGCCCTCGCCCCGACCGCCCCCGACTGGGTCTCCGTGACCACCGGGGTGCAGGCCGATCGACGCGCCGGCTGCCTGGACCTGCTGGAGCACCTGGTGCACCACACCCTGTACCGGCCGCTGGCCCACGTGATCGCCACGGGCAGCACCCGCGGGCAGCTGCGGGAGCTGACGGCCCGGATCCTGGACCTCGGGGTGCGCGGGATCCTCGCGCTGCGCGGGGACCGCCCGCCCGGATACGTCCCCGGGCCGGAGGAGCTGCCGTTCGCCCGCCACCTCGTGGAGCTGGTCCGGGAGGTGGAGCGGGAGCACCGCGCCCACCTGGGCGCTGGGCGCCTGGCGGTGGGGGTCGCGGCCTATCCCGTGCGCCACCCCGAATCCCCGAGCGCCCTGCACGACATCGAGGTGCTGCTGGCCAAGGAGCGGGCCGGGGCGGACTTCGCGATCACCCAGGTCTGCCAGGACCCGCAGGACCACGTCCGGCTGCGGGCCCGGGCCGAGCAGGCCGGGGTGGGGCTGCCGCTGGTGGCTGGGATCCTCCCGGTGACCAGCCTGCGCCGCTACGAGAGGGTCTGCGCCCTGGCCGGGCTGGCGGTGGACGAGCGCTTCGCCCACCGGCTGGAGACCGCCGAGAGCGAGACGCAGCGGCGTCGGGTGGGGGTGGCCCGGGCCCGGGAGCAGGCCCTGGCCGCCCTGGACGCCGGGGCGCCGGGACTGCACCTGTACACCTTCAACGAGCATCCCGCGGCCCTGGAGCTGCTGGAGGTCCTGGACCTGCCTCGCCCCTCCCCGACACCCCGCCCGCCCCTGGGCCGACGCAGTCCGGTGGAGACCGCCCGGGGGCACCTGCCCTCCGGCTCCCAGCCCCTGGACGAGGAGATCCTCCCGGCGCCTGCGACCGAGAAGCAGCGCCATCCGGGACCGCCGGACCGTTCCCGCCACCCCGATCACCCCCACACCCGAGACACCCGATCCGATGCCGAGGAGACCACCGTGAGCACCACCGACCGCACCGCCGAGCACACTGAAGAGCGCGCCGCCCTGTCCACCCACGGGGCCGCCGCCTGCCCCTTCCCCGCCGCGACCGTCCTGGGATACCCGCGCATCGGGCCCCGCCGGGAGCTCAAGCGCGCCCTGGAGCGGCGCTGGTCCGGGAACGCCGACGCCGCGGACCTGGCCAGCGAGGTCACCGCCCTGCGGGTGCGCACCGTCGCCCGGCTGCGCGAGCTGGGACTGACCGGCTGCTCCGCGATCCCCGCGTCCTTCGCCCTCTACGACCAGGTGCTCGACGCGATCGTCGCCACCGGGGCCGTGCCCGCCCGCTTCCACGACCTCGCCGACGAGCACGGGCGCCTGGACCGGGAGGCCTCCTTCGTCCTGGCCCGCGGCGACGCCGCCCGCGGGCCCCTGGAGATGACCAAGTGGTTCGACACCAACTACCACTACCTGGTCCCCGAGATCGGGCCGGAGACCCCCTTCGCGGCGAACCCCGAGGAGCTCAAGGGCCAGGTCTACGCCGGCACCTACTCCCCGGCCGACGCCGCGGCCCTGCGCCCGGCCGTCGTCGGACCCGTGACCTTCCTGCTGCTGGCCAAGCCCGAGGACTCCGCCCCGGCCGGCTACGACCCCCTGGACCGGCTGGAGGATCTGCTGCCGGTGTACTCCGAGCTGATCGCGGCCCTGGGGTGCACCGGGGTGCGCTGGGTGCAGCTGGAGGAGCCCGCCCTGGCGGCCGACCAGGACCGGGAGGATCTGCCGGAGCTGGTGGAGCGGGCCTACCGCGTGCTCTCCGAGGCCCGGGCGGCGGAGGACCCCGCCCTGCTGGTCACCACCGCCTACGGGGACGCCCGTGAGCTGCTGCCGGTGCTGGCCCGCACCGGGGTGGAGGCCGTGCACGCGGACCTGGCCTCCGGGCGGCGCGGACTGCGCCGGCTCACCGCCGAGCAGCTCGAGCCCTTCCTCGCCCCGCAGGCCCCGGCGCTGGTGGCCGGCGTCGTGGACGGGCGCAACGTGTGGCGCACGGACCTGCCGGGTGCCCTGGACCTGCTCGAGGAGCTGACCGAGGCCGGCGCCCGGGTGCGGGTGGGCACCTCCACCTCCCTGCTGCACGTGCCCCACGACCTCGAGGCCGAGACCGCCCTGCCCGGCCACGCCCGGAACCGCCTGGCCTTCGCGGACCAGAAGGTCCAGGAGGTGCTGATCCTCGCCCGCGGCCTGGCCGAGGGACGGGAGGCGATCGCCGAGGAGCTCGCGGCGGCCGAGGCGAGCCCGACCGAGCCGGGCCGCAGCACGCCCGACGCCGGGGACCCCGGGCTCGATGCGGCCGTGCGCTCGCGCGCCGCGGCCGTGGGCCCGCAGGACCGCCGGCGGGAGCCGGGACAGGTGCGTCGCGACATCCAGCGCGAACGCGGCGCGGCCGCGGGGCTGGGCCCGGTGCCGACCACGACCATCGGCTCCTTCCCGCAGACCCCCGAGATCCGGCGGGCCCGCGCCGAGCACCGGGCCGGGCGGCTGTCCGAGGAGGGCTACCGGGATCGGCTGCGGGAGGAGATCGCCCGGGTGATCCGGCTGCAGGAGGAGCTGGGGCTGGATGTGCTGGTGCACGGTGAGGCCGAGCGCAACGACATGGTCCAGTACTTCGCCGAGCACTTCGAGGGCTTCTCCGCGACCGAGCACGGCTGGGTGCAGTCCTACGGCTCTCGCTGCACCCGCCCCTCGATCCTGTGGGGCGACGTCTCCCGGAAGGGGGAGGGGGTGCGCGGGGAGGCCTTCACCGTCCCGTGGATCACCTGGGCGCAGTCGCTGACCGAGCGCCCGGTCAAGGGGATGCTCACCGGCCCGGTCACGATCCTCGCGTGGTCCTTCGTCCGGGAGGACCAGCCGCTGGCCGTCACCGCGGACCAGGTGGCCCTGGCCCTGCGCGATGAGGTGAGGGATCTGGAGGACGCCGGCATCGGCATCGTGCAGGTGGACGAGCCGGCCCTGCGCGAGCTGCTGCCGCTGCGTCGGGAGGACCACGCCGCGTACCTGGAGTGGGCGGTGCAGGCCTTCCGCCTGGCCACCTCCGGGGTGCGCGCCGAGACCCAGATCCACACGCACCTGTGCTACTCGGAGTTCGGGGAGGTGCTCGCGGCGATCGACGCGCTGGACGCCGACGTCACCAGCGTGGAGGCGGCCCGCTCCCGGATGGAGCTGCTGGCCCCGCTGGCCGAGTCCGGTTTCGACCGCGGCATCGGGCCGGGGGTGTGGGACATCCACTCCCCGCGGGTGCCCGCCGAGGAGGAGATCCGGGACCTGCTCCAGGCCGCGGCGCGGGTGGTGCCGGCGGATCGGCTGTGGGCCAACCCGGACTGCGGGCTGAAGACCCGGGGATACCCGGAGACCGAGGCCGCGCTGCGCCACCTGGTGGCCGCGGCCGCGGCGGTGCGTCGGGAGGCCGCGGCGCGTCCGGAGGAGGCGGTGCCGGTGGCCTGAGCCCCGCTCAGTCCTCGGGCAGCAGCTCGACGATCCCCTCCAGGAACTCCGGGGTGTCCAGTCCCGGATCCACCGAGATCCGCACGAAGTAGCCGTGCATGAGAGCCAGCAGCCCGTCCGCGCGGCGCCGGGCCAGCTCCTCCGCGGGCCCGGCGTCGCCCTGACGGCGGGCCCAGGGCAGCAGGGCCCCGGCCATCAGGTCCCGGACCCGCCGCAGGTTGCCCCGGGCCAGCTGCGCGATCCGGGGGTCCAGGACGGCCTCGGACCACAGCTGCAGGAACATGCGCATCAGGTCTCGGTCCACGACGTCGCGCGGCACGGTGCGGGCGATGCCCCGGGGGGTCACGGCCTGCTCCGCGCTCGCGGCCTCGGCCAGGATCCGCTCGGCCCGCTGAAGGGTGCGCTCGGCGGTGGCCTGCAGGATCTCGTCCTTGGAGGAGAAGTGGGAGTAGATGGATCCGGCCGAGAGTCCGGATTCGCGGATGATCTCGGCCATCGAGGTTCCGGTGAAACCGCGGCGGCGGAAGCAGGCGGCGGCGTCGTCGAGGATCTGTCGGCGGCGGGCGTCTCTGGTCTCATCGGTCAGGCGCGGCATACACAGAGAATACCCGTTCTGTTATGGTGTTCCCAAACAGAACAGGCATTCTTTACGAGGAGCATCCATGTCCGCACCCGAGCAGGCCGCCGCGGCACCCGCCGCCTCCCGCCGGATCCACGCCCCCAGCTCCTGGCCGCGGGCCGGGATGGTCGCGCTGATCTGCGCTGTCGTCGTGACGATCATCGTCCTGGCCTTCACCTGGCCCACCAAGACCCAGGAGGCCAAGGACCTGCCCATCTCCGTGGCCGGGCCGCAGGAGCGGGTCCAGCAGCTGGAGGACACCCTGGAGCAGGCCCGCCCCGGGGTCTTCGATTTCCACGAGGTCTCGAGCCGGGACGACGCCGAGCAGCAGATCCGCCGGCAGGAGACCGTCGGGGCCATCGTCTTCTCCGATGACGCCCAGCAGCCGCCCGAGATCCTCAAGGCCACCGCCGCCGGAACCGTTCCCGCGCAGCTGATGACCGCCCTGGGGGAGCAGCTGCAGTCCCAGATCCGGGCCGGTCTCCAGCAGCGGGCCGACGCGGCCCAGCAGCAGCTGCAGGCCTCCGGCGCCCAGGCCTCCCCGCAGCAGATCCAGCAGGCGGTGGGCCTGCAGAAGGCCGCCGCGAGCACCAAGGTGACCGTGACCGACGTCGTCGGCCTCTCCGACGAGGATCCCAACGGCGCCGGCTTCACCGCCGCCTCCTTCCCCCTCGTGCTCGGCGGGATCATCGGTGGCGTGCTGGTGAACACCATGGTGCACGGACTCTGGCGGCGCCTGTTCGCCGCGGGGGCCTACGCCGTCGTCGCGGGGCTGAGCCTGACCCTGATCCTGCACACCTGGTTCGGCTTCGTGCAGGGAGGCTTCCTGGTGGACTGGATGGTCTTCATCCTGTCCGTGCTGGGCACCTCCAGCTTCATCCTGGGCTGCACCGCGCTGATCGGCAACGCAGGGATCGGTCTGGGCGCGGTGATCACGATGTTCCTGGGCAACCCGCTGTCCGGTGCTCAGGTGCCCTGGCAGTTCTACCCGCACCCCTGGGGCTGGATCGGCCAGCACCTGGTGCCGGGTGCGGCTCAGCACCTGCTGCGCAGCGAGTCCTTCTTCCCCGACGCCGACACCGCCGAGCAGTGGTGGACCCTGATCTTCTGGGCCCTGCTGGGTGTCGCCCTGACCGTGGTGGGCTACCTGGTGCACCACCACGGCAGGACCAGCGATGTGTCCGAGGAGCAGTGGGAGGAAGCCCACGAGGGCGGGGCCCGCGGTGCCGAATCCGCGAGCAGCGTCGCGTCTCAGGCCGGTGCCGCGACTGCCGCGCCGCGCCATCGGGCCGCCGGCTGACTCCACCCCGGCGCCGCTGAGCGCCCCCGTGCCGCGAGCCGGCGCCCCCGCCCTTCCGGATCCGCAGATCCGAGGGACGGGGGCGCCGGCTCGTTCGTGGCTGGTCCGGGGCGGGGCTACAGCTCCTGCTCGTGCACCCGGAAGGTCTTCTCGTTGGTGAACTCGCGCAGGGCCCACTGGGCGCCCTCGCGGCCGTAGCCGGAGAGGTTGATCCCGCCGAAGGGGAACTCCGGACCGGACTCCATGTGCGCGTTGATCTGCAGCATGCCCACCTGCACCCGCTCGCCCACGCGGCGGGCCCGCTCCACATCCGTGGACCACACCGAGCCCATCAGGCCGTACGGGGTGTCGTTGGCGATGCGGATCGCGTCCTCCTCGTCCTCGGCCTTGAAGATGTTGACGATCGGCCCGAACATCTCCCGGCAGCCCATGTCCGAATCCAGCGGGGCGTCGGTGATCAGGGCGGGGGACATGAACCAGCCCGGCCGGTCCAGCTTCTCGCCCCCGCAGTGCAGGGTCGCGCCGTCCTTCACGGCCTGCTGCACGGACTCCACGAGCTCATCCCGGGCGGATTCGGAGGACAGCGGGCCCATGTCCGTGTCCTCGGCGTCGTAGTCACCGACGACGGTGGCCTCCACGGCCTTCTTGGCCGCGGCGACGAACTCGTCGTAGATGTCCTTCAGCACGATGAAGCGCTTGGGGGAGGTACACACCTGCCCGGCGTTGGCCAGGCGCAGGGACACGGCCTTCTTCGCCAGGGCCGCGACGTCGTCGGTGTCCAGCACGATCAGCGGGTCGTTGCCGCCCAGCTCCAGCACGGAGCGCTTCAGGTGCTTGGCCGCGATCCCGGCGACCGCGGCCCCGGCCTTCTCCGAGCCGGTCAGGGAGAAGCCCTTCACGCGCGGATCGCCCAGGACCACCTCGGCGTCGGAGGAGTCCATGTACACGTTGGTGTACACCCCCTCCGGCAGCCCGGCCTCCACCAGCAGATCCGCCAGGGCCTGGGAGGACTTCGGGCAGATCGCCGCCTGCTTCATGATGATCGCGTTGCCGACCATCAGGTTGGGCAGGGCGAAGCGGGCCAGCTGGTTGTACGGGAAGTTCCACGGCATGATGCTCAGCAGCACGCCCAGCGGGTCGTGCTTGACGACGGTGCTCACCCCGTCGGAGGGGTGCAGCTCGGTGGGGGCCAGGAACTCCTCCGCGTGCTCGGCGTACCAGCGGGCGGTCGCGGCGACCTTCTTCACCTCCGCGATGGTCTGCGGCTTCGGCTTGCCCATCTCGTGCCCGACGATCTCCGCCAGCTCCTCCTGGCGGGCCTCGAACAGGTCCGCGAAGCGGTTCAGGATCTCCCCGCGCTCGGCGTAGGACCGCTGGGACCAGTCCTGGTAGGCGGCGTCGGCGCGGTCGACCACGTCCTTCAGCTGCTCCTCGGTGAGCGAATCGAAGGTCTCCTCGACCTCGCCGGTGTTGGGATTGGTGACTGCGAAAGTGCTCATGGTCCCCAGTCAACCGCGTGACGCGCACCTCGTCCAGGGCGTGACCAGGGATTTCGGCCTGGGCGGACGGCCCGGATGGACGGCTCGGGACGGAGGCCTGACGACGGCGGACGGGTGCCCGGGGACTCAGAAGTCCCGGGCGGTCTCCGGAGACAGGGCCGGGTTGATCCGCTGCAGGTGGATGCGGCGGGTCAGGCGGATGCACGGGCGCACGAGCATGAGCACGGAGCCGGCCACGAACAGCCACGTGCCCGCGACCATCGTCGCGTCGCTGAAGAACAGGAAGGAGCCGATCAGGAAGATCAGCCCGATCAGCACGTCGTTGACGATCGAGAGGGTCTCGTACAGTCCCCGGATCACCAGCTCGTCGGGTCCGATGCGCAGCTGGATGGGGCGCTGGCCCTGCTCTCCGGCGGCGGGGGCGGCGGCGGTGCGATCCTCGGGGGGTGCGGTCGAATCTGCCATGGGCACATGCTCGCACATCCGCGCGAACCCGACCCGCCGGGCGCCGACCCGCCGTGCCGCGGCGTCGGGCTCAGGCCAGCCCGACGGCGGTCAGCCACACGAGTGCCGCGTTCAGCGCGATGATCGCCGTCGTCGCGGCCCACGCCAGAATCGTCATCCACCGCGGATTCGCGTGCTCGCCCATCAGGGTCCGGTCCGCGGTGCAGCGCACCAGCGGGATCAGGGCGAAGGGGATTCCCAGGGACAGCGCCACCTGGCTGAGCACCAGGGCACGGGTGGGGTCCCAGCCGGCGGCGAGGATCGCCAGCGCCGGGACCAGGGTGATCACCCGGCGCGCCAGCAGGGGGATGCGCAGCTGCAGCAGCCCGGCCATGATGTCCGCCCCGGCGTAGCAGCCGACCGCGGTGGAGGCCAGTCCGGAGACCAGCAGCCCCACCGCGAAGACGACGCCGATCCCGGGACCCAGGGCCGCGGTGACCGCCGCGTGCGCGCCCTCGATGCTGTCCGTGCCGGGGACCCCCTGCAGATTCCCGGCGGCCAGCAGCAGCATCGCGATGTTCACGGACCCGGCGATCACCAGGGCGAAGACCACATCCCAGCGGGAGGCCCGCAGCAGGGCTCGACGCCGCGCCTCGGCCTGCTCAGATCCCGGCTCCGCCGCGTCGGCGTCGGCCCCGGCGTGGTCCACGGACAGCCGCGAGTGCAGGTAGATCGCATGGGGCATGACCGTCGCACCCAGCATGCTGGCGCCGAGCAGCACGGAGTCCGCGCCCTCGAAGCGGGGGATCAGCCCCGCGGCGGTGGCCGACCAGTCCGGCGGGGCGGCGAACAGGCCCGCGGTGAATCCGATGGTGATGATCAGCAGCAGCCCCATGATCACGTGTTGGAAGGGCCGCTGCCCGTGGCGGGACTGGATGCCCAGCAGCAGCATGGACACGATCCCGACGATCAGCCCGCCCCAGACCAGCGGCAGCCCGAACAGCAGGTGCAGCGCGATGGCCCCGCCGATGACCTCCGCGAGGTCCGTGGCGGCCGCGATCAGCTCGGCCTGGGCCCAGAACAGGCGCCGGGGGACCGGGCGCAGCCGACGCCCGAGCAGCTCCGTCAGGGAGGCGCCGGTGACCACCCCGAGCCGGGCGGACAGGTGCTGCACGAGCACGGCCATGAGGTTGGCCAGCACCAGCACCCACACGAGCAGGTAGCCGAACCGGGCCCCCGCGGTGAGGTTGGCCGCGACGTTGCCCGGGTCCACGTAGGCGATGGCGGCCACGAAGGCCGGGCCGAGCAGGCGCCAGCCCCGCCGCGAGGTGATGCTCATGATCTCACCGTAGTCCGGCCACGGAACGGTCCGGACGGTCCGGACGCCCCGGGGGATCCGGGAGGAGGCCGGTGGCCGGCCGGTGACGCGCAGCCGACGCCGCGGCATCGGGCGGGGGAACACCGGGGACCGCCCCGGGCCGAGCCCCCGGAAGCGGCCGCTGACCTGCGATGATCGGTCCCAGGAGTCCGCGCGCGGCGGGCCTTGAGGAGAGGAGCGCGGATGCGCATCGCGGTGTTCGGGTCCGGGTAAGTGGGACTGGTGACGGGGGCCTGCCTGGCCGAGGGCGGGCACCGCGTGGTGTGCGTGGACGTCGACGTCGAGCGGGTGGAGCGCCTGCGCGGCGGGGACTGCCCGATCTGGGAGCTGGGCCTGGCCCCGCTGCTGTCCTCGGGGCTGACCTCCGGGCGGCTGGCCTTCACGACCGAGGCGGCCGAGGCCCTGGATCAGGCGCAGGTCGCGCTGATCGCGGTGGGCACCCCGCAGGGTGCGGACGGGGCGGCGGATCTCACCGCGGTGCACGCGGTGGCCCGCACCATCGGCCGGTGCGCGGACGGGGACCTGCTGGTCGCTGACAAGTCCACGGTGCCGGTGGGCACCGCCGCGGCGGTGCGGGAGCTGATCCGCGAGGAGCTGGAGGCGCGCTTCGCCGAGGGGGCGGCCCCGAGGATCGGGGTGTGCTCGAACCCGGAGTTCCTCAAGGAGGGTGCTGCCGTCGCGGACTTCACCCACGGGGAGCGGATCGTGATCGGGGTGGAGGATGCCCGTGACGAGGAGACGATGCGGACCCTGTACGCGCCGTTCAACCGGCAGCGGGACAAGATCATCGTCATGGACCCGGCGTCGGCGGAGCTGACCAAGTACGCCGCCAACGCGCTGCTGGCCACCAAGATCAGCTTCATGAACGAGATGGCCGGGATCGCCGAGGCCACCGGCGCCGATATCGAGCGGGTGCGCCTGGGCGTGGGCTCCGATCCCCGGATCGGCTACCCGTTCCTGTACGCGGGGGCCGGCTACGGCGGGTCCTGCTTCCCCAAGGACGTCGCCGCCCTGGCCCACACCGCGCGCGCCGTCGGGGTGGATCCGGGGCTGCTGGAGGCCGGGATGCGCGTGAACGAGCGGCAGAAGGAGCGGCTGGGGCAGAAGCTCGCCGAGCTGCTGCCGGACCCGGAGGGGGCGCGGGTCGCGGTGTGGGGGCTGAGCTTCAAACCCCGCACCGACGACGTGCGCGAGGCCCCCTCGCTGGCGCTCGTGGAGCGGCTGCTGGCCGCCGGGTGTCGGGTGCGCGCCTACGATCCGGCGGCCGGGGACACCTTCGCCGCGGCCCTGGCCGCGCGGCTGGGGGTGCGCGAGCTGCCGGAGGCCTACCAGCCGGCGCTCACCCGGGAGGATGCCCTGGAGGGCGCGGACGCGCTGGTGGTGTGCACCGAGTGGGAGCAGTTCCGCGCCTTCGACGCGCAGCTGCTGACCTCCCGGATGGCCGGGCGGGTGATCGTGGACGGGCGGAACCTGTGGGACCCGGAGCAGGTGGCGGCCGCGGGCTTCGCCTACGCCTCGATCGGGCGGGTCACCACCCGGCCCAGCGCCGCTCCAGATCGGGACTGAGCGGGTAGGGCCCGACCGCCGCCGCCATCCCGGTCCCCACCGGGTGGCCCGCCCGCTCCAGGGCCGCGGCCCGGGCGCTGACCAGCTCGGCCGCCACGGCGTCGGCCACCACGGCGTCGCCCGTCTCCTGGGCGGTCCCGGGCAGCAGCAGCCGAGCCCGCCGCTCGGCACCGCCCCGGGGCCCGTCCTCCGCGGCGGCATCCAGCTCCCGCAGCGTCCCGGCCAGCCCGGCCGGGTCGAACAGGGCGCGCACCGCGAGCCGGAAGCGCGGGGCGGGCTCGCCCTGCACGGGCCGCGGGATCGGCGCGGCGCGCACCCGGGGGTCCGCGGCCAGGACCTCCGGAACGCCGATGTCGGGCGGCAGGTGCACCGCGGCGTCGGGCACGGCGGCCAGCAGATCCGCGATCCACGCGCTCACCCGGTCACTGGGGTCCCCCTCGTCATCCAGCGCCGGGCCGGTGAGGTCCGCGATCAGCTGCGGGACGGGGAAGACGACGCCGGCCGGGCGGGTCCAGGGCGCGGGGATGCGCACCGCCAGGGCCCGGGTCTCCCGGTTCTTCACCGCTTTCTGCTCCGGGTCCTCCCGGCCGCCGCGGGCGGCCCAGTCCGGTCCGTCGTGCACCGCCCGCGCTTCCGGGACGTGGCGGAAGGCCGCCCCGGCCTCCCACAGCCGGTGGGCCAGCTCCCAATCCTCCCCGCCGTAGCCGGTCAGGGACTCGTCGAATCCGCCCACGGCCAGGAAGGTCCACCGGCTCACCCCCAGCACCGCGGAGATCACCGCCTGGTGGGTGCGGGCGTCCCCGCCGGCGAGATTCCGGGTGCGGTGGTGGATCTGCTTCAGCCAGGTCGGGGATTCCAGCGGCCGACCGGCGTGGGGACCGGTCAGGTGCGCGTGATCCCGGCGTCCCGTGCTCACCTGCGCGGTGCCTGCCAGCAGCGGGGCGCACAGCGCCGCGAGGTACCCCGGATCGGGGACGGTGTCCCCGTCCAGGAACGCCAGGACCCGGCCGCGAGCGCGCCGGGCCCCGAGGTTGCGCGCCGCCCCCGCCCGGAACCCCCGATCCTCCTGGCGCAGACCCACCACGGCCTCGGGCAGCGTCGGGGCCGCCGGGGAGCCGTCGTCCACGACGATCGTCTCCGCGGTTCCGAGGCCCTCCTGCCGGGCCAGGGCGGCCAGCAGCAGCTCGAGTCGACGGGCCGCCAGGGTCCCGGTGGCCCCGGGGGTCGGATCGGGGGCGCCGTCGTCGTAATAGGGGATCACCACGCTCAGCTCGGGCTGATCCGGGGCGAAGAAGGCGGCGTAGTCCCGGGCGGCCTCCACCCGGCCGTGGGGCAGGGACCCGGGATCCTCGATGCGGGTGAGACCGGGATCCGCGAGGACCTCGCGCAGGCGGGTGAGCAGCTCGCCCGGCGCGAGGGGCAGCACCGTGCCCGGGCGCAGCTGGGCCATCTCCCGGATGTACCGGGAGTCCGCGCACACAGGGCGGCGCCCGAGGCCGATCCACGAGTTCACCGAACCGGAGGCGGACAGGTGCCGGTGCAGGCACAGGGGGGCATCCACCGCCCCCAGCACCGCGGGCAGCTGCGGCTCCGGGACGTATCCGGTGATCCGGAAGATGACCCCCCCGCCGCTCGGCTCGCTCCCGCAGCGTCTCGGCCATCTCCTCATGTCCGGCGGCCGTCCGCCCCACGGCCAGCACCACCGGCGGTCCGGCCGGCACCGCCGGGGATCCGACGAGCGCGGCCGCGGCATCGATCGCCTCCTCGTGGCCCTTGCCCGGGTACACGAAGCCGAAGATCCCCAGGACCGGGCCGTGCCCGGCCGGCAGCCAGCGGTCCAGCGGGTCCGCCGCATCCCCTCCGGTGCTGGAAGACTCCGCGGTCGGGCGGGACGCCGCCCCCTGGTCGGGTCTCCGTTGGATACCCGTGGAGGTCCCAGGGGCGGTCCGCGCGGCGGGCGGATCCGGCAGGGGCAGCGGCACCACGGCGATCCGCGGTGGGCGGGCCCCGGGGCCGGGGGCCGCCGGGACCGTCCCGTGTTCGGCGAGCAGGGCCAGCTCGTGCCGGGAGCTGACCACGACTCCGGCCCCGGCCGCCGCGGCGATCCGGGCGTAGGCCCTCCGCCGCCGCGGCAGGTTCCGCGGGCCATCGCTGGGTTGGGGGATGTCGTGCAGGGTCGCGGACAGCCCCGCGCACGCGGCGGCCACTCGAGCCACCCGCTCGGCGGCCTCCTCGGGGCTGGGACCGAACAGCGCCTCCGTGACGTGCAGGTGGACCCGGCGCCCGGCCAGACGCGGCAGGGCCGCATCCAGGGCCGCGGGGTCGGGCACCCGCAGCACGGGGGCGCCCAGGGCCGCGGCCAGGTCCAGGGCGCAGGCGCTGACCCCGTGCTCGGGCGGCCCCGGCACCACGTGCAGCGGCAGAGCGGGATCCCCGGGCGTCGGGGTGTGGGTCGCCTCGCTGCCGATCGCCTCGGGCGACGCCTCTTCGGGCCGGGTCATCCGCGCGCCTCCGGTCGGCGGCGTCGGGCGCCATCCAGGGCCTCGGTCAGTCCCAGCAGCTTCAGGGTCCCGGCGTGGCGGGCGAGCCCGGCATCCACGAACCCCGGATGGCGGGTGTACCAGGCCAGCTGCGCGCGGGCGACCTCCTCCTCGGGGACCCGGACGCCGTCCACCTGCCAGCCGGGACCGGACCACTGCTGCGCGGGCACCCCCGGAAAGGCCGCCCGGGCGGCGGCGGTCACGGGGGCGCGGATCCCGCCGAGCATCTGCGCGTCCGGGGCCTCCGGGGCGGGGTCCAGGGCGAACCCGGCCTCGGCCAGGCGCCGGATCACCAGGGGGGCCACGCCGGTCAGGAAGGCGTTGGTCGGGTGGTTCAGCGTGTGGTGGGTGCGCTGCGCGGGCAGCATCGCGGCCAGCACCGCGGAGGCCGCCACGGCGTCGTGGGCCCGCTCCCGCCGGCGCATCCGCATCAGGGAGTCCGCGGTCAGCCGCCCCACGGCCGCCGGGTCCACGGCCCCGGTCAGCTCCTCGACCAGCCGCAGGGCCCGCGGGAAGGGCAGCCTCCGGGCATAGCGCCGGGACTCCCGGGCCGCCAGCAGCAGGCGCAGGTCGTGATACGGGACCACCGGCGGGTCCACCGACCCGGCGCAGGAGGGCCGGACCGTCACCTGGAACGGGAAGATCCCCGCGAAGCGCAGCACGGGGAAGACCACGACGGGCGCCCCGGCGGGCAGCAGGGCCGCCACCTGCTCGGTGCCCACCGGCAGGTCCCGGTAATCCGCGCGCACCGGCTGGGTCACCAGCGCCTCGGCCCGCCCGGCCAGGCGGGCCAGATGCCCGAGGTCCTCGGTCTCCAGCTCGTGCACCGGCGGAACCCGTACGGCGCAGGCCCCGGCCGTCTCCAGCAGCCGCCGCACGGAACCGGCCTGGCAGTTCCCGTGTACGAGCACCACCGGGCGCCCGGCGGGAGCCAGGGGGCGCAGCCCATAGAACTCGCCGAAGTGCTCCCGGCGGGCCCGCGCGGCATCGGCCGCGGCGGGGGGCGGAAGCGGGGCGGCGGGGCGGTCCGCAGGGGTGGTGAACATGGGCTCATGCTACCGGGATCCGCGCCGTGAGCTGCGTGATAACATCGCCGTATCCCCAGGTGAGACCGGGCTTTTCCGGGTCCGCGGCCTGATCGTCGCGCCTACCCGGTGCTGGCGGCCGCCCGCTTCCCTGACGGCCCATGCAGACCGTCACCACGAGGAAGGTGGGTTCGTGTCCCCCGATCGCGCGCGCATCCCCGCCCGCGTGCTCTCCGTGCCCTCCCACCACCCCTACATCCAGGCGGTCCTGGACCCGTGCGCCGTGAGCAGGTCCTCCCGGATCCGGGCGCGGCGCGCGATGAGACCGCCGCCTGGCGCCCCTCGCCGGTGCTGGACCCGCGGTGGATCCGCCGGCACGCGGAGCGCTTCGACATCGTCCATGTGCACTTCGGCTTCGAGGCCTGTGATCCCCGGACCATCGAGGCCTTCTGCCGGGAGGTGCGCGCCTGCTCCCGGCTGCTCGTGCTCACCGTGCACGACCTGTCCAACCCGCAGCTGCCCGCCGAGCATCAGGAGGGCTTCCTCGCCTGTCTGGATGCGCTGGTGCGCCACGCGGACCAGGTGCTCACCCTCACCCCCACGGCCGCCGGTGAGATCGAGCGGCGGTGGGGGCGCCGCGCCGTCGTCGTGGAGCACCCGCCGCTCCTGCTGGGTCCGGACGCCGCCGCGGCCCCGAGGATCGCGCCACCACGCCGGGAGGACCCTGCGCAGGCCCCGGCGGGCCCGGCCCGGTTGGGCGTACTCCTGAAGGACGCCCGGCCCTCCCTGGACCTGGAAGCCGTGGCGGGCCTGGCCGAGGTCCTGGATCAGCCGCCGGCCGCCGACGGATCGGGTGCCCGCCTGGAGATCCTGCACCACGGCCGCTTCCGGGCCGGCCGGGAGGAGGCCGTCGCCGCCCTGTTCGCCCGGCTGGCCGACCGGCCGACGGCGCGGCTGCTGCGCACCGGGCGCCTGGACGACGCCGCCCTGGATGCGTGGCTGCGCGGGCTGGACGCCCTTGTGCTGCCCTACGGCCACGGCACCCACTCCGGTCTGCTGGAGCTGGCCTGCGACCTGGGGGTGCGCGTGCTGGTCAGCGACCGGGGGCACTTCGCCGCCCAGCGGCCCGGTGTCGTGAGCGCCGTCGACCTCCACGACCGCGCCGCCCTGGGACGGGCCGTGGAGCAGCTGCTGCGCACACCCCGCCCCGCCCCGATGACCCGGGCCGAGGCCCGCCACCGGATCACCGCGGTGCGCGCCGAGCACACCGCGATCTACCGGAGCCTGCTCGCCCCGCGGGCCCTGGAGAGCGCCGGCGCCCGACTGCGCATCCTCGTCCTGGCGGGGTTCCGCTACCCCCTGGTCCAGCCGCACCAGGGCGGCCTGGAATCCCACGTCTGGTCCCTGGTGCGCCAGCTGCGCGCCCGCGGACACCTGGTCCTGCTGGGCGCCCCCGCGGGCTCGGACTTCCTGGACGCGGGCATCCCCGAGCTGACCTGGCCCCGCTTCACCTGGCCCGTGGACCAGGCGCGCACGGATGCGAGCCTGCCGGAGCCGATCCGACGGCTGCAGGACGAGGCGCTGGACCGGGCCCTGGACTGGCTTCAGGCACATCCGGGCGCCGTCGATGTGGTGCACCATCATGCCCTGTGCGCCCGTGCCCACGAGCGGGCAGGCGACCTGCCCGTGCCGCTGGTCAGTACGCTGCACACCCCGCCGCTGCCGGAGCTGGTGGAGCCGATCCGCCGGGCGGCCGGGCGCGGCGCCGGGCCGGGGGGTCCGGAGACCCTGGTCGCCGTCTCCGAGCACACCGCCGAGGGGTGGCGCGCCCAGGGGGTCCCGGCCCGCGCCGTGCCCAACGGGGTGGACACCTCCGCGTGGACCCTCGGGGCCGGCGGGGAGAGACTGTGCTGGTTCGGGCGGATCGTGCCGGAGAAGGCCCCGCACCTGGCGGTCCTCGCGGCCGCCCGCCTCGGGATGGGACTGGATCTGGCCGGGCCCGTCGGGGATCCCGCGTACGCCGCTCAGCTGGCCCGGCTCTGCCGGGGCCGCGATGTGCGGTGGCGGGGGCCGCTGCGCCAGGCGGAGCTGGCCGACCTCGTCGGCTCCTCCCTGTGCACCCTGGTCACCCCGGTGTGGGATGAGCCCTTCGGGCAGGTGGTCCCGGAGTCCCTGGCCTGCGGCACCCCGGTGGTGGCGGTGCGCCGGGGTGGGCTGGGGGAGGTCTTCGACCGCACCGAAGGGGTCCGGCTGGTCGCCCCCGCCGAGGATCAGGACCGCCTCGCCGCCAGGCTGGCGCGGGAGGTGCGCGTGCTGGCCGCCGCCCACCGCGACCCGGAGGAGCGGGCCCGGCTGCGGGGCCTGGCCCGGGAGGAGGCGGTGCGCCGGTTCTCCTTCGAACGCACCGTGGACGCGCTGGAGCGGGTATACCGGCGCGCGATCCGCGAGCGCGGCCGCACCGCCCGCCCCTCGGCGGCACCGCGGGAGGTGCGGGCGTGATCGGCTGGTATCTGCACCATCACGGGGCCGGGCATCTGCAGCGGCTGCGGGCCATCGCCGCGCAGCTTGAGGCCGAGGTGACCGTGTTCAGCTCCCTGCCTGCCCCGCAGCTATCCGTCACCACCCGCAGCGGGCCGGTGGGCTGGATCCAGTTGCCCGAGGATTGGACACCGGAGACCTTCTGCCCGGATCCGAGTACCGCAGATCCCGTGGCCGGGGGATTGCTGCACTGGGCGCCTCTGCATCACCGAGGACATGCCTCCCGGCTCGCCGCTATCGCCGCGGCCGCCACGGATCTGGAGCTGATGGTCGTGGACGTCTCCGCGGAGGTTGTGCTGCTCGCCAGGTTGCTGGGGGTTCCCGTGGTGGCGGTCACCCAACCAGGAGAGCGGACGGATCTGACTCACCAGCTGGCCTATCGGGCCGCCACCCGCATCCTGGCGTCTTTTCCCGGACCGGATCGGGTTGGACGAGCCGTGTTGGCCAAGGCTGCCCCGCACGTTCTCGAGTTCGCCGAACGCACGGTGTTCACCGGCGGTATCTCCGCGTTGGATGAGACGGCTGGGCCCGCACAGGAGAGGGCTGATACCGTCGCGGGCTCCCGGGTGCTGTTCGTCGGATCCCGCGGCGGTTCTGCGATGACCGCGGAGGCGCTGCGTCCCCTGCTCGCCGCGAGCACCTTCGCTGGGGAGGTGGTCGGGGTCCCCGGCTTCCCGTGGGTCTCGGATGTGCGGAAGCGGATGGCCGAGGCCGACGTTGTGGTGATCAATGCGGGGCTGGGATCTGTGGCCGACGTCGCCCGGTTGGCCCGGCCCGCCGTCGTGCTGGCCCAGGACCGGCCCTTCGGAGAGCAGAACGCCACGGTGCGGTTGCTGCGGGGCATCGGCGTGGTGACCGCCTCCGGCATGCCGGAGATAGGTCAGTGGGATGCTCTGGTGGACCGTGCTTTATCCGCCGGGGGCCCGGCTTGGGGCGGTTGGCAGGTGAGAGGCGCTGCGGATCGGGCGGCGCGGGCAATCCAGGAGCTGGTGGAATGAGCCGCGCGCGCACCGCAGTACTGACCCTGGCCAGTGTGGAGCGGATGCCGCACGTGCGTCGTCAGCATGCCGCCCTTCGGCAGTACCATGGCGACCGCCTCGAGGAGGGGAGTCTCATTCATGTGCTGGCTCTGCTCGGGGATGCCCCCCGGGAGGTCGTCGAGAACCAGGGCTGGCAGGTGGTCCCCGTGACGGAGGGACTGTGCGGGGGACGGGCCAACCTGGCCCGAGCGCGCAATCTCGCCGCGGCGGCAGGGCGGAGAGCCGGGGTTGGCCTGTTGGTCTTCCTCGATGCGGACTGTCTTCCGGCTCCGCGCATGATCGAGCGCTACGAGGCCGCTGCCGCCGCCTTCCCGCAGGCCCTGTTGGCGGGTCCGGTCACCTATCTGGAACCGGAGGAGACCCAATGGGAGTTGACGCGGATCGTCGCTCACCCCCACCCACACCCGGCCCGCCCGAATCCGGCCGACTGCCAAATCCGGTTGACCCGGGTGGTGGAGCACCCCCGGGAGGCCTGGGAGCTGTTCTGGTCCCTGTCGTTCGCGGTGCGTCCCGAGGTTTACCTCCGGATCGGAGGCTTCTCCGAGGAGTACACCGGGTACGGAGGGGAGGACACGGACTTCGCCTACAGCGCCCATAGCGCGGGGGTGGACCTGGCTTGGGTGGGTGGGGCCCATGCCTTCCACCAGTACCACCCGGTCTCCTCCCCGCCGGTAGAGCACCTCACGGAGATCCTCGACAACGCGAGGCTCTTCCACAGGCGATGGGGTGTGTGGCCCATGCGCGGGTGGCTGGAGGCATTCGCCGAACGTGGTCTGGCCCGCTGGGATCCGCAGCGCGGTTGGCTGCTCGCTGAGTGACCGCATGCATGACTGTTCTCCGCCCCGGGACCCTTTTCCCGCCGGAATGGTCGAAGGGCCCGCGGGGGAGGACAATGGGGGCGGCGCAGTCCCATTCGTAGGAGGTCCCATGCCCGTCGCCCCGGAAGATGCCGGCGTGGTCCTGCCGCCCACACGGGCAGGGGGCGCGGGTCGGGCCCCGTCCCCGCGCTACCGCAGCCCCGATGACCTCACGCAGGCCCAGCTCGAGCGCTTCCGACGCCACCTGAGCCTCACCGGCTTCGGCCCCGAGCCCCAGCTGCGCCTGCTCAACGCCCACGCCGTGGTGATCGGGGCCGGCGGCCTGGGAGCGCCGGTGCTCAGCTACCTCGCCGCGGCCGGGGTCGGGCGGATCACCGTGATCGACGCCGACGTGGTGGAGCGCTCCAACCTGCACCGGCAGGTGATCCACGGGGAATCCGTCCTGGGCCGGCCCAAGACCGCCTCCGCCGCCCGGACCGTGCGGGAGCTGCACCCGGAAGCCGAGGTCACCGAGATCCGCGAGGTGCTGGATGCCGGCAACGCCCTGCGCCTGCTCGCCGGGGCGGACGTCGTGCTGGACGGCTCGGACAACTTCCCCACCCGCTACGCCGTGGCCGATGCCGCGGAGATCCTGCGCGTGCCCGTGGTCTACGGGGCGATCCTGCGCTTCGACGGCCAGGTGAGCGTGTTCTGGCCCGGACGCGGACCCCTCTACCGGGACCTGTTCCCCACCATGCCCGGCCCGGGGGAGGTGCCCAGCTGCGCGGAGGCCGGGGTGATCGGGGTGCTGCCCGGGGTGATCGGCACCCTCATGGCCACCGAGGCCGTCAAGGTGCTGGCCGGGGTGGGCGAGCCGCTGATCGGGCGGCTGCTGTTCTACGACGCCCTCACCGCAGGCTTCCGCGAGGTGCCCTTCGCCCCGGATCCCCGGCGTCGGCCGGTCACCCGCATGGGCGCGGCCCGGGACTACGACGCCGCCGCGTGCGCCGTCCCGTCGGCTGACGAGGCCGCGCGGCCCGCCGCCTCCGCGTGCCCGGCGCGGGAGTCCGGACAGATCCCACCGGAGCGGCTGCGGCGCTGGCGCGCGGAGGAGGAGGCCCCTCTGGTGCTGGACGTGCGGGAGGCCTGGGAGCACCGCCTCGGGGCCATCCCGGGCAGCCCGCTGCTGCCCCTGGGGGAGATCCAGCGGGATCCCGCCGCGGCCGCGCACCGGGTGCGGCGCCTGCGGGAGCAGACCGGAGCGGGAGGCGGCCCGGTGGTGCTGTACTGCCAGGCGGGGGTGCGCTCGCGGCGGGCGCAGGAGGCCCTGGCCGCGGCGGACCCGGACACCCCGTGGCTCAGCCTCTCCGGCGGATACGACGCCTGGGAGCGCGAGGACGCCTGAGCGCGCCGGCGGCGCCCCCGGGCCCCGGCCCGGCCCCGGGCGGCGATGCCCGGGCCCGGCGGGGATCAGGCGCTGCGGAAGCGGCTGCGCAGGCTCTCCACCCGATCCTCGAACTTCTCCCTGCGCTCGGCCCGGCGGGACTCGCGCAGCTGACGGCGGGCGGCCTCCGCGGCGGCCTCGGCCGCGGCCTGCTGGGACTCCATCTCCGCGACCACCTCGTCGGTGGGGCGGCGCACGATGCTCCCGCCGCGCTCGGCGACGAAGGCGTCCAGGGCGGCGGTGTCCGGCTCATCGGTCTCCAGCACCAGGGCGTTGCGCCCGGGCTGCACGGTGCGGCCCAGCTCCTCCAGGGCGGAATCCGCGCTCTGCGCGCGGTCCAGATCGAACAGTCCGCCCAGCATGGCCCCGGTGCCCAGACCGAAGATCATGCCCAGCGGCCCGCCGAGCACCCCGATCATCATGCCGATGAGGCTGCCGCCCGCGGTCCCGGATCCGATGCCGGGATCATCCCCCTCGGGCACGCGCAGCCGGCCCTGCTCATCCCGCTCCACGAGGGCGGTGGAGCGGACCAGGGAGGACAGAGAGGAGCCGCGCAGCTCGGACAGGGCCTGATAGGCGGTGGCGTCCTCGGGGAAGGTGACGACGGCGGCGTACTGGGTCATGGGGAACCTCCTGCGGTCTCGCGGGGCCGACATCGGAAACGCGCGGCGGCGCTGGAGCGGCCCGGGCCCGCCGGACCGTGCCCCGTCTGCCCTCAGTCTACTCCGCCGGAGCCGCCTGGACAAGACCCGGCCCGGAGGGGTCGGTCGCGGGGGCGACGTCGGGCGGCTCAGCCCTCCGTGGGGTCCTCGCGGTGCTCGTCGCTGCGCAGGTGCTCCGGCAGGAGGCCCACCAGGCGGCCCACCAGCACCGAGTTCACCTTCTGGGAGAACGCCTCGATCAGGGGGCCGTTGAAGAAGGCGGTGGCGAAGGTGCCCACCCCCACGGGCCCGCTGCACAGCCAGGCGGAGGTCACGGTGAGGATGTCCTGCACCGTGCGCACCCAGCGGTAGGAGAAGCGGGTCTTGTCCACGATCATCGGGGCGATCGCATCGTACGGGGCGGTGCCCACCCCCGCGGACATGTAGGCGCTGGCGCCGAAGTCGAACACGGCGATGCCCAGGAGGAAGAACAGCGCCTTGCCGCCCAGTCCCAGGTCATCCGGGATGACGGGATCCAGCAGCGCGGAGAACCAGGTGATGAAGTACCCGGTGAGCACCATGTTGATCACGGTGCCGACGCCGATGTACCCGCGGCCCCAGATCACCACGGCGACGATGAGGATGGCGTTGGCCAGCAGCTGCCAGGTGCCCAGGGACCACCCGATGAGATCGCTGATGCCGGTGTTCAGCGCGGTGAACGGGTCCACGCCCACCCCGCCGTCCAGCATGATGGCCGCGCCCAGGCCGATGACGGCCACCCCGACCAGGGCGTAGGCGGAGCGCAGCGCGATCTCGGCCGCGGACAGGTGCTTCCCGTGGGTCATGCTCGCCACGTCGGGCCTCGTTTCGGGTCGGAAGGGCCCGCCGTGGGTGCACACGGCGGGGGACGACGGCGCGGCGGCCCCGTCGGCGGGATCGTCCCACCGTAGCCCCGCCCCCGGCCGGGGTCCAAGGCGGGGGCGGGGCTGGGATGACGTGATCTCCGTCCCCGGGGCTATGCCGTCCCGTGGCGGTGCTGGACCTCCTGCGCCTCGGTCCTGTCGGCGCCGCGGCGCTGCAGGATCCGCTGCGCGCTGGCCTCCGGGGAGAGATCCAGCCGGCGCAGCAGCTGGGCGTTGGCCGCGACCACCACGGTGGAGGCGGACATCAGCAGCGCGCCGACGCTCATCGGCATCAGGAAGCCCACCGGGGCCAGGACCCCGGCCGCCAGGGGCACGGAGACCAGGTTGTACCCGGCGGCCCACCACAGGTTCTGCCGCATCTTCCGGTACGACGCCCGGGACAGCTCGATCACGGACAGCACCGAGCGCGGGTCCGAGGAGGCCAGCACCACCCCGGCCGAGCCGATCGCCACGTCCGTGCCCGCCCCGATGGCCAGGCCGACGTCGGCCCGGGCCAGGGCGGGGGCGTCGTTCACGCCGTCGCCGACCATCGCGACCCGGCGGCCCTCGCCCTGCACCTGCTCGACCTTCGCGGACTTGTCCTCCGGGCGCACCCCGGCGAAGACCCGGTCGATGCCCAGCTTCCCGGCGACATCCTGGGCCACCGCCTCGGCATCGCCCGTGATCATCGCGACCTGCACCCCGGCGGCGTGCAGCGCCTCCACGGCCTCGCGGGACTCCGGGCGGACCTCGTCGGCCAGGCGCAGAGCCCCGGCCACCGTCCCGTCCACGACCACGTGCAGGATGATCGCGCCCTCATCGCGCCAGGAGGAGGCCTGGGGCAGCTCCTCGAGGTCGTGCTGCTCCAGCAGCCGCGGGCCGCCGACCTCCACCGTCGCGCCGTCCACGCTCGCGCTGACCCCGACCGCGGGGGAGGAGGTGAAGTCCTGCGCCTGCGGCAGCCGCACGGAGCGCTTCCGGGCGGCGGCGAGGATCGCCCGGGCCAGCGGGTGCTCGCTGTCCTGCTCGGCGGCCGCCGCCAGCCCCAGCACGCTCTCCTCCTCCCGGCCCTCGGCCGGGTCCACCGCGGTGACGGCCGGCTCCCCGCGGGTCAGGGTCCCGGTCTTGTCGAAGAACACGGTGTCCACCCGGCGCATGGCCTCCAGGGCGGAGCGGTTGGAGATGAGCACCCCCGCCTTCGCGGCGCGCTCGGTGGCCAGGGAGACCACCAGCGGGATCGCCAGGCCCAGGGCGTGCGGGCAGGCGATGACCAGCACGGACACGGTGCGCACGACGGCGTCGTCCGGGCGACCCAGCGCGAACCACACGATCGCGGTGATCACCGCCGCGCCCAGCGCGAACCAGAACAGCCAGGCCGCGGCCCGGTCGGCCAGCAGCTGGGCGCGGGTCGAGGAGGACTGGGCGTCATCCACCAGCCGGCGGATCCCGGCCAGGGCCGTGTCCTCGCCGGTCGCGGTGATCTGCACGCGCAGCCCCGAGTCGGTCGCGATGGTCCCGGCCACCACGTGCTCGCCCTTCCCGCGGCGCACGGTCCGGGACTCCCCGGTGACCATGGACTCGTCCATCGCGGCGGCGCCCTCGAGGATCGTCCCATCGGCCGGGACGGAGGAGCCGGGACGCACCAGCACGACGTCGTCCACCGCCAGCTCGTCCGGGGAGACGGTGACGACGTTCTCGCCCTCGACCTTCTCCGCCTCATCCGGCAGGAGGGCTGCCAGGGAGTCCAGGGCGGAGGAGGTCTGGGCCAGGGAGCGCATCTCGATCCAGTGGCCCAGCAGCATGATCACCACCAGCAGGGCCAGCTCCCACCAGAATTCCAGACCGGAATCCAGCAGGTGCAGGGTGGCACCCCAGGAGGAGAGGAAGGCGACGGTGATGCCCAGGGAGATCAGCAGCATCATCCCGGGGGACTTGCTGCGGATCTCGGAGACGGCGCCGCTCAGGAAGGGCTTCCCGCCCCAGACGTACATCACGGTGCCCAGCACCGGGGCGATCCAGCGGACCCACTCGGCATCGGGCAGGGAGTAGCCCAGCAGGTGGGCGAAGCCGTGGCTGAACACCGACACGGGCACGGCCAGCACCAGCATGATCCAGAACAGCCGGCGGAACATCATCACGTGGTGCTGCATGTGCCCGCCGCCGTGCCCGGCGTGCCCGCCGTGGTGGTCGTGCCCGGCGTGCTGATCGTGTCCGCCGTGCCCGGAGTGCCCGTGCCCGCCGTTGTGCTGGTCGCGGTGCTGGCCGTGGGACTCGCCGCCGGCGTGCTCGTCGTGCCCGGCGTGGGGATCGCTCCCGGCGTCGCGGTGGTGGGTGCTCTCCTCGGTGCTCATCGGCTCTCCATCTCGCTCTGCACGACCCAGCGGTGGTTGGTCACGGTCTGTCCGTCAGGGGTCGTGTAGTCGACGATGTAGACCGGTTCGTCGGTGGAGGAGACGATCGTGGCCTGAGCCCCGTCCATGCCCTCCATGTGGTCGGCGTCCAGGGTGACGCGGGTGCCGTCGGCCAGGCGCTGGGAGCCGGCGTCGCGGATCTCCTGCTGCACGACCCAGCGGTGGTCCTTCACCTCGGGCCCGCCGGTGGTCGGGGTGTAGTCCACGGCGTAGGTCCAGGTGTCGTAGGCCCCGACGACGGTGGCTTCGGCGCCCTCCATGCCCTGCATGTGATCGGTGGTCAGGCGCACCTGGGAGCCCACCGGGTAGCGGGGGTTCTGGGCCGTGGGGATGTCCGTGGGCAGCGGGTCCCCATGGGAGTGGGCGTGGTCCATCCCGGACATGCTGGCCGCGGGGGAGGCGCTGGCGGAGGACGCGGCGCCCGTCGCGTGCTCCGCGGGGTGGGAATCGGCGTCGCCGCCGGCGGAGCAGCCGGCGAGCAGGACGACGGCGGCCGCGAGGGAGGCCGCGGCGGGGGCGGTGCGCAGATGCGGCATGGCGATGATGGTTCCTCTCGGTGCGGTGGGTCCTTCTCCTTTCAGTAGTACACCCCCTGTCAAGTACCCCCAGGGGGTATTCACGGGCGGTGGGGGCAGACGGCCGATCCTGACCACCTTCCCGGCTGTGATCAGCGCGAATGCCGGTCGGGGAGGGGTGCGGGCCCGTCCGACGGCGGTAGCCTGGGGATGCGCGCCCGCTCCTCGGGCGCCGTTCCCGAGGAAAGGCAGGACCCGATGCAGATCCCCGCGCAGACCCAGCCCTGGCCCGGCTCCACCGCGGCCATGGACCCCCAGCCGGATCACGGCGAGCAGTCCTACCGCGGCAGCGGGCGCCTGGAGGGCAAGCGCGTGCTGCTGACCGCCGGGGACAGCGGCATCGGCCGCGCCGTCGCCATCGCCTACGCCCGGGAGGGCGCGGACCTGGTGATCTCCTACTACGACGAGCACGACGACGCCGAGCAGACCCGCCCGGTGGGTGCGCGAGGTCGGCCGGAAGGCCGTGCTGGTCCCCGGGGATCTCACCGACCCCGAGCACTGCCGGGAGCTGGTGCGCCGCACCGTGGAGGAGCTGGGCGGCATCGACGTGCTGGTCTCCAACGCCGCGTTCCAGATGGTCCGCGAGCAGATCACCGACATCCCGGATGAGGAATGGGACTTCACCCTGGCCACCAACCTCTCCGCGATGTTCCACCTGGTCAAGGCCGCCGTGCCGCACATGCAGCCGGGTTCCAGCATCATCGGCTCCACCTCCGTGAACTCGGATATGCCCCCGCAGCAGCTGCTGGCCTACAACGCGACGAAGGCGGGGATCGCCAACATGATCGGCTCCCTCTCCCAGTCCCTGGCCCCGCGCGGCATCCGCGCCAACTCCGTGGCCCCGGGCCCCATCTGGACCCCGCTGATCCCGGCGACCATGCCGGAGGAGATGGTCGAGGACTTCGGCGGGGACTACCCCGTGGGCCGGGCCGGGCAGCCGGCCGAGCTCGCGCCCGCCTACGTCATGCTCGCCGCGGACGAGTCCAGCTACGTCTCCGGGGCCCGCGTGGCCGTCACGGGAGGTCAGCCGATCCTATGAGCGCCGTCGACTCCGAGACCGCCGCCGAGACGACGGGCGCCGTCGAACGCCACACCATCACCACCTCGGACGGGGTGCGCCTGTCCTACACCGACGAGGGCGCCGGTCGGCCCGTGGTCATGATCCACGGGTGGACCTTCTCCGGGAGGTTCTTCGACGGCGTCGCCTCCGAGCTGGCCCGCGGGCACCGGGTGATCCGCCTGGATCTGCGCGGGCACGGACGCTCCGAGTCCCCGGACCACGGGTACCGGATGTCCCGGCTCAGCGCGGACCTGCACGAGCTGCTGGAGGCCCTGGATCTGCGCGAGGCCACCCTCATCGGGTGGTCCCTGGGCTGCCCGATCATCTGGGGTCTGCTGGAGTCCTTCGGCTCCGCGAGGGTCGCCCAGGCCGTGTACATCGACCAGACCCCGGCGCAGTACCGCACCGCGGACTGGCCGTGGGCCCACGCCCAGTGCTGGGACGACGCCGCCCTGGCCGGCCTGCAGGCCGCCATCGCCGCCGACCCGGCCGGCCAGGACCGCGAGCAGGTGCCGACCATCCTGCAGCGCGAGCCCACCGAGCGGGAGCGGGAGCTGTTCCTGGCGGAGATGGGCCGGTGCCGCCCGGAGGTGCGCAACGCGGTGATGCAGAACCACACGCGCCTGGACTGGCGCGACGTCATCCCGCACCTGTCCGTGCCGGCCCTGGTGTGCGTGGCCCGGCGCAACGTCGTCTTCGACTGGCGCGGCCCGCACTGGGTGGCCGAGCACCTGCCCGACGCCCGGGAGCGGATCTTCGAGGACAGCCGCCACGCGCTGTTCCTGGACGAGCCGCAGGCCTTCGTCGAGACGGTCCGGGAGTTCCTGGCGGAGGCGGACCGATGAGCGGGATGCCCTTCGCCTTCGGGATGAACGAGTTCACCACCCAGCCGTGGAGCTTCGAGCGGGACCTGCGCGAGTGCGCGGACCTCGGGGTGCAGACCTTCGAGCTGTGCTAGGCCAAGCTGGCCGAGGGTGCTGCGGGCCGGGAGCAGCTGGAGGCCCTGCGGGAGTCCGGGCTGCCGGTGTGCTCGGTGCAGCCCGCGGTGCGCACGGCCGTGCCCAGCGCGATGCAGCCGAGCCCGAAGGGCGCCGACGAGCGGATCGCCGCCTACCGGGCCAGCCTGGAGCGGCTGGCCGCGGTGGCCCCCGGGGCGGTGTTCGTGACCAACACCGGGCCCGCCCCGGACGGGGACATGCACCGGGGCCTGGAGGAGGCCGTGCGCTTCCACCGGGAGGTGGCGCCGGTGGCCGCGGATCTGGGGGTGCGCCTGGCGGTGGAGCCGCTGAACCCGATCTCCCTGAACGCGGAGACGATGATCTGGACCTTCGCCCAGGCGGTCGAGCTGATCGAGCGGACCGGCGTCGAGGGCCTGGGGCTGTGCCTGGACACCTGGAACCTGTGGCAGGACCCCCTGCTGGAGGAGGGGATCCGCAGCCACGGCGAGCTGATCTCGATCCTGCAGGTCAGCGACTGGCGCACCCCGCGCTCCGGGATGGACCGGCGCAGCGTGGGCACCGGGCCGATCCCCACCGGGCGGCTGCTGCACGCGCTGGCCGAGTCCGGCTACACCGGGGCCTGCGTGGTGGAGATCTTCTCCCAGGGGGTGCCGGATTCCCTGTACGACGGGGACCTGCGCGCCCTGATCCGGCAGAACCGGGATGCCCTGGAGCAGGCGTGGGAGCGGGCCGCCTGAGCCGACCCGGTCGGGGCGCGGTCAGTCGAGGGTGCCGGCCCGCCACGCCGCGGCGGCGGCCTCCAGCTGCTCGGCGGTGCCGATCAGCCGCCGGGAGGCGCGGGTCATCCGGGTGCCGGCCGGGTGGGAGCCCGGGTCGGCGAAAAACTCGCTGGCGGCTCCCGGCCGGTGGGGGATGACGGCGGCGTCGGTGCGGTCCGCGGCGAGGCTCTGACCCAGGGCGATGACGCGGCAGAAGGCTGCGAAGCGCTCCAGGGCGACGTCGAACTGCCCGGTGTACGCGCCGGTGAGGATCTCATCCACGGTGCGGCACACCTCCTCCGCGTCCGGCGGATCCGCGACGCCGGCCACCACGCGGGAGACCTCCGCGGTGTCCTGGCCCAGGCGGTAGTACTCGCCGATGCGCGCGGGGTCCCGGCGCACCGTGTCCCGCAGGGCGTGGATGCGCCACAGCGCGCCGGGCAGGGAGACCGCCGGGGCCTGCGCCCACATCTGCGCGAGGGCCTCCACCCCGAAGCGGTCCGTGAACTCCACGAGCCGGGCCGTGACCTCCGGGTCCCGGTTGGCCCGCCCGCGGGTGAGCAGGGCCCAGGCGGAGGTGTGCGCGGCCTGGCTGAGGGTCTCCGGGTCGGTGCCGCCCTCGCGCTGGTCGAACATCGCGGGGGAGAACTTCACGGGACGGTGGTGGCGCGCGGCAGGCTTCTCGGGCATCCGAACAGTGTAGGACCGGCCCCGGGCCACCCGCAGTTCTCTGCGCCACCGGCGGACGAGGACAATATCCGATCCCGCAGGAGGCCGGGCCGACAGGGGGCTTCGGCGGTGTCGGTGCGGGGCCGGGGGAGTTGAGGGGCCCGTCGTCGGGCCGGTAGTGTGAGGTGTTGCGCGCCTTTAGCTCAGTTGGTAGAGCAAGGGACTTTTAATCCCTGGGTCGTGGGTTCGAGCCCCACAGGGCGCACCGCAGAGGACCCCGCACCGGCAGCAGCCGGGACGGGGTCCTCATCGTATGTGGCGTCCGCGCTTCAGATGAGGCCTTCGTGTTGAGATGCGCCGTTCGTGCTGAGATGCCGCACGGCGTGCGGTATCTCAGCACGAAAGTGGGATCTCAGCACACATCCGGGACCTCAGCGGGCCGCCGTCGGGGTCATGCCGCCTGCTCCAGTCTCAGCAGGGTC
Source organism: Rothia kristinae NBRC 15354 (assembly GCF_001570865.1). Classification (GTDB taxonomy): domain Bacteria; phylum Actinomycetota; class Actinomycetes; order Actinomycetales; family Micrococcaceae; genus Rothia; species Rothia kristinae. Next base: position 100,866 of record NZ_BCSM01000005.1, read on the forward strand.
GTCTTCGCGTCCAGACCGCCGATGTAGCCGCCGAGGCCGCCGTCGGCGCGCAGCACCCGGTGACAGGGCACCACGACCGGCAGCGGGTTGGTCGCGCAGGCCGTGCCGACGGCGCGGACGGCCCGCGGATTCCCGACGAGTTCGGCGACCTCCTTGTAGGAGCGGGTGCGGCCGTAGTCGATGTGCGGCAGGCAACGCTGCACGGTCCGGCGGAACCCCGAGGACAGCGCGTAATCCAGCGGCACGTCGAAGGCGCGTCGACGGCCGGCGAAGTACTCGTCGATCTCGGCGGCCACCGCATCCAGGCGACGGGGGGCCTCCAGCACCCGCGGGCTGATCCTCTCCGCCAGCGATGTCAGCACCGCGTCGAAGTCCTCGCGTTCGTAGGCCACGCGCACCAGCCCCGTCTCGGTCGCGGCCAGCAGCAGCGGACCGACGGGGGTGTCGATCGTGCGGTAGGCGACGTCGAGCAGTCCGTGCTCACCGGCCCGTGCGGCCAGGCGCGCGTGGAGATCGGCCATCGCCCCGGGTTCGATCGGGAAGAGGGCGGCACACTCGGCTCCCTCGCCGTCACCGGTCGGAAGGCTCGCGCCTGCGGGCATGCTGTCGGTCATCGGGGTGCTCCTTCCGTGTGCTCGCCGTCGTGGTAGGTCTGCCGCAGTCTCCTGATGCCGTCCGAGGCGGCTCTGCGCACCGCGTCGGGGCTTGAGCCGATGATCGCGGCGGTCTCGGTGTGCGGCAGACCGCCGAGGTAGTGGTAGGCGATCGCCAGCCGCTGCCGCTCCGGCAGCCCCGCCACCGCGGCCCACACCCCGTGCTCGTCATCGCCCGGGGTGCCCAGGGAGGAGACCCGCTCGGGGAGGTCGTCGCTGGGGGTCGCGTGCCGGGCCCGGGCGCGGACGACGTCGATCGCCTTGCGGCGGGCGACCCGCACCAGCCAGGCCTCCGTGTTCGTCTCCTCCGGCAGGTCCGGCCAGGTCTTCAGCGCGGCCAGGAACGTCTCGGACCAGGCGTCATCGGCGTCGGGCCCGGGACCGAGCACGGCTCGGCAGACCCGCAGCACGGTCTCGCCGTGCCGGGTCACGGCCTGGTCGAAGGGAAGTCGCATCGTCATCCCACGGTAGTCGCGCCGGCCGGGCCGAGCTGCTGAGCGAGCCTGCGATCGCCCAGCGCCGTCTGGATCACCGTGTGTCGCCTGGTCATCATGATCATCTCCTCCGTCTGCTCATGCTGTAGACGCGTCAGCACCGGCGGATGTGAGGTGGCCTCGTCCACATGTGCCGCGGTCCTCCCTGTCCGGGCGCATCGCAGAAGACCCCGCCCCGGCTGGTGCCGGAGCGGGGTCTTCGTCGTGCGCGGGGCTCCTGCTGAGATGCGGGGTTCGTGTCGAGATGCTGCACGTCGGGCGGTATCTCAGCACGAACGCGGGATCTCAGAACGAAACCGGGGTCTCAGCGCGCCCCGGGTCTCAGCGGGCCGCGGCGGGGCGGCGGGTCTCGGCGCTGATGAACCAGGACTGCTGCTCGAGCTTCTCGAGGATGCTGTGCAGGATGTCCGCGGAGGTCGGGTCGGCCTCGTCCACGGTGTCGTGGACCTCGCGGATGGTGTTGGTGGTGGCCTCCACCGCGGTGACGATCTCGTCGATCGCGTCCGTGGTGAGCACCTCGCCCTGCGGCATCTCCGGCAGGGTCGAGGCGGCCGCGACGACGGTGGGGCGCCCGTCCGGGGTGGCGTGCAGGGCGCGCATGCGCTCGGCCACGGTGTCGGAGGCCTCGCGGGCGATCTCCACGATCTCGTCCAGGTTCAGGTGCAGGTCCCGGAAGTTGGGGCCGACGATGTTCCAGTGCGCCTGCTTGCCCACCATATGCAGGGCGATCAGGTCCACGAGCACCTTCTGCAGGCTGTCGCGCAGCTCTTTCGGCGCGACGAACCCGTGCTCGGCGTTCTCCACGCGGGTCTTGGTGTCTCCGGCGGGCTGCGGAACGGTGACGGTCTCGGTCATGTCCTCACTCCTTCTCGAACTCGTTCGCTTCCCTTCCACATCACCACCGCAACCGCCCTCCCACAAGGGGTTTGAGCTGTCAGCCGAAGGCTCCGCGCATCACAGCAGGCCGATGCCGGGGCCACAGACGGCGGATGGATGTGGTCTGGGTCTCGGAGTAGCGTGGGATGTGATTCCCGCACCCATCGCGGGATCGACCGCTGTGTCATGTCGCTGAGGAGCACACCATGAAGATCCGCGCCGCTGTCCTGACCACGATGGAGGCCGAGCGTCCCTATGCCGACTCCAAGCCGCTGGCCATCGAGGAGCTCGAACTGGATCCGCCGCAGGAAGGAGAGGTGCTGCTGCGGATGACGGCCGCCGGCGTCTGCCATTCCGATCTTTCCGTGGTGGACGGCAACCGACCGCGACCTCTGCCGATGGCTCTGGGGCATGAGGGCACAGGGGTCGTCGAGGAGGTCGGCCCGGGAGTGGCAGGTCTGTCCGTCGGAGATCACGTGGTCACGGTGTTCCTGCCGCGCTGCGGTGAATGCGCGAACTGCCGCACGGACGGCAAGCTGCCCTGTTCCCGCGGCACGGAGTCCAACACTGCCGGATATCTGCCGGGTGGAGGGAAGAAGATCCGCCTGCATCGACCGGACGGAGAGGAGGTCCTGCACCATCTCGGAGTCTCGGCATTCGCCACTCATGCAGTGGTCCACGAGTCCAGCGTCGTCAAGATCGGGGAGGACGTGCCTCCCGAAGCTGCGGCACCGCTGGGGTGTGCGGTGCTGACCGGCGGAGGAGCGGTGGTCAATGCCGGCGATCCCCAGGAGGGAGACACGATCATGGTCGTGGGTCTCGGTGGGGTGGGCATCGCCGCGCTGCTGACGGCCATCGGGCTCGGCAAGGGCAAGGTCATCGGCGTCGATGCGCAGGAAGCCAAGCTGAAGCGCGCTTCCGAGCTGGGAGCCGACGAGGTGTGGACCCCGGAGCAGGTCGCTGAGCAGGGGATCACGGCGGATCTGGTCATCGAGGCTGCGGGGCATCCGCGGGCTTTCGAGACGGCGTTTGCGGCGACTGCGGTGGGGGGACGGACCGTGACCGTCGGACTGCCCAGCCCTTCGGCCGAGTCGGTGATCCACCCTGTGGTCCTGACCTCGGAGGCGCGCAGCGTCATCGGCAGCTACTTGGGATCGGCGGTCCCCTCCCGGGACATTCCGCGGTATGAGCAGCTGTGGCGCGATGGGGACCTGCCCGTGGAGGAGCTCGTCTCCTCCCGCATCCGGCTGGAGGACATCAACGAGGCCATGGACACGCTGGCTGAGGCTCGGGCGATCCGGCAGATCATCCTCTTCGAGGAGTCCGATCAGGCCCAGTGACACCGGGTGCGATATCGGCTCTCGGCCGAGCCGGAGAGCGATGCCGCCTCAGGGAGAGTCCTTCCGCGGCGGTGTCGCCCTTGAGGCGAGGGCATCGCCGATCGCCTGACCCACATCATCGCCCGCACGCAGCGGACGGCCGGCGAAGATCCCCTCATGAGCCAGCACCGGACGACGGTCGCCGGCGAGCTCGGGGTACTTCTCCTCGAGCTTCTCTCGGCGTTCGATGGTCTTCCGCCAGTGGTGCAGGACGTCGGGATCTCCCCGGCCGGCGCCCTCCCAGCTGTGCGGCATCTGCTCACGGGACGGCCCGGCATCGGCCCGGTTGCCGATGTTGACCGACGACAGCCTCTTCCGTGCAGCAGCGCCGCAGATAGGACACGGCGGATTCGGCGCATCCATGGTGGGCAACCCAGCTTCGAAGCGATGCTGAGCCTCGCAGAGGAAGTCGTGGAGGATCATGAGTAGTGCCCCTCTGGGGCCCAGCGGATCTCGTGAGCTGCCTGATCGGCGTCGTGTCCGAAGAAGACCTGTGCCTCTTTCTCCTCGGCGATGCGGCGCAGCTTCTCCACCGAGTCCAGCCAGGCCAGATTGTTCCAGACGATCGCGGCCCCCACGGCCGGAGGGCCCCAGGAATCCCGCATGTACACGGCGTCGGAGGTGAAGATCTTCGTCCCCTCGTCGGGCAGATCCAGCACCAGGGACATCGTTCCCCAGGTGTGACCCGGCGTCTGCAGGAGGGTGACACCCGGCAGGATCTCCTCATCGCCGCTGATGCCGCCGATGTCCAGACCCTCGTAGTCAGAGGGGATATGCGCGCCTTCGTGGTAGCCGGTGATCCCCTTGACTCCCTCCAGCTCGGCGGTGCTGGTGAGGATCCTGGTCTTCCCGTTGTCGAAGGCTCGGGCATTGGCCGCATGGTCGAAGTGCAGGTGGCTGAGCACCAGCAGGTCGATGTCCTCGGTGCTCAGTCCCATCCGGGCAAGGCTGCGGTCCAGATAGGAGGCTTCCGGGTCTTCGGCGTCATCGACCACCGGGAAGAACTGGTCGAAGCCGGTCGACTGCCAGCGACTGGCCCAGTCTCGAGGGACACCGGTATCCCAGAGCATCCGCCCCTCGGGTGTCTCGACGAGCACGGCGTGCGTTGGAACGAGACCGAATTCGCGCGGGGCGTCCCGCTGACTGACGGGTTTGATGATGCGCTCTGGTTTGAGGAGGAGCCAGGTGTAGTCGGCCTCCATGTCTCCGGAGTGCAGCACGTGCGCCCTCATGTCCATGGCGGACACCGTCCTTCGGATCGACGGTGTAATGCAGAGCACAATGCCATCTGGGCGTGGCCATGTCAACGATCCGACGCCGGGGCCACACCCGACTCTGCTTCCGCCCCTTCCGAGAAGCTACAGCAGCGCGGAGGTCAGGCGGCAGACGTTCTCCAGGGCCTTGGTGCGCAGCGGGCGGCTGCGCCACTGCTCCAGGTCCACCTCGTCGGAGACGGCCATGTACCGCTCGGCGACGTCCTGCACCTGGGCGGTGATCTCCTCGCTGAGCAGCATCATCGTCACCTCCAGGTTCAGGGAGAAGGAGCGCACATCCATGTTGGACGAGCCCAGGCAGGTCATATCGTGGTCCACCAGGACGAACTTCGTGTGCAGCACCGTCGGGGCGGGGTAGAGCATGATCCGCACCCCGGCCTCCAGCAGGCTGTCGTAGTAGGACTGCTGGCCGTAGTGGGCGAAGAACTGGTCGCCCTTCGCGCACACGATCAGCGTCACGTCGATCCCGGACTGCGCGGCCGTGGTCAGCGCCATCTTCAGGGAATCGTCCGGGATGAGGTACGGGGAGCAGATCAGCACCCGGTCCTCGGCGTTGTAGATCAGCTGGTTGATCAGCCGCAGGTTGTTCTCCGTGTCGAAGCCCGGCCCGGAGGGCACCGCCTGGGCCATCACCCCACCGTCGATCGAGGGCAGCTCCTGGTCCACCTCATCCAGCAGCAGATCCTCGGTCTCCGAGTACCAGTCGGAGATGAACAGGGCGTTCAGCTCATCCACCAGCGGTCCCTCGATGCGCAGCATCAGGTCCTTCCACTGCAGGCCTTTGCGCAGGTTCTTCGGCTTGTTGTACGAGCGGTCGATGATGTTCTGCGAGCCGGAGAAGGCGAGGTTGCCGTCGATGACGAGGATCTTCCGGTGGTTGCGCAGGTCCGGGCGCTGCCACTCCAGGCGCCACGGCCGGATCGGCAGCATCCGGTGCCAGGAGATCCCGGAGCGATCCAGCATCTTCACCAGCTCGCCGTAGCCGGGATACCCGGCCGAGCCCAGGTGGTCGATGAGGATGTGCACCTTGACCCCGCGCTCATGCGCCCGGAACAGGGCGTCGATCAGGGGAGCGGAGGTCTGGTCGTAGGCGACGATGTAGAACTCGAAGTGCACGTACTCCCGCGCCCGGTCCACGGCGTCGGCCATCACCCGGATGGACTCGTGGTTGTCCGGCAGCAGCTCGAAGGAGTTGCCGCCGGTCAGCGGCAGGGAGCCCAGCCGGTAGTTCAGCTGAGCGGCGGCCACCGCCGGCTCCCGCAGATGGTCGTGCCGACCCAGGATCGCCTGATCCCCGATCTGCTCGCGGATCAGCTCGTTCATCCGCGACTGACGCTGCCGTCGGGACTTGGGCAGATAGCGGGAGCCGATCACCAGGAACGCGATGATGCCGATGTACGGGATGAGGAAGATCGCCATGAGCCACCCCAGCGCCACGGCCGGCTTCCGGTTGTACGGGATCCAGCACAGCGCGATGATCCGGATGACCGCATCCACGACCACCAGGGTGATGTCCATCCACTGCGGCAGACCGGGGATGTTCAGCAGGGAGTAACTCACCGTGTCAGTGTACGGGAGGCCGCCCCCTCCGCCCTCAGGGCGTTCCTGCGCCCGCGGTCCCCGACGCCGCGGCCTCCCGGCCCAGCCCCAGATCGTAGGCGCTGGAGACCGCCGGGGCCCAGGAGGCCCCGCACGACGCCGCCCGGGCCAGGGCCCGCTGCGCCGCGGCGTCGGGTGCCAGGAACGTCGGCCCGGCCGCCGGCTCGCCGGCCGCCTGCCGTCCCGGGGGACCGGGCAGCAGCACGCCGCGCCGGGCCCCCAGCAGACCCGCGTAGGCCACGGCCGGGGAGACGCGGGCGGCGTCGTCGTAGAGCAGCCAGCCGATCCGGCGCTCGCCGAGGCCGCGCAGCAGACTCGGCAGCAGGTTCGGGTCCACGCGGATCTCGGGGAAGATCGCGCTGAGCACCTGCACCGCCGCGAGCATGGCCTCTGCGGAGGGCACCGGGCGCCCGGAGAGCACATCGCGGGCGGCCTTCAGCCCGTCCCGGAACTCCCGGGGCAGGTGCAGTAGGGTCAGGGCGTGCAGGCGCACCGCCAGTCGGTAGGTCCCGGTCCGGGCCCGCTGCACCTCGGGATCCAGCCACGGGCAGGCCGGACCGGTCCCGGACCAGCCGCCGCCCAGCCACTCCTGGTCGATCGCGTGCTCCGGGTGCGGGTAAGCCGCCAGCTCCGCCTGCAGGGCCCGGGCCGTCTCCTGGGACTGCTCCAGCTCATCGCGCAGCCCGTCCCGGTTCTGCTGGGCCGCATGCAGCCGACGGCGGGCCGCGCCCACCCGGGTCTGGCAGGCGTCCTCCTCCCGGGCGGCCGTCTCCTGCGCGGTGCGCAGGTCCTCCAGCCGCTCCCGCCACGGCACCCGGGCCCGGCCCAGGCTCGCGGCCCGGCGCCAGACGCCCGGCTCCTCGTGCAGATGCGCGGCGATCGCGTCGCTGAGCCCGTGCCGGCGCATCTGGGCGGTGCGGTGCGCCCGCTCGGCCCGCACCAGGTCCGCCGTGAGGGCGTCCACGGAGGCTTGGGCATCGCGGATGTTCTGCCCGATGTCCCGGGTCATCTCCTCCGCCCGCAGCAGCAGGGGCACCGCCTCGTGGAAGCGCTGCCGGGAGGCCAGCAGCTCGCGGGTGCGCTCCTGGGCGGCCAGGGCGGCGTCGGCGGTGCGCTCCCACTCGCCCTGATCCGCCGCGGGATCGGCGCCGGCGCGCGGCAGGACGTTGAGGACGGCGTCGATCGCATCGATCACCCCGATCTCGCGTCCGGCGGGCAGCGCCTGGAAGGGAGGATGCTCGGGCATCCCGGGGGCCAGGACCACCCGCACCCCGTAGGGTCCGGTGCCCGGCACCGGGCCGGAGGCGCTGGAGGCCGGGTCCACGACGGCGTGCAGGAACTCGTGCCCGGCCAGGTCCGGGTGCGGCACGGGCACGGTGCGCCCCGGGGTCCAGGGCAGGGGCTCGGGGTCGAAGACCTCCGCGGGATCCGGGATCTCGGCCAGGGCGCGGGCCCGGTGCACGAGGATCGCGGCGGCGATCTCCCGGGAGGTCTCCGGTCCGGGTGTCCCGGCGGCCGTGCGCGGTGGGCAGGTCCACAGGCCCTCGCGCGCGCCGAGCCGGCTCAGGGCCGCGTCCACCGCGAACTGGGTGGCCGCCGTGGCCGGGGAGGGCTCCGGCGCGCCGAGGGGCACCTGCTGAGGGGCGACGGCGTAGTACAGGCGGGTGCGGGAGTCCATGACGTCGGCGGGATGCTCCGGGGCGTCCACCCCGAGCAGCCCGGCCGCGGCCTGGCGGAAGCGGGTGCGGTGGTCGGCCCGGTCCAGCGCGGCCGCGCTGGGGTGGTTCAGCACCGGCACGCGCGGGGAGTCTTCGGGGCGGCGGGTGCGGCGCACCCGGCGGCTGGCCACCCGCACCGTCGCTGAGACCGGCCCCGAGAGGATTCCCTCGCCCAGGATCCGGTCGGTCAGGCTCAGCGCCTGCGCCAGATCCTCCTGGGTGAGCCGCCGCCCGCCGTCACCCGGCTGCCCCCGGCCGCGGATCAGCACCTCCCGGTGCGCCCAGTGCTCCAGCAGCTGCTCGCGCCACCGCGGCAGCTGGCTCGCGTAGTCCGGACCGGGGGCACCGGCTGCTCGCCAGGCGGCCCGGGACAGCTCGAGGGTCTCCGGCAGCACCCGGCCCTCCTCGTCGACCTCCAGGGCGAACACGGCGGTGAGCTCCTGCGGTCGCCTCGACTCCGAAGCCTTCCCGGCGGAGGCGTCGTCGGGGGTCTCCGGCATCGTCCCCGCCGCGACGGCGCCGGCGACCAGCCGGGCGTGATCCACCAGGCCGGCGTAGACCCGATGGCGCCAGGTGCGCTCCCGATGCAGGCTCAGGTGCCCGGTCACTGGCTCCCAGGGCAGGTGGTGCTCCGGGAGGTAGTCCTTGACCGTCTCCGCCGGCCCGGCCGGGCCCGGCACCGGCAGGGCGCGCGGGCTGAGGTCGGTCACGATGCGCCACAGCCGCAGGGGATCGTCGGGCAGCAGGGAACCGAGGGGCATGATCCCAACCTACAAGGCTCACCTGGGCGCCCCGGGCCGGGTGACCGGGCCGCGTCGCGGGTGCGCCGGGTGCGCGGCCGGTGCACAACGGCGTCGGGCCCTAGGATGGGAGGGTCTCCGCCGCCGCGCCTCACCCAGGAGCTCCCGCCGCCCGTGCCCACCGGTCCCCTGCATCAGCTCGTCCGCTTCGCCCCGCCCACGCAGGACCACGTTCCCGCCGTGCGCATCGCGCTGACCGTGGGTCTGCCGCAGCTGCTGCTGCTCGCCCTGGGGCGGCTGGACCTGAGCATCTACGCGGCCTTCGGGGCCTTCACCGCGATCTACGGGCGCCAGGAGGCCCCGCGGCTGCGCCTGCGCCACCAGTGCCAGGCGGCGCTGATGCTGCTGGTGTGCATCGCGCTGGGGCTGGGGCTGTCCCGGGCGCACGCGGACCCCTGGCTGGTGGTCGCGGTGTGCGGGCTGGTCGCCGGCGGCGGGGCCGTGCTCACCGCCGTGCTGCGTCTGCGCCCGGCCGGCTCGACCTTCCTGATCTTCGCCGCCGGAGCCATCGGCTCCATCCCGCACCCCGCCTCCTGGTCGCAGGGCCTGGGCACCGCCGCGGCGACGGCCGCGTGGTCCGTGCTCGCGGGTCTGGCCGGCGCCCTGCTGGGGGAGGGGCGACGCGGCCACGTGGCCCCGCCGCCGGGCCCGCACGGGATGGACCGGCGCCGCGCCGTGCGCTACGGCCTGATGTTCTTCCTCGCTCCGCTCATCGCCGGGCTGCTGGGGCAGGCCTCGGGGCTGTCCCACTCCTACTGGGCGATGGTCGCCGCGGCCGCGGCCATCGCCGGGCCCAACTCCCGGGCCCGGCTGCACCGGGGCGTGCAGCGCGTCATCGGGACCCTCGGCGGAGTGCTGATCACCGCCTTCGTGCTCTCCCAGCACCCCCAGCCCTGGCACCTGGTCGTGTGGGTCATCATCTTCCAGTTCCTCACCGAGACGTACGTGCTGCGCAACTACGCCTTCGCGACCCTGTTCATCACGCCGCTGGCCCTGCTCATGCTGCAGCTCGGGCACCCTTCCTCGGTGGGCACGGTGCTCACCGCGCGCCTGGCGGAGACCGCGATCGGCGGGGCCGTGGCCATCGCGCTGGTGCTGCTGACCCGCACCCGCGAGGAGCGCCGCGCGGGTGCCCACACGAGGACCCCAGCGGGGGCGGAGCGGAGCCGCGGCGGGGCCCATCGCCCCGAGACCGCCCCCGATGCCGCGCCCGGCGTCCCGACCCGAACCCCGGAGGAGCCCCGATGGCCGCGCGACTGAGCACCGGAACTCTCAAGCGCCAAGCCGGGAGGATCCTGAAGTTCTCCATCGTCCTGCCGCTGTTCATGACGGTGATGTTCCCGCTGATCTACGGGTTCAGCATGCACGCCCCGACCCCGCACCATCTGAAGGTCGCCGTCGTCGCCCAGGACGCGAGCGCCGAGCACCTGGTGGACCGGTTGGACGCCGCGGCCGGGGACTCCTACGACGTCTCCGCGGTGGACTCCGCCGAGGAGGCCAAGCGCCAGATCGAGGCCCTGCAGGTCCGGGCCGCCTGGGACCCGCAGACCAACACGGAGTACGTCGCGAGCATGGGCTCCACCTCCGCGACGCAGTTCGCCGAGTCCTACATCGCGAAGATCGCCCCGAAGGTCCTGGTGGAGCTGGGGAAGGCGGAATCCGCGGAGCAGGCGCCGGCGCCCACCGTGCAGGACCTCGTGCCCCCGCCGGGCGGCGACGGGCTGGGGCTGTCCCTGCTGTTCATGGGGCTGCCGGTGATGATGGCCGGGTTCATGACCGCCACGGGTCTGCGCTCCAACCTGGCGCAGCTCTCCGCACGGGTGGCGATCTCGATCATGGCCGTGCTGGCGCTGGCCTACGCGACGCTGGCGACCTTCGTGGGGTACAGCGTCTACGCGGCATTCCAGGTGCATGCCCTGCCGATCTTCCTGCTGATGGCCTTCGCCTCCTTCACCGTGATGCTGTTCCACACCGGCGGCATGCGGGTGATCGGGCTGTACATGGCCCTGCCCACGATCTTCCTGCTGGTGCTGCTGGGGGTGCCCTCCTCCGGGGCGGGCATGGCCACGGAGCTGGTCCCGCCGGTGGTCGCCGCTCTGCACCCGTGGCTGCCGACCCCGGCGCTGCTGGATGCCCTGCGCAAGCTGCTGTACTTCCCCACGGCCTCCCTGGCCGGCAACGTGATCACCCTGCTGCTGTGGTTCTTCCTGGCCCTGGCGCTGCTCGGGGCCTCCTTCCTGCGCCGTCCCCGTCCCACGGATGCCGACGCCGTGCCGGCGGAGAAGGACGAGCAGGAAGCGGTCGCAGACACTCCGGGCACCCGCGCCGAGGGACGGGCCAGGGAGCAGCTGCGCGCGGCCGTGGCCTCCACCCGCGGCTTCCGCGGATTCTTCGGCAGCCGCCGGGTGGTCTCGGACGAGCAGATGCAGAATCGGCGGGGTCTGCACGCCGCGATCCGCCTGCCGATGTTCTTCGCGATCGCGATGCCGCTGATGTATCTGGGGCTGGTCCACCACCCCGCACCCAACGGGATGGTCCTGGATGTGGTGGCCGACGGCGCTCAGGGCACCAGCATCGCGAAGACCCTCGAGCAGCTGCCCGCCTACGAGGTGCACCGGGTGGATTCCGCCGAGCAGGCCCGGCAGGACATGCTGCACGGGCGGGCCCGCGGGGCCTTCGTGCCCGCTGCCGATGCCGCGGAGGTGCCGGGGGCCGAGGCCGGAAAGGGCCCGGTGGTGCTGGTGGCCTCGGGGACGGGGATCCAGGCGGAGTCGGCGGTGACCACGGTGTTCGCGGCCGTGTCCGGGGAGGTCTCCCCGCAGACCGTGGATCTGGCCCCGACCCACGCCAACGACCGCTTCGGGATGTCGATGATGTACCTGGGTCTGGGCGGGATCGTCGGGTCCAACATCGCCGGCATGATGATCGGCCTGGTGGGACGGGGATGGAGCTGGTACCGCCGACTGGCGTGGGTGCTGGGGGTGGCCGCGGCGAACACGGGCCTGCAGTACCTGATCGCCGTGCACGTGGTGCGCTTCCTGCCCGCGGACGTGGACTGGACGGTGTGGCCGATCCTGTTCCTGATGTCCGTGAGCATCCAGATCTTCGCCGTCGGCGGGGCGCTGCTGATCCGCAACGACGTGATGATCTGGCTGATCGGCGTGTTCATCATGTGCGGGGTGCCGGCCTCGGGTCTGCTACTGCCGCTGGACATGGCCCCGGATCGGTACCAGATCCTGCACCACCTGGTGCCCTCAGCCGTGGCTCTCGGGGCCATCCGCTCCCGGGTGTACCTGCCGGAGGCGCCCGTGGGTTCGGCGGTGCTCACGGAGCTGATCTGGCTGGCCGCGGCCCTGCTGGTCTACCTGTGGGGGTGCCTGCACGTGCGCCGGCTGCGGCGTCGTGATGAGGCCGCCGCGGCCCGGGAGGCCCACCAGTTCGACGACGCCGAGGCCGGGGAGTTCGAGGGTGCGGTGCTCTCCGGGTCCCCGGGGCCGCAGACCCGGCAGCTGCAGGTGGTGCGCGCCGCGGCCAAGGAGGCCGCCCGCTCCCGGTCCTGAGTCTGGCCGGATCCGCGGTGGCGGAGACCGGAGCCACCCCCTAGACTGCTAGATAATCTAGTTAGATTTTCGAGGGGTGATGGTGGGTGAGACAGCCCGACGGCGCCGTCCTGCGGGTCCTGCAGCAGCTGCAGGTGCTGGGCCAGACCCTGGACCACGCCCACGCCGAGCTCAAGGACGGCATGGGACTCAACGCCACCGACCTGGCGACCCTGCGCCTTCTCATCGTGCGGGACCAGCGCGGCCGACTGACGACCCCCAAGGAGGTCGCCGCGCACCTGGAGATCACCACGGCCTCCGCCACCGCCCTGATCGACCGGCTCGTCGCGGCCGGGCACCTGCGCCGGGAGCCGCACCCGCGGGATCGACGCTCCCGCGTGCTGGTGCTCACCGAGCACGCCCGGCGGGAGTTCTTCGCGCACTTCTCCGGGCACCTGGCCGCGATGCGCACCGTCGCCGAGCGCTTCGACCACACCCAGCTGGGCACCATCGACGCCTTCCTGACCGGGCTGAACACCGCCCTGGGCGGCCCGGAGGCGGCGGAGCCTCCCGCCCGCCCCGGCCAGCCCCCGGGTGCCACCGACGACGCCGAGCACCCCCGCACCGACCCCGAGGAGACCCCGTGAACGCCCAGCACAGCACCCCACGCGCCGACCACCACGTCGAGCCCCACAGCGACCGCGACCGGCACCATCCCCAGCACCTGGATCCGCAGGCCCGCCCGGGCCGACGCTGGCTGCGCATCCTGCTGCCGGCCCTGCTGATCCTCGCCTGGCTGGCGGTAACCGGCATCGGCGGGCCCTACTTCGGGAAGATCTCCGAGGTGACCTCGGAATCGGCCACGGACCGGCTGCCCGCCAGCGCCCAGTCCACCGAGGTGGCCCAGCGCCTGGCCGACTTCAAGGAATCCGACGCGATCCCGGCGATCGTCGTGCTGGAGAACCCGGACGGGATCACCGAGCAGGACACCGCCTGGGCCCAGCAGCTGGCGAAGGACTCGGGCCGCGAGGTGCCCCTGGACGGGGCGGCCTCCCCGGCGATCCCCTCCGAGGACGGCAAGGCCCTGCAGATCGTGCTGCCCCTGGATTCCGGGGCGCAGCCCGACGACGCCGTGACCGCCCTGCGGGAGCGGCTGAACGAGGCCCCCGAGGGCCTGCGCGGGTGGGTCACGGGCCCGGCCGGGTTCACCGCGGATCTGGCCGAGGCCTTCTCCGGGATCGACGGCATCCTGCTGGCGGTGGCCCTGGTCGTGGTGTTCGTGATCCTGCTGGCGGTCTACCGCTCGCCCCTGCTGCCGATCCTGGTGCTGCTGACCTCCCTGGCCGCCCTGTCCGCCTCCATCCTGGTGATCTGGCACCTGGCCGACGCCGCGTGGCTGAGCATCAACGGGCAGATCCAGGGCATCCTGTTCATCCTCGTCATCGGCGCGGCCACGGACTACTCCCTGCTGTTCGTGGCCCGCTACCGCGAAGCCCTGCAGACCCACCGCACGGTGCCCGCGGCGATGCGCGCGGCCTGGCGGGGCACCATCGAGCCGGTGGCCGCCTCCGGCGGCACCGTCATCGCCGGGCTGCTGTGCCTGATGTTCTCCTCCCTGAAGACCAACGCCGCCCTCGGCCCGGTGGCCGCCACCGGCATCGTCTTCGCGATGCTCGCGGCCCTGACCCTCCTGCCGGCGCTGCTGCTGATCTTCGGCCGTGTGGCCTTCTGGCCCGCCCGTCCGCGCTTCCGAGGCGAGGACTTCACGCCCCCGGCCCGGCTGTGGGGCGGCATCGCGCGGCGGGTGGGGCGCCGAGCCCGCCCGATCTGGCTGGTCAGCGCCGCAGCCCTCGTGATCATGGCGGCCTTCGCCCTGCAGTTCCGGGCCTCCGGGGTCCCGCAGTCGGAGCTGATCCTCGGCCACTCCGACGCCCGGGACGGCCAGCAGGTCCAGGCCGAGCACTTCCCCGGCGGCTCCGGGACCCCGGCGCAGGTGGTCGTCGCGGCCGACGCCGAGCAGCAGGCCGGGCAGATCCTGCGGGAGACCGACGGCGTGGATTCGGTCAGCGTGGTCGCCGCGGATTCCCCCACCGGCACGGTGCCGCTGGATCAGCAGCAGCGCTCCGCCCCGCCCTACGACGGGGCGCAGCCCACCGTGGCCGAGGGGGACGTGATGCTGGAGGTGACCCTGGCCGACGCCCCGGATTCGGCGGCCGCGGAGGACACGGTGCAGCGGATGCGGGACCGGATCACCGCCGCGGATGCGCACGCCCTGGTGGGCGGGACCACCGCCCAGGATCTGGACACCCTAGAGGCGGCCAGCGCGGACCGGGCGCTGATCATCCCGATCATCCTCGCGGTGATCACCGTGATCCTCATGCTCCTGCTGCGCTCGATCCTCGCCCCGCTGCTGCTGGTGGCCACCACCGTGGTCAGCTACCTCGCGGCCCTGGGGGTGGGCGCCCTGGTGTTCCACCACCTGCTGGGCTTCTCGAACGCCGACCCCACGGTGCCGCTGTACGCCTTCGTGTTCCTCGTGGCCCTGGGCATCGACTACAACATCTTCCTGATGACCCGGGTGCGGGAGGAGTCCCTGAGCGCGGGCACCCGCGAGGGGGTGCTGCGGGGGCTGCGCCTGACCGGCGGGGTGATCACCGCGGCCGGCGTCGTGCTGGCGGCGACCTTCGCGGCGCTGGCCGTGATCCCGCTGATGTTCCTGGCGCAGCTGGCCTTCCTGGTGGCCTTCGGCGTGCTGCTGGACACCACTCTGGTGCGGGCCCTGCTGGTCCCGGCCCTGGTGCACGACATCGGCGACGCCGTGTGGTGGCCCTCGAAGCTGCGCCACGGGCCGATTCGCTCCCGGGACTGACCCGGCGCGAGGGCGGGCCTCAGCCGCGGGGGCGGGCGGTCTCGGCCTGCACCGTGTGGGCCAGGCGCCGCAGGGAGGAGCGCCACGCGGTGGCAACCCCGGGGTGCACCTCCGGGGGCAGGGGCCCCTGGCTGAGCACCACCCGGGTGCCCGGGGCGCCGTCGACCTCCCGCTCCAGGAACTCGATGCGGTGCAGCACCTGCGCGTCGCTGGCCTGCCCGTCCGGGCCGGGCAGGGACTCCCGGTGCTCCAGCAGCTGATCCGGGACCACCGAGACGAACGTGGAGTACAGGGGCACCGCCTGGCCGGGGTTCTCGTGGTGGACCATCGCCAGCCGCAGGATCCCGCCCGGGCGGGCGTCCAGGGAGATGGTGTGCACCGGGACGATCCAGCCCTCGGGGCCGTACCAGGCGGCCAGGCGCAGCGGATCCAGGAACGCCGCGTAGACCTCCCGGCGCGGGGCCCGCACATCCTGGGAGACGGAGACGATCTGGCGGGCCGGGACCGTGGCGAGGATGCTCATGCGCGCCCCTTCCCGGCCGACGCCGCGTCATCGGATGGTGCCGCGCCCGACGCCGGTCCCGGCGTCGTGCGCGCGGCGTAGTACCGGCCCAGGAACTCGTCCCGGTAGGCGAAGTAGTCCCCCGAGGCGATGGTCTGCCGCGCGGTGTCGACCATCCGCACGATGAACCGCTCGTTGTGGATCGACGCCAGGGTCGCGGCCAGGCGCTCCTTGGCCTTGAACAGGTGGTGCAGGTACGCCCGGGTGTAGTGGGTGCAGGTGTAGCAGTCGCAGCCGTCCACGATCGGGGAGAAGTCCGTCTTGAACCGGGCGTTGCTGACGTTGAAGCGCCCATCCGGGGAGTACACCGCGGAGGTGCGGGCCACCCGGGTGGGGGAGACGCAGTCGAAGGTGTCCGCCCCGTTCTCGATGGCCACGAAGATGTCATCCGGCTCGGAGATGCCCAGCAGGTGCCGAGGCTTGGCCTCCGGCAGCTCCTCCGAGCACCACCGCACGATCGTGCCGAGGTTCTCCTTCTCCAGGGCCCCGCCCAGCCCGAAGCCGTTGAAGCCCATCGCGCCCAGGTCCCGGCAGGCCTTCCGGCGCAGGTCCTCGTACTGAGCGCCCTGGATCACCCCGAACAGCGCCTGATAGGGCTTCCCGGCCCGCTGCTCGGTGAGCCGCCGGTGCTCGGCCACGCAGCGCAGCGCCCAGAGGCGGGTCCGCTCCAGTGCCAGCTCCTGGTACCCCCGGGAGTTGTAGAGGGTGGTCAGCTCGTCGAAGGCGAACATGATGTCCGCGCCCAGCTGATGCTGCACCCGCATCGAGACCTCCGGGGTGAAGCGGTGCCGGTCCCCGTTCAGATGCGAGCGGAAGGTCACCCCGTCGTCGTCCACGTAGGCCATGCGCTCCTTGCCCGCGGCGACGTCGTCATCGCCCACCGGGCGCCCATCCGCGCCGACGGCGCCGGTCACGGTGCCCATGTCGATGACCTTCTTGAACCCCGAGCCCAGGGACATCACCTGGAAGCCGCCGGAATCGGTGAAGGTGGGGCCGGGCCAGTTCATGAACGCGCCCAGCCCGCCCGCGGCGTCCAGGACCTCCGGGCCCGGCTGCAGGTACAGGTGGTAGGCGTTGGCCAGCAGCGCCTGCGCCCCCAGCTCGGCCATGGACTCCGGCAGCACCGCCTTGACGGTGGCCTGCGTGCCCACGGGGATGAACGCGGGGGTCGCGATGGATCCGTGCGGGGTGGTGATCACCCCGGTGCGTCCCAGGAACTGCCCGCCGTCGTTGCGCTCGCGGGCGCTGCGGGTGCCGCGGGCGTCGTCGGTCTCGGCCAGGCGGGCGCCGACGGCGAAGCCGAAGGCGGCGGTTCCGGACGGCGGGGCGGTGTTCTCTGCGGGTTCGGCGCCGGGGTTGCTGGCGGCGACGCCGGGGGTGGGACGCTGGGGGCTCTCTGCGGTCGGCACCCGTCCATCCTACGGGGTGGGGTGTCCGGCGCTGCGGGTCCGGGGGGCGCGGGTCAAGGGCGGGGTGCCGGGGGTCTTTCCTCCGACCCCGCATTGCACTAGGGTTCCGGATACGCAGGATTGCACAAGGGTTCCGCCAACAGGGCTTCCGGAAGGGGGTGGGGCGCGATGGCGCAGCGGGAGCAGACGGCGCAGCCTCGGCGCGGCGCGGGGGCACCGGCAGGAGAGGTCGACCGGGAGACCCTCAGCGTGCGGGAGGCCGCCGAGCACCTGGGCGTGAGTCAGCGCCGAGCGCGGACGCTGATCGCCGAAGGCCGGCTGGCCGCGCAGAAGCTCGGCGGGCGGTGGGAGATCAGCAGGAGTGCGGTGCAGAACCGAGTTGCTGACGGCGCCTTCCCGGTGCGGCCGATGTCGCCGAGGTCCTTCGACATGCTGTTGGAGCGCCTGCGCAGCATGGTGGACACGGCTCAGGAAGGACGGCTGCGAGCCGATGCCGTCGAACGGCTTCGTGTGGAGCGTCGGCTGCAGCAGCTGCGATCTGCCGCCGAGCCCGCCCGATTGCTTCGCGCCTGGTCCCGCGGCCTGTGGCCGAAACCGGAGATCCGGTGGGTTGCCCCGGATCCGGACCTGTTGGACCGGCTCCCGTTGACCGGGGTGAGCCACCCCGGTATCCGCATGTCCGTGCCCGGTGAACTGGAAGTGCAGATGCGGAAGATTCCCACCGAATGGTCGAGGGAGCGCATGGCGGAAACCCCGGTGAAGCTGGTGATCCATCGCCGGGACGCTGCTCCTGACCTGATGACCGCTCTGGTGGATCTGGCGCATCGACCCGGCGTCCGTGAGGACCGGAGGGTCGCAGAAGTGGTGCGGAACGGGGCATCATGACCCCGAACATCGTGGTGAACGCGCCGTACCTGGTCGAACGCCAGCGCCGGGGCTGGTCCACGCTCTTCGCCCTGTACCGGGAGATGCCCTCCGGATGGACCGTCATCGGCGGGCAGATGGCCCAGCTGCATGCCTGGGAGCGTGGTGTCGCGCCCGCGCGGACCACGGAAGACATCGATGCCGGTCTGGGCTATCGGGAGGTCCCGGAGATCGGAGTGACCGCCAGCCGGTTTCTGCAGGACGCAGGGTACCGTCCGGTGCTCACCAACCCGGACGGGCCGCAGGTCCGGTGGCGCAGAGACGATACGGAGATCGATCTGCTGATCCCCGTCAATGCCGGCAGATCCAAGCACGATGTCCTCGGCCGGCGCCTGCTGGAGGGGCACGGCATCCAGCAGGCCCTCGACCGGAGCGAAGCGATCACCTTGAGAATGGTGGACGGTGAGGAGGGGATGGTGCTGCGCCCTACGCTGTACAGCAGCCTGGTCGCCAAGTGCGCGGCTCTGTCCAACACCAGCGACAGCGAATGGGACAGGCACGTGGACGACATCCTGTTCCTGGCGCAGATGCTGGATCGGAAAGAAGTGGAGGTCGGGCAGATCCGTCCTCGAGACCGGCAGCACTTCCTGCGAGCGAAGAATCGCCTGGAGAGCCAGCTTCGGGCGGGCTCACTGCACGACCCGGATGCGGTGAGGCGGATCAGCGCCCTCGCAGAAGGCGCCGTCCCTTAGCTTCCGGATCAGCACCGACCCCAGCCCATGTGCGCCAGGGCCCGGTGCACCAGGTCTCCGCCGCCGCCCTCGAACTCGGCCTGCACCTGCGCGTCCATCGCCTCCTCGGGCGTGAACCAGGTCAGTTGCAGCGCGTCCTGACGGGGCTCGCAGTCGCCCTGCACCGGGATCACGTAGCACAGGGCCACGCTGTGCTGGCGCTCATCGGTCAGCCCGGACTGTGAGGGGCTCGGGAAGTACTCCGCGACCGTGAACGGGGTCAGGGAGGCCGGCAGCTGCGGCATCGCCAGCGGCCCCAGGTCCTTCTCCAGGTGGCGCAGCAGGGCCGCGCGGATCGTCTCCCGGTAGTGCACCCGCCCGGAGACGAAGGAGCGCACCATCTCCCCGTCCTCGTTGGGCCGCAGCAGCAGCCCGACCTCCACGACGTTGCCCAACGGGTCCAGGACCACCGGGATCGCCTGGACGTAGACCATCGGCAGCTTCCGACGGGCGGCGGCCAGCTCCTCCTCGGTCAGCCAGCCGGGGACGGGATCCGGGGTGCGCACAGTGCTCATGCCTCGGTTCTATCGCACCGGGAGGGCCCGGGCCACCCCCGTCAGGCCCGGACCGGGAGGTTCGGCTACCCGCTGAACGCCGGATCTCAGCTCAGCCGGGCGGCGGCCTCCAGGATCGTCCAGGCCTGCACCTGCGAGGACAGCTGCACGGGAGCCCCGGCGGGCAGGGTCTGCGACGTCGGCCGGGAGGCGTCCGGGGAGAACACGGCCACCGGCGTGCCCCGCACCTCGGTCACATCCACCCCGTCCTCGTTCAGCGGCAGGTCCGGGTCGAACTCCCGGCGCCCGGCCCACAGCAGCTCCGCGGTGGCCAGCACCAGATCCCGGGCGGTGGCCCGCGCGGTGGAGGCCAACCGGGTGTCCCGGGCCGCCTGGGTGAGGTACCGGGCGAGGATCCCCGCGAACAGCCCCGCATCCCCGGAGCCCCGCGTGTTGAGGATCCGCACCGGGGTGCCCTCCACCTCGAGGCTCGTGGTCATCTTCTCCGCGATCAGACCGATCAGCTCCTCCGCGTGCTCCAGGTCCGCCCCCGGGGTCTCCAGCAGGGCGCCGAGCACCGTGCCCTGGTTGTAGGAGTACAGGTTGCGCTCCACCCGGTGCTCCACGGTGCCGTCCTGCTGCGCCACCAGCTTGATGCCGTCCCAGTAGCCCTGGCCCTCGGCGAACAGCCGCTCGCGCAGCCAGTCCAGCAGCCGCTGGGAGGTCTGGGCCTGCCCCGCGTGGGCCAGGGCGATCGGCGCGGTGGCCGGGGTGTTCTTGAAGTCCAGCTTCTTGGACCAGAACGCGCCCCCGCCGGTCTCGGCCGTGATGGCCCGGCGCAGCTGCGGGTACAGCGTCCGGGCGGCGTCCTGGGCCGGGGCGCTGCCCTCGCCATCGACCTTCCGGCTCAGCGCATCCAGGCGGCGCACGGCCAGGGTCAGCCAGGCCATGTCGTCGAAGAACGAGTTCACGTAGGTGCCGCCGTTGTGCCAGCGGATGCCGCGCAGCAGCCGACGCCCCCGCTGCAGCCACTCGCGGGCCAGCTCGGAGCGGTGCTCGCGGTGCGCGCGCAGCCCGGCGTCGACGATCGCGTCCAGCAGGTGCGTCTGCCACCAGTAGTTCCAGCCCAGCACCTTCGTCTTCAGCTCCTTCGGCGCGGGCGCTGCGGGCTCGCCGATCAGGGTCCCGGGGACCCCCAGCAGGCGGTGGGTGAACAGCTCGAGGACGGAGTGCGCGGCAAGCTCCGCCCGCTGGGAGGCCTCCTCGCGGGCAGAGGCGACGGAGCGCTCGCGGTGCCGGGCCGAGCGCGGGCCCTCCGACGCCGCTGATTCCCCGTCGGCTGCGGGGCCCCTGTGGGGTGCCGGTTCCCTGCCGGTCGCAGTGCGCGCGGCCCGGTCCTGCGGGGCGCCGGCGCTTCGGTTCTGCGGCGCGCGGGGGTCGGAGTTCTCGGCCACGGCGGCCTCCTTCACGGGTCGGGTGCCTCCAGCCTACGGCGGGAGCGCAGGGTCAGGGGCGCGCCGGTCACCGGATGCCGCACCCGCAGCTGACGGGCCAGCAGTGCCAGCGGGACCTCCGGGGTTCCGGCGACGTCGGTCGGTGCGGGTCCGTAGAGGGGGTCGCCGAGGATCGGGCGCCCGAGCCCGGCCAGGTGCACCCGGATCTGGTGGGTGCGTCCGGTCAGCGGCCGCGCCTCGTAGAGCCCGAGGTCGCCGTCGCGGGCGGCGAGCAGGCGCACCTCCGTCACGGAGTTGGCGGCACCGGGAATGCTGAGCACCCGCAGGGAGCCCTCCGGCTTGACCAGCCGGGAGCGCACCCGCAGGGGCGGATCGGGGGCAGCCGGCATCGCCACCGGGTCCTCCGACATGCCCTCCGCCGGCTGGGGCCTGAGCGGAGCCAGCAGCTCGTAGACCTTCTGCGCCTCCCGGGCCTCGAACTGGCGCTGCAGGGGCCCACGGGCCTCCCGGGTCTTGGCCAGCAGCAGCACCCCCGCGGTGAGCCGATCCAGCCGATGCACCGGGGAGATCAGCGCGGCCGCGGGGTCACCGTCGCGTTCCCCTTGGGCCCGCAGCAGGGTGACGACGGTCTGGCGCACGAAGCCGCCGCGTGGGGTCACGGCCAGCCCGTGGGGCTTGTCCACCGCCAGCACGTGCTCGTCCTCGTAGAGCACCGGCAGATCCGTGGGCACCGGAGGCTCGGAGGGTAGCGGACGGAAGACCCACACGTGCCCGCCGGGACGGTAGGAGGCGTCGGCGCCCAGGGGCTCGCCGTCGGGCCCGAAGACGGCCCCGCGGGCGAACAGAGCGGCGGTGTGCTCGACGTCGTGCGGCGGGAACCGGTGCGTGAGGTACGCGGCGACGGTGTCGTGGTGCTCATCGTTGGGCAGCCGGATGCGGGTGGGGGAGACGCCCGCTCGTGGTGGAACCGGGCAGACGGGACGGGATCGGCGGGCCATCACCGGGTACCGCGGGGCCGCAGCCCGGCGTCGTCCAGGGTGGCCCGCAGGATCCCGGGCAGGTCATAGTCGGTGTGCTTGACCTCCGGCAGCTCATGCCGGACGATCCCACGCCATCCGGCCCGGCGGTAGGCGCGGATCCCCTCGGCGGCTGCGGCCTGCGCGGACCACAGCGGTCCGGAGCCGTCGGGGGAGCCGTCGGCCTGCCCGATCCACCAGTGCAGGGGCAGGTGGGCGGCGGCCTCGGGCGGAGGCTGCGGGGTGGCGCGGGTGCCGCCCCCGGCGACCATGATGGCCCCGCCGCGCAGCCAGGCCGGGGCCCGGTGGGCGAGCAGGTCGAAGGTCAGGAACTCGGCGCCCCCGGAGTAGCCCATGACCCAGGTGCGGGCGGGATCGACCGGGAGGCGACGTCGGGCCAGGCGCGCGGCGACCCGCAGCACCCGTCCGTTGGCCCGGGCCCGCACCCACCAGGTGAAGCCCTCCTTGGAGTAGCGGCGGTCCGGGGTGTCCACCGCGATCAGCACCAGGTTGCGGGCGTTGGTGATGGCCCCCAGGCGCAGCATGGTCGCGCCGGTGGGCTGATGCACCCGGGATTGGGCGGGCACCCAGTAGTCCCCGTCCAGGTAGACGACGACGCCGACCGGCCGATCCCAGCGGATGCCCCGGGCGTACACGTGGTAGCGCAGGGTGCGGCCCAGCGGCAGCCGGAAGGCGTGGTGCAGGTAAAGGCCGCGGGTGGGGCGGCGGGGATCGGCTGTGGTCTGCGGCGTGGCGATGCCCGTCGGGCCGGATGCCGGACTGCCCGACGGGCGGTCGCCTGACCCGCTGGAGGCCAGGGTGGCGCCGGTTGGATCGGCCGCGGATGCGTGATCGGCGGGGCTCGTGGGACCGGGTGCGGGCGCGGCGTTGGCCGGTGTGGGGCGCCGTCGGTCGATGTGCCGGGTCAGCGCGGCGCCGACGACGCGGGAGACCGCAGGGGCGAGGCGCTCGCGCAGGACGCGCGCCGTCTCCCGGTGGATGCGCCGCAGCTGGTGGTCCACGTCGGCCCCTTCCGCGCTCGCCGATTCCGGTCGGCATCAGCCTAGCCCGCCCCGTCGGCCCCGGCTCACGGGCGGGATGCGCACGGCTCGCGGACCGGATCGTGCGAGATGCACCGGATCATCCGGCCCACGATGCACGATCCGGTCCGCGCCCGCCGGCCACGGCACCCTCGTTTCCTGACACATGCGGATAGGCTGCGGGAAGATGCCGCCCGTCGATGCGGGAGCCACCTCCGAGGAAAGCGAGGACCATGACCGAGGCGACGCCGACCACCCCCGGCCCTCTGGGACGCATGGAACTGGCCGTGGGTCTGTACGAACGGCTGATCGATCGGGATCTCGACGCCGCTCTCACGGCCGCGCCCCACCTGATACCGGTCCGCGAGCGCATCGATCCCGCTGATCTGCCCCACATCCTGGCTCGTCACCTGGGACGTCAGATCAGCGATGCTCTGCAGCAGCTGCCGGCGGATCAGCGCCGCGAATTCGCCAATCGACTTCTGCGAGTCGTTCCCGATGACACCGGGGGCGCCCAGCTGCCGCCCGAGGCGCAGCTGCTGACCCAGGTCCTCGAGGAGGATGCGCAGCCGCTGCGTCGTCCCGCGACTCCGCTGTCCGACGTCGCCCTGCTCACCAACGCCCCGGCGGATCCTTCGCTGCACGCGGAGCTTCGCACGGAGATGCTGAGCTCCGAACGGGTGGATCTGCTGTGCGCCTTCATCAAGCGCAGCGGAACGCGTCTGCTGCGCGACGGGTTTGAGGACCTGCGACGGCGCGGGGTGCCGCTGCGGGTGCTGACCACTACGTACATCGGTGCGACGGATCGACGGGCCCTGGATGAGCTGGTGCGGGAGTACGGGGCGCAGGTGAAGATCAGCTACAACGCCCGGTCCACCCGGCTGCACGCGAAGGCATGGCTGTTCCACCGCGGGACAGGCTTCCACACCGGGTACGTGGGCAGCTCCAATCTCAGCCGCGATGCCCTGCTGGACGGACTGGAGTGGAATGTCCGCATCTCGCAGACCGCGACCCCGGCCCTGATGGAGAAGTTCTCGGCCACATTCGACACCTACTGGAATGACCCGGCCTTCGAGGACTATGACCCGGACCGGGACGGCGACCGCCTGGACGCGGAGCTGATGCTGGCCTCCGGTCGAGGAAGAGCCGACGGTGCGAGCCCGCGACTGTCCGGTTTGGAAGTCCGACCGTACGATTTCCAGCGGACCATGTTGGAGGAGCTGCGCAGCGAGAGGACGGTCCACGGCCGGCACCGCAATCTGCTGGTCGCTGCCACGGGGACGGGCAAGACCGTCATGGCCGCACTGGATTACCGGGAGCTGTCGGGTGAGGCCCGGCCTCGGCCCACGCTGCTGTTCCTCGCTCACCGGCGCGAGATCCTGGAGCAGGCGCTGAGCACGTACCGGGATGTTCTCGGCGAAGGCGCCTTCGGTGAGTTGATGGTGGATGGCCACCAACCGGTCTTCGGGGAGCACGTCTTCGCCTCGGTGCAGTCGATGGGCCGTCCGGAGCAGCTGCGGCGGTGGAACCCGGACCACTTCGACATCGTCGTGGTGGACGAGTTCCACCATGCGGAGGCCGCCACCTATCGGAGGATCCTCGATCATCTGACGCCCCGAGAGCTGCTGGGGCTCACCGCGACGCCGGAGCGCACCGATGGGGTGAACGTCGCGCAGGAGCACTTCGGCGGGCGCATCGCCAGCCAGATGCGGCTGTGGGATGCGCTGGAGCGGGACCTTCTGGTCCCCTTCCACTACTTCGGGATCTGGGATGACGTGGACCTGTCCCGTCTCTCCTTCCGGCGCGGCGAGTATGAGACCCGACAGCTGGCTTCGGTGCTGGATCACCATGATGCTCGCGCCCGGAAGGTCATCAACGCGGTCCGGGACCAGGTGACGGATCCGCGCAGGATGCGTGCGCTGGGTTTCTGCGTGTCGGTGGAGCACGCCCGCTTCATGGCCCAGTGCTTCCGCCGGGCCGGTCTGCCGGCTGTGGCGCTGTCCGGGACCTCTTCCACCTCCGAGCGCGACGACGGGTTGGCGGCTCTGCGCGCCGGGGAGATCACCTGCATCTTCGCGGTGGATCTGTTCAACGAGGGGCTGGACATCCCGGAGATCGACACGGTGCTGATGCTTCGCCCCACCCAGTCCGCGACGATCTTCCTGCAGCAGCTCGGGCGGGGGCTGCGTCGGGCGCCGGGCAAGTCGGTGCTCACGGTGCTGGATTTCGTGGGCCATCAATCGGCGCAGTTCCGCTTCGACCTGAAGCTGCGGGCGCTGACCGGGCTGTCCCGCAGCCGCCTCGTGGCAGGCATCGAGCAGGGCTTCCCGTTCCTGCCGTCCGGCAGCCAGATCATCCTGGATCGGGTGGCGCAGCAGGAGGTCCTGGCCAACGTCAGGTCGCAGCTGTCCCTGAGCACCCGCGAGCTCGTCGCCGATATCCGCCAGCACACCGATCAGACCGGTGCGGAGAGCTCCCTGCGGGCCTATCTGGAGGGATCGGGACGGACGCTGGCCGATATCTACGGCGCTTCCAGCCGCAGCATGCGCGGGGAGCAGCGACCCGCCTGCTGGTCTGCGCTGGAGGTGTGGGCTCGGCCGGATGACGCTCTCCCACCGCTGTCCGCAGAATACGATCTGCTCCGGAGGATCCGGGGGCTGACGCATGTGGATGACCCGGAGCGGATCCGCGCCTACAGACGCCTGCTGGACCCCGCTCTGGATCCCCGGGTGCGGGCGGAGGATCCCTTCGCGCCGATGCTGTACTTCTCCTTCTGGCCTCAGGGCGCCCCGGAGGGCATGACTGAGGCGCTGCAGCGGCTGGCGAGATCCGTCCACGTGAGGCGTGAGCTGCTCCAGCTGCTGGACGTGTGCGAGACCGAGACGCGCGCGCTGCCGGAGAGGCTCAACGGGCCGCTGGAGAGCAGTCCGCTGCGCAGCCATGCCCGATATTCGAGGGATGAGCTCGCCGCCGCGCTGGGATTGGGCACGCGGACGAAGGGGACCCCGGGGTCACTGGTCTCCGGAGTCCGATGGTTTCCCGAGGCGCGGGTGGACCTGCTGCTGGTGACCCTGCGCAAATCGGAGGCGCAGTTCTCCCCGAGCACCCTCTATAGGGACTATGCGGTGGATGAGTCGCTGTTCCACTGGGAGTCCCAGAGCTCCACCGCCGCGGGCAGTCCCACCGGACTCAGGTATCGGACGCATGAGCAGAGAGGGTCCCAGGTGCTGCTGTGCGTGCGGGAGGCCACCGCCGGGGATATCGGCACGGAGCCGTTCACCTGCCTGGGGACGGTGCGGTATCGGGAGCATCAGGGGGAGAAGCCCATGCGGATTCTGTGGGAGCTGGACCGTCCGATGCCCCCGGAGCTCTTGGCCCACGCCCGGGCCGTCGCCTGAGATGGGACGTGGACCGGATCGTGCATCGGGGGCCGGATCATCCGGTCCGGGGAGCACGATCCGGTCCGCGGGCGGGGTGGGCACACGATCCGGTCCGGGAGTGGCGGATCGGCCCCGCCGTCTCACCGCCGGATCCGCAGGCCCTTCGGTGTCGAGTCGAAGCCCGCGGCCATCAGGGCCTCGCGCAGCGCGGTGATGGGGTCGGGGGAGCCGTCCTCGGCCGGGGCGCCGCGCTCCAGCACGGAGACGCCGTTGACCTTCTCCACCACCAGCTTCTGCGCGGCCCCGGCCCGCACGGCGTCGGCCACCGCGGGTGCGGCCAGCTCCAGGTCGAGTACGCGAGTGGTGAAGGCCAGCAGGGTCTTGCCGCCGCGCTCCACGTACAGCACCGGGCGGCCGTCCACCAGCACCACCAGGGCCCCGGCCTTCCGGCCCGGGCGCGCCTGGGACGTCTTCGCCCCCGCCGACGCCGCGCCGTCCGGCCCCGAGACCGCGCCGTCCCGCCCCGACGCCGCGCCGCCCCCGGCAAAGGCGCCCTCAGGACCCGACCCCCGGCTCCCGCCGCTCACCCCGCGCAGCAGCGACTCCCCGGGGATCGGATCCGGCCAGGACAGCGCCGCACCGTACGGCTGGGCGGGATCCGTGGCGGCCAGCACCAGCACCTGCGGAGTGCGCTCGGAGGCGCCGGAGGCCTCCAGCTGCTCGTCGATCTCCGCCGCGCGCAGCAGATCCACGGTGGCCGGGGCGGCGAACTGCGCGCCGCCCAGCCCCTCGATGAAGTAGCCGCGGCGGGCCTCGCCCTGATCCTCCTGGGCCGTGAGGATCTGGTACACCGCCGCGAAGCCGCCCGGGGAATCCTCCTGCTGCACCGCGCCTCGGGTCAGCACCCCGTACCGGTCCAGCATCAGCTGCGCCAGGGCGACGGCGCGCACCGTCGGCTCCAGGGGCTCCTCGGACAGGTACGAGCTCACCCGGGACCACCGCCCGGACAGCTCCCGCTCCCGCTGCGGACTCAGCGCGGACATCTCAGCCGCGCCGCCGCCGGGACCACCGCCAGCCACGCCGAGACCCCAGCCGCCGACGCCGCCGTCGGACCCGGCACCTGACCCGTCGGCCCCCAGCCCATCAGAACCCAGCCCACCGGAGCTGAGACCGGCACCGGCCCGACCGGGAGCCGCCAGCCCCGCATACCGCCCAGGACGCGCCCCCTGTGCCCGCGAGATCCGCCCGGCCCCGCGTCGACCCAGGGACCGGGAGCGGGCCGAGCCCCGGGGTCGGGCGTGCGCCGTCTTTCCGCCATCGAGGAAAGCTCGCAGCGCGGCCATCCCGTCGTTGGTCACCAGCCCGGCCCACACCAGCTCCCACAGCCCATCCCCGGCGGTCCCGAGGGACAGCCCCGCGCGGGCGGCGATGCGCGGCAGGAAATCTGCGCCCTCGCCCATCGCCGCGTACACGGTGCGGGCATCGGCGCTCAGCCGATCCAGCGGGATCGCGGGCCGCTCCGGCACGGTCAGATCCGCGGATTCGGCCAGGTGCAGACTCACCCAGCCGTCCTGCCCGGGCACGGTCCCGGCCCCGGTCCACAGCACCTGCCCCGAGGCCAGCAGCTCATCCAGCATCCGCGGGGCGTAGCCGCGCACCCGGGCCGGCAGCACCAGGGTCTCCAGGGCGGAGGCGGGCACCGCGGTCCCGGCCAGCTGGTCGATCACCGTGAGCAGCCCGTCCTCATCCGCGACCCGCGGATCCTGCTCGGCACCCCGAGCCCACACGTGCTGCCAGGCGGGCAGGAAGCGGGCGTAGGTCGCGGCGTCCACCGGCTCGATCTGCGCGCGCAGTGCGGCCAGGGAGCGGCGTCGCAGCGTGCGCAGCACCCCGGCGTCGCACCATTCCTCGCCCGGATCCCGCGGGTCCAGGCCGCGGGCCGACAGCAGCTCGGCGGGCAGGAAGCGCCCGGTCGCCACCCGCCGGTCCGCGGCCAGGCGCCGCAGCACCGTCTCGACGACGGCCCGCCCCAGCCCCAGGGCCGCCGCGGCCTGCCCGGTGGTGAAGGGGCCGTGGGTGCGGGCGTACCGGGAGACCAGATCCCCCAGCGGGTCCGTGACCGGTTCGATGAAGGCCGCCGGCACCCCCATCGGCAGGGGCACCCCCAGCCCGTCGCGCAGGCGGGCGGCGTCCTCCACGGCCGCGATCCGCTCGATCCCGCCGGTGCGCACCCGGAAGGCCCGGTGGGCCCGCACCAGCCGATCCGCCCACTCCGCGACGACGCCGAGGTCGGCCGTCTCGTTCTCCGCGGCGTCGTCCGCGCCCGCAGCGTCCTCCGCGGCACCGTCCGCGCCCAGACCGCGGCCCGACGCCGAGCCGGGTCCCGCGGCGACGGCCCCCGCGGCCTCCTCCGGGCGCAGCCGGGCCGCGGCCTCCTCGGGGCTGAGCGGGCCCAACAGGCGCAGCAGGTCCGCCAATCCCTCCGCCCCGCGCAGGCGCCGGTCCGGGGCCAGGCGCTGCAGCTGGGCCTCGGTGCGCTCGATGATCTGCGCGTCCAGCAGCTCCCGCAGCTCCTCCTGCCCCAGCAGCTGGGCCAGCAGGGAGGGGTCCAGGGACAGGGCCGCGGCCCGCCGCTCGGCCAGGGGCGCGTCCGTGTTGTAGAGGAACTGCCCGACGTACCCGAACAGCAGGGTCTTGGCGAAGGGGGAGGGCTCCGGGGTCTCCAGCTCCCGGACCGTGATCCGCCGGGCCGCGATGTGCTCGTGCAGCCGGCGCAGGGCGGGCAGGTCATAGACGTCCTGGAGGCATTCGCGCACGGTCTCCAGGATGATCGGGAAGTCCGGGTGCTTCCGGGCGACGTCCAGCAGCTGCGCGGAGCGCTGCCGCTGCTGCCACAGGGGGGTGCGCCGCCCCGGGTCCCGGCGGGGCAGCAGCAGGGCCCGCGCGGCGCACTCGCGGAAGCGGGCGGCGAACAGCGCGGAGGAGCCCACCTGCTCGGTCACGATCCGCTCGATCTCCTCCGCGTCGAAGGCGAACAGCTCCGCCCCCGGCGGGGTGTCCTCCATCGCGGGGATGCGCAGCACGATGCCGTCGTCGGCGGCCATCGCGGAGCCGTCCAGGCCCCAGCGCTGCTCGATGCGCGCCCCCACGGCCAGGGCCCACGGCCCGTGCACGGGCATCCCGTAGGGCGAGTGCAGGATCACCCGCCAGTCCCCGAGCTCGTCCCGGAACCGCTCCACCACCAGGGTCTTCTCGCTGGGCACCTGCCCCGTCGCCTCGGTCTGCTCCCGCACGTAGGCCAGGAGGTTGTCCGCCGCCCACTCGTCCAGCCCGGCCTCGCGCAGGCGCGTGCGGGCGGCGTCGTCCTGCCCCGTCTCCAGGCGGGAGGCCAGCTCTCGGGTGAATCCGCCCACGGCCTCGCCGAGGTCCACCGGGCGCCCGGGCCCGTCTCCGTGCCAGAACGGCAGCTTGCCGACCTGCCCCGGGGCGGGGGTGACGCTGACCCGGTCGTGCGTGATCTCCTCGATCCGCCAGCTCGTGGCCCCCAGGGCGATGACGTCCCCGGCGCGGGACTCATAGACCATCTCCTCGTCCAGCTCGCCCACCCGCTTGGGCCCGGTCTGCTCGTCCCCGCCGACGATGAACACCGGGTACAGGCCGCGGTCCGGGATGGTGCCGCCGGAGGTCACCGCGATCCGCTGGGCCCCGGGGCGCGGTTCCAGGACCCCGCCGTCGCGATCCCAGATCAGGCGCGGACGCAGCTCGGCGAACTCATCCGAGGGGTACTTCCCGGCCAGCAGGTCCAGTACGGCGTCGAAGGCGGAGCGGGGCAGAGCCGCGAAGGGCGCGGTGCGCCGCAGCGCCTCGAACCAGGCCTCGACGTCGATGGGCCCCAGCGCCGCGGCGGCCACCGTCTGCTGGGCGAGCACGTCCAGGGGGTTGGCGGGCACATGCAGCTTCTCGATGGCCCCGGCGCGCATCCGCTCCACGGTCACGGCGGCGTCGCGCAGGTCCCCGCGGTGCTTGGGGTAGAGCACGGCCCGGGAGGTCTCGCCCACCTGGTGCCCGGCCCGGCCCACCCGCTGCAGCCCGGAGGCCACGCTCGGCGGGGACTCCACCTGGATCACCAGGTCCACCGCGCCCATGTCGATGCCCAGCTCCAGGGAGGAGGTCGCGACGACGCAGCGCAGCGCCCCGGTCTTCAGGGCGTCCTCGATCAGCGCGCGCTGGTCCTTGGACACGGAGCCGTGGTGGGCGCGGGCCAGCTCGGGCGCCGCGGTGCCGCTGGTCAGGTGGTTCACGGCCGGCGGCGCGTAGGGCATCTCGGCTGCGGCATCGGCATCGGGTACGGGCCCGCCCGACGCCGCGGCCGAAACTGTGCCCGACGCCCCGCCCGACGACGCGGCGGCGCGGGCCTCCCCGGCGCCCATCCGCTGCTCCCGGATCCCGGCCCCGGCCGATCCGCGTCGGCCGGGGGTCTGCTCCGGGTCCAGCAGCCCGCGCTGGACCTGCCGGAAGGCGTGGACCTCGTTCAGCCGCGAGGTCAGGCGCTCGGCCAGGCCGCGGGAGTTGGCGAAGACGATGGTGGAGCGGTGCGCCTCCACGAGGTCCACGATCCGCTCCTCCACGTGCGGCCAGATGGAGGCGACCACCTCGTGCACCGGCTCCGGCGGCAGGGGCTTCGGAGCGGCGTCGTCGTGCGGCGGCCCGGCCAGCGGGGAGGCGAGGTCCAGGCCGAGGGCGTCCTCCAGTGTCGCGGTGCCGCTGGCGGCGGAGCCCCGGTCGATGCCGGTGCGCACGCGCGGCTGCTCCCGCGGCACCGGCACCGTCAGGTTGGACATGTCCGGCACGGGCACGGAGACGGTGAGGTCCCAGGTCTTGGCGGCCTCGGGGCGCACCACGGTGACGGGGGTCGTGCCGCCGAGGAAGCGGGCGACCGTCTCCACGGGCTCCACGGTGGCGGACAGGCCGATCCGCTGGGCGGGGTGGGGCAGGATCTGGTTCAGGCGCTCCAGGGTCACGGCCAGGTGGGCGCCGCGCTTGGTCCCGGCCACCGCGTGCACCTCGTCCACGATCACGGTGTGCACCAGGGTGAGGCTGGACCGCGCCTTCGAGGTGAGCATGAGATAGAGGGATTCCGGGGTGGTGATGAGGATGTCCGGCGGGTTCGACAGCAGGGCCCGACGCTCGGCGGCGGGGGTGTCCCCGGAGCGCACCCCCACCGAGATCTCCCGCGGCTCGGTGCCCTGGAAGCGCGCGGTCTGGGTGATGCCGACCAGCGGGGCGCGCAGGTTGCGCTCCACGTCCACCCCGAGGGCCTTCAGGGGCGAGATGTAGAGGACCTGGGTGGCGTTCGTCCGGCGCTTCCCGGTGCGCCCGGCATCCCCGCCGTGACGTGCGGGCGTCGCGGCTTCGGCGTCGTCCGCGCCCCCGCCCGAGGCGCCGCCCCCGCCCAGCAGCAGCCGATCCAGGGCCCAGAGGAAGGCCGCGAGGGTCTTGCCGGAGCCAGTGGGGGCGACGACGAGCGCGTGCCGACCCTGCGCGATGGCCTCCCAGGCGCCCTCCTGCGCGGCGGTGGGCGCCCCGAAGGCCCCGGCGAACCAGTCGCGGGTCGCGGGCGTGAAGCGGTCCAGGGCGTGCGGCATGGTCCCCATTGTGCCGCCCCCGACTGACAGGCCGAACGGCCATGCTGTCTGAGCAACCCCGTCGCACCCCGGAATAGCCCGGCGAAGCATAAGGTTTACACGTGAAGTGAATCCGGTGCGCGGTGATCGCCGCGCCGCCCCCCCAGCCTCAGGAGCCCCCATGACCGATGTCGCCGCCGTCGCCCAGCTGTCCGAGGAGGACCTGCACCGTCTGTTCGAGGCCCGCACCGTCAGCGCCTTCGAGGACGCCGAGGTCACCGAAGACCAGCGTCGGGCCATCTATGAGCTGACGAAGATGGGTCCCACCGCCTTCAACTCCCAGCCCCTGCGCATCGTCTGGGTGTCTCAGGGTGAGGCCCGCGACCGTCTGGTCTCCCACATGATGCCCGGCAACCAGCCCAAGACCGCGGCCGCGCCGATGACCGCGATCCTCGCCGTGGACGAGACCTGGCACCACAAATTCGATCGCTTCCTGCCGGCCCGCCCCCAGATGGGGCAGATGTACCGGGAGGATGAGGAGCTGGCGCAGGAGACCGGACGCTCCAACGCCTTCATACAGGTCGGGTACTTCGTGATGGCCGTGCGGGCCGTCGGCCTGGCCGCGGGTCCCATGACTGGGTTCGATGCCGCCGGTCTGGACGCGGATCTGCTCGCGGGTACCGGGCTGAAGTCGCTGGTGGTCGTCAACATCGGCCGCGGCAAGGACCCTGAGTACGGCAGGGGACCCCGGTACTCCTATGACGATGCCACGCTGACCCTGTGACCCTGTGACCCTGTGACCCTGTGACCCGCGGGTGCCGCGCGCCGCGCTCAGCCGCGGGCGTCGATGGGCCCGATGGACAGCTGCTGGACCTGCGCATCGGCGCAGGCCGGCAGGGACAGGGCGACGTCGAGGCTGCCTTCCGAGTCCGGGGCGTGCACCCGCAGCCCGGCGGCGCTGGTGCGGGAGCACTGCTGCCCGTACAGCTCCGGCTGGGTGCTGCGCAGGATCGCCTGCGCGCTGCGGCCCGGTCGCAGGCGCGTGGCCTCCCCGGTCTGCTCGCTGGCCGGGATCGCCGGCGCGCCCAGCATCGCCCCGGAGTCGTCGATGAAGGAGACCTCGGGGTATCCGGACAGCGTGCAGTCCCGGTCGGAGCTGTTGGTGAAGCGCACGGCGTAGGTCGCGGATCCGGCGGCCCCGCCGGTGGAGCTGACCTGCACGTTCAGGTCCCCGGTGGCGCACCGGCCGGAGGCTTCGGCGGTCTCCGGGGCGGCGGAGACGCTCGGCGCGGGGGCCGCGCTCAGGTGGGCGGACGCCGTCGGAGAGGCCGCCGGGGCGGGGGTCGCGCTCGCCGTCGGGGCGGACGGGGCCGCCGTCGGGGCCTGCGCGGCGGTGGTGGGGGACCCGCTCGATGACGGGGCGGCGGCCTGGGAACCGGATCCGGTGGGGGCCGCCGCGACGGTGCCGGTGGGGTGCGCGGAGGCCGTCGGTGCGGAGGCGGCGGCGGAGGATCCGGCGGAGCCGCCCGTCGCGTCCTCGGCCGAGCAGCCGCCGAGCAGCAGGCCCGCCGCGATCAGGGCGACGGCCGCGCGCCGCCGGGAGGTGAAGGGTGCGTTCATGCGGGGGAGGGGTCGGGGACGGGGGATCACATACCCGGTTTCAGGGTCACGGTCGCCCCGTCCAGGCCCTCGTGGTATTCGGTCTGGCAGGACAGCCGGGAGTACTCGGTGGCGACGTCGTCGATCATCTCCAGCAGGTCCTCCTCCTCCTCGGTGCGCTCCCCGCCGGCCGGGTAGTGCTGCGGGTCCAGGAAAGCGTGGCAGGTGGCGCAGGAGGCGTTGCCGCCGCAGGTGGCCAGCACCGGGTACTGGTTCTTGTGCAGGCACTCCAGGAGGGTCTGGTTCTCGGTCCACTCGACGTCGCGGGCCTCGCCGGCTTCGTCCACCACGGTGATGTTGATGCTCACTTGCTCTCCAGGGTCGATGCGTTCAGGCCGCGCCCGGTGCGCGTCGGTGCCTCGGGCGGGGCAGTCCGCGACGTCGGGCGTGCGGCCCGGGCCTTCCGGGCCAGTGTAGTGCGGGCCCGCGTCGCCGGAGAATCGGCTGGGTCACGGGAGAGGGCTGCCCGAGCCCGAGCGGCAGCCGGGGCTGTCTCCGGCTGAGGGCTGTGCGCCGGTACTCCGTCGGGGCACCGGGTACTGTGTGCATGGCCCCGGGAGAACACCGGGAGCCGACGGTAAGAGGAGGAGCCACCATGGCCGGCAGGCGCCGCAGGTCCACCGAGCAGACCGAGGGGCAGGAGCAGTTCCTGTTCTCCCTGGACCTCGCCGAGTTCGCCGAACCCGCCGGCGGGAACGCCGACGCACAGACCGCCGTCCAACAGCCCTCGGCCCCGCAGCGGCCGGCCGACGTCGCCCCTTCCGTGATGCCCGCGCAGGCCCCTGGTTCGGGCGTTTCGGGTCCGGAGACTTCGGGTCCGGAGGCCCCGCGCCCGGCCGACGTCGTCGGAACGGCAGCGGAGGCCGAACCCCACGAGGAGGCCATGACCCGCGCGGAGCGGGCCGCCTCTCGACGTCAGGGCCCCGAGTATCTGCTGGATAGGGCCCGGCGGGTCTTCCACCGCGCCCTGATCGACGAGCGGGTCCTGGTGACCCGTCCGGGCTCCGGGGTGCCCTCCAACGCGGACACCGGCTCGGGCTCGAGCCTGCGCTACGCCCGGGCGATCGCGGAGGGCATCGGGGCGGTGGAGGCCCACCCACGCTCCCCGGGGCATTCCGCGGGCCGCAGCTTCGAGCGGGCCGTGGCCGCGTACCTGCAGGCGGTGCTGCAGGCCCTGGACGGGATCCGGCCCGGGGAGTGGACGGTGCGCCGGCTGGGCGATCGCGGGGCCGATGGCACCATCCGGGACGCCTCGGAGATCTTCGAGCAGTACGAGCACCTGGCCGCGCTGCGCGAGATCGTGGAGGGCAGCCGGGACCTGCGGGCCGTCCTGGGGGCGGAGGCGGAGCTGCTGGCCCCCGACGTCGTCGTGATGCGCTCGCCGCTGTCCGATCGGGACCTCAACGCCGTGACCCGCCTGGTGGATCCGCTGGGCCCATTGGCCTCGGCCAGCCCCCTGCGCTCCGCGGTGCAGCCCAAGCCGCTGCTGCACGCGGTGGTCTCCTGCCGGTGGACGCTGCGCAGCGATCGGGCCCAGCAGGCCAAGGCGGAGGCGCAGCAGCTGATCCGCAACCGCCGCGGCCGGGCCCCGCACCTGGTGATGGTCACGGGCGAGCCGATGCCCTCGCGCCTGGCGGCTGTCGCCCTGGGCACGGGGGAGCTGGACTGCGTCTACCACTTCGCGCTGCACGAGCTGATGGACGCCATCGACCCCGCGGTGGATCCGGCCGGTGCGGAGCTGATGCACACGATGGTGCAGGGCCGCCGCCTGCGCGACATCTCCGACCTGCCCCTGGACCTGGCGATCTGAGCGCCCGACGTCGTCCGCCCGTCTCTGACCCGCCCTCGCCCAGAACGTGCGGTCTCGCGCCGTCGTGAGGGCCCCGCGCGGAGTGGACTGCGGCGGAATCCGCCCCGGAACGCGAAGAAGCCCCGTCACCAGGTGGTGACGGGGCTTCCGATGTGGTGCGCCCGAAGGGATTCGAACCCCCAACCTTCTGATCCGTAGTCAGATGCTCTATCCGTTGAGCTACAGGCGCCTGGTCCGCGATCACGAGCGCCGAAGCGCTCGCTCGAACCAGATACCAGCGTACACGCGCCCCCGGGTTCGCGCCAATCGCCGGGCTGTGACCTCGGTTGCAGAGCGCGATCAGAGTGCGAGCAGCTCCCACGCAGACCACCCGGGGAACCGGCCCGCTCCCACTCGCACCCCCGCGCCGGTCGTCAGGCTGACCCCGCGTGCAGAGCGTGAGAGGCCCGCACGTCCAGTGGCGTCAGGACCCACCCAGAGCCTCGACGTCGTCGCCGTGTCACGTGTGCCGCAGCCCCGGGCGTTCCGGGTTACGCTGGTCCCATCACACGGGCTCCCACCCGCGTGGCTGCGTCGTCCCCTCTCTCCGATGGATCGCTGCCGTGGCCACACCGGGAGAGCGCCGAACACAACGAAGTGCGTGATGGCCCGACGTGCGGGCCGGACCTGAAGGGAATCTCATGACTGACAACGTCGTCGGAACCAGCGGCCTGGAGCCGGCCGTGCGCGAGGCGCTGGAGAACGCGCCCACCACGCACCGGCACCTGCTGGAGTGGGTGCGGGAGGTCGCCGAGCTCACCCAGCCGCGGCAGCTGCACTGGGTGGACGGTTCCCGGCAGGAGTGGGATCGGCTGACCACCGAGCTGGTCGACGCCGGGACGTTTGTGCGCCTGGCCGAGGAGAAGTTCCCCAACTCCTTCGCCGCGTTCTCCGATCCGGAGGATGTGGCCCGGGTGGAGGAGCGCACCTACATCTGCACCGAGACCGAGGAAGGCGCGGGCCCCACCAACAACTGGATGGATCCGCAGCAGATGCGCGGGATCCTCACGGAGAAGTTCCGCGGGGCGATGCGCGGGCGGACCATGTACGTGATCCCCTTCGTCATGGGGCACCTGGATGCGGCCGAGCCCCGCTACGGGGTGGAGATCACCGATTCCGCGTACGTGGTGTGCTCGATGCGCATCATGGCGACCATCGGCTCGGAGGTCCTGGAGAAGATGACCCGGCAGGACGCGTTCTTCGTGGAGTGCCTGCACTCCGTCGGCGCGCCCCTGGCCGACGGCGAGCAGGACGTGCCGTGGCCGTGCAACCCGGAGAAGTACATCGTGCAGTTCCCGGAGAAGCGGGCCATCTGGTCCTTCGGGTCCGGGTACGGCGGCAACGCGCTGCTGGGCAAGAAGTGCTACGCCCTGCGCATCGCCTCCGCGATTGCCCACGACGAGGCGTGGCTGGCCGAGCACATGCTGATCCTGAAGGTCACGGACCCGCAGGGGGAGGTCCACTACATCTCCGGTGCCTTCCCGTCGGCCTGCGGGAAGACGAACTTCGCGATGATCCACCCGACGGTGGAGGGCTGGTCCGCGGAGATGGTCGGGGATGACATCTCCTGGATCACCTTCGATGCCGAGGGGCGCCCGCGCGTGATCAACCCGGAGGCCGGGCTGTTCGGCGTCGCCCCCGGCACCGGCTGGTCCACCAACCCCAATGCGATGCGCGCGGTGGCCGCGGGCAACACGATCTTCACCAACGTGGCGCTGACCGACGACGGCGGGGTCTGGTGGGAGGGCATGACCGACGAGGTCCCGGAGCACCTGACGGACTGGACCGGTCAGGACTGGACCCCGGATTCCGGTCGGCCGGCCGCGCACCCGAACTCCCGGTTCTGCACGCCCATCGACCAGGTGGACATGCTCGCCCCGGAGTACCACGACCCGGAGGGCGTGCCGCTGTCCGCGATCATCTTCGGCGGGCGCCGCAAGACCACGGTGCCGCTGGTCTCGGAGTCCTTCGACTGGGAGCACGGGGTGTTCCAGGGGGCGACGCTGTCCTCGGAGACCACGGCCGCGGCCAAGGGCCAGGTGGGCGTGGTGCGCCGGGATCCGATGGCGATGCTGCCGTTCATCGGCTACAACGCCGGGGACTACCTGCACCACTGGCTGGACATCGCGCAGCAGCACGGCGAGCAGAACATGCCGCGGATCTTCTACGTCAACTGGTTCCGCCGCACCCCCGACGGCGGGTTCGCGTGGCCGGGCTTCGGGGAGAACTCCCGGGTGATCCAGTGGATCGTGCAGCGGCTCAACGGCACCGGCGGCGGCCAGGAGACGCCGGTGGGCGTGGTCCCGACCCCGGAGGATCTGGACCTGGACGGGCTGGATGCCGACCCGGAGGACGTGGCCGCGGCCCTGCGGGTGGATGCCGAGGAGTGGAGGAAGGAGCTGCCCGGGATCGACGAGTGGCTGGAGAAGCTCGGGGACCACGTGCCGCCGCAGATCCGCGAGCAGCGCGAGGCCCTGGCCCGGCGCCTGGGCGCCTGAGCCGCGGCCCGACGACGGCGGCTGGCCGCTGCCGCTAGGATGGACCGCATGCCGATGACGGGGTCCGGGAATCGAGGAGTCGGTTTCCGGGCCCCGTCGTCGTGTCCGGTGCGGCGGATCAGGACCAGGGGGAGGAGGCCGCGCAGATGAAGCTGACCGCGTTCTCCGACGTCGGGCTGCGGGTGATGATGCTGCTGTCCGGGGTGCCGGAGGGCTCCAAGCTGACCACCCACGAGCTGGCCGACGGGGTGGCCACCCCCTATAACCACGTGGCCAAAGCCGTGGCGCGCCTGAGCGGGCTGGGGCTGGTGCAGGCCACCCGCGGGCGCTTCGGCGGGGTGCGGATCACCGAGGCCGGACGCCGGGAGTCCGTGGGCCACCTGCTGCGGGAGCTGGAGGGGGACCAGCCGATGGTCGAGTGTGAGGCGCCCGACGGCGAGTGCCCCCTGAACCACCTGTGCTCCCTGCGCGGGGTTCTCAACCGGGCGCGCGAGGCCTTCTACGCGGAGCTGGACGCCGTGATCATCTCCGAGCTGCCGCATTCCCGACAGATGGGCCCGGTCATGGTGCAGCTGGGCCTGCGCCCCCCGCAGGACGCCCTCGCCTGACCCTTCCCGGGGCGCGCGCGGGTTCGGGACCCTCCCGCCTCACCGCGACCCGGCGCTCTCGTTCCCACCCTTGCGCGAGACGGCGCTTTCGTTCCCAGAAAAGCCAGATTCGGGAACCGGAGCGCCGGCTCGGTGAAGCCGGTGCACCGGAGCGCCGTCTCGGTGCGCGCCGTCGGCCCCGCCCCGCAAGGGCGCCATCCCCGACATATTCAGCATCTCCCGTGCTAGTTTTGAAGGGCATCCCATCACCGGAGGAAGGAGCCCCATGCTCTCCGAGAAGTCCCGCCCCGTCGTCGAGGCGACCCTGCCCGTCATCGCCGAGCGGATCCCGCACATCACGCCGGTGTTCTACCGGGACATGTTCGCCGCCCGTCCGGACCTGATGGACGGCATGTTCTCCCGCTCCTCGCAGCTGGAGGGCACCCAGCCGCGGGCGCTGGCCGGGTCCATCGCGGTGTTCGCGCAGTGGATCGTGCAGCACCCGGATTCGTACCCGGAGGAGGTGCTCTCCCGGGTGGCCCACAAGCACGCCTCGCTGGGGCTGCGCCCGGAGGAGTACCCGACCGTGTACCGGTACCTGTTCGGGGCGATCGCGAAGGATCTGGGGGAGGCAGCCACCGAGGAGGTCGTGGCGGCGTGGACCGAGGTGTACTGGCTGATGGCCGACGCCCTGATCGCCCTGGAGAAGGGGCTCTACGCCGTGCAGGCCAATGACGTGATGCGCGCGCCGTTCCGCTTGGTGCGCCGGGTGCGGGCCGCCGACGACGTCGCGGACCTGACCTTCGAGCCGGCCGACGACACCCCGATGACCCCGGCTCAGGCCGGGCAGTACGTCTCGATCTTCTGCCGCGCCGAGGACGGTCTGCTGCAGCCGCGCCAGTTCACCCTGCTGCCCAGTGAGCCGGGGCAGCGGCGCATCGCGGTCAAGCTGGACCCGGCGGGGGAGATGACCCCGATCATCCTGGACAAGCTGACCGAGGGGGACGTCATCGAGATCTCCAACCCGTACGGGGATGTGACGCTGGGCGGTTTCGGGGACGACGGCGACGGTCCGCTGTGGCTGTTCTCGGCCGGGATCGGCGTGACCCCGATGATCGCGTTCGTCTCCGAGCTGGTGCGCCAGGGCTCCCAGCGGGAGGTGACGGTGGTGCACACCGCGCGGGATTTCGCCTCCTGGCCGCTGCGCGAGGAGCTGGCGGAGCTGGTGGCCCGCCTGCCGCACGGCCGGCTGATCTCCTGCACGACGGCGTCGGCGGAGGGAGACCACGCCGGGCGCGTGCGGGTGCCCGAGCTGGACGTGCCGGCCGACGCCGTGGCGTACCTGTGCGGGCCGCTGCCGTTCATGAAGGACGTGCGCTCGCAGCTGGTCGACGCCGGCGTGCCGGGCCAGCGCATCCGCTACGAGATCTTCGGCCCGGACCAGTGGATGCTGCACGACCAGGCCCGCGAGGAGCCGGCCGCGGCCTGAGCGGACGCCCGTCGTCCTTCTCCCTCCCGCACCGACCCGGCGCTCCCGTACCCACCCGGGCAGCGACCCGGCGTTCTCGTTCCCAGAAGCGCGATTTTCGGGAACGAGAGCGCCGGGTCGGCGAAGAGCCTGCAGGGGAGCGCCGGGGTCGGCGCGGCGGAGCCTCTACACTGGGGGAGTCCCCATGATCCCCGCCACCACCGTCGAGGTCTCATCTTGTTTAACCACGCCTCCTTCATCCGAGGTGCCGCGGACATCCTCCGCGGTACGTACAAGCAGCACGAGTACGGGGATGTGATCCTGCCGTTCACGGTGCTCTTCCGCCTCGATGCGGTGCTGGAGGCCATCCCTGATGTCCTACATCATAAGCAGACGCACGTCGGTTTGATGATGGATATGTAATTTCTTATATTACTTCTATGTCCAGAAAGTAACCGAGCTCAAGTTGCATTTAATACGATCGGGGAGTGTTATTAGTGATTAACTGGGAAATCTTATTATCGGGATCTAACGAAAGATTTAAAAATGTTGTGAAACTTCTGATTTCAGGATATATTCTAGCGACTGTCTTGTCAGTTGTGGGTATTGGTAATTCTGGGGTTACAAACATGGCAAGCGCTGTGCAGTTTTTTAAACTTTTTGCATTAAGCGATTGGATAAGGGATACATATGAAACTCTCGGTTCCGGGTATCCAAACCTTGCTCTTTTTCTAATTCTCTTGGTTTGGGCCATCCTGTCATGCCTAACTCTCTTCGGAACGTATCGACAACAGACCCCGACGACTCTCATGTCTAATGCGGATATTTCAGCAGCTTTAGTTTTGTCCCTATGGATAGACCTCGCCTCGTCGGGAAAAATTTTGAACCTCGGATTCGTTTTAATAATTGGGACTCTTGTGTGCATTTTATTTAAGTGTGGGAAGGAGAGTTTTTTGTGGCAATATTAGGATTCCTGGTGTCACCATTATACTTCTTGATCGCACCGTTGCTATGGTTTGCCAGTCCCGATAACCCAGATCGTGTAGACGGAGCTGTTGCGCAGCGTCCTGACGCCTGATCCGGTTGTCTACTGGACGACCTGGTCCGATGGACTCAAGGTCTAAAATCTAAAATCAAAATCTACGCGCAGGTGGCTCACGTGTGGCCTGGAGTGATAATGATGGTGTTACTATTGCACAGATTGCGAAGACTTATATAGTACATGGATGCCTTTTGTAATCAACTCTTTGCACTTGGGGTGTTCCCATGTTCCCTTTGATTCCTTCCCTTCGAGCCCTCTCTCCGTCAGCGTGAGCTAGGGTTGCAAATAATCGAGATTTTCAAATAAGCCTATCTTGAAACACTTTAAAACCCAGGCTGTCTGATTATGTTTGAAAGTATCACTTTCATGGGTCTGGATGGCCGCTTCCTGAGGATCGCTGATCAGCATTATATCGCCAAAGCCAACATGGAGCGCTCTCTGTTCAAATCTGATCCTTTGTGTCGGATTCGGGAATAAATTATTCAGTGAACTTTTCCCGTATTTTTCGCCCGGCCCGCTCCGCGAAGGCGTCGATGGCGGCCAGCACCTCGTCGCTGCGCCAGAAGGGCCCCAGCCGGTGTTCGCTCTTGGACCGCAGGATCCCGGCCTC
Organism: Rothia kristinae NBRC 15354; assembly: GCF_001570865.1. GTDB lineage: Bacteria > Actinomycetota > Actinomycetes > Actinomycetales > Micrococcaceae > Rothia > Rothia kristinae. The sequence continues at coordinate 142,414 of NZ_BCSM01000005.1, forward strand.
GGTCAGCGCGCGCAGCGGCGGATACCGTCCGGCTGGCGCACTCCCAGCTCCTCGGCCGCGGTAGTGCTGGTCAGCACCGGCCTGCGGGGTAGCATGTCCAGCAGCCGCCACGCATTGGAGTTCTTCCGCGGCGTCAGCCGTTCATCCCAGCGGGCCCGGGTATCGTCGATCTCCTCCACCAGCCGCCGTCCGTTGGCAACGGCCCGCGGCGCCGCCAGGTTGAACTGGCCCACGATGGGGTCCAGATCCCCCGCCCGGTAGACATCCACCGCGGCGTGGTACCCTTCCACATCCGCGAGCAGCCCCGCGGAGACTGGTGCCGCCACGTTGCGCGTCACGTCGCGGTGGCGCGGCATCGCCTGCGCCAGGGCCCGGCCCGTGAGTCCGTTGCCGTCGGTGAACGGGTGGATCGTATCGAACTGGGCTTGGGCCAGCGCGGTTCTCACCAGCGGCGGCAGATCAGTGCGCGCGATGAACCGCACCAGATCCTCCATCAGCTCGGGGACGCTCCCGTGGTCCGGGGCCACGTAGGTGGCGCCGATGGGGGAGTCCGAGCGGGTGCCGATCCACACCGGCTCATCCCGCCATCGCCCCGGGGGGGGGGTGCCGCGGCGGCACTCCATCAGCACGGCGTGCATCCGCAGGATGGTCGGCGCGGTCAGCTTCTCGGAGAGTGTCAGTGCGGCGCGCAGCGCCCTGGTGTTCGCGGCGATCTCCTCGGCGTTGCGGCTGCGCTTCACACCCAGCGCCGCGCTGAAGATCGCGCGGGCCGAGGCTGTCAGGTTCTCGATCTGCGAGGAGGAGGCCGCCTCGGAGCGCAGCAGCACCGGGGCGAAGGAGGCTTACCCGCTGTCCCAGCTCGGCGTCGAAGCGCCTCAGCTCCTGGGCCGCCTGCTCCGCCAGCTGCTGGATCGGTGCCGCCAGCACGGGGGCGCGGTCCCGGATCAGCGGCGCCACGGTCGCCCGGTACATCGAGCTGCGCGCGCCCAGGGCGCCATCCACGCCCCAGCTCGCCTGCCTGCTGGGCGTCCAACGCCGCTCCTCGAAGCCGATGCCGGGCCACCCGTCTCTGCTCATAACGCCACCTCCCGTTTTTATGAGTAACCGCAGTTACTCATAAAAACCACTGGAGTTGCCCCCCGCTCGCCCCCACTCGCCGCGCCTGCTTCGCCCCTTCCCTGGCCTGTAGCACCGGTGCTACATTCAGGGCATGGCGATCCAGGCACACGATGAGCAGAGTCTCTCACAGCGTGAGCTGCGCAACGAGTCGGCGCGCGTGCTGAGGGAGGTGGCTGAGGGGCGATCGTTCGTCATCACCAACCGTTCGACGCCGGTGGCGCGTCTGGTGCCGGTGGACGTGGAGGAGCCGCGGCTGCGCGTCAGCCGCCCGGCGCGACGCCGGGGCGGCTGGACTCTGCCAGACCGGACGCAGGGCGGCAGTGGCCGCAGCGTCGAGGAGATCCTCGATGAGCTGCGGGAGGACCGCGTGTGAGTCGGCGGCTGACGGTCTACGTGGACACCTCAGCGATGGCGACGCTTCTGCTCGGACAGGCGCGGGCTCCAGCGCTTCTGGAATGGCTCAACACCAGCGAGGTGGATCTGGTCTCCTCCGATCTTCTGGAGACGGAGCTGCGACGGGTGGGCTTCCGCGAGGACCTGCCGCAGTCTGAGGTGAGCGCGGTCCTGGACGGGGTGACCCTCTTCGGCCTCGATCGGACCGTCTTCGTGGGGGCGGGGCTGCTGCCGATGCCCTATCTTCGATCTCTGGATGCGCTGCATCTTGAGTCAGCGCTCATGCTGTCCGCAGATGCCCTGCTGACCTACGACCACCGCTTGGCTGATGCAGCGCATGCGGTCGGTCTCCGAACGGTGGCACCCGGGGAGGACTGAGCGACCCGGCGCTCCCGCACCCACCCATGCA
>NZ_BCSM01000006.1 GCF_001570865.1 Rothia kristinae NBRC 15354
GGGAGCCGTCGCGGAAGCGGAAGGAGACCGCACCGTGTTCGGCGTCCTCTCCCCCGGCGATCAGCACGAACGGCGCCTTCTCCTTGGCGGCGTTGCGGATCTTCTTGGGGAAGCGGTCCGTGCTCTCGTCCACCTCCACGCGGATGCCCTCGGCGCGCAGCTTCGCGGCGATCTCGGCCAGGTAGTCGTTGAAGGCTTCGGCCACGGGGATCCCGATGACCTGCACCGGCGCCAGCCAGGCCGGGAAGGCCCCCGCGTAGTGCTCGGTGAGCACGCCGAAGAACCGCTCCAGGGAGCCGAACTTCGCGGAGTGGATCATCACCGGCTCCTGCCGGGTGCCGTCGGCGGCCTGGTATTCCAGGCCGAAGCGGGCCGGCTGATTGAAGTCGTACTGCACGGTGGACATCTGCCAGGTGCGCCCGATGGCGTCCTTGGCCTGCACGGAGATCTTGGGCCCGTAGAACGCGGCCCCGCCCGGATCCGGGACCAGGTCCAGCCCGGTCTCCTCGGCCACCTGCTGCAGGATGGCGGTGGCCTCCTCCCACTGCTCGTCGGTGCCGATGAACTTGTCCTTCTTCTCCCCTTCGGTGTCCCGGGTGGACAGCTCCAGGTAGAAGTCGCTCATGCCGAAGTCGCGCAGCAGGGAGAGCATGAAGTTCAGCAGGTGGCGCACCTCGCCCGGGGCCTGCTCCTTGGTCACGTAGCTGTGGGAGTCGTCCTGGGTGATCATCCGCACGCGGGTCAGGCCCTGCAGCACCCCGGACTTCTCGTCCCGGTACACGGTGCCGAATTCGAAGAACCGCAGGGGCAGCTCGCGGTAGGAGCGGCCGCGGGAGCGGAAGATCTCATTGTGCATGGGGCAGTTCATGGCCTTGAGCCGGTACTTCACCGACTCCTCCTCCATGGGCGGGAACATGCCGTCGGCGTAGTACGGCAGGTGTCCGGAGGTGTAGAACAGATCCTCCTTTGAGATGTGCGGGGTCTTCACGTACTGGAAGCCCTCGGCGATGTGCCGCTCCCGCACGTAGTTCTCCATCTCCCGCAGGATGATGCCGCCCTTGGGGTGGAACACGGGCAGGCCGGGGCCGATGGTCTTGGGGAAGGAGAACAGGTCCAGCTCCTCCCCCAGGCGGCGGTGGTCGCGCCGCTCGGCCTCGGCCAGGCGGTCCTTGTACTCCTGCAGCTGCTCCTTGGTGGGCCAGGCGGTGCCGTAGATGCGCTGCAGCATCGGGTTCTTCTCCGACCCGCGCCAGTAGGCCCCGCCGGTGCGGGTCAGGGCGTAGCCGTTGGCGATGAGCTTGGTGTTGGGCAGGTGGGGTCCGCGGCACAGGTCTTTCCAGACGGTTTCGCCCTTGCGGTCCACGTTGTCGTAGATGGTGATCTCACCTTCGCCGACCTCCACGGAGGCGCCCTCGGCGGCGTCGGCCCCGGAGCCGGGCCCCTGGGACAGGCCCAGCAGCTCGATCTTGTACGGCTCCTCGGCCATCTCCGCGAGCGCCTCGTCGTGGGTGACGACGCGGCGGCGGAAGGTCTGCCCGGACTTGACGATCTTCATCATGGACTTCTCGAGCTTCTTCAGGTCCTCGGGGGTGAAGGGCTCGGCGACGTCGAAGTCGAAGTAGAAGCCGTCGGTGATGTAGGGGCCGATGCCGAGCTTGGCATCGGGGCGCAGCTGCTGGACGGCCTGGGCCATGACGTGGGCGGCGGAGTGGCGCAGGACCTCCAGGCCCTCGGGCTCGTGGATGCGCACGGGCACGACGTCGTCGCCTTCGGCCAGCTCGGTGGACAGGTCCTTGAGGGTGCCGTTGATGCGGGCGACGACGATGTCCTGCTCATCGGCGAACAGCTCGGCCGCGGTGGTCCCGGGGGTCGCCTGCTGGGCTTCGCCGTCGACGTAGAGGTGCAGGGTCTCGGCCGGTGCGGCCATGGGCGTTCACTCCTTGTTCGGTGGCACGCCGGTACCGGGGGCGTGCTGGTTCGGGTGCGGGCCGGCCTCGGATGGGCGAGCACCGTGGCCATTCTACCGTCTGCGCTCCTGGCCGGGGCGTGCCTGGTCCCCGGGGAGAGGGCGGGGGGATCAGATGAGCAGGGCCGGGACGATCGCGGCGAGGCCGGGGGCCACGCAGGTGATGCCCAAGGACAGGGCGAGCAGGCGGCGGAACAGGGCCTGCTGGTCGCGTTCGTCGGTGTAGGAGATGATCAGGGTCCCGGCGACGTGGATGGGGTTCATCACGGTGAGGGTCGCTGGGGCGGCGACGGCGGCGAGCACCCAGGTCAGGGCGGGGTTCTCCCCGAAGGCGGAGAAGACCAGGGGCATGACCAGGCCGAGGACCCCGAGGGTCGAGGATTCGATGTTGCACAGGGCGGCGGTCATGTAGGCGAGCAGGAACACCAGGAGCACCTGGCTGCCGGTGGATTCCAGGCCGGCCTGGATGGTGTCCATGGTGCCGATGCTCTGCAGGGCGCCGAGGTAGGTCAGCAGACCGCACAGCAGCAGCACGGAGGGCCAGGGCACGGAGCGCAGCAGCTTCTTCTCCTCGGGCCGGAAGAGCAGCTGGAGCACGATGACCAGGGCGACGGCGGTGAGTCCGACGTCGGTCTTGGCGAAGACGACGAACAGGACGAAGACCAGCAGGGAGGCGGCGGCGGTAATGGCGTAGGCGGGGCGCAGCCCGCGGGCGGCGTCCTCGTCGACGATGACCAGGGGCCGGGTGTAGGGCTGGGCGTCGGCGGCGATGTCCTGGGGGTTCTGCCCGGCGGCGGGGCCGCGGAAGCGGGCCAGGCCGATCTGCAGGACGAGGACGACGGCGGCGGCCATGGCCAGGCTCAGGGCCCAGATCAGCCAGGGCTGGTAGCTGATGTGGTGCTGGTCGGCGACCTTGCGGATGACGGCGCCGGCGGGGTTCAGCGGGGAGAGTCCGGCGGAGTTGGCGCCGATGACCACGGCGAGCTCGCTGATGAGGAAGGAGCGGGGGAAGCGGCGGGACAGGTGCGCGATGGTCGGCACGAGCAGGGTGATGGGTGCGGTGGCGAAGGCGCCGAGGGAGGACAGGACGGCGCCGATGAGGAATCCGGCCCAGGGGATCAGGTGGGTGCGCTCCCCGATGAGGCGGTAGACCCGGTCCACGAACCAGGTCAGGGCCCCGGAGCGCTCGAGGTGCCCGAACAGCAGGGAGACCCCGACCAGCAGCACGAAGATCGAGCCGGGGAAGGCCTCGTAGACGTCCTCGGCGGTGAGGTGGGCGGTCAGGGCGAGGACGAAGGTCGCGGCCAGGGCGAGCAGGCCGATGTTGATGCGCCGCCAGATCGCCAGGATGAGGGCGAGGGCGAGCAGCGCGAGGGAGAGTGTCTGGACCGGATCCACGGTGATCCCTTCGGTGGTGCGGCGCGGGGCCGGGGTCGGTGCGGAGGCCCCGGTCGGGTGCTGCGGGGTGTGTGAGGCGTGCGGCGGCGGGCTGCGATGCGCGCCACCCGGAGATCCATTGTAGGGCGATGCTCCTGGGGGCCAGTCTCTTCCCATCGTCCCTGCCCGTCTGTACTCTTTTCTGTACAGATACCGCGGGGAGAGGGGCGGCAGTGAAGACGATGACGTATACGGAGTCCCGGGCGCGCTATGCCGAGGTGCTGGACGGCGTGGTGCAGGACCGGGAGGAGGTGGTGATCACCCGCAGCGGTCACGACCCGGTGGTGATCCTCTCCCTGGCGGAGTATGAGTCGCTGAAGGAGACGGCGCACCTGCTGCGCTCCCCCTCCAACGCCCGTCGGCTGCTGGATGCGATGCAGCGTTTGGAGGCAGGAGAGGGCGAGCGCCACGAGCTCGTGGACCCCGATGCCTGACCTGCTGCTGACCTGGGACCCTGACGCCTGGGAGGACTACCTGTGGTGGCAGCGTCAGGATCGCGCCGTGCTGCGTCGGATCAACACGCTGATCCGGGACATCCAACGCCACGGGAATGAGGGCATCGGCAAACCGGAGCCGCTTCGTCATGACTTCGCCGGATACTGGTCCCGCCGGATCACTGCGGAACACCGACTGGTGTATCAACTCACCGACCGCCAGGTGCTCATCGCCGCGTGCCGCTATCACTACGGGCAGTGAGTCCCCGGCCCCGATCCGTCTGCCGGCTCAGCCGGCGGCCAGGGGGCGGGTGCGCGCCGGGGCGAAGGGCAGGGGCGCGGTCCCGTCCATGAGCTGGCGCAGGTCCCAGGCCTGGTGGGCGGTCACGGAGATGCCGCGGGGCCCGGTGCGCCGGGTGGTGCCGCGGATCAGGAGCATGGGGGTGCCGAACAGCTCGGGTCCGGACAGGGCCTGGGCGTCATCGAAGAAGGCGGCGTCCACGCAGCCGGTGCCGTCGTCCACGGAGACGAAGACCACCCGCTTACCGGACTTCATGGGCGGGGTCATCGTGGAGACCCGCACCCCGGCCACCCACACCTCGGTCCTGTTGCGCAGGCTCAGCAGGTCCGCCGCGCGGGTCAGCGGCCAGTCCGCCAGCCGGCCCGCCCACCCGGCCATCAGGTGCGCGGAGACATCCAGGCTCAGCACGTCCAGTTCGGTGCGCAGGGTCGCGGCCAGATCCGCGCTCTCCCGCGCCGGGTGGGGGTTCTCCGCCGCCCCCAGGGGCAGGGCCAGCTGCAGCGGGATCGCGCGCACCGACGTCGTCCGCAGGTCCTCGCTCCGCCGCACCTCGCCCCGCTGGCCCTCGGCCCACTGTCCCGGGGCGGCGACGCCGTCGAACACGGCCGGGTCCAGGGCGCCGATCGCGGCCAGGCGCTCCAGGGAGGGCCGGTGCGGGCGGACCCGGGCCCGCAGATCCGCCGCGGAGGTGTACGGCGCGCCGACGATGATCCGGTCGATCTCCGCGGCGGACAGCGCGGAGACCTGGGTCAGGGGCAGCCGGATCGCCCAGTCCCGCGCCCGCCCCGGCTCCGCGTGCTCGGCGCTCCCCCGGTGCTCCACCCGGTAGCTGGTCCCGGAGCGGTTGACGTCCACCGGCAGGATGCCCACCCCCATCCGGCGGGCGTCGGCCAGCAGCAGCCGCTGCGGGTACATGCCGGGGTCGTGCTGCAGGACCCCGGCCATGAAGTGCGCCGGGTAGTGGGTCTTCAGCCACGCGGACTGGTAGGTGGGGATCGCGAAGGCCGCGCCGTGGGCCTTGCAGAAGCCGAAGGAGCCGAAGGCCGCCAGGGCCTCCCACACCCGGTCGATCACGGGCCCGGGGTACCCGCGGGCCGCGGCGGCCTTCCGGAAGAACGCCTCGGTCTCCGGCTCCCGCGGGCCGCCAAGGGTGCGACGGCGCTCATCCGCGGCGGCCAGCCCGCACCCGGTCATCCGATCCACGATGTTGATGATCTGCTCGTGGAAGACCATCACCCCGCCGGTCTCCCGCAGATACGGGGCGAGATCCGGGTGGATCAGGGAGGGCGCGGCGAAACCGTGGCGGGATTCCAGGTAGGGCCGGACCATGTCCGAGTGCATGGGCCCCGGGCGGAACAGGGAGATGTCGATGATCAGGTCCCCGACCTCCCGCGGCTGCATCTTCCCGATCAGCTCCCGCTGCCCCGGGGATTCGATCTGGAAGCAGCCCAGGGTCTGGGTGGAGCGGATCAGCTCGAAGGTGGCCTCATCCCGGGTGTCGATGGCCTCCAGGTCCGGGCGGTGGCCCAGCGTGTGCTCGATCTCCTCGAGGGTGTGGGCCATCGCGGACTGCATCCGCACCCCCAGGATGTCCAGCTTGAGCAGGCCCATCGGGTCCATGTCGTGCTTGTCGTACTGGCTCATGGGCAGGCCGATGCCGGAGGGCTGCACCGGGGTGCGCCGCAGCAGGGAGGCGTTGGAGAGGATCACCCCGCACGGGTGCATGGACAGGTGCCTCGGCAGACGGTCCAGACGCTCGACGAGGTCGATGAGCAGGTCCACCCGCGGGTTGCGCGCGGCCTCGTCCCGCAGCCCGACCAGCTCGGGCTGGTGGGCCAGCTGCTCGCGCAGCCGCCCGGCGGGGATGCGCCAGATGGCCCGGGCGATCCGGTCCGTGGTGGCCTGCTCCAGGCCCAGGGCGCGGGCGGCGTCGCGCACCGCCCCGCGGGCCCGGTACCCGTTGTGCATGGACATGAGGGTGACCCGCTGGGACCCGTAGTGCTCGAACACGGCCCGGTAGATCTCGTGGCGGCGGGCGGATTCGACGTCGATGTCGATGTCCGGCAGGGTCGAGCGCTCGGTGGACAGGAACCGCTCGAAGACCAGCCCGTACTCCAGGGGGTCCACCACGGAGATCCCGAGCAGGTGGTTGACCAGGGAGGAGACCCCGGAGCCGCGGGCGGCGTGGCGGATGCCCAGCCCCCCGATGAGCCGGGAGACATGGGCGACGGTGAGGAAGTAGGAGCTGAATCCCAGGGTCTCGATGACGGCCAGCTCCCGTTCCATGCGCCCCCGGGGGCTCTCCCAGTGGGTCGTGGCGATGCCGGGCCCGCGCACGGTGCGCTGCGCTTCCGCCCCGTAGATCCGGTGCAGGGCCGCCTCGCATCGGGCCCGCAGCTCCCGCATGGGGGTGTCCCGGGTGCCGGTCAGGTGCGCCTCCGGGACGGTGGGGGTGCCGTAGCCGAGGTCCGCGGCGGGACTCAGGGCGCAGCGCTGGGCGGTTTCGGCGGTGGCCCCGAGCAGCCCGGCCACGCTCACCGGGCCGGTGGCCGCCGCGGCGATGCGCCCGGCGATGCGGTGCATGGCAGCCGGATCCTTCAGCCAGCCCTGCCCGTTGGGCTGGTGGTGGGCTTCGCCCAGCGGGGTGAGTCCGCGGGCGGCGTCGAGCACGTCCGCGGTGACGGCCTGGTCCTCGGTGGCGTAGCGGGCGGCGTTGCTGAGCACCGCCGGCACCCCTGCCTCGGCGGCCAGGTCCGCCAGGCGGGCGGCGTGGGACAGGCCGTAGGGGGCGCCGGGGTGGGTGAGCCGATCCACCAGGTGCACCCGCACCCGGTGGGCCCCAGCGCGGCGCGCCAGGCGGCCAGGGCCGCCCGGGCCCGGCGGTATCGGCGGGCGGCGGCCAGGCGCCCGACGTCGGAGTCCGGGCCGAGCAGCACGACGAACCGGCCGTGCCCGGCGGCCGCGGCTTCGGCGAGGTCCGCCAGGCTCAGGTGGGGCCGGGCGCGCAGGGGCGGGAGGCCGCCACGTCCGACGCTGCCCACCGCCTCCCCCGGGTGGGGCGAGTCGCCGAGGGGCGCGGCCCGGTGCTCGCCGTGGGCGCGGGAGATCAGGGCGCACAGGTCCCCGTAGCCTCCTCCGCCGTCGTGGCCTTCGGCCAGGATCACGATCCGCCCGATCAGGCGCTGGCGGGCCGGGTCCGCGAGCGCGAGGTCCACCCCGAGGATGGGGGCGATGCCGTGGTCCAGGCAGGCCCGGACGTGTTTGACGGCGCCGTAGAGCCCGTTCCGGTCGGTCAGCCCTACGTGGGTGGCTCCGTGGGCGGCGGCGGCCGCGACGATCTCCTCCGGCGTGCACACGCCGTAGTGCGCGCTGTAGGCGCTGTAGGAGACCAGGTGCGGGAACGTCACACCCGTTATCGAACAGGTGTTCGAATCTTAAGTCAATCGGAGGTTGCCGACGGCGCGCCCGCTGCCGAGATGCGCAGCACGGAGGCGACCAGCTGGGAGTTTCCCGCGGCGGAGGTTCCGTCCGGCAGCACCAGCGTGTCCTCCAGGCCGATCCGGGTATCCAGGTGCTGTTCCCGGGCGATGCGCAGCACGGGCCAGGCGCTGCGCTCCTCCCCGTGCAGGAGGGGGACGGACTCCGGTGCGCTCTCGCGCACCACCTGCAGCATCTCGTGCGCCTCTGCTGTAGCGCGGGGAGCCGGGAGGTCCTGGACCTCCAGCAGTGGACGGAGGCAGCGCCGCCTCAGGGGCGAGTCCACCCATGCCCGGGCGGCCCCGGCGTCCCACAGACCAGCCTCCACGGCGATCCCCCGCGCGAGGAGAGCAGACGCCAACTCCTCGGCGCCGTCTTCATGCCAGTTCACCGAGGCGAAGTCCGGCAGCGCGGTCCAGGACCGGATGCGCTCGATCCGCGCAGCAGGCTCGGTCTCAGCCCAGGCGCCGGTGGTCACGCCGATCCGGATGCGTGGGAGGGCTCGACGGAAGGCACCGACCCACCGCGCCACATCTTCAGCACGCAGACTGTCCCGTCCGGCCCGGTCTTTAGGGTGCAGATGCACGGGACCCGCACCCAAGGCCGCTGCCTCCACGGCGTCGTCGAGCAGGTCCGCGGGATCCGCGCTGAGCAGCGGATGCTCCGCAGGTGTTCTGGCGCCGTTGACGCAGAGCTTCAGCACCGGACCCCCACCCCGTCGTCTCTGCTCAGTCGTCCTCGGTCCAGCAGCCCGTGGCGGCCTCGGCCTCCCGTTCGGAGAGCACCGGACCCCACCACGCCTTGTCCTGGAAGTGGTCCTCGGTCTCGGCTTCGGGACGGCAGATGTTGGTGATCTCCCCGATGCCCTCGATGCGGGTGGTGACCTCCTCGCCGGGGCGCAGCCAGCGGCGCGGCGTCTTGGACATGCCGACCCCAGCGGGGGTGCCGCAGGCGATGACGTCCCCGGGTTCCAGGGACATGAAGGTGGAGATGTAGGAGACCAGCTGGGCGGGGGTGAAGATCATGTCCGCGGTGGTCCCGGACTGGACCGTCTCCCCGTCGATCAGGCACTCGATGCGCAGGCCCGCGACCGGATCCACCTCGTCTCGGGAGACCACGTACGGGCCCACCGGGGTGCAGTTGTCCCAGTTCTTGCCCTGGAACCACTCGGAGGTGCGGCCCTGCCAGTCCCGCACGGAGACGTCGTTGAGGATGGTGTACCCGGCGATGGCCTCCAGGGCCTGGGCCTCGTCCGCCCGGCGCACGTTCTTGCCGATGACCACGGCCAGCTCCGCCTCGTAGTCCACCTTCTGGGATTCCGGGGGCAGGGCGATGGGGTCGGCCGGGCCCACCAGGGCGTTGCGGAACTTGGTGAACACGGTGGGGTGCTCGGGGATCTGCACACCCACCTCGGCGGCGTGGTCGTGGTAGTTCAGCCCGATGCACAGGATCTTGCCCGGCTTGATGGGCATGGTGGGGATGATCTTGCGGGGGTGGGTCAGCTCGGTCTGACCCACCCCGGAGAAGTAGTTGATCTGCTCGCGGACCAGGCCGCTGTGGAAGAAGTCGGTGTCCACCACGGAGGCGGTGCCGAGCTCGCGGAGGTAGTACCGCTGCCCCTCGATCTCCACCCACGTGTAGATGCCCGTGTGCTGTTCGAAGAGGCTCTCCACGTAAGCGCGTCCCAGTTTCATGTTCTCCCCAGCATCGGTGATGGATGTCCTGGTCAAGAGTACCGACCCAGGAGGATCCACGTCCCCGTGTTGCGGTCCCTTTCCAGGGAGATCGTACGCAGGTCCTCCGCCGCCACCTGGGAGGACGCCGCCGCCCCGGCGCGGCGTCGCCCGGAGCCCGACCCCGCCTCCGGGGCCACCTGCACCTGCCATAGCTCCCGGTCCACCAGGTGCGGGCATCGGTCCTTCGGGGCACGGGTGACCTCCTCCCACCACGCCCGGCGCTCGAACCACTGCACCGGGTCCGCCGCGACCCGGTACCGCGCACCGTCGATCTCCACGCGCAGCGGCTGGCCCGCCGTCGTCGTCCTGACCCGTGCCGTAACCATGGAACCCCCTCGTTTCGAAGATGTGTTCGAAACGCTAGGAGGGGCGACTGACAGATCGAAGCGGCCCCGCCCGCACCACCCGGGTCAGGGGCGGCGCGGACGGGGCCGCGGATCGGAGGGAAGGCGGGGTCAGGAGGCGGAGGAGGCCTCGTGCTCCCCGCGAGCGCGTTCGAGCAGGTCCCGGTATCGGGTCTCGGACTCGATCAGCTCGTCCCGGTGCTTCTGCTTGATGCCGGGTAGCTTGCGCCGGTGCTTCTCCAGCTTGGCGCTGAGCCGGATGCGCTCGGCGTCGGGGGCGTCGTCGGGCAGGTTCAGGTAAGCCTCGGCGGCCTCCCGGGCGCCGTTGATCGCGCGCACCGCCTGCCCCTTGGGGGTGAACAGGGAGGCCAGCACGGTCACGGTGAGCACCCCGATGATCACGATCAGGGACAGCCCCGTGGAGACCTCCACGACGTGCACGGGCTCGCCGTCGTTGACGAACGGCAGCGTGTTCTCGTGCAGGGCGTGCAGGATGAGCTTGACGCCGATGAACGCGAGGATCGCGGACAGGCCCCAGGAGAGGTAGATGAGTCGGTCCAGCAGCCCGTCGATGAGGAAGTACAGCTGGCGCAGGCCCATGAGGGAGAAGGCGGTCGCGGTGAACACGATGTACGGGTCCTGGGTGAGCCCGAAGATCGCGGGGATGGAGTCCAGGGCGAACAGCAGGTCGGTGCCGCCGATGGCGACCATGACCAGCAGCATCGGGGTCATGACCTTCTTGCCGTCGATGTGCGTGAACAGCTTGTCGCCGTCATACTCATCGGAGGTGTGCATGAACCGCTTGGCCAGGCGGATGACGATGTTGTCCGCCTCGTTCTCCTCGTCCTTGTCCGTGACCTCGTCCTTGACGAGGTTGCCGGCGGTGTAGATGAGGATCAGGCCGAAGAGGTAGAAGACCCAGGACCACCGGTTGATGGCCGCGGCACCGACGAAGATGAACACGGTGCGCATGATCAGGGCGAAGATGATGCCGAACAGGAGGACCTTCTGCTGGTCCGCCCGCGGCACCTTGAACGAGGCCATGATGATGAGGAAGACGAAGAGGTTGTCCACGGACAGGGCCTTCTCCGTGATGTAGCCGCTGTAGTACTCGGCCCCGTACTGGGCGCCGTCCATCCAGAAGATGAGGATGCCGAACAGCAGGGCGATGCCGACGTACACGGCGGACCAGATGGCCGCTTCCTTGATGGTGGGTTCGTGCGCCTTGCGCACGTGGAAGATGAAGTCGTAGGCCAGCAGGGCCAGGATGACGCAGATGGTGATGGTCCACTGCAGCGCGGAGATCTCCACGAAGCCTCCTCGGGCTTTCAGGGGTGGGTGAGGTGGGTGCGGCAAGCCGCACAAGTCTCTCCCGCCGTCCCTGCCGTGCTGTGTCGGCTCCGCGCTGGTGCGCTGGGGCCCGACGACGGCGGGGCGGCCCCCGCATCCGGCCGGGCGACGGTGCCCGACGTGCTGACGTCTGCGGGGTGGTGGGGATACTCCCTTGCTCGAGGGGATATGCTACCTCACCGCGGGCCCCGGGGATGCCGTACCCTGGTGACTGAGCACCCGTCCCGCCGATCCTTCCCGGAGGTACCCCTCTTGTCCGAGCAGCGCCAGAAGCAGCCCGCCCACGTCACCGGCTTCATCCTGATCGCCGTGTTCTGCGTCGGGGTCGCCCTGTTCCTGTGGGCCATGCCCACCGACAACCCGGACTTCGTGCTGTGGGGCCAGATCTTCCTGGGCTTCACCGCCTTGTTCTCCCTGGCCGCCGCGATCTACGGCTGGGTCCGCCCGGTGGAGCACGGCACGGATGTGGAGGTCTCCGGGGACCACTGAGGCCCCGCACTCCCCCGGCTCCGGCCGGCCCGAGACGCGAGAAGGCCCCGCGCCTCCGTTCGAGCTTCCGCTCGATGGGGCGCGGGGCCTTCCGTCATGTCGTGCAGGCTGATCCGGTCCGGCTCAGTCGTGGATCCGCTCGGCCAGGTCCTGGGTGGAGGTGTGCTCCTGGACGAACAGCAGCGCGATGATGGACAGCACCGCGGCACCGGCCACGTACAGGCCCACCAGGCGGATGTCCCCGGTGATGCCCCACAGCCAGATAAAGATGAACGGGGCGACGGCCGCCCCGAGGATCGAGGCGATGTTGTAGGACAGCGCGCTGCCGGTGTACCGGGTGTTGGCGGGGAACAGCTCGGAGAGCAGGGCGCCCAGGGGCCCGAAGATCAGCCCGAAGACGAAGAACCCGAGGGCCAGGGCGAAGAACACCTGGCTATCGGAGCCGCGCAGCAGCCCCGGCACGGCCAGCCCGTAGGCGGCGACGATCACGTGGAAGCCGATTATGGCCTTGCGCCGTCCCCACCTCTCGGCGAGCAGCGCTCCCACCACGTTGCCGACGACCAGCAGCAGGACCGCGCCGATCATCAGCAGCAGGAACTCCGAGCGGCTGAAGCCGAGCCCGGGGACGAAGGAGGCGGCGTCGAAGGCCTTGCCGGTCTTCTCCGCGGCGGCCCGGGCGGCATCCTCGGTGGCGGCGGTGGTGCCGTAGGTGAGGGTGAAGGTGGTGAGGAAGTAGAAGGTGACGTAGTTGGACACGGCGGCGATCGTTCCGACGGTCACGGTCTTCCAGGAGCGGCGCAGCACCTCGAGGGCGGGAACCTTGGCGACCTTCCCGCTCTGCTGCACGCGGGTGAAGGACTCGGATTCGAGCAGCTTCATCCGGGTCCACAGTCCCACGAACACGAGGACGGCGGAGGCCCAGAAGGGCACGCGCCAGCCCCAGGATTCGAAGGCTTCGGGGGCGAGCTGGGAGGTGAGGAGGAGGAAGAGGCCGTTGGCGAGGACGAAGCCGACGGGGGTGCCCTGCTGCGGGACGGATCCGTACAGGGCGCGCTTGCCGGCGGGGGTGTTCTCCGTGGCGAGCAGCACGGCCCCGGACCATTCCCCGGCCAGGGCGGTGCCCTGGGCGAAGCGCAGCAGCACGAGGATGGTGGGTGCGGCGACCTCCCAGCCGGGGGTCAGCGCGGTGGGCAGGCAGCCGATGAGGAAGGTGCCGCCGCCCATGAGCAGCAGCGCGAGCACCAGGGTGTTCTTCCGGCCGAGCCGGTCCCCGAGGTGCCCGAAGATCACGGAGCCCAGTGGTCGGGCGATGAAGGCGACGCCGAACACGGCGAAGGAGGCGAGCAGACCGGTGATGCCGGACTGGTGCGGGAAGAACAGCGAGGGGAACACCAGCACGGCGGCCGTGGCGTAGATGTAGAAGTCGTAGTACTCCACGGTGGTGCCGATGAGGCTGGAGAAGATGACTCGACCGGGCGAGTTGCGACGGGCGGGCGCGGGTGAGGTGGAGCCCTGCGGCGGCTGGGCACGCTCAGGTGCGGTGGTGGTGGACATCGGGCGGATGGGTCCTTCGCGGTCGTGGGTGCGCCGTCGGCCTCCCGGCTCCCGGGTCCGGGCTGGGTTCCTGATGTGGTTCCTGGCTGCGGACCTCGGGGGCGGAGACGACGACGGCGGATGGGACCTCTCCATGGTGGGGACCCTCCGCAGAGTGGGCAACCCTGTGCCAGAATGGTGCTCATTCTGATCACTCTGCGCGGGTAATGGTGACTGTTTCTGCGCAGATCGTTCAACGGGAGGGTTTCTGGTGCCTCAGGACACACGGGGCGGGGCGGGCGCACCGGCGTCGCTGGATCGGACGGATCTGCGGATCCTGCGGGTGCTGGAGGAGCATCCGCGGGCCACGGTGGTGGCGATCGCGGAACGCACGCGGCTGGCCCGGCGCACGGTGCAGGCGCATCTGGAGCGGATGCAGGCCGGTGGGGCGCTGCGCGCCCCCAGCGTGCGGGTGGAGCCGGAGGCGCTGGGGTATCGGGTGAGCGCGCACGTGGCGGTGGAGCTGGATCAGCGCCAGATCAACGACACGGTGGCGGGGCTGACCCAGATCCCGGAGGTGGTGGAGGTGCAGGCCCCGGCCGGGGAGACGGACCTGCTGGTGCGGGTGGTGGCCCGGGATGAGGAGCACCTGTACCGGGTCTCCGAGGAGATCCGCCTGTGCCCGGGCGTGCTGCGCACCCGCACCTCCCTCTACCTGCGGACCCTGGTGAAGTACCGGATGGCGCAGCTGCTGGAGTGACCGTCTCCCCCCCCCGGACCCTCCCCGGCCCGGTTGAATTTTCAACTCGCCCGGTTGATGACGACGTTCGCCAAAGTTGAATATTCAAGTGTCACCCCCGAAACCGAATATTCAGCTGCCACAGAGCATGTACAGGTCTTGACTCTACTCACTATCCGCCGGGAGGACCCGGAAAATACGAAGGAAGCTACCGCAGGCGGGCGTGAGCACCCACCACCTAAACGAATACCTCGTCGACGGCCAACCCTCAGCCCCAAAGCCCGCAAAAAATGTCGAACTCGCCCGGCCAGGAGCACACGATCTTTTCCACACGTGGATCTGGGTCGTCGTAGAGCAACTCCCGGGTATCTGCGTCGGCCGCAACTTCGAGCGCATCCAGTATCTACTGCAACGTCACACCGGAACCCTATATCCAGCACCCGTCATGGATCGCCAAGCTGCGGAAGAGGCTGTTCGGTGGCGAGGATGCCACAGTGCACGCCTGCCACACCCTAGTGAAAGACACCGATGAGGCAAAGCACCCTGGAGATAGACAGACGGAACTCAGATGCGGAGCGGAGCTGGACGCACATGCGCTCGGTACGCCCGCCATAGGTAGTAAGCCGAAGACGGGGCCACTTCCCAGGAAGTGGCCCTGAACGGCCAGCGCATCCGGATGGCCGAGGTGACGGGGATTTCTTTCCTGGTTAGATCTCCCTGTCACGGCCGTAGATGCACCGTCGGAAATGAACGATTTACCCGTAGGTAATGCTCCCAGGGAATGTAGGAACGCACGAGTCTTTGGCGGAAGTATTGCAAACGCTGCAAAATCACTGCCCCACCCCTCCCCCTGTAGTTCTTCCTTTTGCTATTGTTCCCTGTGATGATACGCTTCCAAGGACCAGCAATGAGAGCCAGCCAGAGCGTGACGCTTTCACCACAAATACCCTCGGAATTGTGCACTTCGAGTTAATTAACTCCCCAATACTATCGGCAACATAATAGCCGGACAAAATAAACTAGAAATACACCCTTTATCAGGATTAGAAGCTTTCACTAAAACAGGACCTTATCTACGGGTGAACATTAAAACCATACATTAATCCACGTGTCAATACCCATGGACCCTTCCAGATGAATCTGTTTGTGTCGCGTCTATAATTAAATTGCGTATAAGAATCATCACCCTCAAGGTTTCTTCGATTACCGATTGCACCCGATAAATAGAGGAACTCCGCTATCCTACGCGCAGACTGTTCGGGCAATTCGACCATTCTAACAAGTTGGACCATATCATCCTTGGTGATCTTTAGAGCGTGAGGAATATTCGATATTATATCTTCCAAAGATTCGCGCTCTTCTTCACTTAAAATACCCACAGCTTCAGCTTTGATCATGTCAATTAGGAACGTCATCCCGAAGTTATCAACTGCATTCCTAACTCTTTCTGGGGTTATTGCTTGATAGTCAGGCGTCTCGTCTTGAATTGCATTCATAAGCTTTGTCATTTCTCTGGGGGTCCCCCTGGTTGAAGTTAGAATATATTCACTACTAGATAGCCCATAGGCCCCGGACACATGAAACTTCTTCGAATCGAAGGGAATTCTCTCAGGAAAGAGCCTTAATAGCTCATTAGCGGAAATACCGGCTTTCTTTGCAAGATAATCCCACAGGTGATTTTCATTTGACTTGGCTCTGTGATTCCCCCAATTCAAAGTAATGGAGCAATCTCCAATTTTATCCACTTCTGACAATTCCAGATTGCGAAATATGTCACTCCGGCACATTATTATAAGATGTATGGGTGCTTCATTTTCGATAATTTTAAGATAAATTTTATATGAAGCAATTAATAGCGCCGCTATTGAACGCCAATAACTCTTATTATTTGTGATGACTTGGTCTAAACCATCTATTGAAAGTAGATAATGAGTATTGGAATAATTGCTCGTTAATATCTCTGAAAGAATACTCTCACCTAATTGGCTAATGGGTATATACTCCGATTCCATATAGCCACTTCTATGGCCAACAAATTTAGCAGATATACCGGAGGATCGCTCCCTTACCTTGCGGAGTACTGTAGGAAAATCCGCAGTCCTTTTTTCAGTTTCCACGAGGCCAAGTTCTCGCAGTTTTTTCCAAAATTGAACAAATTTTCCTTCAGAATTAAGTGGATGAGATTTATCTTCATAAATCATAGAAACAAACTGTAACGCTATATAAAGCTTCCACGCTGATATGGTATATCCCGGAGTCCCCTCACCTACAAGTTTTGTAGAGATCGTATTATCATTATCGAGACTATTTATGGAAGCGATGTTCGGCATTAGTTCATCAATTGATTTTTCCCGATGGACTAAACTCTCATCACCATAAATATTCTTTAGAATAATCTGGGTGTAGTAAGAGATGGCGGTTTTACCAGACCCCTTTGGTCCTTTAATTAAGAAAAACCTGTTTTCCTTGATTTTCGTCTTTATGTCTAAGAAATCATAAAAAGTTTGAAAAAATTTGTCCCTATCCTTCCTAAACTCGGTTTCGGCCGCAGCTTCACCAAAATAGAGTTCTCTAAAATTTACTTTCTTCAATTTTCTCCTCCTACGCATGCCCCGCGTCCCGCATGGCACGCAGCTCCTTCTTCAGGTCGGCCACCTCGTCCCGGAGGCGGGCGGCCAACTCGAACTTCAGCTCCGCCGCCGCGTTCCGCATCTGCTCGTTCATCTGCTCGATGAGCTCCAGAAGATCCTCCGCGGGTGCTGCGGCCAAGCCGTCTTCTCGGATCCTAGCAGCTGCGGCCAGCGCCACATTGTCCGAGTCACTGTGTATCGCGGCCTTCTTCCCCGCTCCCCCACCGGTCCCGGCCCCAGCCGAGCCAACACCACCGGCCCCGGCCTTCTTCCCCTTGACTGGGGCGGTGTGGTTGTTGGCCGCGGCCCGCATGGCCAGCAGCTCCTTGGTGTCCTCATCCTCCCGGGCCAGCTGGTCCGTGATATCCGCGATCCGCTTGCGCAGCGGCTGCGGGTCGATCCCGTGCTCCCGGTTGTACGCCTCCTGGATCTCCCGGCGTCGATTGGTCTCGTCGATCGCGGTGCGCATCGAATCGGTGATCTTGTCCGCGTACATGATCACCTCCCCGGACACGTTGCGGGCAGCCCGCCCGATCGTCTGGATCAGCGACGTCGTCGAGCGCAGGAAGCCCTCCTTGTCCGCATCCAGGATCGCCACCAGGGAGACCTCCGGTAGGTCCAGGCCCTCGCGCAGCAGGTTGATGCCCACCAGCACGTCGAACTCCCCCAGCCGCAGGGACCGCAGCAGCTCCACCCGCTTCAGGGTGTCCACATCCGAGTGCAGATACTGCACCTTGACCCCGTGCTCCACCAGGTAGTCGGTGAGGTCCTCGGCCATCCGCTTGGTCAGGGTCGTGACCAGCACGCGCTCGTCCCGGTCGGTCCGCAGGATGATCTCCTCCAGCAGGTCGTCGATCTGGTGCTTGGTCGGCTTGACGGTCACCTGCGGGTCCACCAGGCCGGTCGGTCGGATGATCTGCTCCACGTACCCGTCCGCCTGGGACAACTCGTACTTGCCGGGCGTGGCGGACATGTAGATGGTCTGCCCGATCCGCTCCAGGAACTCATCCCACTTCAGCGGCCGGTTATCCAGGGCCGAGGGCAGCCGGAAGCCGTGCTCCACCAGGGTGCGCTTGCGGGACATATCGCCCTCGTACATGCCGCCGATCTGCGGCACCGTCACGTGGGACTCGTCGATGATCAGCAGGAAGTCATCCGGGAAGTAATCCAGCAGGCAGTGCGGGGCGGAGCCGGCCGCGCGCCCGTCGATGTGCCGGGAGTAGTTCTCGATCCCGTTGGTGAACCCCATCTGCTCCATCATCTCGATGTCGTAGGTGGTGCGCATCCGCAGCCGCTGGGCCTCCACCAGCTTGTTCTGGCTCTCCAGCTCCTTGAGCCGCTCGGTCAGCTCATGCTGGATGCCGTCGATGGCTTTGGCCATGCGCTCCGCACCGGCCACATAGTGGCTGGCGGGGAACACGTACATCTCCGTCTCCTCCCGGATCACCTCTCCGGTCAGTGGGTGCAGGGTGTGGATGGATTCGATCTCATCCCCGAAGAACTCGATGCGGATCGCGTGCTCCTCGTACATCGGGATGATCTCCACGGTATCCCCGCGCACCCGGAAGGTCCCGCGGTGGAAGTCCACGTCATTGCGGGCGTACTGCATGTTCACGAACTGCCGCAGCAGGGTATCCCGGTCGATCTCCTCCCCCTGCCGCAGGGTCACCATCTGCCGCACGTATTCCTCGGGCGTACCCAGGCCGTAGATGCAGGAGACGGTGGAGACCACGACGACGTCGCGCCGGGTCAGCAGCGCGTTGGTCGCGGAGTGGCGCAGCCGCTCCACCTCCTCGTTGATCGAGGAGTCCTTCTCGATGAACGTATCCGTCTGCGGGACGTACGCCTCCGGCTGGTAGTAGTCGTAATAGGAGACGAAGTATTCGACGGCGTTGTGGGGCAGCAGCTCCCGCAGCTCGTTGGCCAGCTGCGCGGCCAGCGTCTTGTTCTGCACCAGCACCAGGGTGGGCCGCTGCACGGATTCGATCAGCCACGCCGCAGTGGCGGATTTTCCGGTGCCGGTGGCGCCGAGCAGGACGATGTCCTTCTCCCCACCTTCCACCCGCTCGGTCAGCTGTTCGATGGCCTTCGGCTGGTCCCCGGCCGGCTGGTACTCGGAGACGACCTCGAAGGGCGCGACGACGCGATGGATCTCCTGCGCAAGACTCATGCGCCCAGCCTACGCCGGATCGCACAGGTGTTCGACGCCGTCCGCTCCCGGCCGAGCCCCACGCGAACCCACACGAAAGGCCCCC
This sequence comes from Rothia kristinae NBRC 15354, assembly GCF_001570865.1. Taxonomy (GTDB): domain Bacteria; phylum Actinomycetota; class Actinomycetes; order Actinomycetales; family Micrococcaceae; genus Rothia; species Rothia kristinae. The sequence continues at coordinate 18,692 of NZ_BCSM01000006.1, forward strand.
TCCCCCACCACGATCGCGCGGATCGCAACGGGAGAAGGGGCCCTCCCTCAGCGGCCCAGCAACAGGTCGGCCGCCTTCTCCGCCATCATGATGGTCGGGGCATTGGTGTTGCCGGTGGGCACCGTCGGCATCACCGAGGCGTCCGCGACGTGCAGGTTCCGCACCCCGTGCACGGCCATACTCCGAGGATCCACCACCGCGTTCCGGTGGGTTCCCATCGCGCAGGTGCCCACCTGGTGGTGGTACGTCACCACGGAGTCCCGCACGTACTCCTCCAACCGATCCGCTGGAATGTTCTCCCCGGGCCACACCTCCCGAGCACCCCACTCCTCGGCGAGCGCGGTCTGCGCCCCGATGGCCTGGCAGTGGCGCACCGAGGCCATGAGCGCCTCGACGTCGGCCCTCACTCCCAGGGCATCCAGGTCGATGATCGCGGGGTCCGCCGGGTCCGGTCCCCTCAGCCGCAGGCGGCCCCGACTCTGCGGTCGGACGAGCCCAGCCATCAGGGTGAAACCCTTCTCCGGTCCGGGCATCTCTCCTGCCCCGTACCCCTCCGAGTACATCGGCACCGAGAAGAAGATCGGCTGCGTATCCGGCACGGCCTGATCCGGGGTGCTCTTGGCGAACAGGTGGACCTCCGCCGGAGCATCGGTGGCTTCCGGCACGGGATGCTCTTCATCGGTGGAGAAGATCACGGGCACCAGCAGGTGGTCGTGCAGGTTCGCGCCGACCCCCGGCAGGTCTGCGAGCACCGTCACGCCGATCTCCTCGAGGTGCTCACGCGGCCCGATGCCGGAGCGAAGCAGGATCTCCGGGCTGCCGATCGCCCCGGCACACAGCACCACCCGCTCGGCCCGCAGCTCGCGGATCTCGCCGTCCTGCTCCAGCTCCACCCCGACGGCGCGCCCGCCGTCGAGGATCAACCGGCGTACCACGGTCCCGGTAATAAGGACCAGCCCATCCTGTTCCACCACCGGACGCAGGTAGGCATGCCAGGTGTTGAACCGCTTGCCGTCCCTGATGGTCAGCTGCATCCGAGACACCCCCTCGGGATCCCCGCTGTTGTAGTCGGGGTTCAGCGGGAATCCGGCTTGCTGGGCCGCTACGACCATCGCCTCCTGGATCGGATTGCGCTCGAAGTCCCCTCGCACGTCCAGCAGTCCCTCTCCTCCACGGGTCTCGCTCGCCCCACCGTCGAAGGTCTCGATCTTCCGGAAATACGGCAGGACGTCCTCCCATCCCCACCCGGGGCATCCGGAATAGGCCCAGGCGTCGTAGTCCTGGCGAGCGCCGCGCACCCAGATTCCGGCGTTCAGGGCGTGGGAACCGCCCATGACCTTCCCGCGCGGCAGGTGCAGCCGCCTCCCGTTGGCGCCCGACTGGGGCGCGGTCTGGAAGTCCCAGTCCTGTGCGCTGTGCCAGATCCGTCCCAGGTCCCGGAAGTGGGCGATGTCCGGATTGGTGTCCTGCGCACCGGCTTCCACGAGGGTGACGGTGTGACCTGCGTCGAGCAGACGACGGGTCAGGACGTTGCCGGCGCTGCCCGCGCCGATGATCAGGTACTCGGTCTCCATCGACCTGTCCTCTCTCCTGTGATGCCGCGGTCACCCAGCGGCGCTTCGACGCGACCACGCGAGTGGTCGGGCGGCCTCAGCCGTTGATGACCTGGGGAACAGCCACGTGCTTCAGACCCTCGACGCCGAACTCCACGCCGAAGCCGGAGCTCTTGATCCCGCCGAAGGGGATCCGCGGGTCGATCCCGCCGTGCCCGTTGATCCACACGGTGCCGGCCTCGATGCGGGCCGCGACTTCCCGGGCACGGGCGGGATCGGAGGACCACACCGAGGCACCCAGGCCCACGTCCAGGGCGTTGGCCTGCTCGATTGCCCACTCCAGGTCCGAGTACCGGATGATCGGCAGGGCCGGACCGAACTGCTCCTGCACCACCAGCGGATTCTCCGGATCGATATCGGCCACCAGGGTGGTCGGGTAGAAGAATCCGGGCCGTTCGGCATCCGGGTTCCCACCCAGCAACACGCGGGCGCCGTCCTCCACGGCCGCACGCACCAACCGGTCCACGACGTCGTACTGCGCGCTGTTCTGCAGCGGGCCCAGGACGTTCTGCTCCTCCAGGCCGATCCCCATCGGCTGGGACCGGGCGAATTCCGTGAGGGCCCGGCACACCGGTTCGTACAGGGCATCCGGCACGTACAGACGCTTCAGGGCCGCACAGGTCTGCCCCGTGTTGATGAACGCGCCCCAGAACAGGCCCTCGGCGATGGCCTCCGGGTCCGCGTCCTCCAGGACGATGCCGGCATCATTGCCGCCCAGCTCCATGGTCAGTCGCTTCAGTGTGGGCGCGGAGGCCTCCACGATCTTGCGGCCCGTCGCGGTGGAGCCGGTGAACATGATCTTGTCGATCCCCTCGTGCCGGGAGATCGCCGCCCCCAGCTGCGGCCCACCCGGGACCACCTGCAGCACGCCCTCTGGCAGCACCGAATTCAGCACGTACACCAGGGCCAGCACGGACAGCGGGGTGTGTTCGGAGGGCTTGATCACGACGGTGTTGCCCATCCGCAGGGAGGGAGCGATCTGCCAGATGGAGATCATCATCGGCCAGTTCCACGGGCTGATCGCCCCCACGACGCCGATGGGACGGTAGGTCAGCGTCGCACGGGTCTGGCCATCGTCGACCACGACCTCCTCCCCCAGCTCGAAACCGGCCGTCGCCCGCGTCCAGGCGGAGCAACCCCCGACCTCGAAGCGGGCGTTGGGCCCGTTCAGCGGCTTGCCCTGCTCGCGGGAGAGCAGTTCCGCCAGCGGCTCGGTCGCCCGCTCGATCGCCTCCGCTGCCGCCACCAGCAGCTCACACCGATCAGCCTCAGAACGAGCGGACCATTCCCGCTGCGCCTGACGGGCCGTCGCCACGACGCGATCCAGGTCATCCTCATCCAGCTGGGGCGCGTATCCGATCAATTCCTCCGTGGCCGGATCATGCACAGGCACGGCGCGCGGAGCCCGGGCTCCGGCATCGACGGCGCTCAGCAGCTCAGTGTAGGTGGTGGGAACGGTGCTCATAGGGACTCCCGAGGACTCGACGACGATTGGCTAGTGTGGTGCACAGCACTATTCCAGCGGGGACGAACCCTGCCTTGCTCTCTCGTGCACGGGACTTGGCACAGCGCGCACCCCTCGACCGCCCCGGAAGGAGGCCCCGTGGTCCTGCATGATCTGGCGCAGTGGCGAGCCCTAATCTCGCGATCCTTCGCCCCGCTGCGCATCACCGCGGATGAGCAGACGTTCCGCGCCGCGCTGCGCGAGGTCGCCCTCGGAGACGTGCACCTGTTCGAGATGGCCACAGGACCCCACCGGGTGGAGCGCGCCCGGGACCTCATCGATCCACACGCGCGCCCAGCCTGCAAACTCAGCCTGCAGCTGTCCGGCACAGCCGTGCTCACCCAGGATGACCGGGCATGTCGCATCGGCCCAGGGGACCTCGCCCTGTACGTCACACAGCGGCCCTATCTGCTGGAGTACGAGCGCGGAGAGCAGCACAGCCTGGTCATCCAGTTCCCGCAGTCCTTCGTACACATCGCCCCGGACCTCATCGGTGAGATCACCGCGACCCGCGTCAGCCGCTCGGAGGGTCTGGGGCGGGTCGCGGTGCCGCTGTTCGAGCAGCTGGCGCACAACCTGGACGTGCTCTCCGGAGCGCACGCGATGAACCTGGTCCGCTCCGCCCTGGACATGCTGGTCACCGTGCTCTCCTCAGAGACGAGCAGCGTCCCGGAGAATCCCCTCTTCCAGCAGGCGGTGGCGTACATCGAGGACCACCTGGCGGAGGAGGATCTGGGACCACAGGCCATCGCGACGCACCTGTACGTCTCCGTGCGGCAGCTGCACGCGCGCTTCGCCGCGGAGGACCACACGGTGGCGGCGTACATCCGCGAGCGTCGTCTGGAGGCAATCCGTCAGGCCCTGGGGGATCCGCTGGCTCGCACCGAATCGGTCTCGGCCATCGGCTCCCGCTGCGGCATCCCGGATGCCTCGCATCTGTCCAAGGCTTTCCGCGCACAGTTCGGGGAGACACCGAGCGCGTATCGAACCCGCGTCCTCGCCGCGCCTGAATCCTCTTCCTGAACGGATAGCAGATGGCGGGGTCCGGACTCAGCTCAGCTCACGGATCAGCCGGTGCGCGGTCTCCAACCCCATCTCGATGGCCCCATCCACCACGACGCCGCGCCAGCCCCTGGCCCAGTCCGCTCCGGAGAAGCGCAGGCGGGTCCCGGTCTCCCGGAAGTGGTGCCAGCCGTCGGTGAACTGGCCCTTCCGCAGGGTGGCCCAGGCCTGACCGGACCAGCGGTCGGCGACCCAGTCGTGTCCGGTGCAGTCCAGCACGCGCAGGTCCGGTCGCCACTGGTCGAGGATGGCCTGACCCGTGGCAGGGTCCTCCAGGTCCACCCGTGTGTGGTCGGACCCGAAGACCACGCAGATGGTGCTGCCGTCGTCCAGGAAGTACTCGCTGCGCAGCATCGCGGCCGTGTGCGGCTGGGGCGCGTAGCCGAAGATGTTGTGGTGGCCCTCCACCTTGACCCACGCCTTGAAGCCGGTGGAGTTCCACCCGGTCTCGATGGTGCGGCGCATGCCCTCCGGCAGGGCCGGTTCGAAGCGGATCCCGGCCAGCGCCCCGACGGGCACCGTCATCACGACGGCGTCGGCCTCCAGGACCTCCCCGTCCGCCAGACCCACCCGGGCCCCGGTCGTGTCGTGGCGGACCGAGACCACCTCCGTGCTCAGTCGGATCGAACAGCGCAGGTCCGCGGCGATGCTCTCGTAGATGCCCCGCATCCCGTGGGTCAGCTTGTACCGGAGAGTCTGCGCATCCAGCAGCGGCAGGCTGTGATCCGAGAGGGCGATCCACTGGTTGGCCATCAGCGATGACCCGTTGTTGGGATCTCCGATGTATCCGGCGGACCAGTAGGCCTCGCACAGGTCAATCTCCTCCTGGGTGAAGTCTCCCTCCCGCAGCACGTCCAGGGGTCCGCGTTGGTCCGCCGCGCGGAAGGCCTCGGGAAGCTCGGGTAGGCCGGTGTAGTCCTCGGAGAGCACGTACAGGGGGTCGTAGGGGTTGGGGAAGAAGGCTCGGGCGTCGTCGAAGATCGCGGACATCGGCCGGGTGATCTTCGTGTCGATGTCAGCTTCGGTGCCTTCGCGCACCTGGCCTCCGGTGATCCAGTAGGCGCGATCGGTGATCGGGCTGGGATAGATGGTCTGTCCGTACCGGGTGATCTCGGCCCAGACGTGCGGTTGCATCCAATGCACCCACGTGGCGCCGAGCTCCAGCGTGTGGCCCATCCTCTCCTGGGTCCAGGCCCGTCCCCCGATGCGATCGCGGGCTTCGAGGATCTCGACGTCGAACCCGGCGGTCTGCAGCTCGCGGGCTGCGATCAGCCCGGAGAATCCGGCGCCGACGACGATGACGTGTGCGGTGCTCATTGATGACTCCTTCGGTGGGGTTGTCTCTCAGCGAGAGGTGGGAAGGTCGACGGGCTGAGTGTGATGGTCCAGATCCTGCAGACCGGCGAAATCCTCCGGTCTGCGCCGACGCAGGATCTCCGCCCAGATCCAGCCGAGAACGCCCGAGCTGAGGATGATCGTCGGCATGACGATCACCAGCGGGGTGGGACCATCTGCGCCGATCATCAGGTCGAAGTTCGCGAGGATCAGCCCGAAGACGGTGAGCAGGCCGAGGGCGGCCAGGGTGGGCGCGATGATCCTCGCCAACGGACCGTGCCCCTCCGGGTTGCGGTGGAACCAGGCGATGACGGCCACGGAAGTCACGGCCAGCAGGAACACCAGGCCGAAGGCCGCCGCGTTGGTCAACCAGGTGAACAGAGTGATCACCGGGAACAGCTCACCCAGGGGAGATCCGGTTCCCACCACTGCGAAGACCGCGATGACGATGATGGCGAGTGAGGACTGGGCCAGTGATCCCCAGATCGGGGCGCCGGAGCGCCCGGAGGCTCCGAGGCGCGACGGCAGGACGCGCGAGCGACCGAGGGCGAAGAAGTATCGAGCCGCGGCGTTGTGGAAGGCGATCAGCGCAGCCAGCAGACTGGTGATGAACAGCAGATTGGCCAGCACGGACAGCGGTTCCGAGTGCTGCGCAAGCCACAGGAACACCAGGTCCGGGCCTTCCTCTGCGGAGCGGGAGAGGATCATGCTCGGGCCCACACCCATGGCCAGGGCCCAGGCGGAGAAAGCGTAGAACACAGCGATCACACCGACGGCGATGTAGGTGGCGCGGGCCACGGTGCGCCGCGGGTCTTTGGCTTCCTCGGAGTAGATCGCTCCTGACTCGAAGCCCATGAAGGCGGCGATCGCGAAGGCCAGCAGCACCCCGATGCCGTGGGCGAAGAACTGACCCGGTTCGAGGGTCTGCGCGGAGATCCCTTCCGGCGCGGTACCCAGGGAGAGTACGCAGACCACGATGACCACCAGGAACTCCAGGGCCACGAGCACCCCGAGCACCTTGGCGGACAGGTCCACGCTGCGCACACCCAGAACTGCGACGACGGCCCATCCGAGCAGGGCGCTGAGCCACCAGGGCAGGCTGATCCTCATCGTCGCGATGAAGGCGCTCAGCGCGAAGCCGAACATCCCGTACAGCCCGATCTGCATCATGTTGTACGAGACCAGCGCCAACACGGCAGCGGCGATGCCCTGCCGGGGTCCGAGTCCTTCACCGATATAGGCGTAGAAGGCGCCGGCGTTCTGGATGTGCGAGCTCATCGCCCCGTATCCGACGGCGAACAGAGCCAGGATGACTCCCAGGGCCAGGTATCCCAGGGGCACTCCGAGCAGTCCGGAGACCGCGAAGTTGGTGGGCACTCCCCCGGCGAGCACCGTCAGCGGGGCTGAGGCGGCGATGATCATGAACACCAGTGCCGTGGTGGACAGATGCCGGCGAGCAAGCCCCGGAGTGTGCGGCAGGTCCTGCCGTTCTGGGTGCTCGGTGATGGCGGTCATGGTGGGCTCTCCTGAGGACGGCGGATCGTCTCCCCACTGTGCTCCCTGCCATAGCCGGCAGGCTTGTCCCTGAGTGCGCTGGGATTGGCCTCACGTGAACTCACCCATGCGAAAGGGCCCCCTCCCCCACCGCGATCACACGGATCGCGGCGGGAGAAGGGGCCCTTCCAGACCGGCTTGCCTCACCCGCGCTCGCGCGGCTCCACCGTCTGCTCGGCACCGGTCACGACATCGTCGGCCGGGACCTCCCCGGCGCCCGTGCCCTCGGCGAGGTCCGCGGCCTCATCCGCGCCGCCCTCGGTGCGCTGGCGGCGGATCTCCTGGTAGGTGTTCGGCACCAGGGATTCGTACTCGGGGGCGGTGGTCTCGTCGTACTCGGGGTGGATGGAGTACTCCTGCACGCTGGTGAAGTCCTCCTGGGCGCGGCGCCGGTACTCCTCCACCGGCAGGACCTGCTTCCACTGCCGGGTGCGCAGCGGCGGCAGCTCCCCGGCGTCCTCCTTGAAGGCCCGCACGATCATCCACGCCTGCACGAAGGTCAGGATGAACACCGGCAGGCCGATGATGATCACCACGTTCTGCAGGGCGTCCAGCCCCAGCTCCCCGGCGAACAGCAGGATGGAGGCGGCCACCAGCCCGATGGACACGGTCCAGAACACGCGCTGGCGGATCGGGGACTCATCCTCGTGCCCGTTGGCCATGGAGTCCATGACGATCGAGGCGGAGTCGATGGAGGTGACGAAGAAGATGAAGATCAGCACGATCGCCACCACCGCGACCACCGGCAGGAACGGGAAGTTGCCGAGGAACTGGAACATGGCCCCGGGGATGTCCCCCTCGGCCACGACGGTGTGCACCAGGCCGCCCTCGCCGTGCATCTCGATGTCGAAGGCGTTCATCCCGAAGATCCCGACCCACACCATGGTGAAGGCGGTCGGCAGGACCACCACGCCCAGCACGAACTGACGGATGGTGCGGCCCTGGGAGATCTTGGCCAGGAACAGCCCGACGAACGGCGCCCAGCAGATGGTCCACGCCCAGTAGAACACCGGCCACTGCCCCAGCCACCCGGTGTTGGCGAAGGTGTCGTTGAAGAACATCATCTTCGGCAGGATGTACAGGAAGTTGCCCACGGACTCCACGACGCCGCGCAGCGCGAACATGGTGGACCCGGCCATGAGGATGAACAGCAGGAACGCCATCGCCAGGATGATGTTGAAGGTGGACAGCCGCTTCACGCCCTTGTCCATGCCGTTGAGCACCGACGTCAGGGCCACCGCGGTGATCAGCGCGATGATCACCGCCTGCATCCAACCCGCCACCGGCAGCCCGTACATGATGCTCACCCCGGAGTTCAGCTGCAGCGCACCCAGACCCACGGACACGGCGATGCCGAACACGGAGGCGATCAGGGAGATGACGTCGATGGTCTTGCCCCAGGGGCCGTGGATCCCGTCGCCCAGCAGCGGCTGGAAGGACGAGGACACGCGCGGGGGCAGGCGCCGCTTGTACGTGAAGTACCCGAAGCCCAGCGCCGGCACGGTCAGCAGCACCCACACGCCCAGGCCGATGTGGAAGTCCGCGATGGACAGCGCGTCCAGGGCGGCCTCCTGGCTGCCGGGTTCGACGCCGTCGTAGGGCGGGCGGGCGAAGTGCGTCAGCGGCTCCGCGGCACCCCAGAACATCAGGATCGCGCCGACGCCGGCGGCGAAGGTCATGCCGAACCAGGCCAGGGTGGAATGCTGCGGCTCGGAGTCATCCGGGCCGAGCTTGATCCGGCCGAAGCGGCTGACGCAGACGTAGACGAGGAACAGGGCGCACAGGGCCGTGCCCAGGACGTAGAACCAGCCCAGGTACGTCAGGATCCACCCGGAGACCGCACCGAACACGTCGATCATGGTCTGGGGGAAGGCGATGGTCGCCGCGGAGAACAGGAGGATGAACGCGGCGGCCGGGAAGAAGATCCCCGGGGTGGTCTTCAGACCGAGGCGTCGATGCAGCGAGTGAAGCATCCGAACATCATAAGGCACCTGATCACCGGGTGCGGAGTCGGCTCCGTGACACGGGTGATCAGGAGCTCAGCCGTCGGCGCGACCCAGCTTCTCCTGCCAGTCCCCCCAGATCCGGTCCACCTGCGTGCGGGTCTGCTCCGGGGTGCCGGAGTTGTCCACGGTCCAGGTCGCGACGGCGGCCCGCTCGGCGTCGGTGGCCTGCGCGGCGATCCGGGCGCGGGCGTCCCGCTCCTCCATCCCCCGGGACTCGACCAGGCGGCGCACCCGCTCCGGTTCCTCCGCGGTGACCACCAGGATGCCGTCGAAGCGGTCGGCCTGCCCCGTCTCCACCAGCAGCGGGATGTCCTCCACGATCACCCCGGCGAATCCGGGGCGCTGGGCGGCAGCCTCCCGCTGACGCGCGGCCTCCTCGCGCACCGCCGGGTGCACGATGCCGTTCAGCCGCTGCCGGGCGTCCTCGTCGCCGAAGACCCGCTCGGCCAGGGCCGGGCGGTCCAGGGCGCCGCGCTCATCCAGGAGCTCGCGGCCGAAGGCCTGCGCCACCTGCTCCAGCACGGGTGAGCCGGGGGTCATCAGCTCCCGGGAGATCCGGTCCGCGTCGATCACCACCGCGCCCAGCCGCGCCAGCCGCGCGGCCACGGTAGACTTCCCCGCCCCGATGCCCCCGGTCAGTCCGATGTGCAGCGTCACCGTCCGCCTCCCTTCGTCGATGTCCTGTCCAGGCCATCTTCGCAGGCAGGCCCTCCCGATGCGACGTGCTTGAGGCGGCTATCCCAGCGCGGCATTCACGACGCGGCGCCGCCGATGCGACGCGCCTGAGGGGACCCTCCCGACGCAGTATTCCCGGAGCGACGTACCTGAGGCGTCGCTCCCGAGGCGATGCGCCTGAGGCGATGGCCCGGGGTGATGGACCGACCGCAGAGCCCCGACCGGGGTCACCCGAGGATGGTGGGCGGCAGCATCGACACCCACCACACGGCCAGGACCACCGGGATGGCCGCGCTGAGCACCTGCCCCGGCCAGACCACGGCGTCTCGATGCGGCCGGGCCGCGTTCACGATGACGTTGGCCACCGCTCCCAGCAGACCCGCCAGCATCACCAGCCCCACGATCACCATGGCCCAGACCAGAGCCGGGCCCGTCTCCTCCATGAGCGCGGGCCCCACCTGATGCGGCGACGCCCCGAAGAGCAGGGCCACCAGCGCCATGAACGCCCAGAAGAGCACGAGCAACCCGGGACCGAGCAGACACACGAGGGACGCGCCCGTCCCCACCAGCAGCAGCAGGACCGCCAGGACGATGTGCCCGGGGCCTTCCGGCAGCGGGTACCACACCAGCGCTCCCTTGGTGCGGCGGCCCAGATTCCTCCGGGCGGCGCGACGACGCTCCTCCATCTGCCACACCAGCTGATCGACGGAGACCTGACGCTCCGCTCCGCTGGGGTCCGATGCCAGCGGTGCGCCGAGGCCCGGCCCTCCCTGCGGCGCACCGGGTGGGAGCGGGTCCCGTTGACCGAGCACGGCCGGGTGGGTGAGTCGGTGCCACTGCTCTCGCAGGGTCGGCCCCCGCCAGGCTCCGGGTCTGCCGTGGTCCTCCGGCGGAGGCTGCTGGCCGTAGGGGGCCTGCTGCTCGGGCGGCATCTGGCCCGGTGGGTGGTGCGGATCGAACGGGGGCTGCTGGGTCATGGGATGCCTCCTTGGAGTAGCGCCGGTCCTGGGGCGCCGGGTGCTCCGCAGTCTAGTGAGACACCTCATCCTCTCGGGGTCGGGCTGTGGATAACCCCGGCGGCGAGCCCGCCCGCCGACCCTCGAGATCCCCGATACGGGTTCACCGCACCGAATCCGGGCTGCCACGCACACCGTCGCATACGGCAACGTCGAAGGCCCGGTGCCGAAGCCACCGCACCGGATCCGCGGCGCGGGGTTCGTAGACTGGGCTGGTGACCGACTCCTCCCCCGACGCTCCCGCCGAACCAGCCGATCAGGCCAGCACCTCGGCACCGACTGACGCCGCCCCGCAGGCCGAGACTCGCGCGCGCCGCTGCACCGTCCTGGCCGACACCGAGCCGGTGGAGAGTCTGCTGGAGATCAAGCACAGCGAGTTCCTGGGGCACCTGGTCCGGGTGGAGACCGAGGAGGCAGCCCGGGCGCACATCGAGCGGATCCGCCGCCGTCACCACGACGCCCGCCACGTCTGCTCCGCCTTCGTCCTCGGGCCGGACCGGGACGTGCAGCGCTCCTCCGACGACGGCGAGCCGGCCGGCACCGCGGGCATCCCCATGCTGCAGGCCCTGCTGTCCCACCGTCCCGACCCCTTGGACCCCGAGCGGGCGGATCTGACGGACGTGTGCGCGATCGCCGTGCGATGGTTCGGTGGGATCAAGCTCGGTGCCGGCGGTCTCGTGCGCGCCTACACCGAGGCCGTCACCCAGACCCTGGATGAAGCCCACCTGGTGACCCGCTCCCGACGCCGCCTGGGCACCGTCCCGGTGGAGCACGCCCGCGCCGGTCAGCTGGAGAACGAGCTGCGCGCCCACGGCTTCGCCCTGCAGGACACCGAATACGCCCCGGATCACGCCGTCCTGCACCTGTCCGTACCGGACGACCCAGCCGCCCAGGAGGAGGCCGCCGCCCGCCTGGCCGCGCTGAGCTCCGGGCAAGCCCGCATCACCTGGGGCACCGTCACCTGGATCGACGGCTGACCGCCCTCCCCGAGCACGAGAAGGCCCCGCCCCCGTGAATCATCACGGGGACGGGGCCTTCGCCTCATCTCACGGCCTCACCGCGGGCCCCTGACGGGCGGCGCGGCGAGTGCCAAGGAGATCAGTTGTTGCCGCCGGTGAGCTTCTCGCGCAGAGCAGCCAGGGCCTCGTCGGAGGCCAGGGTGCCGGCGTCGGACGCCGGGGCCTCGGAGGAGTAGGAGGTCTGCGCGGAGGACCCGCCGCGACCGCCGGTGGCCGCGGAAGCGGCGGCATCGGCGTCCTCGTTGAGGGCCTTGCGGACCTGCTCCTTGTGGGCCTCCCAGCGAGCCTGGGCGTTGGCGTACGCCTGCTCCCAGGCGGCGCGCTGGGCCTCGTAGCCCTCGAGCCACTCGTTGGTCTCCGGGTCGAAGCCCTCGGGGTACTTGTAGTTGCCCTGCTCGTCGTATTCCGCGGCCATGCCGTACAGGGCCGGGTCGAACTCGGTGCCGTCCGGGTCCACACCCTCGTTGGCCTGCTTCAGGGACAGGGAGATGCGGCGGCGATCCAGGTCGATGTCGATGACCTTGACGAACAGCTCCTCGCCCACGGACACGACCTGCTCGGCCATGTCCACGTGGCGCACGGCCAGCTCGGAGATGTGCACCAGACCCTCGATGCCGTCCTCCACGCGCACGAACGCGCCGAAGGGCACCAGCTTGGTGACCTTGCCGGGCACGACCTGGCCCAGGGCGTGGGTGCGGGCGAAGGTCTGCCACGGGTCTTCCTGGGTGGCCTTCAGGGACAGGGACACGCGCTCGCGGTCCATGTCCACCTCGAGCACCTCGACGGTCACCTCCTGGCCGACCTCGACGACCTCGGAGGGGTGGTCGATGTGCTTCCAGGACAGCTCGGAGACGTGCACCAGGCCGTCGACCCCGCCCAGGTCCACGAAGGCGCCGAAGTTGACGATGGAGGAGACCACACCGGTGCGGACCTGGCCCTTCTGCAGCTGGTGCAGGAAGTTGGAGCGGACCTCGGACTGGGTCTGCTCGAGCCAGGCGCGACGGGACAGGACCACGTTGTTGCGGTTCTTGTCCAGCTCGATGATCTTGGCCTCGATCTTCTGCCCGATGTACGGGGCGAGGTCGCGCACGCGGCGCATCTCCACCAGGGAGGCCGGCAGGAAGCCGCGCAGCCCGATGTCCAGGATGAGCCCGCCCTTGACGACCTCGATGACGGTGCCCTCGACGACGCCGTCGTCTTCCTTGATCTTCTCGATGTCGCCCCAGGCGCGCTCGTACTGCGCGCGCTTCTTGGACAGGATCAGGCGGCCTTCCTTGTCCTCCTTGGTGAGGACCAGAGCCTCGACCTCATCACCCACGGCGACGACCTCGTCCGGGTCGATGTCGTGCTTGATGGACAGCTCGCGGGAGGGGATCACGCCCTCGGTCTTGTACCCGATGTCCAGCAGAACTTCGTCGCGGTCGACCTTGACGACTTCGCCGGAGACGAGGTCACCGTCGTTGAAGTACTTGATGGTCTCATCAACGGCCTTGAGGAAGTCCTCTTCGGTTCCGATGTCGTTGATGGCAACCTGGGGGGTGTTGGTGGTCATGTAGTAGGGGCTCCGATGTGGATCGTTGGTCGAACGGGTCCGACGCCGCGGCCCGCCTCCCGGCGGGGGCTCCCCTTCCTGACGGGCAGGACGAGGACGCACGGCACGGACATGTGCTTGGTTACTGATAGGGCGTACGCCTGGGCGTACCCGTCAAGTCTATGGGCGCGCGGGGCCTCGGGTCAATGGCCGGGGCCCCGCGCGCCACACCATGACGGCCGAGACCGTCGAAGGGGTCAGAAGATGAAGTCGCAGTAGGGCTCCCGGCGGATCGCGAACAGCCGCGCCGCCTCCTCCGCGCCCTCGCCCGTGACCAGGCCGAAGCGCACCTCGGGCTCGCAGCCCTGGAACACCGCGGAGGCCAGCAGCTGCACGGGGAAGCGCACCCGGGCGGCCTGCGGGGCCAGCTCCGACTCGTCCTCGGCCTCGGTGCGCCGCTCGTCCCGCGCGGCCAGCAGGTGCGCCCCGGGCAGCTCGGTCGAGGCCCCGGCGCCATCGGCAGTGCCGGATCCCGCGGACTCCCCGGCACCAACCGCCGCCTCGGCGCCCTCCTCGGCCCGGGCCGCGTCGACCTCGGACACGGCCCGCCCGGGCACCACCTCGGCCCGCCCGTCGCGGATGCGCAGGTGGTACGCGCCGGTGACCAGTCCCAGCGGGTCATCCACCAGCAGCACCAGCTCGCCGTCGGCCAGGTACTCCCGGTGCTCCAGGACGCGGGCCACGTCCAGGATCCGCGTCCACAGCACGTCGGTCTCCCGGATCTGTCGAACAGCCCGCGGGTTGGACAGGGCCCGGGCCAGCTCGTTGCCGGGGGCCGCGCGGAACTCCAGGAAGTCCACCAGGTCCAGGCTGAGCAGCTGCTCCCACAGGGCCACCCGCGCCCGGGTGCTCACCGCCTGGAAGTCCTTGACCGCCACCCGGTTGGGCCCCGGAGAGGAGGAGCCCCAGCCCTGGTGGTTGAAGGCGGCGTAGCCCTCCACCCCGTCCGGGCCCTCGAAGACCAGGGCCTGCCGGGCGCCGTCGGGCTTGAGCTGATCCTCGGAGAGGTTCACCGCGCCCACCGCGTTCTCCACGACCCCGCGCGGGCGCACGGCCTGCCCGGCCCGGAACCCGGCGATCGGCTCGCGCAGCGCCAGCCCGAACTCCACCAGCTCCTTGCCCTGGGCCTGGTGGATGCGGCCCTGCCGGGCCCCGGAGCGCTCGACGACGCCGGGCAGCAGCCGCGGACGCGCGGTGAGGTCCAGCTCGTAGGTGATCATGCGGGTGGACAGCCCGAAGCCGAAGCGACCGTAGATCTCGCCTTCGGAGACGGTCAGCGCGGCCATCCCGCAGCCCTCGGACCGGGCCCGGGCCAGCTCCGGCTCCATCATCCGGCGCAGGATCCCCCGACGCCGGTGGGTCGGGGCCACCCCCACCCCGGTGATCATCCACGCGGGGACCGCCCCGGCGCCGACCTCCACGGTGTTGGGGAAGCCGAAGATCGTGGCCACCGGGTGCGGTCCCTGCGCGCTGGGCAGCCCGGCCAGGGTGGTGTCCTCATCCGTGAAGCCGCGGATCACCGCCCGCATCTGCTGCTCGTGCTCGGCGTTCCAGCGCTGCAGCTTCGCGTCCCCCGGGTCCTCGTAGAAGCCCAGGGCGATGCGCCGGGTCGCGGCGCGGTACAGGGCGGTGGGCTCGCCGTCCTCGTCGAGGAAGCGGGTCAGCTCGAAGGGCGTGAGCGTCATGGGTTCTCCTGGGTCTCGGGATGCGCGGGGAGCGCGAGGGGCGTGGGCCGCCGCGGCGGGTGCCGCGGTGCTGGTGCTGCGGCGGGGCCGGGGGTGCGGCGAAGAGTGCGGCCGGGGTCGGCGGGTCAGTGGGCGGCGTCGTTCCAGGAGGGCCCGCGGCCCACCTGCACCTCCAGGGGCACCCGCAGCTTCGCGGCCCCGGACATCTCCTCCCGCAGGATGGCCTCGGCGGCGTCGTGCTCGCCCGGGGCGACCTCCAGGATCAGCTCGTCGTGGACCTGCAGGACCATCCGGGTGGACAGGCCCTCCTCGCGCAGGCGTCGATCCACCCCCAGCATGGCCTTCTTGATGATGTCCGCGGCCGAGCCCTGGATCGGGGCGTTCAGCGCGGCGCGCTCGGCCATGTCCCGGGTCTGGCGGTTGGTGCTGGTCAGCTCCGGCAGGTAGCGGCGGCGCCCGAACATCGTCTCGGTGTACCCGGTCTTGCGGGCCTCGTCCACGATGTGGCGCAGGTAGGTGCGCACCGCCCCGAAGCGGCGGAAGTAGCTGGACATCAGCCCGCGGGCCTCATCCACGGAGATCTCCAGCTGCTTGGACAGCCCGTAGGAGCTCAGCCCGTAGGCCAGGCCGTAGCTCATCGCCTTGACCTTGGCGCGCATCTCCGGGGTGACGTCGGCCGGGGCGACGCCGAAGACCTGGGAGCCGACGAAGCGGTGCAGGTCCTCCCCGTCCCGGTAGGCCTGGATCAGGCCCTCGTCCTGGGACAGGTGCGCCATGATGCGCATCTCGATCTGGGAGTAGTCCGCGGTCAGCAGCTCCTGGTACCCCTCGCCGACGACGAAGGCCGCCCGGATCTTGCGCCCCTCCGCCGTGCGCACGGGGATGTTCTGCAGGTTCGGGTTGATCGAAGAGAGCCGACCGGTGGCCGCGGTGGTCTGCCCGAAGGTGGTGTGCACCCGGTCCTGGGCGGATAAGGCGTCGCGCAGCCCCTCTACGGCCTGGCGCAGCTTGGTGTACTCGCGGTAGCGCAGCAGCCAGGCCATGAAGTCGTACCCGGCGGTGCCCGGCTCCAGGGTGCGGCTGAGCTCCTGCAGGGAGGTCGCGTCCGTGGTGTACCCGGAGGAGATCTTCCGGGTGGTGGGCAGCCCCAGGGTCTCGAACAGCACGGTCTGCAGCTGCTTGGGCGAGGAGAGGTTCACCGTCTGGCCGCCGAGCACCTGCTCGGCGTTGCGCTGGGCGGTGTCGATCTCGGCCTGGTACGCCTCGATCAGCGCCTCCAACCGGGCCGGCTCCACGGCCACCCCGGTCAGCTCCATGCGCAGCAGGATCTCGGCCAGCGGGATCTCCAGCTCGGTGAGGATCCTCTGGGCCCATGGGTGCTCGCCCAGCCGCTGCCGCACGGTCCGGGCGACGTCGTGCAGCAGCCACGCGGCCGCGGCGAAGCGGTCCAGCCACGGCACCGCCTTCTGCCGACGCTGCTCCGGGGTCTCCTTGCGCAGGGTGGCCTGGGTGGGCTTCTTCACCTTGGGGCCGAAGGAGTAGGAGGTGAACTCCCCGCCCAGCTGCTCGGGGTCGTAGCCCCGGGCCCCCGGGCGCAGCACGAAGGCCTCCAGGGCCACGTCCCGGCCGGTGTCCTCAAGCCGGTAGCCCAGCTCCCCGAGCCGGCGCACCAGCCCCTTGAGGTCGCTGACCAGCAGGTCCGCGGCCCGCTCGGTGAGCAGCCTCTGCAGGGTGCTGCTCGCGGCCTCATCCAGCTCCTCCAGCACCGCGGTGCCCACCGACTCGGGGTCCGCGATCTGCAGGACTGGCCCCAGCCGGTAGTCCTCCTGCAGGGTCAGTGCGATCGTGGTGCCGGGCTGCCCGAAGGCGGCCTGAATGGCCGCGGCGTCGGGCAGGTCCTGCCGCTGCGGGATCTGGATCTGCGGTTCGGGCTCGGCGGCGGACAGGTCCCGGCGGACCCGGTCGCGCAGGGTGCGGAACTCCAGCTCGTCGAACAGCGCGTCCATGCGTTCCAGATCCGGCTCCCGCCGGGCCATCTGGGCGAAGCTGACCGGCAGGTCCAGGTCCCGCCTCAGCTCGTTGAGGCGGAAGTTGCGCCGCACATCCTCCAGGTGCGCCCGCAGGTTCTCCCCGGCCTTGCCGCGGATCTCCTCGGCGTGGGCCAGCACCCCCTCCAGGTCCCCGTACTGGCCCAGCCATTTGGCGGCCGTCTTGGGCCCCACCTTGGGCACCCCCGGCAGGTTGTCCGCGGACTCCCCCACCAGGGCGGCCACGTGCCGGTACAGCCGGGGCGGGACCCCGTACTTCTCCTCGATGTCCGCGGCGGTGCGCGGCGGGATCTCGGAGATCCCCTTGGTGGGGTACAGCACGCTGGTGCGCTCGGAGATCAGCTGGAAGGCGTCCCGGTCCCCGGAGACGACGACGACCTCCGCCCCCGCGCTCTCGGCCAGGTGCGCCCCGGTGGCGACGATGTCGTCGGCCTCGAAGCCCTCCACGGTGATCCACGGGATGTTCAGGGTGTCCAGGGTCTGCTGGATGTACTCGATCTGCCCGGCGAACTCCTCCGGGGTCTTCTGCCGCCCGGCCTTGTACTCGGGGTACTCCTCGGAGCGGAAGGTGGGCCCGGACAGGTCGAAGGCCACGGCCACGTGGGTGGGGCGCAGCTGCCGAATCATGGTCAGCAGCATCGCGGTGAACCCGTGCACGGCGTTGGTGTGCTGCCCGGCCGTGGTGACGAAGGACCCCTCGGGCACGGCGTAGAAGGCGCGGAAGGCCATGGAGTGCCCGTCCACCAGCAGGAGGCGGCTGACCTCCTCCAGGCCTTCGGCGGCGGGCTGCTCGGCGGGATCGGTCGCGGCGGCGTCGGACGGCTGGGGCTGCTGGGTGGAAGTCACCCTACAATCCTAAGCACACCCGTCGCGGCCCGTCCGGGCCCGCATCCCCTCTCGAAAGGCCGAGCCCGCCATGGAAGACTCCCCCCGCCAGTCCGCCGATCGCCTCACCGCGATGGGGGTGCCGCCCGAGGTGCAGGAGGCGCTGCCCGCGCACGGCATCGGCACGATGGCCGAGCACATGGGCATCGTCTTCGAGGAGCTCACCGCCGAGCGCGCCGTCGCCCGCTTCCCGGTGGAGCGCAACACCCAGCCCTACGGCCTGGTGCACGGCGGGGCGCACGTGGCGCTGGCGGAGACCCTCGGGTCGATGGCCGCCAACGTGTTCGCCGGCCCGGAGAAGATGGCCGTGGGGCTGGATGTGAACGCGACGCACCAGCGCGGGGCCAGCAGCGGCTGGGTCACCGGCACCTGCACGGCGATCCACCTGGGCCGCACCCTGTGCGTGCACGAGATCGTGATGACCGACGACGACGGCCGGCGCCTGTCCACCGCCCGGATCACCAATCTGCTGGTTGACCGGAAGGGCTGACGAGACGGGCGCCTCCGGGGCGGCCTCCGGCGGAAGCGGACAGCCCCCGACGCCGCGGGATCGCGGCGTCGGGGGCTGCTGTGCGCGGGTCACCCCGCCCGGTGCGTGGGCTCAGGCGACCTGGGCGATGATGGTCTCGGCCACCTCGCGCATGGACAGGCGCCGGTCCATGGAGGTCTTCTGGATCCAGCGGAAGGCCTCCGGCTCGGTCAGGCCCATCTTGGTGATCAGCAGGGACTTGGCCCGGTCCACGAGCTTGCGGGTCTCGAACTGCTCCTTGAGGTCGGTGACCTCGTGCTCGAGGGCCTTGATCTGATCGTACCGGCTGATCGCGACCTCGATGGAGGGGATGAGGTCGTTCTCCGTGAACGGCTTGACCACGTAGGCCATCGCCCCGGCCTCGGTGGCCCGGTCCACGAGCTCCTTCTGGCTGAACGCGGTCAGCAGCACCACGGGGGCGATGCGCTCCTTGGCGATGTGCTCCGCGGCGCTGATCCCGTCCATCTTGGGCATCTTCACGTCCATGAGCACCACGTCCGGGCGATGCTCCTGGGCCAGGGAGACCGCGTCCTCGCCGTTGTCGGCCTGGGCCACGACGTCGAATCCCCGGGCGGAGAGGATCTCCACGATGTCCAGCCGGATCAGGGCCTCGTCCTCGGCGACGACGACGCGGCGCACCGGCCGGTTGGAGTCGGCCCGGGTGGTCTCGGCCGCGGCGGGCTCGGCCGCGGCGCTGACGTCGATGGTCTCCGCGGAGTCCTGGGGAGTGGAGCTGTTCTCGGACATCGGCGGTCTCCTTGGGTGATGCGGACGGTCACGGAAAAAGGGTGCGGGGTGAGCGCACGCGTCTCGGGAAGGTACCCGGGACGGACAGCGCCTCACCCTCTGCGCATTTTACGCCCACCCGCTCGGACGGCGGGATGGGACATGCGCAGAGGGTGAGGCGGCGTCGGGTGCGACGGCGGCTCGGGGGCCGTCGTCGCTTTCGAGGCGGCTCAGGCGCCGGCGACGGCGGAGGCGAGCTTGTCCAGGGAGGACTCCAGCTGCTCCTCGCTGACCAGCGGGAAGCCGACCTCGCGGGCGAACTGCGGGTCCACGGCGGACCAGTCGTAGGTCAGGCGCACATCGGTGGAGTCGGAGCCGGTGGACTCCAGCTCCCAGACCCACTCCCAGCCGGGGGGCTCGGTGCCCTCGGGGGCGGTCTTCCAGGAGATCAGCTTGTTCTCGTCGAAGCCGGTCACGTGGTTCTCGGTCTTGTAGTCCCCGCCCATGTGGTCCCCGTGCATGTTCATGCGGAAGACGTCGCCGACCTTCTGGATGCGGTCGGTCTTGTCGTCGGAGACGATGAACCCGGAGCCGTCCAGCTCCTGGTGCCGCTCGGGGTTGGACAGCACGTCGAAGAGGTCCTTCGCCGGGGCGTCGATGGTGCGGGTCACCGTGATCGAGGTCTGGTCGGTCATCTCTTGCTCCTTGGGTGAGGGAACAGCGGTCACCATCCACCCTAGTCGGCGGCCGGGAGCGCGGGGCCGAGTTCGCCCTCAGCCGCAAGACCGCGCGCCTGACCAGCCGCCGACGAGACCGTACAGAGCGGCCGTGGTGCCCAAGGTGGGACTCGAACCCACACGTCCGAAGACACCGCATTTTGAGTGCGGCGCGTCTGCCGATTCCGCCACTTGGGCGCGGAAGGGGGCGTCCGCCGGATCGCTGCCCGGCAGGACGCCCCCACTGTACACGAGCCCGTCGCCCGGGCCGGTGTCACCGCTGGATCACCGCGGGATCAGTCCCGGTACGGCCCCAGCTTCTCGTGCTCCTCGGGCACGGGAGCGCCGTTGTCGTCCAGGTCGCCCACGCGGTGGGCGCGGACCATGTTCGTGGATCCGGCCACGCCCATCGGGGAGCCGGCGGTCATCACGATCATCTCGTCCTTGGTGGCCATGCCCTTGGAGATCAGGTAGCGATCCACCTCGGCGAGCATCTCGTCCGTGGACTGCGCCTTCTGATCCACCACGGCCTGCACGCCCCAGAACAGGGCCATGAACGCGGCCACCTTGGGGTCCGGGGTGAAGGCCAGGATCGGCCTGGACGGACGCAGGCGGCACAGGCGCCGGGCGGAGTCGCCGGACTGGGTGAAGGTGCAGATGAAGTTGACGTCCAGCTGCTGGGCGATGTTCACCGCGGCCAGGGTCACCGCGCCGCCGCGGGTGCGGGGGCTGGAGCCCAGGGCCGGGACGCGGTCCAGGCCGTGGGCCTCGGTGGACTCCACGATCCGCGCCATCGTCTGGATGGTGATGATCGGGTACTGGCCCACGGAGGTCTCCCCGGAGAGCATGACCGCGTCCGCGCCGTCCAGGATCGCGTTGGCGCAGTCGGAGGCCTCCGCGCGGGTCGGCATCGGGTTGGAGATCATGGACTCCAGCACCTGGGTCGCCACGATCACGGGCTTGGCCCAGCGGCGGGCCAGCTCGATCGCGCGCTTCTGGACCAGCGGCACCTCCTCCAGCGGGTACTCCACGCCGAGGTCGCCGCGGGCGACCATGATGCCGTCGAACTTGTCGATGATGTCCTGGAGGTTGTCCACCGCCTGCGGCTTCTCGATCTTGGCGATGACGGGCAGCTTCAGCCCCTCCTCCTCCATGATCTCGTGCACGCGGAGGATGTCGTCCCCGGAGCGGACGAAGGACAGGGCGATGATGTCGACGCCGGTGCGCAGCGCCCAGCGCAGGTCCTTCTCGTCCTTCTCGGTCAGCGCCGGGACGGAGACCGCGGCGTTGGGGATGTTGATGCCCTTGTGGTCGGAGACCTTCCCGCCGATCACGACGCGGGTGGTCACGGTGGTCGCGGAGACCTCGGTGGCCTCCAGGCGGACCTTGCCGTCGTCGATCAGCAGCAGGTCCCCGGGGCGCACGTCCCCGGGCAGGCCCTTGTAGGTGGTCCCGCAGATCTCCTTGGTGCCGGGCACGTCCTCGGCGGTGATCTTGAAGATGTCGCCGGGCTCGAGCATCTCGGAGCCGTTGACGAAGGTCTCCAGGCGGATCTTGGGCCCCTGGATGTCGGCGAGGATCGCGACGTTCTTGTTGAGGTCCTGCGAGGCTCGGCGGACGTTGTTGAAGTTGGCGGTGTGGACATCGTGGTCGCCGTGGCTCATGTTCAGGCGAGCGACGTTCAATCCGGCCGAGATGGCCTCGGAGAGCTTGTCGTAGGAGGACAGTGCCGGACCCAGGGTGCATACGATCTTTGCGCGTCTCATGGCTTCCACTCTAGTTCTCGCAAAGCCACATGAACAGTCATCGGCGCCGGGTGAACCCACTGTGTCCGCGTTCAATCCCACACATTCCCACACGGCGGGTTAGGCTGAGGGAAGATCCGAGAGACCCCAGGAGGAGAACATGTCCGGCGCCCTCGTGCTGTACGGCTCCCGCTACGGCTACACCCGCACCTACGCCCAGTGGATCGCCGAGGACCTCGAGGGCACCGCCCTGGACCTGGCCTCGGCCACCCCGGAGGACGTCGCCGAGGCCGACGCCGTCGTGCTGGGCTTCAGCGACTACGCCGGCAAGCTCACCGACGCCGCCGAGGCCGAGCGCCTGGCACCCCACCTGGACGGGCGGGCCCTGGGCTTCTTCACGGTCTCCTTCTCCGGGACCGTCTCCGCGACCGCCGAGAAGCTGGACGGGCAGCTGGCCAAGAACCTGCCCACCGCCTACGCCCCGCGCCGCGGCACGGTGCCCACCGGACACTTCCGCGGCGGCATCGACTACTCGCGCCTGTCCCGGACCCACCGCACCGCGATGATGGGGGTGCGCACCTTCCTGAAGGCCAAGCCGGACAAGTCCGTCTCCGATCAGCAGATGATCGACTCCTACGGCGGATCCGCGGACTACTCGGACCGGGCCAGCACCGCGGACTTCGTGGCCGCGGTGCGGGCCCAGCGCGGCTGACCCGGACGGAGCGCCCCAGACGGAGAGACCCGGCCGGAGCGACGCCGCGCGGCCCGACGCGGCGGGGGCAGACCCATCGCGTCTGACCCACCGCGCCCAGCCCCCCCCCCGCGCCGTCGGCTCAGAGCAGGTCGATCGGCCGGTCGCTGGGCCGCACCGGCTCCGGCAGCGCCGTCGCACCCAGCAGGTGCCGCTCCACCGCCGCCGCGCAGGCCCGCCCCTCGGCGATGGCCCACACCACCAGGGACTGGCCGCGCCCGGCGTCGCCGCAGGAGAACACCCCGTCCACCGCGGTCATGTACCGCTCATCCCGGGCCACGTTGGTGCGCGAATCCAGCGGCGCCCCCAGCTGCTCGGTGATCGCCTCGGAATCCTGGCCGGTGAAGCCCAGGGCCAGGAACACCAGGTCCGCGGGGATCACGTGCTCGGTGCCCGCCTTGGGCACCCGCTTGCCGTCCTCGCGGTACTCGGTCTCGGCCACCCGGATCCCGGTCAGCTTCCCGTCCTCGCCCACGAACTCCACCGTGGAGGCCAGGTAGTTCCGGCGCCCGCCCTCCTCGTGGGAGCTGGCCACCTCGAAGAGGTTCGGGAACATCGGCCACGGCTCGTGCTCGGCCCGCTCCTCCGGGGGCTTGCGCCCGATCGCCAGGGTCGTCACCGAGGCCGCGCCCTGCCGGTGGGCGGTGCCGATGCAGTCGGCACCGGTGTCCCCGCCGCCCAGGACCACCACGTGCTTGCCGGCCGCGTCGATCGCCTCGGGCACCTCGTCGCCTGCCTGCGCCCGGTTGGAGGCCACCAGGTAGTCCATCGCGAAGTGCACCCCGGAAAGCTCCCGCCCCGGGATCGGCAGATCCCGCGGCTTGGTCGCCCCGGTGGCCACCACCACGGCGTCGTAGCGGCGGCGCAGCTGATCCCAGGTGATGTCCCGGCCGATCTCCACGCCGGGCCGGAACCGGGTGCCCTCGGCCTCCATGACCCGCAGGCGCCGCTCGATGACCTCCTTCTCCAGCTTGAAGTCCGGGATGCCGTAGCGCAGCAGGCCGCCGATGCGGTCCTCCCGCTCGTACACCGCGACGGTGAACCCGGCCTGGGTCAGCTGCTGGGCGGCGGCCAGCCCCGCCGGCCCGGAGCCGACGACGGCGACCGTGCGGTCCACGAGCCGCTCCGGCACCTGCGGGGTGATCACGTGCTCCTCGAACGCGGACTCCCCGATGCTGTATTCCACCTGCTTGATGGTCACCGGCGGCTGGTTGATCCCCAGCACGCAGGAGGCCTCGCAGGGGGCCGGGCAGACCCGCCCGGTGAACTCCGGGAAGTTGTTGGTCGCGTGCATCCGGTCCACGGCCTCGCGGGTCAGCCCCCGCCAGGTGAGGTCGTTCCACTCCGGGATGAGGTTGCCCAGCGGGCAGCCCTGGTGGCAGAAGGGCACGCCGCAGTCCATGCAGCGGGAGGCCTGCTCCTTGAGCACGGCCGAGTCCTGCTCGACCTGCACCTCCTTCCAGTCCCGGATGCGCACCGGGACCGGGCGCTTGGGCCGGTCCTGACGCTGGGTGTGCTTCAGGAAGCCGCGGGGGTCAGCCACGGGCGGTCACCTCCAGGATCTCCTGCCAGACGGCGTCCCCGTCCGGATCCGCGCCGTTCTCCTCGGCGCGCTCGCGGATGCTCCGCACGGCCGCGAAGTCGCGCGGCAGCACACGGGTGAATCGGGCCAGGCTGGCCGGGACGTCGTCGAGCAGGGCGCGGGCGGCCGGGGAGCCGGTCTCCGCCCAGTGCTTCTCCAGCAGCGCGGTGACCACCTGCTCATCCTGCTCGTCCAGTCCGGATAAGGTCAGCTCCCCGGATTCCCGGGCGGCCCTGTTGACGTCCACCGGGTCCAGGTCCAGCACGTAGGCGGTGCCCCCGGACATCCCGGCGCCGAAGTTGCGCCCGGTGGGTCCGATGATCACCGCGGTGCCGCCGGTCATGTACTCGCAGCCGTGGTCCCCGATGCCCTCGGCGACCGCGGTGGCCCCGGAGTTGCGCACCAGGAACCGCTCGCCCACCTGCCCGGAGAGGAACAGCTCCCCGCTGGTGGCGCCGTAGCCGATGACGTTGCCGGCGATCACGTTCTCCTGCGGCAGGTAGCCCTCCTGCCGGTGGGGTCGGACGATGATCCGCCCGCCGGACAGGCCCTTGCCGACGTAGTCGTTGGACTCCCCCGCCAGGCGCAGGGTGATGCCCTGCGGCAGGAACGCGCCCAGGGACTGCCCGGCCTGCCCGGACAGGTTCACGGTGATGGTGTCCGGGTCCAGGAACTCCGGGCCGAAGGTCGCGGTCACCGCGTTGCCGAGCATCGTGCCGACGGCGCGGTCCGTGTTGATCACGGTGTGCTCCAGGGACACGGGCGTGCGCTGCTGAAGGGCGGGGGCGGCCAGGCGGATCAGCTCGGCGTCCAGGTGCTTGTCCAGTTCGTGGTCCTGCCCGCGCAGGTTGCGCACCCCCTGCCCGCCGTACTCCACCGCGGTGGAGCGCAGCACGTTGGTCAGGTCCAGCCCCTCGGCCTTCCAGTGGGCCACGGCCCGCTCGGTGTCCAGCACCTCCGCGTGTCCGATGGCCTCCTGGAGGCTGCGGAATCCCAGGCTCGCCAGGTGCTCGCGGACCTCCTCGGCGATGAACTCGAAGAAGTTCACCACGTGCTCGGCCTTGCCGGTGAAGCGCTCGCGCAGCACCGGGTTCTGGGTGGCCACCCCCACGGGGCAGGTGTCCAGGTGGCACTTGCGCATCATGATGCAGCCCTCCACCACCAGCGGGGCGGTCGCGAAGCCGTACTCCTCGGCCCCCAGCAGGGCCGCGATGACGACGTCGCGTCCGGTCTTCATCTGCCCGTCCGCCTGCACGACCACCCGGTCCCGCAGCCCGTTGAGCATCAGGGTCTGCTGCGCCTCGGCCAGGCCCAGCTCCCACGGCGCCCCGGCGTGCTTCAGGGAGTTCAGCGGGGCGGCCCCCGTGCCGCCGTCGTGCCCGGAGATCAGCACGACGTCGGCCTTGGCCTTGGTCACCCCGGCCGCGACCGTGCCCACCCCGATCTCGGAGACGAGCTTCACGTGCACCCGCGCCTTCGGGTTGGCGCGCTTGAGGTCGTAGATCAGCTGCGCCAGGTCCTCGATGGAGTAGATGTCGTGGTGCGGCGGCGGGGAGATCAGCGAGACCCCGGGGGTCGCGTGCCGGGTGCGGGCCACCCACGGGTAGACCTTCGCGGACATCAGCTGCCCGCCCTCCCCGGGCTTGGCGCCCTGGGCCATCTTGATCTGGATGTCGTCGGCGTGGGTCAGGTACAGGCTGGTCACCCCGAAGCGCCCGGAGGCCACCTGCTTGATGGCCGAGCGCCGCTCGGGGTCCAGCAGCCGCTCCAGGTCCTCCCCGCCCTCGCCGGTGTTGGACTTCGCGCCCAGCCGGTTCATCGCGATGGCCAGGGTCTGGTGGGCCTCCTGGGAGATCGAGCCGTAGGACATCGCCCCGGTGGAGAAGCGCTTGACGATCGAGGAGACCGGCTCCACCTCCTCCAGCGGCACCGGTTCGCGGTCCGGGCGGAAGGCCATCAGCCCGCGCAGGGTCATCAGCCGCTCGGACTGGTCATCCACCCGGCGGGTGTAGGACTTGAAGATGTCGTAGCGGCGGGTGCGGGTCGCGTGCTGCAGCCGGAACACCGTGTGCGGGTCGAACAGGTGCGGGGCGCCGTCCCGGCGCCAGTCGTACTCCCCGCCGGTCTCCAGGGCGCGGAAGGGCACGGAGACGCCGTCGGCGGGGTA
The DNA here is from genome assembly GCF_001570865.1 of Rothia kristinae NBRC 15354. Classification (GTDB taxonomy): domain Bacteria; phylum Actinomycetota; class Actinomycetes; order Actinomycetales; family Micrococcaceae; genus Rothia; species Rothia kristinae. Next base: position 44,901 of record NZ_BCSM01000006.1, read on the forward strand.
CGCGCGGGCATGGCGGGCCCGGGTCTCCTCGGCGATGACCTCCAGCCCGGCCCCGCCCAGCTGGGAGTGGGTGCCGGTGAAGTACTCGTCCATCAGGGACTGGGACAGCCCCAGGGCCTCGAAGGTCTGCGCGCCGGTGTAGGAGCTGACCGTGGAGATGCCCATCTTGGACATGATCTTCTGCAGCCCCTTGCCCAGGGCCGTGATGAGGTTGCGCACCGCCTGCTGCGGGCTGACCTCGGTCAGCTCCCCGGTGCGCACCAGGTGCTCCACGGATTCCATGGCCAGGTACGGGTTGACCGCGGAGGCGCCGTAGCCGATCAGGCAGGCCACGTGGTGCACCTCGCGCACGTCCCCGGCCTCCACGACCAGGCCCACCTTGGTGCGGGTGGCCGAGCGCAGCAGGTGGTGGTGCACCGCCGCGGTGAGCAGCAGCGACGGGATGGGGGCCCAGGTGGCCGAGGAGCTGCGGTCGGACAGCACGATGTACTGCACCCCGCGGTGGATCGCCGCGGAGACCTTCTCGCAGATCTCGGTGATCCGGGCGCGCAGGGCGGCGGCACCGCCGGCCGGGTCGTAGAGCCCGCGCACCTTCAGGGCCGTGGACATCCCGTCCTCGTCCTCCAGGTGCACGATCTTGTCCAGCTCATCGTTGTCCAGCACCGGGAACGGCAGCTCCAGGTGGTGGGTCGGGACGTAGCCGTTGCGCAGCAGGTTGCCGTCCGGGCCGATGCTGGTGCCCAGGGAGGTGACCAGCTGCTCGCGGATCGAGTCCAGCGGGGGGTTGGTGACCTGGGCGAAGGACTGCACGAAGTAGTCGAACAGCAGCCGGGGCCGCTCGGCCAGAGCGGCGATCGGGGTGTCGGTGCCCATCGCGTAGATCGGCTCCGCCCCGGTGCGGGCCATCGGCTTGAGGATCTTGTTCAGCTCCTCGTGGGTGTACCCGAAGGTCTGCTGGCGCAGCAGGATCGAGCGCGGGGAGGACTGCTGGTGCTCCCGCTGGGGCAGGGACTCCAGGGTGGTGATGTTCTGCTCGCACCACTGCTTCCAGGGGTTGCGCGCGGCCACCTCCGCCTTGATCTCCTCATCCGGGACGATCCGCCCGGCCTCGGTGTCCACGAGGAACATGGTCCCCGGGGACACTCGGCCCTTGCGCACCACCTTCCGATCCCCGAGCTCGACGACGCCGACCTCCGAGGCGAAGACCACCAGACCGTCCTCGGTGACCCAGTACCGGCCCGGGCGCAGCCCGTTGCGGTCCAGCACCGAGCCGACCAGGGCGCCGTCGGTGAAGGTCACCGCGGCGGGGCCGTCCCACGGCTCCATCAGCGTGGAGTGGTACCGGTAGAAGGCCCGCCGGTCCTCGTCCATGGTCTCGTGGTTCTCCCAAGCCTCGGGGATCATCATCATGATCGCCTCCGGCAGCGAGCGCCCGGAGAGCATCAGCAGCTCGGCGACCTCGTCGAAGGACTGCGAGTCCGAGGCCCCGACGGAGCAGATCGGGAACAGCTCCTCCGGGTTGCGCCCGAGCAGCGGGGACTTCAGCTGGGACTGCCGGGCCCGCATCCAGTTGCGGTTGCCCTTGACGGTGTTGATCTCGCCGTTGTGCGCGATGGTGCGGAAGGGCTGGGCCAGCGGCCAGGAGGGGAAGGTGTTGGTGGAGAACCGGGAGTGCACGATCGCCAGGCGGGTGGTGAACCGCGGATCGGACAGGTCCGGGTAGAACGGCTCCAGCTGGGCGGTGGTGAGCATGCCCTTGTAGGTGATGGTGCGGCTGGAGAAGGAGGAGAAGTACACCCCGAGCTTGTGCTGGGCGCGCTTGCGCACCCGGAAGGCCTTCTGGTCCAGCTGGCGCCGGCGGGCGTCCTCGTCCAGACCCACCACGGGGATGTGCCCGGTGAAGGCCTCCTGGCCGCCGCCCTCGGCGACGAAGATCTGCACGAAGTGCGGCATCACGGCGCGGGAGCTCTTGCCCACCACGGACTCCACGATGGGCACCACCCGGGTGCCCAGCACCCGCAGCCCCTCGGCCTCGGCCAGCTCGGTCAGGGCCTGCAGGTGCTCTTCGGCGCCGATGCCGTCGGTGGGCAGGTAGGCGGTGCCCACCGCGTACTCCCCCAGCGGGGGCAGGGCGAAGTCGGCCTCCGCCCGGAAGAAGGCGTCCGGGATCTGCAGGAGGATCCCCGCGCCGTCGCCGGTGCCCTCGTCCGCGCCCACCGCGCCCCGGTGCTCCAGGGCGCGCAGGGCGATCAGGGCCTGGTCGACGATCTCGTGGGAGCCCTCCCCGCTGAGGGTGGCGATCATCGCCAGCCCGCAGGCGTCCTTCTCCTGGTCGGGGTGGTACAGCCCGGTGTCCCGGGGCGCGGCGGAGAAGGTCTCGAAGGGCGAGCGGGCGCGCTCACCGGTCTGGTCGACGTCGGGCATGGTCGCGGACTCCTCCCGGTCGGGGCCACCGTGGAGTCGGGTGCGCCGACCCGGACCCTCGAGGTGAGATCCTCGGGCGAGGAGGCGGCGGGCCCTGGGGGAACCGGGCCCGCGCGGACGCGCCGGCGCGATCTCTTCCGAACCAGTGTCTCCACGGTGGCCGCGTCGTTGCAGCGTGGACGAGGCTCGTCCGCTCGTATCCCGTCCGGCCGGATGCGGCGGCGGGGAGGGTCGAGTGGGCCGTGCGGCGCCGGTGGGGCGCACTGGACGACCGATTCTCCTCAGGTGATGTGATGCAAAACTACCGCGGGTCCCCGGCGTTCTCCAAAGTGTGACCCTGCGTTCCAGCATCCGGACGCTCCTCCGAGTCCCGGGGACGGCGCCCGAACACCCCCAGCATGATCAGCCCGAGGACCACCAGCAGCCCGGCGGTCCACACGTGGATGCGCAGCCCCAGCAGCTCCTGGGAGTGGTCGATGCGCAGGAACAGCTCGATCATCAGCCGACCGAAGCCGTAGTAGGCCACGTAGGCCCAGAAGGTCTGGCCCAGCTTCAGCAGCCCGCGGCGGGAGATCCACAGCAGCAGCAGCGCCCCGAGCACGTCCCAGAGGGATTCGTAGAGGAACGTCGGGTGGAACAGGGTGCCCGGCGGGTACTGGTGCGGGAAGTTGTAGCTGGTGGGGTCGATCTCCAGGCCCCACGGCAGGGTCGTCGGCTTGCCGAACAGCTCCTGGTTGAACCAGTTGCCCCAGCGGCCGATGCCCTGGGCCAGCAGGATCCCGGGGGCCGCGGCGTCGGCGAACTTGGTCAGGGACAGCCCCAGGCGCCGGCAGGCGATCCAGGCGCCCAGCGCCCCGCAGGAGATCGCCCCCATGATGCCGATGCCGCCCTCCCAGATCTTCAGGGCATCCCACGGGTTCCGGCCGGGCCCGAAGTAGTCCTCGGGCGCGGTGATCAGCACGTGGTACAGCCGGGCCCCGACCAGCCCGAGGGGGATCGCGACGTAGGCGATGTCCCAGAGGGTGTCCGGGTCCTCCCCTGCCGCGGCCCAGCGCCGGGAGGTCAGCCACAGGCACACGACGATGCCCAGCAGGATGCACAGCGCGTAGGCGTGGATCGTCAGCGGGCCGAGGTGGAAGGCGCTCCAGGACGGCGACGGGATGGCCGCCAGCACGGCGAGCGGGCTCACAGGCGGGACTCCCCGGACGGGACCCGCGGATCCCGCGGAGCGGTGCTGGGGGCGGGCTCGGCCGCGTCGTCCCCGGAGGGCTCGCGCCCGGCCAGCTGCCGGGTCAGCGCCCCGACGGCCTCGGGGCCACCCTCGCCCAGGGCCCGCACCAGGGCGGTGCCGACGATGACGCCGTCGGCGTAGGCCCCGATCTGCTCGACGTGCTCCCGACGCGAGACGCCCAGGCCCACGCACACCGCGGGCGCCCCGGCGGCGCGCAGGTCCGCCACGAGCTTCTCGGCGGCGTCGGAGACCTTCTCCCTGGCCCCGGTCACGCCCATCACCGAGACAGCGTAGACGAAGCCGCTGGAGGCCCGGGAGATCATCTCCAGGCGCTGGGCGGTGGAAGAGGGAGCGGCCAGGAAGATCCGGTCCAGCCCGTGCGCGGCACTGGCCGCGAACCACTGCTCGGCCTCCTCCGGGACCAGGTCCGGGGTGATGATCCCCGCTCCCCCGGCCTCGGTCAGCTCCCGGGCGAAGCGGTCCACGCCGCGGCGCAGCACCGGGTTGATGTAGGTCATCACCACGACGACGGCGTCCGTGGCCGCGGTGATCTCCCGGACCGCGCGGAACAGCTCGTCCACCCGGAAGCCGCGGGCCAGGGCCATCGCGGTGGCCTCCTGGATCACGGGCCCGTCCATGACGGGGTCCGAGTACGGCACGCCGAGTTCGATGATGTCCGCCCCGGATCGGCCCAGCTCGATGGCCGCGGCGATGGACTCCTCCGTGCTGGGGTAGCCCACGGGCAGGTACCCGATGAGGGCGGGTCGGCCCTGCTCGCGGCAGGCCGCCAGGCGCTCGGCCAGCCGGGAGTGCTCGGGGGCCGGCGGGAACTCGGTGGGCAGCCGGATCCCGCGGGGTGCGGCCTGCTCTGCCCCTTCCGGTGCGGCCTCGGCGCGGCGGGCTGCGGTCGGGTCGGTGCTCATCGCTGCATCCCTTCGGCGGTGTCCTCGTGCTGGTCGGTGGGCAGCTGCTCGACGGCCTGCGGGTCCGCGGCGTGCACGGCGTCGGTCTGGGTCTGCGTGCCCGCCCCGTGCAGCTGGGAGCTGGGCTCGGCCTCGCCCAGCCCGAACCAGCGCACCGCGGTGTCCATGTCCTTGTCCCCGCGTCCGGACAGGCACACGACCATGACCTTCTCCCGCGCCGCCTCCGGGTCCTCGGCCTTCCACTGCTCGATCACCCGCAGCGCCCCGGCCAGGGCGTGGGCGGATTCCACCGCGGGGATGATGCCCTCGGTGCAGCACAGCAGGCGCAGGGCGTCCATGGCCTCGGTGTCCGTGACCGGCTGGTAGGAGACCCGCCCGATGTCGGCCAGGTGCGCGTGCTCCGGGCCCACCCCCGGGTAGTCCAGGCCCGCGGAGATGGAGTGGGACTCGATGGTCTGCCCGTCCTCGTCCTGCATCAGGTACGTCATCGCCCCGTGCAGCATCCCCGGGCGCCCCAGGGTGATGGTCGCGGCGTGGCGACCGGTCTCCACCCCGTCTCCGCCGGCCTCGAAGCCGTACAGGTCCACGGGGTCATCCAGGAAGGCGTGGAAGATGCCGATCGCGTTGGAGCCGCCGCCCACGCAGGCCGCGACGGCGTCGGGCAGGGCGCCGGTGGCCTCGCGCACCTGGGCGCGGGCCTCGGTGCCGATCGCGTCGTGGAAGTACCGGACCATGGCCGGGAACGGGTGGGCGCCGGCGGCGGTGCCCAGCAGGTAGTGGGTCGTGTCCACATGGGCCACCCAGTCCCGCAGGGCCTCGTTGATCGCGTCCTTCAGGGTGCGCGAGCCGGTCTGCACCGCGACCACCCGGGCCCCGAGCAGCTGCATGCGCGCCACGTTCAGGGCCTGGCGCCGGGTGTCCTCCTCGCCCATGTAGATCACGCACTCCATGCCGAAGTACGCCGCTGCGGTCGCCGTGGCCACGCCGTGCTGGCCGGCGCCGGTCTCCGCGATGAGGCGGGTCTTGCCCATGCGCCGGGCCAGCAGGGCCTGACCCATGACGTTGTTGATCTTGTGGGAGCCGGTGTGGTTCAGGTCCTCGCGCTTGAGGAATATCCGGGCGCCGGCCCGTTCGCTGAGGCGTGCGGCCTCGGTGAGCAGGGAGGGGCGGTTGGAGTACTCGCGGGAGAGTCGCTGGAACTCCTCGGCGAAGGCCGGATCCGCCTTGGCCTTCTCGAAGGTCTCCTCCAGCTCGTCCATCGCCCGGATCAGCGATTCGGCCATCCACCGGCCGCCGTAGCGCCCGAAGTACGGCCCCGGGGCATCGCGCAGGGAGTGCGCGCCCGCGGAGCCGTCGGGGCGGTCCCCGGCGAGGAAGGCCTCGGCCAGCCCGGCATCCCCGGCGTCCCGGGCTCCGGGGTCCTGGGGGGTTGCCGTGCTGGCGCCGTCGCGCGGCTGCTCGCTCATGCCCGCTCCTCCTCGATGCTCTCCAGCCGGGCCGCGCGGGCCCGGCGTCCGTGGTTGCGGAACTCGGAGACGGCCTCGCGCGGGTCCTCGGTGCGCACCAGCGCCTCCCCCACCAGCACGACGTCGGCCCCGGCCGCGGCGTAGTCGGCGACCACCTCGGGGCCGGTCACCCCGGATTCGGCGACGATCAGGCGCCCCTCGGGGATCCGATCCGCCAGGGTCGCGAAGTGCGCAGGGTCGGTCTCCAGGGTCTTGAGGTTGCGGGTGTTGATCCCGATGATCTTCGCCCCGGTGGCCACGGCCCGGTCCACCTCCTCCTCGGTGTGGGCCTCCACGATCGCGTTCATGCCCAGCCGGTGGGTCAGCTCCAGGTACTCGCGCAGCTGTTCGTCATCCAGGATCGCCGCGATCAGCAGCACCAGGTCCGCGCCGTGGGCGCGAGCCTCCCAGATCATGTACGGGTCGATGACGAAGTCCTTGCGCAGCAGCGGGATGGAGACCTCCGCGCGCACCGCGTCCAGGTCCGCCAGGCGACCCTGGAAACGGCGGGACTCGGTGAGCACCGAGATCGCCGCAGCCCCGCCGGCCTCGTACTCGTGGGCCAGACGAGCCGGCTCCGGGATCTCGGCCAGGGCCCCCTTGGAGGGGCTGGCCCGCTTGACCTCCGCGATGATCTCGACGGTGGCGACGCCGGCGCCGCGCAGGGCGGCCAGGGCGTCGCGGGTCGGGGAGACGGAGGCGACCTTCTTGGCCAGCTCCTCGAGGCTGATCTCGGCCCGGCGGGCCTCCAGGTCCTCGCGGACTCCGGCGATGATCTCGTCCAGGACTGTCATGGGGGTGGTGCGTCGCTTTCGGATCGGGTGCGGGGAACGGTGGGGAAGCCGTTAAGCCGACAGCGCCCCTCTGGAGCCCCGGGCGCCGTGGTGGCGCGGGGTCAGGGGGCGCTGCGGTGGGAAGACGATGGGGCTAGTCCTCGGCGGAGCGGGCCCGGGCGAGGGTGTGCTTGCCGTCCTTGCCGTAGCCCAGGGCCTTGAGCACGGCGGAGCCGCCCAGGCCCACGATCATGATGCCGAAGCCCACGCACATGCCCACCAGGTGGAAGGTGTCGAAGGCGACGGTGGCCACGATCAGCCCGATCGTGGTGACGATGACCAGGAACCAGGCGGCCACGGTGCTGCCGTGGCCCTCCACCGGCTCGGAGACCAGAACGTCGGGGTTGTCATAGGTCACGGGAAGTGCTCCTTCTGCACCCAGGGTGCGATGCGTATGCTCCGACTCAGTCTAGTGCATGCCGGTTCAGGCGGTGGGATCCTCGCCGCGGCTGAGCCGATCCCAGGCGTCGATGTCCCGCGCGTGCGGGGCCTGCTCGGGCGCCGGCGCCGTCTCCCGGGTCGCCGCGGCCCGCTGCTCCGGGCGTTCGAAGCGGCGCCCGGCCCCGCGCCAGGAGCGGGAGGCCCGCCACAGGACCACGGCCATGACGACGATGCCCACGGCGAAGACCAGGCACACCCACGGCCAGGGGTGCACCGTGTAATCCCCGCCCGCTCCGACCGCGCCGGTGCGCTGCCCGACGCTGGAGCGGGCGGCGCCCTCCGGGTCCAGGGGCACGCTCAGCGCCGCGAGCGCCGTGCCGATCCCGGCCAAGGCGATGACGGCGCAGATCACCGTGCGCAGCACGGGCCCGGCGATGCGCACCGTGAGCACCCCGGCCAGCGCGACCAGGGCGAGTGCGGAGACCGCGGGGGCCGCGGTGGTGCCGGGCACGTTGATGTCCTGGCGCTGGGCCAGCACGGTGTCCACCTGGGCGGTGACCCAGGTCGGCAGGGTCGCCGCGAAGGCCAGGGCCGGGACCAGGAGGTTGAGCAGGATTAGGCGGCCCGCCCCGCGGGTCCGGGGGGTCCGGGAGTCCTCCTCCCCCTCGATCGTGGGGGCCGGGGTCCGTGCTGCGCTCACGAGGCCGCCCCGTCCCGGGCGCTATCGACCGCGTCGGCCTTGGGGCCCGCCCCGTCGGCGTCGGCGTCCAGGGGCGTGAGGTCCCGGGCCGCGAGCACCGCCCGCAGCGGGGCGGCGGATTTCGCGACGGTCTCCGCGGCCTCGGATTCCAGCACGGAGTCGGCGACGATCCCGGCCCCGGCCTGCACCCAGGCGCGGCCCTTGCGCAGCACCGCGGTGCGGATGGCGATGGCCATGTCCATGTTCCCGGCGAAGTCGAAGTAGCCGACCACCCCGCCGTAGACCCCGCGCCGGTGCGGTTCGTACTCGTCGATGATCTGCAGGGCCCGGGGTTTGGGCGCCCCGGAGAGGGTGCCAGCCGGGAAGGTCGCGCGCAGCACATCGTAGGCCGTGGCCTCCTCCGCCATCTGCGCCTCCACGGTGGAGGAGATGTGCATGATGTGGCTGAACCGCTCGATGTCCATGAACTGGGTGACCGCCACCGTGCCGGGCCGGGCGATGCGGGAGAGGTCGTTGCGGGCCAGATCCACGAGCATGAGGTGCTCGGAGCGCTCCTTCTCGTCGGCCAGCAGCTCCTCGGCCAGCGCCAGATCCTCGGTGCGGTCGGCACCCCGGGGGCGGGACCCGGCGATGGGGTGGGTGGTGGCGGTGCGGCCGTGAACCGTGACCAGCGCCTCCGGGGAGGAGCCGACGATGTGGAAGGGCTCGGCGGCCTCGTCCTGCCCGGCGAAGGTGTACAGGTACATGTACGGGGAGGGGTTGGTGCGGCGCAGCGTCCGGTAGACCTCCAGCGGGGAGGCCTCGCACGGGGCCTCGAAGCGGCGGGAGAGGACCACCTGGAAGATCTCCCCGTCCCGGATGTCGTGCTTGGCCTGCACGATCGCGTTGAGGAACTGCTGGCGCTCCCAGCTCTCCTCGACGTCCTCGGCCAGGCCCCGCTCGGGTGCGGCGGCATCCGGCGGCACGGAGACGGTGGTCTGCGGCAGGGGCCGGGAGAGGTCGGCGAGCATCGCGTGCACGCGGGCGACGGCGTCGTCGTAGGCCCCGTCCACGCGGGCGTCCGTGCCGTCCCAGTTCACGGCGTTGGCCACCAGGGTCACGGTGCCGTCCCGGTGGTCGTGCACGGCGAGGTCCGAGACGAGATTCAGGGCGAACTCCGGCAGGCGCAGATCATCGGCCGGCGGGTGCGGCAGGTGCTCCCAGTGGCGCACCGCATCCCAGCCGAGGTAGCCGACCAGCCCGGAGGTCAGCGGCGGCACGTCCTCGAAGGGCTCGGTGTGCAGGATGCGCAGGGTCTCCCGGATGGCCTCGACCGGGTCTCCGCCCTGCGGGGCGCCGGCGGGGGCGGTGCCCTGCCAGTGCGCGGCCCCGTCCTTGGCGGTCAGGGTGGCGCGGGAGCGCACGCCGACGAAGGACCAGCGGGACCAGGAGGCGGATTCGTTCGCGGATTCCAGGAGGAAGGTGCCGGGTCCGGGCTCGCCGTCCCGGGCCACCAGGGCCCGGTACAGGCCGATGGGGGTCATCGCGTCGGCGACCACGGTGGCGCGCACGGGGATGACCCGGCGGGTGCGGGCCAGCTCCCGGAACTCCTCGCGGGTGGGTCGGATCTCGGGGGTGCGGGTCATGGCCGGTCCTCCTTCGGCGGCTGACGGTCGGCGGCGGGTGCCGCGGGCTCTGCGGGTGCGGGCTGCTCCGGCGCGGGCTCGGCGGGGGTCTGCTGCGGGTCGCCGACGACGGCGGGCAGCGGGTCGGCGTCGAAGCAGGTGCGGGTGCCGGTGTGGCAGGCGGCGCCGATCTGCTCCACGCGCACCAGCAGAGCGTCGCCGTCGCAGTCCAGGGCCACGGAGCGGACGTACTGGCAGTGCCCCGAGGTGTCCCCCTTGCGCCAGTAGGACTGGCGGGAGCGGGACCAGAAGGTGACCCGCCCGGTGGTCAGGGTGCGGCGCAGGGCCTCGGGGTCCATCCAGGCGAGCATGAGGACCTCGCCGGTGTCGTGCTGCTGGATGATCGCGGCCACCAGGCCCTGTGGGTCCAGCTTCAGCCGCTCGCGGATCGTGGGGTCCAGGTCAGGCTCCGGCGCGGTGTCCTGCGCGGGCTGCTGAGCGAGGGTCTCGGGGGTGTTCATCACCCGGCCACTGTACCCGCCCCGCTCCCCCGCCCACCGTGGCGCGGGTTTCGGCGTGGGGCTGACCGGTGCAGGGCCCGGGCCTACCATGGGGAGATGACGATGATCACCGACGTGCGCACCAACCTCGCCGCCGTGCTCGAGGCCGCCGGGCCGGATCGACCCACCCTGTGCGAGGGCTGGCGGACCAGCGACCTGCTGGCCCACCTGCTGCTGCGCGAGACCCGCCCGGATGTCGCGGCCGGAATCGTGCTGCCGCCGCTGGCTTCGCGCACCGAGCGGCTGACCCGACGGCTCGGACAGCGTCTGGCTTCTCCGGAGGAGTACGCGCAGGGGCTGCGCCGCTTCGCGGAGGCGCGCACCCCGGCGCGGGCGATCGGGCGGGTGGATGCGGGGATGAACACCATCGAGTACCTGGTGCACCGCGAGGATGTGGTGCGCGGGCAGGAGGCGGGGCGGGCCGAGCTGGCCGCCCTGACCCCGTTCCGTTCCGACGAGCAGGAGCTGATCTGGGGGAAGCTCGGCGGAGTCGGCCTGATCTCGGCCCTGCGCCACCCGGGCGGGCTGCGCCTGGTCGGCACGGACGCCGACGGCGAGCCGGTGTTCGGCGAGCGCGTGCTGCGCCGCCCGGCGCGCGAGTCCCTGCCGGGTCGGGCGGTGCAGGCGGTGGTGCGCGCCCCGGAGAAGGAGCCCGTGACGGTCACCGGCCGGCCCCTGGAGCTGCTGCTGCACCTGTTCGGCCGCAAGGCCGACGTCGAGCTGAGCTGATCCCGGCGGGGTGGGGATCAGCGGACCTCGTGCCCCGCGGCCCGCAGGGCGTCCTTGACCTCGGCGATCGCGTTCTCCGGGCCGAAGTGGAACACCGAGGCCGCCAGTACCGCGTCGGCCCCGGCGTCCACGGCCGGCGGGAAGTCCGCGGGCTTGCCGGCTCCGCCGGAGGCGATCAGCGGCACGTCCACGACGGCGCGCACCGCGCGGATCATCTCCAGGTCGAAGCCGTCCCGGGTGCCGTCGGCGTCCATCGAGTTCAGCAGGATCTCCCCGGCCCCGCGGGAGGCACCCTCCCGGGCCCAGTCCACCGCGTCGATGCCGGTCAGGCGCCGCCCGCCGTGGGTGGTGATCTCGAAGCCCGAGGCCGTGTTCCCGGTGCGCTTGGCGTCCGCCGAGAGCACCAGCACCTGATTGCCGAAGCGGCGGGCGATCTCATCGATGATCTCGGGTTCGCGCACGGCCGCGGAGTTCACGGAGCACTTATCCGCCCCGGCCCGCAGCAGCCGATCCACGTCCGCCACGCCCCGGACTCCCCCGCCGACGGTCAGCGGGATGAACACCTGCTCGGCGGTGCGTCCGACGACCTCCCAGGTGGTCTCCCGGTTCCCGGAGGAGGCGGTCACATCCAGGAAGGTCAGCTCATCGGCCCCGGCCCGGTGGTAGCGGGCGGCCAGCTCCACGGGGTCCCCGGCGTCCACCAGGCCCTCGAAGTTCACTCCCTTGACCACCCGCCCGGCGTCCACGTCCAGGCAGGGGATCACACGCACGGCCAGCCCCATCGGCTTCCTCCTCCTGTTCCGGTGTGTGCGGTGCGGCGTCCGGTCAAAGCCGGGCCGCGGCGATCGGGGAGACGAGGATGGCCCGCGCCCCGACCTCGTAGAGCCCGTCCATGATCCGGTTGGTCATGTTCTTGGGCACCATGGCCCGCACCGCGTACCAGCCCTCCCGCTGCAGCGGGGAGACGGTGGGCGCCTCCAGCCCGGGGGTCTGGGCGGTGGCGGCCTGCAGGTGCTCCTCGGCGACGTCGTAGTCCATCAGCACGTACTGCCGGGCCACCAGGACCCCGCGCAGCCGCCGGGAGAGCACCTGCAGGGCGTCCGTGTCCGGGGTGCCCGGGCGGCGGATCAGCACGGCCTCGGAGCGCATCACGGGATCGCCGAAGGGCTCCAGTCCGGCCGCGCGCATGGTGTTGCCGGTCTCCACGACGTCGGCGATCGCATCGGCCACGCCCAGCCGGATCGAGGACTCGATGGCCCCGTCCAGGCGCACCACCTCGGCCTCGATGCCGCGGGCCGTGAGGTGGTCGGTGACCAGCTTCTGGTAGCTGGTCGCGATGCGCTGACCCGCGAGGTCCTCCACGCTGGCGAAGGCCCCGCGGGGCCCGGCGAAGCGGAAGGTGGAGCGGGCGAAGTCCAGGGGCAGGGTCTCCTCCGCCCCGCCCGGGGAGTCCATCAGCAGGTCCCGCCCGGTGATCCCGACGTCCAGGGTCCCGGAGCCGACATACACGGCGATGTCCCGGGGCCGCAGGTAGAAGAACTCGACGTCGTTGGCCTCATCGGCGAGCACCAGCTCGCGGGAGTCCCGACGCTGGAGGTACCCGGCTTCGGTGAGCATGGTCTGGGCGGCCTGGGAGAGGGAGCCCTTGTTGGGCACGGCGATGCGCAGCATCCGTGGGGTGTCCTTCCGGGAGGGGCGGGATCAGAGGTAGCGGTAGACGTCGGCGGGGCTCAGCCCGCGCGCGATGAGCATGACCTGCAGATGGTAGATCAGCTGGGAGGCCTCCTCGGCCAGCTCCGCATCGGACTGGTACTCGGCGGCCAGCCACACCTCGGCGGCCTCCTCGACGATCTTCTTCCCGATGCCGTGCACCCCGGAGTCCAGCTCGGCGACGGTGCGGGAGCCCTCGGGGCGGGTGGCGGCCTTCTCGGCCAGTTCGGCGTAGAGCGTCTCGAAATCCTTCACGGTCCCCCAGCCTACCGGCCCGCGCACCGGGTGCGCGGGCCGCAGGCTGAAGCGTCTCACCCATCGGGCGGGGCCGGGACCCCTCCGGAGGGGCTGCGAGGGATCCGGGCGGGCTCAGTCCAGGTCGGCCAGGACCAGGGCGGTGCGCACCGCGGCGTCGGCGGCCTCCGCGCCCTTGTCCTCCCGGGAGCCCTCCAGCCCGGCCCGGTCCCGGGCCTGCTCCTCGTCATCGCAGGTCAGCAGGCCGAAGCCCACGGGGGTTCCGGTCTCCAGGGCCACCCGGGTCAGCCCGTCCGTGGCCGCGGAGCAGACGTAGTCGAAGTGCGGGGTGCCGCCGCGGATGACCACCCCCAGGGCGACGACGGCGTCGTGGGTGCGGGCCAGCCGGGCGGCGACCACCGACAGCTCGAAGGAGCCGGGCACCCGGACCACGGTGGGCTCGGGGACTCCGGCCTCGGCCAGGGTGCGGCGGGCCCCGGCCAGCAGGCCGCCCATGACCTCCTCGTGCCAGCTGGCCGCGACGATCCCGACGCGCAGGGTGCGCGCGCGGGGATCTCTCGGGGTGTTCGGGTCGCGTCGGGGTGCTCCGTGTCCGCTCATCGGGGTGTCCTCTCGGTCGTCATGGTCAGGTCCAGCAGGTGGCCCATGCGCTCCTTCTTGGTGCGCAGGTAGCGGGCGCTGTGCTCCTGCGGGGGGATCTCATCCGGCACCAGCTCGCGCACCGGGATGCCGGCGGCGCGCAGCCCGTCGGCCTTGGCGGGGTTGTTGGTCACCAGCCGGATCCCGGTGTGCAGGCCCAGGGCCCGCAGGATCGCGGCGGCCTCCTCCCAGGTGCGGGCATCGGCCGGGTGGCCCAGGGCCAGGTTGGCCTCCACGGTGTCCAGGCCCGCGTCCTGCAGGGCGTAGGCCCGCAGCTTCTCCCCCAGGCCGATGCCGCGGCCCTCATGCCCGCGCAGGTAGACCAGGGTGCCGCCGCGTGCGGCGAGCATCGCCAGCCCCTGGCGCAGCTGGGGTCCGCAGTCGCAGCGCAGCGAGCCCAGCACGTCCCCGGTCAGGCACTCCGAGTGCAGGCGCACCAGCGGGGCGCCCGGGCCAGTGCGGGGTGTGCCGTCCGGGTGCACGGCGGTGGCGGACAGGTGCTCCACCCCGCCCGCCCCGGGCCAGGCGCGCACCGCGAACAGTCCGTGCTCGGTGGGCACCAGCACCGGCTCGGGCGCGGGAGGCGCGGTCGGGGCGGCGTCGAGGTGGGCGATCAGCTGCTCGATGGAGATCATCGGCAGTCCGTGCTCATCGGCGAAGGCCCGCAGGTCCGGGCTGCGGCGCATCGAGCCGTCCTCGTGCACCACCTCGGCGATCGCTGCGACCTCGGGCAGCCCGGCCAGGCGCATCAGCTCCACCGCGGCCTCGGTATGCCCGGGACGGTCCCGGACCCCGCCGTCCACGGCCCGCAGCGGCAGCACGTGCCCCGGGCGGGTGAGGTCCGCGGGGGTGCTCGCGGGGTCGGCGAGCACCCGCAGGGTGCGGGTCCGGTCCGCGGCGCTGATCCCGGTGGTGATCCCGGCGGCGGCGTCGCAGGTGACAGTGTAGGCGGTGCCCTTGGGGTCTTCGTTGCGCGCGAGCATCGGCGGCAGCCCCAGGGCGTCGGCCCTCGCGGTACTCATCGGGGCGCAGACCACCCCGGAGGTGTGCCGGATCATGAAGCCCAGCCCCGCCGCATCCAGGGTCGCGGCCGCCCCGATCAGGTCGCCCTCGTTCTCCCGGTCCTCATCGTCCACCACGACGACGAGCCCGCCGGTGCGCAGGGCGGACAGGGCCTCCTGGACCCGGTCCAGGCGCACCGGCTCGGCGGCGGCGTCGGGGTCGATCGCCGCGGGGGCGCGGTGCGGTGCGGCGGCCGACCCCGAGGCGACGGGGCGGTCCGGTGCGTCCGCCGCGGGGGTGTCGTCCTCGGGGGCGCTGTCGGCTCCCAGCAGCGCCCGCTCGAACTCCCGCGAGCGCAGCAGGTACTTGGCCACGGCGTCGGTCTCCAGGTTCACCGCATCCCCGATGCGCACGCTCCCGAGGGTCGTGGCGGTGCGGGTCGCGGGGATCAGGCCGACCTCGAACCAGGCGGGGGTGGTGCCGGCGGGGCTGGTGCGGGTCACGGTCAGGGAGACCCCGGCGACGGCGATCGAGCCCTTCTCCGCCAGCTGCGGGGCCAGACGCTCGGGGATGCCGATGCGCAGCACGGTCCAGGCGGGGTGCTCGGTGATCGCCATGACGCTCCCGGTGCCGTCCACGTGGCCCTGCACGATGTGCCCGTCGAAGCGCCCGCCGGCCGGCAGGCAGCGTTCCAGGTTGACCGCATCTCCCGGGGCGAGGCGGCCGATGGTGGTGCGCTGCAGCGTCTCGCCCATGACGTCGGCGAGGAAGACGCCCTCGCCGGCTTCGGGGTCGGGCACGGCGGTCAGGCACACGCCGTCCACGGCCAGGGAGCCGCCGTGCGGCAGGTCGCGGATGAGGTCTCCGGCGCGGAGGCGCAGCCGGGCGGCGTCGCCGGTGCGCTCCAGGGTCTCGACGGTGCCGAGATGGTCGATGATTCCGGTGAACATGGGGTCCTCTCCGGCGCGTCGTCGGCGGCGCGCCCGTTCTCGAGGGGTGGGGGTCTCAGGTGGGTGAGGGGTGGTCAGGGCGCGGGCCGGGGCTGAGGTTCGCAGCGGGTGAGCACGTCGGGGCCGAGGATCTCGACGCCGCGCGCGGCGTCGGAGATGCCGGGTCCGGTGCGGTCGGTGCGCCAGCGCAGGGCCTCGCCCAGCCCGCCCACGCCCAGCGGGCCGATGGCGGGGGCGCCTTCCCCGAGGAGCAGGGGCGCGCGGTACCACCACAGCTCGTCCACGAGGTCCGCGGCGAGGAAGGCGGTGAGCAGGGTGGGCCCGCCTTCCAGCAGCACGTGCTCGACGCCGCGCTCGCGCAGCCGCCGCAGGGCCTCGACCGGGTCGCGGGTGTCCAGGCGCAGGGCTCCGCCGTCGCGGGTGAGGGCGGCGGTGTCCGGCAGGGTGCGGCGTCCCATGACCGCCCGCAGCGGCTGATGCGCCAGGGACGCGCCCGTCTCGTCCCGGGCAGTGAGCCGGGGGTCATCGGCCAGGGCGGTGCCGGTGCCCACCAGCACCGCGTCCACCCGGGCGCGCAGCCGGTGGGCGTGGGCGCGGGCCTCGGGCCCGGTGATCCACCGGCTGGTCCCATCGGCCGCGGCGACGAAGCCGTCGGCGGTGCTCGCGGTCTTGGCGGTCACGAAGGGACGGTCCTCGGCGCGGGCGCGGGTCCAGCGGTGGTTCAGCTCCCGCGCCTGCTCGGGCAGCACCCCGGTGATCACCTCGACGCCGGCCGCACACAGGCGGGCCGCTCCCCCGGCGCCGTCCCCGGTGGGATCCGGGGCGCCGATGATCACCCGGGTGACACCGGCGGCGAGGATCGCCTCGGTGCACGGGCCGGTGCGCCCGGTGTGATCGCACGGCTCCAGCGTCACGCACAGGGTCGCCCCGCGCGGGTCGGTTCCGGCGCGCCGAGCCGCGGCCAGCGCGTCCGGCTCGGCGTGGGCGGTGCCGGCCCCGCGGTGGTGGCCCACAGCCAGCACGGTGCCGTCCCGATCCGCGAGCACCGCCCCGACCAGCGGATTGGCCCCACGAGGTCCGCGGGCGGCCTCGGCCAGGGCGAGGCCCATCAGCCGCTCCTCCGCGCTCGACCCGGACGATCGCCCGCTCCCGGCACGGGCGTTCGGTGCCGGGCTCATCGGCGCTCGGTGGAGGACTCGGCGGGGGTCTCGGCTGCGCCGCCGGCCACCTCCACGGTGGGGTCCGGGAAGCGGGTCTCAACTCGCACCCGGTCTGCACGACGTCGGGTGCGCCACCAGACGAAGAAGCCGGTGAGGGTGAAGCAGCCGTAGAAGAGGTACATCAGCCCGGAGGCGTAGTACCCGGCGGAGAACAGCAGGGGCACCCCGACCACGTCCACGGCCACCCAGATCAGCCAGAACTCCACCCAGCCGCGGGCCATGCCCCAGGTGGCCAGCAGGGAGCCGACGAAGATCCAGGCGTCGGACCAGACCGGCTCGTAGGAGCCCAGGGCCCGGAACACCGGGGTCAGGGCGGCGGTGCCGCCGAAGAGCAGGACCACCAGCAGCACCCGCTCCCGGGTGCTGGCCCAGCGCGGGGTGACGGCGGCGCCGTCCTGCCCGCGGGCTGCCCGCCACTGCCACCAGCCATAGACGGAGACGATGATGAACATGACCTGGCGCCCGGCCTGGCCGAGGATGTTCACGGGATTCGGGGAGCCGAACACGGCGCCGAGGAACACCGTGAACAGCAGCAGGTTGCCGATGATGCCCACCGGCCAGGCCCAGACCTTCCGGCGCATGCCGCCCAGGGCCGAGGCCAGGCCGAAGAGGTTGCCGATCACTTCGCGCCACAGGATGAACCCACCGCCGATGGTGAGCTGGGCGTCGAAGAGCCACCGCAGGAAGTCCATGTTCTCTCCTTCTCGAGGACCGCGGAGGCCCCGGGGAGAACACACGCGCGCCGAGCTGGCGGGTCTTGCGCCGGGTGCGTCGGCGGACGCCCCTGGACGGGACGACGGCGACACCCCGCGCGCACCCCGTTCAACGGGTCGCGGTGGGCTCGTGCACCTTCATCCAGACTGTGACTGTCGGTTCCGGAATTCCACCGGATCGGTCGGGATGGCCCCTGATCTCAGGGCCGTCCCGGTTCGCGGACTCTACCGCCGGTTCGGAGTTTCACCGACCCCCGGAGCACGATTGCGCCACCCACTATGCCACACCCTCCCGAAAGGCGTGCCGCAGGCCACGATGCGGCATCATCCGCGGACACCCGAGGAAACAATCCGTCGCACCGCACCGTTGCACCCAAGAGACCGCCACCTCACCGTCGATCCCGAGGAGCATCCATGAGCCATCACCCCGCCGAGTCCGCCCGCAAAGCCGCCGCCGACCACCAGGATTCCCAGGAGCACCCCGACGCCCAGCCGGTGCGCGTGGGCATCACCGGGGCCACGGGACTGATCGGCGGCGGGGTCTCCCGCCTGCTGCAGGAGCGCGGGATCCCCCACCGCCTGCTGGTGCGCCGCCCCGAGGCCGTGCGGCAGCGGGTGGAGGACTCCGAGGGTCTGCTGGAGGCCGCCCGCGGGGACTTCGCCGACCCGGCAGGTCTGCGCGAGGCCATGACCGGGCTGGACACCGTGTTCATGGTCTCGATCACCGAGGCCGCGCACCGGGACGAGCAGCAGATCGACGCCGTCGCGGCCGCCTCCGCCGCCGGGGTGCGCCACCTGGTCTACCTGTCCTTCGCCCACCCGGGCCCGGAGGCCACCTTCACCTTCGCCCGCACCCACGGGATCACCGAGGCCGCGATCCGGGCCACCGGCATGCGCCACACGTTCCTGCGGGACAACTTCTACCTGGATGTGTTCGAGGACTTCGCCGGGCAGGACCGGGTGATCCGGGGGCCCGCCGGGACCGGGCGGGTCGCGGCGGTGGCCCGCACGGACGTCATCGACGCCGCCGCCGCGGTGCTCGCCGATCCGGGCGCCCACGAGGACCGCGCCTACACGCTCACCGGCCCGGAGGCGCTGACCATGACCGAGGCGGCCCGGATCATGTCCGAGGCCACGGGTGAGGACTACCGGTTTCAGGATGAGACCCTCGAGCAGGCCCGGGCCTCCCGCGCCGGATACGGAGCCCCGGAGTGGGAGCTGGAGGCCTGGATCTCCACCTACACCGCGATCGCCGCGGGTGAGCTCGCGGAGGTCACCGACGACGTCGAACGGCTCACTGGGCATCCCCCGCTGAGCCTGGAGCAGGTCATGAGCGGGCGGCGGATCGCCTGAGCGCTGCGATGGCCTCCGCCGGATCCTGCGCGCCGTAGACCGCGGAGCCGGCGACGAACACGTCCGCCCCGGCCTCGGCGGCCCGCGCGATGGTCTCCTCCGTGATCCCGCCGTCCACCTGCAGGGCCACCGGAACCTGCGAGCCGAGCAGGGCCTGCGCCGCCCGGCGGATCTTCGGCAGGGTCACCTCCAGGAAGGCCTGCCCGCCGAAGCCCGGCTCCACGGTCATCACCAGCAGCAGGTCCAGCTCCCCGCCGGCCAGCAGATCCAGGTACGGCTCCACCGGCGTGGCCGGTCGCAGGGCCATCCCGGCCTGCGCCCCGTTCGAACGCAGCTGCCGGGCCAGCTTGATCGGGGCGATCGCGGCCTCGGCGTGGAAGGTCACGGACTCGCAGCCGATCTCCGCGTAGCGCGGGGCCCAGCGGTCCGCGTCCTCGATCATCAGGTGCGCGTCGAAGGGCACCGGGGAGACCTCCCGCAGCCGCTGCACCACCGGCGGACCCCACGTGAGGTTCGGGACGAAGTGGTTGTCCATGACGTCGATGTGCGCGGCGTCGGCGGTGGAGATCGCGGCCAGCTCCTCACCCAGCCGGGCGAAGTCCGCGGAGAGGATGGAGGGGTGGATGCGCAGGTGGGTCACGGCGGGTGCTCCTCGGGTCGTCGATGCCCGGCCCATTCTTCCAGGTCGGGCGGGTCGGCCTCAGCTCCGGCGCAGCAACCGCCCGATCAGACGCGGCGCAGCAGCCGCCGTTGATCAGATGCGGCGCAGCAGCGCCAGGAACATCGCGTCCGTGCCGTGCACGTGCGGCCACAGCTGCACCGTGGAGGCCCGGTCCTGACCCTCGGCCGGGGCGAGGTCCGGGGCCGTGAGCCCCGGGTCCTTCTCCCCGTCCAGGGCGTGCGGCAGGGCCGCGTCGCGGGTGATCGCCGCGGTGTCCAGCAGCTGCACCTGCCCGGTCTCCAGCAGGTCCGCCAGCACGTTCTGCGTCTCCGCGGCGTGCGGGGAGCAGGTCACGTAGGCGATGACCCCGCCGGGGCGGGTCACCTCGATCGCGGCCCGGCCCAGCTGGGTCTGCAGCTCCAGCAGCTCGGCCACGTCCGCGGGCTGCTTGCGCCAGCGCGCCTCGGGACGACGACGCAGCGCCCCCAAGCCGGTGCACGGGGCGTCCACGAGCACGCGGTCGAAGATCTCCCCGGACTCCCCGAAGGCCTCCACGGCCAGGGAGGTCTGCTCCGGCAGCTGCTCGGCATCGGCCAGGGTCTCCCGGATCCGCCGCCCGTCCCCGGTCAGCACCGCATACCGGGCGGGGTCCAGGGGCCGCAGGGAGGTGCGCACCAGCTCGGCCCGGTGCGGGGCCGACTCGTTGGCCACCAGCTCCGCGCCGCGCTGCTGGGCCAGGGCCCCCAGCAGCGCGGCCTTCCCGCCGGGACCGGCGCACAGGTCCAGCCAGCGCCCGTCCTCCCCCTCCAGGGGTGCGGCGGCCAGGGCGCGGGCCACCAGCTGGGAGCCGACGTCCTGGGCGCGCACAGTCCCCTCCCGCACGGTCTCCAGGCGGCCGATGTCCCCGTGCCGGTAGGTCGCGGCCCCCGGCACCAGGGTGCTCGCCTCGGCGCCGCTGCGCTCGGCCTCCTCCAGGGACCCCAGCCCGGGCAGGGCCACCAGGTGCACCACGGGGGCCGCGTTGTCCGCGGCCAGCAGCTGCTCGATCTCGGTGGGCACCCGGCCGTGGGCGGCCAGGGCCTGGCGCAGGGCCCGCACGATCCACACCGGGTGGGACCGCTCCAGGGCCAGCCGGCGGGTCTCATCCGTGAGATCCGCGGTCAGCTCGGTGAGCCACTGCTCCCGGGTCCTCTCGCTGACCCGGCGCAGCGCGGCGTTGACCATCCCGGCCGGGCCCGCCCCGACGACGGCGCGGGTCAGACCCACGGTCTCGTTGATCGCGGCGTGGGCGGCGGTGCGCATGCCCAGCAGCTGGTGGGCGCCCAGGCGCAGCACGGTCAGCACCTTCGCGTCCAGGCGCGCCAGGGGCCGGTCCACGCACCGGGAGAGGATCGCATCGTAGAGCCCCTGCTCGCGCAGGGTGCCGTAGGTCAGCTCCGTGGCCCAGGCGGCGTCGCGCTGATCCAAGCGGTGGCGCCGGATGGCCCGGGGCAGCACGAGGTTGGCGTAGGCGTCCTCGGTCTGCACGGCCTGCAGGGTCTCGAAGGCGACCAGGCGCGCCGGGTCCCCGGTGCGACGCCGCTGGCTGGGGGCGGTGCGGGAGAAGTCCCGCTGCGGGCCTGCCCCGCGGTGGCGCTGGCGCCCCTTGGCGTTGCGCCGCTCCCCCGGGCGGGCCTGCCCACCGCGTCCGGGCCCGGAGCCCGCGTTCCCGCCGCGTCCGCGGCCCTGCTGTGCACTCATGCGAACTCCACGCTCCCCTCATCCAGCCGTGCGGATCCGCGCGCCCAGTCGGGCGCGGCCATCATCTTCCTGCCCGCGGGCTGGATCCTGCCCAGCCGCAGATCCCCGTCCCCGGCGCTGACCAGCACGTCCCGGCCCTCCAGGCGCACGGTGCCGGGGCGGTGCCCCGACGAGGCGCCGACAGGCACGAGTCCCGCGACCTTGACCCGCTGTCCCTCCAGCGTGGTCCACGCCCCGGGCTCCGGGGTGGTGCCGCGCACCAGGGCGGCCACCTGCTCGGCCGGGGCCTGCCAGTCGATGCGGGCCTGCTCGGCGGTGAGCTTGGCCGCGGTGATGGGCTCCCCCTCCTGCGGGGTGAGGCGGTCGGTGCCCTCGGCGATCTCCCCGAGGGTGCGCGCCAGCAGCGGCCCGCCCGCCGCGGAGAGCCGCTCGAGCATGGTCCCGGCGTCGTCCTCCGGGCCCACCGGCTCGGTGAGGCGGTGGTAGACGGGACCGGTGTCCAGGCCCCGCTCGATCCGGAAGGTGCAGGCGGTCAGCTCCCGCTCCCCGGCCATCAGGGCCCGCTGCACCGGGGCGGCCCCGCGCCAGCGCGGCAGGTCCGAGTAGTGCAGGTTGATCCACCCCTTCGGCACGGCCTCCAGGGCGCGCTCAGGCAGGATCGCCCCGTAGGCGACCACGGCCGCGGCCTCGGGGGCCAGGGCGGTCACCGCGGCGTGCGCGGCGTCGTCGTAGCGGTTGGCCCGGATCACCGGCAGGCCCAGCTCCTCGGCGCGGGCGGCCACCGGGGATGGGGTGAGCACGCGCTTGCGCCCCACCGGGGCATCCTCCCGGGTGAGCACCCCCACGACCTCGATCCGCCCGGTGGCATCGGCCAGCAGGGCCTCCAGGGGGGCGACGGCAGTGGCCGGGGTTCCGGCGTAGAGCACGCGCATCAGCGGCCACCCCCGAAGGAGGCGCCGGGTGCGACGGAGGCCCCGGCCCCGAAGGCGGAGGAGACCCGGCCGGAGCGCTGGCCGGTGACCGCCTGGGAGCGGTTCCCGAAGTCCCGGTCCCGCAGCTGGCGCATGATCCGGCGGCGGTCCTCCCCTCGCACCCGATCCACGTACAGGGTGCCGTCCAGGTGGTCGGTCTCGTGCTGCAGGCACCGGGCCAGCAGTCCCTCCCCGGCCACGTCCACGGGTCGCCCGTGCACGTCGGTGCCGGTGACCCGCGCCCAGCGGGCCCGCGGGGTCTCGGCGGACAGCCCCGGCACGGACAGGCAGCCCTCCCCGCCCTCCTGGGGGTCCTCGGAGACCTCCAGGACGGGGTTCAGCACGTGTCCGACGGGCCCGTCGACACCTTCCAGGCCCCAGACGAACAGGCGCAGCTCCACGCCGACCTGCGGGGCGGCCAGGCCGACCCCTCCGACGTCGAACATGGTCTCGAGCATGTCCTCGATGAGCTTGGCCAGCTCGGCGTCGGGGGTCCCGACGGGGCGGCAGGCGGTGCGCAGCACGGGATCTCCGATGGTGCGCACGGGGAGGATGGTCATGAGGCCCTCCTGGTGGTCGTGGGATCGGCGGTCTCGGGTGACGGCGTCGCGGCGGGCTCCCGGCGCGGCGGGGGCACGACGGCCATCAGCGGCGGCAGGGCGGCCTCGCGGGTCAGTTGGGCGAGCTCGTGGTGGTGCTGCCACACGCGGCACAGCGCGCAGAAGGAGCGCCAGTGGTGGCGCAGCAGCTCCGGGTTGGCCTGCTGGGCCCGGACCTCGGTCTCCCCCAGGGCCACCCCCAGCAGCACCGGCGCGTCGCCGTAGGCCCACGGCTCCCAGGTGCCGGCGGCGGGATCCACCAGGGACTCCTCGGCCTTGACCCCGGCCACCAGCTGCATGATGACCTTCTCGTCCAGGGGCTTGACGCGGCCCTTGCGGTCGGTGCCCTTGGTCTTGTAATCGATGATGCACACCCGCCCGCCGATCCGGGCGACCAGATCCAGGGTCCCGGCGTAGCCGACGGTCCGGTTCCACACGGTGATCTCCGGGGCCAGCGGCTCCGGGCGGTAGGCCTCCCACCATTCGTCGAAGCGATCAGCCCAGGCGGTCTCCTGATGCAGCATCAGCGCCTCCCGGGCGCCGTCGACATCATGCTCCCGGCCCATGGCCCGCAGGGCGACGGCCTCGCAGTAGGCGTGCACGCGATCCCCGCGGGCGGCGGCCTGGTCCCGGTAGCGCTCGGCGGCCAGGGCGGCGTCGCGGATGACGGCGTGGCGCAGCCCCGCCGAGCGCCCGGCGCGCAGTGCCCGGTCATCCTCCAGCACGGCCTTGGCCGCCATGTACCCGTGCCAGCCGCCCAGGTCCGTGGCCTGCTGGCCGATGACCGTGGTGATCGAGGGGACCTCGGGCTCGCCGCCGTCCGCGCGGGCGTACATGCGACCGTGCTCGGTCTGCGTGGCGAGCCGGGGCTGGGTCATGGAAGGGGTGCTCCTGGGCAGGGGACGGAAGGGTCGCCGCCGGATGGCGCGGCACGCACCGGGCGCGACGCCGGGCAGCGTGAACGGAAAAGGCCCCCGCCGGAATCGGTTCCGGCGGGGGCCTTCGCGGCTCCGGCGGGGAGCCTGTTCGTGCGCGATGCTGGGTTCGAACCAGCGACCTCTTCGGTGTGAACGAAGCGCGCTACCACTGCGCCAATCGCGCTCGGCACTCCCAGAACTATACACACCGGGTCGAGGGCCCGCAAATCCGGAGATCCCCTTCTTCACGTGGCGTATCCCACAGTGAGGCGTCGGCGGTCAGAGCCCCTGACCGCGGCCCGTCGAGGCGGCGCGATCCGCGGAATTCCGGGGCGGACGCGAGGTTCGACCGGCGCCGGGGCCTCGATTTTGCATCTCCGCGCCGGGTGTGTAGAGTATTCACCTGTCAGCGCGACGGACTCCCCCGGAGGACGGCGAGCCGCACGAATGTGAGCGGCAGGCAGACATGCGGTTGTAGCTCAGTTGGTAGAGCACCACCTTGCCAAGGTGGATGTCGCGAGTTCAAGTCTCGTCAACCGCTCGGATACCGCTCCGCTTCGCGTGGAGCACGGACCCCTAAGTCCCCGACCGGACGATGGTGAGGTGGTCGAGTGGTTAGGCAGCGGCCTGCAAAGCCGTGTACGCGGGTTCGAATCCCGTCCTCACCTCGCAGATCATGACGCTGTTCATGCTTCTCGCGCGATTGGCGCAGCGGTAGCGCGCTTCCCTGACACGGAAGAGGTCACTGGTTCGATCCCAGTATCGCGCACGTTTCAAGGAGAAAGCCCCGGATCCCCTCCAGGATCCGGGGCTTTCTCCGTCTCCGCGCCCGCTGGCCTCCCCCGGCGCACTCCTCGCGTGGCCACCCCTCACGAGTTGCCCGTGCTGCTCCGGCGTCCGCCTCAGATCAGGCCCGCCACGCCCCGGACCACGGCCAGCACGGCACCGGCCCCGGCCAGCAGCAGGGACAGCGTGCGCGCCGCCGACGCCGCGATGACCCTGCCCAGCCGGGCGCCCAGCGGCAGCCCGACCAGGACGGCCGCGGCGATCCCGAGGAACAGCCACGCGGAGGGCAGATGCGCCGGGTGGGCCGCCCCGAGGAGCAGCTTCGCCCCCACGGAAGTCACGGCCAGGCTCATGAACAGCGGCTGCGTGGTCGCGGCGTAGGCCCGCTGATCCCAGCCGGTGATCCGCGCGAACA
This sequence comes from Rothia kristinae NBRC 15354, assembly GCF_001570865.1. Classification (GTDB taxonomy): domain Bacteria; phylum Actinomycetota; class Actinomycetes; order Actinomycetales; family Micrococcaceae; genus Rothia; species Rothia kristinae. The sequence continues at coordinate 69,722 of NZ_BCSM01000006.1, forward strand.
GCACGACGGCGGGGGCCGCCACCCCGGCGGTGACGTTGAGCAGCCCCGCCGCGATTCCAGCGGCGACCCCCGCCCCGGGGCCGCGCCTCCTGCGCGGGGCCGCCGAGGTGAGGATCACCGCCATCGCCAGCAGCACGACCCCGCCGACCACCACCTGGAGCACGGCGGCCGGCAGGGCTCGGACCAGCAGCGCCCCGGGCACCGTGCCCACCAGGGACCACGCAAACAGGCGGGCCCAGGTGGCCCAGTCCGCCTCCCGGCGCATCGCCACGGTCAGCATCGTCGCGGAGACGAAGGTGGTCATGTTCGTCAGCAGCACCCCGTCCGCCCCGCCCAGCAGCAGCGCGAACACGGGGCGACCAGCAGGCCCACCCCGGTGCCGCAGATGCGCTGCAGCACGGTGCCCACCAGCACGGCGGGCAGCACCAGCCAGGCCACGGATCCGACCCGAGCCGCTCAAGCGGTCCCGGGGGTGCCGCCCTCGCGGGCCAGCGCCGTGAGGCGGGAGACCGCCCGGTAGTACTTCTTCTGGTAGCCCCCGGCCATCATCTCCTCGGTGAAGACCCGGTCGAAGGGCACCCCGGAGGAGACGATCGGCAGGTCCTTGTCGTAGAGGCGATCGGCCAGGACCACGAAGCGCAGGGCCACCGCCTGGGCCGTGATGGTCTGCACCCCGCGCCAGGCGATCCCATCCAGCCCGTCGATCATCTGCCGGTAGCGGCTGGGATGGACCTGGGACAGGTGCTCGATCAGGGCGGAGAAGTCGTCCACGGCCACCGTCTGCTCCGGCTCGAAGGCCGCGGCGACGGCGTCGTCGAACCCGGCTGCCTCCACCGGCTGGGGCGCTTCGGGCAGGCCGCGGTGCCGGTAGTCCTCGCCGTCGATGCGGATGACCTCGAACTGGTCCGCCAGCACCTGGATCTCCCGCTGGAAGTCCGCGGCGGCGAAGCGGCCCTCCCCGAGGGATCCGGGCAGGGTGTTGGAGGTCGCGGCCAGCTTCACCCCGGCGTCGGACAGCTCCCGCATCAGCCGGGACATCAGGACGGTGTCCCCGGGGTCGTCCAGCTCGAACTCGTCGATGCACACCAGGGTGTAGCCGCTGAGCGCCTCGACGGTCTTGCGGAAGGTCAGGGCCCCCACCAGGTTGGTGTACTCCACGAAGGTGCCGAAGGCCGCGGGCCCCGGCACGGCGTGGAACAGGGAGGCCAGCAGGTGGGTCTTGCCGACGCCGAAGCCGCCGTCCAGGTAGATCCCGGCCTTGCCGGCCGCACCCTTGCCGCCGCGCCTGAACAGCTTCCCGAACAGCCCCCCGCCCCCACCGCCGCCGCGGCCGACGCCGCGGCCGACGCCGCGGGCGACGCCGCGGGCGAAGTCGCGCAGGGCCTGGACCGCGGCGGCCTGCGAGGGCTGGTCGGGGTCCGGGATGTAGGTGTCGAAGGAGACCTCGCCGAAGCGCTCGGAGGGCCGGAAGCCCTCCAGAAGCTGCTCGGCGGAGACGCGGGGGCGGCGGTCGGTCAGGTGGACGGTCTCAGGCACCGGACTCCTCGGGGGACGGGGGATGGCTGCGGATAGGGGCGGGCGCGCCGCGGGTGTGCGGATCGCCACGCCGAGTCTATCCCCTGCCCGTGCCTACAGTGGTGCCGACGGCGTCCGGACCGGACCCGTTCCCGCGGGATCGGTCCGGGCCCGGCACTGCGCATCCAGAGCATCGTCCCCGATTCCGGGAGAAAGGCAGCGGTTCCCATGGCCAAGAAGAAGCAACAGCACGGGGCGACGGCGGCGGTGCGCGCCCTGACCGAGGCGGGGGTGGCGTTCACCGAGCTGCCCTACGAGCACGAGGAGGGCGCGGGCTTCGGCGCGGAGGCCGCGGCCAAGCTGGGCCGGGACCCGGGCCAGGTGTACAAGACCCTGATGATCACCCACGACGGCCAGTTCGCCCTCGGGGTGGTGCCCGTGGCGGGGAAGCTGGACATGAAGGCGGCCGCAGCGGCGATGGGCTGGAAGTCCGCGAGCATGGCGGATCCGGCGGTGGCGCAGAAGCGCAGCGGATACGTGGTCGGCGGGATCTCGCCGCTGGGCCAGAAGACCCCGGTCACGGTGCTGCTGGACTCAGGGGCCCAGGCCTTCGAGACCGTGCTGGTCTCCGGGGGCAAGCGCGGCTTCGACGTTGAGCTGGCCCCGGCGGACCTGCTGGCGGTCACCGGCGGGCGCTACGCGCCCATCGCCCAGGGCTGAGCCGCGCCCCTCACCCCAGCTGGGCCGGCAGCCACTCCAGGACGGCGGCCTCCCAGCGGGCCGGGTCCACGTTCCACTCCTTGGTGTGCCGGGCCTTCTGGAACGGCACGAGCGTGACCCGCGGGCTGCGCTCGGCCAGCTCCATCGACGCCGAAGCCGGCACATACTCGTCGTCCACGGAGTGCAGGATCAGCGTCGGCACGCGCAGCTCGGCGCTGCGGGTGATCCAGTCCAGATCCGTCAGCCGGATGGGGTGGTCCAGCCCCGTCATGAGGGTGGCCCGCTGGGCGCTGAGCAGATCGGCCACCAGCTGGCCCAGGCGCAGGGGCAGGCGGTACTGCCGGGTGTGGAAGCGGATCAGCTCGAACCAGTCCACCACCGGCCCGTCCAGGACCAGCGCCCGGATCCGCTCGGCGTCCGGGGACTTGTCCGCGGTCTGCAGCGCGATCGCCCCGCCCATGGACCAGCCGAACAGCACGAGGTCCCGGGCCCCGTGGACCAGGGCGTATTCGACGGCCACCTGCACGTCCTGCCACTCCGTGAAGCCCAGGCCGTAGCGGCCGTCGGCGGAGGCCGGGGCGTCGGAGTCGTTGCGGTAGGTCACGTGCAGGCTGGTCAGGCCCAGCCGCTGGGTGGTGGCCAGAGCACGCAGGGTCTCCTGACGGCTGGCCCCGCGCCCGTGCACCATGATCGCCCAGGTCTGCCCGGAGGAGCCGGCGGGGGCGGGGACCAGCCAGGCCGGGGCCTCCCCGACCGGCAGGTCCAGGGTCACCTCCTCGAACGGGTACCCGGCGTCGGCCGGATCCCGCCAGATGGCCCCGGACCAGCGGACCTTCTTCGCCGCCCCGAGATCCCCCGACTCCACGTGCTCCACGGCCCGCACCACCGTGCCCAGCTTGGGCGAGTAGGAGAGGATCTCCCCGAGACGGGCCTGCGAACGCCCGCCGTCGAAGGAGATCTGGTACCGCCCGGGGACCAGGGTCTCCGCGTTCGCCGGCAGCGTGACGCTGGTGGGTGTTCTGCCCTCCTCCGGGTCGGGGGTGTCGAAGCCGACGCCGAGGATCGGCAGCACCTCGCTGCTGGTCGGAGTCGGCGGGGTCACGGCCATGCGGGCGTAGTAGCCGGCGATGCCGGCCGCGGCGGTGGCGCCGAGACCCGTCAGGGCGCCCCCGGCGATCAGGCCGGTGCGCAGGCCGGCCCGCCAGGACCGGGAGCCCAGGGCTCGGCGCAGGCCGGTGTGCGGGGTCGACGCGGTGCTCGTCATGGCTCTCCTCTCCCGCCCGCCGGGGACGCGGGCGCGGACTCCCCCATCATCGCCGATCCCGCGGGCAGATCGGTAGGCTGTGCCCATGAGCACAGTACTGGTGGTGACCGAGAAGACCCTCGGCGAGCAGGAGATCGAGAACATCCGCATCGCGGGCGGCGCGGCGGCCGACCCGCGCGGGGACGCGGATCCGGGACGCCCCGCCCCGACGGTGCGCCTGCTGGTCCCGGCCCAGCTGCGCCAGCCGCAGTGGATGGAATTCCTGGACCGTCTCACGCTGTTGCAGTTCAGTGAGGCCGCGGACGTGTTCTCCTCCTCGGAGAAGGGCCCGCAGACCCTGGAGGCCGAGGCCCAGGAGATCCTGGATACCTCCCTCGAGGTGCTGCGCGGCGCGGGACTGACCGCCTCGGGACGCACCAGCACGGGCGACCCGGTGGAGGCCATGGCCGAGGAGATCCGGGATGGCGCCACCCAGGCGCTGATCATCACGGATCCGCACCCGGTGCAGGACACGTTCAACATCGGCTGGTCCAACACCGCGGAGAAGACCCTGGGGGTGCCCGTGCTGCACCTGTACTGGGGCACAGGACATGTGGATGACTGAGCAGCAGAACCAGCAGAACAGCCCCTTCGACCGTCGGGCCCCCGGGCCGCTGGGTGATCCCGGGCGGCGCACGGAGGCGGACTGGCGGGAGATCCTCTCCCCCGAGGAGTACGCTGTGCTGCGCGAGGCCGGCACCGAACGTCCCTTCACGGGCCGCTACTGGGACGAGTTCTCGCCCGGAACCTATTCGTGCCGGGCCTGCGGGGCGCAGCTGTTCTCCGCCCAGACCAAGTTCGACGCCCGCTGCGGCTGGCCCTCCTTCTTCGCGCCCCTGGCCGAGGACCGGGTCCGCTACATCCGGGACTCCTCCCTGGGGATGGAGCGGATCGAGGTGCGCTGCGCGGCCTGCGATTCTCACCTGGGTCACGTCTTCGAGGGCGAGGGTCTGGGCACGCCGACGGATCTGCGCTACTGCATGAACTCGGTGAGCCTGGACTTCACCCCGGAGCAGGCCTGATCCCCACGCGCTGGCGCGCGGGGGCACCTACACTGGGATGGTCATGAGCGAAGCCACCGCCTCCGTCCCCTCCGCCTCCTCCCCCGCGACCCCCGATCCCGGGCAGCTGGGTCTGGATCCCACCCTGAGCATCCCGGAGGTGGTTCCCCTCGACAGCCCGCACGACGGGGTGCCGCGGGTCATCGACACCCCCGAGGGGCTGGCCCGCGCCGCCCGGATGCTGACGGAGGCCACCGGTCCGGTGGCCATCGACACGGAGCGGGCTTCCGGCATCCGCTACGGTCAGCGCCCCTTCCTCGTCCAGCTCAAGCGCGGGGACTCCCCCATCCTGCTCGTGGATCCGGAGGCCTTCCCGGATCTCCTCCCGCTGCAGGAGGCCCTGCGCGGGGTCGAGTGGATCATCCACGCCGCGACCCAGGATCTGCCGAGTCTGCGCCAGGTCGGGATGGCCCCGGATGCGCTGTTCGACACGGAGCTGGCCGGGCGCCTGCTCGGTTACGCGCATGTGGGGCTGGGGGCGATGACGGAGGATCTGCTGGGCTACCACCTGGCCAAGGAGCACTCGGCCGCGGATTGGTCCACCCGCCCCCTGCCGGAGTCCTGGCTGGTCTACGCCGCCCTGGATGTGGAGCTGCTGGCGGATCTGCGCGAGGCCGTCATCGCGCAGCTTGATACCCAGGGCAAGCTGGAGTGGGCCCGCCAGGAGTTCGCCCACGAGATCGAGCAGGCCGCCCACCCGGCCCCGGCGAAGGATCCGTGGCGCCGGACCAAGGGGCTGCGTCAGCTGCGCACCCGCCGTCAGCTCACCGCCCTGCGCAACCTGTGGACGGAGCGGGAGAAGCTGGCCGAGGCCAAGGACATCGCCCCCAAGCGCCTGATGAAGGATTCGGTGCTGATCGCGGGGGCCAAGGCCATGCCACGCTCGGTGCCCGCGCTGGTGCAGATCCCCGGCTTCCACACCAAGCTGATCAAGCGCGAAGCCGTGCGCTGGGTGAGCGCGATCCGGGAGGCCGCCCAGGATCCGGACCCGGTGCCGATGACGGTGCCCTCGGACACCCCGCCGCCGATCAAGGCCTGGGAGCCCAAGCGGCCCCGCTCCCTCGCCCTGCTCACCGCCTCCCGTGCCCGCCTGGCGGAGCTGGCCGAGCAGACCGGCACCCCGGTGGAGAACCTGCTGACCCCGGATCACCTGCGGCGGCTGTGCTGGGACCACGCCCAGGAGGATCCCGGCCAGCTGGGGGCGCAGCTCGAGCAGCTGGGGGCCCGGCCGTGGCAGATCCAGCTGTGCGCGGCGCCGCTGGCCGAGGTCTGGGCGGACACCCCGGCCTAAGGCGGATCGGCCTCCGCGGGGCCCATCCGCGGCGTCATGCGATACCGCCCGTGCCGATTACCTCGTGACGCGTCTTACAGCTAGGCTGGTGGGGAATCCGACACAACGAGAGGATGCCCCGTGTCCACCACCCCCACCACGGACCACACCCCCCTGACCGAGCACTGCGGCGACGAGGTCGTCACCCAGGTGCGCCGGGAGATCCTGGATCTGCCCGGAACGGACGGCAAGGTCGCCGTCCTGACCCTGCACAACGACGCCGACAAGCGCCCGGAGACCCTCGGGCCGCGATCCATCGACGCCCTGCTGGAGGCGGTCAGCGAGGTCCGGGAGCTGGCCGAGGAGGGCCGGGTGCAGGCCGTCATGATCGAGGGCACCGCCCCGACCTTCGCCGCCGGTGTGGACCTGTCCCTGGTGCGCGATCTGCGCGGAACCGACGCACCCCTGGAGATGATCGGGTCCATGGGCCACGAGTTCGTCGAGGCGATCCGCGAGCTGCCCGTGCCGACCCTCGCCCGGGTCACCGGCACCGCCCTGGGCGGCGGCCTGGAGCTGGCCCTGGCCGCGGACTACCGGATCGGGCATCCCGGAACCCGCAACATCGGCCTGCCCGAGATCCGCCTGGGCCTGTTCCCCGGCTGGGCCGGGATCTTCGATCTGCCCCGCCTGATCGGCCCGGAGCAGGCGGTGACCGTGATCTTCGAGAACCCGCTGAACAGCAACCGCACCCTGACATCGGAGCAGGCCCGCGAGGCCGGGATCCTCGACGCCCTGACCGAGGCCGGCGCCGACGACGATGCCGCCCGCCCCGAGGCCCTGGCCTGGTTCGGCGAGGTGGTGACCGGGCGCACCGAGGTGCACCGCCCGGAGGCCGTCGATCCCGACGCCGCCCTGTTCGCCGCGGACACCGGCGCGCAGGATGACCCCGCGCTGCGCGAACGCTGGGAGCAGGCCGTGACCCGGGCCCGCCAGGTGGTGGCCCGCAAGACCGCCGGCGCCTCGGATGCGGCGAACACCGCCCTGGAGCTGTTCGCGGCCGGGCCCCAGCAGACCCGCGCGGACTCCCGGGCCGCGCAGATCGAGGCGATGGGCGAGCTGGTGGCCGGGGATCAGCTGCCCTCGGCCCTGTACGCGATGCTGGATCTGGTCACCCACCGGGCCAAGCACCCCTCGATGGTGCCCCCGAGCACCGAGCCGCGGCGGATCGGCCGGGTCGGCGTCGTCGGCGCGGGGCTGATGGCCTCGCAGCTGGCCCTGCTGTTCCTGACCCGCCTGCAGGTTCCGGTGATGATCTCCGATGTGGAGCGCTCCCGGGTGGATCACGGCCTGGAGACCATCCGCGGGGAGCTGGACAAGCTCGTGGCCAAGGGCCGGCTCAGCGAGGAGCAGGCCGGGCAGCTGGGCGAGCTGGTCTCCGGCACGGTGGACACGTCCGATTACGCCGACTGCGACCTGGTGATTGAGGCCGTGTTCGAGGAGACCTCCGTGAAGAAGGAGGTCTTCGCGAACCTGGAGCGCAGCGTGGGCGAGGACTGCATCCTGGCCACCAACACCTCCTCCCTGCTGGTCTCGGAGATGGTCGAGGACCTGGCGCACCCGGAGCGGGTCATCGGCTTCCACTTCTTCAACCCGGTGGCCGTGATGCCGCTGGTGGAGATCGTGCGCACCGAGCACACCGACGATCAGGCCGTGGCCACCGCCTTCGACCTGGCCCAGCGCCTGGGCAAGGTGGCCGTGGGCGCCCGGGACTCCTCCGGGTTCATCGTCAACCGCATCCTGGGCGTGGTGCTCTCCGAGGTGGGCCGGGACCTGGACGAAGGCGCCCCGGCGCAGCGGATCTCCGAGGCCCTGCGGTCCCTGGGCCTGCCCATGGACGCCTTCACCCTGATCGACCTGGTCGGCCTGCCCATCGGGGTGCACCTGCTGGAGTCCCTGCGCACCTACCAGGGTGAGCGCTTCCACGTCTCGGGCAACTTCCGCCGGCTCGCCGAGGCGAAGATCCGGCCCATCGCGGACCGCTCCGGCGGGCTGACCCCGCAGGCCCAGGAGCTGATCGAGGCCGAGGGCGAGGGGAAGGACGCTGAGACGATCCGCACGGACGCCGAAGAAGCCCTGGCCCGGGAGATCACTCGTATGCTGGAGGAAGGCGTGGTCCCGGATCGGGCGGACATCGACCTGGCCATGATCCTCGGCGCCAACTGGCCCTTCTTCAACGGCGGCATCACCCGCTACCTGGACCGGGTGGGCGCCTTCGACCGGATCTGAGGCACCGGCTCCCGCGAGGATTCCGCACGGGGCCTTCCGCACCGTCCCCGGGGCGCCGCGCCGCACACACAGCGACCGCGATGACCCAGCGACGATGAGGAAGGCCCCTGCCATGCCCGCCGAGAACCCCCGCCCCCGCCCCGAGGACGCCGCCGAGAACGCCGCCCGCGCGGAGGCCGCCCCCGGCTGCGCCTGCGGCCACACCGATTCAGCCCCCGCCTGCGGATCCGACGGAGGAGTCCGCACGACCACGCGGCGTCGGGCCCTGGCCGGTGCCGGGGCCGCGGCCGGGGCCGCCGCGCTGCTGGCCGCCTGCGGTGACGGCAAGGACTCCGCGACGGATGCGGAGACCATCGCCGAGCCCCTGGACCTCGCCGGCACCGACGAGGTCCCGGAGGGCGGGTCCGTGCAGAAGGCGAAGGACGGCACGACCGTGCTGCTGACCCAGCCGAGCAAGGGCGAGTTCAAGGCGTTCTCCACCGTGTGCCCGCACCAGGGCTGCACCGTGAACGCCGACGGCGCCCAGCTGACCTGCCCGTGCCACCACTCCGTGTTCTCCATCGAAGACGGCTCCGTGCAGGCCGGGCCCGCCCAGAAGCCGCTGCCCGAGTTCACCGCGCAGGTCAAGAACGGGCGGATCATCGTCAGCAGCTGACCCCCCCGCGCACAGGGGACGGAGACGACGGCAGGCCTCCCGCCCGGATCGATCCGGGCCGGAGGCCTGCCGTCGTCGGTGGAACGGGCCCTACTGCTGGCGCACCAGGTTGCGCAGCACGTACTGCAGGATCCCGCCGTTGCGGTAGTACTCCCGCTCCCCCGGGGTGTCGATGCGCACGACGGCGTCGAACTCGGTGGTCTTGCCCTCCGGGTGCTCGGCGGTCACGTGCACCGTCTTGGGGGTGCGGCCCTCGTTCAGCTCGGTGACTCCCGTGATGGAGAAGGTCTCCGTGCCGTCCAGGCCCAGGGACTCGTGGGACTCCCCGGCCGGGAACTGCAGCGGCAGCACGCCCATGCCGATCAGGTTGGAGCGGTGGATGCGCTCGAAGGACTCGGTGATCACCGCGCGCACCCCCAGCAGCCGGGTGCCCTTGGCCGCCCAGTCGCGGGAGGACCCGGTGCCATACTCCTTGCCACCGAGCACCACCAGCGGGGTGTTCTCCTCCGCGTAGTGCTGCGCGGCGTCGTAGACCGCGGCCTGCTCGCCGTCGCGGGTGAAGTCGCGGGTGAACCCGCCCTCCACGCCGTCCAGCAGCTGGTTCTTGATGCGGATGTTGGCGAAGGTGCCCCGGATCATGACCTCGTGGTTGCCGCGCCGGGATCCGTAGGAGTTGAAGTCCTTGCGCTGCACCCCGTGGGAGGTCAGGTACTGCCCCGCGGGGGTGTCCGTCTTGAAGGAGCCCGCCGGGGAGATGTGGTCCGTGGTCACCGAATCCCCGAGCTTGAGCAGCACCCGGGCGCCGTGGATGTCCTCCACCGGCTCCGGGTCCATGGCCATGCCCTCGAAGTACGGGGGCTTGCGCACGTAGGTGGACTCCTCATCCCACTCGAAGGTGTCTCCGGTGGGGGTGTCCAGGGACTGCCAGCGCTCGTCGCCGTCGAAGATCGTGCCGTACTCGGTGGTGTACGCCTCCGTGGACACGGAGTCGTCGATGATCTTCTGCACCTCGGTCGGGTCCGGCCAGATGTCCTTGAGGAACACGTCGTTGCCGTCCGGGTCCTGGCCCAGGGGGTCGTTCTCGAAGTCGAAGTCCATGGACCCGGCCAGGGCGTAGGCGATGACCAGCGGCGGGGACGCCAGGTAGTTCATCTTCACGTCCGGGTTGATCCGGCCCTCGAAGTTCCGGTTGCCGGAGAGCACCGAGGTGACCGAGAGGTCCTTCTCGTTCACCGCCTGGGAGACCTCGTCCTCCAGGGGCCCGGAGTTGCCGATGCAGGTGGTGCAGCCGTAGCCGACCACGTAGAACCCGACCTTCTCCAGGTCCGGCAGCAGCCCGGCCTTCTCGTAGTAGTCCGTGACCACCTTGGAGCCCGGGGCGATCGAGGTCTTGACCCACGGCTTGGAGGTCAGACCCTTGGCCGCGGCGTTGCGGGCCAGCACACCGGCGGCCATCATCACGGACGGGTTGGAGGTGTTGGTGCAGGAGGTGATCGAGGCGATCGCCACCGCGCCGTGGTCCATCTCGAACTCGCGGCCATCCGGCATCGAGACCTCGATGGGATCCGAGGCGCGACCCTCCGCCCCGGCGGCGGCCGAGACGGTCGCGCGCGGGCGCTCCTGCTCCTCCTGCTCCTCGGTCGCGGAGTGGCTCGGGGCGTCCGAGGCGGGGAAGGACTCCTTCTCCTGCTCGGAGACGTCCTCGTGCACGTAGTTGGTCAGGTCCGAGCGGAACTGCTCCTTGGCCTTGGTCAGCTCGATGCGGTCCTGCGGGCGCTTCGGGCCGGCGATGGACGGGACCACGGTGGACAGGTCCAGCTCCAGGTACTCCGAGTAGGCGACCTCCTGGGAGGGGTCGTGCCACAGGCCCTGCTCCTTGGTGTACTTCTCCACCAGGGCCACCTGCTCCTCCGAGCGCCCGGTCAGGCGCAGGTAGTCCAGGGTGACCTCGTCGATCGGGAACATCGCGGCGGTGGAGCCGAACTCGGGGCTCATGTTGCCGATGGTCGCGCGGTTGGCCAGGGGCACCTCGGAGACGCCCTCGCCGTAGAACTCCACGAACTTGCCGACCACGCCCTGCTCGCGCAGCATCTGGGTGATGGTCAGCACGACGTCGGTCGCGGTGGAGCCGGCCGGGATCTTGCCGGTGAGCTTGAAGCCCACGACCTTCGGGATCAGCATGGACACGGGCTGGCCGAGCATAGCGGCCTCCGCCTCGATGCCGCCCACGCCCCAGCCCAGCACGCCCAGGCCGTTGACCATGGTGGTGTGGGAGTCGGTGCCGACCAGGGTGTCCGGGTAGGCGCGCAGGACGCCGTCGACCTCACGGGCCATGATGGTGCGGGCCAGGTACTCGATGTTGACCTGGTGCACGATGCCCATGCCCGGGGGCACGACCTTGAAGTCCTCGAAGGCCGTCTGACCCCAGCGCAGGAACTTGTACCGCTCGCCGTTGCGCTGGTACTCGATGTCCATGTTGCGCTCGATCGCGTCCTTGTTGCCGAAGGAGTCGATCTGCACGGAGTGGTCGATGACCAGCTCGGCCGGGGCCAGCGGGTTGATCTTGTTCGGATCCCCGCCCAGCTCCTTGACGGCCTCGCGCATGGTCGCCAGGTCCACGATGCAGGGCACGCCGGTGAAGTCCTGCATGATCACCCGCGCGGGGGTGAACTGGATCTCGGTGTCGGGCTCCGCGGTGGGGTCCCAGGAGGCCAGCGCCCGGATGTGGTCCTCGGTGATGTTGGCACCGTCCTCGGTGCGCAGCAGGTTCTCCAGCAGAACCTTGAGGCTGTAGGGCAGGTTCTGGGAACCCTCGACCTTGTCCAGCCGGTAGATCTCGTACTCGGTGCCGTCGACGTCCAGGACGTCCTTGGAACCGAAGCTGTCCACGGTGCTCATTGCGTGGCACTCCTCTCGCCGCTTCATGGTCCAGGCCCAGCTGCCGTCCTCGTCCGGTGGGATCCCAGCGGTCGCGTGCCCGTGAGTGGGGCGCCTTCGCCTTCTTCCGGTGTGTGATGCAGACCTTTGGAGACACAGTGACGCTAAGCCTTCGCCGTGCAGTCTACCCGCTCACCCCCGCCACCCCAGCATCGGGACGTAGCCGAGGCCACTCCGTCGGGGTGCGTCCGGCGGCAGGGCACGGCGCGGCCCCTCCCCTGACGCGGCCCACCGTTCAGCTCGCGCTCAGCGGGAGCGGTCCGGGCCCGGCTGGAAGACGGCGACGGCCTCCAGATGGTGGGTCTCGGGGTACAGATCCAGTCCCCGCACCGCCGTGGGCTCCCAGCCGTCCGCGCGCAGGAAGCCGGCGTCCCGGCCCAGGGCCGCCGGGTCGCAGGCCACGTACACGATGCGCCGCGCCCCGCAGGCGGCCAGCCGCCGCATCACGGCGCGCCCGGCCCCGTCCCGCGGAGGATCCAGCACGACGACGTCGGGGGTCCCGGTGCGGGGCCTGCCGGTCAGGGCCCGCTCCACCGCGGCGCGCTGGGCGATGACCTTCGCCCCCCGCGAGCCCTCGGTGCGGGCCGGACCCTGTCCTGCCAGATTGTGCCGGGCGTCCCCGGAGGTGACCGGGGAGCCCTCCACGGACCACACCGTGCCGCCCGCACCCACCTGGTCCGCGGCCAGCGCCGCGAACAGCCCGGCCCCGCCGTACAGGTCCCACACGGTGTCCGCCGGGCGGACGTCGGCCAGCTGCCGGACGGTCTCGGTCAGGGCGGCCGGGGCCAGCCGGTGGTTCTGCCAGAACCCGCCCGCACCCACGCGGAAGCGCAGCGGGGCGGGGGCATCGGGCCGGTCCGGGCTCGGCACGGGGAGGGTCTCCACCACGTGGTCATCCCCGCGCAGCACGATCGGCTGGGGCCGGGGGCCGCGGCGTCCGGGGATGCGCGCCGGCTGCAGGACCGCGGAGACCTCGACGTCGGCCGGGCAGGCATCCAGGGCCACATCCAGCTCCCGGCCCAGCGGCGCCAGATCCTGCGTGTCCGGGGCGGCCGTGAACAGGATCAGCGGCCGGCTAGCCGAGCCCGCACCCGCCGAGGGGGCGGCGACGTCGATCCGGGAGACCCCGGGGAAGCGCCCCGCGCCCAGGCCCAGCTCCTGGATCTCCCGCACCGCCAGGGGGAAGCGCTCCACCGGGATGACCCGCTCCTCGTGGTAGGGGTGCATCCCGGGGCGGCCCTCGTCGTCCACGGCGAAGTGCACCCGGGTGCGCCAGCCGCCGTGAGCCCCGTAGGGCTCCGGGTCGGAGTGCCCCTGCCGGTCCGAGCTCCCCGCGGCGGCCAGCACGGCCGGGTCCGCTAGCGCCGCGGGATCGACGACCGTCAGCTGCTCCAGCAGGGGGGCCGCGGGATCCATCCCGCCCAGGCGCACCAGCTGCTCGCGCAGCACGTCGGCCTTCAGCAGGCGCTGGCGCTCGGGGCGGATGTGCCCGTACTCCATGCCGCCGACCGGGTGCAGGGTGCGCAGGGCATCGGCGGCGGGCCACGGGTGCTCGCGCCGGTCCGGGGAGGCCTCCAGGACCTCGAGCAGCCTGGCCTCGGCGTAGCGGCCCTTCGGGCCCAGGCCGGTGACCTCCACCAGCACGGATTCGCCGGGGATCCCGTGGCGCACGAACACCACGCGGTTCTCGTGCCGACCCAGCGCCGCCCCGCCGTGGGCCATGCCGGTCAGGCGCACCGCGAACTCGTCGCCGATCCTCATCGCTGTCCTTCCGCCGTCTGCGTCGTCTCCGAGGCCGCCGGTTCGCCCGGGGCCTGCCCGTCCACGACCCGCGGGGTCTGCGTCGGATCGGGCACGTCCTGCCCGTCCTCGCGGCCCAGCCGCCAGGGCACCACCGCGGTGATCACCCCGGGCTCGCGGCGCAGGGCCCGCACCAGCCGCCGGGAGAGCCGGTGGTGCAGCAGGACCTGCCACCAGTGCTCCACCACGTAGTCCGGGATGTAGACCACGACGACGTCGCGCGGGGAGCGCTTCAGGAAGCGGCGCACGTGGCGCACCACGGGGGCCACCGGGTCCCGGAAGGGCGCGGCGAGGATCGTCAGGGGCACGGGCACCTCGTAGCGGTCCCACAGGGCTCGGATGCGGTGGGTGCGGGTCTCGTCGATGTTCAGCACCAGCGCCTCGATGCTGGAGGGCCGGGAGGCCCTGGCGTAGGCCAGGGCCCGCAGCGCGGGCAGACGCAGCCGCGGGATGACGACCATCGCGTGCACCCGGGAGGGTAGGGCCTTCAGGGGGTTGTTCTCGCGCACGGCCAGCTCCTCATCGACTCGCTCGTAATGGCTCTTGATCCGCAGACACAGCCAGGTTCCCACGAGCACGACCAGGACCGTGACCCAGGCGCCCTGCACGAGCTTGGTCACCAGCACGATCAGCAGCCCGAGCACGGTCGCGGCGAAGCCCACGCAGGTGACCAGCTGGTCGCGGATCAGCCGCTTGCGGGGCAGCCGGTCCAGGACCAGGCGGATGCTGCGGTGCCGGGTGCGGATCACGGCCGCCTGGGTCAGGGACATCGAGAACAGCACGCCCAGCACGTACAGCTGGATGAGGTCGTTGACCTGGGCGCCGAAGGCCAGGACCACGAGGCAGGCCGCGACCCCGAGCAGCAGCACGGCGTTGGCGTAGACGGCGCGGTTGAGCCGGGCGTTCAGGTGCACGGGCAGGTAGCCGCGCCGTGCCATCGCGGAGGCCAGCACCGGGAAGCCCGAGTAGGCCGCCGCCGGGGCCACCAGCAGCACCAGGACCGTGGCGATGGGCACCAGCGCCCCCAGCAGCCCGTCGCCGAAGACCGCCCGGGAGACCTGGGCCAGCAGGGGCATCTGGTGCAGGTCCGCCGGGGCCGTCGCCCCGTCGATGACCAGCTGGCGCGGGTCCATGACGACGACGGCGCCGGTGGCCCGGACCAGGTGCAGCACCGCGACCAGGAAGACCGCGGAGACCAGCCCCATGGCCAGGAGGGTCTGGGAGGCGCCGCGTGCCCGGGGGCGGCGGAAGAACCGGGCGGAGTTGGACACCGATTCCACGCCGGTCAGGCCCACCGCGCCCGAGGAGAAGGCCCGCAGCACCAGCAGTGCCAGCCCGGCGCCGGTGACCACGGATTCCACCTGGCGGCCCGGCTGGATGCCGTAGTCCGCGCTCGGGGCGGGTCCGAGGGTGCCCGCGGCGTCCTGGGCCAGCCCGACGGCCACCAGCACCGCCACCAGCAGGACGAACAGGTAGGCGGGCACGGGGTTCAGCCGCCCGATCAGGCCGATCCCGCGCAGGCGCACCGCGGTGAGCACGGCGATGATGACCAGGCAGATCCCCACCCGGTGCCCGGCCAGCGAGGGCAGCAGGGTCACCAGGTAGGAGGAGGCCGCCGCGGCGGAGACGGCCGCGGTCAGCACGAAGTCGAACAGCAGGCTGACCCCCGCCGCGGTGCCCGCTCGGGGTCCCAGCCGATCCGAGACCACCTGGAAGTCCCCGCCGGAGCGGGCGACCTCACGCAGGTTGTACCGGTAGGTGCCGATCACCAGCAGCAGGGTCACCGCGATGAGCAGCCCCACCCACGGGGCCAGGCTCAGCGCGGCCGTGCCCGCCAGGGCCAGGACCATGACGACCTCGTCCGGGGAGTAGGCCAGGGAGGAGACGCCGTCGGCGCCGAACACGGGCATGGCCTGGCGCCGAGGCAGGGAGAGCCGACGCAGCCGCTCGGTCTCCTGGGGAGCGCCGAGGACCGCGTCGCGCAGACGGGAGCCCGGGGTTCGCACAGGCCCACGCTACCCCACCGCCTCGGGGTGCGCCGGGAGGGGACGGATGCACTACTGTGGAGCTCGGACCCGACCGCTCACCGCCCCCGTACCGCCCCGGAAGGACTGATCCCGCCGTGCCGCACTTCGTCATCATGGGTGCCGGGCGCGTGGGCGTGATGCTCGCCCACTCCCTGGAGACCGCCGGGCACACCGTGTCCGTGATCGACCGGGACGAGGCGGCCTTCCGGCGCCTGCGCGCGGACTTCCAGGGCCGCCAGATCACCGGCATCGGCTTCGACCGGGACACGCTGCGCCGGGCCGGCATCGAGCAGGCCTACGCCTTCGCCGCCGTCTCCTCCGGGGACAACTCCAACATCCTGGCCTCCCGGGTGGCCCGGGAGACCTTCAAGGTCCAGCACGTGGTCGCCCGGATCAACGACCCGAATCGCGCGGAGTTCTACCAGCGCCTGGGCATCCCCACGGTCGCCGCGGTGCGCTGGTCCACGGACCAGGTGCTGCGCCGGATCCTGCCCGAGCAGGACGTCACCGGGGACTACCGGGAGGCCTCCGGGCGGCTGGTGCTGGCCGAGCTGAAGCTGCACCCGGCCTGGGCGGGCCTGCCGCTGGAGCGCATCGAGGCCGCAGCGGAGGTGCGCATCGCGTTCATCACCCGCTTCGGCGAGGGCCAGCTGCCCGGCCCCGACACCAGCTACCAGCAGGGCGACGTCGTGCACGCGATGCTGCGCACCCAGGAGGTGGACGAGGTCGCGAAGGTCTTCGCGAATCCGCCGCAGGATCCGGAGGAGCAGGAGTACCGGGAGGACGATCGGCCCCGCCGGGCGTTGCGCCGGCGGGGGGAGGGAAGGAGCTAGCGGTGCAGGTGCTGATCGTGGGCGCGGGATCCGTGGGATCCTCGATCGCCCGGGAGCTGCTGACCCACGGCCACGAGGTGACCCTCGTGGACGAGAAGCCCGAGGCCATCGGGCGCTCCAACCTGCAGGGCGCCTCGTGGCTGATCGGGGACGCCTGCGAGCTGTCCGTGCTGCGCGCGGCCGCCCCGCAGTCCGCGGACGTGATCGTCGCGACCACCGGAGATGACAAGTCCAACCTCGTCGTCTCCCTGCTGGCCCGCTCCGAGTTCGGGGTGCCGCGCACCATCGCCCGGGTCAACAACCCCAAGAACGAGTGGCTGTTCGACGACGCCTGGGGAGTGGACGTGGCCGTGTCCACCCCGCGGCTGATGACGGCGCTGGTCGAGGAGGCCGTGGAGGTCGGCGGCGTCGTGCGGCTGCTGAACCTGCAGGCCGGCGGGGCCACCCTCATCGAGTACACCGTGCCCCACGGGCACGGGTTCATCGGCACGGAGGTCGGCGCGATCGAGTGGCCCGAGCAGACCACCCTGGTGGCGATCCTGCGCGACGGGATCCCGATCACCCCCAGCGACGACGACGTCCTGGAGGGCGATGACGAGCTGTTCTTCATCACCACCGCCCACGGGGAGCGGGAGCTGCAGCTGACCTTCAACCGCGCCGCGGGCGAGGCCAGGACCGAGGATCAGGGGGTCAGGCAGGTTCCGGACCGCGATCAGACGGCCCACGGTCAGGAGCTGTAGCCGGGCGGGAGATCAGCCACCCCAGCCACAGCACGAGCAGGTAGAACGGGGTGCCCATGACGATCCGGGCGGCCCCGAGCGGCCCCACCAGATCAGCCGCGTACAGGGGCAGCTGCACCGCCAGGCGCAGGGCCAGCATCCCCGCGAAGACCACCGTGGCCCACTGGTAGGCCCGCAGCCGCTCGGGCCGGGAGCGCCAGGCCGTGCCCTCCCCGCGCAGGAAACCGTAGAACAGCCCGATCACGGGCCAGCGGGCGACCATCGAGACGAGGGCGCCGAGCAGATAGAGGCCGTTGATCCAGAAGCCGGGCACGAAGTAGTCCGCGGCCTGGCCGGTGAAGCGAGCGAATCCGGCGCACACCAGCACTCCCGCGGCCCCGGCCAGGGACTGCAGGAGGCTGCCGCGCTGGGCCAGGCGCAGCAGGGCGGCCGCGAGGGCCGCGGCCACGGCCACCCACAGGGCGTGGCCCAGGTGCTGGGTGAAAAGGTAGACGACGAGGAAGACCAGGCTGGGCAGCACGGACTCCGCGATCCCCCGCCACCCGCCGACGGCGTGCAGCAGGTCGATGCGGCCCTGCTCGTCCCGGCGGAAGGTTCCGGAGGCGCCGTAGGAGGCGGCCAGGGTGCGCCCGAGGGAGTCCGGTGAGGCCCCGTCGGACTCGGGGTGCTGGGGCGAACGCTGTCCGGGGTCCTGGGTCACGGGTCCGGGGTCCTTTCCTGGGCGGGTCGGTCGACGCCGGTCACGGGGTGTGCCGGGAGACGATCTCGTAGCGGGGATTGTAGATGACCGGGCCGACCGCATCCCGGGCGAGCATCCCGGAGCAGCGCAGCCGCGTCCCGGCGTCGAGCCCGGGGACGCTGCGCTGGCCGTGCCAGATCAGGCGGACCCGGGCCCCCGGGGCCAGCGGACCGGGGGCGTCGGAGAGCTCCGGGGTGTCCATCGCGATCGCGGAGGTCGGCGCGGCGAAGGAGCCGCGGGCCGCCTTGGTCTGGGCGCTGACCACGGTGCGCAGGGACTGGCGGATCTCCACCTCGGCCTCGTAGCGCGGCAGGGCCCCGATCGGCTGGAGGCGCACCTCGCTGATCCGCCCCTCCACGAGCACCCGCACCCGCGGCCTCATCCCCGGCTGGTGGGACATGGACCCGTGCACCGGCAGGTACTCGGCGGTGCCGCCGCGCCGCTCGGGCCGGGGAGGGGTCGGCACCTCAGCCAATCTGGGTGACCTCGGGACCGCGCTGCGGGACCTGCAGGTCCGGCTCCTCCTGGGGCTCGGTGCGACGCACGGCCTCGGCGGGGACCTCCAGGGGCAGCAGGTCCCGCGGGGCCATCGGCTCGCGCCCGCGCACCACGACGATGCCGCGGAACAGCTCCTCCATGCGGGCGGCGGCCTGCTCCTGCACGGCCGCGTCCCCGGTGAACACCCCGCGCAGGAACCAGCGCGGCCCGTCCACCCCGACGAAGCGGGCCACGCGCAGGCCCCGCTGCCCGTCCGGCAGGCTGGCCGGGATCTTGGCCAGCACCTGGCGCCCGAAGGGCCCTTCGGTGATGTCCACCATGCCCTGCTGGGAGCGCACGGACTCGGCCAGCTCGGTGCGGATCTGGGGCCACAGCCCGCGGGACTTCGGCGCGGCGAAGGCCTGGACCTGCACGCTGGCCTGACCCTCCTCCAGCGTCACGGCCACGACCCGCTGGGACTTCTGATCCACGTCCAGGCGCAGGTTCACCCCGGGTTCGCGGCGGATGCGCAGCCCGCCCAGGTCGATGAACCCCTCCAGGTCCGCCGCGTCGACCTCGGCGAGGTCGAAGGGCCCGGTCTGGGCCCGCTGGGAGGTCCGCTCCTCGGTCTCGGAAGGGGCCTGGGCCTCCCCCGCGGCGTCGCTGACCTCGGCCTGCGACGCCGCGGGGTCCTTCCGTGCGTCATCCTTCCGCGCGGCGTCCTTCTGCTCGTCGACCGCCGGCTCCTGCTCGGCCTGGTCCTTCTTCTTCCTGCCGAATCCCAGCATGCTGCCTCAGCCTCTCCTCGTCGTCTTGGTCGTGTGCCGACCCGGTGCCGGGTCGCGTCGGTGGTGTCGTCAGCGGGTCCCGCTGGAGCCGAAGCCGCCGGCGCCGCGGGCGGCGGGTTCGTCCTCGGCGGCCAGCGTCGGCACGAGCGTGAACGCGGCGGTCTCGTGGCGCTGCACCACCAGCTGCGCGATGCGGTCCCCGCGGCGGATCGCGAAGGGCTCGCTGCGGTCGGTGTTCAGCAGGGTCACCACGATCTCTCCCCGGTATCCCGAGTCCACCGTGCCGGGGGCATTGAGCACGGTGACGCCGTGCTTCAGGGCCAGTCCGGAGCGCGGGTGCACCAGCCCCACCAGGCCGCGGGGCAGGGCCAGGGCGACGCCGGTGGGCACGGCGGCCCGGTGGCCCGGTTCGATCACGAGGTCCACCCGGCTGCGCAGGTCCGCGCCGGCGTCTCCGGGGTGGGCGTAGCTCGGCGGGTCCAGCTCGGGGTCCAGCAGCTGCAGCGGGATCTCGGTGGTCGGGCTCATGGTCTCGGGAGCACTTCCTCGGTGGACGGGATGCGAAAAGACGGCGTGTGGCCGGGGCGCCAGCCTCCCGTCTGCCGCTCGCGCCGCGGCACGCGGACGGCGTCGGGGGCCCGTAGGCCACTGTAGTTCACCGGACGGGGAACCGGCGGGGCGGGACCCTGCCGCACCGCCCGGCCCCCGGGCCGCGGGGCGTGCGGGGGTCGGGTTCGTGAGATCCTGGAGGCATGTCAGCATCCCTGCCCACCCCGCACGATGACGCCCCCGCCTCTTCCCCGGCCGTGACGGCTCCCGGGGAGGTGCTGTTCCGGGAGAAGCTGGTTCCCTCGGTGGGAACCTGGATCCTGGTGGTGGTCTTCGGCCTGGCCGTGTTCCTCATCGGGGCCCCCATCAGCATCCCGATCGGCACCGCCGTGGCCGTCGTCCTGGCGGGCCTGCTCGGGGTGATCCTCACGGCCACCTCCCCGGTCCTGGAGGTCACCCAGGACTCCCTGCAGGTGGGCCGGGCCCACATCGAACGGCGCTACGTCGGGCGGGCCGAGGCATTCCGCGGGGACGCCGCTCGGATCGCGGCGGGGCCGGCCGCGGACGGACGGGCCTACATGTGCTTCCGCCCGTGGGTCTCCCCCGTGGTGCGCATCCGCATCGAGGATCCCGCGGACCCCACCCCCTACTGGCTGGCCAACGCCCGGCACCCGGAGGACCTGGTGCGGGCCCTGGGCGGGGATCCGGACGAGCAGGACGAGCACGCCCTGGAGTACACCGAGCCGGCCGCCTCCCCGGAGGACAACCCCGGGTGGCGCCGCTGAGACTGCCCGCGCGAACGGCGGCCTTCGGGTCCGGCGGCGCCGCCGACGCAGCCGGAACGGGCGAGAGCCCGGCGGATCATGGCGGATCCGCCGGGCCCTCGCCGGTCTGGGGAGGCGCGAGCCTCAGCCCTCGCACTCCACACAGTAGTACAGGCCGTCCTCCTCGCGGGCGATCTGCGAGCGGTGGCGGACCAGGAAGCAGGAGGCGCAGGTGAACTCGTCCTGCTGGGCGGGCAGCACGACGACGGAGAGCTCCTCGTGGGACAGATCCGCCCCGGGCAGCTCGAAGCTCTCCGCGGCGGCGTTCTCGTCCTCGTCGACGACGTTGGACTGCTGATCTCCGCGGTGGGACTTCAGCTCCTCGATGGAGTCGGCGCTGGTCTCTTCGTCCTGCTTGCGGGGGGCGTCGTAATCGGTGGCCATTGGGTGAGTCACCCTTTCGATGTCGGGGGACCCGCTCTCCTCGATGAGAGCCGGTCGTGACGGATGTGCGGTCCGTTCGGCACGCGATGCTGCCCCTCGGATTCGCGGTGCAGGGGACGGTGCGGCGCCGGTAACGCGACGATTGAACACCATCGGACACACCGTGTCCAGCCGTGGCGCGCGCACGGCGTCGTCAGGGGCGGAAACAGGCCCCGCACCTGCCCGAATCCGCGCGGAGCGAACGGGTACTCTGGTCAGTGATACCCTCGCGGGAGCCGTCATCGCCGAGCCCGGCGCCGGGGCGGCGGGACCGGCGGACGGTCACGATGTCGAAGGAGAGCCGATGCAGCAGTTGCGATTCGTAGGGGTGCACGATGACGGGCAGCACCTCATCCTGGAGACCCCGGATGGCGAGCAGCGCTTCAGCGCGCCCCTCGACTCCGACCTGCGCAACGCCGTGGTCAAGGCCCGTCGCGCCCATCCGGCCCGGGGGCTGTCCGGCAACGGGGTCTTCGGGCCCCGGGACATCCAGACCCGGTTCCGCCAGGGGGCCAGCGTGGATGAGATCGTGGCCGAGTCCGGGTGGAAGCCGGAGCGGGTGCGCCGCTACGAATGGCCGATCCTCGCCGAGCGCTCCCACATCGTCGCCGAGGCCAAGGCCGTGGCGGTGACCCCGCTGCACGCCGAGCGCACCGCCGTCTCGACCCGTCCGAGCCTGCACGAGCAGATCGTGGCCGTGCGGGAGGACTGGGGCTTCGCCGAGGGCGACGCCCAGTGGAACTCCTGGCAGCGCGAGGACGGGCAGTGGAACGTCTCGGTGTCCGTGGACTACTCCCCCGCGGCCCTGGGGCAGCTGCCCGACGGCGCGGAGTTCCCGGCTCGCTTCGTCTACAACCCCGCCAACCAGACCGTGACCGCGGCCAACGCCGTCGCCGAGTTCCTCCTGGGCCGCGAGACCGGAGGGCAGGAGGCGGCGGGCCAGCCCTCCCCCGGCCCGCAGGAGCTGGACGATCAGGCGCAGGATCCGGAGGCCCCGGAGGCGGACGAGTCCGCCCCGGCCGGGCAGGATCCCGCCCCGTCGGAATCCGCGACGGCCGAGACCGACCCGGCCGAGCGTGCGGAGCTGCGCACGGTGCCGGAGCCCGCGCAGGACGCCCAGGACGAGCTGCTGGAGGAGCTGCAGCGGCGTCGCGGCCGGGCGGCCGGAACCGATCCCTCCTCCGACGCCCGCGTGCAGAGCCTCGCCGAGCGGATGGGCGAGGATGCCTCCGCCCCGGAGGAGACCGATCCTCGGGCCGACGAAGACGCCGACCACGGCCGGCACCCCGGCGCCGGGGCTCAGCGGGGCTCCGGCCGGCGTCCCTCCGTGCCCAGCTGGGACGACATCGTCTTCGGCGGTCGGCACTGATCCACACCCCCGCACGCTCCCGGGCCGCCCGCCGGACGGGATCGGCATCGACCACCACCGCACCTGATATGGGACAGTGACTTCATGGCCAAGAAACGGCGTCGTCGCGACAGCGCACAGGACCCCGCGGCCCCGCACGGCGGATCCGAGGACTCCGCCGCCCGGGAGGCCGCGGGCGCCGAGGAGTCGGCTCCGCAGACGGAGGCGACCGAGCAGGTCGCCGCGCAGGAGGAGCGCGAGGCGCTGGCACCGGGCTACGAGTACGTGGACGATGCGACCGCACAGACCGCGACGGGTCAGCCCACCGAGCCGATGGTGAGTCTGAACGATGAGCTGTTCGGCCCGCAGCTGCCCGACGATCCGGAGGCCACCGCTCAGCGGCGCCGCTGGGCGCGCCGACGCCGGCAGCAGACCGCGGCATCCGCGACGGATTCCCCCAGGACCGGGGCGACGCCGGGGCTCGATGGGGTCGCACCCGTCACGGCCGCCCGGGAGACCGCCTCGGTTCCCGAGCAGTCGGCGCCGGAAGCCCCGGATCAGGATGCGGGGCCGGCCCCGGCTCGGCGCGGGCGGGCCGGGCGGATCGCGGCCCTGGCCGGTCTGGCCGTGATCGGTCTCGGCATCGGCGCCGGGGCGACCTACCTCTACCAGCAGCGCGGGGACCAGCCAGCCCCCGCCCCGACCTCCTCGGCGCCGCGCACCACCTCGAGCTCACCCTCCCCCAGCAGCGCGCAGCCGACCCGGCAGGAGACCAGCCCGGCCCCGCAGCCCACGGTCATCGAGCCTCCGCAGCAGGGGGAGATCTCGGTGGCGCCGCAGCCGACCCAGGAGCCCACGCAGGCGCCGACCACCAGCGCCGCGCCGAGCCCGGAGCCGACCGAGGAGCCTACAACACCGGAGCCGACCCAGGAGCCCACGCAGGAGCCGACATCCGCCCCGGCGCCCGAGCCCACGACCCAGGCGCCCGCCCCGAGCACCCAGGCCCCGGCCCCGACCAACCCCGGCGGGCAGCAGCCCACCCAGGACACCCGCGGGCAGGGTGGACAGGATCAGGGCGCGCAGGATGAGAACGCGCAGTCGGGGCAGGAGGCGGGCACCGCGGGCGGCTCCGGCGGGTAGGTCTGCCGCGGACGGTGGAGCGGGGGTGCCTGATCAGCGGCGGGGCAGCACGAGCAGGCGCCCGGAGACGGGGTGGCGCAGCACCTCGATGTCCCAGCCGTAGACCTCGGTGAGCCGCTGACTCGTGCACACCTGCTCCGGTGTCCCCTGCGCGACGATCCGACCCCGCTCCAGCAGGATGATCCGGTCCGCATAGGCCGCGGCGACGTCCAGGTCATGCAGGACCACGACGACGCCGGCTCCGGCTGCGGCCAGCTCCCGGCAGGTGCGCAGCGTCTCCTCCTGGTGCAGGATGTCCAGGGCCGCGGTGGGCTCATCCAGGAGGATCGGCGGGGTGCGCTGAGCGAGCACGCGCGCCAGCTGGACTCGGCCGTTCTCCCCGCCGGACAGCGTGGTCACGTCCCGATGGCGCAGCCGCCGGGTGCGGGTCGTCTCCAGCGCCTCGGCGCAGGCCCGGTCGTCCTCCTCGGCGAGCGGAGTCCCCTTCCACGGGGTCCGCCCCATGGCCACGATCTCCTCCACGGGGTAGGAGAACGCGACCTGGGAGTTCTGCAGCAGGACGCTGCGCCGTCGGGCCAGCTCCATGGGGCTCCAGCCGCTCGGGGCCCTCTCGCCCACCCGCACCGTGCCGCGGCCCGGGGTGAGGTCCCCGGCGAGCACGGACAGCAGGGTGGACTTGCCGGCGCCGTTGGGTCCGATCAGGGCCAGCACCTCCCCGGCCTCGACCTCCACGGTGACGTCCTCGAGCACGGCCCGTTCCCCGAAGCCGTGGCCGATGCCCTCGGCTCGCAGCAGGCTCACAGGCTCACCCCCTTGCGCAGGGTGCGCCGCAGCAGCACGAAGAAGGTCGGGCCGCCGACCAGGGCCGTGAAGATCCCGATGGGCAGGTCCGCGAAGGGCACCAGCGTGCGCGCCGCCAGATCCGAGGCGGCGATGAGCAAGGCGCCGCCGAGCATCGAGGCCGGCAGCAGCGCGCGGTTGGAGGGACCCAGCACCAGGCGCAGGACGTGCGGGACGATCAGCCCGACGAAGGCGATGATCCCGGCGTAGGCCACGGCCGCCCCCGTGAGCAGGGCCGCACTGGTGATGGCGGCGATGCGCAGGCGCTCGACGTCGACGCCGGTATGCCGGGCGGCCCGCTCCCCCAGGGCCAGCAGGTTCAGCCTCCCCGCGATGACCAGGCTGGTGAGCAGGCCCAGGAGGATGATGGGCCCGGCGGAGAGGACGGCCTTCCAGGTGGAGCCGTTGAGGGAGCCCATCTGCCAGAACACGATCTGGTCCCGATCCGTGGGGCTGGCGACGAACACGAGGAAGGCGATCGCGGCATTGGCCACGGCGGTCACCGCGATGCCCGTGAGGATCATGGTGATCACCCCGGCCCGGCCATCGCTGCGGGACAGGACGTAGACCACGACCGTGGTGACCATGGCCCCGACGAAGGCCAGCAGCGGCACGGTGAAGATCCCGAGGATGCTCAGGCCCAGCACGATGGCCAGGCACGCCCCCACGGCGGCCCCCGCGGAGATGCCGATGACACCGGGTTCGGCCAGCGGGTTGCCGAACACCGCCTGCATGACAGCCCCGGCGCAGCCCAGGGCCGCCCCGACCAGCACGCCCAGGACGATGCGGGGGAAGC
Organism: Rothia kristinae NBRC 15354; assembly: GCF_001570865.1. Taxonomy (GTDB): domain Bacteria; phylum Actinomycetota; class Actinomycetes; order Actinomycetales; family Micrococcaceae; genus Rothia; species Rothia kristinae. The sequence continues at coordinate 94,793 of NZ_BCSM01000006.1, forward strand.
GGATGTTCCACAGGGTCGCATCCGCCAGCTGCAGGGAGGGCTGGACCGGGGACCACCCGAGGCGCCGGGTCACCGAACTCAGGACGTCCCTGGCCGGGATCTCGTACTGGCCGAGACCCGCGGAGAGCAGGCAGAGCACCGCCAGGACGACGCCGAGCGCGACGCGGGTCCCCCCGATGCGCCCGGCGCGGCCCCTCTGCGGCATCAGGAGGAGGCCCCGTCCCCGGACACCGCGTCCGGGGCGTAGACGGCCTGGGCCAGGGAGAGCAGCACCGCCGGGGTGTTCGGCCCGAAGGACAGGATCTGTCCGTCGGCCATGGACACGACGCGCCGGTTCTTCCCGGCCGTGGTCTCCCCGACGCCCGGACGAGCCAGGAACCCGTCGATGCCCCCGGTGGATTCGATGCCCTTGCTCATCGCCAGGATCAGATCCGGGTTGAGCTTGACCAGAGCCTCGGAGGTGGCGGGCACGATGTCCTCCACTCCCTTCTCGGTGGCGGCGTCGATCCCGGACAGGGAGGTGATCAGGTCATCCGCCCCGCTGCCCTTGCCCAGGATGAAGAACACCCCGGCGTTGCCGCGCACGTACAGGAAGGCCATGGACAGCTTCTTCCCGTCCTCACCGGGGGCGACGTCGCGGATCGTCTGGATCGCGTGGTCCAGATCCTTCTGCATCCGCTCCCCCAGGCGCTTGCCGTCCTCCGGAACCCCCAGGGCGTCGGCGACCTTCTGGATCTGCCCGTCGATCAGGTCCATGCGCCGGTCCGGGGAGAAGTGCACCACGGTGATCCCCGCCGAGCGCAGCTGCTCGGTGATCTCGGTGGGCCCGTTGGTGGTGTCCATCAGCACGACCGTCGGGGCCGTCTTCATGATGGCCTCGGCATTCAGATCGTGACCGTTCTCCGTCACCAGCGGCAGATCCTTCAGGGACTCCTCGGTGGATGAGGTGACCCGTCCGGCCAGCTTGTCTCCCTGGCCCAGGGCCTCGACGGTCTGGGCGAGGGTGCCGTACAGGTCCAGGGCGAGGATCCGTGAGGTGTCCGTGACGGTGACCTCGGTGCCCTGATGGTCCTTGACGGTCACGGGCAGCTTCGGCTGGCTGGGATCGGAGATGGGCTCCACGTCCGGAACCGAGGCCGCCTCGGTGGGGCCGGTGATGGACTTCGGGTCATCCACGGCGTTCTGCTTCAGCGCGGTGGCGGCCTTCTCGAGAGACGCGGCGTACTGCTCGGAGTCGGCCCCGCCCCCGCCGCTGGCGGAGGAGCCCGCCGCGCCGCCCTGGTCACCGCAGGCGGTGAGCAGCAGGAGCAGGCTGAGCAGCAGGGCCGTGATGACCCTGGCCGGTCCCCGCAGGGCCCGGGGGTCGGCGGCCCCCGGGCGGGTGCTCGGTGCGGGGCGCATCAGCGCTGCCGCCCGTTCACGCGACGCCGGGCGATGACCAGGGCGGCCGCGCCGACGGCCAGCACCGCCAGGCCGACCGCGGCCAGCTGCTGCTGCGGACGCTGGGCGCCGGTCTCAGCCAGGTTCTCGCAACCGGGGCCCTGGTACTCCACACGGGTGGTCACCTGGGGGGGAGGCGTCCGCGGCCGGCGCGGCGGCATCCCCGGTGAGGGACGCGGAGAAGCTCAGCGGATCCAGCTCCTGGCCGGCCTCGTAGAAGTTGGCGAAAGCATCGGCACCGGTCTGGGTGAGGGTGGTCTTCGCGTCGCTGACGGACACGGAGCCTCCGTCGGCCTGGATCCCGGACAGGTCCACGTTGGCGAACACGACGTCGCCGTAGTCCTTGTTCTTGCCCTCCATGTCATTGGAGGAGATGGTCGCGTAGAGCTTGCCGTGGCTGCCGTCGATCTCCAGGTGGAAGTCGGAGAGCTTGGTGTCCAGGATGCCCTTGTGCCCGGTGAAGTGCAGGGTGCCGGGGAACTTCAGGGAGCCGGAGCCGTCCTTGAAGGTCCCGGTGCCTCCGGACCAGGAGTACTTCCCGTTCGCGTAGCTGACGTCGGTCAGGTCCCACTTGCCCTTGGCGATGCCACCGGAGATGTAGTTGCGGAAGGAGGTCTTCAGTCCCCAGTCCATGGTGGCCGCGGAGACGGTGCCCTGGGCCGAGGACGCGCCGGAGGCGGCCGCCGGCGTCGCCGTCTCCGTGACGGTCACCGGCACGCACTGCAGCTCGGCCTGCCCGGGATCCGTGGAGACGGCCCCGGCACCACCGGCGCTCGTCCCGCTCTGGGCCCCGGAGCCGGACCCGGTCCCGCTGCCGTTGGAGCTCCCGGTCTGTGCGGCATCGTCCGTGGAGGCGGAGGCGGTCTTGCCGGAACCGGCGGAGGTGTCGGCCTCGTCCAGGGTGGCCTCATCCGGGTTCTGCACGGCGGCGCCCAGGCGCGCGGTGAAGCTCAGGGGGTCCAGTTCCTGGCCGGCCTCGTAGAAGCCCGCGAAGGCATCCGCGCCCTTGCTGGTGGGGGTGGTGCGCGCGTCCTGCGCGGAGATGACGTCGCCGGTCAGGGTGGCCCCGCTGAGATCCACCTGCGCCAGGGCGACGCTCTTGTAGGAGATCATCTTCCCGGGAGTCTTGTAGTCGTCGTTGAGCTCGCGGGAGTCGACGTCCGCGACGAGGGTGCCCTGGCCGTCGCGGATCTGCAGGCGGGCGTTGGCGATGGTCAGGTCCAGCAGCCCCTTGTGCCCGGTGAAGTGCAGCGTGCCGGGGTAGTCGATCTGGCCGGTGCGGGTGGCCGGATCGTAGTAGCCGCTGGCGTTGTCGTACGTGAAGATCCCGTTGCGATCCTGAACTCCGGACACGGTCCAGGAGGCACGGGCGATGGGGCTCTTGATGTGCTTGCGGAACGACTCCTTGACGCCCCAGGACATGGACCCGGAGTCCACCGTGCGCTTGGTGGTCTCGGTCTTCTTCCCCTCCTGGGCGGTGCCCTGGCCGGAATCCCGTGTGGGCTGGGCGGCGGGAGTCTCGGACGACTCGGCGGTGGACCGCGGGGCCGCGGTGCTGGGCTTCGGGCTCGAGCTCGGCGCGGGCGTGGACGTGCGGGTGGGCTGCGGCTGCTCGCTGGGCTGGGCCGAAGGCTCCTGAGCGGCGGCGTAGTCGGCGGTGAAGCTCAGGGAATCCAGCTCCTGGCCCGCGTCGTAGAAGGTCTGCCCGAACACGGCGCGCCCGGAGTCCTTGAGTGTGACCTTCGCGTCCTTGAGGCGGAGCTGGCCGTCGGCGCCGGTGAGGCCCTTGAGATCGACGTCGGCCAGCTCCAGGTTCCGGTAGTCCTCCAGCTCGCCCTTGGTGGTGGTGTCGATGAACGGCCGCGCCTGGGCGTCGGCGATCAGCGTGCCCTTGGTCCCGTCGATGCGCAGTCGCAGGTTGCTCAGGGTGGTCTCGAGGATGCCCTTGTGCCCGGTGAAGGTGACGGTGCCCGGCAGGGCGACCTCCCCGGAGGTGCCGTTCCAGGTTCCGGTGCCCTCGCTCCAGTGGTAGGTGCCGTCGGCGTTCTGAGTCAGCCCGCCGGAGACGGCGATCTCCCCGCGGGCGATGGGGCCCTTGATGTAGCGACGGAAGGACTCCTTGACGCCTTAGTCCATGGTGGCCTGGGTCAGGGTGTCCTGCTGGGTCTGGGCGGCGGGCTGGACCTGGGCCTGGGCGGGGACCGGGCTCGCATCGGCGACGGCGGGCAGGCTCGCGAGGCCCGCCAGTCCGATGACGGCCGCGGCGGCGACGGTGCCGACGCGGCGGGAGGTGCTGGAGTTGTTCATGATGCCTTCGGGTCGAGTGACGGGGAGGGTCCGGTTCCTGTGCAGGCGCGGCTGTGCAACGGACGAGGGCCGGCACAGCCTAAACTAAGGTGTGGCTCAGCAGAATTCAAGGGCACCCTCTGATCGAGTCATGTTTCGGTGACAGACTGTCATCAAGACATGTTGACGACACCCTGTCACCAACCCTGTTCACCCGACCGAGTGCCCGGAGGCCCCGATGTCCGTCACCACCGCCCACCGCTCCCGCACCGACGCCGCGCAGGAGGAGACCTTCTCCGCGCGCCTGCGCCGCTGGACCGCCGAGCGGCGCTCCTCCGCCGAGCACTCGACCTTCATGACCGACCTCATGGGCGGCACCCTGGATGCGAGCGCCTACCTCCGGCTGCTGGCGCAGTACCGCCACATCTACGCGGCACTCGAGGAGGTCGCCCGCTCCTTCCGCGAGGACCCCCAGCCGCTGACGGACCCGTTCGTCCTTCCCGGGCTGGATCGGCTGTCCGCGATCGAGGCGGATCTGGCGGTGCTCGCCGACTTGGTGGGCCGCCCGCTCGACGTCGACGGAGATCCTCTCTTCGCGGCCCTGCCCAGCACCGCCGAGTACGTCGCGCGCATCCGGACCACCCGCACCAGCCCGGAGCGGTTCCTGGCCCACCACTATCTGCGCTACCTCGGGGACCTCTCCGGCGGGCAGGCGGTGTCGGCGCTGATGGCCCGGCACTACGGACTTCCCGCCGAGGCGCTGAGCATGTACCGCTTCCCGGACCTGCCCAAGCCCAAGGTGTTCAAGGACGGCTACCGCACCCTGCTGGACCGGGCGCAGCTCAGCGAGGACCAGCGTGCCGCGCTGGTCGAGGAAGCCGTCGCCGGCTTCGACCTCAACGCCCGCATGTTCGCCGACCTGCAGCGCGCCGTGCGCGCCTGAGGCGGGGCATCGCCCCGGCGATCCTCCGACGATCCCCTGCGCCCGCTCTGGGCGACCCTCGGAGCGGGCACCGGCCCGCCCCGCTGCGGCTCACAGGGCCAGCAGCGGAACCTTCCGCTCGGCGTCGGTCCAGGAGCCGTGCTGACCCACCATGCCCTTGGCCAGCGGGGAGACCCGGCGCAGGTCGTACAGGGCCAGCTCCCCGGAGGCGGCGATCAGCAGATCCCCGATGCGTCCGCGGACCCCCTCGCGCAGGTCGCCGAAGCAGCCCGCGCGCACCAGGTCCTCCCGGTCCAGGATCCAGGCCCGGTCCCCGAAGCGCTGCCCCCACGCCGCGATCAGGCGCCCCCGCGCGGTCTCGTCCTCGGGGTCGGCCAGGTGCAGCTGGACCAGGCGCGGCTCGCCGGCGGTCAGCTCCACCCCGGCGACCAGCTCCGGGTGCTCGTCGTAGGAGATGCGGTGCTCGGCGGCGACGTCGACCATCCCGTGATCCGCGGTGAGCAGGATGAGGGTCTCCTCCCCCGCCCGCGAGCGCAGCCGCCGCAGCCCGGAGTCCAGCTCCTCCAGGGCCTCGCGCCAGGCGGGGGAATCCACGCCGTACCGGTGCCCGGCCTGATCCAGCTCCGGCCAGTACAGGTACATGAGGGTGGGCTCCGGGCTCTGCAGCCGCTGGGCGGCCTTCGCCACGCGGGCCACGGTGGAGCCGGCGGCTACGAAGTCCCCGCCGCGCAGGGCCGCCCGGGTCAGGGCCGACCCGGCGTAGGCGCGCTGGGAGACGGTCACGACGTCGGTCAGGCCCTCCAGCTGCTGGAAGATCGTCGGCAGCGGCTGCCAGTCCTCGGGCAGCACCTGCGGATCCCATCCGGAGAGCTGGTTGACCACGACGCGCCGGGACGGGTCCACGACGTCGTAGCCGACCATCCCGGTCCGTCCCGGGGGCTGCCCGGTGCCCAGAGTGGCCAGGGACGCCGCGGTGGTGGAGGGGAAGGCCGCGTCCAGATCCGCCAGGCGGGCCGCCCGGCGCAGGGTCGGGGCGTAGCCCAGGTGCCGCTCCAGCTGCTCGGCGCCGAGCCCGTCCACCAGGACCAGGCACACGTTGCGGTAGGAGCCCGGGGGCCGCCCGGCCCGTTCCAGCGCGGCGGACAGGCCGAGCCGGTCCCCGATCCCGGCGGGCCGGTGATCCTCGGGAAGCGCCTGCACGGGGCGGTGCAGGGCGGCCGCGGAGGCCAGCGCGTCGGCGACGGCGCCGGTGCCGTAGGCCGGGGCGGGCGGCATCTCGCGCCCGAGCAGGTCCCGCAGCGGGCTCGGGCTCACAGGTGGGAGGTCCCGGACAGGGCGGTGTTGGCCCGGCGCAGGGCCCGGGCGAACTCCTTGGCGTCCTCCACCGCCTGTGGGCCGTCCGCCTCCGCGGAGATCCGCAGCACGACGTCCTCCCGGGGGGCCACCCCGGTGTAGCCGTGGTCGGCCTCGCAGGCGGGATCCGCGCAGTCGGCCGGCTGCACGTCGATGCGCTGGGATCCGGTCCAGGACATCATCAGCGTGACCTCCGAGGCGGGGGTGCGGGGGGTGTACTCCTGGGGCTGGCGGTAGGCGAAGGACAGCGTCACGGAAGTGAGGTTGCGGATCGGGACGGTCTCCGTGGACACGTGGGCGACCACGTCCTGGCCGTCCTCGTCCAGCGCCTGGTCATCCACGTGGGTCACCTGCACGACCTCGCCGGCCAGGGCCAGGACGGTCACGTGCCGGTGGACCTCCGTCTGATCGAAGTGGGTCTCCACCTGCACCAGGTGCGAGGTGGGCACGGCCCCGTCCAGGGCATCCGTGACCACGTCCATGACCAGCTGCGGGTAGAAGCCCGCGTTGATGATGTCCTCTTCCAGCTTCCGTCCCTGATATCCCGACTCTGCCATCGACTCGCTTTCCTGGTGCCGCTGATCCTCTGCGCGGGGCGCGCGCCGTGCGCGGCACCCCGCCGTCCGGACATTCTACGTCCCGCCCGGCCCGCCCCGGGAGGCCCTGTGGATCACCGGGTCATGGTGCGCCGGGCGGAGTCCGTGCGCCGCTGGGGGTTGCCCAGATCCACCCGGGCGCCCAGCACCGTGAGGTCGTCGGCGGAGAGCATGACGGGATTCAGCTCCAGGCGCGCGATCTGCGGGTGGGCGTCCTTCAGCTGCGCCACCCGGGCCAGCAGCTCCTCCAGCAGGGACACCGCGACCACCGGCAGCCCCTCGTAGCCGAACAGCTTGCGGCTGGCCCGCGGCGCCCGCACCATCAGCCGCACGTCCCGCTGGGTCAGGGGCGGGACGCGGTGGGCCCAGTCCTCCAGCAGGTTCACCGCGTCCCCGGCCATCCCGAAGGAGACGACGGGCCCGAGCAGGGGATCCTCGGTGGCGCGGATGACGCAGTTCTGCCCGGGCGTTCCCATCGCCTGGACCTCCAGGCCGACCTCCCCGTAGGGGCGCAGGGTCCGGCGCATCAGGGCGATGTCCCGGCGCAGCGCGGCCTCGTCCTCGATGCCCAGGCGCACCCCGCCCAGGTCCAGGCGGTGGCGCAGGGTCGCGTCGGTGGTCTTCAGCACCACCGGGTAGCCCAGGCGCTCGGCGGCCCGCACCGCCTCCTCCTCGGTGGTGAAGGGCACCGATTCCAGCACCTCGATGCCGTAGGCCCCGAGCAGCTGCCGGGTGCGCTGCTGATCCAGCTCCAGCAGCCCCTCCCCCGGGATCCTCGGGGCCTCCTCGCGCAGCAGCCGCCGCACCGCCTTGGCGTCGGTGCCGTCCACCTCGGCCAGGAAGGCCTCCTCCTTCTCCCGCCAGTCGACGTAGTCCATGATCGCCGCGAGCGCGCCGACCGCGGCCCCCGGGGATTCGAAGCAGGGCAGCCCCGGCAGCTCCCGAGGCTCCTCCTGCCCCGCGGCGGACTCCTCGAGGGTGCGGGGGCACGGGAAGATGCCGCGGCGCGAGGCCGAGGAGTCCAGCACCCCGACGAACGCGGCGAGCACGGGGGTGCCGGTCTGGGCCGCGCAGTCCATCAGCACCGCGGCGATCTCGTCGGGATCGGCCAGGGGCGTGGGCAGCAGCGTGACGATGGCGGCGTCGACGTCGGGGGCGCGCAGGGCCGCGAGCAGGGCCTCGCGGATGATCTCGCGCGGGTCGGTCTCCAGCCCGGAGGTGTCCAGGGCGTCCTCGCGGCGGCGGACCTCCACCCCGTGGGCCGTGCAGGCGTCCTCGATGACCCGGCTCAGCGCGAAGGCGTTGGAGACCACCGCGACCCCGCGCCCGCGCGGCAGAGGCTGGGAGACGAGGATCTGGGCGATGTCCATCAGGTGCTCGGAGGTGTCCGCGCGGATCACCCCGGCCTGGCGCATCATCGCGTTGAGCGCCTCCGGCGGGGCGGAGCTGGTGCGCCCGGTGTGTCCCGGGGGCAGCTGGCGCCCGGTGACCTCGGATTTGGCGACGATGACGGGTTTGGTGCGGGCCAGGCGCCGGGCGATCCGGGAGAATTTGCGGGGGTTGCCGATGGACTCCAGGTACAGGCACACGGCCCGGGTGCGCGGGTCGTCCTCCCAGTACTGCATCAGGTCGTTGCCGGAGACGTCCGCGCGGTTGCCGGCGGAGAAGGCGGAGGAGACGCCGATGCTGCGGCGGAACGCCGAGGTGTACATCATCACGCCGATGGCCGCGGACTGGCTGAACAGCCCCAGCGCGCCCCCACCGGGGGCGTGCTCGCCGAAGGTCGCGTTCAGGCGGATCTCGGGGTCGGTGTTGACCATGCCCATCGACGCCGGGCCGATCACGCGCATCCCGTGGTCCCGGGCGATGCGCACCAGCTCCCGCTGGCGGGCCCGGCCGCGGGCGCCGTCGTCGGCGTATCCGCTGGTGATCACCAGGACCCCGCGCACCCCGGCCCGCCCGCACTCGCGCACCACCTGCGCGACCCGGTCGATGGGCACCGCGATGATCGCCACGTCCACGGTCTCCGGGACCTCGGCGATGCTGGGGTGGGCCATCATCCCGGCGACCTCCAGAGCCTCGGGGTTCACGGCGTAGACGGAGCCGGTGTACCCACCCTCCACGATGTTCACCAGGACCTCGTGGCCGGGGCTGGTCCAGTCCCGGCTGGCCCCGATCACCGCGATGGACCGGGGGGTGAGCAGCCGGGCCACCGACTTCGCCTCGGCGCGGTGCTCCCGGGATTCCATGACGGCGCGGGAGCGCTCGGTGGGGTCGATGTCGAAGTGGACCATGACCACGCCGTCGTCGAAGCCGCGGGACAGCTCGTAGCCGGCCTCGGAGAAGACGCTGAGCATCTTCCGGTTCTCCGGCAGCACCTCGGCGGTGAACCTGCGGATGCCCCGCTCCCGGCCGGCCGCGGCCAGGTGCTCCAGCAGGATCGAGCCGATGCCGCGCCCGTGGTGGGCGTCGGAGATGAAGAAGGCGACCTCGGCCTCGGCGGGATCCCCGGTGCGGTCGAAGCGGCCGATGCCGATCATCTCCTCCCCGAGCATCAGCACGAAGGCCACCCGGTCCGTGTGGTCCACGGTGGTGAAGCGGGTCAGCTCCTTGGCGGTCAGCGCCGACTTGTAGGTGAAGAAGCGCAGGTAGATGGTCTGCTCGGACTGCCCGGCGTACATCCGCTCCAGGGCGTCCCGATCGGTGGGCAGGACGGGGCGCAGGTGGGCGGTGGCTCCGTCGCGCAGGACGACGTCGGCCTCCCAGTGGGCGGGGTACGGGGGCTGCTCGGACTCGGCCATGACCCCATCCTAGTCCGGCACATCACACTTCCGGGTGGGCGTGACGACGCGGCGTCGCCCCGGGTCCGCCCGGGTGGGGCGTGACCTAGACTGGTGCGGCACCGTCCCCGCCCACCCCCGAAGCGCAAAGGATCACCGATGGCCCCTCGCCGCAAGAGCTCGAGCATGCAGGAGGAGTTCCCGGTCGACGTCGTGGAGAACATCGTCGACGTGGACGTCTCCGCGGAGATGGAGACCAGCTTCCTGGAGTACTCCTACTCGGTGATCTACTCCCGCGCCCTGCCCGATGCCCGGGACGGGCTCAAGCCCGTGCAGCGGCGGATCCTGTACATGATGACCCAGATGGGCCTGCGCCCGGACAAGGGGCACGTGAAGTCCGCCCGCGTGGTCGGCGAGGTCATGGGCAAGCTGCACCCGCACGGGGACGCGGCGATCTACGACGCGATGGTGCGCCTGGCCCAGCCCTTCGCGATGCGCCTGCCGCTGGTGGACGGGCACGGGAACTTCGGCTCGGTGGACGACGGCCCGGCCGCGGCCCGCTACACGGAGGCGCGGATGGCCCCCGCGGCCCTGGCGATGACCGGGGACCTGGACGAGGACGTCGTGGACTTCGTGCCCAACTACGACAACCAGTTCACCCAGCCCGGGGTGCTGCCCTCGGCCTTCCCGAACCTGCTGGTCAACGGCTCCTCCGGGATCGCGGTGGGCATGGCCACCAACATGGCCCCGCACAACCTGCGCGAGGTGATCACCGGAGCCCAGCACCTGATCACCCACCCGCAGGCCACCCTCGAGGACGTCATGGCCTTCATCCCGGGCCCGGACCTGCCCACCGGAGGAACGATCGTCGGGCTGTCCGGGATCCGCGACGCCTACGCCTCCGGGCGCGGCTCCTTCAAGACCCGCGCGAAGGTCAGCATCGAGCAGGTCACCGCCCGCAAGCAGGGCCTGGTGATCACCGAGCTGCCGTACATGGTGGGCCCGGAGAAGATCATCGAGAAGATCAAGGACGGGGTGCAGGCCAAGAAGCTGTCCGGGATCTCCGACGTCGTGGACCTCACGGACCGCAAGCACGGCACCCGCCTGGTCGTGGAGCTGAAGAACGGGTTCAACCCGCACGCGGTGCTGCTGAGCCTGTACAAGCACACCCCGCTGGAGGACTCCTTCGGCATCAACAACGTCGCGCTGGTGGACGGGCAGCCGCAGACCCTGGGCCTGCTGGAGCTGCTGCGGGTGTACGTGGACCACCGGATCGACGTCGTGCGCCGGCGCACCGAGCACCGGCTGGGCCGCTCGAAGGACCGGCTGCACCTGGTGGAGGGCCTGCTGCTGGCCATCGTGGACATCGACGAGGTCATCCAGATCATCCGCGCCGCCGAGGAGACCGCCGAGGCCCGCACGCGGCTCATGCAGGTCTTCGATCTGACCCAGGTGCAGGCCGAGCACATCCTGGAGCTGCGGCTGCGGCAGCTGACCAAGTTCTCCCGGATCGAGCTGGAGCGGGAGCAGGAGGAGCTGCGCGCGCGCATCGCCGAGCTGGAGGAGATCCTCGGTTCGGATGCGACGCTGCGCTCGGTGGTCTCCGCGGAGCTGGGCGAGGTGGCCGAGAAGTACGGCACGGACCGGCGCACGGTGCTCACCGAGACGGACGATCTGGCGCAGCTGGCGAAGGCGGCGACCCCGGCCGGGGCGAAGAAGACCGGGAAGGGCCTGGGCCTGGCCCTGGAGACCGCGGACGACCCGTGCTGGGTCGCGCTGTCCGCCTCGGGTCTGCTCGGACGCACCCCCGGGGCCCCCGGCGGCCGGGAGCGGCTGGCGGATCCGGGCCAGCGGATCAAGCACGACGCGCTGGTCTCCTGCATCCCCGCGACCGCACGCGGGGAGGTCGGGGCGGTGACCAGTGCCGGCCGGATGCTGCGGGTGAACGTGATGGACCTGCCGGTGCTGCAGCTGAGCGGGCAGGCGCCGAACCTGGGCACCGGGGTGCCGGTGGCGGAGTTCCTGACCCTGGCCCGCGGGGAGCGGGTGGTGGGCCTGGTGCCGACCTCCGAGGTCATCGCCCTGGGCACCCGGGACGGGGTGGTCAAGCGGGTGAATCCCGACTACCCGCTGAACCGGGACGACTGGGAGGTCATCACCCTGAAGGGCCGCGACGAGGTCCTCGGGTGCGCCGCGGCCGCCGATGACGACCACCTGGTGTTCATCACCCGGGCGGCGAAGCTGCTGACCTTCGACGCCTCCAAGGTGCGCCCGCAGGGCCGCACCGGCTCCGGGGTGGCCGGGATCAAGCTGGCCGAGGACGACGCCGTGCTGGCCTTCGGGGTGGTGCGCCCCGGTCAGCGGGCCGAGGTCGTCACCATCGCCGCCCAGGACGACTCCCTGCCCGGCACCGGCGCCGGCTCCGCGAAGGTCACGGCCTTCGAGGAGTTCCCCGCCAAAGGCCGGGCCACCGGCGGGGTGCGGGCGCATCGCTTCCTGCGCGGGGAGTCCCGACTGGCGCTGGCCTTCGCCGGGCCCGGCCCGGTGCGGGCCGTGTCCAAGTCCGGGGTGGCCCGGTCCCTGCCCACCGAGCACGGTGCCAGGGACGGGTCCGGGGTGCCGCTGGAGCGCGGCATCGTCGCCGTCGGCCCCTCCCTGGACGGCCTCGACGCCGGGCAGCGGCAGAGCCCGACGTCGTAGGCCGGGCCCGCGGGCGGCGGGCGGCCAGCGCAGCGGCCTCAGGACGCCTCGCCGGGCACCGGGTGCGGCTCCCGGGCGTCGGCCGTGCCCGGAGCCAGGCGCAGGACGCTGCGGCAGTGTGCCAGGTCCGCCGGGCGGTGGGAGATGACGATGACGCCGGGCGCCGTCGCGTCGTTCTCCCCCGGGCCGGGGCTCAGACCCGCGGCCAGCCGGGCCATCATGGCGCGCGCGGTGGGTTCGTCCAGGTGGGCGGTGGGCTCATCCAGGTACAGCAGGGGCGCCTCGGTCAGCAGCGCACGGGCCACGGCCAGGCGCTGGCGCTGACCCCCGGACAGCAGGCCGCCGGCCGGGCCCACCCGGGTGTCCAGGCCCTGCAGCAGGGCCGCGACGTCCTGCGCGAGACCGGCCCGCTCCAGGGCGGCGAACAGCTGATCGTCGGTGGGCGCGTGCTCCCGGTCCCGGGCCAGGGACAGGTTCCCGCGCACGGTCGAGTCGAAGACGTAGGCGTCCTGCGGGCACCAGGCGGCCAGCCCGCGCAGCCGGGACGGACCGAGCTCGGGCCCCGCCGCGGAGGAGGCGGGATCGGCGGGGGCGGAGACCGCGGGGTCCAGCGCCCGGATGCTGCCGGACTCGCGGGGCAGGAAGCCCAGCAGCACCGCCAGCGCGGTGGACTTCCCGGAGCCGGAGGGCCCGGTGATGCCCCACCAGCGTCCCCGGGCCGCGGTTCCGGTGAGCCCGCGCACCGCCGGCCGGTCCATCCCGGGCCAGCGCGCGGCGACCTCCCGCAGCACCAGGCCCGCCGGCTCGACGTCATCCCGCTCGGCACGGTCCCTCCCCTGGGGTGCGGCGGGGGCGCGGTCCTGCGCACCGGCCCGGACGGCGTCTTCCGTCCGATCTCCGACCTCCGACGGGGTGCCCTCCTGCGCCTGGGAGCCGACCCGCCGGGTCAGTCGGGCGAAGGCGGGCCACGCGCGGATCGCCTCGGTGGCCGCCGTCATCGGCTCCACCAGGGCGGTGGCCAGCAGCACGGGGATCGCCGCCACCGGTGCGGAGACCGCACCGGAGGAGACGGCCGGCCAGGCCAGGGCCGCCGTGCCCAGGGCGGTGCCCCACCACACCAGCACCTGCCCGCCGGAACCGAGGCCCGTCGCCCAGGCCGCCCGGCGGGCCGCCGCGTGCGCGGCGGCGTCGGCGGACCGGAACACCGCGAGTACGGGCTCGACCACGCCGTTGCCGCGCAGATCCTCCCGGTTCTCCAGGACCCCGGCGGCCAGGCCCAGGGCGCGGGCCCGCACCTCCCGCTGGGTCCCCTCCCCCGCGGCGTCGGCCCGCAGGGCCAGGCCGGGGATCACGATCAGCCCCAGGACGCAGGCTCCGGCCATCAGCCACGCGGCCGACGGGAGACACACCGGGGTGGCGATGACGGCCACCGCCAGGACGGGCACGGCGGTCGCGGCGGGCAGCAGCACCCGGGGCAGGGCATCGCGCAGGTCCTCGACGTCGGCGATCAGCCGACGCAGGAACTCCCGGCCGCGCAGCAGGGAGCGCAGGCCCAGGGCGGTGGCGCCGGTCGCGCTCCAGGTGCGCAGCCGCAGCGCATCGGCCGCGCGCAGGGCGAGATCGTGGGTGCGCAGCCGCTCGGCGTAGCGGAACCCGGCCCGGGCCAGGCCGAAGAAGCGCACCCCGGTGATGGCCACGAGCAGGTACATCAGCCCCGGCTGCTGGGCCGCGCGCACGATCAGCCACCCGGACAGCGCGGTCAGGGCGGCCCCGGCCAGGACGGCCAGGGTGTTCAGGGTCAGGGCCCCGAGCAGGGCGCGGGCGCGCAGGCCGGTGACCCGGCGCAGGATCCCCAGCACCTCGCGCACCCGGGGCCGGGAGCCGTCGGCCGCGGCGGTGGGACCCGCGGTGGCAGGCCCCGCGACGGCGTCCGGCGCCCCGGCCTCCCGCGGGGCTCGCTCCTCGTCGGTCCTCCCCTGCCTGGCCGGGTCCGCCGCGTCGGGTGCGGGTTCCGGGGCCGGGTCCGGGCCGAGCGCGCCCCGGGCGTCCACGCGCAGGACCCGATCGGCCACGGCGCGCACCCGCGGGCTGTGGGTGACCACCACGACGGCGGCCCCCGCGGCGGCCAGGGCCCGCAGGCTGTCCAGCACCCGCGCGGCGGCCGCCGGGTCCAGGTGGGCCGTGGGCTCGTCCACCAGCACCAGCCCGTGGGCGTCCGGCCCGGAAGCACCGGGCGCGTCGATCACCGGCCCCTCGGTTCCCGTTCCGTCGGCTCCTGGCCCATCGATACTCACCCCGTGGGCGCCAGAGGCGGGGTCCGCGCGGCGAGCCAGGAGGGGCGCCAGGGCGCGGGCCAGGGCCAGCCGCCGCTGCTGGCCCGCACTCAGCGCCGCCGGGGCCACCCGGGCCAGGCCCAGCAGGCCCAGCCGCTCCAGGGCCGCCCGCACCCCGGGCACCGCCAGGGCTCCCCGGTCCCGGTCCTTCTCCCCCGGCAGGGATCCGATGCCCTCGCCGGCCGCGAGCCACTGCCCGGCCCGAGACGGCTCGGCGTACAGGGCCGTCTCCGCCGCGGCGGTCTCGGCCAGGAAGCGGGGATCCTGCCCGGCCCACGCCACCGGGCCGCACACCCGCACCGATCCGGTCACCGCGGACCCCGCGGGCAGCAGCCCGGCGGCCGCGCGCAGCAGGGTGGTCTTGCCCGCCCCGGAGGGACCCACCAGCGCGGTGATCTCCCCGGACCGGGCGGTCATCTCGACGTCGTGCACGGCGGGCTCGGTGCGCCCGGGGTAGGTCACGCTCAGCCCCTCGACGGCCAGGACCGGGCGACCCGCCGCTGCGCCCGGCGCGTCCCCCGGCGCAGCATCGGCCGCGTCCCCCGGCTCCTCCTGCCCGGTCGCCGCAGGGTCCTCCCGGAGGATCTCCTCGGCCCGACGCAGGGCCGCGACCCCGTCCTGGGACTGGTGGTAGGCGGTGCCGACGTCGCGCAGGGGCTGGAAGCATTCGGGGGCCAGCAGCAGCACCAGCAGCCCGGTGTCCAGCCCCAGGCTCCCGTTGACCAGGCGCACCCCGATGGTCACGGCCACCACCGCCACGGACAGCGTGGTGATCAGCTCCAGGGCCAGGGAGGAGAGGAAGGCCGAGCGCAGGGTGGTCATGGTGGTGCGCCGGTAACGCTCCCCCAGCTCGGCCAGAGCGCGCCGCTGCGCCCGATCCCGGTTCAGCCCCACCAGCACGGGCAGGCCCCGGGCCAGCTCCGCCAGGTGCGAGGACAGCCGCAGCAGCCCGGCCTGGGCGGTGCGGGTGTCCCGCTGGGTGGTCTTGCCGATCAGCACCATGAACACCGGCACCAGCGGCAGGGTCAGCACCAGCACGAGCGCGCTGATCGGATCGACCAGCGCCACCACGCCCAGCAGGATCACGGGGACGACGCCGGTGGCCACCAGGGCGGTCACGGACCGGGTGTAGTAGTCGTCCAGGGCGTCCAGTCCCCGGGTGATCAGCACGGCCGCCCCGCCCGCGCCGAGGTGCCCGCCGAGCAGCTCGCGGCGCAGCAGCCGCTCGCGCAGCTCGGTCTGGGCGCCGCGGGCCGCGCGCCGGGCGGCAACACCCAGCAGCCAGTCACCCGCCGCCCGCAGCGCCAGGCCGCCGACCGCGATCGCCAGGGCCGCGCTCAGACGCTGCGCGGGGAATCCGCCGGGCGTCCAGGACCCGCCGAGCCCGGGCAGCAGGGCGTCATCGCGCAGGACCTGTGTGCCGATGTACTCGGGCAGGGGCCCGGCGGCGCCGGGATCCGACAGGCCGGCCAGCCCCGCCTGGGCCAGTCCGGTCAGCAGCACGGCCAGGCCCAGGCTGAACAGCACCGTGCCGACCGCGCGCATCGCCTGCAGGAGCCCCAGTGCGGGCAGGGCCCTGCGAGCGTTCGGCCCCAGCGGGGGCCGCGCGGACGACCCACCCCGGGACTCGGTCTCGGAGGGCGCACCGGGGGCGGCCTCGGTGGCGAGGTGGGGATCGGCGCCGGGGTCGACGCCGGGGCGGGCCGGGCTCATCAGCGGCTCAGGCGGTGCGGGTCGGGTGCTCGGCCAGCTCCCGCACGTCGTGGGCGTCCGGGATGTGCTCGGTGCGCAGGCGCTTGCGGAACACCCAGTAGGACCAGCCCTGGTACAGGAACAGCACGGGCAGGCCGAAGCAGCCCACGATGGTCATGATCTTCAGGGTGTACTGGGAGGAGGCGGCGCTGGTCACGGTCAGATCCGCTCCTCCGGCCAGGGTCGTGGGCAGCACCACGGGGAACACGGCCAGGAAGACGGCCGCCGCCCCGGCGATGAGGAACACGGCGCTGCCGGCGAAGCTCGCCCCGTCGCGCCCGGCGCGGGCGAAGGCCCAGGACAGCACGGCCCCGAGCACGGCCAGTCCGGTCAGCGCCCAAGTCGGGCCGACGCCGTCGCGCACCTGCACCAGCAGGACCCACCCGGCCAGGGGCAGCAGGCCCACCGGCAGCAGGCGCACCAGGGCCCGCTGGGCCCGCTCCTGCACCGGCCCGGAGGTCTTCAGGGCCAGGAACGCCAGCCCGTGGACCAGGGCGAAGCCGAGGAAGCCGAGGCCGCCGAGCACCGCGGGCCAGGTCAGCCACGCGAAGGCCCCGCCGATCCGGTCCCCGTTCGCATCCAGCGGCAGGCCGGTGGTGGTCAGGGCCAGGGCCGCGCCGATGAGGAAGGCGATCGCCCCGGAGGAGACCGCCAGGATCCCGTTCCAGGTGCGCGCCCACCGGGCGGAGGAGCCCTTGCCCCGGTATTCGATGGACACGGCCCGCAGGATCAGCGCCAGCAGCAGCAGGGTCAGCGGCAGGTACAGGGCGGAGAACAGGGCGCCGTACCAGAACGGGAAGGCGGCGAAGGTCGCGGCACCGGCGGTGACCAGCCAGACCTCGTTGCCGTCCCAGACCGGTCCGATGGTGTTCAGCAGCAGCCGCCGCTCCTTCTCGTCCCGGGCGAAGATGCGGCCCATGAGCATCCCGACGCCGAGGTCGAAGCCGTCCAGCACCAGGTAGCCGGTCCAGAACAGGCCGATCACCAGGAACCAGGCGGTGTTCAGCGCGGGTTCGTTCGCGAGGGTCTCGATCATCGGGTGCTCCTAGTAGGCGAAGGCCAGGACGTCGTCGGAGCGTCGGCCGGCAGGCGCGTCCGCGTCGTCGTCATCGTGCTCGGGGTCCCGCACCAGCTCCGGCATGGCCGCCACGACGCCGGTGCGCACGTACTTGGCCAGCAGCCAGACCTCCACGATCATCAGCACCAGGTAGACCAGGCACAGGCAGATCAGGGAGGTCAGCAGCTCGCCGGGGGTGATCGTCGGGGAGACGGCGGCCTCGGTGAACATGTGGATGCGCTGGCTGGCCGGCAGATCCGGGTTGGGGGCGACGACGAAGGGCTGGCGGCCCATCTCCGTGAACACCCACCCGGTGACGTTGGCGCCGAAGGGCGCGAGGATCCCGAACACGGCCAGGCGCATCAGCCACCGGGATTCCGGCACGGTGCCCTTGCGGGTCAGCCACCAGGCCAGGGCGCAGGCCAGCGCGGCCAGGCCGCCGAAGGTGATCATGATCCGGAAGCCCCAGTAGGTGACGATCATCAGCGGGACGTAGTTGATCTCCTGCCCGGCCCGGTCCCCGTACTTGGCGTCCTGGGCGAGGTTGGTGCCGTACTCCTTCTCGTACTGGGGCACCAGGGTGTTGATCCCGGCGACGTCGGTGTGGAAGTTGTTGTGGGCGAGGAAGGACAGCAGCCCGGGGATCTCGATGACGGTGTGCACGTTGTTGCAGTCCCGCGCCCCGGGGTTGGAGAAGGTGAACACGGAGAACGCGGTGCCGTCGTGGCAGGCGGCCTCGGCGGAGGCCATCTTCAGCGGCTGCTGGTGGATCATCAGCTGGGCCTGCACGTGCCCGGAGAAGGCGGTGCCGAGGAAGCCGACGATGCCGATCAGGCAGCCGATGCGCAGGGAGCGCCACCAGACCCGGTAGTCGGTGCGGTCCCGGGCGCCGGTGGGCTCCTCGCCCACGACCACCCGGCCCTGCGCATCCACGGTGTCGATGCCGGCCCGGCGGCGCTGCCACAGCTTGTACCAGGCGATGCCCAGCAGGAAGGATCCGGCCACCGCGATCGAGCCGAACAGGGTGTGGATGATCGCGACGATCGCGGTGTTGTTGGTCAGCACCGCGGCGATGTCGTCGAGCACCGGGCGCCCGTCGACGATCTCGTAGCCCACCGGGTGCTGCATCCAGGAGTTGGCGACGATGATGAAGTACGCGGACAGCAGGGAGGCGACCACCGCGCAGCACAGGCACGCGGCGTGCACCCAGGGCTTCAGCCGATCCCAGCCGAAGATCCACAGGCCCAGGAACGTGGATTCGACGAAGAAGGCCAGCAGGGACTCCATGGCCAGCGGCGCGCCGAAGACGTCGCCGACGAAGCGGGAGTACTCGGACCAGGCCATCCCGAACTGGAACTCCTGGACCAGCCCGGTGGCCACACCCATGATGAAGTTGATGAGGAAGAGCTTGCCCCAGAACTTGGTCATCCTCAGGTACTCGGGTCTGCGGGTGCGCACCCAGGCGATGTTGAGGGTGGCCACGACGGTGCCGAGGCCGATGGTCAGGGGGACCATCATGAAGTGGTACACGGTGGTGATGCCGAACTGCCACCGTGCGATGTCGACGATGTCCACGCTGCTCCTCGAGGGATCGTGATGAGGATGATGCGCGGCGCTCCCGTGGCATCGCGCCGCCCGTCGGGAGGCGGTTGCGGGCGCGGGCGCGCCGATGGGCCAGACCGTAGCACCGCCTCCTGGGATCCAGCCTGGGTGACCGGGGGCGCACCGCGGGATCCTGCGGCAGCCGGGCCGCCGAGGGCTGCGGGGTGTGGCGCAGCGATCAGGGGTGATTCCGGCCGCACGCCCCGCCCCCGTCCGACAGACGGGGTCCGGGCGCGGATCGACGCGACCGCCCGACGTCGGGTTCAGCAGGTGCGGGGACCCAGCAGACCGAGGTCCTGCACCGCCTGGCGCTCGGCGCGCAGCTCCCGCACCGAGGCCTCCAGCCGGGTGGTGATGTCCTCGGACATCTCCAGGTCCGGCACGACCCGCCAGCCGCCGGCGGAGCAGATGACGGGGGCGGAGGAGATGACCCCGGGCTCGACGCCGTAGGAGCCGTCGCTGGGCACGCACATGGAGGTCCAGGTGCCCTCCGGGGTGCCGTGCACCCAGTCGCGCACGTGGCGCAGCGTCGCGTGGGCCGCGGAGGCCACCGACGAGCCGCCGCGCGCGGCGATGATCGCGTGTCCGCGCATGGCCACGGTGGGCATGAAGGTCTCGGTGATCCACTCCTGTCCCAGGCCCCGCTCGGTGAGCACCTCGCGGGCACCGCGTCCGCCGATGCGGGCGTGGTCCAGGTCCGGGACCTGGGTTCCGGAGTGGTTGCCCCAGATGATCACCCGGGAGACGTCCCGCACGGGCGCCCCGGCGGCCTCGGCCAGCTGGGCCTCGGCCCGCAGGTGGTCCAGGCGGGACAGGGCGGTGAAGCGCCCCAGGGGCACGTCCGGGGCGTGGCTGGCGGCGATCAGGGCGTTGGTGTTGGCCGGGTTGCCGACGACGGCCACCCGCACGTCCTCGGCCGCGGCGGCGTTGATGGCCCGACCCTGCTCGGCGAAGATCGCGGCGTTGAAGGAGAGCAGGTCCCCGCGGTCCATGCCGGGTCGGCGCGGGGCGGAGCCGATGAGCAGGGCGAGGTTCGCCCCGTCGAAGGCGACCTCGGGATCGTCGGTGATCTCCACGGAGTCCAGCAGGCCGAAGGCGCAGTCCGCAAGCTCCATGGCGGTGCCTTCGGCGGCGGGCAGGGCCGCGGGGATCTCCAGCAGCTTCAGGCGCACCGGCTGATCCGGACCGAGCATCTCACCGGCGGCGATGCGGAAGAGGATGGCGTAGCCGATCTGCCCGGCGGCCCCGGTCACGGTGACGGTCACGGGGTCCCGGCGCAGTCGGGCGGTGGTCGTGGTGCTGGTCTGCATGGTTCCCAGGCTAGTGATCCGCCCCGTCGGCCCCGCGTGTGTGACGCGGGGCCGACGGGGCGACAGGGATGGGCCGGCGACGGCGTCGGGCCGGAGCACCGGGGACTAGAGCACCAGGGACAGGGCCAGCACCCACAGGCAGGCGTAGGCGAGCAGGCCGAGGCTGTAGGGCAGGGCCAGGCGCATCAGGCGGGACTCCTGCCCGGAGCGGTCCACCGCTGCGGTGGCGATGGCGATGGACTGCGGGGAGACAACCTTCGCCATCAGCCCGCCGGCGGTGCTGGAGGCCACCAGCAGGGTCTGGTTGACCCCGATCTGCCCGGCGGTCACGGCCTGCAGGCCCGCGAAGAGGGTGTTGCTGTTGACCACCGAGCCGGTGACGAACACGCCGATCCACCCGATGATCGGGGACAGCAGGGGGAAGACGGAACCGGCCGCGGCCAGAGCGAGGCCGAGGGTCGAGGACATGCCCGCGAAGCTCATGATGTTCGCCACCGCCATGACGAGGCAGATCATGAGGATCGGGGTGGACAGCTGCCGCCAGGCCCCGGCCAGCTCCTGACCGGCCTCGCGCCAGCCGATGGCGCGGGTGCTCAGCACGGTGATGATCGCCGCGACAAGGATCGCGGTGCCGCTGGCGGAGAGCAGGTTGAGGTTCCACACCGCCGTCAGCGGGGCGTCCTGCTCCACGATCGGGGTGGTGCGGGCCACCGCCTGATGCAGGGCGGGCATCTGCAGGGACAGCGAGGTGAAGGACAGTGGCCCGCCCGGGGCGGTGAGAGCCTTCACGCCCGGCAGGGACCACAGCAGGATCAGCACGGAGAGGATGTAGAAGGGGCTCCAGGCGGCCAGCACCTGCCTGCCGGCGGGGCGATCCCCGCCGGTCGCAGCCGCAGGTTCGGGGGCGCCGGGTTCGCGGTAGATCCGCTTCGGCTGCCAGCGGCGCATCGTCACGGTCAGGGCCACCATCGCGCCCAGCGGCGGGACGATGTCGGCCAGCTCCGGGCCGAGCAGCAGCAGGACCGCGGCCTGCAGCCCGCCGAAGACCAGCCCGGAGACCAGGGCCACGGGGAAGGTCTCGCGCAGCCCGCGCCAGCCGTCCATGATGGCCATCAGCAGGAAGGGCACGGCGGCGGTGACCAGGATGGTCACCAGCACCATCATGGCCGACAGCTCGTGCAGGCCCACCCCGCCCTGCTGGGCCCCGACGATCACGGGGATGCCGATGGCCCCGTAGGAGCCGGCCGCGGCATTGGCCACGAGCGCCAGCATGGCCGCGCGCAGCGGTTCGAAGCCGAGAGCCACCAGCAGCGCCGCGCAGATCGCGATGGGGATGCCGAAGCCGGCCGCGCCCTCCAGGAAGCCGCCGAAGCAGTAGGCGATGAGCAGGACCTGCACCCGCTGGTCCGTGGAGATCGCGGCGATCGTGGCCCGGATGGTCTCGAACTTCCCGGCGCGCACCGCGATGCGGTACAGCCAGACGGCCATCAGCACGATCCAGCCGATGGGCCACAGGCCGTTGAGCACACCGTAGACGGCGGCCGAAGCGGCCGAGGGCACGGGCAGCCCGAAGACCGCGGTGCCCAGCACGGCGGTGAGCGCCAGGGCGATGATCGCGGCGGTGATGCCCTTGAGTTTGAACAGGGTCAATCCGAGGAGGAAGACGAGGATGGGCAGGGCCGCGACGAGAGCGGAGAGCCAGAGGGAGCCCAGCGGGTCGTAGTGCTGCAGGAACATGTCCGGTGCGAGCCTTTCGTGTTCTCGGAAGGCCCCGTCCGTGAGCGCCATCGTCCACGCGTGCCGGGGATCCTCCGGACCCGAGTCTACCCAGCAGAACACTCACGAACCCACATAAACCCACACGAACGCAGTATGTGACGGCGTGACCTTCGTCAAGCCGCACGACCCGCCGGCTCAGGCGTCGATCTGCTCCAGGTCCAGCTCGTCCGCGTGGGAGATGATGAAGTCCTTCCGGGGGGCCACCTCGGAGCCCATCAGCAGGGAGAACGCCCGCTCGGCGGCCTGGGCGTCCTCGATGCGCACCCGGCGCAGCAGGCGCTGGCGCGGGTCCATCGTGGTCTCGGCCAGCTGGTCCGCGTCCATCTCCCCCAGGCCCTTGTACCGCTGGATCGGCTCCTTGTACCGCTGCCCCTCGGCCTCCAGGCGGGCCAGCACCTCGTGCAGCTGCTTCTCCGAGTAGGTGTAGACCATCTCGTTGTCCCTGCCCCGGCGCACGATCTCCACCCGGTGCAGCGGGGGCACCGCGGCGTAGACCCGCCCGGCCTCCACCAGCGGGCGCATGTAGCGGTAGAACAGCGTCAGCAGCAGGGTGCGGATGTGCGCGCCGTCCACATCGGCGTCGGTCATCATCACGACCTTGCCGTAGCGGGCGGCGTCGAGGTCGAAGGTGCGCCCCGAGCCGGCCCCGATCACCTGGATCAGCGCCGCGCACTCGGCGTTGGCCAGCATGTCCGTCAGGGAGGCCTTCTGCACGTTGAGGATCTTCCCGCGGATGGGCAGCAGGGCCTGGTAGTGGGAGGCCCGGGCCAGGCGGGCCGTGCCCAGCGCGGAGTCGCCCTCCACGATGAACAGCTCGGAGTGGGCGACGTCGTCCGTGCGGCAGTCCACCAGCTTGGCCGGCATCTGCGAGGTCTCCAGGGCGTTCTTGCGCCGCTGGGTCTCCTTGTGCACCCGCGCGGAGATCCTGGATTTCATCTCCGCGACGATCTTCTCCAGCACCTGCCCGGCCTGCTGCTTCTGCGCTCGGGCCGAGGAGGTCAGGGTCTTCTCCAGCTGCTGGGAGACCACCTTGGAGACGATCTGGCGGGCCGCGGGAGTGCCCAGGATCTCCTTGGTCTGGCCCTCGAACTGCGGCTCCACGAGGCGGACGTTGAGCACGGCGGTGAGTCCGGCCAGGGCGTCGTCCTTCTCCACTTTGTCCGTGCCGGCCTTGAGCTTGCGGGCGTTGGCCGCGATCTGCTTGCGCACGGTCTTCAGCAGCCCCTGCTCGAAGCCGGTCAGGTGGGTGCCGCCCTTGGGGGTCGCGATGATGTTGACGTAGGAGCGCACGGTGGTCTCGTAGCCGATGCCCCAGCGCAGCGCCACGTCCACCTCGCACTCGCGCTGCACCTCCTGCAGCTGCGAGCGCCCGTCGGGCCCGAGCACGGGCACGGTCTCGGTGAAGGCCCCGGTGCCCTGGAAGCGCCAGACGTCGGTCACCGGCGCGTCCGGGGCGAGGAACTCCACGTATTCGGCGATGCCGCCGTCGTGCTGGAAGACCTCCTCGTGCGGGCCCTCGGCCCCGGCCGTGCCGGGAAGCCTGCGCTCGTCGGTGATGGACAGGCGCAGGCCGGGCACCAGGAAGCTGGTCTGGCGAGCCCGCTGCACGAGGTCCTCGTAGCCGAAGGCGGCGTCCGGGGTGAAGATCTGCCGGTCGGCCCAGTAGCGCACCCGGGTGCCGGTGGCCCCGCGGCGGGCCTTCCCGACCACCCGCAGGGCTTCCCCGGGCTCGGCCGGGGTGAAGGGGGCGTCCGGGGAGGGGGCTCCGGTGTCGTCGAAGGTCCCCGGGATGCCGTGGCGGAAGGACATCTGGTGGGTCTTCCCGCCCCGGTCCACCTGCACGTCCAGGCGGGAGGACAGGGCGTTGACCACGGAGGCGCCGACCCCGTGCAGGCCGCCGACGGCGTTGTAGGTGCCGCCGCCGAACTTGCCGCCGGCGTGCAGCTTGGTGAAGACCACCTCGACGCCGGTGAGTCCGGTGCGCGGTTCGATGTCGGTGGGGATGCCGCGCCCGTCGTCGCGCACCTCCACGGAGCCGTCCCGGTTGAGCACGATGCCGATGGCCTGGCCGTACCCGGCCAGGGCCTCGTCCACGGAGTTGTCGATGATCTCCCACAGGCAGTGCATCAGCCCGCGGGAGTCGGTGGAGCCGATGTACATGCCGGGGCGCTTGCGCACCGCCTCCAGGCCCTCCAGGACGGAGAGCTGACGTGCCGTGTACTCGGACTGCTGGGGACTCACGGAAACGGTGCTCCTCACGGGGACGGGCGGGTGCGGGCGGGGTCGGGACAGTGCCCCAGTCTACGACGGGCGCGGGCAGCACCCATGCCCACAGCGAACTGGACGGGGCCGGGATGACATCGGGGGTGCTCCGTGTTTGCATAGATGGACATCAGCGCCGCCCCGATCCCCCGCCGCGTGCGGGTGCAGGGGCGGGAACGACTCGTCAGGAGGACCATCATGACGGCAACTCTGGAAGCACGCCAGCTCGACGCGACCGACCGCTGCGACTCCTGCGGAGCCCAGGCCTACGTGCGCGTCGTGCTGGAATCGGGCGGGGAGCTGCTGTTCTGCGCCCACCACGCCAGCGCCAACGAGGCCAAGCTGCGCCCGATGGCCAGCCTCTGGCAGGACGAGCGGGATCGGCTCACCACGCCCGCCGCGGTCTGAGATCTCCTCGGGCAGCCACGCGAAGAACCCCGCATCGCCGACACGGCGGTGCGGGGTTCTTCGCGCTCTGAGGCGGGTCCGAGAGGATCCCGGCGGGCCGGTGAGCCGCACCAGGGGCCTCCCCGACCCGGGTCCGGCTCAGTCCAGGTAGTCCCGCAGCACCTGGGAGCGGGAGGGGTGGCGCAGCTTGGACATGGTCTTGGACTCGATCTGGCGGATCCGCTCGCGGGTCACGCCGTAGACCTTGCCGATCTCATCGAGGGTCTTCGGCTGGCCGTCGGTCATGCCGAAGCGCATGGCCACCACGCCGGCCTCCCGCTCGGAGAGGGTGTCCAGCACGGAGTGCAGCTGCTCCTGCAGCAGGGTGAAGGACACGGCGTCGGCGGGGACCACGGCCTCGGAGTCCTCGATGAGGTCGCCGAACTCGGAGTCCCCGTCCTCGCCCAGCGGGGTGTGCAGGGAGATCGGCTCGCGGCCGTACTTCTGGACCTCCACGACCTTCTCCGGGGTCATGTCCAGCTCCTTGGCCAGCTCCTCCGGGGTGGGCTCGCGGCCGAGGTCCTGCAGCATCTGCCGCTGCACGCGGGCCAGCTTGTTGATGACCTCGACCATGTGCACGGGGATGCGGATGGTGCGGGCCTGGTCGGCCATCGCCCGGGTGATCGCCTGCCGGATCCACCAGGTGGCGTAGGTGGAGAATTTGAAGCCCTTGGAGTAGTCGAACTTCTCCACCGCGCGGATCAGGCCCAGGTTGCCCTCCTGGATCAGGTCCAGGAAGAGCATGCCGCGCCCGGTGTAGCGCTTGGCCAGGGAGACCACCAGGCGCAGGTTGGCCTCCAGCAGGTGGTTCTTGGCCCGCTTGCCGTCGTGGATGACCCAGCGCAGCTCCTTGCGCAGCTGCGGGTCCAGGGTGTCCCCCTCGGTCTTCATCTTGTGCTCGGCGTACAGCCCGGCCTCGATGCGCATCGCCAGGTCCACCTCCTGCTCGGCGTTCAGCAGGGAGACCTTGCCGATCTGCTTGAGGTAGTCCTTGACCGGGTCCGCGGTGGCACCGGGGGCCTGCACGCGCAGGGCCGGCTCGTCGTCGTCATCGGAGGTGGAGATCACGAAGCCGTTGCCGCGCGCGGCCACGGTCTTCTTCTCCTTCTTGTCCTCGTCCTCGACGACCTCCTCCTCGGTCTCCTCGGCCTGGTCCTCGACGTCGGCGCTGTTGGCCAGCTCCTCGATCTCATCGGCCTTGGTCTTGCGCGCACCCTTCTTCGGGGCGGCCTTAGCGGCCGAGCGCGAGCGGGTGGAGGTCTTCTTCGCGGTGGCGGTGCGGGTCCCGGACTTCGCCGTGGTGCCCGACTTCGCGGCGGACTTGGCCCGCGTGGTCTTGCCCGCGGAGGTCTTGGCGGCACCGGTCTTCGTCCCGCCGGTCTTGCCCGCACCGGCCTTGGCGGCGGTCTGACCGGCGTCGGTTCCGGACTCAGCGGTCTTGGCGGCCGCGGTCTTTGCCGCAGCGGTCCCGGCGGTCTTCGTCCCGCTCTTGCGCGCGGTGGTCTTGCCGGCGGCCTTGGTGGCGGTGGACTTGGCGCCGCTCTTGGCGGCCGCGGTCTTGGTTCCGCCGGCCTTCGCCGCGGACGCGGAGCGCGCGCTCGAACGCCGGGCCGTGGTGGTGCCGGCGGACGTCGTGGTCGTGGTGGCCGCGGCGGAGTCGGTCCGCTCGGCGGTCGTCTTCTGGGCAGCAGGAGACACTCAAGAGCCTTTCTTCCCGGTGGTCGGACGTCAGATGCGCCCGAAACGCCTATGACCCTGTCAAGTCCGGCGTCCTCCGTGAGGACGATTCCCACTGCCGGGCCCGCAAGGTCGTTCGGTGGTGACAACGCCCGGGGCCGCACCGCTTATTCCCGTCGGCGCAGATTTCTCCGACGGATCTGTTGACGCCGCGACCCCGCGGGGGTAATGGACTCCCCCCCCCCCGCCGCAGCAGCCCGGGGGGTCAGTCCCGGTGGAACAGCCACTCCGGCAGGTATCCCCGATCCAGCAGTCCGCTCACCAGCACCACGGCCTGCCCCAGGATCGGGTCCTGCGCCGCCTCCAGGCGACGGTAGGCCTCCCGGGTGCACCCCTCCTGCCAGGCCAGCAGGGACAGCCCCACCTCGGCCCCCGAGGCCCAGGGCTGCTCGCCGTCGGCGGCGATCAGCCCCAGCAGGAAGCGCAGGGCGCAGCGCCGGTCCGGATCGGGTGCGGTCGATCCCCGACCGAAGATCAGCTCCAGGGCGGAGACCGTCAGGGGGTCGTCTTCCGGCGGACCCGCGGGCTCCGGGTCGGCGTCGGAGACGGGCTGGTTCTCCGCGGCCTCGGTGAGCGTGTCCAGGCGCCGCTCCAGCCACCCCCGCAGGGCCTCGCCGTGCCGGGGGCCCAGCTGGGCCGCGGCGAGCATCGTGAGCACCCCGCAGATGCCCGGCAGGCGAGCGCCCAGGGCCGCGGCATCCTCCGGCGCGGTGGCCTCGGCCAGACTCGCGCTCAGGACTGCGGCCTCGGGGCTGGCGGCGTCCGGGGACCAGCCCTGCTCTTCGGCCCGCACGCGGTGGGCTCGACACAGCCGGGCCATGCGATCCAGCGCGTCGCCGAGGCGCCGCTGCTCCTCGAGGGCCGGCGCCCGCCGGGGCCCCTGCGGGGTCGGCGGCCAGCATCCGGTGTCGGGATCGTGATCGGCAGCCAAGCGCAGGAAGATCTCGGCGCAGCGGCTGCGGAAGGAGTCGCGCCAGGCCCGGGCCCGGTCCCGACCGCACAGGGCCTCCAGGTCGGGAATGCCCGGCAGCGGCTGCACCGCGCCGACCGGGGACCGGGCGCTCAGCGGATGACCGCCGACGGCCGCCGCGACGGCCACCGGGGAGGCGAGGACGTCCTCCAGGGTCCCGCCGCCGTCCACCAGCCAGCAGGCCTCGCCCACGCGGTGCTCGGGCGGGGCCAGCAGCGGGGCGAACTCCCCGTCGGCGCTGCCCACGCTCAGCCGCCCCCAGCGCCCTGCGCTCCGGTCCATGACCAGCAGCTCCCGGGGCCGGGCCCCGCGCAGTCCCGCGGCGGCCACCGCGTGCATGCTGGCCAGCAGCACCGCGGTCTCGGCGAGGAAGGAGGCGGCCTCGGGAGGCCGCCCGGTGTCCAGGAGACGCCGGGCCTCGGGCGCGAGCGGGGCCGTGCGGTGGGTGTAGGCCACGGTGAACATCCCGTCGGGGGCGCTGCTGCGCTGCACCTGCTCCAGCACGGGCTCCAGGCACCCGGCCCAGGAGCCGATGTCCTCGTCGGGATCCGGCAGGGGCAGGGTCAGGCACGGGCCCAGGCGCTGGTCGGTGAAGAAGATCAGGGCGAGGCACTCCTGCGGCCAGCGGCCGGAGTGCAGGGGCAGCAGGGCGATCACGTCCTGGGCCCGGGTGATCGGGGTGCCGGGGTCGGCGTCGAGGGGCAGGTCGGAGGCTGGGGATGTCGTCATGGCCCCAGGGTGCCCGAGGGCCCAGACCCCGTCCCCGAGCGAGGCCGCGCGATTCCGGCGTCCCTATGGATGGGCGGGCGGATCCCGCCGGAGATCGTGCGCCTGGGGAAACTCCCGTCCCCGCTGCGGCGCCACCAGAGCCTCGGGCTCAGTCCTCCGAGGAGTCTTCGTCCTGTTCGGCCAGGAAGGCCTCGATGGTCGCGCCCAGCTCGTCGGCGTCGGGGATCTCGGATTCGTCCCGCGCCAGCAGGGACCGCTGGGCGGAGCCTCCGACGTGCTCGTCGTAGCGCTGCTCCAGGTGGGTGACGATGGCCTGGACCTCCGGGGAGCCGCTGACCTGGTCGTCGATCTGCTGCTCGACCTCGCGCCCGGATTCCCGCAGTCGGTCCGTGGGAAGGTTCAGGTGCGTCGCGGCCCCCAGGTGCTCCAGGGCGATCAGCGCGGCCTGGGGCAGCTCGGCGTCGGCGAGGTACTGCGGGACGTTCACCGTGTACCCGATCGTGTCGAAGCCCCGCTCGCCGAGGACGACCTCCAGCATCTGAGCCGCGGAGCCGCCGAGCTCGGCGATCGGCTTCCACGGGGAGATCCCGGCGATCAGGTCCTCCCGGTTGCCGTGCGCGGTCACCGGCAGCGGTCGGGTGTGCGGCACGGGCATGGGCATCGAAGACACGGAGGCCACCAGAGAGACGTCGAGGGTCTCGGCCAGCTCCACGACGGACTGCGCGAACCGCTGCCACAGCAGGTCCGGCTCGGGCCCGGACAGCAGCAGGAACGGCTGTCCGAGCCCGTCGGTCACGGCCCGCAGGGACAGCTCCGGCAGGTCGAAGTCCTCGAAGTGGTCCTCGATGAACTTCACCCGGGGGCGCCGGGAACGGTAGTCGTAGAGCCGGTCGACGTCGAATTCGGCGACCTGCTGGGAATCCAGCGTCTCCAGGATCTCCTCCCCCACCTGGCGCGCAGCCTGCCCGGCCTCGGCGTAGCCGGTCATGGCCACGACCAGCGGCAGGCCCTTCAGCCGGGGATCGCCCAGCAGCCCCGCGTGACCCAGGTAGAGCTTGTGCGATTCGTGCATGGTGCCGATTCCCCTTCCTCACGTGCCCCCGGGCCCGACGGGTGAGAGGGCCCGATGAGCGGCGACACGGCCTGATCCAGATCCCGGCGCGTCCGGGCGGGGAACACGTTCCGGCCCACCGGAAGAGGGCCTTTCGGGGTGATCCGCCCGACACCTGCGGCCCGGTGAGGGCCTAAGGTTGTGGTGTGCGCGCCGCGGGGCGCCGCCGGATGGCTCGACGTCCCGTGTCTGTAGCAACGGTACCGGCGCCCGCGGTATTTCCCGCCTCCGGGTGAGCCGCGGCGCAGTGCACCGGCTTGCGGCGGCGCTGACTGCATCCCCGTTTTCCGAGCAAGGAGAGCTTCCATGACCGAATCCCACGATCTGGCCCTGTCCGTCACGGCCCCCGACGACGGTCTCGAGGTCCGGGCGCTCGTCGTCGGCGTCCTGCCCTCGGGGCAGGGGGCCCGGCTGGCCCCGCACCACCTGCCGGAGGAGACGGCGGAGGGTCTGCAGGCCGTCCTGGCGGACCTCGGCATCACCGGGGCCCGCGATGAGGTCCGCCGCCTGCCGGGGGCCGAGTCCACCGGGGCCGACGTGCTGGTGCTGGTCGGCATGGGCGAGCTGCCCGAGGAGGGCCGGGCGCGCCTGGATGCCCTGCGCTACGCGGCCGGCTCCGCGATCCGACAGCTGCACGGCATGGACAGCGCGGCCCTGGACCTGCCGGCGGGCGACGTCGCGGAGGTCGGGGCCCTGGCCGAGGGGGCGGCCTTCGGGGCCTTCGTGGACCCGATGCACCGGACCTCCGAGGAGGATCGGCAGCGCACCCCGGTGGGCGAGGTCGTGATCCTCACGGAGGTGGAGGCCGAGGAGGCCGAGCCGGTCCTGACCCGGGCGCTGATCCTGGGCGAGGCCGTGGATTCGACCCGCCGCCTGGTCAACGAGGCCCCGAACCACCTGTACCCCGATTCCTTCGCCGGCCGGGTCCTGGAGCGGGTGGCCGGGATCGACGACGTCGAGGTCGAGGTCCTGGACGAGGAAGCCCTGGCCGAGGGCGGCTTCGGAGGGATCCTCGGCGTGGGCCGCGGCTCCCACCGCCCGCCGCGCCTGGTGGTCGTGGACTACCGTCCCGAGGACGCCGGGCAGCACATGGCCCTGGTCGGCAAGGGCATCACCTTCGATTCCGGCGGACTGTCCCTGAAGCCGGGCACCGGCATGATGACCATGAAGTCGGACATGGCCGGGGCCGCGGCCGTGCTGAACACGGTGGCCGCCGCGGCGGAGCTGCGCCTTCCCCTGCGGGTCACGGGGTACCTGTGCCTGGCCGAGAACCTGCCCGGCGGCGGGGCGACCCGCCCGGAGGACGTGCTGGTCATGCGCGGGGGCACCACGGTGGAGGTCCTCAACACCGACGCCGAGGGTCGCCTGGTGATGGCCGACGGGCTGGCCTACGCCTCCGAGCAGTCCCCGGACTGCCTGCTCGACGTCGCCACCCTGACCGGGGCGCAGGTGGTGGCCCTGGGCGAGCGGTACGCGGCGGTGATGGGCGAGGAGTCCCTGCGCGAGTCCGTCGCCGAGGCCGGTGCGGAGGCGGGCGAGCCGTTTTGGCCGATGCCCCTGCCGGAGGAGCTGCGCGCCGGGCTGAAGTCGCCCGTGGCGGATCTGAAGAACATCGGCGCGGGCCGGGCCGGCGGGATGCTCACGGCCGGGCTGTTCCTGCAGCGCTTCGTCGGGGAGGTCGACGGGCAGCAGATCCCGTGGGCCCACCTGGACATCGCCGGGCCGTCCTTCAACGAGGGCTCGGAGTACGGGTTCACCCCGAAGCAGGGCACCGGGGTGGCCGTGCGCACCCTAGTCACCCTGGCCGAGCGCATCGCGGGGGCCTGAGCCCCTCTCCTCCTCGGTGGCGCCGCGGGGTCGGTCTCGACCGGTCCCGCGGCGCCTCCGGTTTCGGGGGCCGCCGGGATCGGACTCCGTCGGGGGTCGGGCTTCGTCGGGACGCGGCGCGGCAGGTGGAGCGGTGCCGGACGGCACTATAGGGTAGGTGGTGACTGACCCACACGTCGCGGACCGATGGAGGTCCGATCCACACTCGAGGAGCGTCCACGTGGCCGATTCGCCCAAAGCTTTCGACATTCTCATCCTCGGCGGAGGCAGCGCGGGCTACGCCGCCGCCCTGCGCGCCGTCCAGCTCGGCTTCAGCGTCGGTCTGATCGAGGGCTCCAAGGTCGGCGGCACCTGCCTGCACTGGGGCTGCATCCCCACCAAGGCGTACCTGCACTCCGCGGAGGTCGCCGAGGAGGCCCGCGAGTCCGAGAAGTACGGCGTCAAGCTCTCCTACGAGGGCATCGACATGGCCGCCGTGCGGGACTACAAGGACAAGATCATCGCCGGCAAGTTCAAGGGCCTGCAGGGCCTGCTGAAGATGCGCGGGGTCACCGTCATCAACGGCTGGGGCCGCCTGACCGGGGAGCGCACCATCGAGGTGGACGGCACCGAGTACACCGGCGAGCACATCATCCTGGCCTCCGGCTCGGTGTCCAAGACCATGGGGCTGGAGATCGGAGGTCGGATCATGACCTCCACCGAGGCCCTCGAGCTGGACTACCTGCCGAAGTCCGCGATCGTGCTCGGCGGCGGCGTGATCGGCTCCGAGTTCGCCTCCATGTGGAACTCGATGGGCGTGGACGTCACGATCATCGAGGGCCTGCCGCACCTGGTGCCCAACGAGGATCCGGCGATCATCAAGGTCGTGGAGCGCTCCTTCAAGAAGCGCGGCATCAAGTCCAACCTCGGCACCTTCTTCGAGAAGGTCGAGCAGGACGACGACGGCGCCAAGGTGACCCTGGCCGACGGCAAGGAGTTCGACGCCGACATCGTGCTGGTGGCCGTGGGCCGCGGTCCGAACACCAAGGACATGGGCTACGAGGAAGCCGGGATCACGATGGACCGCGGCTTCGTCATCACCGACGAGCGCCTGCACACCGGCGTGGGGAACATCTACGCCGCCGGGGACATCGTCCCGGGTCTGCAGCTGGCCCACCGCGGCTTCCAGCAGGGCATCTTCCTGGCCGAGGAGATCGCCGGGCTGAACCCGGTGGTCGTCGCGGACATCGACATCCCCAAGGTCACCTTCTGCGATCCGGAGATCGCCTCGGTGGGCTACACCCAGCCCAAGGCCGAGGAGAAGTTCGGCAAGGAGAACATCGAGGTCTCCGAGTACAACCTCGCCGGCAACGGCAAGTCCTCGATCCTCGGGACCGGCGGCATCGTCAAGCTCGTGCGGGAGAAGGACGGCCCGATCATCGGCGTGCACGCCGTGGGCCGGCGCATGGGCGAGCAGATCGGCGAGGCCCAGCTGATCGTGAACTGGGAGGCCTACCCCAAAGACGTCGCCAAGCTCATCCACGCCCACCCGACGCAGAACGAGTCCCTCGGCGAGGCGGCCATGATGCTGGCCGGGCACCCGCTGCACGGCTGAGCCACCGCACCACCCCGCGCACAGGCACAAATCACTAGGAGAAACGGGAAGACGATGTCCGAAACCGTAGAACTGCCCGCACTCGGCGAATCCGTGACCGAGGGAACCGTGACCCGCTGGCTCAAGGCCGTCGGCGACTCCGTGGAGGTCGACGAGCCGCTGGTGGAGGTCTCCACCGACAAGGTCGACACCGAGATCCCCTCCCCCGTGGCCGGGGTCATCGAGGAGATCCTCGTGGAGGAGGACGAGGAGGTGGAGGTCGGCGCCCCGCTGGTGAAGATCGGCGACGGCTCCGGCGCCTCCTCCTCCGACGATGACGCCGCCGAGGACTCCGCCGCGGCCGAGGAGTCTGATGACTCCGCGCAGCAGGAGAACGAATCCGAACCCGAGACCCCGGCCGAGGAGAAGGAGCAGAAGGACGAGGAGTCGTCCTCCGCTTCCAGCGGCTCCGGTGAGGCCCAGGAGGTCACCCTCCCGGCTCTGGGCGAGTCCGTGACCGAGGGGACCGTGACCCGCTGGCTCAAGGAGATCGGCGAGACGGTCGAGGTGGACGAGCCGCTGGTGGAGGTCTCCACCGACAAGGTCGACACCGAGATCCCCTCCCCCGTGGCCGGCACGCTGCTGGAGATCAAGGTCCAGGAGGACGAGGAGGCCGAGGTCGGCCAGGTCCTCGCCCTGGTCGGCGAGCAGGGTGCCTCCGCGGGGTCCGCCGAGCCGGAGCCCACCCCCGAGCAGCAGGCCCCGGCCGAGCAGAAGGAGGAGAAGAAGGAGGCCGAGCAGCCGAAGCAGGAGTCCTCCGCGGCCCGGGCCGAGCAGCGCTCCGCGAAGCAGCAGAGCAAGGCCCCGGAGCCGGCCGCTGCCACCCCCGCCGCCGGACAGTCCTCCGGGACCCCGTACGTCACTCCGCTGGTGCGCAAGCTGGCCAAGCAGGAGGGCATCGACCTGTCCACCATCGAGGGCACCGGCGTCGGCGGTCGCATCCGCAAGCAGGACGTGCAGGCCGCGGTCGAGGCGAAGAAGAGCCAGGGCCCCGCCTCCGCCGAGCAGAGCGCTCCCGCCTCCGCACCGGCTCAGGCCGCCCCGCGCGCCGAGAAGCCGCCCCAGGCCCCGAAGCCGTCGGCCAAGCGCGGCACCACGGAGAAGGCCCCGCGCATCCGCCAGGTCATCGCCAAGCGGATGAAGGAGTCCCTGGAGGTCTCCGCGCAGCTGACCCAGGTCACCGAGGTGGATATGACCCGGGTGGCGATGCTGCGCAACCGCGCCAAGGCGGACTTCCAGGCCCGCGAGGGCGCCAAGCTGACCTTCCTGCCCTTCTTCGCGAAGGCCGTGGCCGAGGCGCTGCAGCAGCACCCGGTGCTCAACGGCTCCTTCGACGAGGAGAAGAAGGAGATCACCTACAACGCCTCCGAGGACCTCGCCTTCGCCGTGGACACCCCGCGGGGTCTGCTGGTCCCGGTGGTCCCGAACGCGGGCGACCTGAACCTGGCCGGTCTGGCCAAGAAGATCGCCGACGTCGGGGCGCGCACCAAGGACGGCTCGATCGGCCCGGATGAGCTCTCCGGCGGCACGTTCACGATCACGAACATCGGCTCCTTCGGGGCCCTGTTCGACACCCCGATCATCAACCAGCCGCAGGTGGGCATCCTGGGCACCGGCACCATCGTGAAGCGGCCCATGGTCGTCACGGACGCCGACGGCAACGACTCGATCGCGATCCGCCACATGTGCTACCTGTCGCTGACCTACGATCACCGGCTGGTCGACGGCGCGGACGCCGGACGCTTCCTGGCGACCGTGAAGAAGCGCCTCGAGGAGGGGCAGTTCGAGGCCGAGCTCGGCCTCTGAGGCTCCCGGATCCCGGACTCCACGGCCCGCTGACTCCCGCCCACGGCGGGGTCGGCGGACCGTCGCCGTCTCCACCGGCACCCGGCGTCGTCGCCGGCCCGGCGTCCTTCGTCTCCACTGGTCCGGGACCCGGGGAGCTGGGGGCGTGAACCGCACGACATCATGGTGACACCATGTCGCCAAGATCGTCCGAGCCTGCCTATGCTGGAGGCATGTCTGTGCTCATGTCACTCCTACTCTTCCTGCACATCGTCGGCGCGGCCCTGGTCTTCGGCCTGTGGGTCGCCCACCTGCGGACCCCGCGGGTCCTGCCCGGCCAGTTCCACGCCGCCCTGCTGCAGCTGATCACGGGACTGGCGATGGTGGGCATCAGCGAGGCCCACGGCGGCAGCTCCCACTCCTACACCTGGATCGGCATCAAGCTGATCCTCGGCCTGGTCATCACCGTCCTGGCCTACATCGGCCAGCGCAAGGACAAGCGGGGCGAGACCGTGTCCACCGGCCTGGCCCACGCCGTCGGCGGCCTCGCGCTGATCAACATCGCCGTGGCCACGCTGCTGCACTGACGCCCCCCCCCCGGGATCCGGCGGGCCGGTCACAGGACCCGCACGCTCTCGATCCGCCAGGCGCCGGACTCGGCGCGCAGCCGGACCTCGATCCGCTGCTCATCGGGTTCGGCGCCGTCTTTGTCTCCGCGCGCCCGCCCCTCCCCGGCCTGGGCGGGTTCCTGGGTCCGATACCCCTGCACCCGCAGCGTCGTGCGCACGATCGCCTCGGATCCGCTGCGGGAGATCGGCTCGGGGTCCTGGACCGTGGAGCGCAGACCGGACCAGTCCGTGTCCGTCTCCTGCAGCCGCCGGATCAGCTGCGCATCCTGGGTGGCCAGCTCCTGGTCGGGCACCGCGTAACGCGCCAGCAGCGCGGCGTCCCGGGAGCGCAGCGCTTCGTCACGGGCCGCGAGCAGCCCGCCCAGGGCCGCCGCGGGATCCTCGGCGGCCGCGGGCGACTCCCCCTCCGCCGATCGCCGCGGCTCGGCGGAGGACACCGCGTGTTCCGAGGCGCCCGAGCCGCCCTCCGAGCCCCCGCCCGTCGACGCGGGATCGGCGGTCTCCGCGCTCGCCTGGGCTAGCGGCTGCACCTGCTCCTGCCCGTCGCGCAGCAGCAGGCCGCCTCCGACGGCGAGCGCGGACAGACCCAGCAGCCCCGCGGCGCCGAGCACCAGGGCGCGCCGACGCCGGGCCGGGGCCGACAGGCGCAGCGCCGCGGCCGAGCGACGTCGTGATCGCCCGGTGCGGCGCAGCTTGCGCGTGCCCGGATCCTCGACGTCGTAGACCAGCCGGTCCCGGGACTGCTCCGCCTCCTCGACCTGCTCGCCCGATCCCGGGCCTGCCCGGCGAGGCCCGGCCCCGCCGGGATGCCCCTCCCGCTGGCGGGGCAGGCGCCCGGCGAACTCCTCCCGCACGGAGGCGTGCAGATCCACGGGCTCGGCCTGCAGGGCGCCGCGGAAGACCTGCACGATCTCCTGCACGCGCGGGCGCCGCTGCGGATCCGGGTCCAGGGCCTCCTCCAGGACCGCCACCACCTGGGAGCCGATTCCGGGGCACATCAGGGGCAGCGGCGCCCGCTGGGCCTCGGGCCCCGGCGGCCGGCCGGTGAGCATCAGCCACGCCAGCTCGGCGAGGGCCCACACGTCCTCCGCAGGCTCGAGACCTTCCTCGGCCTCCCGCCACGGATCGGGCAGGGGCGGGCGCAGGAGCGTCTGGGAGCTGCGGGTGAAGAACACCGCCCCCGCGTCCAGGCCGCCGTGCACGAGGTCCTGGGCGTGCAGCCAGGACAGCGCCCGGCACAGGTGGGCCACGACGCCGGCGCACTCGGCGGGGCTGATCCGCTCCCTGGCCGCGAGGACCTCCGCGAGCCCGCCTCCCTCCGGGAACTCGCTGATCAGCAGCGGGGACAGGGGGTCTGCGGCATCGGCGCCGTACACGTGCAGCAGGTGCGGGTGGCGCAGGCCCGGGGCCCGGGCGCTGACCTGCTCGGCCCACCGCGTCGCGCTGCGGATCAGCTGCTCCTGGGCCGCTGCGCCCTCCGGAGGGAGGTACACCCGCACCATGCGCTCGCGGGCCAGGCGGCGTCGGGCGGCGTCGAGGTACCCGCGCTCCAGGGCGCGCACGGGCCCGCGCGCGGCGGCGGCTTCCCCGATGCGGGTGCGCGGATCCGGTGCGGCGGGGTCGTCCCCTTCCGCCGTGCACCGGGCGTACCAGAGCACGGAGGATTCCTCCCGACGCAGCCGGGTGACCAGCTCGTAGTCGCCACCCCTTCCCGCGGACTCCCCCGGCTCGGGATCGTCCTCCGGAGGCGGG
Source organism: Rothia kristinae NBRC 15354 (assembly GCF_001570865.1). GTDB lineage: Bacteria > Actinomycetota > Actinomycetes > Actinomycetales > Micrococcaceae > Rothia > Rothia kristinae. The sequence continues at coordinate 131,606 of NZ_BCSM01000006.1, forward strand.
GCACCCGGCGCCTGGACCTCGGGCAGCACGGGCCCGCGCGGCCCGGATGACTCCCGTGCGGGTGACGCCGCTGCAGATGAGGCCTGCGGGACCGCCGGGGCCTGCGGGGTCGGTGGCGGCGGTTCCGGGTGGCCGGGGCCGGCGGAGGGGTCGAGCAGCGCGCGCAGTCGTCGGGCGGAGGGGGTGGCGTCGGAGTCCTGGGGTCTCATGGGCCCAGTTCTACCGGCCGCAAGCCGCCGACGACGGCGTTGTCCACAGGCTGCCCCCGATCGCAGGGTCCCGGACTCGACTCCGGTTGGGGCGCGTGCGGGCCGGGAGTACGCTGGACGGCATGGCACTTGAGATGCGGCGGGTCGGCTTCGCCCCGGACCTCGTGGACTACCGACAGGCCCTGGCCCTGCAGGAGCGGCTGCACGAGGAGGTCGCCTCCGGGCGCCGCCAGAACACCGTGCTGCTGCTGGAGCACCCCCCGGTCTACACCGCGGGCAAGCGCGCCCTGCCCGAGGAGTATCCGCGCGACGGCACCGAGGTGGTGCCCATCGACCGCGGCGGCAAGATCACCTGGCACGGACCCGGCATGCTCATCGGCTACCCCATCGTGAAGCTGCCGGAGCCGCTGGACGTGGTGCGCTATGTCCGGATCCTGGAGGAGGCCATCATCGAGGTCCTGGCTTCCCTGGGCGTGCACGGCGAGCAGGTGGAGGGCCGCTCCGGGGTGTGGATCCGCGGCGAGGGCACCGCCCCGGACCGGAAGATCGCCGCGATCGGGCTGCGCGTGGCCCGCGGCACCGCGATGCACGGCTTCGCGATCAACTGCAGCAACAGCCTCGATGCCTTCGACACCTTCGTCCCGTGCGGGATCAGCGACGCCGGGGTCACCACCATCAGCCGGGTCACCGGGCGGAATATCACCCCCGAGGACATCGTTGACACGGTGGAGGACGCATTGCGTCGCCGGGCCGACCTGCTGGCAGCATCCTTCGAACCCGCCCGCCCCACCACGGCCGCCTGAGGCCCCGCCATCGTCGTCGGGCCCGTGCGGCCCACCCGCCCCCGCAGGAGGAGCACCCATGACCATCGCCCCCGAAGGCCGTCGGCTGCTGAGCGTGCAGGCCCGCTCCGGACGCGCCGCGGACAAGGACCGCAGGCTGCGCCGCGTCGAGCGCAAGAACGCCGAGACGCCCATCGAGAAGAAGCCCAGCTGGATGAAGAACCGGGCCGTGATGGGCCCGGAGTACCAGGAGCTGAAGCAGCTGACCCACAGCCAGGGCCTGCACACCGTGTGCGAGGAGGCCGGCTGCCCCAACATCTACGAGTGCTGGGAGGACCGGGAGGCCACGTTCCTGATCGCCGGGGACACCTGCACCCGACGCTGCGACTTCTGCGACATCATGACCGGGCGGCCCTCCGCCCTGGACCCGCTGGAGCCGATGAAGGTGGCCCGCTCCATCCGGCAGATGGATCTGCGCTACGCCACGATCACGGGTGTGGCCCGGGATGACCTGGACGACGGCTCGGCCGCGCACTACGGGCGGGTCATCGAGGCCGTGCACGAGCAGAACCCGAACACCGGCGTGGAGATCCTCATCCCCGACTTCCAGGACAAGCACGAGCGGCTGAAGCTGGTGGCCGACGCCGAACCGGAGGTCTTCGCGCACAACGTCGAGACCGTCCCGAGGATCTTCAAGAAGATCCGCCCCGCCTTCTCCTACGAGGGATCCCTGGACGTGATCTCCTACGGCAAGGAGCGCGGGCTGGTCACCAAGTCCAACCTGATCCTCGGGATGGGCGAGACCAACGAGGAGATCTACGAGGCGCTGTGCGATCTGCACGACGCCGGCTGCGACATCATCACCCTCACCCAGTACCTGCGTCCGTCTCCGCTGTTCCACCCGATCGACCGGTGGGTCAAGCCCGAGGAGTTCGTGCAGCTGTCCGAGGCGGCCGAGGAGATCGGCTTCCTGGGGGTCATGGCCGGACCCATGGTGCGCTCCTCCTACCGGGCCGGGCGCCTGTGGGCGCGGGCCATGCGCAAGATGGGGCGGGAGATCCCGGAGCACCTGGCCCACATCGCCGACGAAGGCAGCGCCCGGCAGGAGGCGTCCTCCCTGCTGAAGAGCCTCGCGTAGACTGGACCCCGTCTTTCTCCGTTCCCTTCCGCTCCCGGGATCGCGCTGCGGCCGCCGGGGCGGAGGCGGACACCCATCATCAGCAGTGCTAGCGAGGTATGGACTTGGCGTCGACGTCGTCGAACAGGAAGCCCGCGCCCACCCGCGAGGAGCGGCGTGAGCAGAAGCGGCAGCGGAAGCAGAACAAGGGGCCCGGCTGGTTCTCCCAGATGAAGCAGGTCTACGGGATGACCAAGAAGTCGGATCCCAACATCACCTGGATCCTGCTGCTGTCCGCCCTGGCGACCCTCCTGGTGTTCCTGCTCATCGGCGTCCTGCTGCACAACTGGATCACCTGGCTGATCATCGGCATCCCCGTCGCGGTGCTGGTCGCCGTCATCATCCTCTCCCGGCGGGCCCGGCGCGCTGCCTACGCCCAGGTGGAGGGCCAGCCCGGCGCGGCCGGCGCCACGCTGCAGGACCTGGGGCGCGGCTGGATCATCGAGGAGCAGCCGGTGGCCTTCAACCCGCGCACCCAGGACCTGGTGTTCCGGGCCCTGGGACGACCCGGCGTCGTGCTGGTCACCGAAGGTCCGACCCAGCGGGTGCGCTCCCTGGTGGGTCAGGAGCGCAAGAGGCTGCACCGGCTGGCCCCCAACGTCCCCGTGCACGTGGTCAACACCGGCGACGGCGAGGGGCAGGTGGCCCTGAAGCGCGTGAGCAAGACGGTGCGCGCCCTGCCCAAGAAGCTGACCCAGCAGGAGGTCCACGAGGTCTCCAAGCGCCTGTCCTCCCTGAACCGGTCCCTGCCGGTGCCCAAGGGCGTGGACCCCATGCGGGCCCGCCCGGATCGGAAGATGATGCGCTGAAGGCGCCCTGCGACCGCATCGACCTGAGCGGCCCGGTCTCCACCTCCCCTCCCCGAGGGGTGGAGACCGGGCCGCCGGCGTCATCGGGGGCGCCCTCACGGGCGGTGGGCTCACCGTCCGTGGGCTCGCCGCAGGGGATCCTCAGCGGATGCGCACCAGCACGGTGTCGTTGAGGCGATCCTGCAGCCCGCGCTGGTCTTCATCCATGACGACGGCGGGGATCACCAGGGTGACCAGCAGGGCCCGCAGCGCGGCCCGGCCGAATCCGGCGGGGGTCCCGCGCAGGGTCTGCACCTGCATCCCGCACAGCAGGTGGCCCAGGGTGTGGCCCCACATCCCCACCAGCAGGCTCTGGTAGGCGAGGAAGACCACCAGCGGCCAGATCCCGGCCCAGCCCTGCACCGTGCCCACGGCCAGCCAGCAGATCCCGAAGCACAGATACCAGTCCAGGGCCAGGGCCAGCAGGCGCCGGGGGAAGCGCGCCACGGAGCCCGGGCCCGCCGCGGGACGGCCCAGGCGCTGACCCGGCCAGTCCGGGGCCGCGGCGTCGTGCTCGGAGGTGGGGGGATCGGGGATAGCCATGATGGCCCAGGATAGCCGAGAGCCGCCGCCTCCCGGAGGCCGGGGGTCCCCCGCGGTAGGGTGGGAGCCACAGGCCGGCCGCCGACCCGCGTCGCCGCCTCGCCCCGGGCCCGCGTTACCGCGGGGAAACACTCGGGATACGGCGGGGCAACGTCGTCACCCTAGGTTGGGGCCACCCGCACCGCGGCGCACGGCCCGGAAGCCGCTTCCGGGATCGCCGCGCGGTCGCCGCAAGCTACCCGAAGGAGAGCCCCGACCATGTTCCAGAACGGCCAGGAAGTGCTGGACTATCTGAAGGAAGAGGATGTCGTGTTCGTCGACATCCGCTTCACCGACCTGCCCGGCGTGCAGCAGCACTTCAACCTCCCCGCCAAGGCCGTGGACGACGACTTCTTCGTCAACGGGCAGCTGTTCGACGGCTCCTCGATCCGCGGCTTCCAGGGCATCGCCGAGTCGGACATGCAGCTGATCCCGGACCCGAAGACCGCCTTCGTGGATCCCTTCCGGGTGGAGAAGACCCTCGTGGTCTCCTGCTCCATCGTCAACCCGCGCACCGGCGATCCCTACCACCGCGACCCCCGCGGCGTGGCCGAGCGGGCCGAGGCCTACATGAGGTCCACCGGGATCGCGGACACCGCGAACTTCGCCTCCGAGGCCGAGTTCTTCATCTTCGAGGATGTGCGCTTCCAGGTCACCCCGCAGCACACCTTCTACCGCGTGGACTCCGACGAGGCCCCGTGGAACTCCGGGCGCGAGGAGGAGGGCGGGAACCTCGGCAACAAGACCCTCACCAAGGGCGGGTACTTCCCCGTGGCCCCGGTGGACAAGCAGGGGGATCTGCGCGATGCGATCTCCGTGGCCCTGGACGAGGTCGGCCTGGAGGTGGAGCGTGCCCACCACGAGGTCGGCGCCCCCGGGCAGGCGGAGATCAACTACAGGTTCTCCACGCTGACCCTGGCCGCGGATGACCTGATGAAGTTCAAGTACGTGGTCAAGAACACCGCGGACGCCTTCGGGAAGTCCGCGACCTTCATGCCCAAGCCGGTCTTCGGCGACAACGGCTCCGGGATGCACTGCCACCAGTCGCTGTGGAAGGGCGGGGAGCCGCTGTTCTTCGACGAGCGCGGCTACGCCAACCTCTCCGACACCGCCCGCTGGTACATCGGCGGCCTGCTGGAGCACTCCTCGGCCGTGCTGGCCTTCACCAACCCGACGGTGAACTCCTACAAGCGCCTGGTCAAGGGCTTCGAGGCCCCGGTGAACATGGTCTACTCGCAGGGCAACCGCTCCGCGGGCATCCGCATCCCGATCACCGGCTCCAACCCCAAGGCTAAGCGCCTGGAGTTCCGCGCCCCGGACCCCTCCTGCAACCCGTACCTGGCCTTCGCCGCGCAGCTGATGGCCGGGCTGGACGGGATCCGCAACCGGATCGAGCCGCCGGAGCCCATCGACAAGGACCTCTACGAGCTGCCCCCGGAGGAGGCCAAGGACATCAAGAAGGCCCCGGGCTCCCTGGAGGAGGCCCTGGACGCCCTCGAGGCGGACCACGACTTCCTGCTGGAGGGGGACGTGTTCACCGAGGACCTGATCTCCACCTGGATCGAGTACAAGCGGGAGAACGAGCTCAAGCCGCTCACCCAGGTTCCCCACCCGCTGGAGTTCCAGATGTACTACGGGGTCTGAGCCCTCGACGCCGGAAAGCCCCCGCTCCCCCGCCCTCACGGGCCGGTGGAGCGGGGGCTTTCCCGTGCTCTGGGACGGTGCGACTGCGTTCGAGGGCCCGCACCTGCTCAACGCATCTGAGGTCATCATCCCGATCTGGTGGAGCGCGGCGACGATCTGTTCGGCCTTCAGCTCGTTGGAGCCTGGCTCATGACACCGCCAGCATCTCGCCAGTTTCCCCTGCATCTGGTGGGAACTTCTGGCCACCTCCGTCAACAGGGCATCCAGCGGATACGCGATGCGCAGCAGAGGGGTCGGTCTCCAGCCGTCCCACCTGCCCGGGGTGACCGATAATGAGCCTATGTGGCACTCGCCTGTCTTGACCTGGGTGAGGGCGCGATCCACGCTGACGCACGAGCTCGAGTAGCTTACCGCCGGGCACTAGTCCCCCGAGGTCGTGGATTGGGTGCGCGTGCAGGTGACGACGCGGCTGATCCCGATGCAGCGTCTGCTGGGATGCCGGGACTCCCAGAAGCGCC